>CALNZO010000023.1:0-57146 GCA_942491175.1 uncultured bacterium | reverse complement strand
AAGGCCGCGACGCCCGGCTGACCCCGCCAGCACCAGGGCCAGCGGCGGGCCCAGCGAGGGCAGCAAGGCGATCAGGCTGACCAGCCCCGCCATCAACGCCTGGGTGATTGCAGAGGCGCCGGATCGGGCCACATCCTGAATCGCCGGCAGGAACAGCACCAGGGAGGTGAGGTTGGCGGCCATGAGGCCCATCCCGAGCAGGAACGATTCGCGAAAAGGATGGGCAACGGCTGCGCTGCCGGCGGCTTTCTGGGGTTCGGCCCGCTGCAGGATTTCGATTCCGATCACCACCAGCACGATGGCCAGCACCAGATGCAGACAAGCCGAAACCGGGTCGGGGCCTGAGGTCCTGGCCGGGAGGTCTGCTCCTGTGGCCAGGCCCAGCACCGCCCAGATGGCCGCCACCAGGGCCGAGCCCAAGGCAAAGCACCAGCCTCGGCGCAGGCCTGAACCTGGGCTGGTGAGGGTCAGCACCTGGGCCACCAGCACCAGCGGGCTTACGGCTGCCCCCACGGCCAGGGGCAGCACCTCGAAAGCAAGGGCGGTGAGCGAAGAATCCATGGCCTGATGCCTTGATCCATAGTTGCAGGCTGTTGGGTGCACACAGTCAGCGGAGCCTCCATGCCCATACGCCTGCTGGCCACGGCCGTGCTGATCCTGGGTTTGTTGATCCAGCCGCCGCAGGTGGCTGCCGTGGAGGCCTCTCCCACCTGTCCGGGCGCCATGGAATGGATCCCCGGCGGCACGTTCCGCATGGGGTCGGATGACCACTACCCCGATGAGCTCTCGGTTGATGCGGTGACGGTGGAGGGTTTCTGCATCGACCGCCATGAAGTCACCAATGCCGAGTTCGATGCGTTCGTGACGGCCACGGGCTATGTCACCGTGGCGGAACGGCCGATCCCCAAGGATCAGTACCCCGATCTGGCTGACGATCAACGGGCTCCCGGTGCCCTGGTCTTCGAAAGCCCAGCTCCTGGAAGTGAAGTCGCCTACCTGAGCTGGTGGCACTGGACTCCCGGGGCGAACTGGCGGCATCCGCAGGGCCCTGAAAGCGATCTGGAAGGCCTGGCCAACCATCCCGTCGTGCAGGTCGCCTTCAGGGATGCCGAGGCCTATGCCGCCTGGGCCGGCAAGGCCCTTCCCACCGAGGCCCAGTGGGAGTTCGCCGCCAGGGGCGGCCTCAAGGATCAGGTCTTCAGCTGGGGGAAAACCTATTCAGCGAAGAAGGCCAACACCTGGCAAGGGGAGTTCCCCATCCGCAACCAGGAGAAGGATGGCTACTTCGGCACGGCCCCGGTGGGGAGCTTTCCGCCCAACGGCTACGGGCTCCAGGACATGACCGGCAACGTCTGGGAGTGGACGCAGGACTGGTACCGACCCGGCCACCAGGGCATGGCCGATCATGTGAATCCAGCTGTGAGCGAGCAGGAGCTGAGTTTCGATCCCCGCGAGCCTGGCATCGCCAAGCACGTGATCAAGGGTGGTTCCTTCCTCTGTGCGAAGAACTATTGCAGCCGCTACCGCCCGGCGGCCCGGGAGGCCCTCGAACCGGATACAGGCACGTCCCATATCGGCTTTCGGCTGGTCTCCGGCCCCACTGAGGGGTAGTCGTTGCGACTCAGCTGGGCACGCCTGCTCAATTCGGGCAAAAAAGTCAGCGCCTCGGCCTCCTCCCCGCCATTGCCTGGAAATATGGGTTCTTACCTGCGCTCCCATCAGGGGTCGCGGTCCTCTTCAGGTCCCCAGCTCGGCGCATGGCCCCACTCGCACCAACGATCCGTCGGCTGACCAGCCTGCTGCTGGCGCTGTTCTTGAGTGTTGCCCTGGTGGCCTGCGGCGCGAAAGGCCCAGACGTCAATCAGGCCTCCGCGAACCCCACGGCGATGCCCACCGGTCAGCCAGTGGCGCGGCCGATGGGCATGCCCACCGAGAAATTCGCGAACAAGCCCAACATCCTCTTCATCATGGGCGATGACATCGGCTGGATGCAGCCGGGCATCTACCACCGCGGCCTGATGGTGGGCGAAACCCCCAACATCGACCGGATCGGCAAAGAGGGCGCGATCTTCATGGATTACGTGGCCATGCAGAGCTGCACCTCGGGCCGCAATGCGTTCTTCACGGGCATGTACCCCCTGCGAACGGGCATGATCCCGCCCCAGCTGCCCGGCAGCCCCACTTACCTCAAGCCAGGAACGCCCGCACTGGCCAAGTTCCTGCGCGATCAGGGCTACACCACGGGAGAATTCGGCAAGAATCACCTGGGTGACCACACCGCGTCCCTGCCCACGGCCCACGGTTTCGAGGAGTACTGGGGCTACCTGTATCACCTCGATGCCATGCAGCAGGTGAGCTTCCCCGACATCAACAGCTCGCCGACGCAACAGGCGGTTGCGCCCCCTTGCCAGAACACTCCCGTACCTGGGCTGCCTGCCGTGGCCGGTGCGGTGGATCCCAAGTCCACCACCTGCCTCACCCCGCCCCGCCCGGTGATCTGGTGCACGTCGTCCGACGGCACAGAAAAGAACCAGAGCTGCAAGGACGAGGGACCGCTGACCCTGGAGCGATCCAAGACCGTGGACGAGGAGATCTCAGCCAAGGTGATCGACTTCCTCGACCGCAACGATCCCAAGAAGACCAACAAGCCGTTCTTCGTCTGGTACAACCCGGCCCGCATGCACGTCACCACCGTGCTCTCGGACAAATACATGAATATGGTGGGAACCAAAGGCGGCAAGGATTGGGGGGTCAACGAAGCAGGCATGAAGCAGATGGATGACAACATCGGCTATGTGCTCAAGAAGCTGGATGACATGGGCCAGCTCGACAACACGCTGATCGTCTTCACCACCGACAACGGTGCCGAGAAGATCTCCTTCCCCGACGGCGGTGTTACCCCCTTCAAGGGTCAGAAGGGCGAAGCCTACGAAGGTGGGTATCGCGCCCCGATGGTGGTCCGCTGGCCTGGCCATATCGAGCCGGGCACCGTGAAAGACCAGCTGTTCGCCGCCCTGGACTGGGTGCCGACCCTGGTGGATATCGGCGGGGGAGCCAAGGGAGACGCCCTGAAGAAGCAGATCGAAGCCGGAAACTATCCCGGCATCGTCAAGACCACACTGGATGGCGTCAATCAGCGCGACTATCTCGAAGCCAAGTCTGACAAGTCGGCGCGAGATTATTTCTTCTACTACTCCGGGGCTACACCATCAGCCGTGAGGTACAAGAACTGGAAGATGTACTACACCATGTCCGAGCCAGGAGCTGAGGGCTGGATCATGCCCCTGATCCCCTTCCACTTCACCTTGGTTCAGAACATCAAGCGCGATCCCTTTGAGCAGGCCGTCGGCGTCAATCAGAAGACGGCACTGTCCATGGGCGGCTCGATCGCCGCACCGATGACCGCCTACCTGTACGACTGGAACATGTTGCCCATCGGCCAGCAGTTGTGGGAAGAACAGTTGATGTCCTACAAGACATTCCCACCTCTTCAGGCGCCTGAGACCTACAACCTCGACGCAATCTTGGCGAAAGTCAAGGAAGCCGGCCATCCCAGCGAATAACTGGAGCACCCACACCATGAGCAACATCATGAGCGACTCTGATCACGCCTGGGCCCAGAGCTTGAAGACGTCAAGGTCCATGGGGATCCTGATCATTCTGCTGGGGGTGCTGGCCATTGTTTATCCCCTCTTCGCCACGATCTTCACGTTCAACGTGATCGGCTTTGTGCTGTTGCTGGTGGGGTTCCTGCAGCTGTTCCATGGCGTACAGCTCAGCAAAGGAAAGACTGGCCAGCATCTGCTGACCATCCTGATCGGCATCTTCTATTTGATCGTTGGCTTCTGGATCCTGCGTCATCCCGTCTTCTCGATCTTGGATCTCACCTTGGTGATCGGCATTCTGTTCTTCATCCAGGGATCCATCCAAGTGATCCATGCCTTTGAGGGGAGAGAGGAGCATCGAAAGCTGCTGCTGATCAATGGAATTGCGGGCATTATTCTTGGCATCCTGATCTGGAGCAACTGGCCCTTTGATTCCCTCAGCCTGCTCGGGTTGCTGGTGGGCATCAATCTGATTCTCTCCGGCGTCAGCATCCTGAAGACCTTCCGGGCGGATCAGCTGAGCCCCTCGGCTGGCTCAGAATCCACTTGAAATCGATGACTGCCTCGGATCTGCAATCCCTTTCAGGCTCATGAGCGATTCATCGACGATGCCACTGAGGCGCAGAACCATCATTCAGTCGCTGGGAACGCTGCTCTGCGCCACACTGCTGGCCGTTGTCTTCGGCCTGCCAGGAGTTTCTGCGAAGCCGCTGGATCCGCTTCCTTCCTGGAACCCTGGGGCTGCCAAAGACAGCATCCTCACCTTTGTCTCCCAGACCACCGATCCCAGCAGTCCTGACTACGTTCCTGCAGAGCAACGCATCGCCACCTTCGACCAGGACGGCACCCTCTGGGTGGAACACCCGATGTACACCCAGGTGATGTACATCCTCGAACGGGTGCCAGAGCTGGTGAAAGCCAAGCCTGAGCTTGCCCGGGAGAAGCCCTACGCCACCGTGCTCTCTGGGCTGTCAGGTGATATAACGAATCTGGAGAGCCTGACGTTGCCGGATCTTGAGAAACTGGCAGCCGCCACCCTCACCGGAATGCCTCTTGACACCTTCAATCAAGAGGTGAAACGTTGGCTCGCCACGGCGAAACATCCACGCTGGAAACGCCCCTACACTGAGCTCACCTATCAGCCGATGCAGGAGCTGCTCAAGCTCCTGCGCGCCGAGGGCTTTCGCACCTACATCGCAACGGGTGGTGGACAGGATTTTGTGCGTGTCTACGCCAACGACATCTATGGAATCCCCCCTGAACAGGTGATCGGAACCGCTGGCAGCACCCGCTACGGCTACACCAGCACGGGGACGCCCTTTCTCACCAAGGAACCCAAGCTTCTGCTCGACAACAACAACGCTGGCAAGCCCGAAGGCATCCATCTGATGATCGGTCGCAGGCCCACGGCGGCATTCGGGAATTCCACCGGCGATCGGCAGATGCTGGAATACGCCAAGGGAGGGGGAGAAGCCAACTTGGCGATGATCGTGCTGCACGATGATGCCAGCAGGGAGTATGCCTACGGCCCAGCCCAGGGGCTGCCGGACACCAAGGTGGGCACCTTCACCCAGGAGCTCTACGACGAAGCCAAGCAGCAGGGATGGGTGGTGATCAGCATGAAGAACGACTGGAAACAGATCTTTTCGTTTGCGCGTTAGCCGCAGGTGAATCCGCTCAGCGGGTAGTGCTGGAGGCCTTTTGGTGCGGTGATGCTTGGCATCAACGCCCATAGGGCGCCCACAACTGAGGCCAGAATGGTCAGAGACAAACCCGCAGACGATGCGACTTTGTTCAGATGCCTCCCCTGCTGACCATTGACAGCGTTGAGTGCCTCCAGGCCAGGCTCGACGCCCTCGGCCTGTCCCTGAAGGTCACTCAGCTCGCCGGGGGTGAGCTGAGCGGAACTCTGCTGCCCCTGCTGCTGGGTCCGCTGCGGCTGCTTCGCATCCGGGTCGACAGGTCGGTTCACTGTGCCGGCCCCAAGCCGCGTGGCAGCCAAATCGTGGCGATTGATCTGGACAGGGATCTGGACGGAGATGCGACCTCGCCAGCCCCGATCCGCAGCCATGGCCAGCCGTTGTTGCCCAGGGCCCTGTTCGGGCTCTCCGGCGCCGGCGAGATCCATCTGACCACCTTTGGCCCGTGCGGCATGGCCCTGCTGATGATCCATCGGAGGGAGTTCCTCCATCGGGCCGACCGGCTCGGCTGCTCCGTGCTGGAGCAGGTGCTGCCCCGCAACTGGCTCACCCTGGATCCAGGCCGGTTTGCGCGGTTGCGGCGCTACCTGCGCCAGCTCTTCGCGACGCTCGAGACCGATCCCACCCTTCAGCAGGTGGCTGGTTTCGACGAGCTGGTGAGCAACGATCTGATCCCCCTGGTGCTGGAAGCCCTTGTCCATGGCGGCGATGCCAGCGGCGGGCTACCCCGGCCCCCTTCGCGGATTGAGCTGGTGAAGGCGGCCCAGCACTGGATGGAGGCCCACCCCAGCAAGCCGATGCACCTGGAGGGCCTCTGCCGGGAGCTGCACACAAGCCGGCGGAGCCTGATCCAGGGATTCCGGGAGCACCTGGGGATGGGTCCGATGACCTATCTACGGCTTCAGCGCCTGCATGGCATCCGTCAGGAACTCCTGGGGACCGATCCAGGTCAGACGAAGATCGTCGCGCTCGCTGCCGAATGGGGCTTCCTCAACCCTGGCCACTTCGCCCGGCAGTACGCAGACCTCTTCGGTGAGCGTCCTTCCGACACCCTTCGCCGGCCCCGATAAGGAGGCCCAAGACCCGCTGGAAGAATGCCTCCGGGTGGTGCGGGTTGTCCTGCGGGGAGAACTCCGGGATGGTCCGGATCTCGCCCATCGTGAACCGGGCTGGAACCAGGGCACTTTCGGCCACGGTTCAGCCCAGGAACTGGCGGACACCAAGGTGGGCACCTTCACCCTGAAGCACTAGGAAGAAGCAAAGCAGCAGGGATGGATCCTGATCAGCATGAAGAACGACTGGAAGCAGGTCTTCTCGTTAGAGCGCCAGCGGCAGAGCCAGGCCAGGTGCCCATGGCCCCATTCGTGAGGTCACTTCTGCTCACGGCCTGAAGTTGAGCACAGGGGAGAGCATTGAAGAGGATGGGGCCTGAGCTCTGCTGATTGGGCGAAGTTCCGCATCCGCTGTATTTTGGAGAAGCGACACCTTCGAACAAGCCTTAGGAGTGGACATGGGATATCGTAGATTTTTTTGATACCATTAGCATTCACTGGCTATTACTCAGGAACAGCATCACGTTTTTCCTGAATAGTAGCATGAAAGCATACGTTGCCACAAAGGAAGAAGCCTAGGCCTGTGAAGACATCCGGAAGACCCATCCCCTTAACGATAACGCCAAGCGTACGAATAAGTCTCTCGGAGATATTGCGAGCCTAACTGGATTCGACGAATTCATTGACATCTTGGAAGGCGAAGCTCAAGCCATCATCGGAGAAACGAAGTATGGGGTCAAAGTCGGCGATTTCATCGACTATCGGGCTGGCGGCTAAGCGCACCAGTTGAGGAATACCGGAGATGGGGTTCTAAAAGGCTTCGTCATAGACCAGCGCTTTGACCACGACGTGTGTGACTATCCATTGCGAGGAAAGCAAATCCATAGAAAGAGGGATCTTAATTACAGCGTGGTCGACATGGAACACAGCACCGAGTCTGATGTTGGTAACAACAGGCCGCAAAGACGATGAGCTCGGACTCATACAAATAAGGATGAGTCGGCCCGGCCAGCATCGACGCCCAACCAAACACCGATCAGTTTATCCGGCTTCCAATCCACACGCTGATAAGCTCTCGGCCATGTGCTGGCTTCCCTATAGAACATTCAACTCTGATTTTGCAAACGGGAATCACGCTGATATATGCGCAGGAAATCTCCACCTGGATTCACACCATCCACCAATCACCAGGGAATGGCTCCTTTCATCATTAATTATCGAAGGAATCCGCGATTACCAGGGAATCCAACAACATCTCTGATCTTAAGCGAATGCTCGCAAAGGCGGCCCTCCGTGCTGCCTTGCACCACTGTGGGCTTGGATCGCTACCTCAGGACGCTTGTCTTTCATTTAGACTGGCATTTTCCGGGTGATTGCGAATGTCAGTCACCATGAGAGCATCAACACTTTCCTACGCCATCAGCCAATGCCAGAAGCTTCTTGGCCTGAAGGCCCGGCCGGTGGAAATCTATACCGATGAACAGCCATATGAAATACCATCGGATGGATCGAAAATCATCTTTATTCATTCTCCTCAAAGGCCATGCGTTGTTTCCACCTATGAACACCATTGCGAACCTGGAAACCCTTTGCTCTCTAAAGACTATTTATCAATGGAGGAATTTACGCCTGGTACTTTCGAGATTGATATACGCAGGACCGCCAATCAGATCGCCAAAAGGTATCCGAATTTGATTTCCTGATGATGGAGCGATACCTATGGCTTTCTCGGTGATCCAGCGACCCGACCCCCAGCCCCCCCTCCCCCCAGCCCGTGGATGATGGGGGCGCCAGCGGAACCAGGAGCACACCGTGGTCGCCGACCCCCCTCGCCAGCGGAGCACCGGCCTCCGGGGTGCTGCGCTGCTCAACGATCCCCTCCTGAACAAGGGCACCGCCTTCAGCCGGGCGGAGCGGCGGGCTCTGGGCCTGGAGGCCCTGTTGCCCTGGCAGGTGGAGACCATTGAAAACCAGGTGGAGCGCTGCTGGCAGGCCTTCGGGGCCATGGGCAGCGATCTGGAGCGCTACGCCTACCTCCAGACGCTGCGGGAGCGGAACGTCACCCTGTTCCACCGCTTTCTGGCCGACCACATCGAGGCGGCGATGCCGATCGTCTACACCCCCACGGTGGGGCAGGCGATCCAGCACTTCAGCCACACCTACCGCAGCCCCAGCCAGGGGATCTACCTGGCGGCCCCCCAGCAGGACCGGCTCGAGGAGCTGCTGGCCCAGGCCTGTGGTGCCACAGGCGGCGGCCCGCCCGAGCTGCTGCTGGTCACCGATGCCCAGGGCATCCTCGGCATCGGCGACCAGGGGGTGGGGGGCATCCAGATCTGCCAGGGGAAGCTGGCCGTCTACACCCTCTGCGCCGGCCTGGATCCCGCCCGGGGGCTGCCGGTGATGCTCGATGTGGGCACCGACCGGCCCGAACTGCTTGCTGACCCCTGCTACCCGGGCCTGCGTCAGCCCCGGCTGCAGGGGGAGGCCTACACCGCCTTCCTGGATCGCTTCATCGCGGCGGTGATCCAGGTGTGCCCCGGTGCTCTGGTGCACTGGGAGGACTTCGGCGCCGCCCATGCCCGCCCTGTGCTGGAGGCCTACCGGGGCCAGGTGCCGAGCTTCAACGACGACATCCAGGGCACCAGCGGCGTGGCCGCCGCGGCGATCCTGGCCGGCCTGCGGGGCCTCGGCCAGCGCCTGGCCGACCAGCGGATCGTGATCTTCGGGGCCGGCAGTGCCGGTTGCGGCATCGCCGAGCGGCTCTGGCGCCTGCTGCAGCGGGAGGGCCTCACCGCCGCCGGGGCCGCCGATCGCCTCTGGCTGATCGATCGCGATGGGCTGCTCCACAGCGGCAGCCCGGCCCTCAGCGAGGGCGCCCGCCCCTTCGCCAAGACGCCGGAGCGCCTGCGCGAATATTTCGGCGACCGGATGGCGACCACCGCCCTGGGCTCCGGCGAAGGTTTCGGCCTGCTGGCAGTGATCGAAGCGGTGCAACCGGGGGTGCTGATCGGCACCTCCACCGCCGCCGGGGCGTTCGATCAGGCGGTGGTGGAGGCCCTCTGCCGCGGCTGCGAACGGCCGATCGTGCTGCCCCTCTCCAATCCCACCGTCCTGGCGGAGATCACCCCGGACAACCTGCTGCGCTGGAGCCGGGGCCGGGCGCTGGTGGCCACCGGCAGCCCCTTCGCTCCGGTGGCCACCACCGGCAGCGACGGCCAGCCCCAGGAGCGGGAGATCGGCCAGTGCAACAACTGCTTTGTGTTCCCGGGCCTGGGCTACGGCGCTCTGGCGGTGGGCGCCCGGGAGGTGAGCGAAGCCATGATCGACGCCAGCATCGAGGCCCTGGCCGGGGTGATCCCTGCGGCCAGCGACCCCGATGCGCCCCTGATGCCCCCCCTGGGGGCGGTGCAGGAGGTGTCCCGGGCCGTGGCCGAAGCGGTGGCGATCGCGGCGGTCGAGGAGGGACTGGCCCGCCATGCCGGCAACCGGGAAGAGGCCCTGGCCCGTCTCGAGGCCTGCCGCTGGCGTCCCGACTACCCCGCGGTGCTGGGGGAGCACTGATCGGAGCCCTACGGATCAATAAGAGCTGTGTCGCCGGCACACGCCCGCAGCGGCCCTCGGCTTAGCACCTTGGGCAACCACCCCCTCGCGATGGGCTTCTTCGTCCGGCTCACCGACGCCATCGCCGCCCGTCAGTCGCTTCTGGTCACCGGCCTCGACCCCAACCCGGAGATGCTCCAGGCCTGGGCGCACCGCCGCGGCATGGGGGGACGGTCGTTCCTCTCCCAGGCGCGCCACTGGATCAAGGCGGTGGTGGAGGCCACGGCCGATCACGTCTGCGCCTACAAACCCAGCCTGGGCTTCTACCAGGCCCTGGGCCCCGTCGGACTGGACCTGCTGCGGGAGGTGCGGGAGCTGGTCCCCCTGGAGATCCCCCTGATCATCGACGCCAAGCACGGGGATCTGAACAGTTCCTCGGCCCTGGCCCATTACCTGTTCCGCGAGCTCGGCGCCGACGGCGTCACCCTCTCCCCCCTGGCCGGCCAGGACATCGCCGCTCCCTTCCTGCTCTATCCGGAGAAGGCGGTGGTGATCACCTGCCACAGCTCCAATGCGGCCGCCAAGGTGCTGCAGCACCACCCCGATGAGAGCGATCCCCTCTACCTGCGCATCGTGCGCGAGTGCCAGCTGTGGGCCACCCCCGACCAGCTGCTGCTGGAGGTGGGCACCAGCGATCCGGCGATCCTGGCCCGGGTGCGCCAGGAGGCCCCCGAGCGCTTCCTGATCCTGCGCAGCCTGTGGGGGGAGGAGGACCGGCTTGATGCCCTGCTGGAGGCCGGGCTGAGTCCGGCGGCCGATGGCCTGCTGATGCCCCTGCCCCAGAACCTGCTGGTGGAGGACGACATCGCCGAGCGCTCGGCCGCCCTCAAGCAACGCATCAGCGAACGGCGTGACCGCTGGCTGGAGATGCGGGCCCGCGACCAGAGCGACGTCTGCAGCCTCTGGCTGCCGGAACGCCGGGCCGACAGCACAGCCCCCTCCGCCGGGACGGTGATGGGGGCTGGCGGGACGGACGATCCGATGGCCAGCCTGATCCTCGACCTGTTCGACATCGGCTGCCTGCTGTTCGGCGACTACGTCCAGGCCTCCGGGGCGGTCTTCAACTACTACGTCGATCTGCGCCAGATCATCTCCGATCCCAACCTGTTCCACCGGGTGCTCCATGCCTATGCCGGCCAGCTGGGGGAGCTGGTCTTCGATCGCATCGCCGGCATCCCCTACGGCTCCCTGCCCACCGCCACCGGCCTGTCGCTGCAGCTGCACAAGCCCTTGCTTTACCCCCGCAAGGAGGTGAAGGCCCACGGGGCCCGCCGCCTGATCGAAGGGGACTTCGAGGAGGGCGATCGGGTGGTGGTGGTCGACGACATCCTGATCACCGGGGGGAGTGTGCTGGAGGGCATCGCCAAGCTGGAGAGCTCCGGCCTCGAGGTGGAGGACGTGGTGGTCTTCATCGACCACGGCGGCAAGGCGGACACCAGTGCCCGCCAGCGGCTCGCCCGGGGGGGCTACCGCTGCCATGCCGTGCTCGACATCGAGCGCATCACCGCCGTGCTGCACGGGGCCGGCAGGCTCAGCGACACCCAGGCCGCCACCCTCTCCCATGCGCCCCCCGAACGGGATGCCGGCGTCCGGGGGATGCTGGCCAGCTCGTAGAGTGGCAGGGCATCCCTGAAAACCCCGGATGCCCCCTTCCGCCATGCCCCAGATCCAGGGCCAGTCCCCCACGATCGGAGAGCTGGAGGCGAAATACTCCCTTTACTGCAAAGCGATGCGGCTCCTGCTCAAGGAAGGCCGCACCATGGAGGAGATCCAGCGGACCGTCTGCTGGAGCCGGCTGGAGCAGCTCCACATCTGCCTGCCCAGCCGTTATAAGTCCCCCGATTACCTCTACGCCGTGCTGAAGCGCGACTCGCGCTGATCCCCGAGGGCACGCTCAACCTGCCAGGATCTGCTCGCTTGAAAGGTCGGTGGTCAGCCCGGCGATACCGTGAAGTCGATCTCCGAGCCCTTCCTGCGCCGGCCGGTGCTGACCCTGGTGCTCAGCCTGCTGGTGCTGCTGGCCGGGCTGGTCAGCCTGCCGGGGCTGAAGGTGGAGAATCTGCCCCAGATCGCGCCGATCCAGGTGTCGGTACGGGCCAACTATCCCGGCGCCAGCCCGGAGGTGGTGGAGCAGGGGGTGACCACCCTCCTGGAGAGACAGCTCAACGGGCTGGAGCGGCTGGATGCGATCCGCTCCACCAGTTCCGCCGGCGGCAGCAGCATTTCGCTGAGCTTCGAGGGGGGCAACCCGGAACTCAACCAGATCAACACCCAGAACGAGACCGCGGTGGTGGGTCGCCAGCTGCCGGCCCAGGTGGCCCGCTTCGGGGTGCAGGTGCGGCGCACCTCCAGCGACCTGCTGATGATCCTCAGCTTCGACGCCGACAAGGAGCGCTACGACGAGGTCTTCCTGGGGGGCTGGGTGGACCAGGTGGTGAAGGACCGCCTGCAACGGGTGTCTGGCGTGGGAGAGGTGCGCCTGTTCGGCGGGGGGGCGCTGGCCTTCCGGCTCTGGCTGGATCCGGTACAGCTGGAGAAGCGCGGCGTCACCATCACCGAGGTGCGGGATGCCCTCCAGGAGCAGAACGTGCTGGCAGCCCTCGGCCAGACGGGCCAGGCACCATCTCCTGCCGACCAGGTGGTCACCCTGCCGTTGCGGATGGAGGGGGAGGGGCGCCTGCGAACCCCGGCGGAGTTCGAGCAGCTGGTGGTGGCCCGAAGTGGCAGCGGCGGGGTGGTCCTGCTCAGGGACGTGGGCCGGGTGAGCCTCGGCACCGAGAGCTACGACGCCATCGCCACCAACCTGCAGGGCAAGGCCACGATCGCCATCGGCATCTTCCAGCGCGATGGCAGCAACGCCCTGGAGGTGAGCCGCGGCGTCGAAGCCGCCCTCGCCGATCTGGCCCCCCGCTTCCCGCCGGGGGTGGACCTGCAGCTGATCGTCGATGAGGCCGACACCATCCGCACCAGCATCGATCGCACCACCGCCAGCCTGCGCGATGCGGTGCTGCTGGTGTTCCTGGTGCTGCTGCTGGGACTGGGCAACAGCCGCCTGGCGGTGATCAGCGCCCTGGCGGTGCCGGTGGCCCTGATCGGCACGTTGACCGTGCTGAAGCTGAGCGGCGATTCAATCAACACCCTGACCCTGTTCGGCATGGTGCTGGCCACCGGCCTGGTGGTGGATGACGCCATCGTGGTGAGCGAGGACATCGGCCGCCGGCTGGAGCGGGGCCGCCCGCCCCTGGAGGCCGCCCGTGAAGCGATGGCGGAGCTGGGCGGCGCGGTGATCGCCACCTCTCTGGTGCTGATCGCCGTGTTCCTGCCGGTGCTCACCCTGCAGGGCAGCCTGGGCCGGCTCTACGCCCCGATCGCCCTGACGATCGGCGGCACGATCGTCTTCTCCACCTTCAACGCCCTCACCTTCACGCCGGTGGCGGCCAGCAAGCTGCTGCACGCCGAGCGGCGCGAACCGGCCTGGCTGCTGCGCTGGATCGACCCGCCCCGCCGGGCCCTGGAAGCCCTGGAGGCCCCCTATGACCGCTGGCTGAGCCGGGTGCTGCGCTGGCGCAAACGGGTGGTGGTTCTGTTGGTGCTGGGCCTGCTGCTGACGGGGTTCGTGCTGCAGCAGCGCCCCAAGGCGTTCATCCCCCAGGAGGACGGCGGGCAGCTGCGGGGGGTGGTGATCCTGCCGGACGGCATGGCCCTGCCCCGCACCCAGGAGGTGATGGAGCGGGTGCGGGCGGTGGTGGCCAGGGAGCCCCTGATCGCCGGCGGTAATTTTTATGCCGGTCGCTCCTTCGGCGACAGCTCCTCCAACAAGGGCATCTTCTTTCTGCGGCTGAAATCGATCACCGAGCGCAGCGGGCCGGAGCAATCCAGCAGCGCGGTGGGCGATCGGCTCAATGCCAGCCTGCGGCGGGAGATCACCGATGCCCTGGTGCTGCTCAGCGAGGCGCCCACGGTGCGGGGCTTCAGCAGCGAAGGGGGCCTGGAGATGGATCTTCTCGACACCAGCGGCGGCCAGCAGAACCTGGATGCCTTCCAGGCGGAGGCCGAGAATTTCATCGCCGCCGCCCAGGCCACCGGCAAGTTCGATCGGGTCTCCACCCGGTTCAGTGCCGACGCGCCCCTGCTGAAGCTGGTGCCCGATCGCCTGCGGCTGGCCTCGCTGGGGGTGGATCTCGATGAGCTGGTGGATGTGCTGGGCACCAGCTTCGGCAGTGAGTACGTGAACGACAGCTTCGAGGGAGACCAGGTGCGCAAGGTGATCATCCAGCTGGAGGACGGGGCCCGCGCCAGCGGCGACGACGTGCTGGCGCTCCAGGTACGCAACCGCAACGATCGGCTGATTCCCCTCAGCGAGCTGGTCAGGGTGGAGGAAGGCACCGGACCCAGCTCGATCAACCATTCGCGGCTGGTGCGCTCGATCAGCATCAGCGCCATCCCGAAGAAAGGGGTGAGCACCGGTCAGGCCATGGCGGTGCTGGAGCAGGTGGAGAGGGATCGCGACACCACCGCGACGGATCTCGAATGGGCGGGCCTGGCGAGGGAGGAGGCCCGTGCCGGCGGCGGCAATCTGCGGGTGTTCGCCCTGGCGGTGCTGGTGATGGTGCTGGTGCTGGCGGGGCTCTACGAGAACTTCATCGATCCGCTGATCATCCTGGTGACGGTGCCGATGGGGGTGCTGGGGGGCCTGACGGGGCTGGCGATCCGGGGCCTGCCGCTGGATGTGTACGGCCAGATGGGCCTGCTGGTGCTGATCAGCCTGGCGGCCAAGAACGGCATCCTGATCGTGGAATTCGCCAACCAGCGCCTGGCCGCCGGCATGGGCCTGGAGGAGGCGATCCACGGAGCGGCCGTCGCGCGATTGCGGCCGATTCTGCTCACGGCGTTCTCCTCGCTGGCGGGTTTCCTGCCCCTGTTGTTCGCCAGCGGGGCTGGATCGGTGAGCCGCATCAGTATCGGCACGGTGGTGTTTTCCGGGTTGCTGCTGGCCACCGTGCTCAGCCTGTTTGTGGTGCCGAGTGTGTACCGGATCGTGAAGGGGTGGGAACTGGGGGGGCGGGGTGCGGGGTGAGGTTGCCTGAAGTCCCGTTGCAGGCGACAGGCCATGCGGGGGCCCCAGCGGATGGGCTCAGACGTTTCCATCGGCCAACTCCTTGAGCATCGCTGTCTCCGGGCCAGCCTCTGCCAGTAGCCTCCACTCCTTCGCAGAAGCCTGCGGTTGGACATGGGCGTTCTCCTTCTCCCGCTGGGTGGGAGGGGGGCTGCCTCAGCTCGATGACGCGGCAGCCATCGGCGACGGTCCTGCCCTGGGCGATCAGCTGCCCAGCCGTCTTGCGCCTGCGGATGATCTGCTCGTGAGTCTTGCGGATTCTTTTGCAGGTGGAGTCCCCGGCCCAGACTGGTCGGCGGAGGGCTCCCATTCACCCTGGAGCGATCCCGGGGGCCACGTCACAGGTACCGCAAGCGGTCGGCCCGCCCCATCAACGGTTTGACGTGCCGGGCGCAAGGGAGGCGGGATCCCGATCCCCCGGCTGAACCGGGGTCGGGCCGCAGCAGGAGGAGGATGAATCAGGAACCCTTGCGGCGGGAGGCCCATGCCGTCATCCCATCGACTCTGGCGAGACCGCCGGGACGCCGGCCAGGCCCTGGCCCGTCGCTTTGAAGACCAGCGCGCTGAGGGCGACAGCACGATCCTGGTGGCCCTGCCCCGGGGCGGCGTACCGGTGGCTGCCGCCATGGCGGAGCGCCTCCAGCTGCCGGTGGTCACCTGGGCCGTGCGCAAGCTGGCCCGTACCTGGGAACCGGAGGTGGCGGTGGGTGCCATCGCCCCCGGTGGGGTGGTGTTATGGGCCGAGGACCCGGCCGGCCCGGGTGCGGAGGAACGCAGCGAGCTGGTGGCGGCGGAGCGGCAGGAACTGGAGCGCCGCCAGCTGCGGTTCGGCGACCCCGCCCCGATCCACCTGGCCGGCCGCCATCTGATCGTGGTCGATGACGGCATCGCCACCGGCATGACCACCCGGGCCGCCCTGCTCTCCCTGCGCAGTACCGGTCCGGCCTCCCTTTCTTTGGCTGTCCCCGTGGTCGACCAGAGCCTGCTGCCGATGCTCCATACCCTCGTCGACCGCCTGGAGGTGCTGAGGGCGGTGCCGCGGCTGCGTTCAGTGGGGGAGTGGTACGAACGCTTCGATCAACTCGACGACGAGCAGGTGCTCACCCTGCTGGAAGGGGTGCGGCGGGGCACCACCAGCAGCGACGAGCCTCTCTGGGCCCTGCGACCCAGCCATCGGACCTAGGGATCCGCCGCCTGCCAGCGGCCGTCGATGAAGCGTTCCGGCGCCATCCCCTGATCTCGCAGCAGGGTGATCACACCCCGCTCGCCGAGCAGGTGCAGCAGCCCCACCACCACCAGGGTGTCGTCGGGACGCTGCAGAAAGCTCCGGATCGGCGGCACCCAGCGGGCATTGCGCGCCCCCACCAGGCGTTCGTAGAGATCCGGACGCAGGCGGTACTCCCTCAGCAGCAGACCGTCGAGCCGCTCCAGATCCCCCGCTCGCCAGGCACTCTCCAGCGATTCGAGCAGCGTTCCCACCCTGTCGAGCTCCTCGAGAGTGAGGTCGAGCAGACCGATCTGATCCTTGCGGGGCAGGCCGTCGAGCAGCTCGAACTGGACCAGGGGCGTTTCCAGGCCGTCGATGGGCTTGTGGTCGGCGGCAGCGCGGGCCTGGAGCTGACCTTCCACACCGCTGGCGGGTGAGTACCCCCGCCGCAGGAAGTCGTTGGAGGCCAGCAGCAGAGCCACCGCCCAGGGCTCGAACCGCTCGAGGGCCTCCAGGGGAAGGCCCAGGCCCGCCAGCCGCGGCTCCAGCAGGCGCCAGCGCTGCTCCCCGAGGCTGGCCCGCAGCGAACGTCCTGTGGGATCGATGGCGCGGGCCACCAGCTCGCCGGCCAGGTCCGTGGGGCGGAGGGCATCCATGTCGAGCTCCATGGCCAGCCGTTCGGAGGCCTCGTAGGCCTGGCCATAGGACGGGGGAAGCACGTCCCGATCGGTGCGGAGCTGATGCAGGGAGCCGGCGATGTAGACCGTGCCCGCCCCGTTGCGCACCCGCCAGAGGGTGCCGTTGCCCGCTTCGGCTGCGGCGGCCAGCGCGGGAGCCGTGAGCAGCAGCACGGCGATCCCGCTCAGCCAACGCCGCAGCTGGAGCGGAAGCATGGCAGGCCCGGTGGGAAGCACTCGTCAACCTAAGGAAACTGGCCAGGTTCAGCGGCGGTCCGGGCCAGGATGACGGCAAACGAACCGGGAGATCCGTGCTGCAGGCCGCCTCCGAGCCGATCTGGTCGTTGCCCCTTGCGCAGGTCTGCGCCGCGCTGCAGACCTCCCCCGATGGCCTCAGCCGGGAGGAGGCCGAGCGGCGTCTGGTGCGCTACGGGCCCAACCGGCTCCCTCCCCTGAAGCGACGGCCGCTGGCCCTGCGCTTCGTGGATCAGATGGTCCACTTCATGGCCCTGCTGCTCTGGGTGGCCGGCGGTCTGGCCTTCGCCGCGCGCACCCCCCAGCTGGGCTGGGCCATCTGGGCGGTGGTGCTGATCAACGGCCTGTTCTCCTTCTGGCAGGAATTCCACGCGGAGCGGACCCTGGCGGCCCTCACCCGGGCCCTGCCGCAGAGGGTGCAGGTGTGGCGCGACCGGGAGCTGGGCTTCCTGCCGGTGGAGGCGCTGGTGGCGGGGGACCGGATCCTGATCGAGGAAGGGGACAAGGTGCCGGCGGATGCCCGGGTGAGCCGGGCCATCGGGCTCTACGTGGATCTCTCGGTGCTCACCGGTGAGTCCCTGCCGGTGGCCCGCGAGAGCGAGCCCCTTCCTGACGTGCGCTCCAGAGCGCCGGTGGCCACCAGCGAACGGTCCAATCTGCTGCTGGCGGGCACCACGGTCACTTCGGGGCGGGGGGAGGCGATCGTCTATGCCACCGGAGCCGAAACCGAGTTCGGCCAGGTGGCCCGGCTGGCGGCCGCCACCCAGCGCAGCGCCAGCACCCTGGAGGTCCAGGTGGGACGCATCGTGCGCACCATCACCAGCATCGCCCTGGCCACCGGGGCCGTCGTATTCGGGCTCGATCTGCTGTTCGTCGGCATGCCCCCCCTGGAGAGTCTGGTGTTCGCGATGGGGATCATCGTGGCCTTCGTGCCCGAGGGCCTGCTGCCCCAGGTCACCCTCACCCTGGCCCTGAACGTGAAGCGGATGGCGAAACGCCAGGCCCTGGTGCGGCGCCTGTCGGCGGTGGAGACCCTGGGCTCGGTGAGTGTGATCTGCAGCGACAAGACCGGCACCCTCACCGGCAACCGCATGGCGGTGGAGGACATCTGGCTGGTGGAGCCGTCGGAGCCGCTGCGGCGGCTGTTGCTGCGCGGTGCCGCCCTCTGCTCGAATGCCCGCCTGGAGCGATCCGCGCCGGGCGCCACCCACGCGGCCGAACCCTGGCGGGCGGTGGGGGATCCCACCGAAACCGCCCTGCTGCTGGCCGCGGTCGCCGCCGGCCTGACGCCCGAGGAGCAGCAGCGGCGGCACCCCCGCCGCCGGGAGATCCCCTTCGACTCCCATCGCCGGCGCATGACCGTGGTGGTGGACTGGAACCCCGGGGCCGACGACCTGCCCCAGGTGGCGGCTCCCCCTGCGGAAGCCTCGCCGGCGGCCCCCACCCCCCGGGCCCTGGTGATCACCAAGGGGGCCCCCCTGGAGGTCCTCGAACACTGCAGCGGCTGGATCACCGCGGCCGGTGGCGAGGGGCTGGATGCCGACCGGCGCCGGCAGGTGGTGGCCGCCAACGACGCCCTGGCCGCCAGGGGCTTCCGGGTGCTGGCCCTCGCCCTGCGGTCAGGGGGGGCCTCGCTCGACGACGTACCCGGGGAGGACCTGGAGGCGGAGCAGCTCTTCCTGGGGCTGATCGGGCTCTACGACCCGCCGCGGCCTGAGGTGCCCGACGCGATCCACCGCTGCCTGGAGGCCGGCATCCGGGTCACCATGGTGACGGGGGACTACGGCCTGACGGCCCAGGCGATCGCCCAGCAGATCGGTCTGCTCGAAGCACCGGCCCCCGGCCGGGGGCCGGCGACCCACCACCGGGGCGGGGCCGATCCGGTGCGGGTGATCGAGGGGGCCACCCTGGGCCGCATCAGCGACGTCCAACTTCGGCAGCTGATCAAGTACCGCCAGCGCCTGGTGTTCGCCCGCATGGCCCCGGAGCAGAAACTGCGGCTGGTCCAGGCCTACCGCGCCCTGGGGGAGGTGGTGGCCGTCACCGGCGACGGTGTCAACGACGCCCCTGCCCTGCGCGCCGCCGATGTGGGGGTGGCGATGGGCTGCAGCGGCACCGACGTGGCGCGGGAGGCGGCCGACGTCGTGCTGCTCGACGACAACTTCGCCACGATCGTGGAGGCCGTTCGCTACGGCCGCTCGGTGGTGACGAACATCGGCAAGTTCATCACCTACATCCTGGTGGCGAACGTGTCGGAAGCGGTCCCCTTCCTGGCGATGGTGGTGCTGAGGATTCCGGCCGCCCTGACGGTGCTGCAGATCCTGGCGGTGGACCTCGGTACCGACATCCTGCCGGCCCTGGGCCTGGGGGCGGAAATGCCCGAAGCGGGGCTGATGCGGCAGCCCCCGCGTCCCCGGGATCGGCCGTTGCTGAGCCGGGCCGTGATGGTGCGCGGCTACCTGGTGCTGGGCCTGGCGGAGGCCCTGACGGCTCTAGCCGGTTATCTGCTGGTGTGGCGCCAGGAAGGGGTCGACTGGAGCACCCTCCGGACCCTGGCCCCCCAGCTGCTCCACGGCACGGCCCCGGCCGCCGTCCAGGCGATCCAGGCTCGGGCCGGCACCCTGGCCTTCTGCCTGATCGTGGCCGGTCAGATGGGGGCGCTGCTCTCCTGCCGCAGCGACACCCGTCCGGCCTGGGAGACGCTGCGGTTTCCCAACCGACTGCTGCTGCTGGGGCTGATCAGCGAGCCCGTCGTGGCGGGATGCCTGGTGCTTCTGCCGCCCCTGAGCGCGGTGTTCGGCATGGTGCCGTTTCCCCCCGGCTGGCTGGGGCTCATGGCCCTGGCCCCGGTGCTGGTGATCGGCGCCGATGCCCTGCACAAGGGGTGGCGGCGGCGCCCCTGGGTCCCCCTGGGTTGAAGGCCCCCCAGGGGTTGTAAGGAATGTGTCCTGCCGGCGGGCCGAGGCCCCTGGGGGCGGAACAAAAATTAGTCTTGAAACAGGAGGGAGGCCCCTTCCGGATCCAGGACATCCCGAGCCGACCCTCCCACGCCCTTTCAGCAAGAGGAGTCAACGTCATGGCCATCATCCCCTCGGAAACTCTCAAGGACGTCGAGGAACTCTTCGACCGCTACACCCGCACCCTCCCCTGGCCCTGGCCCGCCGGCCGCAGCAACGCCGGCGGGGCCATGGCCGACTGGAACCCCCGGGTCGACATCGTCGAAACCGATGGTGCCTACGAGGTTCAGGCCGACATTCCCGGGGTCCGCAAGGAGGACCTCAAGGTGACCGTCGACCACGGCGTGCTCACCGTGCAGGGGGAACGGCAGCAGGAGAAGAAGGAGGACAGCGCCCGCATGCACCGGGTGGAGCGCTTCTACGGCCACTTCTCCCGCAGTTTCACCCTGCCGGAGGACGCCGACACCGCCGCCCTCGAGGCCACGGCCCGGGAGGGCCAGCTGACCGTGAAGGTGCCCCGCAAGGGCCCGCCCCCCAGCGCCGAGCCCACCCAGGTACCGGTGCAGTGAGCCCCGGGGCCGGGAGCAGCGGGCCCGGGATCAGCAGATCCTGGGCAGCAGTTCGCCGCTGAGCGGCACCAGCACCCGCTCGCTGCCGTAGGGGGTGCGCAGCAGCACCCGGCCCCGGGGTGTCCCACCGGCCACCGCGCCGATCCAGGCACCCCCGCCCGGAGCCAGCACCGCCAGGGCCCGCTCCCGTTCGGCTGCGGGAACCACCGCCAGGAAGCGGCCCTCGTTGGCCATGTGGAGCGGATCGAAGCCCAGCAGCTCGCAGGTGCGCCGCACGGGCTCGGCCACCGGGATGCGCTCCTCCTCGATCACCAGCTCCAGAGCGTTGGGGGCGGCCAGTTCCGCCAGGGCGCTGGCCAGCCCCCCGCGGGTGAGGTCGCGCAGGCAGTGGGGGCGTACCCCCGCCGCCAGCAGGGCCTCCACCGCGGGCCAGAGGGGCATGCAGTCCGTGGCCAGGGGCGGCTGCAGATCCAGCCCGTGACGGGCGGCCAGGATCGCCACCCCGTGGCGGCCCAGATCGCCGCTCACCAGCAGCTGGTCGCCCGGGACGATCGCCAGCGGATCGATCGGCTCGGCCGTCTCCAGCAGGCCGATGCCGCTGGTGTTGAGGAAGGCCCCGTCCCCCTTGCCCCGCTCCACCACCTTGGTGTCGCCGGTCACGACGGCCATGCCGCAGCGGCGCGCCGTGGCCGCCAGGGAGTCGATGATCCGCCGCAGCAGCGCCAGCTCCAGGCCCTCCTCCAGGATCAGGCCCAGGCTGAGCACCAGCGGCCGGGCTCCGGCCATGGCCAGGTCGTTGGCGGTGCCCGTCACCGCCAGGCTGCCGATGTCGCCGCCCTCGAATTCCAGCGGCTGCACCACGTAGCTGTCGGTGGTGAAGGCCAGCCGGCCGTGGGGCAGGGAAAGGCGGGCCGCATCGTGGAGCACCCCTTCGGGATCGGCGTAGAGGCGGCGCAGCTCGACGTCGATCAGCTCCTGCATCAGGGTGCCGCCGCCGCCATGGGCAAGCCGGATCCGGGGAGTGGCGCCCGGGTCCGCTTCAGCCACGGCGCCGGTAGCGGTGGTAGGCCGCACAGGCCCCCTCCGAGGACACCATCGGCGCCCCCAGCGGATGCTCCGGGGTGCAGCCGATGCCGAAGGCCGGGCAGTCGACGGGGCTGGCCCGCCCCTGCAGGATCCGGCCGCTGATGCAGACCTCCTCCTCGGCCGATGCCGGCGGCGGCGGGGCCGCGCCGCTTTCAGCCGGCGGTGGCGACGGCAGCAGGCGGGCAGCGTCCAGCCCCCGGAAAGGAGCCCGCAGCCCCAGACCCCCTGCCGGGATCACACCGAACCCGCGCCAGGGCCGATCCACCGGCTCGAACACCGACGCCAGCAGGGCCCGGGCCGCCGGGTTGCCCTCCTGGCGCACCACCCGGCCGTAGGCATTGGCCACCCGGGCCTCGCCCCGCTCCAGCTGCCGCACACAGGCCACCAGCCCCCGCATCAGATCCACCGGCTCGAAGCCGGTCACCACCACCGGCACCCGGTGCCGATCCGCCAGCTCCCGCAGTTCCCCGGTGCCCATCACGGCACAGACGTGGCCGGCCGCCAGGAACCCCTGCACCTGGTTGCCCTCGGCGGTGAGGATCGCCTCCATGGCGGGGGGCACCCGCACGTGGGCCGGCAGCAGGGAGAGGTTGGCCACGCCGGCGGCCATGGCCTGGCGGACCAGCAGGGCCGTGGCCGGGGCGGTGGTCTCGAACCCCACCGCCAGGAACACCACCTGACGGTCGGGATGGCGCCGGGCCAGGGCCAGGGCCTCCAGGGGCGAGGTGAGCAGGCGCACATCCCCCCCCGCGGCGCGCACCCCCAGCAGATCCCCCGCCTCGCCGCCTGCGGCGCTGCCCGGCACCCGCAGCATGTCGCCGTAGGAGCAGAGGATCACTTCCGGACGCTGGGCCAGGGCGAGGGCCGCGTCGATGGTGGCCGCCGGCGTCACGCACACCGGGCAGCCGGGGCCGTGGATGAGCCGCAGGCCGGGGGGCAGCAGCTGGTCGAGGCCCCAGCGCACGATGGCGTGGGTCTGGCCGCCGCAGACCTCCATCAGGGTCCAGGGGCGGGTGGTGAGGGCGGCCAGCTCGGCGGCCAGTCCCCTGACCTCGGCAGCCTGATCCCGTCCCCCCCTCACCTGCGCGCTCACCACGGCCCGGGCGCCGCGGCCGCATCGGCGGGGTGATAGGTCTGAACGGCGCGCATGTACTGGGAGCGCTCGTATTCGCTCGGATCCGGGCAGCGCTGCTGGCTCATGCAGCCGATCAGCTCCCGGGCCGTGGCGTGCTCGTGCTCCAGCAGCCACTGGCTCAGCTCCTCCTCCAGCCCGGCCAGCCGGCCGGGGCCGTGGCGCAGCAGCGCCGCCACCACCTGGGTGATGGCGGCGCCGGCCATCAGCAGGCGCACCACGTCCGTGCCGCGGTGCACCCCGCCGGTGGCCGCCAGCTCCACCGGGTGGCGGCCATGGAGCAGGGCGATCCAGCGCAGGGGCAGGCGCAGATCGTGGGGGGTGCTGAGCAGCAGGTTGGGGCGCAGCTCCAGTTCCTCGATGTCGATGTCGGGCTGGTAAAAGCGGTTGAACAGCACCAGGCCATCGGCGCCGGCGGCCGCCAGCCGCTTGGCCATGGCGCTGAAGTTGGTGAAGAAGGGGCTGAGCTTCACCGCCAGGGGCAGCTTCAGCTCGGCGCGCACCTCCGCCACGATCTCCAGCACCTGGGTCTCGATCGCCTCGCTGGAGAGGTCCGGATCGGTGGGCACCGAGTAGATGTTCAGCTCCAGGGCACTGGCGCCGGCATCCTCCATCCGGCGCGCCACCTGCACCCAGCGGCCCGGGCGGGAGCCGTTGAGGCTGGCGATCACGGGCACCGAGAGCCGGGAGCGGGCCTGCTCGATGTGGCGCAGGTAGAGGTCGTGGCCCACGTGGAAGATCGAGGGCTCCGGGAAGTAGCTGAGGGCCTCCCCGTAGCTGTCGGCGCCCTGCAGGGTCACCCGGTGCAGTTCCAGCTGGTCGTGCTCGATCTGCTCCTCGAACAGCGAATGCAGCACCACCGCGGCGGCCCCCGCCTCCTCCAGCCGCAGCAGCATGTCGAGGTCCTCGCTGAGGGGGGCGGCGGCCCCCACCACCAGGGGGCTGCGCAGCTCCAGGCCCAGATAGGTGACCGAGAGATCGGGACGGTTCATGCCTCTGCCTCCGACTGATGGGACTCCGCCAGGGCGCGGTAGGCGGCCCAGCGCCGGTCCACCTCCCGCTGGGCCTCACGGGCCAGGGCGCGGGCGCGCTCCGGCTGGCTGTAGGTGAGCATGCGGAAACGGTTCTCCGTGGCCATCGCCTCGGCCAGGGGTCGCCTCGGGCCGTGGCCGTCGATCTGGAGCGGGTTCTCGCCCCGTTCGGCGCGGCGCGGGTCGAAGCGGTAGAGGAGCCAGCGGCCGGAGTCCACCGCCGCCTTCTGCTGCTCCATCCCCTTCGCCATGTCGATGCCGTGGGCGATGCAGTGGGAGTAGGCCAGGATCAGGGACGGGCCCGGGTAGCTCTCCGCCTCCAGGAACGCCCGCACCGTGTGCTCGTCGCGGGCCCCCATCGCCACGCTGGCTACGTAGACGGTGCCGTAGGTCATCATCATCAGCCCCAGATCCTTCTTGCCGGCCGCCTTGCCGCCGGCGGCGAACTTGGCCACCGCTCCCCGCGGCGTGGCCTTCGACATCTGGCCGCCGGTGTTGGAGTACACCTCGGTGTCGAGCACCAGGGCGTTCACGTCGCGGCCGCTGGCGAGCACGTGGTCGAGCCCGCCGAAGCCGATGTCGTAGGCCCAGCCGTCGCCCCCCACCAGCCAGACGCTCTTCTTCACCAGCGCATCGGCCAGATCCAGCAGCCGGGACGCCTCCGCCGCGCGGGAGCCGTCGGGGAGGGTGCCCCGCAGCAGGCGGCGCAACTCCTCCACCCGCTCCCGCTGGGCGGCGATGCCCGCCTCGTCGTGCTGGTCGGCGTCGCGGATCGCCACCACCAGATCCTCCGGCAGCAGGGGGTCGGCCCGCTCCGGAGCCGGCCCCAGCCGCTCCAGCAGCTCCAGGGCCATCTGCCGCTGCTGGTCGATCGCCACCCGCATGCCCAGGCCGAATTCGGCGTTGTCCTCGAACAGGGAATTGCTCCAGGCCGGGCCGCGCCCCTGGGCGTTGGCGCTCCAGGGGGTGGTGGGCAGGTTGCCGCCGTAGATGGAGGAGCAGCCCGTGGCGTTGGCCACCAGCATGCGGTCGCCGAACAGCTGGCTGGCCAGCTTGAGATAGGGCGTTTCGCCGCAGCCGCCGCAGGCGCCGGAGAACTCGAAGAGGGGCTCCTGCAGCTGCTGCTGGCCGATCTTGCGGAGGTTGAGAGTGCCGCGGGGCATCTCCGGCAGCCCCAGGAAGAAGTCCCAGTGGCCGCGCGCCGTCTCCCGCAGGGGGCGCTGGGGGGCCATGTTGATCGCCTTGCGCCGCGGTTCGGTGCGATCCCGCGCCGGGCAGACCTCCACGCACAGGGCACAGCCGGTGCAGTCCTCGACGGCGACCTGGATGGTGAAGCTGCGGCCGGCGAGGTCGTGGTCGCGGGCGGGGGCCTGCCGGAAGCCCTCCGGCGCCGCGGCCAGGGCCTCCGGCGGCACCGCCTTGGCGCGGATCACGGCATGGGGGCAGACCATCACGCACTTGCCGCACTGCACGCAGAGGTCGCTCTCCCACACCGGCACCGTCTCGGCGATGTTGCGCTTCTCCCAGCGGGCCGTGCCCGTGGGCCAGGTGCCGTCGCAGGGGAGGGCGCTCACCGGCAGATCGTCGCCGCGTCGCTGGAGCATCGGAGCGATCACCTCGCGCACGAAGGCGGGAGCCACGGCCAGCCGATCCTCCGCAGGGCCGGGGGCCGGCAGTTCCGCCTCCTGGGGCAGCTGACGCCAGCCCAGCGGCTGCAGATGGGCCAGGGTGGCGTCGAGGGCCCGCAGGTTGATGGCCACCACCGCCTCCCCCTTGCGGCCGTAGGTCTTGCGGATGGAGTCGCGGATGCGCTCGATCGCCTCGTCCCGCGGCAGCACGCCGCTGACGGCGAAGAAGCAGGCCTGCATCACCGTGTTGATGTGCTGGCCCATGCCCGCCTCCCGCGCCACCCGGTAGGCGTTGATCACCCACACCTGCAGCTCCAGCTCGCGGATGCGCCGGCGCATCGCCGCCGGCAGCCGCCGCCAGCTCTCCGCCGGGTCGTAGGGGCTGTTGAGCAGCAGCACGCCGCCGGCCCCGACACCGGCGAGCAGGTCGAAGCGGTCGACGAAATCCCACTGATGGCAGGCCACCATGGTGGGCCTCTCGATCAGATAGGGGGCGCGGATCGGCCGGGGGCCGAAGCGCAGGTGGGAGACCGTGACCGAGCCGGACTTCTTGGAGTCGTAGACGAAGTAGGCCTGGGCGAACAGATCGGTGTGCTCACCGATGATCTTGATGCTGGCCTTGTTGGCCCCGACGGTGCCGTCGGAGCCGAGGCCGTAGAACACGGCCCGCACCTGCTCGGCCTGCTCCACGCCGAAGCCCGCCGCGAACGGCAGGGAGCGGTGGGTGACGTCGTCGTCGATGCCGACCGTGAAGTGGTTCAGCGGCCGCTCGGCCTGCAGGTTGTCCAGCACCGCCTTCACCATCGCCGGGGTGAACTCCTTGGAGGAGAGGCCGTAGCGGCCCCCCACCACCCGCGGCAGGGGCCGGTCGCCGTGCCGCTCGGGCCACTCCTCGCTGAGGGCGGCCACCACATCGAGGTAGAGCGGTTCACCGCCGGCGCCGGGCTCCTTGCAGCGGTCCAGCACCGCCAGGGACCGCACCGTCGACGGCAGGGCCGCCGTGAACAGGCCAGCCGCGAAGGGCCGGAACAGGCGCACCTTGAGCAGGCCCACCCGTTCGCCGGCGGCGATCAGGGCCTCCACGGTCTCCTCGGCGGTCTCGCAGCCGGAGCCCATCAGCACCACCACCCGCTCGGCATCGGCGGCGCCCACGTACTCGTAGGGCCGGTAGGGGCGGCCGGTGAGCCCGGCGAAGCGCTCCATCGCCTCCTCCAGATGGCCGGGCAGGGCGTCGTAGAAGCGGTTCACCGACTCCCGGGCCTGGAAGTAAACGTCCGGGTTCTGGGCCGTGCCCCGCAGCACCGGATGGTCGGGAGAAAGGGCGCGCTGGCGATGGGCCGCCACCTCCTCCATGGGCATCAGGCCATGGAGGACCCCATCGGAGATGGGCTGGATCTTCTGGATCTCGTGGGAGGTGCGGAAGCCGTCGAACATGTGCAGGACCGGCAGCCGCCCTTTCAGGCTGGCCCGGGTGGCGATGGCGGCGAAGTCACCCGCCTCCTGCACCGAGGCGGAGCAGAGGATCACGCAGCCGGTGCCGCGGCAGGCCATCACATCGCTGTGGTCGCCGAAGATCGAGAGCCCCTGGGCCGCCAGGGAGCGGGCCGCCACATGGAGCACCGCCGGCGTCAGCTCTCCGGCCAGCTTGTAGAGGTTGGGGACCATCAGCAGCAGCCCCTGGGAGGCCGTGAAGGTGGTGGTCAGCGTCCCGGCCTGCAGGGCGCCGTGCACGGTGCCGGCGGCGCCGGCCTCGCTCTGCAGCTCCACCACCGCCGGCACCGTGCCCCAGAGGTTGGGGCGGCCTTCGCTGCTCCAGGCATCGGCCCATTCCCCCATGGGCGAGGCGGGGGTGATCGGGTAGATGGCGATCACCTCGTTGAGGCGGTAGGCCACCCGCGCCACGGCCTCGTTGCCATCGACGGTGATCGCGGCGGTGCTGGTCCGCAGGCTGGTGGCCGTCATGGCAGCTCGTCGTCGACAACACTAAGGGCCAGGCCCACGTGCACCAGCACCCGGTCGCCGATGGCCGCCTCGGGCAGGCAGGCCAGGCTCACCTGCTGGCGCACACCGCCGAAGTCCACCTCGGCCATCCGCCAGAGGGGATCCGCGGGGTCATGGGGAACGACCGGGGCCGGGCTCGAGGCGTCTCCCGCAGGCGGAACCGACACAATCCGCAGGATGCGACCGGGAATGGCCAGACACATGGCGGCAGCGGCTCAGGAGGTCCTCTCCCCCTCGGTTATAGACAGACCGGACGAAACAGCCCAGAAGCCCCTCTTCGAACCAGATTCACCCGGAGAAGGGAGGAGAAACGCGGCAGGGAGGGGTCAATATCGCTTGTAATATTTTTTATTCTTGTATTTTTTTGGCTTACGCTCATCATAGTCATCATCCCGATCAACGTAGATCCTATCGGCGTAAATACGCTGGTAACGAGGAACATAGGTTCTTTCATACCACTCGTCGCTCACGAAATAGACCGGGCGGCCACAGGCTCCATAACGGGAGCAATATCTGGCCCAGTTCTTGGAATGGCCGGGAGGGACCCGCATGTAGACCGGTTGACCGAGATAGCGACCATCTCTCTCCACGATCACAGGCTGCCTGTAGAGCAACTGCGGAGGCGGGTAGGGGTCGTAACCACCCAGGTTCAGCTGTCCATAGAACCCTGGCTGTCCAACCTGCAGAGAGATTCCGACCTGGGCCTGGGCCGGATGGATCAGCAGTGGTGTCAGCAGGAACAGGAGAGAAGCTTTCATGATGCTGAGAGGCTCAGAAGCAGACGACGAAGGGATGTTCCAACCAGCCATCGATATGGCGCAAGCATGGCAGAAGGGAGAGCAACCTGGGGCCTTTCCAGGTCATCTCACAGGCTCATCGCGCTCTCCCTCCTCCCGCACCGCCCGCTGATCCCAGCGTCTCCAGGGCCGCCCACACCTGTCCCAGGGCCAGGCCACCGTCATTGCAGGGAACCGCGGCGGACCAGAAGGGTCTGAGCCCGCGGCGGCGCAGGGCCTCGATGGACGCCTCCAGCAACAGCCGGTTCTGAAAGCACCCCCCCGCCAGGGCAACCATGCGGCTGCCACCGGGTTCTCTGGCCCGCCACGCCAGCTCCGCCAGGGACTCGGCCAGCGCCTGATGGAATCGGGCGGCGCAGGCTTCCGGCGGGGCTCCCCCTGCGATGGCCTCCAGCAGGCCCGCCAGCAGCGGAGCCCAGTCGAGCCAGCCCAGAGCAGGGGCCGCGCCGCCCTGCCGGGGCGGTCGGCCCGCACCGTCGTCGAGCTGACCGGTGGCGCGCAGCGGCAGAGCCGGGCTGGCCCTGTCCCCCTCCCCCCTGAACGGTTCGAGCCGCCGGCCGGCGGCCCCCTGCAGCCGCAGGCCCCCCTCCCCCTCGTAGCTCGTCCGCTGGGTCAGTCCCAGCAGGGAAGCGACCGCATCGAACAGCCGCCCCATGCTGGAGCCCCAGGGGCTGTTGCAACGGTTGCCGATCGCCTGCAGCAGCAGGCCACGTTCCACCGCCGTGAAGGCCGCCAGGGTGTGGTGAGCCCCCGGGTGCTCCAGGGCAGCCGATCCGGCCGCCGCCAGAAGCCCGAGGGCCGCCCGCCTCGGCTCCACCATGGCCCTCTCCCCACCCGGCAGTGGGAAGGGCCTCAGACCCACCAACCGCTCCGCGCGATCGGAGCCGATCCGCAGCAGTTCCCCCCCCCACAGCCCGGGGGGGCCAGCGGCGCCCTCACTGCCTCCCCCCCGAGGCGCGAAGCCCAGGCCGTCCCAGGTGAAGGCGAGCAGGGGAGGTTCCAGTCCGTGCTCCGCCAGCACAGCCAGGGCGTGAGCCTGGTGGTGGGGCACTGTTCGCCTCGGCCAGATCTGGGATCCGGCGAGCTGGTGAGTGAGGTATCCGGGATGGGCATCGCAGGCGATGGCGGCCAGCCGGGTTCCCCAGCGCCGCTCGATCGCCGCCAGACCCTCCTGCAGCACTATCAGGCCCCGGCCCTCGGCCAGGTCCCCCAGATGGGGGGCCAGCCAGAGCCGGCTGTCCATGGCCAGCGCCGGGGCGCATTTGAGATCGCCTCCCAGGGCCACCACGCCATCCCGGAGCCCAGCATCGACCGGCCCCAGGCTCAGGGGCAGGGGGGCATAGCCGCGGGCACGACGCAGCAAGGCGGGCCGGCCGTCGATCACCTGCAGCACCGAGTCGTCGAGGGGGCGGGCGATGGCCCGGTCGTGCACCAGGAAGGCATCGGCCATGGGGTTCGCGGCTCCGGCCCCGAGCCGCGCCACCGCCTCGGCCGGATCGGTGCACAACGGCTCACCGCTGAGGTTGCCGCTGGTGGCCACCAGGGGACGACCGAAGGCGCGCGCCAGCAGATGGTGCAGGGGCGAGGCCGGCAGCATCGCTCCCAGACAGGGACTGCCGGGGGCCACCCCAGGCAGGGCCTCCGCCCCCTTCCGGCGACGCAGCAGCACGATCGGAGCGGCAGGATCCTCCAGGGCCCGCCGTTCGGCGGCATCGATACGGCAGAAGGGGGCCATGGCCTCGGCCTCGGCCACCAGCAGGGCGAAGGGTTTGGCGGGTCGGCGCTTGCGCTGCCGCAGCCGGGCGACGGCAGCGGGGTTGGCCGCATCCACCAGCAGCTGGAAGCCTCCCACCCCCTGCAGGGCCAGGATCTCCCCGGCGGCAAGCCGCTCGCAGCAGGCCCGGATCAGCGCCGGGGGGCTTGCCCCGGTGGCTCCATCGCTGGGGGCCAGCGGTGTCCCGGCCCCGTCCCACAACGCCAGTCGAGGGCCGCAGGCCGGGCAGGCGATGGTCTCGGCATGGAAGCGGCGATCGGAGGGATCCTCGAACTCCCGGCGGCAGTCCGCGCACAGGGGGAAGGAGGCCAGCGTGGTGTGGGCCCGGGCGTAGGGCTCGGCGGTGGCGATGCTGAAGCGGGGACCGCAGTCGCAGCAGCTGATGAAGGGATAGCCGTGGCGACGATCGGCGGGATCGGCCAGTTCCGCCAGGCAGGCGGGGCAGGGGGCCCGATCCGCCGCCAGGGCCACGGCGATCAGGCCGATGCCGAGGGGCTCCCCAGCGCCGGCCACGATCCTGACCCCAGCCGGAGAAACCTCCCCAGCCCTCCGCAGGGGGGCCAGCCACTGGGGCTCGAGGGCCTCGAGACGGGCCTGGGGCGGCAGGCGCTGCGGCAGATGGAACAGGAAGTCTTCAAGGGCGGAACGATCCCCCTCCAGCTCCAGCCGCACCGCGCCGGCCACGTTCTCCACCTGACCGCTCAGGCCCCGTTCCGCCGCCAGCCGGCACACGAGAGGGCGAAAGCCCACACCCTGCACCACCCCCCGGCACTCCAGGCGCAACCGGGCCGCCCCGGCCTCGGAGGCCGCGCTCACACGGAGGCCGGCATCCGTTCCAGGCCGAGGACATCCAGCAACCCAGAGATACCGGCTCCGGTGCGGGCGGAGACCTCCACGATCCGGGCATGGGGCGCCACTCTGGCGATGTGGTGGCGCGCCTGGAGGCCATCGAAGTCGCAGGCTGCGGCCAGATCCACCTTGCTGATCACCACCACGTCAGCCGAGTGGAACAGGGCCGGGTACTTGAGCGGTTTGTCCTCCCCCTCGGTGACCGATAACAGCACGACCCGCTGGGCCTCGCCGAGGTCGAAGGCGGCCGGGCAGACCAGGTTGCCGACGTTCTCGATCACCAGCAGCCCAAGGCCAGCAAGGGGATGGCCGAGGTGGGCGAGGTCGTGGACGGCCCGGTGGACCATTGCCGCCTCCAGGTGGCAGGCCTGGCCGGTGGTGATCTGCAGGGCCGGCACACCGGCGGCCCGCAGGCGGCGGGCGTCGTTGTCGGTGGCCAGATCACCCACGATCACCGCCATCGGATGCCGTTCCCCAGGCTCCCGCGGGGCCAGCTCCCGGGCCAGACGTTCCAGAAGGGCGGTCTTCCCGGAGCCCGGTGAGGAAAGCAGATTCACCACCCGCACCCCTGCACTGGCGAAATGCTCCCGGTTGGCGGCCGCCTGGGCATCGTTATGAACCAGGAGCCGCTGTCCCAGTTCCAGGTGCCGGGGGGGGGCGGGGACCGGCTGGCCGCAGTTGCAGTCGAGACACATGGCAGGATCGACCCCAGGAAGAACCGAAGCGCGGAAAGGATCCGGCCGAGCCGAACCTGACCTTCAGGCTAGGCAGGACAACGGTGAGGATTCTGGGGAGCGCCAACGGAAACCCAGCGGCACCATCGACCGTGGCCCCTCTCCAGGGAGGGCACCGGCAGAAGCGTTGACGGCATGACCACGGCGCCTGGCAGGGAGCAGGGAAACCCCTGAGGACTCAGGAGATCCCTTCCCGGAGATCAGCCCGCCATCGGCGAGGAGATGTCCCCTGGAAGGGTCAGAACCCGCTCCCCGATGAAGGACCTCGCCTGATCAGCAGGCATGGGCCTGCTGATCAGGTAACCCTGGATCTGTTCACAGCCGAGGCTGCGCAGGATCTCTGCCTGCTCTTCCTGCTCGATGCCTTCAGCAATCACCTCGAGCCCGAGAGATCGGCCCATGCTGATGATGGCCGAGACGATACCGACATCGGAGTTCTCAGAAGTGATGTTCATGATGAAGGAACGGTCGATCTTGAGGCGATCGACATCGAACTCCTTGAGACGGTGCAGACTCGAATAGCCAGTCCCAAAATCGTCAATCGCGAACTTCAAACCCCGACCTTTCAGATGTCCCAGCAGTGACTGGCAAGCGTCGGGGTTATTGAGTAACGATGATTCGGTGATTTCAAGCTCCAGGCAGCCAGCCGGCAATCCCGCTCCCTCCATCACCTGTTCAACCAGATCAGAGAATCCAGGCTGGCACATCTGAACAGGCGAAATGTTGACACAGATCCGCTCGAGAATCAGGCCTTCCTGCCTCCAGGCGACAACCTGCCGGCAGGCCTCCCGCAATACCCATTCACCAATGGGAATGATGAGACCACTCTCTTCAGCCACTGGAATGAATTCAGCCGGTGAAACGATGCCGACTTCCGCACAATGCCAACGCAGCAGGGCCTCCATCCCAAAGCAGCGTCCTGTTTCCAGGTCGACCTGTGGTTCATAAAAAAGAGAAAGCTCCTGCCGTTCCATGGCACCTCGGAGCAGCCCTTCCAGCGTCAGACGACGTAGAAAGTTCTCATTCATGGAGCGCGCATAACTCTGCACCCTTCCCTGGCCCTCACGCTTGGCAAAGCGCATGGCCAGATCAGCATGATTGAACAGCTTCTCGGGGTCGGTGCCATCCTGGGGATAAATGGCTACCCCGATCGAGAGCGAAACCTGCACCTCACAGACATCCAGGACGATGGGCTGGGAAATTTCCTGCTGCAGGCGCATGGCCAGGTCTTCCACCTCCGGGGCGTGCTGACCGACAGGGTTGTCGAGAGGAAGAAGCATCAGGAACTCATCGCTCCCCAGCCGGGAGAGGATGACAGAAGGGCTCCCAACTTCCGACGCGGGTGGATGCTGACGGAGCAGATCGGAAACACGGCTCAGCCGACGCGCAATTTCCTGTAGGACCCGATCGCCGACCCCATGACCAAGAGCATCATTGACACGCTTGAAATTAACCAGATCAAAGTAAAGAACAGCAAAGCCCCTCGACTCCGAGGCAGCCTGCTCCATCGCGTCCTTGGTCAAACGGAGCATCTGGGCTCGGTTCGGAAGCCCGGTCAGGGCATCGAAATAGGCCAGACGGGCCACCTGATCTTCAGCAAGGCGTTTTCGGCCCAGGGCGTTGGCCATCTGACGCACCTCATGGAGGTGGAAGGGCTTCTGGATGTAGAACAGCTTCTCGGGTGGATAGACTCGATCAGCGATGTCGAGAGGATTCACATCGGAATAGGCCGTGCAGATGATGATCTCCACGAGCCTGTCCATCTCCCGTATGCGCTCGGCGGCCCACAGGCCATCTGGGCCAGGTCGCATCCGCATGTCCAGAAAAATGATCGAGAAGGTCCTGCCGTCGGCCATGGCCTGGCGCACTCTCGCCACGGCTTCTTCGGCGGAAGAAGCTGTCTCAAGAAGGAATCTCGGCCAACCAGGCCGATGGCCTGTCTTGCCGCGCGAGGCATCGGGGAACAATCGGGCGCTCAGCGCATCCAGCTCAGACGTTTCCTTCTGTTCCTCCTCTTCCAGAATCGAACGATAAGCCTCGATCACATCTGGCTCATCATCGACGATCAATATGGGGATCTTCTCCTCTTCCTGCTCCTGCATCGGCAACGGCTCACACGTCATAGGCAGGCTCATGGGATCCACGGAAAATTGCCCCATTCGCTGCTGCAGACTATCGGTAGAGCCTGGGACAGGGGTCATGTCGTGGCCGGAATGATAATTGCATGGAACTTAACAAAGCATTAACAAGCTGACCTTAAGCCAAGGGGAGCTTCAAGTGAAAAGTTGCACCCCGATCGGTCCCGTCGCTCTCTGCCCGAAGAGAGCCCTCCATCGCCTGCAGAACGTTGGCGCACCAGTGCAGACCAAGACCGGAATTCGTTTCTGAAGATTTTGTGGAAAAACCCTTCGAGAACAGTCGGGGCATCAGCTCAGGGGGGATACCGGTGCCGTCATCCTGAAAGGCCATCGCCAGGACCTGGCGCCCCCCCCATTGCTCGAGCGCGCAGCGGATCCGAATCATTCCCCGTTCTCCCGGACGCACCGCCTCGCAGGCGTTCAGCACCAGGTTCTGCATGACCTGGGCCAGGGCGGTGCGCGGCAGCGAAAGGGCACCCACCTCTTGCAGGGAGGGATCCCGGATGATCGTCATCCGCGCCAGTCGATCGGGCGGCACCAGCCGAAGGGAGTCGTTGACCAGTTCGAGCACACCGATGCGCTCGACCAGATGGGAGGTGCTGGCGAAGCGTGACTGCTCCTGCAGCATCAGATGGATCTCCCGCAGGCCGCTCTCGACCTGCTGCGCTTCCTTCACGAGCGTGCCGGCCCTGACAGCGATGCTGGACCCCAGCATCTGCAGAAATCGTTCCAGATCGGCACGGCGCGAAGGATCGAGGTCATCCCGCTCCAGCTCGGCGTTCGCCATTGCCGCTTCGGCTGAGGGCAGGGTACGGGCGCTGGAGAGCAGTCCCGTGGCGTTGACGCTCACCGGTGTGAGGGCATTGCCGATGTTGTGCAGAACTCCCCTCGCCATTTCGGCGAGTCCGGCCTCGAACGACTGATCGACGATCTCTCGCCGGGCCTTCTCCAGCCTGTCCACCATGAGGTTGATCCGGCTCGCCAGGCCACCGAACTCGTCGCGGGTGCGGATCTCCAGCCGGGGAGAGAGATCGTCGTTTCCGGCGATGGCCTTGACGAACGTCTCAATCTTCTGGACCGGTGACACCACCATGCGGTTGGTGACGGCCATCATGGCCAGGACGACCACGGCGCCGGCCAGCAGCAGGGAAAAAAAGGCGAAGCGCAGGGCGAATCTCGCCTGCACGGTGATCTCCCGGGATGCTGGGAACGCCAGCTTCACGATGGGTCTGTCCAGGGGATCCAGCAGCGTCCGGGACACCAGCAGTTGCTCGGATCCACTGGTGATCACGGTTTCCGGCTCGGGGACCGCCGCTCCGGGATAAGTTTCCTGTTGTCTGTCGGGCGCCTCGACACGCAGGGACACCTGGGAGCGGTTGCCGAGGTCGGCGAGCACGTTGTTATTGAGCAACCGACCCAACACCAGGCTGCGCTCACCGGAACCCTCCTCGGGGGGGCCGGCAATCGATTGCATCACCACCAGCGCTGGTCCCTTCGAAGTCTGAATCAGCCCCCCCGGGCGAGGTTCCTTGGTCCTGGAACGCCAGGAGGCCAGGAAGTGGGCCAGCCCTTGATCTGAAGTGTAGAGGACGCCAACGGGATCCTTGGGAGGCAAAGGCTCCGGGAAGGAAGGGCTCTGGGCGATCACATCGAAGTCCTTATCAACAAGGGCGAAAAAGTCGACGTCTGCAGACCTGAGACTCTGTGGTGGGGGGCTGGTGACGTCAACTCCCTCGATCTGCCAACTGTCCCCCAGTTTGGTCAGGAGCACCAGATCACGCTCAATGTTGTTCAAGACGAGATCCATGCTCTTGCTGGCCTGAATGCGCTCACGGCGCTCGAAGGCAGGCAGAATCACCCGGTATTGCACAAAGACATCAACAGCTGCATATACGCCATAAATCAAAAAGATGAACAGGGCGTACTTATCACCAATTTTCATTTCGAAGCCACAGGCAAGGACCCGTCGCAGCTGCTTGCTTTCCGCCCAGGAATTGGCTCGATCAAACCGCTTTCTTTAAGGTAATTTTCATTAATTCATTTTATCGAGTTCCGCCAATTCCCGCAACCCCGCGGCCGGAGCAAGGCCCAACGGTCGCGCCGCCCCGGCTCAGTCGAGCTCCATGGAGACCAGTTGCAGCTCCCGCCCCCTCAGCAGCTGGCTGCTCACCGTGCCGCAGTCCGGGCAGTCACAGCAGCCATCAGCCGCCGCAAAGGACGTCCTGCAGACGGCGCAGAAACTCAAGGCGGCCACCGCCTCGATCTCCAATCGACACCCTGCGGCGATCGTGCCCGCCATCACCACCTCATGGGCGAAGCGCAGCGCCTCGATCTCCACCCCGGCCAGGCTGCCCACCTTCAGGGTGATGGCCGCGATCCGCCTGGCCCCGTGCAGGGCGGCCTGTTCCAGGGCCAGCACCCGCACACTGTCCATGAGGCTCAGCTCATGCATGGGACGTGCCGCCATCCCCGCAGCAGGCGCCGCGCCTCCGGCAACTGTCGCTGCAACGGTGGGGAGAAGCCCTGGCCGCAGGAGAAATCAAAACCCGGCACCAGCAGCTCGTGGGCCTCCACGTGGCGATCGAACAGCAGGGCGGCCATCGCCAGCAGCCGGGCCGGATCCACCCGGTGGCTGTCCCCTTCCCAGCCTTCGGCGGGGATCACCGGGCGCAGCTGGGGCCTGGCCCCGGGAGGCGCCAGCCAGGCATCCACCACCAGGAGCCGCTCGGACGCCGCCACGGCCTCGGCCAGCTCGGGTGTGAGCTGATGACGCTGCAGACCCAGCCCCGCCACCAGGTGCCAGCCCACGCCGTCATCCCCCCGCAGGGGGTTGCCGATGCCGATCAGCAGCGCCCCCCCGCCTGCACCGGTTCCCGTCACCGCATCCGCTCCGCCAGCAGGGAGCCGTCGGCCGCCAGCAGCTGCAGCCGCAGGGGCATCTGGCCGGCGGCGTGGGTGGAGCAGGAGAGACAGGGATCGAAGCAGCGGATGCCCGCCTCCACCCGGTTGAGCATCGCCTCGGGGATCTCCGCCCCGGCTGGCACCGGATCCGGGATGTACTCCCGGGCGATCTGGTGCACGGTGCGGTTCATGGCCAGGTTGTTCTGACCCGTGGCGATGATCAGGTTCACACCCGTGAGCAGGCCGTCGTCGTCCACCCGGTAATGGTGGAAGAGGGTGCCCCGCGGGGCCTCGCTCACCCCCACGGCCTCGTTGCGGTTGAGGGAGGCCCGGGAACGCACCCGGCCGTGCATGAGCTCCGGATCCAGCACCAGGGCCTCGATCGCCTCCAGGCAGGCCACGATCTCCACCAGCCGCGCATGGTGGTAGGCGAAGCTCGAGGTGATGGGCTGGCCGCTGCGCTGGCGCAACTCCTCCAGCTCCCGGTCGGCCCAGGGGGTGCCGATGCGGTCGCAGACGTTGAGCCGGGCCAGGGGGCCCACCCGGTAGATCCCTTCCGGGTAACCCAGGGGCTTGTAATAAGGAAATTTCAGATAGCTCCAGGGCTCCACCGCCTCGCCGAGGTAATCGGCGTAGTCGTCTTCGCTGAGCTGGTCGGCCACGATGGCCCCTGAGGCATCGATGAAGCGGATGCGGCCGTCGATGTGCTCCCAGAGCCCCTCCGGGGTGACCAGCCCCATGAACAGGCTGGGGAAATCGCCGAAGACGCGCTGTTCCTTCTGAAGGGGTCCGTCCAGCAGGCTCTTGTAGAGCTCCAGGGCCAGGGTCACGGTGGCGCGGGCCTCCGGCAGCCGATCGAGGATCCAGTCCCTGGCCTCCTGGCTCATGGGGGTGCGCACGCCGCCCGGCACGGCCCAGGCCGCATGGATCTTGCGCCCGCCCAGCAACTCCAGGATCTGCTGGCCGAACTGGCGCAGCCGGATGCCGGCCCGGGCCAGGTCGGGATCGGCGGCCATCAGGCCGAACACATTGCGCCGGGTCGGATCGCTCTCCCAGCCGAGCAGGAAATCGGGGCTGCTGAGGTGAAAGAAGGAGAGGGCGTGGGACTGGGTGAGCTGGGCCAGGTTGAGCAGCCGGCGCAACCTGGCGGCCGCCGGGGGGATCGCCACGGCCAGCAGCTTGTCGCCGGTCTTCGCCGCCGCCAGCAGGTGGCTCACCGGACAGATGCCGCAGATGCGGGCCGTCAGGCCCGCCATCTCGGTGAAGGGGCGGCCCTCGCAGAACTTCTCGAAGCCGCGGTACTCCACCACGTGAAAGCGGGTCTCGCTGAGGTGGCCGCCTTCATCGAGATGCAGGGTGATCTTGGCGTGACCCTCGATACGGGTCACCGGATCGATCACGACAGTGCGGGTCATGGCGATGTCCTCATCCGAAGCGAAGAAGATCCGGGCCCTGCAGAACCGGCCGCTCCCCGGCCAGCAGGGGGGTGATCGCCTCGCGGATCCGCTGGGCCGAGGGCGGGCAACCCGGCAGATAGAGATCCACCGGAATCACCTCATGCAGAGGCAGCACCTTGGGCAGCAGTTCCGGCACGATTCCCGGCGCGCAGGGCAGCTGACCGGTGGCATCGGCCAACTCCAGATAGCCCCGCTCCAGCACGGCCCGGGCGCTGTCCTGCCCCGCATCGAGCAGGTTGCGCAGACCCGGCACGTTGGCGGTCACGGCGCAGTCGCCGAAGGAGATCACCAGGTCCGTGCGGGCACGCAACTGCAGAGCCAGCTCGAGGTTGTCGACGTTGGCCACCGCCCCCTCCACGAGGCACACATCCACGTTCTCGGGATACACCTTGGCGTCCGAGGCCACGGGAGAGAAGACCACCTCCACCTGGGCCGCCAGATCGAAGAGGAATTCGTCGAGATCCAGAAACGACATGTGGCAGCCGGAGCAGCCCGCCAGCCAGACGGTGGCCAGGCGCAGCTTGCCGGCGGGGACGGGGGTGGTCATGGCATGGTGGCTCCCTGGTTGCGCCAGCGGTGCTGTTCCCGGGCGGTGCGCAGCAGGGCGGGAAGGCTGGCATCGGGGTGCTTCTCGGCGGTGGTGTCGGCGTTGCGGAACAGGGCGCCGGTGGGGCACACCTCCACGCACTTGCCGCAGGAGGTGCAGGCCTCCACCTGCCCCCAGGGCTCATCGAGGCCGGCGACGATGTGGCACTGGCCGCCACGGCTGCCGATGTCCCACACATGGGCCCCCTCGATCTCGTCGCACACCCGCACGCAGCGGGTGCAGAGGATGCAGCGGTTGTGATCGAGGGTGAACTGGGGATGGGAGGCGTCCACCGCGCGGTGGGGGTACTGGTAAGGAAAACGGGAATGGTCCATGCCCACGGTCACGGCCATGTCCTGCAGTTCGCAGTGGCGATTGGCCACGCAGACGGCGCAGACGTGGTTGCCCTCGGCGAAGAACAGCTCCACCGCCATGCGCCGGAACTCGCGCAGCTGGGGGGTGTGGGTGTGGACCACCATGCCCTCGACCGCTTCGGTGCTGCAGGCGGGCAGCAGCTTGCCAGCCCCCTCCACCTCCACCAGGCACAGCCGGCAGGCCGCCACCGGCGTGAGCCCATCGAGGTGGCAGAGGGTGGGCACGCCGGCCGCCGCGGCCCGGGTGGCCTCCAGCAGGCTCGAGCCCGCGGGCACCGCCACATCCTGGCCATTGACGGAGAGGGTGATGACACTCATGGCCGCACGCTCCCGGTGACGACACACTCGGAGGGCTGCCGGCAGGCCGCTTCGTATTCGTGGCGGAACCAGCGCAGGGTGCTGAGCACCGGATTGGGGGCCGACTGGCCCAGGCCACAGAGGCTGGTGACCTTCACCATGCGGCAGAGGGCGTCGAGGTGCTCCATGTCGGCGGGAGTGGCCCGGCGCTCCACGAAGCGATCGAGCAGCTGGGCCAGCTGCACGGTGCCCGCCCGGCAGGGCACGCACTTGCCGCAGCTCTCGTTGACGCTGAAGCGCATGAAGTGCCGCGCCACCTCCGGCATGGAGGTGCCGGAGCCCATCACCACCATCCCGCCCGAGCCCATCATCGAACCGAGTTCCAGCAGGCTCTCGTAGTCGACCGGCGTGTCGAGGCGTTCCGCGGGGATGCAGCCACCTGATGGCCCCCCCGTCTGCACCGCCTTGATCGGCGAGCCATCGGGCACACCGCCTCCGATCACCTCCACCACCGTGCGCAGCGGGGTGCCCATCGGCACCTCCACCAGGCCGGTGTTGACCACCGCGCCGGAGAGGGCGAACACTTTGGTGCCCTTGCTGCGCTCGGTGCCCATGGCGGCGTACCACTCTCCCCCCTCCCGCAGGATCGCCGGCACGGCGGTGAAGGTTTCGACGTTGTTGATCAGGGTGGGGGCGTCCCAGAGGCCGGCCTGTGCCGGGAAGGGGGGCCGGGGCCGGGGCATGCCGCGCTGGCCCTGGATCGAAAGCAGCAGAGCCGTCTCTTCGCCGCAGACGTAGGCGCCGGCCCCCACCCTCACCTCGAGGGAGAGGTTGAAGGTGGTGCCGTCGATGCCGTTGCCCAGCAGGCCGGCCCGGCGCGCCTGCTTCAGGGCGAGCCGCAGACGCTCGATCGCCAGGGGGTACTCGGCCCGCACGTAGATGTATCCCCGGTCGGCACCGATGGCGTAGGCGGCGATGGCCATTCCCTCCAGCAGCCGATGGGGATCGCCCTCCATCACGCTGCGGTCCATGAAGGCCCCGGGGTCTCCCTCGTCGCCGTTGCAGACCACATAGCGGGGGCCTGGGGGCTGGAGCGCCACCGTGTCCCACTTGAGGCCGGTGGGATAGCCGCCACCACCGCGCCCGCGCAGGCCGCTGCGCTTCACCTCCTCCCGCACCTGCTCGGGGGTGAGCTCCCGCAGGCAGCGGCGCAGCTGCCGGTAGGTGCCGAAGGCGACGGCGTCGTCGATGGATTCCGGATTCACCACGCCGCAGCCTTCCAGCACCACCGGCTGCTGCAGGGCGAAGAAGGGGTGCTGCAGATCGAGACGATGGGGATCCAGACCCGCCTCGGCGGGACCGGCCTCACCGAGGGCGACACCGACCAGGGCTCCGGCCGCCGCGGGAGGCAGGCCCCCGTAGAGGCGGCTGCCGCCGGGGCCGTCGCAGGCCACCAGGGGCCCCCGGCCGCAGAGCCGAAGGCATCCCACCGGCTTGATGGCCAGGGTCTCGCCGGTGGCGCCGGCCCGCTCCCCGGCGGCCTCAAGCGCCGCCAGCAGGGCGGCGCTGCCGGCCGAGCGGCAGCCGCTGGCCTCACAGCAGCGCACCTGACGGGGGATGGCGGTTTCCATTCAGGCCTCCTCCACAGCGGGCGGCAGGCCCGCGCCGTCGAGCTGGGCGTCGAGGGCCAGGGGATCGTCGACCGCAAGCCGGGTGGCCAGCACCCCGTCCACCACCAGCACCGGCGCCTGGCCGCAGGCCCCCAGGCAGCTGACATGCTCCACCGCCCAGGCGCCGTTGCCGGCGGGGTCGTCGAGGCGAACACCGAGCCGGCGCTCCAGGTGGCCAGCCAGCTGGGCGCCGCCCTTGACGAAGCAGGCGGTGCCGAGACACACCGCGCAGCGGTGGGCGGTGGGGGCCTCGAGCCGGAACAGGTGATAGAAGCTGGCCACCCCGTAGACCCGGCTGAGGGGCATCTGCATCTGCTGCGCCACCTGACGCAGGGCCGGACGAGGCAGGTAGCCGCTGATTTCCTGCACCTGGTGGAGCACCTCGATCAGGGCATCGGGCTGGCTGCCATGGCGCCTGATCACCTGGGTGATGCGCTTTTCGGCGATGGCGGCGGCCGGGGTGGTCATGCCGTTGGTCTGCTTCCTCTCCTTGCTAGCCGCGCCTGACGCGATGGTCAGCCTCCGCAGCTGCGGAGGTGTCTTGACCTGGAGGCTCAGTGCACCTGGTGGAGGCCCTGCGCCGGAGATCTACCTAAACTGTCAGCGGATTTTGAAGACCATGACATGCAACGGCTGATTCAGGTCGCGCTGCCCGGCGCCATGCTGGCCTTCCTGCTGGTGTGCACCTCCAGCGCCCTTGCCTGCGAGAAGCACATCAACGGCCACCAGAACGGCACGGACACCAACGTCGAAGGCTCCTCCAGGTAGAAGGCTGTTCACAAGTCGAGGGGGCTCAACGACCCTCCTTCCAAGGGGCTGGTGAGCAACGGCCCTATCGCGGCGCCCATCGGGCTCCCGCAGGAATGCAACGACAGGCGAAGCGCGGCGACAGGGACGCTGGGGCCGCGCTAGATCAGTAAGAACGGATACGGAAATAACCATGGACAACCTCGACACCTTCGTGCATCCCCAGGCCTGGGCGACCGCCCTTGCGGTGGCGGATCTCTCGTTGGCCTGGATCATCGCCACCGCGGCGGTGGTGGGGCTGATCCGCGAACGACGCCGGAACGGGGCCGCGGCGACCACCAGCGCCTCCGTCGCTCGCCGTCACAGGTTCGCCTGAGGGCGGCGGCGGCCACCATGCGCATCGTCGGCATCGACCATGTGGTGCTGCGCTGCAGGGATCTGGAGCGGATGGAGCACTTCTACACCAACGTGCTCGGCTGCACGGTGGACCGCCGCAACGTCCCACTCGGCATGGTGCACCTGCGCGCCGGCAGCGGCCTGATCGACCTGGCGACCGTGGATGGGGAACTGGGCCGGCGGGGCGGCGCGGCACCTGGGCCGGAAGGCCACAACATGGATCACATCTGCCTGCGGATCGACCCCTTCGAAGAGGAGGTGCTGCGATCCCACCTGCTCGCCCATGGCATCACAGTGGGTCCGCTCCATCACAGCTACGGCGCCGAGGGGGATGGCCCGGCGTTGTATCTGGAGGATCCGGAGGGGAACAGCGTCGAGATCAAAGGCCCAACTGAGCCCTGACCCCGGGCCCTTACGGGCTCCGGGGTCAGCTGCGCAGGATCAGCCGCGCCAGGTGGGATGCCCATCGTGGGCGAGGGTGCCACGGTTGCGCCAGAGGGCCGCCGGACTGACCTCAATGCCGTAGCGACGAGCCAGTTCCGCCGCTTCCTGGGGGGTATCGGAAGCGCCGAACGCTTCAGCGAACACCGGATCGGCCTTGGCCAGGTTCCTCACCCGATGGAGGGCTTCGCTCGCGTTGGGGTGGGCATGGGCATGGGCACGGGGTGCTTCACAGGTAGCCATGGGATCTCCTCCTCTCTTTTCTTCATCCTAGGCGTTATGAATCGCTGGCAAGATGAGCGAAAACACCCATCAGCTCTCCTCAGGAGGACTGAAAATAGGCCGACCCCTTGCCGCTGCTCGCGGCAGACCCATAAATCCGCGTTGAGGGAAAATACTCGGCCTGGAGCTGTACTTCCCCTGCCCCATCTTCCCCCGTGGTTTCAGCTATGAAACGAAGCATCAGATCGATACCGGAGGAGATGCCGGCCGAGGTCCAGACGTTTCCCGATCGCACATAACGCTCCTCCACCACCTCCACATCTCCCAGATTCCTCAGCCGTTGCAGGGAATCCCAGTGGGTGGTGGCCCGCTTGCCGGCAAGAAGACCGGCGGCATGGAGCAGAAAGGCACCGGTGCACACCGAGAGGATCGCCCGGCAGTGGGCTGCCTGGCGTTGCAGGAAATCGATCAGCAGCGGATTGGCCACCTCCGTCCGGGTGCCCAGGCCGCCGGGCACCAGCAGCACATCCAGGGAAGGCGCGGTGGTGAAGCTGCGGTGGGGGAGCAGCACCAGCCCCTTGGCACAGGTCACCGGCGCTTCACTCGGGCCGATCAGCAGACACTCCCTGGGGCCACTGGCCTGCCGACTCCAGAGTGTGGCCATTTCCCAGGGTCCGACCGCATCGAGCTCCTCCACCCCTGGGAACAGCACGATGCCGAGGGTTCCCACTCCGTCGGTCGCGGCGCGATCGCAGTCCATCGGCTGAGCGGCCCATGGGCCCGGAAGGACACGGAAGTCTCCCATCGGCAGCGCCGCAGCGGCGCACCAGTTGAACCGGCGCCAGGATGGAGCCAGGGCTCCGAGGCTGCGATGGCGAGAGCAGCATCCGTTCCTCCGGGTCCCCGCTGGCCGCTGGGACTGCTGGGGATGGTGCTGTCGGCCCTGCTGACACTGCTGCCGATGGCGGCCCCGGCCTCTGCCGGCGAGCTCCAGGTGTTCGTACGCGAGGGCTGCCCCCACTGCGCGGCCGCCAAGGATTTCCTGCCGTCGCTGGTGCGGCAACGGCCGGGTCTGCAGGTACGCCTGCGGGATGTGGGGACCGATCCGCTGGCCCGTGCCGAGCTGCTGCGCCTGTCGCAGGAGATGGGGATCCAGGCCCCCGGCGTGCCCACCTTCGTCTACGGGGGGCGGGTGCTGGTGGGCTTCGACGATGCCGGGGGCCGGGGTCGGGAGCTGCTCGCCCTGATCGACCCGCAGATGCCGGAGGGGGATCCCGAAGGCCTGGCCGAGCCTGATCGGGTCCGCCTCGGGCCCCTGGGCAACATCAGTGCCGCCGGCCTGGGCCTGCCCCTGTTCACCCTGGTGATGGGGCTGCTGGACGGCTTCAACCCCTGCGCGATGTGGGTGCTGCTGTTCCTGCTGTCGCTGCTGGTGCACTGGCGTGACCGCCGCCGCATGGCCCTGGTGGCCGGCACCTTCGTCCTGGTGAGCGGCGCGGTGTACTACGCGTTCATGGCCGCCTGGCTGAACGTGTTCCTGCTGCTGGGCTGGTCGACGGGGTTGCGACTGCTGCTGGCCGGCCTGGCCCTGACGGTGGGGGCGGTGAACGTGCGGGACTTCCGGCGGCAGGACAGCCGCTTCACCCTCTCGATCCCCGCCGAGGCCAAGCCGGGGCTCTACGCCCGGATGCGGGGCGTGATGCAGAGCCGCTCCCTGCTGCCGGCGCTGGCGGGCGTGGCGGCCCTGGCGGTGGTCGTGAACGCCGTCGAGCTGCTCTGCACCGCCGGGCTGCCCGCGATCTACACCGCCGTTCTGAGCCAGCAGAACCTGACGCCCGCCGCTCACTACGCCTACCTGGGCCTCTACATCGTGGGCTACATCGCCGACGACAGCCTGATGGTGGGTGCCGCCGTCCTGGCCCTGAGCAGCAACAGGCTCACCGAAACCGGGGGGCGGTGGCTGAAGCTGATCAGCGGCGCCGTGATGCTGGTGCTGGGGGCGGGGTTGCTGCTGCGGCCGGGGTGGTTGCTGTGACAGACGTTCCGGTGGCGAACAGCCGCCGGCAGCTCATGGCCTGCACAGCGACCACGCGGAGATCGAGGATCAGCGCCCCAGGGGGGTGGTGAGTTGCTTCAACAGGGTCTGGTTCAGGGCGTTTTCACAGCTGAACCAGACGATCGGCAGCAGTGTGCCGCCCTCGGCCTTCGCCGCCACCCACTCACAGGCGCGGCGCCGGCTGGCGCGCCAGGGCTCCAGGGTCCCGGCGTCCATGAGCTTCAGCAGGCGCAGATCCCCCTGGTTGCGCTGGCCCCAGAGGCAGGCGGCGATCTCCTTGGTGTTGCCGTTGCAGTTCGGCTGGAAGGGGAAAGCCTCCAGACGCTGGATGGATTGCTGGAGGGTTTCGGGGGGTGGCTGAGCCGAGGGGACCGGGGGGGTGGCGGCCGGGGCTGGATGGGGAAGGAAAGCGACCGCGCCGAGGACGGGCGCCAAGAGGATGGAGCGCACGGACATGAAACGGCGGCCTGCAGAACCCAGCTCCATCAAGAGAGGAACCCGACGTTGGTGGAGCGACGATGTGTTGGTGTGGGCCAGTCTCAGAACGCCCTGGCTGGCAGGGTCGCGTTGGGGTCGCCCAGGCGGAAGGTGGCGAGAGGCTCGCGCCCGGGGCTTTCGTGGCCGGCAACTCAACCCTTCAGCACCGCTGTGATCCGCTCCACCGGCACCCCCACCCGCTCCGCCACCAGCACCAGCAGGGCCTCCAGCCGGTCCAGACGCTGCTCCAGGTGTGGGGCCCCCCGCAGCAGCGTCAGGCACTGGGCCTTGGTGAATCGGCTGTAGCCCTTCAGGCCCCGTTCCCTGCACAAGGCCCGCAGCTTCGTCACCCCAAGCCCATCGAGCCCGTCCCCGGAGCCGCCCCCCGCCGGCAGACCGGCCACCGCGCCGCCGCCAGCGCGCCCGGACCCCGACGCTCCACCCTTCCCACCCCCCCCTCCCCCCCCCCCCCCCCCTCCCCTTGCCCGCAGGGCTCACGACCCTGCCCTCGGGCCGCTCCTCATGGCCATCTCCATCTGGACAGGGGTCGCCCCATCCAGCCGCTGCTGCATGGACTGCTGTTTCTCGGTGAGCTGATCCAGCCGCTCCCTGGTGCGGCTCCAGCGGTTGATGAAGCGGATCACCGCCTGCACCAGCCCGCCCAGGTAACCGCCCCCCTGGAAGGATTTCCGCCCGAGTCTGTAACGGCCGAATTCACTTGTGAGGTCTTCACCGGCATCTTCCAGATCGCCCGCCAGTGACGTGACGATCTCGAGCATCTCATACACCTCCTTGCGCACCGAGGCCTCCCGGGTGGCCAGGGCCATCAGCTGCGCCAGCGACTGATCATCAGCGACTTGTAGTTTCCGCGCAGCGCCCGGTACTGGCCTTCCAGCTCAAACCGCTCCAGCCGGCTGGGATCCGCCGGAAAAGCGGTGGTGGGAGGCAGGGCAACGGCCATGGGATGGGAAGGGGAGGGGGAAGGTGATCCTGATTTTGGCCTGAACGGGAATCGGAAGAGGCCTCGATCCGCACCGGCAGCTGGTCGCCCATGGCGGTGTGCAGCCAGGAGGTCCTTTTCAGGGGGAGACGTCCGATGATTGGATCAGATCACCCAGCCCTCGTCTCACCGGCAGGCTCACAACGCCGATGTCCCTCCCCGCCGACGAGTCTGCCCAGCCCAGCGGCCGCTACCGCCAGAAGGACGGCACCCCACTGGATCCCAACGAGGGGTTGCATCCGGAGATGGCGGAGGCCGATCGCGTGTCGCCCGCTGCTGCCGGCATCCCCATGACCCCGGAGGCCCTGATCGCCATGCAGAGCCGGGGTCGCGACCCGAACGAGGCGAAAACCGATGGCCCACCCGTGAGCGAGACAGTGAGGAAGGTGCTTGCCCTGATCGAGACACTGGACACCACCAGCCTGGAAGCTCAGATGATCGCCCTGGCCCTGGTACGACAGCTGGAAGATCACCATGAGCGGGTCATGGCAGGCCTGCTGACGGACGAGGCCGCCTGCCACCACCAGATCATGTTGTGGGCCACCGACGCGGAGCGGCTGGTGCACTGCCGCATGCTGCTGGAGTCGGTGGATCTGGAGTGAGGCAAGTCTGCCCGATCAACTGTTTTCGATGAACTTTTTTCTCCGGCTCCACACCCTCCCCTGAGCCTCCTGGGCAGGGCCTGTCGGCAACGGAAGGAATGAACCGCTCAGCCGTTGACACGCTCAACACCAGCTCGGCCCATCACCAGGGCGCGGCGGTGAACAGCAGTTGCAACAACGCAAATCCGGCCAGGCAGGTGGCCGCCAGCAGCGGGGCGGAGTGGAACAAGCCCGTGAGGCATCGGTGCATCCTGTCTAACCAGGAGATGGCGCCGCGACCTGTCGGTGGGGGGCTGGGTGTGGAGAGGCACAGACACAATCAGAGATGAATTTATGTTGCATACCGTCGTTGCCGCTGCGGCTGAGGGCAGGAGCAAGAGGGCCGAAGCCTGCCTTCAGGAGCTGGATCGGATCCTTCAGGCCTGCCAGGCTCTGGCGAGGACTTCCAGAGAAACTATCATCTAGACAACACTTCATTTCTGTAGGAAAAACCGACACCCTGTCCCTGTCTGGCCGGACGCCGATCTATTTTGAGAACGACCGCACTGACAACAGCCCTGTCATGCGCATGTTCGCCGCTCCCGACCATCTCGATGAGCACATCCTGCGCTCCTATTCCGTATTGCGCTGGTTCATGGTCGGTTTCGGTTTCGCCCTTCCCCTGGTGCTGGTGATCGGAGGGATCCATGGTCTGTGGTGGTTGAGCGAGCCCCTTCCCGTTCAGGATTCCCTGAGCGCCTACTACCACGCCGGCTTGCCCTGCATCCCCTTCCAGGGGGTCTACCGGGATCTTTTCGTGGGGTTGCTGGCCGCCATCAGCTTCTGCCTGATCATCTATTCCGGTTTCGGCAAGCTGGAGAACTGGCTGCTCAACGGGGCCGGGGTCTGCCTCGCCGGAGTGGCCTTCTTTCCCATGGGCTGGCCCGAGCCCAGGCTGCTGAACACCTGCAGGGCAACCCCTGGGTTCATGCCCCACCAGGCCAGCGGGTTTCTGGGGTCGCCGGTGTCGGTCCACAACGTCGCAGCGGTGGCCTTCTTCCTGACGATCACGGCGGTGAACGTGCTCACAGCCATGGACACCGTCGACATCATCCAGAACACTTCTCTGCGACATCGCTGGCGCCGGATCTTCCAGTGGGCCCGCTGGCTGATGCCTGCGTCCCTCGGCCTCGTGCTGCTGCTGCGGCTGTTCACCGGCACCAGCCTGATCGGCGATCGCCTGGTGCTCTGGCTCGAATGGGCGGGCATCTGGGCCTTCTCCCTGTACTGGCTGCTGAAGAGCATCGAAATCCTCGGCAGCCGGGTGGACGTGGCCGTCATCCATCGCACCGTCGGCTGGAGCACGACCAGCCACGCTGGGGCCCTCGACGGCAGGGGCCGGGAGGCTGCATCACAACGACGGCTCCGCTACCTCAAGTAATTGATCGGAGCGCCATACAACGGGCGACCGTCCCGGACACCATGATCATCGTCTTCACCAACAGGGCCGTCAGTCGCGCCGGCAGCGCCGCCGGTGACGCCACCATGTTCGGGGAGGTGCAGAACGGCAAGGGCAGCAATGAGCTGCGGCTGGCCATCGCCCACAAGGATGGATCCACCGGCCGCTGGTCACTCGATCTTCAGGTGGAAAAGCGGGGACAGAGAGAGCTGCCCAGCCAGACCCTGTTCCGCTCGGTGCTGGCCCAGGTGCGGGCGGGATCCCTGGGCCCGAAGTGGATCGTGGCCGTGCATGGCTATGGCCAGTCGTTTCTCGACAGCCTCGAAGAGGCCCACGGGCTCGAGCAGCGCTATCACGGCACCCACCAGGACCAGCCCCTCAACGTGATCCTGTTCAGCTGGCCCTCCAGGCCGGGCGGGATCGTGCTGGATCCGGTCAGCGCCTATCGCCGGGCCCAGGCGGCAGCAGTCCCCTCGGCAGCGGCACTGGCGATCGTGCTGGAGCGGGTGTGGTCCTCCTTCGCGGTGCCGGCTCTCCAGGGCCAGCGGGCCACCGCCCACGCAGGGGCGGCGCCGCCGGTGCGCGACTTCTCGCTGTGCCTGCACGTGCACAGCCAGGGCAATCTGGTGCTCGAGATGATGACCCGCACCAAGGCGCTGGAGGGATCCCCGGTGATGCTCGACACGCTCATCCTTCACCAGGCGGATGTGGATGCCGACGACCATGGCGAGTGGGTCGACCGGATTCGCTTCGCCTCCGATGTGGTGATCACCCTCAACGCCTGGGACGGGATCCTGCGGCTTTCCGACGCCATCAATCCCGTGCGGCTCGGCATCGCCCGCGGTGGCTTCGGCGCCCGGGCCACCTACTTCGACTTCACCGGCGGCGCCCGCGTCGCCAGCGCCCACAACCTGTTTCTGGACGTCGACAACGACCTGGTCCGTCTGTTCTGCCAACGGGCCCTCACCGCCTTCCCCGTGCACCAGATGGGCGGAGAGACCAACGGATTCTGGTTCGATCGCCGTGCGGGAAGCTGGCGGCTCGGCCTGAAGCCCTCCCGGCCTCTTGGTGGAGGCCAGCGACCCGGAGCCTGATCACCTCAGCCTCGGATGCATGGCCAGGAAGCAACCCTGACAGCCGTGGGTGATCAGGAGTGAACCGGGGCGGCGGCGGCGGCCTGAAGGGGAACGGAACGCCACGTCTGCCATCGCTCCAGCTGGGCACGGACGGCACCCAGGCGAAGCAGCTCCCTGGCCCGCTCCAGGCCGGCGTGCAGGCTGGCCTCCGATCCCATGAACCACAGGTACACCCCGGCGTTCCATTCCAGACCACGGCGCAGCTCACCTTCCCCTTCGAGGGCGGCGAAGGCCTGATCCCTCCAGTGGTCCAGGCTCTCCCAGACCGGATCGGGACCGAAGCAGTCGTGGTCGCGGGGGTGGAGGATCAATCGATCGTTGCGGCTCTGCCGCACCAGGGCCGTGACGCAGGCACGGCCGGTGGGAAGGTCGGTGCTTCCTTCCAATCCCTTCACCGTGGCGATCTCCTTCTCACCTGCCAGGGCCAGAGCGTCCCAGGCCCGCGCTTCGGTGGGAGGGTGAACAAATCCACTCACCAGAAGATGGTCACCCTGATGGGCTGTCCAGAGCAGTTCCAGGCTGGCCACCGGGGGGCGTTTCCCCAGGTCTTCCCGATACTCAATGAGACCTTCGGCTGCCGGCAGATGGTCCGGCTGATGAACCAGGGCAAGCCGATGGTGAGCAAGGCCGTTCTGCAGATCAGCACACGACAGCCCTGTGAGATTGACCCCAAGAGCATGAAACAGTTCGGCCGCAGTGACGCCGTATTTCACAGGCATTCGCCCACCGCCATGAAGCACCACAGGAACACCGGCTGCCGCGAGGGCAAGGCAGGTAAGGGGATAGATGGGGGCTGTACGCGTACGGCCGTCAAAGGGCATCCCAAAGCTGATGGCCCGTTGTGAACTGGTGAGCTGGGGACCGCGCCGCCGGTACACATCGAGCATGCCCGCGAGTTCCTGAGGTTCCGGCCGGCGAATGCGGTGGGCGATAAGAAATGCCCCGATCTGAGCCGGACTGGGACCGCCATCAAGAATCAGCTCCAGGGCGTGGGCGGCTTGCTCCCGACTCAGGCCACTGCTGGTGTGTTCGCCGCTGCCGATCGTACGCAGATATCCCTTGAAGGTCTGGCGTGCTGCGGAGGTCGCTGCGCAAGGAGGCTGCATGGTCCGCAGAGGAAACGGCCTGGACATGCTGCCACGCAGGCGTGAAGCAGACCCTTGAGATCCAGCCTTGAACATCTCAACCTCAAGCCGGGTAGCAACAGTTACCCGGCCTGGGGTTCAGAAGGTAGCAACCATAGCCATAGGGAATGAAATCTGCGCTGATCATGACAAAGTGAATTCCCTATCTTCAAGGGTATTCCGAGGTTCACAATGTCACACGCACTGATCTCTTGATGACTCTCACCTCCTCAAGTTCACCCTCAATGACTGCTTCCATGCCAGGGCCCATCACCGCCGCACTGATGGCGGCAAAGAAGGCCAAGGGCCTCACCTTCGCCGATCTCGAGACAAAGCTTGGCCTTGATGAGGTATGGATCGCCTCGTTGTTCTATGGGCAGTCAACCGCGTCAGCAGAAGAAGCAGGCAAGCTTGCCGAATTGCTTGACCTTGACCCAGCCATCACAGAAGCCATTCAAGCGTATCCCACCAAAGGGTGTCTTGATCCGGTGATTCCCACTGACCCTTTGATCTATCGGTTCTACGAGATCATGCAGGTCTATGGAATGGCCATGAAGGATGTGATTCAGGAAAAATTTGGTGATGGCATCATGAGTGCCATTGACTTCACCCTTGATGTTGACAAAGTTGAGGATCCCAAAGGAGACAGAGTCAAGGTCACGATGTGCGGCAAATTCCTCCCCTACAAGAAGTGGTGATTCTCTGAGCAGTACCAGCCAGCACAAAAAGCCCGCTCACGCGGGCTTTTATTCACTCGATAAAAAGCGAAGGATGGCTTGAGCCGCCGTATCCTTCACAAGCCTAATGAAGGTCTGAGTGTGCTGGGAAGCCTCCCCTTACCGGACGGAAAGGGGAGGTCGTGGCAGGAATCAGCGGGCTCCAAGCTCGGCGGCCAGCTCCCGTTCCAACTTCTCATCATGCTGGACAGGCAGGATGTTGCTGATCGGTGAACGGTGGGTGCTGTAGAAGAGCATGCCAATGAACACCATTCCTCCCACGATGTTGCCCACCGTCACGGGAAGGTAGTTCCAGAACACCACCTGCCCGAAGCTCACACCGGAGCCCAGAAGAGGCCCGGTGGTGTGAAGAAACATATTGACCACAATGTGCTCCATGCCCAGGGCCTGGAAGGCGGTGATGGGCAACCAGCAGGCAAGAATTTTTCCAGGCACACTCTTGCTGACAAGAGCCATGGTGACGCCAAGACACACCAACCAGTTGGCAATCACCCCGCGCAGAAAAGCCAGAAAAAAGCCGAGGGCTCCAAGAGACTGGTACTTGACGAGCACATTGGCTTTGTTGAGGCCGATGATTTTGTTGGCAACAGCAACCCAATCTCCCGTGCCTGAAGCCAGATCTGCAGTGCCACCACTGGTGAGGCTGATGGCAAACAGGATCCCCACCAGACCGGTTCCGAGGAAGTTGCCGATCCAGACCCAGATCCAGTTACGGAAGGTTTTGCTCCAATTGGTTTTCCCTGCCCAGACTGCCATCGGGAGAAGGGCAAAGTTGCCTGTGACCAGCTCCATGCCGAAGAGCACGATACTGGCGAATCCGAACGGGAAGATGAGAGACCCGATCCAGGGTATACCGGTCTGAACCATGATAGTGAGGGCAAGGCACAATGCCAGACCGAGCACGGAACCGGAGTAGAAACCTCGAATCAGGAGATTTTTGATGCTAACGCTGGATTTCTTGCCACCGGCAAGAATCATGCCGTCGACGAGCTCACTGGGAAGTACGTAATCCATTTGAGATTGTTGGGACTAGTGCTGTTTTTAAATGGTCGATTTCTTTCGTCTTGAGACGCCAGGTTCAGGCAAGTGACCACAGCCGAACGAGCGACGAAAGAATTTTGAAGTAAGGGCCATAGGCAATCTTGAGGAGACGGGATCAGAGCCTGAACAACAAGTCTGCGAAGGTGATGACCATCACCACGGTTTCAGATGTGCTGGCGCCAGGCAATGAATTCATAGACTGGCAACAGACCTCAACCAATCGATTCAGAGTCAATAGGGCGAGGGATGCGTTCCATTGAAAAAACCCGATTGATGAATAGGCCGCTAAGGAAGGCGCACACAGCGTTGGACTGTGAGACATCTTCAGGCCCTCTCCGGCGAACTCGGGAGTTTTGATTTTTCAAACTGGCCACCCTCCAACCAAGGAGGAAAGACGGAAAAAAATAGACTCTCTGGTGAGGTCCAGGGAAAAGCCACCATGCGTAAATGTTCAGCTTGGATGAAGGGTCAGGAGTCCACCTCTGCAGGCACAAGCGTTACTTGCACGACCGCAAAGGAGATAACTGAGAGCCGCTTCAAAAGGAACAGCACGGCTTACATCAGGAATTAAGCCAGTAAATGCCCTTCCGGAAAGTATCGCCAGCTACGAAGCATGGGCTCTACCCAGAAAAACGTATCAACAACTACCTGCAGATCGTTGATGGACAAGGGGAAGCCTCATGTGTTCTGTCAGTATTGGCGTCCGATTTCCCCCAGCATTCGCACAGCACCATTTCGCAGCATCTGCCACACCCTTGACATCGCAGTGAAATCGCTCTCAAGTCCTCTACGCCAGTCCCCCGTGGAGGCCGTGGGAGGGGTCACCCTGTTGAGACCGCTTCTGCGGTCTGTGTCGAATTCCATGGCTCGCCTGGAACGGTTGGATCTGGGCAGAGGCCGGTTCGATGTCATGGTGTGGAGAAGCAACCGTTGAGCTTGACTTCATCAGGCCGACCTGCCTCATAGCAGTGACCGTTGCTACTGAAGCGACCCTGCCCTCCTCTCTTCGATGGAATTGAGAGACAACGGTCGGGCGGCCTGGGAGCTATTTATCTTGATCTGAATGGGGTGAGTCTTGTATCAACATGCTGATGGGTGCTCGGGCAGCGAGGAGGCTTCCGGCTTCAGAACCCTTGCCGCCAGCCAGCTGCTCAGCCAGGCCCCGAGGGGAGCTGTGATGACGATGCTGAGGACGGCTACGGCCAGGATGATTTCACCGGGTTGGGGTTGACATTCCAGCCGCTTCGAGGGTCATCAGGGGCACAGCTCCTATGGCAGCCTGAACCGTGGCTTTGGGTATGTAGGCAGCTGTGACAAACAATTTTTCTCCTGGAGTGAGGGTGCTGCCTTCCAGGCATACCCATGTGGCAGCCGAGCGCGCCACCAGGCCGATTCCGAGAACGCCGAAACCGGCCAGGCCCGTCTGAAGGGCCACATCAAGGTTCAAATCCGCGCCCACAAGTACAAAAAGCAGCAATTCGGCAAAAACCCAGATCGATGCCAGCTTCCTTGCCATCGTATGGGCGGTATCTTCGCTGAGTTCAAGGATGGTGACGCCGATGGCAATCGCAGCCACCAATCCCGTGAATGGCACCAGACCATTGATCTGATCCTGCAGGCGGAGAAGCAGCAAAGCCAGGCCCAGAATGAACAGCACCTGGCGGTTGGGATTCGGTTGAAACCGCTCGAAGCCTTTGAGCAACAGCCAGCCGAAAGCCGCTCCCACAACGGCGCCAAGGACCAGGCCGAGCGGCAATCCCAGCACATTTCCGCCAACGGCGGACGATCTCTCCACAAGGAGACCCAGCAGAATTCCGTTGACCACGATCACAGCAATGTCATCGAGGGAGGCGGCAGCCATCACCATCTGGGGAATGGCTTTCTGGGTGCCTCGTTTTTCCTCGATCAACCGCAGCATCAAAGGCACCACAACGGCAGGAGATACGGCGGCAATCACCGATCCCAGCAGGCCCGCTTCCAGCAGGGACAGACCCAGCAGAGGCTGGGCCACGATCGTGATCGTCAGTCCTTCGCAGGTTGCTGGTATCCAGGCCAGTAGCAGCACCCGTCTTCCAACGCTGCGAAGCGTCTGAAGGTTCAGGCCGAATCCCACCCGTAGCAGAATGACGATCAGGGCCATCTGGCGTAAGTCTCCACTCATTGCCAGCAATTTGGGATCGAGAGCATCAAGCCCTGATCCGCCAAGAAAAATGCCGACAAGAAGCATGCCAATCAGGCCTGGGACTCCCAGTCGACGGAACAATCCATCTGCGACGAGAGCAAGGATCAGCAGTTCCGCGAGGCCTAGCCAATGCATGGTGAATTCAGAAAGCGCATGGGAATGATTCGGCCAGCACGGATCAAACCTTCTTGGTGGTGCTGATTCCTACGGCATGGCTGGATGGAGTGTTGTTCGTTGTGAGCCGGTCGTTTCCTGGAGGTGCCCAGCCACACCTGCACCGCAGCCAGCACCGGGAAACCGCAGCGAAGGCGTTGGATCTGCAGCCATCCGCCGGCCATGACGGGAGCAGCAGGCGGGTTCCGATCGATCAGGGCTTGCTTTTCCAGCTCCGCAGGGAGGGAGCGTCGCCCCCTCTGGCAAATCCGCAGAAATCCTCCGCTGCAGTGGATTCAAGCCATGGGGGCAGGGGGACTTGAACCCCCACAGCCTTGCGGCCTGCGGATTTTAAGTCCGCCGCGTCTACCGGTTTCGCCATGCCCCCGTGAAGGGATCCTAGATTCCCCACACCCTGCGTGATCCCCGGTGGACCTGAGCGGAATCCTCAGCAGCATCGCTCCCGATACCCTGCTGGCGATCGGTGCCTACCTGGTTCTGGCCGGCGCCTATCTGGTGGTGGTGCCCCTGGCCCTCTACTGGTGGATGAACAAGCGCTGGTACGTGATGGGCAAGATCGAGCGCACCGCCATCTATGGGATGGTGTTCCTGTTCTTCCCAGGCCTGATCCTGTTCGCTCCCTTCCTCAACCTGCGCATGTCAGGCCAGGGCAAGGCATGACCAGGGCCCAGGCGATCCTGCTGGGCCTGGCGGTCTTCGCCATCGGAGGAGGGGGCTACTGGGTGTTCCGCTCCAGCGGCCTGGAGGGCTTCTCCCCCGGCATCGCCGCCTCAGCGGTGCTGATGCTGGTGGTGGTCGGCTGGACGGCCAGCTATCTGCTGCGGGTGGTGAGCGGCAAGATGACGTACATGGAGCAACGGCGCCGCTACCGGGCCGCCTACGACGCCATCACCGACGACGCTCTGCAGCGAAAGTTCGATGCCATTACCCCCGAGGAGCAGCAGCGTCTGCTGGCCGAGGTGGGGCAGCTCCAGGCCGACGCCGAGATGTGGAGCAGCCTGCGCTGCCCCTGCAGCCGACCCCATAGGCTCCAGTGGGCACCGTCGTCCCCCTCCGGCCCGATGAGCGTAGCCGCCACCGCCGGCCCACGACACCGACCCCACGCCGATCCAGCAGCGTTTCGCCGCCCTGATGGGCCGAGGGGTCGCTGTGCCCTGATGCCCACGGATGGCGAAGGTGATCCCGGTCTATCGGTCACCGCCACCAGCCTGCTAGCCCTGCAGGCCGCCGGGTCTGATCTGAACGAGCTGGGCATCCCCTACAGCGACCCCCTCGCCGACGGGCCGGTGATCCAGGCCGCCGCCGGCCGCGCCCTGGCCGCCGGCACCACCCCGGGACGGGTGCTGGAGATGCTGGCCAGCCTGCGGGGCCAGCTCACCCTGCCAGTGGTGCTGTTCACCTACGGCAACCCCCTCCTCAACCGGGGCATGGAGACTTTCTGCCGCGGCGGCCGCCGCCGAAGCAGACCGCTGGACTGGTGGTGCCCGATCTGCCGCTGGAGGAAGCCGAGAAGCTCTCGGCCATCGCCGCGGGCCACGGCCTGGATCTGGTGCTGCTGGTGGCCCCCAACACCCCGGCCGGGCGCATGGCCCGCATCCATGCCGCCAGCCGTGGCTTCACCTATCTGGTGAGCGTCACCGGGGTGACGGGGGTGCGCGCCAGCCTTGAGACGCGGGTGGGTCCTCTGGTGAAGCGGCGACAGAGCTGGGCCCCACGCCGGTGGTCGTGGGCTTCCGGCATCGCCACCGAGGAGCGGTGCCCGCCAGGTGCGCCGCTGGGGTGCCGATGGCGCCATCGTGGGCAGCGCCCTGGTGAAACGGATGGCCCAGGCCCACCAGAGCGGCGCCGATGTGGCGGCCGATGCCGGCGCCTTCGCCGCCCAGCTGCGTTCGGCCCTCGACCAGGCGCTCTGAGCGGGCAGCCCTATCCGAGCCGCAGGGCCGGGGCGCAGGCGCTCAGCGACAACAGCATCAGCAGGGCAGTGAGCAGGGAAGCGGAGCAGCGCAGGCCAGACGGGGTCATGGGGAGCAGGGCGGCTCCCCCCATGATGGGACCATGCAAGACAGCGACCTGCCCTTCGCCCCTGCCTGCCTGCGGAACCAGGACCCGATCCTGGCTGCCCTGCGACGCTGGCTGCCTGCGGATGCCCGGGTACTGGAGGTGGGTTCGGGCACTGGCCA
>CALNZO010000022.1:0-73711 GCA_942491175.1 uncultured bacterium | reverse complement strand
TCGACGAGGGTTTCGAAGCCGGCCTTCACCAGTTCGCTGAGGCCGCCGCAGAGCACGGCCTGCTCGCCGAACAGGTCGGTTTCGGTCTCTTCCTTGAAGTTCGTCTCGAGGATGCCGGCACGGGTGCCACCGATGCCCTTGGCGTAGGCCATCGCCAGGGCGCGGGCGTTGCCGGAGGCGTCCTGCTCGATGGCGAACAGGGCAGGCACCCCCTGGCCGTTCTGGAATTCCCAGCGCACGGTGTGACCCGGGCCCTTGGGGGCGATCATCACCACGTCCACGTCGGCGGGGGGCTTGATCAGGCCGAAGCGGATGTTGAAGCCGTGAGCGAAGCTGAGCACCTTGCCGGCACTGAGATGGGGAGCAATCTCCTTCTCGTAGACCGCTTTCTGGGCTTCATCGGGCAGCAGCACCATGATCCAGTCGGCCTTGGCGCAGGCGTCGGCCACGCTGAGCACCTCCAGGCCGTCAGCCCTGGCCTTGCTCGCCGAGCGGCTGCCTTCGTACAGGCCCACCACCACGTCGACACCGCTGTCCTTGAGGTTCAGGGCATGGGCATGGCCCTGGGAGCCATAGCCGATGATGGCCACCGTCTTGCCGGTCAGCAGGCTGAGATCGGCATCGGAGTCGTAGAAGAGCTGGGCCATTCCGGTCGGCGGGCAGGGCAAACGCAGACTGTAGATGTGCGAGCGCACGGGCTCCCCGCCCGACCGGGCATGGAGCTCAGTTGCCGGTCGCCTCCGAAGGGTGGGCGATCACCCGGTCGATGAGCCCGTACTCCTTGGCTTCGGCGGCGCTCAGGAAGTAGTCGCGGTCGGTGTCCTTGGCTACCTTTTCCAGGGGCTGTCCGCACATATCGGCCAGCGACTTGTTGAGCATGTCCTTGATGCGCAGGATCTCCCGCGCCTCAATCTCGATGTCACTGGCCTGGCGCTGGCTGGTGCCGCCCAGGGGCTGGTGGATCATGATCCGGCTGTGGGGCAGAGCCAGCCGCTTGCCCTTGGTACCGGCCGCCAGCAGAAAGGCGCCCATGGAGGCGGCCAGCCCCACGCAGATCGTCACCACGTCGGACTTGACGTACTGCATGGTGTCGTAGATCGCCAGGCCGGCGGTCACCGAACCGCCCGGTGAGTTGATGTACAGATAGATCGGTTTGGAGCTGTCATCGGAGTCGAGGTACAGCATCTGGGCCACCAGGCTGTTGGCGATCCCGTCGGTCACTTCCTGGCCCAGGAACAGGATCCGCTCCACCCCGAGCCGGGTGTAGATGTCGACCCAGCGCTCGTACTGGCTGCCGGGCAGGCGATAGGGAACGCTGGGAGTGCCGATGGGCATGGAGGGAAGGCTCTCGTGCGGAGCCGGAGAGAAGAGGAGGGGGAAGAGGTTGGCCGGAAGGCCGGCCGGGCCGGAGGCGATGCCGGGGATCGGGTCGTGATCAGCCCACGGAGGCGGGCGCCGGCAGATCCTTGCGGCTGGTGAGGACACGATCGATCAGGCCGTAGGCCATGGCCTCCTCGGCGGTGAGGTAGGTCATCCGGTCGGAGTCTCGGGAGAGCTCCTCGACGGTCTTGCCGGTGTTCTCGGAGAGGATCTCCAGCATGCTGTGCTTGTTGTGCAGCACCTCCTTGGCCCGGATCTGGATGTCGCTGGCCTGACCGCGGGCTCCGGAGCGGGGCTGGTGCAGCACGATCGAGGCGTGGGGCAGTGCAGCCCGCTGGCCCTTGGTGCCGGCCGAAAGGATCATGGCGGCGGTGCCCATGGCCTGGCCGATGCAGATGGTGTGCACCGGGGGCTTCACATAGCGCAGGGTGTCGCAGATGGCGAAGGCTTCGGTCTCGAAGCCGATGGCGTCGCCGGAATACCAGCTGGTGCCGGTGGAGTTGATGTAGAAGAAGATCGGCTTCTCCGGATTGTCAAATTCCAGATAGAGCAGCTGGGCGATGATCAACTCCGTGACATCGATGCCCATCTGCCGCTTGGCATCGTCGTCGGAGAAGAGGGGCAACCCCAGGTAGACGATCCGTTCCTTGAGCAGCAGGGACGGCAGATCCGGCGGCGGCGTGCGCATCACCGCGGAATCGCCGTAGTAGGGGGCCGACACCGTCATCCGCGCTCACCATCAGGCATGAGGCAGGAGCCTAGCCGGGGCCAGGAGGCTGGTGCTCCCGCAGGGCGACGGGTTTCCCGCCCTGCTTGCCGGGGGTCTTGCCATTGCCCGGTTCGCCGTGGCGGTCCTGGTTGCGGTCGCAGCGGGCGAACACCATGCGGCCGGTGGGGGTCTGCAGGGCGCCGGTCACGGTCACGGGCAGCCGTTCACCGATCCGTTGACGAGCGTCCTCCACCACCACCATCGTCCCGTCCTCCAGGTAACCCACCCCCTGGTCGGCCTCCTTGCCTTCGCGCACGATCTTCAGCTGCAGGCCATCGCCGGGCTGGACCTCGGGCCGCAGGGCGATGACCAGCTCGCTGAGGTTCATGACCCGCAGCTCCTGGACCTGGGCCACCTGGGCCAGGTTGAAGTCGGCGGTCAGCAGGGTACCCCCGGTGTCAGCGGTCAGCTTGAGCAGCTTGTCGTCGGCGCCGCTGCCGCTGTAGCGGGTGCTGTTGACCACCAGCCGGCGGCCGTAGGCCTCCCGCAGTTCGGTGAGCAGCTTCAGCCCCCGGCGACCCTTGGCCCGTTTCTCGCCGTTGGAGGAGTCGGCAAGGGCCTGGAGTTCATCAATGACGGCCTGGGCGACGATCACCTGGCCCTCCAGGAGCCCGGAGGCCAGCAGGCCGCGGATGCGCCCGTCGATGATCACGCTGGTGTCGAGAATCTTGGCGCTGGCGGGCTGCAGCACCCCATCGGCGACCAGCAGGGCCTCCGTGCTCGCCGGGTTGAACAGCCGCAGCAGGGTGCGTCCGTGCACCTCTGCCAGGTTGTACCCCAGCACCCCGAAGAAGACGTTGCTGAGCACCGCCGCCAGCGGCTTGATGAGAATCACCTCCCAGGGCAGGGGCAGCAACAGGATCGGCGCCAGCAGCAGGTTGGCCACCAGCAGGCCAAGGATCAGCCCCACCGCCCGGCTGACCAGCAGATCGGTGGGCATGCTGCGCACCTGGGCCATCAGGCGCCGGCGCAGCTGCTGGAAGAAGATGCCGGCGATCAGCCCGAAGAAGGCGCCGAACCCGCCCATCACCAGGCGCAGTCCTTCCTGGTTGGTGACCTCGATCAGCAGCTGCTCAGGCAGCAGGTCGACGCCGAGCCAGCCCGTGGCTGCCCCTGAGACCAGGAACAGCAGCAAGATGAGGGTGTCCACCATGCTTCGAAGTCCAGACGCCTTGGCCGCCCTGCAGGTCCGCAAATCAGCTTGGACGATCTTCCCCCGTTTGGGCTCCAGGGATTACCGCCCGTGATGGATCCCCGATCCGCCTACGTGCACATTCCCTTCTGCCACCGGCGTTGCTTCTACTGTGATTTTCCCGTGGTGCCCCTCGGGGACAGGGCCGACGGGGGGAATTCCGCCTCGATCGCCGCCTACCTGGCGCTGCTGCACCGGGAGATCGGCTCCTCCCCCGGAGGTCCGCCGCTGGCGACGGTCTACTTCGGCGGTGGCACCCCTTCGATGCTCACTCCCGCCCAGGTGGGGGGGCTGCTGGAAGCCCTTTCCTGCCGCTTCGGCCTCTCCCCGGGAGCGGAGGTGAGCCTGGAGCTGGATCCGGCCAGCTTCGATGAGGCCCGCCTGGCGGGCTATCTGGCAGCGGGTATCAACCGGGTGAGCCTGGGGGGCCAGAGCTTCGATGATGGGGTGCTGGCGGATCTGGGACGGCGTCACCGGGGCGCGGACCTGCGCCAGGCCGCCGGCTGGCTGCGCCGGGCAGGGCGGCGGGGTGAGCTGGCCAGCTGGAGCCTCGATCTGATCCAGGGCCTCCCCCGGCAGAGCGCGGACCACTGGGCTGCTCAGCTGAGCCAGGCCATCGCCCTGGAACCCCCCCACCTGTCGGTCTACGACCTCATCGTCGAGCCCGGCACCGTTTTCGATCGGCTCCACCAGCGGGGGGAGCTGGCCCTGCCGGCGGAGGATCTGGCCGCCGATCTGATGGAGCTGACCTGGGCCCGGCTCACCGCGGCCGGCTACGGCCACTACGAGATCTCCAACTACGCCCTGCCGGGCCATGCTTCGCGCCACAACCGCGTCTACTGGAGCGGCGCCGGCTGGTGGGGTTTCGGCATGGGGGCCACCGGGGCTCCCCGCGGCCGCCGGCGGGCCCACCCCCGCACCCGGGCCAACTATGAGGAGGCCCTGGCGGCGCCGCCCCCGGAGCCGGCCGAAGAAGCGGGGAGCGAGGGGATGCCCTTCGATGAGCGGCTGATGGTGGGTCTGAGGCGGCGGGAAGGGGTGAATCTGGAGGGGCTGGCCCGCCGGCACCACCTGGATCCCACCCTGCTGGAGGGACTGCGGCGACGGCTCGCCGATTACGAGCGGCGCAACCTGCTGTGCATCGAAGGACCCCGCTGGCGCCTGGCCGATCCAGCCGGCCTGGCCCTCAGCAATGGGGTGCTGAGGGAGATGCTGGCCTGGTGGCAGGAGCAGGAGCAGGAACCGCGCCGGCAGCGGCGGCGGGACTCTGCTCCCTGACCCAGCGGCCGAGGGCCTCCACCGCGATCGCCCTGCCGTCCACCAGGGGAGGGCTGAAAGGGGGCTGGCGACTGGTGAGCCCGAGCAGGTCGGCCGTCACCCGCACCTGGCCGTCGCAGCCGGCCCCGGCGCCGATGCCGATCACCGGAATCGTCAGGGAGAGACTCAGCTCGGCCGCCAGCTCCTCCGGCACATGCTCGACCACCAGGGCGAAGCAGCCGCTCTCCTGCAGGGCCAGGGCCCGGCGCCGCAGCCGTTCCCGGCTGACCGGATCGCCGGCCTGGCGCCGGTATCCCATCTGATGCACCGACTGGGGGGTCAGTCCCAGATGGCCCATCACCGGGATGCCGCTGCGCCCCATCCGATCGATCACGACCAGGGTCTCGGGCTCGGCGCCCTCCAGCTTCACGGCGGCAGCGGGGGTTTCCTTCAGCACCCGACCCGCCGCGGCCACCGCCTCGTCGGCACCGCACTGGTAGGTGAGGAAAGGAAGGTCGCAGATCAGCAGGGGTGGTTCCTTCGGCGCCGCCGCCGCCAGCCCCCGGCCCGCGGCGCGGCAGTGGTGCAGCATCTCCTCGAGGGTCACCGGCAGGGTGGTGGCGTGGCCGAGCACGACCATCGCCAGGGAGTCGCCCACCAGCACCGCATCCACGCCGGCTCCGGCCACCACGGCGGCGGAGAGGGCGTCCCAGGCGGTGAGCACGGTGATGGGCAGGCCCGCCTGCTTGCGCCGTGTCAGATCAGCGGGTCTCAGCGGCACGGCACGGCGTCAGAAGACGGGGTCATCAGGTTGCATTGCTAGCATCAAACCGACTCGGACCCACGCGGCTCTGACGCCCAAACCTGGTCAGGACCGGAAGGTAGCAGCCACACGGGATGCTCAGGGCAGGCGTGGACTCCGGGTCACCCCCTTGCAACCCGTGATCCTTTCGACCTCCTGAGGATGGGTGCGAGGCCCGTCCGAACGGGCTGGGTCGACACGGTCCTCGGTCGACACCCTCCTCGCCCGAGAGTGTCTCCGGCCGAGGCTGTCTTTCAGTCGACCCGGTTCTGGCGATTGATCAGGAACGGCGGGATCATGGCCCCCCGCTCCTCGGCGGTATGGGTGAGGTTGTCGGCAAAGGTGGTTGTGGGGCGTTCCGGCCGGTAGTGGCCGCCGCTTTCGAAGCCGGTGGCGATCACGGTCACGTGGATCTCGCCTTCGTAGGACTCATCCACCACCGCGCCCACGATGATGTTGGCCTCCGGGTCGACCACGTCGTAGATCACCTCGGAAGCGGTGGTCATGTCCTCGAGGGTCATGTCCTTGCCGCCGCTGATGTTGATGACACAGCCGTGGGCGCCGTCGATGCGGGCCGATTCGAGCAGGGGGCTGCTCATGGCCGCCTGGGCGGCCTCAATGGCGCGGGAGCGGCCCGAGCCCACGCCGATGCCCAGCAGGGCGGTGCCAGCGTCGGCCATGACCGAGCGGATGTCGGCGAAGTCGACGTTCACCAGTCCCGGCCTGGTGATGATGTCGGTGATGCCCTTGACGCCCATGCGGAGCACGTCATCGGCGGCCCGGAAGGCCTCCTGAAGGGGCGCCCCGGCAATGGCGTCGCGCAGGCGGTCGTTGGGAATGATGATCAGGGTGTCGACATGCTCGGCCAGACGGGCGATGCCTTCTTCGGCCTGGCGCAGGCGCTTGCGACCCTCGAAACCGAAGGGTTTGGTGACGATGCCCACGGTGAGGGCGCCGCACTCCTTGGCCACCTCCGCCACGATCGGAGCGGCTCCGGTACCCGTGCCGCCCCCCATGCCCGCCGCGATGAAGACCAGGTCGGCGCCTTCGAGGGACTGCTGCAGATCGGTCCTGGATTCCTCAGCGGCCTTCTGGCCGATCACCGGGTTTCCACCGGCACCGAGGCCGCGGGTGAGTTTCTGACCCAGCTGGATGCGCTGACCCGCCGCCGACTGGAGCAGGGCCTGGGCGTCGGTGTTGAGCACCCGGTACCCCACCCCCTTGAGATCGGTGGCGATCATCCGGTTGACCGCGTTGCTGCCGCCTCCCCCCACGCCGATCACTTCGATCCGGGCCGACTGGCTCGGGACGATGCCATTGCTGCTGGGCGAGATCTGGCTCATCGCGTGGTGCTCCTGCGGGGACGGAAGATCGACGGGGGATGGACGGTCCTGTTCGCTCGCCATCGCGGGAGGGGGGATGTGGCCGTTGATCTGCGGCTGCATTATGTCGGTGGCCAGCTCAGCCGGAGTTGCGGATAGATCACATTGGACCGAATCGCCTCTGGGCGCAACGGCCTGTGAGGAATGGCTCGCGGGCCCCTGCGACCGTGATCTCTCACTGGGCCCCGGCGGGAGGCCTGGCAGCGCCGCCCGGCGGGCTGGCTGGAGCCGCCTTGGCCTTGCCGGCAACGCTCAGTTCAGGCTGCTCGGGATCGCTCAGGTCGATCAGCTGGGGAGCCGACCCCTTGATCCGTGGCGGCAGGGTGCGGCCGAGATGGGCGGTCACCTCGAGGCGCCGGTCCAGCTGGGCGTCGGGGAGGCCCAGTCGAACCCGACCCAGCCCGTCGGTCACCAGCCAGAGGCTGCCATCCGGCTCGAAGCGGATCTCCCGCAGTCCGGATCCGAGCAGCTCCCGCTGACTCAGCACCCTGGCCAGCACGGGCCGGTGGCGGGGGCTCCAGCCCACCACGCGCAGGGACAGGTCCCCCGTGTTGCCCACCCCCCGGTGCTGGAGGACGCTGATCCAGTTGCCCACCCCATCCACGAAACCCACTTCCGGACCGCGATCAGTGCGCCGCTCGGCCCGGGCCACCGCCTGCCGGTCCTTGAGCACCACCCGCAGCCGCGGCGGCAGCATCAGCCGGCTCACCTTCACCTGCTCCACCGGCAGGGCTCCCATCAACACGCTGGCCACCTGGCGGGGTTGCAGCCCCATCAGGGGCTGGGGAAAGCGCAGCCCCGCAGCCGCGATCACCTGGTCGCGGCTCACCACCGTGCTGCCCAGCACCTCCACCTGGCCGGGCTCCCGCAGGGTCCAGCCCTGGCGCAGCAGCAGGAAGCCCAGGCCGGCCGACAGGCCGCTGAACACCAGGATGCGCCAGAGCTGACGCAGCCGCTCGTTGCGGCGTTGAAGGCGTAGTTCCTTGCGGCGCAGGACCCCTGGCGGAAGCGGTGCTTTGGGCGACGGGGGGGCCTGCTTCACAGCTCGCAGCGGGAGCGGGCCATGAGTTGATCCATCCAGAGGCGCGCCCGGCGGGCGTCGGAGAAGGGCAGATCGTCCTGCTGGCCGCCACCCACCAGTCGCAGGCGACAGGCCCCTTCACTCTCCTCGGTCAGAGGGGCCTCGCCGGAGCTGAGCGAAAGCAGTTCGACCATCTCCAGACGCTTGATGGTGAAAGAGCCCTCGGGCTGGAAACTGCCGGCCACGAAGCGGCTCCAGCTCAGTTCACCGTCCAGCAGCCGGGCGGCACCGCAGCCGTCCAGCTTGGCCAGTTCGGCGCCTCGGGCCCAGTCGCGGAAGAGGTGCTGGCGGCGCCGCTCGATCCAGCCGAGGGCCACCAGGAGCACGAAGACCGCCAGAAGGGGCAGCCACAGCAGGCCATGGATCATGCCGCCGCTCCGTCGATGTTCATCCGACACCTCCATCCTGTCGCGCCCCGCACCAATTGATCCACCAGGTCCGGGAGTGGTAATCCACTGGCTTCCCACAGCATCGGGTACATGCTCTGGCTGGTGAATCCCGGCAGGGTGTTGATCTCGTTCAGCCAGAGGGCGTCTTCGGCATCGTCATAGAAGAAGTCGACCCGGGCCAGCCCTCCGGCGGCCACGGCCCGGCAGGCCGCGAGCGCCATCCCGCGGGCCCTTTCGCTCACCGCTCGGCTCACCGCGGCGGGGATCACGGTGTGGCTCAGCCCTTCGCTGTACTTGGTCTCGTAGTCGTACCACTCGGCGTCGAAGCGAATCTCGCCCAGCACCGAGGCACTCAGCCGGTCGCCCTCTCCATCGGCTCGCTGCAGCACGGCGCACTCCAGTTCACGGGCCTTCACCCCCCGCTCCACCACCAGGCGACGGTCGAGGCCGGCGGCCAGCTCAAGACCGGCCAGCAGGCCGGCCCGATCGGTGGCCCTGCTGATGCCGACCGAGGAACCCATGTTGGCCGGCTTGACGAAGCAGGGGTAGCCGAGCCGGCGCTCCAGCCGATCCACCAGCGCCTCCGGATCGCCTGAGCCGTCAGGGGCCAGTTCGGCCGCCTCCACGCAGACGTAGGGCACCTGGGGCAGGCCGGCGGCGGCGAAGGCGGCTTTCATGGCCTGCTTGTCCATCCCCACAGCCGACCCCAGCACCCCGGACCCCACGAACGGCACCCCCATCAGGGTGAACAGGCCCTGGATGGTGCCGTCCTCCCCATTGGGGCCATGGAGGACCGGGAACCACACCTCCATCTCCAGGGCCCCCTCGGGAAAGCCCCGGAAACCGCCCCGCTCCGGCTGGCCTGGCAGATCCTCAGGTTCGGCAGGCAGGCCCCGTTCCAGCACCACCGCAGCCACGGCCTCGGGCCACCAGCCCCCCAGTCGGTCGATGTAGAAGCAGCTGACGCTGTAACGATCGGCGTTGGCGCCGTCCCGCAGTCCCCGCAGAACGGTGCGGGCCGAGAGGATCGAGACGGCGTGCTCGCCGGATGCACCACCGAAGACCAGGCCGACACGGGTGGGGACGGTTGCCATCGGCGCGGGAAAGAGCGCCAAACGTATCAGTGAACCCGGCCCCGGCCCAGGGGATGGCCACGGAGGGAGAACGGGCGCACGGCCTCGATCGCCACGTCCACCAGCTCACCCGGAGCGAAGGGACGGCCATCGCCGGGGTCCGCCGCGAAGAAGGTGAGGCGGTTGGTGCGGGTGCGGCCCATCAGCTGGTCCGATTCCCGGGGGTTGACCCCCTCCACCAGCACCTGCTCCCGGCGACCCAGATAGCGGGCGCTGCGCTCCCCGGCGACCTTCTCCACAAGGGCGTTGATCTCCCGCAGGCGGGAGACCTTGACCGCTTCGGGCAGCTGGCCGGGCCAGTCGGCGGCCGGGGTGCCGGGCCGGGGGGAGTAGGCGGCGGTGTTCACCTGATCGAAGCCGATCGACTCGATCAGGTCCAGGGTGCGGCGGTACTGGGCATCGGTCTCGCCGGGGAAGGCCACGATCACGTCGGCGCTGATGGCCGCATCGGGGATCCTCGCCCGGATGCGGTCGATGATGCGCCGATAGCGCTCCACCGTGTACCCCCGCGCCATGGCTCGGAGCACGGCGTCGTCTCCGCTCTGGAAGGGGATGTGAAAGTGCTCGCAGACCTTGGGCAGGTCGGCGCAGGCATCGATGAGTCGGTCGGTGAAGTAGCGGGGGTGGCTGGTGGCGAAACGGATCCGCTCGATGCCCCGCACGTCGTGCACCGCCTGGAGCAGGTCGGTGAGGGTGTGGGCGCGGCGCCCTTCGCTGGTGATTCCGGGCAGGTCGCGGCCGTAGGCGTCGATGTTCTGGCCCAGCAGCGTGATCTCCCGGAAGCCCCGGGCCGCCAGCTCCTCCATCTCCCTGCGGATGGCCTCGGGCCGCCGCGACTGCTCCCTTCCGCGCACCGATGGCACCACGCAGTAGGTGCAGTGCTCGTTGCAGCCGTAGATCACGTTGACCCAGGCGCAGACGGCGCTGTCCCGCCGGGCCGCGGTGATGTCCTCGAGGATGGTGTGCTCCTCGGTGGCGACCACCTGCTGGCCGTTCTCCACCCGGGTGAGCAGGGCCTCGAGCCGGTTGGCGTGCTGGGGGCCCATCACCAGGTCCAGTTCCGGCACCCGCCGCAGCAGCGACTCCCCCTCCTGCTGGGCGACACAGCCGGCCACCACCAGCGTCAGGGCCGGGTTGGCCCGTTTGCGCTGGGCCTGGCGGCCCAGGTAGCTGTAGACCTTCTGCTCGGCGTTGTCGCGGATGGTGCAGGTGTTGTAGAGCACCAGATCGGCGGTGTGCTCATCGCGGCCGGGGACGTAGCCCATGGCCTCGAGGATTCCGGCCATGCGCTCGGAATCCGCTTTGTTCATCTGGCAGCCGAAGGTGGTGATCCAGTAGCTGCCGCGCCCGGCGGAGGGCGCCTGGTCGACCTTGGGGCCGGAAACGGTGGCTGTCATGGGATCCAGTTTCCGTCATCGCCCCGCCCGCGCCCGACCGGCTCCTGTGGCAGCGTGAAGACCCCGGCCCGTTCCTGGCATGCGCTGCCGCCTGAGCCGCTTTCCCCTCACCAAGTCGGTCCCCCTGGCGATCAGTCGGGGCACCACCGCCGCTGTTCAGCACCTGCTGGTGGAGATCGAACACGACGGCCTCATCGGCCGCGGCGAGACCGGCGGCTTCGACACCGGCCATCGGGCCTATGGCACCGAAGCCGTCGCGGCCGAACTGGAGGCCCTGCTGCCGCACCTGGACACCCGTGATCCCGAACCCCTCCAGGCCCTCGACCCGCTGCTGGAGGGCCTCACGCCGCCGGCCCGCTGTGCCGTCGACCTGGCCCTGCACGACTGGTGGGGCCAGCGGCTGGGCCAGCCGCTGCGGCGGATCTGGGGCCTGGATGACAGCGCGATCAGTCCCACCAGCGTGACCCTCGGCCTCGGCAGCGAGGCGGCGGTGCTGGAGCGGCTGGAGCGCTGGTGGGGCCAGCTTCCGGCCAGCCGCATCAAGCTCAAGCTCGGCAGCCCGGAGGGCCCCGACCACGACCGGGCACTGGTGCGGGCCGTGGCCGGGGCCCTGGAGCGCCGCGGCCAGAGCCACGGCACGGTCTGCGAGCTGCAGGTGGATGCCAATGGCGGCTGGAGCCTGGAGCAGGCCCGCCCGATGCTGGGCTGGCTGGCGGACCAGGGGGTGGTGCTGGTGGAGCAGCCCCTGCCGGCCCTGGAGGATCCGGAGGCCGACAGCGCCGCCTTCGCGGCCCTCGAGCTGGACTGTCCCATCGCCCTTGTGGCGGATGAGAGCTGCTGGAACCTGGCCGATCTGGTGCGGCTCGCCCCCTACGTCGACGGGGTGAACATCAAGCTGCTCAAAAGCGGCGGCCTGAGCGAAGCTCTCCTGATGGCCAGGGCCGCCCGGGGTCTGGGGCTCGGCGTGATGCTCGGTTGCTACTCCGACAGTTCCCTGCTCAATGCTGCCGCCGCCCAGCTGCTGCCCCTGGTGCGCTGGCCGGATCTCGACAGCCACCTGAACCTGATGGACGATCCCTTCACGGGGCTGGGCCTGAACGGCGACCGGCTGGTGCCGCCGGCCGACCCCGGTCTTGGGGTGAGCCATGCTCGGGGCTGATGTCCCGATCGTGCTGCTGCAGCACAGGGGACTGGACAACCTGAGCGGCAAGACGGGCCTGGCGATGCTCCGCTATCGCCCCGGTCCGATCGTGGCGGTGGTGGACCCGGCCCACCCCGGCGCCGACCTGGGGGCGGTCACCGGGATCGATCGCCCCGTCCCGGTGGTGGGGTCGCTGGCGGAGGCCCTTCCCTTCGCGCCGGCGGTGGCGGTGGTGGGGCTGGCCCCCTCCGGCGGCCGGCTGCCCGAGGACATGGCCGCTGATGTGGCCGCCGCCCTGGGGGCGGGACTGTCACTGGCGAGCGGCCTGCACAGCCGCCTGGGGGACGACCCCGCCCTGGCCGCCCTGGTGCACCCGGGGCGCTGGATCTGGGATCTCCGCCGGGAACCCCCCGACCTCGCCGTGGCGGCCGCTCGGGCCGCCGGCCTGCCCGGCCGACGGCTGCTGGCGGTCGGTACGGACATGTCGGTGGGCAAGATGAGCACCTGCCTGGAGCTGCATGCCGCGGCCCGGCGCCGGGGGCTGGATGCCCGCTTCGTCGCCACCGGCCAGGCCGGCATCCTGATCAGCGGCTCCGGCGTCGCCCTCGATGCCGTTCGGGTGGACTACGCCGCCGGCGCGGTGGAGGCGGCGGTACTGGCGGCGGCCGCTGATGCCGGCCCGGAGACCCTGGTGCTGGTGGAGGGTCAGGGGTCCCTGTGCCATCCGGGATCCAGCGCCACCCTGCCCCTGATCCGCGGCAGCCAGCCCACCGCCCTGCTGTTGGTCCACCGCGCCGGCCAGCGCACGATCCAGCGGCTCGAGGGCGTTCCCCTGCCGCCCCTGGGCCAGCTGATCGCTGCCCTTGAGGCCCTGGCGGCCCTGGCCCGGCCGGCCGACCCAGCCCTGTCGCCTCCCAGGGTGGAGGCCATCGCCCTCAACACGGCCCACCTGGATGGGCCGGCGGCGGCGGCGGCCCTGGCGGCCACGGCGGAGGAAACCGGGCTGCCCTGCTTCGACCCGGTGCGTCAGGGCGGCGAGCCCCTGTTGGATGGGCTGGGCCAAAAAAGAGGCCCGACGCCGTAGCGCCGGGCCTGAAGGGCGAGCGAGGGGACTCGAACCCCCGAATGGTGGCGCCACAAGCCACTGCCTTAACCACTTGGCGACGCCCGCCGCGGTCTTTGCCAATGTATCAAGTGAGCCCGCCGGCCCCTTTTGTCTCCCCCTTCCTCCAACACTCGCACCGTTTCAGGGCTGTTCGGTCTGAGCGCCCTGGCGGCGGGAGTGATCGGGCTGGCCGTCACCAACCCCGGTCCTGGCGCCTTCGAGGAGTTCGCCGCCGAGAAATTCACCCAACTCGCCAGCGAGGAGCTCTGCAGCAACGACGGGCTGCCGCTGCTGGCCCGGTTGCTGATCCAGAACTGCCCGGAGCTGGTGCAATCCCAGAGCAAGGTGCTGGGGCGCCTGGCGCGGGAGCATTCCCGCCGTTACAACTTCGTCCTGCTGAGCATCTACGGCACCCGTCTGGGGGGCGAGAAGGTGCTGCCCAACCTGAGCATTCCCCGCTACGACGCCGTCACCCTGGCGGCGGCGGGTCAGTTCGTGCTGCTCAGCGCCGGCGAGAGCAAGCCCGACAGCCCGAACCCATGACGAGGGCGTTGCTCCCCGCCGGACCTCTGCCGCCGATGCGGATCCCCCGGACCCTGCTCGATCCGCGCCTTCGGCTGCCGGCTGCTGACGATCAGGGCCTGGTGGCCGTGCGGCTGGAGCAGGCCGATGGACGGATCCGCGCCATCCATGCCCTGGGTGAGCGCCCCGGCGAGGGCACGGACGAGCCCTGCCCCTGGCGCTCACCCCCCTGGTGGAGCCCCATGCCCACCTGGACAAGGCATTCAGCGGTGAAGCCTTCCCCAACCCCGACGGCACCATGGCCGGCGCCATGGCGGCGAACCGGCGGGAGGCCGGCACCCGCCAGCCCGAGACGGTGCGCCGCCGGGGAGAACGGGCCCTGAATCGGGCCTGGCGCTACGGGATCAGGGCGATCCGCAGCCACATCGACAGCCTGGGTCCCTGGGCTGCCCCGAGCTGGGAGGAGCTGGTGGAGCTGCGCCGTCAGTGGCGGGGTCGGGTGGAGCTGCAGCTGGTGGCCCTGGTGCCCGTCGGCCACTGGCGCACGGCGGAGGGGGAGGCCCTTGCCGAAGCGGTGGCGGCCCAGGGCGGCCTGCTGGGGGGCGTGCTCGGGGCTCCCTTCCGCTCCACACCGGCCGATCGCGCCGGCCTGCTGGCGCTGCTGCGGCTGGCCGAACGCCTGGGCTGCGGCGTCGATCTGCACGTCGATGAGAGCGCGCAGGACCATGGCCGGGGGGTGGCCCTGGTGAGCGACCTGCTGCTGGAGCACCGCATCGAGGTGCCGCTCACCTGCAGCCACTCCAGCAGCATGGGCCTGCTGGCCGACAGGCCCTGCCGGCGGCTGGCGGAGGCGATGGCGGCCGCAGGGGTGGGGGTGGTGGCCCTGCCCCCCACCAACCTCTGGCTGCTGGCCAAACACCATCGCCGCACCCCGTTCCTGCGGCCCCAGGCGCCGATCCGCCAGCTGCAGGAAGCCGGTGTGACCGTCGCGGTGGGGGCCGACAACGTGCAGGATCCCTGGTTCCCTGGGGGGGATTTCGATCCCATCGCCCTGCTGCGCTTCAGCCTGGCCGCCAGCCACCTGGTGCCCTGGCGCCGGCTGGGGCTGAGTCCCTTCAGCACCGCCGCCGCCCATCTGCTGGGTCTGGAGTGGGACGGGGTGCTGCGGGAGGGGGCCCCCGCCGATCTCGTGGTGCTGGGGGCGTCCTCCTGGGCCGACCTGCTGGCCCGCCCGCCCCTGCGCCGGGTGCTGCGGGCCGGCCACTGGCTGGCGCCTCCCCCCTGCGAGGAGCCTTCCCCCCTGCTGGCCGCCTGCCATGGATGACCTCACCGCCAGCGGCTTCACTCCGGAGGGCTTCCCCGCCCTGGTCGATCCCAGCCGGATCCAGGCCCTGGTGGCCGAGCTGAGGGCACCTCCGCTGGAGCTGACGCCGCTCGTTGCCCCCGCTGAGCTGAACCGCTACGGGGCTGACTTCTACGACTATTCGCCCCTGCTGGTGCCCCTGCTGAAGGACAAGGGGCCCAGCTGGCGGTGAAGGCCAGCCGCATCGAGCAGGTGCTGGCGGTGGCGGGGGCCTGTGCCCGCCATCGGGTGCCGCTCACGGTGCGGGGAGCCGGCACCGGCAACTACGGCCAGTGCGTCCCGCTGGCCGGTGGCCTGGTGCTGGAGCTGACCGGCCTGAACCGGCTGCGGGCCGTGGATCCGGTCAGCGGTGTGGTGGAGGCCGAGTCCGGCTGCCTGATGGCCGATCTGGACGGCCAGCTGGCGCCCCATGGGCGGGCTCTGCGGCTGGCACCGAGCACCTATCGCACCGCCACCCTGGGGGGATTCATCGCGGGAGGTTCGGGCGGCCTCGGTTCGCTGCGCTGGGGCTTCCTGCGGGATCCGGGCCATCTGCTGGGGCTGGAGGTGGTGACGCTGGAAGCCGAGCCCCGGCTCCTGCATCTTGACGCCGCTGCCAGTGCCCCCCTCAACCACGCCTACGGCACCAACGGCATCATCACCGCCCTGCGCCTGGCCACGACCGAGGCGGTGGCCTGGCGGCCGCTGGTGGTGGGTTTTGACGCCTGGGAGGCGGCCCTGGCGGCCGCCAGGGACCTGCCCGCCACGGCCCTGCTGCTCAACGCCCTCTGCCTGCTGGAGGCTCCGGTGGCGGCCCGCATGCCCTGGCCGGCCGGCTGCCCCGCCGCCGCGGCCGGTGAGCACCGGCTGCTGCTCCATGCCGCCCCCGACAGCCTGGAGGTGCTTCCCGCCTGGCTGGCAGCCCGGGGCGGCCGCCTGTGCTGGCAGGGGGCCAGGCCGGAGGGGGGCCGGGGGCGGGCCCTGCCTCTGGGGGAACTCACCTGGAACCACACCACCCTCCACTGGCGTGCCCAGGCCCCGGACTGGACCTACCTGCAGCTGCTGCTGCCCCGGCCCGAGGCGCCCCTGCTCGAGGCCGTCCGCCGCCGCTGGGGGGGCGACGTGCTCTGGCACCTGGAGGCTGTGCGCCACCAGGGGGTGCCACGGTTGACGGCCCTGCCCCTGGTGCGCTGGCAGGGGAGCAGGGCCTTGGCCGACCTGATCGACCAGTGTCGCGACCTGGGGGCGGTGCTGTTCAACCCCCACGTGATCACGGTGGAGGACGGCGGTCTGGGCGTGGTGGATGCCGACCAGGTGGCGGCCAAGGCGGCCTTCGATCCCTACGGTCTGATGAACCCGGGCAAGCTGCGGGGCTGGCAGGGGCCCGCGCGGCAGGCTGACGGCCCCTAGTTCTCCTCGTCCTCAGTGGCAGTCGAGGCTCAGGCGGGTGTCCGCGCCGGTGACCGGGTTGGTGCCCCTGGCGCCGCGGCAGAGGTTGCGTTGATCCACCCGGTCGATCAGGGCATCGGTGAAATCGGCGTCGTTGACCGTGGCGCCGGTGAAATCACTGCCGGAGGCGATCACCCCCCGCAGCACCGCACCGGTGAAGTCGACGCCGCTCATGTCCACCTTGTCCATCAGGGCGTCGCTGAGGTCGGCACCGCTGAAGTCGGCATCCGGGAAGGCCGCCTGGGTGAGAATCGCCCCGTGCAGGTCCGCCCCCTGGAAGTTGGCCTGCCGGCCGGTGGCGCCGGCGAAGGAACTGCCGGCCAGCTGCTCGCCGCTGAAGTCCTTGCCGCTCTGGTTGGTGAGGGTGTAGTCCACCCGGTCCTGGTAGTCGGCCCGGGCGGCGGGGGGCGCCGCCAGCAGCAGGGCCACCAGCAGGGGCAGGATCACCGACAGGGCCCGCTTCCACCCAGGCCGTCGGGCTGCTCCCGAGGGCCGGGGGGCATCGGATCCGAATGCCGTCGTCATGGGCCGTGGCTGCCGGGAACCTCTCCAGGCTGGCCCACCCCGGGGGGTTCGTCAGCAACCGGGCCCTCGAGCAGCGGAATCGCTGCGCCCAGCAGGAACAGGGAGCCCGCCACCACCGGCAGGGGGCCCGGGACCAGCAGCCCCTCCAGGCCGGCGGCCAGGTCGGGGGCCACCTCCAGCTGATCGGCCAGGTCGGGACAGGCCGCGGCCAGTTTGTCCCGCGACCAGCTGGCGTGCTCCGGCACCGCCACCACCGCCGCCCGGTCTCCGGGACGCAGCAGCAGTTGCAGCATGGCCGGCCCTTCCTTGTGGCGCTGGACGCCCAGCAGCCAGCGGCGGGGCAGGCCGCCGTCCAGCCGGTCCAGTTCCCGGCGCAGGGCTGCCGCCGCCGGTGGGTTGTGGGCCCCATCGAGCAGCAGGTCGCGGCCTCGCCAGCGCCGCCGCTCCAGCCGCCCCGGCCAGCGGGCCGCCGCCAGGCCGGTGCGGATCATCCCCTCGTCCAAAGTCCGGCCGGCGAGGGGACCGTCCGGGGCGAACAGGGCCCGGACCATGGCCACGGCCACGGCTCCGTTGCGGCGCTGCAGTTCACCCGCCAGACCCAGCACCGGTCCCCCGTCGGCGACGGCGGGCAGGGCCTCCAGCCACTGCAGGCGGGCGCCGCGGCGGCGGGCTTCCCCCTCCAGCACCCCCTGGGCTTCCGGGTCCTGGGCCGCGCTGAAGGCCTGGCAGCCCGGCCCCATCACGGCGGCCTTCTCGGCCGCGATGGCGGCCAGGGTGTCGCCCAGATGCTCCTTGTGGTCGAGGCCGATGGCCCCGAAACCCACCACCGGCCGATGGGGGTGGAGCGTGGTGGCGTCCAGCCGTCCCCCCAGCCCCACCTCCAGCACCGCCAGCTCCACCTGTTCGCGGGCGAAGCGGTCGAAGGCCGCGGCGGTGATCAGCTCGAAGGGGGTGAGCCGGTGGCGATGGGCCAGGGGCTGCCAGCGGGCCAGGTCGGCCCGCAGGGTGGCCGGATCAATCCAGGCGTCATCGATCTGGATCCGCTCGCACCAGCTCACCAGGTGGGGGGACCGGTAGGTGCCCACGCGGATTCCGGCGGCCCTCAGGATGGCGTGCAGGAAGGTGCTGATCGAGCCCTTGCCGTTGGTGCCGGCGACCTGGGCCGCGGCGAAGCGCCGCTCCGGGTGGTCCCCCTCGGCCAGGGCTCCACCCAGGCGTTCCAGGCCCAGGTCGACGCCGCGGCGGGAGAAGGGCTCGAGCAGGTCGCCCAGCTCGACGGGGGGTGGCAGCAGGGAGGGCAAGGGCGCTGGGTCGGTTCAGGCCAGGGCGAGCAGGGCCTTCTCCAGACGTTTGACGGCCTTGCGCAGCTGGCGTGGCTTGATCACCAGGGGGGGGACGAAGCGCACCACCGCCGGACCGGCGGGCACCACCAGCAACCCTTCGGCCATGGCGGCCTTGACGAGCTCCGGCGCGGTGGGCCCATCGGCGTGGAGCACCAGGCCCCTCAGCAGACCCCAGCCCCGTTCCCCGGCCAGCCGGTCGGGGTGGCGGGCCACGAGCTCCTGGAGCAGCGACTGCAGCAGGGCGCCGTTGGCGGAAACCTTCTCCAGCAGTCCGCGGCGCTCGATCTCCTCGATCACGGTGAGGCCGGCCCGGCAGGCGAAGGGGTTGCCGCCGAAGGTGCTGGCGTGGTCGCCGGGGCGGAAGTGGTCCACGGCGGTCTTCACGGCCAGGGCGCCGATGGGGATGCCGCCGCCCAGGCCCTTGGCCATGGTCAGGGCGTCGGGCTCGACGCCCAGCTGCTCATAGCCCCACCAGTGGCCGCTGCGGCCGACGCCGATCTGCACCTCATCGAAGATCAGCAGGATGCGGTGGGCGTCACAGAGCTCCCGCACCCGGCGGAAGAAGCCCGGATCGCCGGGGTGGACGCCGCCCTCGCCCTGCAGCGGTTCCAGCAGAACGGCCGCCACGCGGGGACCTTCGGCCTCGCAGGTCGCCAGCAGCGCCTCGAAGGCGGCCGTGTCGTTGTAGGGGAAGTAGCGGAAGCCAGGGACCATGGGTTCGAACCCCTGGTGGTATCTGGGCTGGCCCGTGGCGGAGACCGCCGCCAGGGTGCGTCCGTGAAAGCTGGCCTCGGCGGTGAGGATCAGGGGATCGGCGATGCCGCGCACCTGATGGCCGTGCTTGCGCGCCAGCTTGATGGCGGCCTCGTTGGCCTCGGCGCCGGAGTTGCAGAAGAAGACCCGGTCGGTGCAGCTGCGGGCGGTGATGGCTGCCGCCAGGGCCTCCTGTTCCGGGATCCGGTAGAGGTTGGAGACGTGCTGGAGCCGACCCAGCTGGTCGCAGAGCCGGCGCTTCAGCACCGGATCGCTGTGGCCCAGGGTGCAGACGGCGATGCCGGCGACCATGTCGAGGTAGCGCCGGCCGCTTTCGTCCCAGAGCCAGACCCCCCGGCCGCGCTTGAGGGCCACGGGGAACCGGGCGTAGGTGTCCATCACGGGCTGGATGGGAGCGGTGGGACTTGAACCCACATGCCCGAGGGCGCTCGATTTTGAGTCGAGTCCGTCTACCAATTCCGGCACGCTCCCGCAGGCCGGACTCTAGGCGTCGGGGAGTCTGCGGATCGAGGCGCCGACGGCATTGAGTTTTCCCTCCAGATCCGCGTAGCCCCGATCCAGGTATTCCAGGCCCCGCACGGTGGTGATGCCGTCGGCCGCCAGGCCCGCCAGCACCATGGCGGCGGCGGCGCGCAGGTCGGTGCCGTGGACTGGGGCGCCACTGAGCCGGGCCACTCCCTCGACACAGGCGGTGTTGCCCTGCATGCGGATCGAGGCGCCCATGCGCTGCAGCTCCGCCACGTGCTGGAGACGGTTCTCGAAGATGTTCTCCACGACCATGCCGGTGCCCCTGGCGGTGGCCAGCAGGGCCATGAACGGGGCCTGCAGGTCGGTGGGAAAACCTGGGAAGGGCTGGGTGCGCAGGTCCACCGCCCGCACCTTCTGGGCGGTGATGATCAGGCCCTTGCCGTCGGCCTCGATCCGGCAGCCGGCTTCCTCGAGTTTGGTGATCACCGCGCCCAGGTGCTCCGGAAGAGCGGGGAACACCCGCAGCCGGGAGCGGGTGATGGCGCCGGCCAGCAGGAAGGTGCCCGCTTCGATGCGGTCGGGGATGACGGCGTAATCGGCACCGTGCAGCCGTTTCACCCCAACGATGGTGATGGTGGGAGTGCCGGCGCCGCGCACCTTGGCCCCCATCGCCAGCAGCAGCCGGGCCAGGTCGATCACCTCCGGCTCCTGGGCAGCGTTGTCGATGACCGTTTCGCCGTCGGCCAGGGCGGCCGCCATCATCAGGGTCTCGGTGGCGCCGACGCTGGGGCAGTCGAGATGGATGTGGCCGCCGGTGAGCCGGCGCTGGCGGCCCGGCACCACCGCGGTCACCACGCCGTGCTCGATGGTCACCTGGGCTCCGAGGGCCTTGAGTCCCTTGACGTGCTCCACCACCGGGCGGGTGCCGATCTGGCAGCCGCCGGGCAGGGGTACCTGGGCCATCCCCATGCGGGCCAGCAGGGGGCCGATGCAGAAGAAGCTGGCCCTCAGGCTGTTGACCAGTTCGTAGGGAGGGGAGGAGGTGGAGATGGCATCCCCGTGAAGGACGATGGCATCGCCTCCCCGCTGGACGCGCACGCCGAGGGCGGCGAGGATCTCCCCCATCGCGGTGATGTCGGTCAGGGGCGGCACGTTGCTGAGACGCAGCTCGTCCTCGGTGAGCAGGCAGGCGGCCATCAGCACCAGGGCCGAATTCTTGGCCCCGCTGACCCGCAGGTCCCCGTCCAGACGCCGTCCACCACTGATCTCCAGCCTGCTGGCGGCGATGGCCTTGACAGGCATTGGGGATACGGTCATGGACAGGAGTCCTGGTATCAATTTCTGGGGCATCTTGACAACGAATGATCCTGTCGTCTAGGGGCCGCCATCCAAACTGTCTTGTCGCTGTTCCCGGTGAGACATGCCCCCCGGCGTCCCCCTTGGGGGCTGTCCGGCGGGTGGGGCCGGGGCCGGTGATGATTTATGCTCCCCAAAGCGCCCCGGATTTTCGTGGCTGCTGTTCGCCCGCGGATGTGGCGGAATTGGTAGACGCGCTAGTTTCAGGTACTAGTGGCAGCAATGTCGTGGGAGTTCAAGTCTCCCCATCCGCACTATTTTATTCATGATTGTTCTCAAGATCACCAACGCTTCCGCCGTCGTCGCCTCGAACATCGGCAAGTTTCTGGAACGGCTGACCCCAGATACCTACGACCAGAACAAGGTGGAGGACATCGTCATCGACCGTCTGGTGGCCAACCTCAAGGCGGAGGGCATCAGGGGAGAGGTGGCGGCCGTCAAAGGGCTGGACCTCCAGGATGAGGATCTGGTCATCCACGACCGGCTGAAGGTTCGGCGCCGCAAGACCATCTGACCGCCCCAGGCTCCAACCCAGCCCGTTGCGATTCGGCCCTGGCGGCGGAGCCGATTCGCAGTGTCCGCAACCCCCTGATCCAGGCGGTGCGGCGCCTGCAGCGCGCCAGTGGCCGGCAGGAGCAGAGCCTGATCCTGCTGGAGGGCACCCACCTGCTTCAGGAGGCCCTGAGGCTGGAGGTGGTACCGGAACTGGTGCTGGCCACGCCGACCTGGATCGCTCACCATGCCCCCCTGGTGGGGTTGTTGCCCGCCGCTGCGGACCTGAAGACCTGCACCCAGGAGGTGCTGGCCGCCGCCGCCACCACCCGCCACCCCGACGGGGTGTTGCTCACCCTGCCGGTCGCCGCCCTTCCCGCTCCCCCTGCGGCACCGCCGCATTTCGTGCTCGCCCTGGACCGGCTGCAGGATCCGGGCAACCTCGGAACCCTGTTGCGCACGGCCCTGGCGGCCGGGGTGGAGCGGGTGTGGCTGGCAGAAGGGGCTGATCCGCTCCAGCCGAAGGTGCTGAGGGCCTCCAGCGGCGCGGCCCTGGCCCTGCCGCTGGAGCGGCTGACGTCCGCGGCCCTGCGCGCCAGGCTGGCGGCGGCCCGGGCCGAGGGGCTGCAGCTGGTGGCGGCGGTGGTGCCCGAGACGGGGGGTGGGGCCATCCCCTATTGGCAGCTGGACTGGCGGCGCCCCACGGTCCTGCTGCTGGGCAATGAGGGGGCGGGACTGGATCCTGAGCTCAGCCGACTGGCCGAGCGGCGCGTCACGATCCCCCACAGTCCGGCGGTGGAGTCCCTCAACGTGGCGGCCGCCGCCGCCCTGCTGCTGCTGGAACGCTCCCGCCAGGCCCACGGCCGCTCCGTGCCCTGACAGGGGAGAATGCCTCGACCCCCGCAGCAGCGAACGGTGACCGCAGCCTCCGCCTCCCCCCCTTCCGGTTTCGATTTCGACGTGATCGTGATCGGGGCGGGTTACGGCGGCTTCGATGCGGCCAAACACGCGGCCGATCACGGTCTGAAGGTGGCGATCGTGGAATCCCGCGACATGGGCGGAACGTGTGTGAACCGGGGGTGCGTGCCCTCCAAGGCCCTGCTGGCCGCCAGTGGCCGGGTGCGGGAGCTGGCCGATGCCGAGCACCTGCGGGGCTTCGGCATCCATGCGGCCCCGGTGCGCTTCGAGCGCCAGAAGATCGCCGACCACGCCGCCCAGCTGGTGGCCACGATCCGCGGCAACCTCACCAAGACTCTGGAGCGCTCCGGCGCCGTGATCCTGCGGGGCAAGGGCCGGCTCGACGGGCCCCAGCGGGTGGCGGTGCGGGAGGCCAGCGGGGTGGAGCGGGTCCACACCGCCCGGGAGGTGATCATCGCCACCGGCTCCGATCCCTTCGTGCCGCCCGGCATCGAGACCGACGGCCGCACGGTGTTCACCAGTGATGAGGCCATCAACCTGGAGTGGCTGCCCCGCTGGATCACCATCATCGGCAGCGGCTACATCGGCCTGGAATTCGCCGACGTCTACACGGCTCTCGGCTGCGAGGTGACCATGATCGAGGCTCTCGATCGGGTGATGCCCACCTTTGATCCGGACATCGCCAGGATCGCCGCCCGCCATCTGATCGACGGCCGCGACATCGACGCCCGCTCCGGGGTGCTCGCCAGCCGGATCACCCCCGGTTGCCCGGTGAAGATCGAGCTGGTGGATATGGCCACCCGAGAGCCTGTGGAGACCCTGGAGGTGGATGCGGTGCTGGTGGCCACCGGCCGGGTGCCGGTGAGCAAGGATCTGAATCTGGCCAGCGTGGGGGTGGAGACGAACCGGGGCTTCATCCCGGTGGACGACGGCCTGCGGGTGCTCGCCGCCGGTGAGCCGGTGCCCCACCTGTGGGCCGTGGGCGACGTGACCGGCAAGATGATGCTGGCCCACACCGCCGCCGCCCAGGGCACCGTGGCGATCGAGAACATCCTCGGCCACGCCCGCCGCATCGACTACCGCTCGATCCCGGCGGCCACCTTCACCCACCCGGAGATCAGTTCGGTGGGGCTGTCGGAAGCCGAGGCCAAGGAACTGGCCGAGCGCGACGGCTTCGCCCTGGGCAGTGTGCGCAGCTACTTCAAGGCCAACTCCAAGGCCCTGGCGGAACTGGAGAGTGACGGGCTGCTGAAGCTGCTGTTCCGCAAGGACACCGGCGAGGTGCTGGGGGCCCACATCTACGGACTGCACGCGGCCGACCTGATCCAGGAGATCGCCAACGCGGTGGCCCGTCGCCAGGGGGTGCGTCAGCTGGCCAGCGAGGTGCACACCCACCCCACCCTGAGCGAGGTGGTGGAAGTGGCCTACAAGCAGGCCGCCGCCAGCCTGGCCGCGCCGGTGGGGGCCTGAGATGGAGATCCGCCGCCGGCCTCCCAACCCCTCGGTGCGGGTGGCCCACCTGGAATTCGGTACCCCCCATCCCGAGGAGAGTCCCCGCCATATCCTCGAGGAGATCGTCTGGGAGAAGGACCGGGAGGTGACGGCCGCCCGGGAGCGGGTGAGCCTGGAGGCCCTCAAGAAGCAGGTGGCCGAACTGCCCCCCACCCGGGATTTCCGGGCGGCCCTGCGGGCCAGCTGCCGCAAGCCGGCGGTGATCGCCGAGATCAAGAAGGCCAGCCCCAGCAAGGGGGTGATCCGGGAGAACTTCGATCCGGTGGCCATCGCCCGGGGCTACCGGGACGGAGGTGCCAGCTGCCTTTCGGTGCTCACCGATCGTCGCTTCTTCCAGGGGGGCTTTGAGGTGCTGGTGGCGGTGCGGGAGGCGGTGGAGCTGCCGCTGCTGTGCAAGGACTTCATCCTCACCCCCTACCAGCTGTTCCAGGCACGGGCCGCCGGAGCCGATGCCGCCCTGCTGATCGCGGCGATCCTTTCCGACCAGGACCTGGCCTACCTGCTCAAGGTGGCCCGCGGTCTGGGGCTGGCGGTGCTGGTGGAGGTGCACGATGGGGCCGAGATGGAGCGGGTGCTGCGCCTGGAGGGGGTGGATCTGATCGGCATCAACAACCGCGATCTGAGCAGCTTCACGGTGGATCTGACCACCACCGAGCGGTTGATGGAGCGCTTCGGCGCGCAGGTGCGCGAGCGCGGCGCCCTGCTGGTGAGCGAGTCGGGGCTGTTCCACCGCGCCGACCTCGACCGGGCCGTGGAGGCCGGCGCCGATGCGGTGCTGGTGGGGGAGGCCCTGATGCGCCAGGACGACGTGACCGGGGCCCTGGAGACCTTGATGGCAGGCTGAAGCCCCGCCCACCGGCGAACCGGCGGATCACTCCTGCTCCAGCTGGACTCTGGCCGCCACCAGTTGGCTGCGGGCTGCCTGGCTCACCTCGGGATAGTGCAGGTGGAGAGAATCCAGGGTCTCGATGATGGCTGCCGCAACGGCGATGCGGGTGAACCACTTGTTGTCCGCCGGGATGACATACCAGGGAGCATGCTTGGTGGAGGTATGGCGGATCATGTCCTCGTAGGCATTCATGTAATCGTCCCAGAACGCGCGCTCCTTGATGTCGTTGGCGGAGAACTTCCAGTTCTTCTCCGGGTTGTCGAGGCGTTCGAGAAAACGCTTCTTCTGTTCTTTCCTGGAGACGTTCAAGAAGAACTTGCGAACAACAACACCATTGTTGCTGAGATAGCTTTCGTAGTTTCTGATGTCGTGAAAACGATCTTTCCAGATATCTTTGGAGATGCGATCGCCTGGAAGGGTCTCTCTGGCGAGCATCTCCGGATGCACCCGAACCACCAGTGTTTCTTCGTAATAGCTTCGATTGAAGATGCCGATCCGGCCCCTTTCCGGTAAGGCCATGTTGCATCGCCAGAGAAAGTCATGGTCCAGGTCCACCGAGGAGGGCGCCTTGAAGGAGGTCACCTGGCAGCCCTGGGGATTGACGCCACTCATCACATGCTTGATGGTGCCGTCCTTTCCCGCCGCATCCATCGCCTGGAAGATCAGCAGCAGGGCCCAGCGATCCTGGGCATAGAGAAGATCCTGGTATTCGGCCAGCATCTCCACCCCCATCGAGAGAGCCTCCTTGGCCCGCGGCTTGTCTTCCTGATCAAGATGGAGTGTCTCGCCGGGATCGTAATCCTTGAGTCTGAAGCCTTCGCCGTCCTCTACCCTGAAGGGTTTGGCGAAGTTGATGGCCCGTTCAAGCAGTTCTTTTTTTTTCAAGTTCCTCAATCCCTTGCATTCCCCCCTACTGATAGGCCTGACCTGGGCTGGCAACAGACCCATCACCACACTTCGTAAGAGTGCTGGGGCGGCCGTTGATCCAGCTTCCCTGTCGGGTGCGAGTCGCGCGAATCCTTTGTGGCTTCCTGCTGACAGGGACCTCTGGCGTTGACAGCAGGCAGCCTTGGGGAATCTACATCCTCAGTCATCGACGTGACCACCGCCCGGAATTCAAGAAGCCATTACGGATTTTAGTGCCTTCGTCTTCGCTGCTGTCCGTCCGGATGAAAATTCTTGACAATGAGGAAGTCGTCGTTCGTCCTGATGAGTAAGATGATCGGACGAGTCTGGAAGGTCACGTTCAGATGGACATTCCATCGCCGACCCTGACCCGCACCCGTATGATTGCTCCACAGACAGGCCCCGCTTCCTGCCACGGCCCGAATTCGGAAGAACGGTCCGGTGGTACCTCTTGCAAAGTCCCATGTCATCGGCCGCAGCTATTGCTCCAGGTCCCTTAATAAAGGCATCGATCCGTCGGCAGCTTGGCACTGAATCCAGATACATCTGATCCTCTCCCCCCCCATGCTCGGGTCCCTCGTCAGTTACTCCAAGATCCTTGAGATCGTCGGCGATATTCTCAGGGTCGAAGTTCCTGCAGGCACCAGTGAGGGTGAGTCGGCACCGCGCTTCAATGATCTGGCGGTGGTACAGAACCGGGATGGCACGTCCTCCCTGGCTCAGGTGATCGCTTTGAACCAGGATTCGGTCTCTCTGCAGGTGTTTCGCGGCACCAAGGGGGTGGCCACCGATTCCGCTGTGCGGTTTCTGGGACACCCGATGGAAGCCACCTACTCCAGCAACATTCTGGGTCGGGTCTTTCGAGGTACCGGTGAGCCCATTGATGGTGGCCCTGGCCTCTCGGAGGATCCGAAAGTTCCGATCGGGGGCCCTTCCGTCAATCCCATGTGCCGGATCCTGGCGTCGAAGATGATTCGCACGAACGTGCCGATGATCGACGTGTTCAATTGTCTGGTGGAGAGCCAGAAGATTCCGATTTTCTCGGTGTCGGGAGAGCCCTTCAATGCCTTCCTTGCCCGTATCGGGATCCAGGCCGATGCCGATGTGGTCGTGTTCGGCGGCCTGGGGCTGATCTTCGACGACTATTACTCCTTTCGCAAGACCTTCGAGGATGCGGGCGTCTTCTCCCGCACGGTGATGTTCGTGAACCTGGCATCGGATCCGATTGTGGAGCGGTTGCTCATCCCTGACATGGCCCTGGCCGTTGCCGAGCGCTTCGCGGTGGAGGAGGGAAAGCGGGTGCTGGTGCTGCTGACAGATATGACCTCCTTTGCCGATGCCCTCAAGGAAATCAGCATCGCCATGGATCAGGTACCAGCCAACCGGGGCTATCCCGGGGATCTGTACTCCCAGCTTGCCCGCCGTTATGAAAAGGCGGCCGACTATGCCAAAGGTGGATCGGTGACCCTCCTTACGGTCACCACCATGCCCGGGGATGACATCACCCATCCTGTTCCCGACAATACGGGGTACATCACGGAAGGCCAGTTCTACCTGCATGATGGAGTCATTGATCCCTTCGGGTCGCTGTCCCGTCTCAAGCAGAATGTGATCGGCAAGGTAACCCGAGAAGATCATAATCAGATCATGAATACCTGCATCCGGCTCTACTCAGGCGCCAGGGATGCTGAGCAGAAACAGGCCATGGCTTTTGAACTCTCCGAATATGATCAACGCCTGATCAGATTTGGCGGTCTCTTCAAGGCCAGGTTCATGGATCTCAATGTGGACATCGCCCTTGAAGATGCTCTGGATCTTGCCTGGAAAACCCTTGCCGAGTGCTTCCAGGCCGGCGAACTTCTGATGAAACAGGAACTGGTCGATAAGTATTTCCCGAAGTCGGCTGTTCAGGTGGCTCCAGCACCCCAGGAACGGGCTGCTTCAGATTCGCCATGAAGCCACGCCTCCTCCACGCTCATCGGCTGGATCCTTTCCGCTCTTCGTAGGTCCCATGGCCAGGCTTTCCCTTACCAAAGCCTCCTTGACCAAGGAGAAGTCACTTCTGAAAACCTTTCATGATGTCCTGCCTTCCCTGGACATGAAACGGCGACAGATCAGCGCGGAGCGAGAGAAGGCACGCCGACAGCTGAAAGAGGCCATCCAAGTGGCGGCCGCGATCGAGCCGGATGTGGCGGCCAGGTTGCCGATGGTCGCCAATGAAACGATCGCTCTCGATCATCTTGTGGCCATTTCCAGGTTGGAGATCGGGGAAGAAAACCTGATAGGTACCCACCTCCCGACCCTTCAGGCCCTGGAGTTTGGCCTCAATCCCTATGGCGTGCTCACCAAGCCGTTCTGGGTCGATGCGCTCATCATCGTGCTCCAGGCGGCGCTGGAAGCGAACATCCGCATTCAGGTGGCTCGTCGTCGGCTGGAACTTCTGGAGGATGCTGAGAAGACCGTCACACAACGCTATAACCTATTTGACAAGGTGCTGATTCCACGGACTGAAAAAAATATCCGTAGGATCTCTATCTATCTCGCTGATGCGGAACGGGCCGGTGTGGTCAACTCCAAGATCGCCAAACGCAAGAAGGAGGAGTTGAACCCATGACGATCGTCCCGCTCGTCAAAGTCTCCATCTTCGGCCTTGTCGCCGATAAAGACGTCGTGCTGGAAGGTCTGCAGGACCTTGGATGCATGCATCTCATTCCTCTGCGGGATTCAGATCACGCTTCTGATTTCGCTTCTTCCCAGCCACCGGGGCAGGCGCGCGAGGCCCTGCGATATCTGATGGATGTGCGCCATCGCCGCTACCAGCTCAAGGTGGATTCCAGCTTCCAGCTGGATCATGTGGTGGAGATGGCCCTGTCGAACCGGGCACGCAAGCGTGCCGCCGAAGACAGAATTCTGTTTCTCCGTCAGCACCTCGAAGAACTCGCCCCCTGGGGGAACTTCCGATTGCCAGCCCTCAGCGACCTCACAGGCCTGCGCCTCTGGTTCTACAGGGTCCCCCATCCGAAACACGCCGCCTTCCTGCACGGGCTCGAGATGCTGGCGCTGCCCTGGCAGCGGATCCATGCCAGCCCCAGGCATGGCTATTTCGTGGTCATCGCCGAACAGGAGCCGGAACAGAGCCTCTTGCCTGTGCAGCGATCGCACGTCGGTGCCCAGTCTCCCGAGGATCTGAGGCACGAACTCGATCAGGCTCATGTTGCCCTCGATGACATCGAGGCGGAGCACGAAGCACTCAGCCGCTGGATTTTTCTGCTTTCGAAGCACCTCGCCCTGGCTGACGACAGGGCCGCACTCCTCCAGGCTGGCGGGAAGACCGCTGATCATGGAAGCGTTTTCCAGGTTCAGGGTTGGATGCCCCGCGGGAATATTCCCCTGCTCGAGATTTTCGCCGGCCGGCAGGGATTGGCCTCTCTGGCAGAAAGTCCAACGTCAGAGGACCTTCCCCCCACGTTGATGACCAATCCCGACGTCCTGAGTGGCGGTGAAGATCTGGTCACCTTCTACGAAACGCCGGGCTATCGCGACTGGGACCCCTCGATCATGGTGTTCTTCTCGTTCGCCATGTTCTTCGCCATGATCCTGGCCGATGCGGGATATGCCCTTGTTCTGGGCGTGCTGCTCGCCCTGTTCTGGAAGGGCATGGGTAGAGGCTCATCCGGTCGTCATTTCCGCATCCTTGCAGCGGTAGGGCTGCTCTTCTCCCTCCTGTACGGCGTGTTGGCTGGAAGTTATTTCGGGCTGGCTCCGCCGGCCGCATCCTTTCTGGCCCACCTCAAGGTGCTGAACCTGGAGGACTACGGGGAGATGATGAAAGTCTCCTTGCTTGTCGGAGCGTTGCATCTGATCATCGCCAATGGAATCGTGGCCACGCGAGGCGTCTCGATCGCCGATCGCGCCAAACCGGTTGGCTGGATCGCCATCATCCTCGCAGGGTTCAGTCTGTATCTCGGTGCCGGTGCCCCCTTGGCTCGAGACCTGGGCATCGGCCTCGGGAGTGGCGGGTTGCTGACCATCCTTCTGTTGAGCAGTGAACGGCGCCTCGATTCGCTCGGTTCGTTTCTGTTGCGACTCTTGGACGGGCTCGCATCACTGGCAAATATTTCAAAACTCTTCGGGGACGTGATGAGTTATCTGCGGCTGTTTGCTCTAGGATTGGCGAGCGCCTCCCTGGCCTTGACCTTCAATCAGCTGGCCGGGCAGGTTTACCATTCCGATGTCCCTCTTGGGGTGCTCATCGCGTTGCTGATCCTCATTCTGGGTCACGGCATCAATCTCCTGCTCGCCATCATCAGTGGCTTCGTTCACGGATTGCGGCTCAATTTCATTGAATTCTTCAACTGGAGTCTTTCCGAGGAAGGCTATCCCTTCGAACCTTTTGTCAAAAAGGAGACAGCATCTTGAACGACAACACTTCCATTCTTGTGCTCGGCTGGATCGGCATCTATGCGCCGGTGGCGCTCGGGGCGATCGGGGCTTCCATCGGTTGCACATCGGCAGGGCAGGCGGCGATCGGAGCCATGATGGAGGTCAGCAGCGGCTATGGACGGTTCGTCGGGCTGTCCGCTCTGCCCTCCTCGATGTCCATCTACGGCATCGTCGTGATGTTCATCCTCAATCGGCCGGTGACGCCCCTGAATGCGGGCGGGCTCTTCGGGGTCGGCCTTCTGTCCGGTCTTGCCTTCCTGATGGCCGCGATCTACCAGGGGCTGTGCTGTGCCTCCGCCATCGCCGGCTCCAAGGCCAAGCCCGAAATCTTCGGCCTCTCCCTCGCCCCGGCCGCGATCGTGGAGGGATTCGCCGTGTTTGCCTTTGTCTTTGCCCTGGTGGCGGCCGGGGGCATTCCCAAGTAACACGCTCCCTTGCGCATTCGTTTCCCTCCAGCCGGGCAGATCCCATGGCCAATCCCAAAAAAAGCCGACATGACACCCCCCTCGCCGTGGCCTCGGGCGTGGAGGAGCTGATTGCCCGGTTGCGGGATCAGGGTGTTGCGCAAGGCCGCTCCGATGCGGATGCTCTGCTGCGGGACGCCCAGGCCAGGGCCGCCGCCACCCTGGCGCAGGCCGAGGCCCAGGCCAGGCAGATCGTCGATCGGGCCAGGCAGGAGTCGGACACGCTTCGGACCTCCGGGCAGGAAGCCCTGGAGCTGGCCTTTCGCGATGCGATGCTGGCGCTCAAGGCCCAGCTGAGTGAGCGGTTCGCCGGTGAGGTGCGTCATCTGGTGGGCGAGGAGCAGCAGAAGCAGGAGATCCTGGAGCGCATGATCCTGGAGATCGTCGGCACGCTTCGCCCGGAGGCCGACCCGTCCCAGCAGGTCGAGGTGCTGTTGCCACGCCGGATCGATGGTCTGGCCGAACTCAGCCAGCATCCGGAGGAGCTGGAGAAGGGCATCCTCAGCCAGTTCGTCCGTCTCACCGCCAGGGGCATGCTCCGTGAGGGGGTCACGTTCGGCGTGTCCAAGGGGCAGGAGGCTGGGCTGACACTGCGGTTGGTGGATCGAGATGTGGTTCTTGACCTCACCGATGGGGCGATCGCCCAGACCCTGCTGGCCCACCTCCAGCCCCGGTTCCGGGCTCTGCTGGAGGGGGTGGTGAAATGAGCCTCCGGGTGCTCCGTCCGGCTGTCCTGCGCCGTTCGTTCCGGACGAGGTGACGACACGATGAAATACGTTGTCCTCATGGCCAGTCTGCCGCCCCTCGGGAAACTCTTCGAAGCAGCGACTCCCCCGATTTCCAGAATCAAGCTGGAAAGTCGATTGAGGCTTCTGGATGCCACCGATTCCCAGACACTCGAGCAGATTTCGAATCTGATCGCCTGGCCCTCTCAGCCACCGGAGCGGACGGACCCTGAATTTGTCGCTGATGCCCTTCGTTTCGTGGAATCCGCCCGCAGCCCAACCCTGCGCGACCTGGTGACTCAGCGCCTGGAGCTCCGCACGATCGTGGCGGCCTTGCGACGGCGTCATCGGGGAGAAGACCACCCACCCGCTGGCGAGATCTGGGGATTCGGTGAATGGGTGGGGCTCATCGAGCGCCAGTGGAGCTCTCCCACCTTCGGGCTCGAGGTGATTTTTCCGTGGGTCCGGCAGGCTCAGGATCTGTTGCAGAAGGACGACCTGATCGGCTTCGAGAAGCTGCAGTTCTCTGTGGTCTGGTCCATGCTGGATCGCCTCGGTGCCGCCCACCATTTCGACTTTGAAGCCTTGATCATCTATCTGGCACGCTGGAGTCTGGTCAGCCGCTGGTCATGCTACAAAGGTGAGGCTGCCGTCGCGCGTTTTCGTGGGCTCGTTGATTCCGGCCTAGGCAACCATAAGGAGCTATTTGCAGGAGTGTCTCAATGACCAGCAGCGAGAAATACCATCCTGCCACTGTCGTGGCTGTGCAGGATGATCTGGTCACGATTCAGATGGCTGAGGAAAACCCGAGGCCCTTGCTCAAGAATGAAGTTGTCTACATCTGTCTGCAACGCAGAAGCGGTGACCGCGAAGAGAAACTGAAGGCGGAGGTGCTGCGCGTGCGTGGTCGTCTCGCCGATGCCCAGGTTTTCGAAAGCACCAAGGGCGTCGGAATTGGGGATCCGGTCGAGCAGACAGGAGAACAACTCTCCGTCACCCTCGGCCCAGGGTTGCTGAGCCAGGTGTATGACGGGCTGCAGAATCCTCTGGCTCAGCTTGCGGCTGGTTATGGCACCTTTCTGCCTCGTGGTGCCTATGCGTCTCCTCTCGACACCGAGAAGAAGTGGTCGTTTCAACCCCAGGCCAAGATCGGTGACACCCTCCATGGCGGGGATGTGATCGGCACGGTTCAGGAGGGGCGATTCACCCACAAGATCATGGTTCCCTTCGACCAGCAGGGAACGGTCACCCTCGACTGGATCCAGCAGGGAAGCTTCACGGTTGACACGGCCGTGGCCCGCATCAGGGATGTTTCCGGTGAGACCCGATCGCTGACATTGACCCAGCAGTGGCCGGTGCGTCGATCTCTTCCTCAGACACTGCTGGAGACGAATCGTTCCGAACGGCTCTATCCCCAGGAGCCGATGATCACCACCCAGCGCATCATCGACACGTTTCTGCCCATTGCCCGGGGTGGTACCGGATGCATTCCCGGCCCATTCGGTGCCGGCAAGACCGTGCTTCAGAACCTCATCTCCCGCCATTCTGATGTGGATATCGTGCTGGTGGTGGCCTGCGGCGAGCGGGCAGGGGAGGTGGTGGAAACCATCACGGAGTTCCCCAAGCTGAATGATCCGAAGACGGGGGGATCGCTGATGGACCGGACCATCATCATCTGCAACACCTCCTCCATGCCGGTGGCGGCCAGGGAGGCCTCCATCTACACCGGCCTCACCCTGGGCGAGTACTACCGCCAGATGGGTTTCAATGTGCTTCTCATTGCCGATTCCACCTCTCGCTGGGCCCAGGCGATGCGGGAAACCTCCGGGCGCCTGGAGGAGATTCCTGGAGAGGAGGCCTTTCCTGCCTATCTTGGTTCCTCAATCAAGGGAGTCTATGAGCGGGCGGGCATCATTCGCACCAATGATGGCTCCACCGGCAGCCTCACCATGATCGGCACGGTCTCGCCAGCGGGTGGCAACTTCGAGGAGCCAGTCACGCAGTACACCCTGGGTACGGTGAAGGCGTTTCTGGGGCTGAGCGCGGAGCGTGCTTATAAGAGATTCTATCCAGCCGTCGACATCCTCCTCTCCTGGTCGCGCTACTTTGAGCAACTCGAGGGTTGGTTTTCCCATCACCTCTCTCCCGACTGGGTGAGGAATGTCGCAGAGATGAACGATCTCCTCAAGGATGGGGATCGCATCAGCCAGATGATTCAGGTGACCGGCGAAGAGGGCGTCAGCATGGAGGACTTTCTCGTTTTCCAGAAGGCTCTGTTCCTCGATATGGTATATTTGCAGCAGGATGCTTTTGATTCAGTAGATTCCACCACGCCCCTCGATCGGCAGAAAAGCTCTTTCGATCTGGTTTTCGATCTGCTGCATCGTGATCTCACCTTCGCTGACAAGAGATCGGCGAGGGATTTCTATACCCAGCTCACCGGCCTGTATAAGAATCTGAATTATTCTCCCGCCGGATCGGTGACCTATCAGAACTATCTGCAGCAGATCCATTCCCTTTCCTGTCAGTTCGCCTCGGCAACGGATCCCGCCTGCCGGACGGCCTGACGTTGCGTAGGCTTCCGCGAGCCCGGCGCTGCAGAAGAGCCATCACCTTCGGCTCCGAGCGGCAGTCGAAGGCGGGACTGGGCTGTGGGCGCCTGCGCCGATGCGGCACTGGTGTGGGCTCACTCGTTTCCGAGGCCTGATCGGGCTTGCCTGAGGTGATTGTCTGTGCTCTGCTTCGCTGAGCTTCGCATCCGTGAGATTCTGAGAATCGAGAGTTTCGATGCTGGCCGCAGCCACAACGACTCCGGGGAAGAACTTGCTGTCGGCAGGTGATGGATGGTCTGCGCGCGGGATTCCATGGAGTCCTCCCAGAAGAAACGTTCTTCGATGTCGCTGGCGGAAACCCTCCAGTCCTTCTCCGGGTTGTGGAGACCCTATTAAAACTATCCTCTGCTGTTCCTTTTTGGCAGAGATGCAGAAAGAATCCCCCATGTCGATCGCGTCGTTAGAAAGGTGATCCTTGTGCTAATTGATGGCGCGATGGAGTTACTCCTGATGGATGCGAAGACCAGCGGCGCTGGCAGGACCTGCCTGGAAAGCAGTTCGGGATGGACACCCGTGAACAGGGTTCTTGGTACTTGTTGCGATTGACGATGCCGATTCTGCCAGCTCCGGCTGGGTCCTGGTGCAGCTCCAGAAGATGTCGTGGCCGAGGCCCTGCGTTGATGGGGTCTTGAAGGATGGGCTCTGGCAGCCCTGGAGGTTCACCCTGATGTGGCTCTGGGTTAGTTCTCCTGGGTGAAATCCTTTTGGTGAAACACAGTGTTTCTGCGGCATCACTGTCCTTGGGATGAAACCATCACCCGGTTACGATTCGGAAGGGATAGCAGAGGGAGCGGGCGTGGGTGATGAAGTCCTTCCGGTCCGTGGCGCAGCTCCTCGACACCCCTCACAAAACATTGCCATCGGAATCGCACCGCTGCAGCCCGATGGATGAGGATGGAGCCAGCAAGGTCCGGGGCTGCGATGACCAGGGCTGTCCTGCTGGTGATGCTCTGCCTGCTTGCTTCCGCCTGCATGCCTTCTGCCCAGTTCCGGCGCGGCCCCGGATCCCCTCGCCGAGAAGGGATGACGAGCCCTCACGACATCCGTCCCGATTTCGAGTACGACGACCAGCGACAGCAGCAGCAGGACAATCCCCTGAGCCCGCTGCTGCAGTGAGTTCTCCAGCGCCGTCCGAAGCTGACTGCGAGCCTGCTAGGGCCGGCACCGTCGCAGCAGAGCCCTCAGATCCTGCTGCAGGCAGGAGAGGCGTGTGCGGCGGTCCATGGTGATCGGTTGGTGATAGCCGATCGACCTGCGTAGGTCCTGCAGGGCCTCCGATTGCATCGCACTTCTGAAAAGGGAACTGGTGCACGGATGGCGTGGCATCCTCACCGGCCGGGGGTGGCGTCTGCCGCTGGCGCCTGAAGCCATCTCATCGCGGGTGATTGCGATGGGTGCAGCCTGGGCGGCGAACTCCTCCTCCCGACCGTAAACCGCGGCACGGATGCGTCTCTGTTCGCTGCTCTCATCGGCGGCCAGCTTCTCGATACAGACGTTCTGCAATTCCGGACAACGGCTTTGCCAGGCCTGCCAGGAATGAAGATAGAGCCTGGAAAATCTCTCCGGAGTATTGAGGTCCTTGACTTTTGCGATTCCAGGAAAGGATCTTCGCATCGAAAGGAACGTATCGAAAGGATCGCGGTTTGTATAGAAGGCCGTGAACGGGACTTTTCTGGCCTCGATTGCCCCTGCCGGTGCCGGGGTCACTGCACCGATGGACTTGTCGAGAAATCGCCAGCACTCCCCGAGGGAGTGATCACGGATAATCAGCACGGATGATATGGGGTCCTCCAGAAACAAGTCAATCAGTTTACTGATTCTCCGGCGATACTCCTCGATCCACTCTTGCTCTCCCATGGTCCGGTTCGTCCGGATCACATGGAGTGGGTCTTCCGGAATGAACACCTGGGGATCTCTCATGGAGTAGGGATTGGTCTCCCCGGTGATCCATGCGTGCTCACTTAGCGTGCGGGTAATATAATGGGTCTGGAAGGTGCCGGCCGAGCATGGAAGATTAGCAACCGTCAGGATATGTTTGGGCATTCCCATGCTGTCGTTGTTGGCGATCTGGCCCTATGACGCTTCAGCAATCTGCCGGTTTCAGGCCTGAGATCGCTTGAGCGGTGACTTGAACCATGAATGTAAGTAGCCTAGTCAGTCTTGCTTGGAAATTCAGCCCTAGCCTGCGAAGTCTCTCGTGCTCTCCCATCGTCGCGATGCCGCCGGTGTCCATGGGAATGCGCCATCGCCCATGAGGGCAATGGCGCGTACTTTTCGCAACTGAGATGTCGGCGGAATCAGACCTTACGGCTGTAGAACTCGACCACCAGCAGTTCGTTGATCTCCAGGGCCACCCATTCGCGCTCGATGCGTCCGCCCACCTTGGCGGTCATCTTGGCTTTGTCGAATTCGAGGTGGGGAGGGATGTTGGCCAGACCGGGGAAGGCCAGGTTGGCTTCGGCGAGGGTCTTGCTGCACTTGCGTTCGCGGATGGCCACCACGTCGCCGGCCCGGCACTGGTAGCTGGGGATGTCCACCACCCGGCCATTCACGGTCACGTGGCCATGGTTCACCAGCTGACGGGCACCGGGGACGGTGGGGCCGAGGCCAAGGCGGAAGCAGATGTTGTCGAGACGGCCCTCGAGCAGCTTGAGCAGGTTGGTTCCGGTGGAACCCTCCTGGGCACGGGCTTTCTTCACGTAGCGCACCAGCTGACGTTCGGAAATGCCGTAGTTGAAACGCAGTTTCTGCTTTTCTTCGAGACGGATCGCGTATTCGGAGCGCTTGCGACGGGCTTGGCCGTGCTGACCGGGGGATAAGACCGTTTGGCGGCCTTACGGGTGAGACCGGGAAGGTCCCCCAAGCGCCGCGTGATCCTCAGGCGAGGGCCGCGGTAGCGAGACATAAGGGAAGGTGACGGAGGTGGATCGTGCGGCCCTGGGGCCGGACGGTGGAACCCACGGCTGCGGCATGCTGGGGTGACCCGGATGCCCGCGCGTGCAGCGCCAACCACCCACCTTAAACGCTCACCCACCCACAGATCCGCTGGCCAGGTTTTCGGCCGTGGTGGCCGCGGTGCTGCTGGCCCTGATCGGGGCCTATCGCCGCTGGCTGTCCCCCCTGCTGGGGCCCCGCTGCCGCTTCCTTCCCAGCTGCAGCGCCTATGGGTTGGAGGCGATCGGCCGCCATGGCCCCTGGAAGGGGGGCTGGCTCACCCTCCGGCGGATCGGCCGCTGCCACCCTTTCACCCCCTGCGGCTGCGACCCGGTGCCGGACTGATGCCCGAACCGATGGCCGAACTGGTGCTGTTCACCCGCCAGGGCTGCTGCCTCTGCGAGGGGCTGGAGGAGAAGCTGCGGGCGCTGGATCCTCCCCAGCCCCTGCGGGTGATCGATGTGGACACCGACCCGGCCCTGCAGGGGCGCTATGGGCTGAGCGTGCCGGTGCTGGCCGTGGCCGACACCGGGCCTCTGCGGGAGCTGCCGCGGGTGTCCCCCCGGCTGGCGGGAGCCCAGCTGCGGGCCTGGCTGACCAAACAGGGTGTGGGCTGAGCACCAGGTGCCGCGGGATGGCTTCACTCCCGGCCAGGCGGCTGGGGCCGGGATCGCAGGCTCAGCATCCCCTCTGGGCGGATGCCGAGGCCGCCATGGACAGGGTTTGTCCTGGGAAGGTGGGGAAGAGACGGCCCAGGGGCGCCGCCCTTGGGTTGTCTGGCCTCCGCAAACGCACTGATCCGGGGAGAGGGGCGTTTGGCACCTGAACCGGCCTGTCGGAGACGATGCCTGCCCGATAGTGCTGTGGTGGTGGGGCCTAGGACAGGGATCCTCAGATGATCCCGATCGCTTGCCCTGGCGAAAAAGTGAAATCGCTCAGATGGATCAGTCCGTCGTTGTTGGGCTGGAACCCCGCCGTGGCGTCGTTCATGGCCACGAAGGTCCCCGATTGGCCGGCAACCGTGAAGGTGACCACAGCATCGGCTGGAAATGGGGTGGCGCCCAGCAGCTGGCTGATGTCGGCGGCGCCCAGACTGGCGGCCTCCCCCAGGCTGGAGGTCAGGCTGATGGGGGTCGAGGTGCCGGGAAGATCGATCCGGTCCCCATTGATGAAGTCGTAGCCCGTGATCACGTCGAAAGCCGGGAGCAACGAGTCCGCCAGGGCTTCGTAGCCATAGGTATCGGCGCCAGGTCCACCGATGAGCAGATCCTTGCCAGGTCCTCCGATCAGGGTGTCGTCACCGCCTCCGCCGTTAAGGGTGTCGTTGCCGGCCAGCCCGTTCAGCAGGTCGTTCCCTTCCTGGCCAACAAGGGAAGGGTCGTCGCCTGGGGTGCCGATGACGACCAATCCCCCACTCTGAGGGGAGGGAGTGACGAGATATTTGTCGGAGAGGTATTGGAGAGTCTGTGCGTGTTCGGAGTCGGAGAGATCGGTGTTGTAGATGAGAACGGCGGCGACATCGAAGGCCTCACCGTTGCCGAAGCCGCCGATTTCCTGACCGATGACGAAGCGATTGGAGCCAGTGGCGAAGGAGCGATTGGCTGAGGAGAGGAGTGTGCCGTCTCTGTAGAGGCGAACGGAGGAGCCGTCGTAGCGGACGGACTGGATGAACCAGTCATCGCCGGTGCTGCCGTCGTCGTTGCCGATGCCGTTGGAGGAGGAGATGAGGTCGCCGGAGGCGTATCCCTGAACACCGAGGTTGCCGCCACCGCCGTTGATGACGAGTCCGAAGGCCTGGTTGTTGGCGGCGGAGCCGTAGGAGACGCCGGCATAGGTGTCGACGGTTTTGTAATTGACGACGAAGTACATGGTGCGTGGGGCGGCCCCTGTGGGTAGGGGTGTGCCCTGGGCGAGGGCCCTGTCGAGCCAGTCGCCGTTGCCGTCGAGGCGGATGGCGGCGGCGCCTGTGGGAGTGGAGGCGTCGACGAGCTGGGGATTGCCGCTGGCGGTGAGGTTGAGTCCGAACCCGGAGCCATCGGCCCAGGCGGTGACGGTGGAGCCGCTGGTGCTGAGGCCGGCGTCGGACTCGAAGGCGGCGACGAGGCCATCGTTGAGGCGTCCGGTGCCTGGAACGGGAGGAGGATCGGTGAGTCCGTTGATGGTGAGGGAGACGGTGGCGGAGGCGAGGGCGCCGCCGTCGTCGGCGATGGCGTAGGTGAAGGAGTCGGAGCCGGAGTCGGAGTCGTTGAGGGACTCGAAGGCGCGGTTGGGGTTGTAGCGGATGGTGCGGTCGGCGAGGAGGGTGGCGGTGGCGCCGCTGGTGAGGGTGATGGGGGAGCCGACGGTGGCGTTCAGGCCGTTGATGCGGACGACGGCGGCGATGGAGCCGTCGGAGTCGGAGTCGTTGGCGAGGACGTTGATGAGGATGGGAGTGTCCTCATCGGTGGTGGCGGAGTCGTTATTGGCGAGGGGAGGAGTGTTGTTGGAGGGAGTGACGAGATATTTGTCGGAGAGGTATTGGAGAGTCTGTGCGTGTTCGGAGTCGGAGAGATCGGTGTTGTAGATGAGAACGGCGGCGACATCGAAGGCCTCACCGTTGCCGAAGCCGCCGATTTCCTGACCGATGACGAAGCGATTGGAGCCAGTGGCGAAGGAGGATTGGCTGAGGAGAGGGTGTGCCGTCTCTGTAGAGGCGAACGGAGGAGCCGTCGTAGCGGACGGACTGGATGAACCAGTCATCGCCGGTGCTGCCGTCGTCGTTGCCGATGCCGTTGGAGGAGGAGATGAGGTCGCCGGAGGCGTATCCCTGAACACCGAGGTTGCCGCCACCGCCGTTGATGACGAGTCCGAAGGCCTGGTTGTTGGCGGCGGAGCCGTAGGAGACGCCGGCATAGGTGTCGACGGTTTTGTAATTGACGACGAAGTACATGGTGCGTGGGGCGGCCCCTGTGGGTAGGGGTGTGCCCTGGGCGAGGGCCCTGTCGAGCCAGTCGCCGTTGCCGTCGAGGCGGATGGCGGCGGCGCCTGTGGGAGTGGAGGCGTCGACGAGCTGGGGATTGCCGCTGGCGGGAGGTTGAGTCCGAACCCGGAGCCATCGGCCCAGGCGGTGGCGGTGGAGCCGCTGGTGCTGAGGCCGGCGTCGGACTCGAAGGCGGCGACGAGGCCATCGTTGAGGCGTCCGGTGCCTGGAACGGGAGGAGGATCGGTGAGTCCGTTGATGGTGAGGGAGACGGTGGCGGAGGCGAGGGCGCCGCCGTCGTCGGCGATGGTGTAGGTGAAGGAGTCGGAGCCGGAGTCGGAGTCGTTGAGGGACTCGAAGGCGCGGTTGGGGTTGTAGCGGATGGTGCGGTCGGCGAGGAGGGTGGCGGTGGCGCCGCTGGTGAGGGTGATGGGGGAGCCGACGGTGGCGTTCAGGCCGTTGATGCGGACGACGGCGGCGATGGAGCCGTCGGAGTCGGAGTCGTTGGCGAGGACGTTGATGAGGATGGGAGTGTCCTCATCGGTGGTGGCGGAGTCGTTATTGGCGAGGGGAGGAGTGTTGTTGGAGGGAGTGACGAGATATTTGTCGGAGAGGTATTGGAGAGTCTGTGCGTGTTCGGAGTCGGAGAGATCGGTGTTGTAGATGAGAACGGCGGCGACATCGAAGGCCTCACCGTTGCCGAAGCCGCCGATTTCCTGACCGATGACGAAGCGATTGGAGCCAGTGGCGAAGGAGCGATTGGCTGAGGAGAGGAGTGTGCCGTCTCTGTAGAGGCGAACGGAGGAGCCGTCGTAGCGGACGGACTGGATGAACCAGTCATCGCCGGTGCTGCCGTCGTCGTTGCCGATGCCGTTGGAGGAGGAGATGAGGTCGCCGGAGGCGTATCCCTGAACACCGAGGTTGCCGCCACCGCCGTTGATGACGAGTCCGAAGGCCTGGTTGTTGGCGGCGGAGCCGTAGGAGACGCCGGCATAGGTGTCGACGGTTTTGTAATTGACGACGAAGTACATGGTGCGTGGGGCGGCCCCTGTGGGTAGGGGTGTGCCCTGGGCGAGGGCCCTGTCGAGCCATCGCCGTTGCCGTCGAGGCGGATGGCGGCGGCGCCTGTGGGAGTGGAGGCGTCGACGAGCTGGGGATTGCCGCTGGCGGTGAGGTTGAGTCGAACCCGGAGCCATCGGCCCAGGCGGTGACGGTGGAGCCGCTGGTGCTGAGGCCGGCGTCGGACTCGAAGGCGGCGACGAGGCCATCGTTGAGGCGTCCGGTGCCTGGAACGGGAGGAGGATCGGTGAGTCCGTTGATGGTGAGGGAGACGGTGGCGGAGGCGAGGGCGCCGCCGTCGTCGGCGATGGTGTAGGTGAAGGAGTCGGAGCCGGAGTCGGAGTCGTTGAGGGACTCGAAGGCGCGGTTGGGGTTGTAGCGGATGGTGCGGTCGGCGAGGAGGGTGGCGGTGGCGCCGCTGGTGAGGGTGATGGGGGAGCCGACGGTGGCGTTCAGGCCGTTGATGCGGACGACGGCGGCGATGGAGCCGTCGGAGTCGGAGTCGTTGGCGAGGACGTTGATGAGGATGGGAGTGTCCTCATCGGTGGTGGCGGAGTCGTTATTGGCGAGGGGAGGAGTGTTGTTGGAGGGAGTGACGAGATATTTGTCGGAGAGGTATTGGAGAGTCTGTGCGTGTTCGGAGTCGGAGAGATCGGTGTTGTAGATGAGAACGGCGGCGACATCGAAGGCCTCACCGTTGCCGAAGCCGCCGATTTCCTGACCGATGACGAAGCGATTGGAGCCAGTGGCGAAGGAGCGATTGGCTGAGGAGAGGAGTGTGCCGTCTCTGTAGAGGCGAACGGAGGAGCCGTCGTAGCGGACGGACTGGATGAACCAGTCATCGCCGGTGCTGCCGTCGTCGTTGCCGATGCCGTTGGAGGAGGAGATGAGGTCGCCGGAGGCGTATCCCTGAACACCGAGGTTGCCGCCACCGCCGTTGATGACGAGTCCGAAGGCCTGGTTGTTGGCGGCGGAGCCGTAGGAGACGCCGGCATAGGTGTCGACGGTTTTGTAATTGACGACGAAGTACATGGTGCGTGGGGCGGCCCCTGTGGGTAGGTCGGTTCCACCCGTGTCGAGCGTCAGATTCCTGTCGAGCCAGTCGCCGTTGCCGTCGAGACGGATGGCGGCGGCCCCAGTGGGCGTCGCATTCAACACCAGCTGGGGATTCCCCGAAGCTGTGAGGTCAAGATTGGTGCCGGCTCCGCTGAGCCAGCCGCTGACGGCACCGGCATCCTCCGTGACGCCGAAATCGGATTCGAAGTAACCGACAAGGTTGTTGGCGGCCGGCGGGGCGGGACGTCCGATGGGTTTGACCGTGATGGTGGCAATGGCGGTATCGGAGAGGACACCATCACTGGCGGTGTAACTGAAGATCTCCCGTCCAACGAAGTTGTTGTTGGGCGTATAAGTGAAGGAGCCGTTGGCGTTGATCTCCAGCAGGCCATTCGAAAGGCTGATGACAGCGCCGTTGTTTGGCACTGGCAGACCATTGACATCAATAACGCTGAGGGAGCTGTCGTCCGTATCATTGCCGAGTAACCCCGTACTCACAGGGACGGTCAGCAACTGGCCGGTTGTGATGTTGTAATTGTCATTAATGGCGTTGGGCTGGCCGATGTTGGCCTCTTGGATGTATGTTGTTTGGACATAATCTTCAACCGCATTGAATTCTGCCAGCTCCAAGGCTCTGTTGTAGATGAAGGCTGCGGCAACGCTCATTGGAGTTTCACCGCCGCTGGAATCCTGGCCAATGACCAGCCTTTCCAGGAAAGTGGCGTAGGTTTTGGCTCCCGTATCGATCAGGGTTCCATTGAGGTAGTGGAAGAAGGCGGTGCCATCGAAAACAACGGCATGGGAGACGAAACCTCGTTGTTGGCCGGTGAAAGGGTCGATGACACCATCAATATCGGTCGGGCGATCCTCCGAGTTCCCCCAGCCGTGAACCATGAAATCTGAAGTATTTCCGTCAAGTGTCAGTCCGAAGGCCTGGTTGAAACCGCTCTTGCCATAGAGCAGCCCGGCTGCTTTGTTGTTGGTGACGGTTTCATAGTCGACGACGAAAAACATCGTCCTTGGCGCATTCCCCAGCGAGAGGCCATTGATCGGGGTTGCGGCGCCGGCCACGCGCTGGAGAAAATCTCCGTTGCCGTCCAGCACGATGGCCGACTGTCCCGTTGGTGTCGCATTCAGAACATATTGGGGATCGCCGGAGGCCACCAGGTTGTTGCCGTTGCCGGACTGATCCAACCACTCGGTGACCGTCGAGCCGTTCAGACCGACCTTGATGAAGGATTCGACTTGGAACACCAGCCCGTTGGTGACCGGAAGGGCGCTTGCCGCTCCGACACGGATGGGGATGGTGCCGGAACTCACTTCAGGGGCCTCTCCATCGGACACCGTCAGAGAAGCGTTGAAGAGGCCATCGGTGGTGTACGTGTGTTGAACAATGATCTGACCTGTGGAGGTGGGACTGCCGGTGACCGCAGGAGAGCCATCGCCGAAATCCCAGATGTAGGTCAGGGTTTCCGGCGGGTCTGTGGTGTCGGGATCCCCGACGGTGGCCGTGAATGTGACGGTCAGGCCTGGGTCGCCGAAGGAGACGTTCGGTCTGACGGAGAGGATCTGGGGTGGGTCGTTGGGGTCTCCGACCGTGATCTTGAAGGGAGTGGCAAAAGTCGTGCTGACGCCGTCACTGACGGACAGTGAAGCCGTGTAATTATTTACCCCGGTGTAGGTGTGTGCAACGGAGATCTGCCCAGTGGAAACATCTGGACTGCCGATCGCAATGGGACTTCCGTCTCCAAAATTGATGGCGTAGGTGAGAGCAGAAAGCGGGTGGTCTGCATCGCTGACCGTTGCCGAAAAACTTACGGTCAGCGGGGAATCAGCCCCGGCCCTGTCATTCGGGTCTCCCTGATCATCGGTAAGCGCTGACTGGATGATTCTGGGGGCTTGATTGCCTCCATAAACGATGCGCTGAACAAGTCCGCCGGTGCCAGAGTAATTGATGTAATAGAGGGATCCATCCGGACCCTCCTCCAGAAATACAATGTTGCTGGCTGCCCCTGCAATGCTGCCGCTGGGTTTGAAGTTGTAAACTCCGCTTCTGTTCGGACTGGCAGGGTCTATGGCCGATCCGTCAAGGTTGAGATCAAGAAATCGGATGTATCCGTCTTCATAGTTTCCAAAGAAATAAACTCCATAGAATTCATCTGGAAACTGGGAGCCGCGGTAGACGAATCCTCCAGTCAGCGAGGAGTGCGGAATGTCATATATTGGAGCGGAATAGTAGTCGCCATTGGCGGGATCACCGAGATCAGGATCAGGCTGAGGAAAATCAGCCGGGTTGTAGACCCGATCCTGATTGGATACGGAAACACTGTTGACCCCTTCGTAGAAATTCCATCCATAAAAGACACCGGGTTGGTCGAGGGAGGCGATGTGGACGTCATCACGAGAGATGTCCTGGTTGCCGCCCACCTCGCCGATGTAGAGCTTGCCGTTGACCAGATCCCAGTCGGCGCGGAAGGCATTCCGCAAGCCGTAGGCCCAGATGGAGGGGTCAGGGATGACACCCGCTCCGGGATAGGGTCCGTCAATGATCCCATCCACGTAAGGGTTCGCCGGGGAGCCATCGGTGCCGTCAGGGATGCTGCCGTCGCGGTTGATGCGGATGATCTTGCCGCTGGTGCTTTCAAGGTCGACGGAGACGTCATCACCGCCGGCGAACCCTTCACCCGGATTGGTGGTGTTGAACTTGTCGGATGTGGTTAGCCAGAGCTTTCCGTCAGGTCCAAAGTCAAGGCCTCCTCCGTAGTGGCAGCATCCCGAGAGGCCGTCGGTGTCGGTCCAGAGGATCTCCTCACTGGATGCGACGGCCCGGCTGGTCAGCCCACCGGCATTCTCCTGATGTTCGAAACGGCCGATGACACCGGCATTCGTGCCGGCGGAGCGTGTGTAGAACAGGTAGATGTGATTGTCACCGTTCTGGCCTGTGGGGTCGAAGTCTGGCGAGATCGCGATTTCGAGCAGGCCCCGTTCGTTGCCGCTGTTGATGATGCCGGCGATGTTGAGATAGTTCTCCTTGGTGCCCGTTTCCGGATCAGCAATGAAGATCTGACCACCTTTCTCCACCACCAGCATGCGGCCGTCCGGCAGGAACGCCAGGGCGATGGGGGCCGTAAGCCCGCCGCTGATGACCGTTTGGTTGACGAAGCCGGTGAGATCGAAGTTGGCCATGGGGTGGGTTCAGCGGCCCTAGCGCACGCCTAAGACTAAAATCAAAAAAGGAACGTACCACAACAGGCTGAACGCCTGCTGTACGCGCTTTCACCAAAAATTACGCCACTTCCCATGGCCCCCGGCCTATTCCCGGGCTCCTCTGGCTTTCGAGGGTCGGTCCCTGTCGCTGAAAGTCGCCAACCCAACAGGCTTCTTGCCCGGCCCGGCCCGGGAGGGCCGGGCCCAAGGGCTTTCATTAAAAATTCGTGAAGAACCGATGGTCACCCACCGATCGGCGCCGGGGCCAGGCCAGTCCTTCCTGATGGCGCCACAGGCTTGGGCGCAAACCACCAGGGGTCTGCAGCACGGTGGAGCCATGGGGTGGCGGAGCCGGAGGAACGAAAGGCTGGGCAGCCGTCATGCCCAGGCTTTGCGGGGCACGGATGTTCGCGTGCTGGCGGGTGATGGATTGACATGGTATGTTCTCTTTCAATTTATAGTTGATGACGAATGACTGGCAAAAGCATCATCAAAATGGGATGAATCTTCCTGACACCCCACTGCTTGAATCACTCTACGGAGCTACGACGATTGGGCAGGCGCGGGACCAGCTCGGTGCAATTCTGGAGTTGTCGGGTCCTGCACCTTTACCCGTCGCTCTGCGTGCTCTCGCCGATCCTGATTTTGCCAAGAAGCTCATAGCGGTCCGCAAGTTTCCTGTCTGGCGTGATCAACTGCTGCAGGATCCGGGCAATGCCGCTTTCGATGCACTGGAGGAGCAGGTGAGCTCCGAGGAACTGAATGGCCGGCCGGTCGGGACCACTCTTCAGCTGCTCAAGAAGGGTAGTCAGGCGCTGCTGCGGTGGGGGGCATCCGGATTCAAGCTGGCCGAGATTCTCCGCGGCCCCCCCCCCCCCCGTTCGGGCCTGTGGCCTCCCCCCCCCCACCTGAGCCCGCTTCCCCGGGGGGGCCGGCTCGGCCCTCGCCGGCCGGGGCGGCCCCCCTCCTGGGTTTGGCCCCCCCCGGGCCCGCCCCGGGGCTCCCGCTCTGGTGCCCTTGGCCGGGGGCCGCCCAGCCCACTGCGGGGCGGATCACACAGCGCGTGAGCTGATCGCCACGAAAGGCGCCAGCTTCGTCCCGCAGGACGCCGCCGGATTCCCCATGTCCCAGCTGCTTCAGCCGCTTCTGCGCCAGGTGGGCCTGCCCCCCTTGGGCGACCCCAGCGGCGCCCTGGCCCGTGCGGAGGTGAGTGGGGTCAGCTGTGATTCCCGCCGGATCGGCCCCGGCATCCTGTTCGTGGGTCTGCCGGGCACGGCGGTGGATGGCGGCAGCTTCTGGCCCCAGGCGCTCGAAGCCGGCGCGGTGGCGGCGGTGATCGGCCCTGAGGCAGCTGCCGCCAGGCCCCCGGCCCCAGGTGATCCGGTGTTGGTGGTGGAGCCGCCCCTGGCCCGCTGGGCCGGTCTGCTGGCGGCTGAATTCTGGGGCCAGCCCAGCCGGCGCATGGCGCTGATCGGTGTCACCGGCACCAACGGCAAGACCACCACCACCTACCTGATCGAGCACCTGGCGGCGGCCGGCGGCCGGCCTGCAGCCCTGTTCGGCACCCTCCAGAACCGTTGGCCGGGCCACAGCGCCACCGCCGTGCACACCACCGCCTTCGCCGATCTGCTCCAGGCCGACCTGGCCCGTGCGGTGGCCGCCGGCAGCGCCGTCGCCGCCATGGAGGTGAGCTCTCACGCTCTCGACCAGCAACGGGTGGCCGGCTGTCGCTTCGCCGGGGCGGTGTTCACCAACCTCACCCAGGACCACCTCGACTACCACCCCTCGATGGAGGCCTACTTCGAGGCCAAGGCTCTGCTGTTCGGCCCGGAGCTGCTGGAGGGGGGCGCCGTGGTGAACATCGACGACCCCTGGGGCGCCCGCCTGGCCGAGCGGCTGCGGGCTGCCGGCCATGGGCCAGCAGGACTCTCCGCCTGCTGGCGCTGCTCCCTGGCTGATCCGGCGGCGGAGCTGCGGATCAGCGATCTGGTGATGGGCGCCGATGGGGTGAGCGGCCGCCTGCACAGCCCGGCAGGGGAGGGGCCCTTCCGTTCGCCCCTGGTGGGCCGCTTCAACCTGATGAACCTGCTGGAGGCGGTGGGAGTTCTGTTGCAGCAGGGTCTGCCCCTGCCCCTGCTGCTCGACGGGCTGGCCAGCTTCCGGGGCGTGCCGGGAAGGATGGAGCGGGTCGCCGGTCCGGCGGGGGCGTCCCTGCCGGCGGTGCTGGTGGACTACGCCCACACCCCCGATGGCCTGGAGAACGCCCTGGCGGCCTGCCGGCCCTTCACCGGTGGCCGGTTGATCTGTGTGTTCGGCTGCGGTGGCGACCGGGACCGCACCAAACGGCCCCAGATGGCGGCGATCGCCGCCCGCCTGGCCGACGCGGTGGTGGTCACCTCCGACAACCCCCGCACCGAAGACCCCCGGCGCATCCTCGATGACGTGGTGGCCGGGATCCCCGCCGCCACCGAGCTGGTGGTGGAAGGGGACCGGGCGAAGGCGATCGCGGCGGCCATCGCGGCGGCGGCGCCGCAGGATCTGGTGCTGATCGCCGGCAAGGGTCACGAGGACTACCAGATCCTCGGCACCACCAAGGTGCATTTCGATGATCGGGAGGAAGCTGCGCGGGCGCTGCAGATGCGCGCCGAAGATTGAAGATGGTTTCGATGTCTTGTGCAAAGCCGTCGAACTGAGCCGGGCAAGGAATAATTTCACCTGACTCATCCCTCTCCTTCATGTCAGCTTCCATGCCCATGCCGAAGAAGTTCCTGGCGGAACTGATCGGCACCTTCTGGTTGGTGCTGGGCGGTTGCGGCAGCGCCGTTCTGGCCGCCGTCTTTCCCTACGACAACCCGGTCGCCAATCCCCTGGGCCTGGGTTTCCTGGGCGTGGCCCTGGCCTTCGGTCTCACCCTGCTGACCGCGGTGTATGCGATCGGCCACGTCTCCGGTTGCCACATCAACCCGGCGGTGAGCTTCGGCCTCTGGGCCGGCGGCAAGTTTCCAGGCTCCGGCCTTCTGCCTTACATCGTCGCCCAGCTGATCGGCGGCGTGATCGCCGGCGGTGTGATCAAGCTGGTGGCCAGCGGCCGGCCCGGCTTTGAGCTGGTGGGCAGCAACCCTCTGGCCACCAATGGTTTCGGTGCCCATTCCCCCGGCGGCTACGGCCTCCTCTCCGCCCTGGTGATCGAGATCATCCTCACCTTCATCTTCCTGCTGGTGATCCTGGGGGCTACCCACAAGCAGGAGCTCAACGCCATCGCCGGCGTGCCCATCGGTCTCTCCCTCACCCTGATCCACCTGATCAGCATCCCGGTCACCAACACCTCGGTGAACCCGGCCCGCAGCACCGGCGTGGCCCTGTGGGTGGGAGGCGAAGCCATCGGCCAGCTGTGGCTCTTCTGGCTGGCCCCGATCGTGGGTGCCCTGCTGGCCGGCTGGTTCTACAAGGCCGCCTTCCAGCCCTCGGAGAGCTGATCCAGCAGCTGCTCCACTTCAGCGGCGGTGGTCACCAGGTGGGTGCAGGCCCGGATGCAGGCGGGGGATTCCAGGGTGCGCAGCCAGGTGCCCTGGCTTCCCAGCCGGTCCACCACCGTCGCCGGATCGAGGGGTTCGCCGCCCGGGCCCCTCATGGTGAAGCTCACCAGGCCCGCGGGTGGGGGCACCTGCAACAGGGTGCTCACCCCGGGGATTCGCTGCAGCCCTTGCCAGAGCTGGCCGCTGCGCTCCCGGATCATCGCCAGCCGCACCAGGGCGTCCCCCTCCGCCTCCAGCAGCTCCAGGGAGCGGTTCAGCCCCGCAAACAGCGGGGTGCAGGAGGTGGCCACCTCGAAGCGGCGGGCATCGCCGTGAAAGCCGGCCGCGCCGGGCCCGTCATGGTCGAGGCTGCGCCAGCCGATCAGGGTGGGGTTGCTCTGGGCCAGCAGGCGCTCGGAGAGCACCACGGCCCCGAGGCCTTCCGGGCCGCAGCACCATTTGTGGCCCGTGCAGGCGTAGATGTCCGCCGCTGAGGCGGCTTCGGCCACCGGCAGGCTTCCCAGGGACTGGGCTGCATCCACCAGCAGCCAGGGCTGGCCTGGATGGCCGGCCAGCTGGGCCGCCACCGCCGCGATCGGCATCAGCTGGCCTGTGTTCCAGAGCAGGTGAGAAAGCACCACCAGCCGGGTGCGGGGTGTCAGGGCGGCCTCCAGCCGCTGGTGCACCGCCGCTGCCGTGGCTTCGGGCGTGCCGGTGAGATCGGCCACCGCCACGGAGGTGATCCGCAGCTGGTGGCGGCGGGCCAGTTCCTCGAGAGCGGCCACCACCCCGTAGTGCTCGGCGTCGCCGATCAGCAGTTCATCGCCCGGCTGCCAGGGCAGGCCCCAGAGGGGGAGCACACAACCTGAGGTGACGTTCTCGGTGAAGGCCACCCGCTCATGGGGCACGCCGAATCCGCTGGCCAGCCGCTGGCGCAAGCCGCTGATGGTGCGGTTCACATAGGGCCAGACCGTGGCGCTGAACGGGCCCAGCTCCTGGATGGTGCTGAAGGCCTCGGTGATCGCCGCCAGGGAGGACGAGGGCAGCGGCCCCTGGCCGCCGTAGTTGAAGTAGGTCTTGTTGGCCAGGGCGGGCATCTGATCCCGCAGCGGGGAGGGGGGCTCGGGAGGCAAGGGCGATGGTGGTGGGTTGGGGAAGCATGGCAGTGGCTCCCTGTGGCTGGGCCACCGCCTCCAACCGCCACTGCATCCATTCCGAGGCCTGCTCAGGCCCCCGTTCCAGCTCTGGTCCTCCTTCTGGCCTACACGAAGCTCACCTGTTCCGCAGAGAGGGAGCCCAGGTCCGCGCCCCGCAACCACAGGGATCCCTCATGGCCGAAATCGAGCTCGAGGCCTCGGCGTGTCTCCACCGCATGGCTGAGAACGCCGGCAAAGCTGTTGATGTTCTCGAGGTCCAACACCAGACGGTCTTCAGCAGTGAAATCAACGATCTCATCGTGACCATCGCCCGAACCGAAGCGGAAGGCGTCGGAGCCGCGACCGCCCCTGAGCCTGTCGTTGCCGGCACCCCCCGTGATGATGTCCTCCCCGGCACCGCCATTGATCCGGTCGTTGCCTTCGCCGCCATCGATCACGTCCCAGCCGCGACCGCCACGGATGATGTCGTTGCCGGCGCCGGCATCGATAAGGTCATCCTCCCTGCGGCCCACGATGATGTCCCGTCGATCCGTGCCCGTGCGGTGTTTCACCGTGTTGATGTGCACGACGGCCACCGATGAGCCCGGCAAGCTGAAATCGGCTGCGATCGGGTCGATGGGTTGGCCGAATGCATTGGTTCCGCCAAGAATGATCCTGTCCCCTTCACCGACGGGGTTGCTGGAGGATCCATTGAACCCTGGGTGTTGGGCCACCACCCCATCCTGATCTTCACCGGTGTTGGGAGCGCTCTGGTTGATGAACGCCGCGTCGAGCTCGGTGTTCTTCTCGGTTCCGGCGTCGTAGACATCCGAGCCCTGAAACACCAGGGTCCGTTCACGGAGAAACCGGCCTTTTCTGCTGAACAGGGGGATGGCCTGGTCAGTGCCGATGAACGCATCGTTGGAGGGGAGAATCATCGCCGCGAAGCTGACCGTCCCATTCGAGACTCCATCGATGGAGAGAATCCGCTCGGTGGTCTCCCCGGCCAGGATCGGGGTGTTGGCCTGATCGCCCCGGGGCTCCCCGATCACGAAGCCCTGGCCATCGCCGTCGGCCGCCAGCAGCTCGGCGCCAAGCCCCCCGGGGGCCCCGTCTTCGGCCAGGGATTCCAGGCCGGCGGAGGCCTTCTCGCCGGGCTCGAAGAGATCGAAGCTGCCGTCATGGAAGCCGAACCAGAGTGGCGTCAGGGCCACACCGCCGCCGGGTGCGGTGTTCTTGATGGTCACACGAAGATCGGTCATGAGGGGGGAAGATCCATGGATGGAGTGCAATGGGGCCATGGCTGGGTTTGCAAAACCCCCAGCGCCGGCCCAGCTTCATTACCGCTCACCCCCAGGATCGGATGGGCACCCTCCAAGGCGCTGCCTGGGTCAGACCTGGCGCTGTCTCAGACGATCGCGCTGATGGGGGATCGCTTCTGGCCGTTGATGCGTTTCCTCAGCTTGCGGCTGTAGCCGAAGGCCGCTCCGACACCCAGGATGGGCAGCGGTGCAGGGACCCTTGCGACCACGTCGTTGTAGAGGGCGTCCCCCACGCTCTGAGACAGGGCCGTGGTGGGATGGAACGGATCCCAGAAGATGCGACGACTGGCGACCTCCGGATCATCCAGGCAGGCTTGATCGCTGATACAAGGCACCAGACTGTTGTCCAGGCCAAAAGCGTTCGGGTCGGCATAGATTTCGTTGGTCAGGGTGTAGAAATCAAACACTTGCAGATCGGCATCCGTCAGGGCTGGCCGGATCCTGTCGAGCTCAGCATCGAGAGAGGTATTGAAGACATCGGAAAAGAGAGTGAGCGTCTGGGACTGCTCCTCTCCTGGGGGGCCTGCGGCTGGCAGCCGGCCCAGATCGGTGGAATTGAAGACCAGCAGGTTGCGGGCTCCCTGTTGATACAGATCAACAACGGTGGAAACGATGTTGGTGACGGCGTTGGCGATGATCTGCTGGAACACCTGCACGCCCTCTGGTGGAGCTGGTGGCGGGAGGATTGTCGGTGGACCAGGCTGCACTGTCCCGTCGAAGGTTCCCACCAGATCGCCTGTGGTCTGAAAGTAGAGCACGTCATTGGGGAACAGTTCGATCACGAACAGCGACGTGGCGGGATCAAAATCCGGCTGTGTCGCGATGAAGTCATCGAAGGCATCGCGTTGCCAGGCATTGCCGAGATTCTCGAAGTAGCCCCGAATAGCCGGATTCCAGGTCTGGGGAGACATCGTTGTTGTTGCCCACGCCGCTGCTGGCTCCGCCGATGGCGAAGTTGGTGCCCCCGGCCAGGGAGGGGCGAAAGGGGGCCGTCGGGTTGCCGGGGCTGTAGAAGGGGTCGCCGGGGTTGAAGCGATTCCAGAGATATTCCACGGAGGTTGGCCCATTGCTGAAGCGTCCATCGGCATAGGGCGGCTGTGGAAACGTGATCGCCTCGCCCGATTCCGTCGTGGAGCGCAGCCCGGCGTTGCCACCGTCGACCACGCTGTCTCCGAACACGAAGAGATGGTCGAGCACCGACAGGCGGGCCTCGGCGGGCATGGGCGCGAGCAGGGCCGTGCAGGCAACCGCCATGCCCAGCCATTTGGTGACGCCTTGCATTGCTGCTTGCTGGTGACTGACGACGGAGCTTATGTCATCTCTAACTGATGTCCTGCTCACGCAACACGTTCTCGGTTGAACAACACAATGGTCTGAGGGCTGTTGCTCAGCAGGTGTTGTTGTCATCGGGCCATCGCATCGTCGTGCAGTCTGAACAGACTTCACCCGCACGGCTCCGCGCTTCCGGTGGCCACCGAAGCGTTCCTCGCCAATGGGTCAGAACGGAGGGTTCGTCCTCACAGTCCCAGAAAGAAGGGGGCGCTGATGCGTATGCGGGCATGAGGAGCCAGGCCTGGCCCCAGGTTCGTTCAGCTGCTGGAGATCACCTGGCCGACGGCGACGGCAGCCACGGCGGAGAACAGGGTGATGCCGAGGGCGGTGAGGGGGCTCTGGCCCTGGGCCACGGCCAGGGTGGTGATCACGCCGGCCCCGAGGCTGGCCACGGCGAGCTGGGAGGTGAGTTCGCTGCCGGAGCGGGGGCTGGGGCTCGGGGTCACGGTGGCTTCCAACGGTGGTGTTCGCATGACGCTACGGGCGATGAATCGAGGGCCATGGCTCTGCCCGGGAACCTGTTACCTGGCGTGGTTGTTCTTCATGAAGCCGTTACATCGCCGTGGTTGGCCCGTGACGCCAGGGGATGGATCAAGCCGCTGGCTGGACCGATCGCCGACAGGGAGCCTGGGGCAGCCTCCCAGGCCCAGCGCAGGCCACAGGTGAAAAGGCCGTGCGGTGGCTTCAGCGCAGGGGCGCCTGTTCGGCCCCGGCAACCTGCAGGTAGTAGTGCCCCACCACGTCGCGGCGCGATCGTGTCCGGAGACCGCAGAAGGGAAAATGGATGGCCGGTCGGCGCAGGGAGCCTGACGCAAACGCGAAGGCATAGGCCAGGGCCGTCAGGGCGATGCGCAGAGAGTCCTTCAGCAGAAGCTCCGATTTCAACGCCAGGGAGGCATTCAGCTGGGGCATCATCATGTCCTCCGCCTGTTGCAGCTGGCCGCGGAGATCTTCACGCAGCATGGGCATGGGCTTGTCGAGATCCGTGGCGGACAGCAGCATGAATGGCTCTGATAAGCCCGGAATCCTTTTCAGACGGGTCTGAAGATCCTGGGGGGAGGTGGCGGCGGCGATGCTGGCACGCAGTTCGGACAGCTGGCTGGTGACCTGGCTGACTTTGTGATCCTGAATGCCGGTTGCCGTGGTGAGGGTTCTCCAGACGGCGATGCCCTGCAGAGGCACCAGCAGCAGGAATCCCAGCGCGGCCGCAAAGGCCCAGCGGCGGAGGAGCAGGGTGCGGGAGCGGATCTGCCTGTTGTTGGGATCGATCCACAGGGCCAGGCGCATCAGCAGAACCCCCACCAGTGGGATCATGCCGTTGCTGATCACAACGCTGATGGTCTGCAGCTGCCAGGCAGGATCCAGCAGCCTGGCAGGCACAGCGGCGATGAGCACGCCGGCAAGGAAGACCAGCAACAGGGCGATGGACAGACTGCTCAGCCAGCGAGCCAGTGATGTGTTCTGTTGGCTGGCGGTTGGGCTGCCCATGTTCACAAAGGAAACATCGGACATTCGTGCGACCTCATGGGGAATCGGGGGCCTTTCACGCTCTCAAGGCCGTGGCTTGGCGAACCGCGTACCCAGCTCCGCCCTGCTCAGGCAGCACGGCGGGAGGGGCGGGCCAGCTGGATGCGCTTGCGGAGACGGCGGCTGCAGCCGAAGGCAGCCGCTGCCCCCAGCAGCGGCAGCGGGGCCGGTGCGGGGATGGGGGTGACGCGTGTGGCCACCGCGTAGGAATAGCTGTCCGAGGTGAGTAGGTTGCCGTAGGTGTTGCCGCCGGCGGGGGGCTGGGGACCGAAGGAATACACAGAACCGGCCGTACAGGGGAAGGTGTTGTTCGGCCCGCAGTAGGCATCCATGTAGACAACTCCTCCTGGCAGCTCCCAGGCGAACAGAGGACCCAACTCGAAGGCACCCGGAGTGATGCTGGTGGGAATGCCCAGGGAATCTCCCACGGCGACGGCAAAGGTGTTGGCCAGAGACTGATCGCCGAACCAGGGCATGGACCCTGTCGGCGGGGTCCCGAACAGGTCCGGTTCGGCATCTGCGGAGGTTTCAAACAGCTGGACGTCGTAGTCGACCCCGCCGACGTTGACCATCAGCGCCGCTGCGGGCCGCGCCGCCGACGCCACGGAGGCGCAGGCCAGGGAGATCGCTGCGGATGTCAGGGCGCGAAGCTGTTTCGGCATGGTTGGAGTGGGTGACCCCAGGGGTGATTCGTGCACTTATTAGAGGCCGAAGAGAACATGCTCGCCAGGAGATCTCCGGGGGAATGGGATAACAGCGCTGGAGGAGCTGGGGTTTGGGATCCTTGGATTTGGCGTTGGGATTCCTCATCCAACGCTGCAAGTTCTCTAAGGGGCGGCAGATGTCCCGCCTCCGGCCGGCCCCCTGCCGGAGGCGGGGCGGGCGCGGCCGCTGCTGGCCCAGGCCCGCAGGGCCTCCAGCTGCTCCCGGGCCGTGCGGGAGAGGGGCACCACCTGGCTGGCGGCGGCGATCAGGTCGGCTTCCCCCAGCTCCCGGCCCTCACCGAAGGCCAGGTGCATGGCCTCGATCACGGTCTGCTCCAGTTCGGCGCCGGAGAAGTCGGCGGTGCGATCCATCAGCACCTCCAGCGGAATCGTGTGCCGGGGCCGCCGCCGCCGCAGCTGCAGATCAAGAATCGCCCGGCGCTCCTCGGCATCGGGCAGTTCCAGCAGGAAGATCTCGTCGAAGCGGCCCTTGCGCAGCAGCTCCGCCGGCAGCCGCTCCACGGCGTTGGCCGTGGCCACCACGAACACGGCGCTGGTCTTCTCCGCCATCCAGGTGAGCAGGCTGGCCAGCACCCGCTGGCTGGTGCCGCCGTCGCTGCGGCCGTCGCCGCCGCCGAAGCCCTTGTCGATCTCATCGATCCAGAGCACGCAGGGGGCCATCGCCTCGGCCCGCTGGATCATCTCCCGGGTGCGCGCCTCGCTGGCTCCCACCAGCCCCGCGAACAGCCGGCCCACGTCGAGCCGCAGCAGCGGCATCGCCCAGCTGTGGGCGATCGCCTTGGCCGTGAGCGACTTGCCGGTCCCCTGGGGCCCGATCAGCAGCACCCCCCGGGGCAGGGGGAGGCCGTAGCGCTGGGCCTCCTCGCCGAAGGCCCGGTGGCGCTGCTCCAGCCAGTGCTTGAGCGCCTCCAGGCCGCCGATGTCGGCGGGGGTGGCTTCGGTGGGGCAGTACTCCAGCAGCTCGCTGCGGGCGATGGCCTGCCGCTTCTCCTCCAGCACCTCCGCCAGATCGCCGACCCCCAGCTGGCCCCGCTGGGCCAGGGCCCGGGCCGCCAGCTGGCGCACCCGCTGCTCACTCAGCCCGTGGCAGGCCGCCGTGAGCTGCTCCAGCACCCCCGGCTCCAGGGGCTGGCCGCTGGCCTCGGCGATGGCCCGCAGCAACCGGCCGATCTCCCGGGCATCGGGCAGGGGCAGCTCCAGCAGAGTGATGCTGTCCTCCAGTTCCCGCGGCAGCTGCCATTCCGGGGCACTGATCACCAGGGTGTGGGGCACTCGCCGCAAGCTGGCGGCCAGATTGCGCAACCTCCGGCAGACCCCCGGATCATCGGCGTAGCGATGGAAGTCCTTGAGCAGCAGGATGGCCCCCTGCTCGGGGGGCAACCCGCTCAGCCCGTCCAGGGCCGCCATCGGCTGCCGAACCGCCTTTCCCTGCAGGTTGGGGGCACCGTCCAGGCCGCCGATGAAGTCCCAGCGCAGCAGGGTGCGCCCCCCCAGCCGCTCGGCGGCATGCTCCAGCAGAGCTTCCACCCGTTCCTCCTCCAGGCTGCGGATCCAGACGATCGGGGTGCGGGAGCGGATCAGCAGATCCAGCTGATCGGCCAGGTCGACGACCATGGATCAGTGCAGCGAGCGGAGGACGGCCCAGCGGGGGTCGCCGCTCTGGTCATCGCCGGCATCGCCCGGGGGCAGGGGCGGGCCTGGGCAGTCCGCTCCGCAACGGTTCACCAGGGGCAGCTGCAGGCTGAGCTGCTCAAACAGCCACCGCTCCGGATCGAAGGCGCTGCTGGGATCGAGGCGTTCCACCGGGTCCTCGGCGGCGAACAGCACGTCCTCCTCCTGGGGGCCGGCCGGGCCGATCTCCAGCAGCTCCCGGGCCGTGGCAGCCAGCGCGTGGTTGTAGGTCTGCAGGCAGCGGTCGCAGCAGAGGGTCACGATCGTCCCGGCGGTGCCCTCCACCTCCAGCACGGTGCCGTGATGGAGGGCCCGCAGGTCCCCCCGCACCGGGGTGAGGCTGGCGAGGCCGGCAATGGGCTGGTCCACGTGCCACGTCCGGCCATCGGGTAGCAGCCTCAGCTCCTGCAGGGGCAGCGGGCGCAGCCGGGAGGTCATTTCTTGGCCTTGGGCTCGAAGGGCAGACGACCGCCACCACCGCCGGCGGTGGCCGTGACCGTCTGCTGGGCAATCTGCTTGTCGAGAATCGCCTGGAGGTTGTCGGGCAGGGCCTCACGGGTGAGCAGGAAGGTCTGCACCCCCTGGAACACATTGGCCACCACCATGTAGAGCAGAACGCCGGCGGGAAGGGGGAAGAACAGGAACATTGCCGTGATCATCACCGGGGTGATCTTGTTGGCGGTGGCCTGCTGGGGGTTGGGGGGCATGCCCATGCCGGACAGCAGCTGGGAGGCGAACAGGGTGGCGCCGAAGGCGCCCACCAGGATGGCGATGTCCCAGTTGACGGTTCCATCGGTGTAGAAGCCCACCTGCCCCAGGGCCTTGATGAACAGGAAGCCGCTGCGGGCCGCCAGGCCGGGGATCCGGGCCTCCACCGTGGCATCGCCGGGGGCCAGGGCCGTGATCCGGCCCTGGCCGTCCACCTGAACCACGTTCTCACCCTTGGTCACCTCCCAGCTGGGGGTGAAGCTGTCCCCGTGCTCCAGGTCGCTCAGCAGGGAGGTGAAGCTGGCACCGTCCTTGCCGTGCAGCTGGACCTGGGTGGTGTCTCCCACGCCGAGTTTGGTGCCCCCCTCCAGGGTGGCGATCACCGGCACGTGGTCGGTTTCGGTGATGAAGATCGAGTGGCTGGCGCTGTTGAAGGGCTTGATCTCCACCGCCGCGATCTCCTCGGCGGGCAGCACCTTGAGGTTGATCGGGTAGGGGACGTCGGCGAACGGTGACCCCCGCAGGGTGGCGAACAGGGCGAACAGGATCGGCATCTGCACCAAAAGCGGCAGGCAACCCGAAAGGGGGCTGCCGAACTCCTTCATCAGCCCACCCAGCTCCTCCTGCTGCTTCTGGGGGTTGTTGGCGTACTTGGCCTTGATCTCCGCCTGACGCTGCTGCATCACCGGCTGGGCGATGCGCATCCGCCGGGCGCTTCTGATCGAGCCCGCGCTCAGCGGGAACAGGGCCAGGCGAATGACCACGGTGAGGGCCACGATCGCAAGCCCATAGCTGGGCACCAATCCGTAGAAAAAATCGAGGATCGGGAGCAGCAGGTTGTCAGAGATGTAGCCGATCACGGCAAAGGTGCGCTGGGGTGGGGAATCTCGGCTGCCAGTGTGCCCGACCGGGGAGACCGGATGGGGATCAGGTGGTCAGGCGCTTTCACGGGCAGGGGGGGCGAAGCCGGCGGGACCGGGCTCCGCGGAGCTGCGGTCGGAGCCTTTGCTGCGGCTCTGGCGGCGCTCCTCGATGTAGACCTCCAGTTCCCGGAAGCGAGGCACCGCCCGCATCTCGAGCTTGGCGCCGTCGTTGAGCACCAGCACCATGTCGCCCCAGGCGCCGAAGCCCCGGGGCACCGAGCGCACCTCGCGGATCTGGCTGTAGACCACCTGGGTGCGGTCGCGGCCGAGCCAGCCGCCGCTGACGCTGATGCGCCGGCTGGTGATGCGGAACCGCAGCCAGAGGGCCCGGACGATGGCTCCAACGGCGAAGGGGATGCCGATCAGGGTGAGACCGAACAGGAGGTTGAGGATCAGGTCGCCCTTGGCGGGCCCCCCTTCGTAGAAAACCGTTTCATTGATCTCGAGCTTGTTCTCCACCCTTTCCTCCGGGGTCAAGGTTCAATCCTGCCTGGCGCAGGAGTTGACTGCATTCTCCCAGCAGCCGCTCTTCGCCCAGCTCCAGGCAGCCTGGTTTGAGCGTGATCAGCAGCCACAGCGACGATGACGGCCGCGGCGGAGACCGCAGCAGGTGGTTGTGAAGAAGGCGACGCAGTCGATTGCGACGCACGGCCAGCTTGCTCACCTTGCTGCTCACCACCACGCCGCACCGCCAGGGGCTGGTGGCCGCGGCGGGGGGACTTCCCGGGGGAAGCAGGGATGGATCGGCGGCCAGGACACGCAGCACAAGAGCCGGACCGTGGAAGCGTCGCCCCTGGCGGTACAGACGATCAAAGATCTTCCGGCCCCGAAGCCGGTGTCGCTGTGGCAGAGCCAAGGGCCTTCCAGCCCGGCCTCAGACCGCCAGTCGGGCCCGGCCGCGGCGGCGGCGGGTGCGGATCACCCGGCGACCTGTGTGGGTGCGCATCCGTACCCGGAACCCGGAAACGCGCTTGCGCTTGCGGCTCGTGCCTCCCAGTGTGCGCTTCGTCATGCTGCTGCCTTCTCAGCCTGTCACCCTATCAGTTGGTGCCGTTTGGATCGATCTGGATCAGCCAGCTGCCCAGGTAGCCCGCAACCGGGATGTCGCCGGGGGCCTGGGCCAGGGCGTTGAACTGATACATGCCGGCGTTGAAGGGGTTGAAGAGACTCATGTTGACGCCGATGGTGTCCTTGTCGGAGACAGGTGTTTCGGGGAAAATTTCGATCGCCTTGCCGTTGTCGGACACCTCGATCGTGGCGGGAATGGTTTCCTCGCAACGGGTTCTCTTGAGCATTCCGCCTTCACTCATCTTGCAGAGTTTGATTCGCTTGGCGTCGATCTTGCTGTCGAAGTGGCTGGGAACTCTGATGCTCAGTTTGAGGATCGCTGTCTTACGATCCTTCGGACGCAACATCAGGTAGTACTCCGACCGCCGCATGCGCGTCGTGTCGGTCATGAAGAAGTAGAGCTTGCGGTAGTCCTTGTTGTTCTCCCAGCGGAACTCCATCAGCCCCGGGGTGCCCTGGGCCAGAGCGGGAGTGGCGGCGAACGGGGAGAGGGCTGTGACCACTGCCAGCGCTCCGAGGGCCGAGCGGCCCAGGCTGCGGATCCGGCTCCTGGGGTGAGCACCCTGGCGGGAAGGGAAAGTCATGGTGCGACGCACGTGAATGGTGAAAGTCTCAGCAGGCGGGTGCGTCAAGCGCGGATTCAGTGGTCGGCGGGGGAGCTGGCCGGGGACGGCAGGGGCTCGGCAGCCACCCGGTCCGGCCGCAGCCGCGCCGCCTCTCTCAGGTAGGGATGCACCACCTCCCGGCTGGCTTCGATCCAGGCATGGGCCAGCAGGCGGATGCAGCGGGGCAGGTCCCCCGCCACAGCCATCTGCTGGCAATCGAGCAGGGCCACACCGGCCCAGTCGGGCCGTCGACGGGCGATGGCGGCAGGAAAGCAGGCGTTCAGATCTGCGGTGACGGAGAAGGTGACCGAAAGGACCCGGCGTCCGTCCAGGCCATTGCGGCGCAGCAGTTCGTCGATCAGTTCCTCCACCGCCTCGGCGATCGCCTCGCCGGAGTTGGCGTTGGCGGTGGTGGCCCCCCGCAGGGCCCGCAGCTCGAGAGCAGGATGCATGGCGTCAGGGGCGGTGGAGCCAGAGGGGCTGGCCGCTCCAGGCCAGCTCCAGGCGCAGGGACTGGGCCAACTGAAGCATCAGTCCGCTGCCCGGCAGCAGGCCGAGGAGCTTTCTGGGGGGCTTGCCGAAGGTGAGGGCCCTGGTCTTCTCCGGATCCAGGCCCGCCAGTTCCGCCGCCAGCAGCCGGGCGCTCTCCTCGTCGCCCAGGGCATCCACAAGGCCCAGGTCGAAGGCCTGGGCCCCGCTGAAGACCCGGCCGTCAGCGAAGCTGCGCACCACCCCTTCCTCCAGCCCCCGACCTGAGGCGACCGCCGCCACGAACTGGCCGTAACTGGCGTCGATCAGCTCCTGCAGCAGTTGGCGCTCCGCCTCCGACAGGGCGCGATCGGGAGAGAGGATGTCCTTGTAGAGGCCGCTCTTGACGGTTTCGAAACGGATCCCGATCCGCTCCAGCAGCCGTGAGAGGTCGTTGCCGCGCAGGATCACCCCGATCGAACCGGTGATGGTGCCGGGGTTGGCGACGATCTTCTCCGCCGCCACTCCCACGTAGACCCCGCCGGAGGCGGAGATGTTGCCGAAGCTGGCCACCACCCGGCAGCCCTTCTCCCGCAGCCGCATCAGCGCCGCATGGATCTCCTGGCTGTCGCCCACGGTGCCGCCGGGGCTGTCGATGCGCAGCAGCAGCGCCGGACATTCCCGCCGGCGCACCTGCTCGATCGCCTTCAGCACCCGGGTTCGGGTCCCCCCGGCGATCGGCCCTTCGATCGCGATGCGCGCCAGGGTTCGTCGGGACTTGCGGCGCCAGGGCCAGGGCATTGTGGAGGTGCGCGGTGGCTGGATCTTAAAAAGAAGGCCAGAAACGGCCTGTTCCCGTCTCCGCGGCTGCACCGATCCACCCCCGACCCCAGTCCCACCGTCCCATGCCCCGGACCCTGCGCTGGGCGCTGATGCTCCTGCCCTTCGCCCTGTGGGGCACGGCGATGGCAGCGATGAAACCGCTGCTGTCGGGGACATCTCCCGCCATGCTGGCCAGCCTTCGACTGGTGCCGGCCGGGGTGGTGTTGCTGCTGGCGGCCCGTCTGCTGGGCCGTTCCTGGCGGGTTGACCCGCTCGACTGGCCCTGGCTGCTGCTGTTCGCCGCCGTCGACGGCAGCCTTTTCCAGGGCCTGCTCGCCCGCGGCCTGGGCCAGACCGGAGCTGGCCTGGGTTCGGTGCTGATCGATTCCCAGCCCCTGCTGGTGGCCCTCCTGGCCCGCACCCTCTTCGGTGAGGCCATCAATCCGGTGGGCTGGCTGGGTCTGCTGATCGGTCTGCTGGGCATTCTCTGTCTTGGATTGCCCGGTGAGGTGCTGCGCCACTGGTGGCTGCAGGGGCCTCCGGCGCTCCAGGCTCAGGCATGGAGCCACGGTGAGGCCTGGATGCTGGCGGCGGCGGCGGCGATGGCGGTGGGCACGGTGCTCTGCCGCTATGCCACCCGCCGCAGTGACCCGCTGGCCATCACCGGCTGGCACATGCTCTTCGGTGGCGTGCCTCTGGTGCTGGTGGCCGGCGGCGAATCCATGCTGGCATCTGAGGCCGTGCCCTTCTGGCCCCAATGGGACGGGCTCCAGTGGGGCCTGATGGCCTACGCGGCCCTGCTCGGCAGTGCCCTGGCCTACGGCCTCTTCTTCTGGTTCGCCAGCAGCGGCGACCTCACCGGTTTCACGGCGCTCACCTTCCTCACGCCGGTGTTCGCCGTGCTCTGCGGGGTGCTGCTGCTCGAGGAGCGTCTGGGCCCCCTTCAGTGGCTCGGTGCCCTGCTGGCCCTGCTCTCGGTGGTGCTGATCAACCAGCGGGCCCGGCTGTGGCAGGCGCACCCCCTGTCCGACAGCGCTCTCCCATGAGCGGCCCTGCCCTGGTGGATCGGCGGATGGCCTGAGGGGCGCCGGGGGCCTGAAGGAGCCGGGAGCGATAGGTTCCATCCGATCCGCGTGCCCGGTTTGCCAGCCCTGCCCCGCCCCCAACGCCGCCGGGTGCTTCTGATCACCCTGCTGCTGGGCCTGGCCCTGTTTGCCTGGCAACTGGGCAGCACCGGTCTGGTGGATGAAACACCGCCGCTGTTCGCGGCCTCGGCACGGGCCATGGCCGAGACGGGCGACTGGCTGATTCCCCGCGTCAACGGTCTGCCTCGTTACGACAAACCGCCCCTGGTGTACTGGTTGATGGGGATGATCTATGCCCTGCCCCATCAGGAGCATTGGAATCCCCTGGGCACCTGGGCCGCCCGCTTCCCCTCCGCCCTGGCCGCCATCGGTGTGATGCTGGCCCTGGCGGACACCCTGCTGCGCTGGCCCCAGCCCCAGCTGGTGCCCGCCTCTGCCCCGCGCCAGGGCGTCACAGCCCTCACCGCCGCCCTGGCCTTCGGGCTCTCGCCGCTGGTGCTGGCCTGGGGCCGCACGGCCGTGAGCGATTCCCTCTTCACCGGCCTGATGGCCTTCACCCTGCTGCTCTGCTGGCAGGCTTATGCCGATCCGGCGCGTCCCTGGTGGCCGGCCTGGCCCGTGCTGGGCCTGGCGGTGCTGACCAAGGGACCGGTGGCCGTGGTGCTGCTGGGGATCACCTTGCTGCTCTTCGGCTGGCTCCAGGCCGACCTGGGGGGGCTCCTCAGGAGACTGCGGGCCCTGAGGGGGCTGGTGCTCACGACCCTTGTGGCCTTCCCCTGGTACCTCCTGGTGCTGAACAGTGAAGGCCGGTCTTTCTGGGACAGTTTCTTCGGATACCACAACCTGCAGCGCTTCACCGAGGTGGTGAACCGCCATCTGCAGCCCTGGTGGTTCTTCCTGCCGGTGATGCTGGTGGCCAGCCTGCCGGTGTCGCCGCTGCTGCTCGTCGGTCTGGCTCGCGCCATCGGACCGCTGCGGCGGAACTGGTGCCCCACGATCCCACGCCCTCCAGCCGTCTCCCTCGCCCGCTTCGCGGCCTGCTGGCTGCTGGCGGTGCTGCTGTTCTTCACCCTCGCCGCCACCAAGCTGCCCAGCTACTGGCTGCCGGCCACCCCCGCGGCCGCACTCCTGATCGCCCTGACGGCCCAGACAGGCTGGTCAGGTGGTGGCGGCAGGCCTTGGGAGCGCTGGGCCTGGGGCCTCAGCCTTCTGCTGGTGACGGTGCTGGGGGTGGCTTTCCTGCTGGCGGGGCTTTGGCTGCCCCTGATCAACGACCCGGAAATGCCCGGCCTGGCGGTGGAACTCCAGGGCAGCCCCCTGGTCCCGTTGGTGGCGGGTTGCTGGCTGCTGGCGGCCCTGCTGGGCTGGCTCGGGCGCCGTCGCCGCCCCCCCCTGCGATTGCTGGCGCTTCAGCTGCCGCTGGTGCTGTTCGTGTCCGCGGCCCTGGTGCCCCTCTGGGGCGTGGGTGATCGGCTGAGGGGCGAGCCCGTGCGTCGGATGGCGATCGCGCTCCAGCGGGAGAGGCGGCCGGGTGAGCCCGTGGCGATGGTGGGCGTCCTCAAGCCTTCCCTCCATTACTACGGCAGGCGGGTGGTGATCTACGAGGGCGTCGGCGTGCAGGGCCCGGTCAACCTGGCGGACCGGCTGCGCCGTGAGCATCGGCCCGGCCAGGTTCCCACCACCCCGGAGCGCCAGCCGACTGTGCTGGTGGTGATTGATCGCACCACCGCCCTCTCCCCCTTCTGGCGCCATCTCGGGGCCACCGAGCTGGACAGCGCGGGGATCTACCTGCTGTGGCGCCTCGACCGGCGGCGCCTGGAGGCGTCGGTGGCCAGCCTGCGCCCGCTCGGTTTCGCCGCGGACTGGGACAAGCCCCGGCCGGAGCGTTACTGAGCAGCCGGCAGGTGGATGTGGAAGCGGCTGCCGACCTCCATCTCGCTTTCGACGTCGATCGAGCCCCCCATGGCCTCCACCAGCAGCTTGACCACCGACAGTCCAAGGCCCGATCCCCGTTCGTGTTCGATGGCGTTACGCCCGCGGTGAAAGCGATCGAACACCTTCGGCAGGTCCTGAGGGGCGATTCCGATGCCCTGGTCTCGGACGCTGATGCAGAGCCCCTTGGCATCCCTGGCCAGGTCGAGATGGATCGGTCGTCCAGGAGGGGAATACTTGTCGGCGTTCTCGATCAGGTTGAGCAACACCTGCTGGAGGCGGTCCGTTTCAGCGACCGCCCTGATCGGTCCCTCGGCCGCCTCCTTGGGCAGGTTGAGCAGCAGGGGACGGGACAGCTGGCTGCGGGCCAGATCGCAGGCGGTGGTGAGCACCTCATCCACGGCCACGGGGGCCAGCACCATCTGCAGCTGACCGGATTCGCTGCGGGAGAGATCCAGCAGGTCGTTGAGCATGCGGGTGATCCGGTGGGTCTCGGCCTCGGTGGTGGCGAGGGCGCGCATCTGCTCCGGATCCAGGTTCTGGCCACGCCGCTGAAGCCGGCGCAGGTAGCCCGCGATGATCATCAGGGGGTTGCGCAGTTCATGGGAGACCAGCCCCACGAATTGGCGCTGCTGGCTCCAGGCGAAGGCCAGCCGGTCGAGAAGTCCGTTGAAGGAACGCGCCAGTTCCTGCACCTCCAAGGGGGCATGGTCGAGCTTGAGGTGGCTGCTGGCCAGGCTGTCGGAGGTGACCCCGGCGGCCAACCTGTTGAGATCGCGGAGGGGCCGGATGATGCGGCGGGTGAGCAGGGAGATCGCCACCAGGGTCAGCACCAGGCAGAGCACCCACACCACCGTCAGGCCCAGCAGCATCTGGCGCAGGGAAACGAGGTTTCCGCTGATGTCATCGGCCGCCCAGAGGACACTGCCGTTGGGGGAACGATGAACCGGATGGGTGAGAAAGGTGAGCCCTCCCATGCCCCGCACCAGCCGCTGATCCGCTTCCACCATCAGAGGGGTGATGGAGAACCCCGGCCCGCTGCCGCCGTGGGCCGCCATGGTCCGCGCCGCCAGGTCTTCCACCGCAGACCTGTCCCCGGACGCCGGTCGCGGCAGCAGCAGGGATCCATCCCGGCGCTCCACCCAGTACAGGCGGCCTGGAGCGTTGTGGCGATCCAGCTCCCCCTGGAACTGTCGGGCCCGTTCCGGTGAGGGATCACGGCCCAGCTGGTCGAGGGAGGCGTTCAGGAAGCCCGCCGCCAGCAGCAGCTGGTGATGCTGCTGGCGCAACAGGCACTTCTGGTTCAGCAGCAGGGTGAAGGCGGAGGCGGCGGTGAAGCCCACCAAGACCGAGGCGAAGGCCGCCAGGCGCAGCTGGCCCAGCAGGCTGCCGAACAGGTGCTGACGCCAGGCCGGTCGAGGCGTCCCCCCCGGGGAGACCATCGGTGGTGGTGTCGTCACGGGCAGGGGTTCCCGAGCCTCCTGGGCAGAAGCCGCTCCAGCAGCCCGGGCAACCGGTCGAGGAGTTCGTGCTTGAGCACGTAGTCACTGGCGCCGGCCTCCCTGGCCTGGCGGCGGCGTTCCGGTTCGTTCAGGGAGGTGAAGATGACCACCGGCATGGTGAAACCCCGGTCACGCAGCTCCCGCAGGCATTCAATGCCGTCGCACTCCGGCATCTGCACGTCCAGGAACAACAGGTCGACCTCTCCTTCGGCCAGCACCTCCTCAAGGGCTGCACAACCGCTCAGGGAGAGAACGAAGCAGCCGGAGTCGGTGAGTTCGTCGGCCACCATGGCCCGGATCTGGGGGTCGTCGTCGACGATGGTGACGGTGGGCCTCTCGGAGCACGTCACGGACTTGGCGGCGGTGGAGCGCAACGCTCGCTGCGCCGAGCGTCCCTGATGGGGAATGGGGACATTCATGGAGCGAATCAGCGCTCCACATCTTGACGCGAATCAGCAGATTCAGCATGGCTTAATGCTGCCTGAAAATAGCCTGATCAGACCGCCACCGGCTGAGGGCTGAGTTCTTCGTAGAGTCGTTCCAGGGCGTCGATGTTGGCGGTGAGCGTGTAGCGCTTCAGAACTCTTTCCCGCGCCCGGCGACCCAGTTCGGAGGTGAGCACAGGCTGCTCCCGCAACACCGGCAACAGCGTCCGCAGCTGGGTGGTGACCCCCTGAGTGCTGATCACGATGCCGGCGCCGCCCTCCAGCACCTCCCCGTCGGCCCCGGCGTCGGTGGCCACGCAGGCGGTTCCACAGGCCATGGCCTCCAGCAGGGCCAGGGAGAGCCCCTCAACCAGGGAGGGCAGCAGAAAAACCTCCGCCAGTTGCAGCAGGGCCACCCGGCTGGCGCGACTGGGCTCGTAACCCCACCAGATCACATCGGTTTCGCTGCTGTTCTGCAGCGAGGAGCGCAGGGGGCCGTCCCCCACGATCACCAGCACGCAGCCCCGGGGCCTCACCAGTCGCCAGGCCTTCAGCAGGGCCTCGACGTTCTTCTCTGTGGCCACGCGGCCCATGTAGAGAAACATCCGCCGGCCACCCACCCGGAGCCGCAACGGAGCCAGGTCGGATTCGGCACCGAGGGCGGCGGGTGTCCAGTGATCGGTATCGACACCGTTGGGGATCACTGCCAGCCGTTCCCGGCGCACCCCCAGCCGCACCAGCACATCGGCCTGCAGATCCGAAAACACGATCACCCGGTCGAATTTCGCCAGCGAGGGGGCGTAGAGCTGATAGGTCAGCTGCTGGGTGCCCGCGGTGAGGTTGCGCAACCCGGCGTCGAAGGGGGGATGGAAGGTGGCCACCAGGGGCAGTCCCAGCTGCTGGCAGAGATCCGGCAGTCGGAAGTCGAGAGGGGAGAGGGTGAGGCTGGCGTGGACCAGATCGGGCTGAAGCCGCTCCAGCGATTCCCGCAGCTCCCTTTGAGCTCCAGGGGAGGGAATCGTGTAAACCTGCGATTTGACCAGGTAAGGGAGAGCCACCTCCGGGTTCTCCATCGGCTCGCCGCTGGCGGGGGTGTGGAAGTGGATGAAGCTCACCGCGTGGCCGCGCTCCCGCAGGGCTTCGGTGGTGCTCAGGCCGTAGGTGACGTTGCCGCAGAACGGAGATTTCTTGCCCAACCAGGCAATGTGCATCACCTGTACGGCATCACGCAACAGCAGAATTTAGCAGCGGTTCCGGCGGCCTTAACCCCGCCGCCAGGGGCGTTCGCTGAGGGCGGCGATGGCCGCGATGGCCGCCAGCCCCCACAGCACCGGCAGAAGTCCGTAGCGGCTCACCACGGCGCCCGCCAGCACCAGGGGCAGGCTCAGGGCAATGTTGATCAGGTTGTTCTGCAGGCCGAACACGCGGCCCCGCTGGTGCTCCGGCGTGTCTTCCTGGATCGTGGTCTGGGCGGGGATCGCCAGCAGGGCCGCGCCCACCCCCAGCAGACCGCAGAGGAGCAGGGTGAAAACCAGACTGCCGCGCAGCTGGCCCAGCAGCACCAGGCACCAGGCGATGGTGCCCAGACCGGCACTGGCCAGCAGGCGCCGGTTGAAACGGTCCCCCAGCTGGGCCATCGCCACGGCCCCCAGGGCCAGCCCCATTCCGCTCATGGCCAGCAGGATGCCGAAGCGGGTGGGGCCGAGCCTGCCGATCGCCGCCGCCAGGCTGATCGCCAGCACGTAGAGGGCTGCCAGCAGGCTGTAGAGCAGCACCAGCTGGAGCATGGCGATGCGGACGTTGGGTCGCTCCCGCAGCACCTGAAGCCCTTCGCCGATCTCCTGCCAGACCGAGATGGACCGGGGCTGCCGAGGAGGTTCGGGGATCATGATGCCGGCGATCGCCACGGCCGCCGCCCCGTAGCACAGGGGCAACAGAACGAACTCCCCGCCTCCGATCCCCATCTGGGCCAGCAGGGAGCGCAGCAGGCGCAGGATCGGGTCGCCCAGGGCGAAACCGACGATGGTGGCGGCCATGCTGGTGGCCTGATACACCGAGTTGGCGGCCAGCAGCTGGGGGGTGTTCACCAGCAGGGGGATGGCCGCCTGCTCGGCCGGGGCGAAGAACTGGGTGAGCACCGACTCGCAGAAGGTCATGGCCACCAGGGCCCAGTAACCCCAGCTGAGTCCCAGCCACATCGGCCCCGGCAGCAGACAGAGGGGTGCCAGCAGGGTCAGGGCCGCGCGCAGGCCGTTGGAGGCCACCATCACGGTGCGCTTCGGCCAGCGGTCGGCCCAGACACCCGCCACCGTGCCCAGGAGCATGGCCGGAACGGTGTTGGCCACGTAGATGCCCGTGGCCAGGAGGGTGATCATCTGGGCCCGGGTCTCGAAGCTCATCCGGATGGCGGCTGCCGCCTCGGCGAGGGCCTCGTTGGTCTGGGGGGTGTCCGTCACCCAGTACTGGGCGATCAGGAACACCATCAGCACGATGTAGAACTTGTCCGCCAGCTGGGAAAACACCTGGCCGATCCAGAGCCGCCGGAAGCCCGGCAGGGCCAGGACTCCGGCCAGTCCCCTCTCCTGTCTTGCCGCTCGGGCTCATGTCGGCTCGGACGGTTTCGGGGGCATGGCTTCGCAGGCGGTCCGCAGCAGTCTGAAGGCTCGCGGTCGTTGGCCCAGATGCTCGCCGCACCAGGCCTCCACCAGATCCAGCAGGTGCAGCCACACCGCCTCCGGTCCCATCAGCCGGCCATCGCGGCGTCGGGGCGGGCCGGGTCGTGTCAGTCGCTGCAGCAGGGCCAGCTCGGAGGCATTCAGCATCACCCGGGCGCCGGGAACCGCACCGATCGCAAGCCCCTCGCTGACCAGCAGGCTGCTGCGCCATTCCCAGTTGCCGATCGGGGGCGTCAGTGGGGCGCCGCTGCGGGCGCAGTGCTGCAGCGGCAGAGCGAAGCCCCCCAGGGCCAGCAGGTGCACACTCCCCTGCACCGCCACCGCCACGGCCTCCACCCGCTCGGCCCGCTCCGTCACCACGTCCTCCAGACGGCCCAGCTGCAGCAGTAGGTCGGCGAGCATGCCCGGCGCCGGGGCCTCGCCGGGGACGAGCTTCAGGCACAGCTCCGCCAGGGCCTGGGCCGCGGCCAGGGTCTCCAGCCGCTGGGCCAGGCCGGTGTAGTTGCGAAGCACCCGCAGCTGACGCACGCGCCCCAGGCCGCCCCGCCCCCCCACCTGCAGATGCAGATGGGCCAGGGGCACCGCGGCCGCCAGGCTGCTCTTCGGCCGCCGCGCCCCCGGTACCGCCAGGCGGGTGAGGCCTTCGCTCTCGCTCAGCAGGGTCAGCAGCCGGTCGTGTTCCCCCAGGGGCCGACAGGTGAGGGCCAGGCCTTCGAGGCTGCGCTCAGGCACGGTGCCCGGGCACGGGGGGTGGCAGGGGGGGCATCACCGTCGGCTCAGGCCCCGGCCCGCAGGGCCTGCATCAGGGCTACACCCCGGCTCGTGCCCAGCCGGCCGGCGCCGGCCGCCACCAGGGCCAGGGCCTGGTCCAGATCGGCGATGCCGCCGGCGGCCTTGACGGCGGCCCGGCCCCGGGCCAGGTCCACCAGACGGGACACCTGATCCGTCGTGACGGGAGGACCGAAGCCGCTGCCGGTCTTGAGGTGGCGGGCGCCGGCATCGATGCTGATCTCCACCAGGAGGGCCAGGGCCTCCGGATCCAGGCGTCCCACCTCCAGGATCACCTTCACCGGCAGGCCCAGATCGGTGATGGCCGCCAGATCGTCGAGCACGGCGCCGCCGTCGCCATCGGCCAGGGCACCGAAATCCGGCACCACGTCCAGTTCGTCGGCACCGGCCGCGGCGGCCGACTCCGCCTCGGCCCGCTTGATCGCCGTGGGAACGGCTCCGAAGGGGAAAGCCACCACCCCGATCAATTTCACCGGTCCCTCCACCGGCAACCTCTCGCGGGCCACTGCCAGCCAGCGGGAGGCCAGACACACCCCGGCGAAGCCGAAGTGGCGGGCCTCATCACAACATCGATGAATCGCCTCAACCCCCCGGTGGGGGTCCAGGAGGGCGTGGTCGATGAGGGGGGCGAGATCGGGCCTATCCGCTTGCCGCTCAGGCGTCACGGGCCTGGATGACGCCGAAGCCGCCGTGGTTGCGCCGGTAGACCACCTGGATCTGGCCCGTGGACGCCTCGCGGAACATGTAGAAGTCGTGGTCGATCAGATCCAGCTGGTGCAGAGCCTCCTCCAGTTCCATCGCCGGCATGGCGAAGTACTTGCGGCGCACGCCGCGGTGGGGCACGGCGGGCTCAAGGCCATCGGTGAGAGAATCACCGGGGTTGGGGAGGCTGGCGGCGCCTGCTTCCTCAGCGGCGGCGGAGCGGTGCACAGGTCCATGGTTGCGCTCATGCAGCCTGTCCTTGTAGCGCGTCAGCTGGCGGCTCAGTTTGGTCGCCACCATGTCGATGCTGGCGTAGAGATTTTCGCTGCGTTCCTGGGCCCGGATCACCACGCCGTTGGCGAAGACCGTGACTTCAGCCGTCTGCTGAGGAACACGGGGATTGCGGGCCACCGACAGGTGCACGTCGGCCTCCTTGACCATGCCATTGAAATGGCTGATGGCTCGGTTCAGCTTGGTTTCGGTGTACTCCCTGATCGCCGGTGTGACGTCGAGATTGCGGCCGTGGATCAGCAGTTTCATTCGGATGCGCCCCTCCAGAGGAATGCGGGCTCTGGGTTCGTACCCAGGCTAGGAAAGGAGTTGCATGGTTCCCAAGACTCCCGCAATTCTTTTTGAACCCCAGGGCCCGGTTCCCTTCCCCCTGGCCTGGGAGTGGCAGCGCCGGTTGCAGCGCCGGCGCCTCGACGATCCCGCCCTCCCGGACGCCCTGCTCCTGCTCCAGCACGAGCCCTGCTTCACCCTGGGCCGGGGGGCCAGCCTCGACCACCTGGGGTTCGACCCCGCCCATCCGCCCCTGCCCCTGTTCCGCATCGACCGGGGCGGCGAGGTCACCCACCACCTGCCCGGTCAGCTGGTCCTCTACCCGGTGCTCGACCTGCAGCGCCATGGCGGCGACCTGCACCTCTACCTGCGGGCCCTCGAGGACGTGGTGCTGGCGGTGTTGAGAGACCTGGGTCTGGAGGGGGAGCGGGTGGAGGGTCTCACCGGGGTGTGGCTGGAGGGGCGCAAGCTGGCGGCGATCGGCATCGGCGCCCGCCGCTGGATCAGTCAGCACGGGCTGGCGCTGAACGTGGACTGTGGACTGGAGGGCTTCGGAGCGATCGTCCCCTGCGGGATTGGCGAGCGGCCCGTGGGCCGGCTGGTCGACTGGCGGCCCGGCCTCACCACGGAGCAGGTGGCGCCTCTGCTGCTGGCGTCCTTCGCCAGGCGGTTCGGGCTGGTCCTGCGGCCACCGCGGCCCCAGGAGGCTCTGGAGGCCCCGAGGCCGGGATGGATCGGGGCAGGCCTGGGAGAATCCTGAGCTCCCGCCCCCTCCGCGCCTGCCGCCCATGAACGCCAGAGCCGAGATCCATTGGAGCGGCAGCCTCCAGGACCACCGCGCCCTGGCCAGCCGCCACGACTGGAGCCGACTGCAGGGACTGGAGGGCCTCTGGCCCGAACTCGAGCGCCTCCATGGCGAGGCGGTCGCTCTGGAGGCCCCCCATGGCCGCCATCCGGAAACGTTTCGTTACCGGGAGCTGCGCCACGCGATCGACCGGGCCGCCGCGGCCTTTGCCGACCTGGGGGTGAGGGACGGGGACGTGGTGGCCCTGTTCGCGGAGAACGGTCCCCGCTGGCTGGTGGCCGACCAGGGGCTGATGCGGGCCGGTGCCGCTGATGCGGTGCGCGGCAGCGGGGCTCCGGTCGAGGAATTGCGGTACATCCTTGAGGATGCCGGTGCGGTGGGACTGGTGCTGGAATCAGCCGCCCTGCTGGAGCGTCTGCAGCTCGAGGGGCCGGCCCTGGAACGGCTGCGCTTCGTGGTGCTGCTGGAGGGCGAGGCTCCTGCGGATCCCCCGTCGTTGCCCTGCCTCCCCTGGCGGGACTTGCTGGCGCGTGGAGCAGCCCAGGCTCCGCCACCCCTTCCCAGCGGAGGGCCCCAGCGGCTGGCCACCCTCCTCTACACCTCCGGCACCACCGGCCAGCCCAAGGGGGTGCCCCTCAGTCACGCCAATCTCCTCCATCAACTCCGCACCCTCGGGGTGGCGGTGGCCCCGAATCCCGGCGACCAGGTGCTCAGCGTGCTGCCCATCTGGCATGCCTACGAGCGCACCGCCGAGTACTTCCTGCTGAGCTGCGGCTGCCGGCAGACCTACACCACCCTCAAGCACCTGCGCCCCGACCTGCAGAAGGTGCGTCCCCAGTACCTCATCAGTGTGCCCCGGCTGTGGGAGGCCCTGCTGTCCGGTTTCGAGGATGCCCTGGCGGCCATGCCCACCTCCCGTCAGCGCCTGCTGCGCTCCGCCCTGGACCTCAGCCGGGCCTACCACCGCAACCGGCGGGTGGCCCTGGATCTCACCTTGACGGCCGAATCCGCGCCGGATCGGATGCTGGCCGCTGCCGGTGCCCTGGTGGCATGGCCCCTGCACGCCCTGGCCGGCACTTTTCTCTGGCCGAAGGTGCGCGGCCAGCTGGTGGGCGGCCGGCTGCGCACAGCCATCAGCGGCGGCGGCGCCCTGGCCGTCCATGTGGATGGCTTCTTCGAGGCCGTCGGCATCGAGCTGCTCGTGGGCTACGGCCTCACCGAGACCAGCCCCGTGCTCACCTGCCGGCGGGCCTGGAGCAACCGACGCGGCAGCGCCGGCCAACCCCTGCCGGACACAGCGGTGAAGGTGGTGGATCCGGCCAGCGGCAGGACGCTCGCCCCAGGCGAGCGGGGACTGGTGCTGGCCCGGGGGCCCCAGGTGATGGCGGGCTACCACCACAAACCCGAGGCCACAGCGAAAGTGCTGGATGGGGAGGGCTGGTTCGACACCGGTGATCTGGGTCTGCTGATGGCGGATGGAACCCTGGTGCTGACCGGCCGGGCCAAGGACACCATCGTGCTCAGCAGCGGGGAGAACATCGAACCGGGTCCCCTGGAGGAGGCCCTGGTTGCCTCCTCCCTGGTGGAGCAGGTGATGCTGGTGGGCCAGGACCGCAAGCAGCTCGGCGCCCTGCTCGTGCCGAAACCCGAGGCGCTGGAGGCCTTCGCGGCGGCGGCGGATCTGCCCCTCCCCGCCCCTGGAGACGGCGCCGCGGCTGACCCGGCCCTGCTGCGGGCCCTCTGCCGGGAATGCAACCGGCTGCTGACGGCCCGGCCAGGGTCGCGGCCGGACGAGCGGCTGGGGGTGTGGCCCTGGTGGAGCCCTTCAGCATCGACAACGGCCTGCTCACCCAGACCCTCAAGCAACGGCGGGATCGCATCGCCCATCGGAACCGGGCCGCCATTTCCGCCATCTACGGCGGCCGCTGATCCTCGCCCTCGTGGTTGACCGGATCACCTGCCGCCTGAGAGCCTGGACCATGCACCTTCCTTCCCATGGCCGACGGCAACACCCTGACTATCAAGCGATCGATCACGGTGCGGGCGGTGGTGACCCCCCGCTGGAAGGAGGATGCCGAGCGCGAGCTCAGCAATGCCCTCACCAACCTTGATCAGCAGCTGGCCCAGCTGGAGCAGGAGGGTCAGCGCGTGATCGACGAGATCCGCCGCCAGAGCGCCAATCCCCTCGATCCCCGGGTCCAGGAGCAGGTGGGTTCGGTGCAGCAGCAGGTGGCGGCCAAGCGGGCCGAGTTCGAGGAGCAGAAGCGCCAGGTGCTGGAGCAGCAGCGGCAGGTGCGAGAGCTGGAGATGGAACAGGTGGTGGAGCAGGGGCAGATCGACAGCTTCTGCGATGTCCAGGTCGGCGACAACCTGGTGCAGAAACTGCAGGTGTCGGTGCTGGTGCGCGATGGGGTGATCGAGGCGATCGAG
>CALNZO010000021.1:0-97368 GCA_942491175.1 uncultured bacterium | reverse complement strand
ACGGTCTTGGTCACGGCGTGGGAGAACTGCCCCCCGAGAAACACCGCACTGAACTCCCCCGCCGATCCGATGCCCGGCAGGAACCGCTGCAGGCATACCTCTCCGTCCCGGGCCAGGCGCTCCAGCAGGCCCTCGGCCCCTTCGGCCTCCACAGGCACTGCGCCGTCCGCCCCGATGACCTCGAGGCGACGGCCATCGAGCCGCACCCTGTAGGTGTGCCAGCTCTTCGAGCCGATCGAGGGCTTGAGCACCGCTTCGCTCCAGCCGCACCCCTCCAGCAACTCCGCCAGGGATCCCCGCCAGCCCCGGGGCAGCCAACAGGTGGGGATCAGGGCGATGCCTTCACCCTCCAGCTGGGGCAGATAGGCGCTCTTGGCGTGCCCCGCCTGGATCACCGGCAGGGGATTGGCCAGCGGCACCCCGAGGGGCTCGAGCCGCCGGGCCAGCGCCCTGATCCGGGGAAGGAAATCGGCGTGGCGATGGCTGCCGCGGCAGTCGCGCAGGCTCACCCGGTCGAAGCGAGTCCAGTCCACGCCCCCGGATTTCGCTTCACCCAGCGCCTCGGCCGAGGGGAGCGGGATCAGTTCGCTGGCGATGCCGCGATTCCCGAGGAACTCACGCAACGCAGGCGTCTCGTCGTGGATCAGGCCCAGATGCAGCAGGGCGATCCTTCGGCAGGCCGTGCTCATGGCCGGCAGGCCGTGCTCATGGCCGCCGCTTTCAGGCCGGCAGGATCCCCCAGTCGCGTTTCACCTGCACGCTGGTGATCTCCCAGGCCTCCTCGGCCGCCACCACCGGGGCGGGGGGCTCCCGGGGCTCGAGGCCCCGACGCGCGAACTCGTTCTGCAGCAGCAACTGAAACAGCACGCTCTGGGACACCAGCCCGTTCAGCCGTTCCTCGCCGCCCAAGCGGGCCATCTGCGCCGGCTGTCCCTGGACGTTACGCAGGGCACGCAGCTGCTCCTGCAGCCACGCCCGTTCGTACTGGAGCATCGGATCGCTGCAGCGGGCCAGATTCTCCCGGTAGCAGCTGGCATGACACTTGATGGCCCCTTTCGAAAGGCCGGCCACACCGCCGACGCCATGGTGGAGCTGAACCGACTCGCTCAGGAAACTCACCGCCCATCACCGAACCCAATCGAAGCCTAGGAACGGAATCCCGGGCCGACCGCGAACGACCGGCGACAGCAATGTTCCTTAGCCAAGGCGAAGCAAAACGAAATTAAGTATCCCTTGCTACCGACCAGGAGTCCAGGGCGGTCGGCGCTGTCAGAGCCAGCGCTTGCGGCGGAAATAGACGAACAGGCCAGTCGCGATCACGATCATCAGCACCCACACGGAGTAGTAGCCCCCGCGCCACTGCAGCTCCGGCATCTCCTTGAAGTTCATTCCGTACACCCCGGCAATGAAGGTGAGCGGAATGAAGATGGTGGAGATGATCGTCAGCACCTTCATCACCTCATTCATCCGATGGCTGAGGATCGAGAGGTAGGCGTCATGCATGCCTCCGAGGAGGTCGCGGTGGGTCTCGACCAGGTCGATGATCTGGATGCTGTGGTCGTAGAGATCACGCCAGAACACCCGGCTCTCGGCTGTCAGCAGCGGCGACTCGCTCTTGACGATCACTCCCACCTCCTCGCGGATCGGCCAGACGGCCTTGCGCAGGCTGAGAATGGCCCGCTTGAGCCCGTGGATCTCCTTGATGTCGCCGGGGTGGGCTTCTTCCAGCAGCCGGTCATCCACCTCTTCGATGATGTCGCCCATGCGCTCAACCGCCAGGAAATAGTGGTCCACCACCGCGTCCATCAGGGAATAGGCCAGGTAATCGGCCTTCATCCCGCGGATGCGGCCGCCGGAGGAGCGGATCCGCTGGCGGACCCCCTCGAAAACATCACCGTCATCCTCCAGGAAGGAGATCACGAAGTTCGCACCGAGAATCACACTCACATGCTCGATGTCGAAGCTCTGGCGAGCTTCGTCGAAGGCGATCATCTTCAGCACCATGAAGATGTACCCCCCGAACTCCTCCACCTTGGGGCGCTGGGTTGTATTGACGATGTCCTCCATCGTCATCGGATGGAGCCCGAAGCGCTCCCCCAGGCCCGCGATCAGGTCAACGTCATGGACGCCATTGACATTCATCCAGGTGATGCCGTTCTTCGCCACCGCATCGACGCAGTCCTGCACCGACACGTCCCGCTGCTCGCTGGAGCCGCTGGGGTCGTAATGGATCACATCCACCTGCACCTTCAGCAACCGCTGCTCACCCACGTACACCACGGAGCCGGGTGAGGAGCCAGGGGGAATTCTGCGGACGCGGATGCCGCTGGTTCTGCGGTTTCGTGCTGAATTTCTCGGTGGCCTGGTCTTCATCGCCCGGCCCGGGTGCATCGGAATCGCTGGGAGCTTATCGGCAACGCCGATCACAGAAAGTCCGGACGCAGGCTCTGGCTCAGCGCCAGGGATTGTTGCAATTCCGGCCACGCCTCACGGGCCACCATCGTCTCGAGGGCCTCAAGGGAGTGGCGGTAATGGCCCAGGGCGGCCAGCAGGGCCTCCCGGTTGGTGCGCGCCATCAGCTGGCCCAGTTCCGGATTGCCTCCCCCGACACGGGTGGTGTCGGCGAAGCCGCTGGAGGCCAGGGCCCGCACCAGGCCCCCAGCAGCTTGGGAACCAGCGTCGGCGTGGGCGTCGGCCTCGGCGGCCCCGGCATCGGCGGCCTGCAGCAGGGCTGCCCCCACCAGCACCGGCAGATGGGAAATGAGCGCCACCGCCCGGTCATGGGCGTCGGCATCGCAACACAACCAGCGGGCCCCCAGGGACTCCGCCAGCTCCTGCACAGCCGCCACGGCCTCAGGATCGGTGTCCGGTGCCGGGGTCGCCACCCAGGGGCGCCCCCGGAAAAGGCCGGCCTCTCCCGCCTCCACTCCAGCCTGCGCCGTACCCGCCATCGGATGGGAGGCCACGAAGCGCGCGGGATCACGCCCCCCCCCGGCCTCCGCCAGCAGCTCCCGCCAGCAACGCAGCACCGGACCCTTCACCGAACCCACATCGGTGATCACCGCCCCGGCCGGCAGGGCCGCCACCAGGGCGGGATCCGGATCCAGCAGGCGGTCGAGGGGCAGGGCCAGCACCACCAGCCCGCAGCCGGTCAACACGGCGGGATCGGTGCTCACAGCCCCGGCCAGGCCCCGCTCCCGCGCCCGGGCGGCGGTGGCGGGCCGGTGCACCAGGGCCCGGACGCGGGCCCCGGACGCCATCAGATCGAGGCCCAGGGAGCCGCCGATCAGCCCCAGGCCGACCACACCCACCGGTTCACGCTTCCAGAGGGGTGTCATCGACGCTGCGGATCCGCTGGGCACAGCTTCCTACGATCCGGCGATGTTGGAAGCCCGCGCCCACCAGCACCTCAAGGCTCTCCTGCAGGGGGAGGGGGTGGAACGCTGGCCCCATCACCTCACCCTCAGCCGGCTGGTGGCCCGCAGCCTGCGGCGCTCCGACCACACCCTGGTGCGCCTCGCCCCGGGCACGGATCCCAGCTGGTGGATCAGCCTGCTGGTGCCCCTGGCCCTCAGCGATACGCCTCTGGCCCTGGTGGTCACCCCGGCCCTGCGCCAGCGGTTGCTCCAGGTGGAATGGCCGCGGCTGCGCAGCGTGGGACTGGAACTGGCCTGCTGGGAAGGGCCCGCAGCCCCCCCCGGCAGCCGTCTCTGGCTGCTCGACCACCGGGAACTGGTGGCCGCATGGGACAGCGGCGAACTGGGGGAGCGGCAGCTGGTGATCCCCGAAGCCGAAACCCTGGAGATGGAACTGCGCCAGGCCCTGGAGGTGGAACTGGAGCCCCGCCACTGGGATCTGCTGCGCCGCGCCCAGCCCAGCGCCGAAAGCTGCCTGCTCAGCCTGCACGAACGCCTCAGCCGCCGGGTGCTCGCCCACCCGCGTTCCCCCCAGCAGCTGGTGCCCCTGGCCGACGACGACGAAGCCCCCTTGCGCCACCTGCTGCGGCTGCTCGAGCCCCTGCCCGAACCCTGGCCCCGCTGGCTGGCGGCCGGAGCCGGCTGGAGCAGCTGGGCCCGGGTGGATCCCTCCCTGCTGCAGTGGAACCTTCTGCGCCAGCCCCTCGAGCCCCTGGGTGAACTGGCCGGCCTGCTGGCGGGTCGGGGAGCGGTGCTCATCGGTGAGCTGGCCACCGGCCGGGCGGCAGAGGGTCAGCCCGCCTCCGGCGCCGCCCTGGGTCTGGAGCCGGCCGTGGTGGTGGAGCTGGCGGATCCGCCCCTGAGCGACCCCCTGCCCCTGTTCGCCCCCCTGCGCCAGCCCCTGCCCAACAGTCCCCAGTACGGCGAGCACCTGCTGGAACAGAGCCGGCGGCTGGTGCTCGGCCAGAGTGGCCTGACGGTGGTGCTGCTCGACGATGCGGCCCTGCGCCTGGACCTGGCCAGCGGCCTGGCGGCCGAATTCGGCAGTCGTGTGAGCCACCAGAGCACGGCCCCGGAGAGCAACGGCGTTCTCTGCTGCAGCTGGAGCTGGTGGCTGGAGCACCAGCAGCGGTTGCCCCTGCCCTGCCAGGTGGTGGTGGGGCTGTTGCCGATCGCCAGCCTGGAGGATCCACTCACGGCGGCCCGTGTCGCGGTGCTGCGCCAGCAGGGCCGCGACTGGTTCCGGGAGCTCCTGCTCCCTGAGGCCCTCAACCGTCTGCAGCGAGGGGTGGCGGGGCTGCGACGCAGCGGCGGCCGGCTGGCGGTGCTCGATGGTCGCCTGCGGGGCCGCAGCTGGGGACGGCTGGTGTTCACCGCCCTGGAACCCTGGGTGGCCCTGGCCCGGCTCCTGCCCGGCCCCTAGCCTGCCTCCAGTTGCCGTCGAACCCCGATGGGGGAAGCCAAGCGCCGCGCCGAGCAGGGTCTGCCGCCCCGGGACAAGCCACGCCAGAAGGCGAGCAGGCCGGTCGACGATTCACCCCGCATCGTTCCCTGGCTGCCCCTGACCCGCAACCAGGCCGACCGCTTCGTGGCCATCACCACGAAAGCAGCCTGGATCGGCATCGGCGCCCTGGCCCTGTTCTGGGTCACCGTGCGCTTCATCGGTCCGGCGGCCGGATGGTGGACCCTGGCCGACGGCTGAGCTGCCGCCATGGCAACTCGGGAGTGAGCCAGGTGCCGGTCTCCACACCTGAGCATTCCTACCTAGCAGGAATCGGAAGAAAACCTTAGGATCAGCTCCATCTTGATGGTGTCGACCCATGTTTCTCCGTCTGGCTGAGCAGTACCGCTCGGTCGTTGAGGATCTGATCCTGAGCCTCCAGGCCCTGGCGCTGTCCCTGCGGAAACAGGGCCTGGTGGCCACCTGCTACGTCTGCGGCGATGGCCGCGACGGCCATGGCGCTTCCTTCGTCGCCGATCTGGGCGACAACCACATGGTGCGGCTGCTGGTCTCCGATTTCGGCATCAGCTGGGTGGAATCCCGCAACGGCCAGGAGCTGGTGAAGCTGGAAGGCGCCGACGCCATCCAGGAACTGCAACGGGTCGCTCTGGTGCTGCAGGCACCTGCCGATCCCACCACCCAGCCCGCTGCTCTGCCTGCCAGGCCCTGAAGGCCTGAGCAGGCCCCGATCAGCCGGCGGCGGGCAGGTCCGCCGGTTCAGCGGTGGTGTCGGCACCGGCCTGGGGCTTGGCCGCCGCCAGCTTGGCCGCCGCCGCCAGCGGTTTCATCGAATTGGCCGTGACCTCCGAGCCCTCGGTGAGTTTCTGGCGGGTGAGGGACTCGATCACCTCCTTGGGCTCGGGGTTCTGCTCCAGCCAGGCGATCGTGTTGTCGCGACCCTGGCCGATGTTGTCGCCCTCATAGCTGTACCAGGCGCCCTTGCGGGTGACGACGCCGGTTTCCTCCGCCAGGTCCAGCAGACAGCCCAGGGTGCTGATGCCCCGGCCGAAGAGGATGTCGAACTCGGCGATGCGGAAGGGAGGGGCCACCTTGTTCTTGGCCACCTTCACCTTGGCCCGGATGCCGTACTCCTCGGTGCCGCGCTTGAGGGTCTGGATGCGGCGGATGTCGAGACGCACCGAGGCATAGAACTTGAGGGCGTTGCCGCCGGTGGTTGTCTCCGGGTTGCCGTAGGTGACGCCGATCTTCTGACGCAGCTGGTTGAGGAAGATCACCGTGCAGCCCGACTTGCCGATGTTGCCGGTGATCTTGCGCATGGCCTGGCTCATCAGCCGGGCCTGGCTGCCCACCGCCAGATCACCCATCTCCCCCTCGATCTCGGCCCGGGGCGTGAGGGCCGCCACCGAGTCGACCACGACGATGTCGACGGCAGCCGAGCGCACCAGCTGATCGACGATCTCCAGGGCCATCTCACCGGTGTCCGGCTGGGAGACCAGCAGGTTCTCGATGTCGACCCCGAGGGAGGCGGCATAGACCGGGTCGAGGGCATGCTCCGCGTCGACGAAGGCGGCCACGCCACCGCGCTTCTGCACCTCGGCGATGGCATGGAGGGTGAGGGTGGTCTTGCCGGAGCTCTCGGGCCCGTAGACCTCCACCACCCGGCCCTTGGGATAACCGCCTCCCAGGGCCAGATCGAGGGTGAGGGCTCCGGTGGGAACCGTTTCCACCCGCATGCGGGAGGCATCCCCGAGCCGCATGATCGAACCCTTGCCGAAATTGCGCTCGATCTGGTTGAGCACCAGGCCCAGGGCCTTGTCCCGCTCGGCGGCGGCGCGGGGGTCGCCGCCCGGGGCGCCGGAGGAGACGTAGGAGGCAGAGGCGGAGGCGGAGGCAGAAAGCGGCCTTGGAATCGGCAGGCATGGTGGGAGTGGGTGATGGAACGGGCCGCGGGAGGCGGTAGCCGGGGATGGGGAGACGCCCTGGAGGAAGGGGAACCCGGAACCGGGCGCCATCCTGCGACCTCTGGAGAACCAGTGCCACCTGGAGAGGCCGGCGTATCAATCGCGTGTAGTACGGGCGTACTCTAGCGGCTCAGGGCCAGTGCGCCAGGGGGGCCTCGAAACCCGCCGGCTCCAGCCAGCGGATCCCGAGGGGAGCCAGCCCCTCTCCGTCCCCCGGGCCCAGATAGCCCCACGACACCAGATAACACCGCACCGCCTCCAGCCCGGGGGTGCGCCGCACCAGCTCCAGGGTGGGACGGCGGTCCTCCACGAACCAGAGGGGGCGCTGCCCCGGATCGCGCTCGGCCGCCAGGCGCCCCAGCACCGTCGGCTTGCTGCCCTGCTCGTGGCCGAACAGGGCCAGGGGCGTGAGACCGGCGGCGGCCAGCAGGCGGGCGGCGAAGGCCCCGCCCTTGGTGGTGAGCACGGCCCAGTCGGCCCCCTCCGCCGCCAGCCGCTCCAGGCGCGCCTCCACACCGGGATAGAAGCGGTGCAGGGCCAGCCAGGCATCGAGGTCGGCGGCGATGGCCTCCTGGCGCAGATCCTCCAGCGCCTGCTGCAGCTGGGCGGGGGTCCAGCCCCAGCGCGCCAGGGCCAGGGACAGGAAGGCGTCGTAATCAGACAGGGCGGCGTCGAGGTCGAAATCGCTGCGGCCCAGCTCGGCGGCCATCAGCACCATCTCCCAGCCCTTGTGAATCAGGGGCCGCAGCCGGGCGAAGTCCGCGGGCGCCAGCTCCGGCAGCAGCAGCGGGGATGGGCCCGGCTCCTCGGCGGCCAGGGCCAGGGCCGCCCGCCGGGCCGACCACCAGTACTCGGCCATGCCGTCCACCAGCACGCCGTCGAAATCGAACACCAGCAGAGGGCGTTCAGGCACCGGGGAGAAGAGGACGAAAAACTGGGCCGCTAGGATTCGAACCTAGGAATGTCGGGACCAAAACCCGATGCCTTACCGCTTGGCGACGGCCCAATGTTGCCGATGGGATGGTGCCCTTGAAAGGGTCCCATTGGGTGAGAAAGACGGCGGTCAGTGACCGGCGCCTAGTTAGTTACCCACAGCGGCTGGTCCTTCGTCAACTCGCCCGCGTCCACCCGGGCGGGAGGCCCCTTCAGGCAGGGAAGACCCGCAGCCGCTGCTGGCGGCCGCGACCGAACACAGCGCTGCGCAGGCGGTAGCGGTTCACCAGCTCGGCCTGCATGGCCCGCACCGGTTCACTGCGGGGCAGCAGCTCCACCGGCCGGCCCTGGGGCAGCACCACCTGCTCCACCGCCAGCCGGCACTCCTCCAGGGCAGCGTGGGCATCGTCCAGGCGGGCCTGGCTGACGGCCGCGTCGGCCGTGTGGTTGGCAGGACCGGTCCCAGCGCCCCCCTCCAGCCGCCGCTGCAGCAGCCGCTCCAGGGCCCGCTGCAGCTGGTGGGGCGTGTCCGACTTGATCACCAGGATCGGCAGGCCCAGGTCGCGGGCCTGGCGGCGCAGGTCCGGATCGCGTCCCAGCTGGCCCCGCACACTGAGGACCGCATCAGCGTCCTCGGGCGCCGCCACCACCTGCACCGGCAACTGGCGGCCGCGCACGGCCTCCTCCAACTGCTGGGGAACCATTCCCACGCCAAAGACCCGCAGGGGCGGGACCGGGGGGGCGACGGCGGCCGCGGCCGGCCCGGGGGCCGCCGGATCGGGCAGGGGGACCACCGCCAGGGGGGCAGGGCTCCGGCGCCGGGGCGCGACGGGATCCGGCGCCCAGGAGGAAGGTTGGGCCGGGGTGGGGCGGACCGGCTCGTCGTCGCGCAGGACCAGGCGGCCGTCGGCACCGAGCTCCCGCACCTGGGGGCGGGTGGGCTGACCCCGCAGCAGCAGGTCGACGGTGCCGGCCACGTCGCGATGCACCAGCCAGCGGTGGCGGCTGTGCATCTCCACCGCCAGGGGGAAGGTGGGCTCGGCCGCCCGTTCCAGCACGGTCTTCTGGGTGCGGCGGCGGCGGGCCTCCTCATCGCCGAGGGTCACCGACTGGATGCCCCCCACCAGGTCGCTGAGGGTGGGATTGCGGATCAGGTTGGCCAGTTCGTTGCCGTGGGCCGTGGCCACCAGCATCACGCCCCTTTCGGCGATGGTGCGCGCCGCCTGGGCCTCCAGCTCGGTGCCGATCTCATCGATGACGATGACCTCGGGCATGTGGTTCTCCACCGCCTCGATCATCACCTGATGCTGCAGTTCGGGCCGGGCCACCTGCATGCGCCGCGCCCGGCCGATGGCCGGATGGGGGATGTCGCCGTCGCCGGCGATCTCGTTGCTGGTGTCGATCACCACCACCCGCCGCTGCAGGTCATCGGCCAGCACCCGGGCGATCTCCCGCAGCGCTGTGGTCTTGCCCACCCCGGGCCGCCCCATCAGCAGCAGCGACTGGCCCGTGTCCAGCAGGTCACGCACCATCGCCACGGTGCCGAACACGGCCCGGCCCACCCGGCAGGTGAGTCCCACCACGTCGCCGGTGCGGTTACGGATGGCGCTGATGCGGTGGAGGGTGCGCTCGATACCGGCCCGGTTGTCACCACCGAAGGGCCCGAGGCGCTGCAGCACGGCCGCCAGGTCGGCCCGCTCGATCGCATCGCCCCCCAGGGCCACCACCCGGCCGGGATAGCGGGCCTCCGGCACCCGGCCCAGGTCCAGCACCACCTCCAGCAGTCCCTCCCGGTGAGCCGGACCCGCCAGGGCCCGCTGCACCACCGGGGGCAGCACGGCCAGCAGACGATCCAGATCGTCGGTGACCCGCTGGGGCGAAAGGGAGGGGTGGGGCGAGGGCTCCAGGGGACGCCGGGGGGAGCGGGACTCTCGTTCTAGCCGGGCCTCAGGGGCCGGCGCCGACGCCTCGCGCCAGCCAGGGCCCCACCAGCGCCTCGGCGATCGCCAGGGCCCGCGGCCAGAGCCGGGGCAGCTCCAGCAGGCGCCGCCCCTCCGCTTCGGCCTCCTGCAGCAGGGGCTGCAGCTGACGGCGCGCCACCCCTCCGAAGGCCACCCCCGCCGCCCGCGCCACGGCGCCAGGCGAGCGCTCCAGCAGGGTCAGGGTATGGGCATTGGTGCCCCCAGCCAGTTGCAGCGGCCCCGGCGGCGCCAGCGGACCCAGCCGTTCCAGCAGTCCCACGGCCGCATGGGCGGTACCGGTTCCCACGTCACCGCTCATGGGACGGCCGTCCAGCTGCCAGAGGGGCCGGAACCCGGCCTGGCGCAGCAATCGGAAGCGCTGCCAGAGCTCCGCCGCCAGGTCTTCGATGCCCCCCTCCTCCAGGCCGGCGCTCACCGCCACCCGGCGCAGGGGGGCTCCGCTGGCGACCAGTTGCTCCACCCGTTCGGCGAAGGCCTCCAGCCGCCCCGGCCGGGTGTGGATCTCCACCGCGTCGGGGGCGAGCTCCGCCAGCAGACCCGCCAGAGCGGCCGGCTCCAGCACCTGACTGCGCTCCTCGATCAGGCCCAGGGGGCAGGCGGGCAGACAGCGGCCACAGCCGTAGCAGCGGGCCGCGGCCACCCCATGGCCGCCGATGGCCAGGGCGGGGCAGACCCGCTCGCAGGGCCGCGGGCAGGCCGGCGGGCAGCGGTCCGGATCGAACCAGGCCTTGCGGAAGTGGGGATCGAGGCCGTCACTGAGGCTGACCATCAGCCAGGGCCGCCGGGCGCCCCGGTCCGCCGCCCAGGCCATGCCGCGCCGGGCCGCCGCCACCACCGCCGGATCGGCCGCCACGTCGATGCAGTGCACCCCCGCCAGGGCGTGGATGGCGGCCAGATCCTCAATGGCGGCCAGATCCTGATTGCTCGCTCCGCCGATCAGCTTCACCCAGCTCCCACGGGCGAGGGCCTGCTCGGGATGCGGCCGGAACGCCGGCGCGGGGAGCCGGGCCATGGCACCCATGCTCGGCGCTGCAGGGAAGCGATGATCCTGCCACCGCCGGAGCTCAGCTGGCCCGGGGCAGATCGGCGACCTCCCCGGCGCGGGGAACCCCGGGCGGCTCCGTGGCCTGGCCGGGCTCGGGCTGGGAGAGCCCCAGGCGGTGCACCAGCCAGGGCGCGGTCAATCCCTGCAGCCCCACGGTCATCAGGATCGTCAGGAACACCAGTCCCTTGAGCACTCCACCACCGGCCACCTCGGCCCGGTCCAGCTCGAGGGCGAAGAGGCTCACCACAGCCGCGGTCACGATGCCCCGCGGGGCGATCCAGCTCAGCAGCGCCTTCTCGCGCCAGTCGAGGCTGGGCAGGCCGATGCCGGCAGCCTGGATCAGGGGCCAGCGGGCCAGCATCAGGGCCATCACGCAGGCCACCCCGCCCAGGCCGAGGGGACTGAGTTCCGCCCAGGACACATCAGCCGCGAGCAGGGGGAACAGCACCGTGATCGCCAGCATCGCCAGCTGGCGGATCAGTTCGTCGAGCTGGGTGGCGGCCGCATCCAGGCGCAGACCCACCACCACCCCGGCACTCACCGCCGCGGGCAGGCCGGATTCCGGCAGCAGCGCCTCGCAGCCGCTGAACATCAGGAACAGCACCCCCAGGGTGAGCTGCAGCTCCAGGCCGCTCGCCTCTGTGGAGAGCGGCCCGTCACCGCCGTTGGCCGCCCCGACGGCGCCGAGACGGCTGAGGGCCTCGGAGAGCAGCAGCCCGGCCAGGGCGCCGATGGTGACGCCGCCGCCGAGACGCAGCAGCAGCCGGGAGGCCACCTCGTGCCAGCCACCCAGGTCGCCCAGGGTCACCTGGAGCAGCACCAGCCCCAGAACGGCACTCACCGGTTCGAGGATCAGGCCTTCCGCCTCCAGCAACTGGGCCAGCTTCGGGGCCAGCCGCATCTGACGCACCATCGGGGTGACAACCGTGGGCCCCGTGGCCAGGGCGATGGCCCCATAAACCAGAGACAGGGACCAGGGCAGGCCCGCCACCAGATGGGCCAGCAGGGCGGCCAGGGGCAGACCCGCCACCAGGCGCACCAGCACCAGCTGCAACACCGAGCGCTGCAGGTCGCGGCCGGCCAGCCGCAGGTTGAGCCCGCCATCGAAGAGCACCAGGCTCACCAGCAGACCCACCACCGGCTCCAGACCGGCGCCCAGGTCCTCGGGGTGCACCAGGTCGAAACCGGCGTGGCCCGCCAGCAGCCCCATGCCGAGCAGCAGCACCACCGCCGGCTGACCGGTGACCCAGGCCGTGGCCTGGGCCAGGGAGCCGGCAAAAAAGGCCGAACCCCAGATCAATGCCAGCCGCTCACTCAACTGCCTGGCGTCCGCTGAACCGGGTCAGGCTATGGGGGCCCGCGCCGGGCTGCCGTGGACTCAGGCGGAAACCAGCTGGGCAAGCGGCTGCCAGCGCAGGGCCCGGGCGCCGCCCATCTCCACCACCACCTTGAGGCGGGGTTCACGGCGGCAGAGGTCGCAGAGGGCTGCGATCTCCGAGCTGCTGAGCACCTGGCCCTCCAGCAGCCAGAGCAGCACCGGGCCCTTCCCGGCCAGCTGGGGACCCAGAAGCGGCATCACCAGATGAACCTCGCCCACAGCGGCACTGCGGCCGACGCTGTGGTGACCGAGATGGGGCGGTCGGATGCCGTGCAGCTGCAACAGGTAGGCCTCCGGATCGCCCAGGCCCCGGGCGGAGGTGAGGTGGGCCCGGTACCCGGCCGCCCGCAGCCGCCGCAGCAGGCGGGTTTCGGCCCCGCCCTCCAGGGGCACGAACAGGGCGAGAGCACCGCAGCGCTCCAGCTCGGTGCGGAAACCACGACCGGTCATCAGCAGAGGCATCGGGAGCGGCAGACGAGTCGGAGGGAGTCTGGCAGCAGGGGAGCGGTCCGGGGGTGGTGGTGCGCACCATGAGGTAGGATGTTCTCTTGTGCTGATGATCTGTGCCCGTCCGCTAGCCGGGCCTCCAGACATCGGCACAGGGTCCGTCGTTGGTGACGAACCCTTTCTGGCCCGTACAACCCTCCAGCGATCCGTCGCTGTCGGGATTGTCGGGATACTGCCGGACGCATCGAAATCAGGCCCGGGGGTTCACTCCCACAGCCCTTTCGTTCTCGGTTCCGGCAAGTCCCAGCCCGCTGATTCGCCTCGCTAGCTCCTGACCTCCGGGTCAATCTGCGATTCCACGAATTCAGCCCCCCGCCGCCCAGCGGTTCTCCTCGGGATTCCGGGCTTTGGCTCAGAACCGTGGAGGTGCGCCGCGGCCGTCCAGCTGGTGTTGTTCCCCCTCCCATGTCCATCGGCATTCTCGGGAAGAAATTGGGTATGTCCCAGTTCTTCGACGAAGAAGGCAGGTCCGTTCCGGTCACCCTGATCGAAGCGGGTCCCTGCCGCATCACCCAACTGAAGAGCGAAGCCACCGACGGCTACACCGCCGTTCAGATCGGCTTCGGCGAGACGCGCGAAAAGCTCGTCAACAGACCCGCCAGGGGCCACCTGGCCAAGTCTGGCGAGGAGCTCCTGCGGCACCTCAAGGAGTACCGGCTGGAGGCCATCGACGGCCTCGAGCTGGGCGCTCCCGTCACCGTCGGTGACTTCAACCCCGGACAGAAGGTCGACGTCAGCGGCGACACCATCGGCCGCGGCTTCTCGGGCTACCAGAAGCGCCACGGCTTCAGTCGCGGCCCCATGAGCCACGGCTCCAAGAACCACCGCGAACCGGGCTCCACCGGCGCCGGCACCACCCCCGGCCGGGTCTACCCCGGCAAGCGGATGGCCGGCCGTTACGGCGGCAAACAGATCACCACCCGCGGTCTCACCATCCTCAAGGTGGATGCGGAGCACAACCTGCTGGTGGTGAAGGGCTCGGTGCCCGGCAAGCCCGGAGCCCTGCTCGACATCCGCCCGGCCCGGCGGGTGGGCAGCCCCGCAGCGAACTGAGGAGAACACCCATGACTGACTGTGTGATCCGCGACTGGCAGGGCAAGGAGAGCGGCAAGGCTCCCCTCGAGCTCAAGGTCGCCAGAGAAACATCCGCCAAAGGCCTGCTCCACCGTGCCGTGGTGCGCCAGCTGGCCCACGCCCGTCAGGGCACCGCCAGCACCCTCACCCGCGCCGAGGTGGCCGGCGGTGGCCGTAAGCCCTACAAACAGAAAGGCACCGGCCGGGCCCGTCAGGGTTCCATCCGCACCCCCCTGCGGCCCGGCGGTGGCGTGATCTTCGGCCCCAAGCCCCGGAGCTACGCCGTGGCCATGAACCGCAAGGAGCGTCGCCTGGCCCTTCGCACCGCCCTGATGAGCCGCGTCGCGGACATCACCGTGGTGAAGGGCTTCGCCGAGGGGCTCGACACCCCCAGAACCAAGGAGATCACCGCCGCCCTGGGCCGCTTCGGCATCGATGCCGGCGCCAAGGTGCTGCTGGTGCTCGACGGGGCCTCCGAGACCGTGCGCCGCTCGGTGCGCAACCTCGAGAAGGTGAAGCTGATCGCCGCCGATCAGCTCAACGTGTTCGATCTGCTCCACGCCAACAAGCTGGTGCTCAGCGAAGAGGCACTGGCGAAGATTCAGGAGGTCTACGGCGATGTCTGAACGTTTTGCAGGCCGGCTGGCGGACGTGATCCGCCGCCCGCTGATCACCGAGAAGGCCACCCGCGCCATCGAGATCAACCAGTACACCTTCGAGGTGGACCATCGGGCCGCCAAGCCCGACATCAAGGCGGCCGTCGAACAGCTGTTCGACGTCAAGGTCATCGGGGTCAGCACCATGAATCCCCCCCGCCGCACCCGCCGGGTGGGGCGCTTCGCCGGCAAACGCGCCCAGGTGAAGAAAGCGGTGGTGCGCCTTGCCGAAGGCAGCGCCATCCAGTTGTTCCCTGAGTCCTGAGGGGTCTGAATCGTCATGGCAATCCGCAACTACAGGCCCAATACTCCCGGCACCCGCACGCTGGTCGTCACCGACTTCAGCGACATCACGGGCAAGAACCGGGAACGGGGCCTGGTGGTGTCCAAGCACCGCCAGAAGGGCCGCAACAACCGCGGCGTGATCACCTGCCGCCACCGCGGCGGTGGCCACAAGCGCCTCTACCGCATCGTCGATTTCCGTCGCGATAAGCATGGAGTGAGCGCCAAGGTGGCCGCGATCCACTACGACCCCCACCGCAACGCCCGTCTGGCGCTGCTCTATTACACGGACGGCGAGAAGCGCTACATCCTGGCTCCCGCCAACGTGGCGGTGGGGCAGAGCGTGGTCTCCGGGCCCCAGTCGCCGATTGAGAACGGCAACGCCCTGCCCCTCTCGGCCATCCCCCTCGGCTCCAGCGTCCACAACGTGGAGCTCTACGCCGGCCGGGGCGGTCAGATGGTGCGCACCGCCGGTGCCAGTGCCCAGGTGGTGGCCAAGGAAGGCGACTACGTCGCTCTCAAGCTGCCCTCCACGGAGGTGCGGCTGGTGCGCCGGGAGTGCTACGCCACCCTCGGTGAGGTGGGCAACGCCGAAAAGCGCAACACCAGCCTGGGCAAGGCCGGCCGCAAGCGCTGGCTGGGCCGCCGCCCCGAGGTGCGGGGCAGTGTGATGAACCCCTGCGACCACCCCCACGGGGGCGGCGAAGGCCGGGCCCCGATCGGCCGCTCCGGTCCGGTCACCCCCTGGGGCAAGCCCGCCCTGGGCCTCAAGACCCGCAAGCGCAACAAGCCGAGCAACCGGTTCGTGCTGCGCAAACGACGCCGCACCTCCAAACGGAGCCGTGGCGGACGCGACTCCTGATGACCCACACCGCTCTGCCGTTCGCCTGATCCGCCATGGGACGCTCACTCAAAAAAGGCCCGTTCGTCGCCGACAGCCTGCTTCGCAAGGTCGAGCGGCAGAACGCCGCCGACGACAAGACCGTGATCAAGACCTGGTCACGGGCCTCGACCATCCTGCCGATGATGATCGGTCACACCATTGCCGTGCACAACGGCAGGGCCCACGTGCCCGTCTACGTGACGGAGCAGATGGTGGGCCACAAGCTGGGCGAATTCGCCCCCACCCGCACGTTCCGCGGTCACATCAAAGACAAGAAGGGAGGCCGCTGATCCGATGGCAATGAACACCACCGACACCCAGGCCCTGGCCCACGGACGCTTCATCCGCGGTTCCGTGTCCAAGGTCCGCCGGGTTCTCGATCAGATCCGGGGTCGCACCTATCGCGACGCCCTGATCATGCTCGAGTTCATGCCCTACCGCTCCACCGGCCCGATCACCAAGGTGCTCCGCTCCGCGGTCGCCAATGCCGAGCACAACCTCGGCCTCGATCCGGCCACCCTGGTCATCAGCCAGGCCACAGCCGACATGGGACCCTCCCTGAAGCGGTTCCGGCCTCGCGCCCAGGGCCGGGCCTACGCCATCAAGAAACAGACCTGCCACATCAGCATCGCTGTGGCAGCGCCCACCGCCTGACCCCCGAGGACTCCGCCCGATGGGACACAAGATCCATCCAACCGGCCTGCGCCTGGGGATCACCCAGGACCACCGCTCCCGCTGGTACGCCCCAAGCAAGACCTATCCGGTCCTCCTTCAGGAGGATGATCGGATCCGGTCGTTCATTCGCAAGAAGTACGCCGCCGCCGGCATCAGCGACGTGCTGATCGCCCGCAAGGCCGACCAGCTCGAAGTGGAACTCAAGACCGCCCGTCCGGGCGTGCTCGTGGGCCGCCAGGGCAGCGGCATCGAGGAGCTGCGAACCGGCATCCAGAAAACCCTCGGAGACGTTCACCGTCAGGTGCGCATCAATGTGGTCGAGGTGGAGCGGGTCGACGCCGACGCCTTCCTGCTGGCCGAGTACATCGCCCAGCAGCTGGAGAAGCGGGTGGCCTTCCGGCGCGTCATGCGCATGGCGGTGCAGCGGGCCCAGCGGGCCGGGGTGCTGGGGCTCAAGATCCAGGTGAGCGGCCGCCTCAACGGCGCCGAGATCGCCCGGACGGAGTGGACCCGCGAGGGTCGCGTACCCCTGCACACCCTCCGCGCCGACATCGACTACGCCACCAAGGTGGCTTCCACCACCTACGGGGTGCTGGGTATCAAGGTCTGGGTGTTCAAAGGGGAGGTGCTTCCCGGTCAGCAGGATCAGCTGCCCGTGGGTGGAGCACCGAAACGCCGGGCGAACCGCCGGCCGCAACAGTTCGAAGACCGCTCCAACGAGGAGTGATCAGGAGGCCTGAACCATGCTGAGTCCAAAACGCGTCAAGTTCCGAAAGCAGCAGCGAGGCCGCATGCGCGGTATCGCCACGCGCGGCAACACCATCGCCTTCGGCGATTTCGCCCTGCAGGCCCTGGAGTGCGGGTGGATCACCTCCCGCCAGATCGAGGCCAGCCGCCGGGCCATGACCCGCTATGTCAAGCGGGGCGGCAAGATCTGGATCCGGATCTTCCCCGACAAGCCCGTCACCATGCGGCCGGCCGAAACCCGCATGGGTTCCGGCAAGGGCAACCCGGAATTCTGGGTGGCCGTGATCAAGCCGGGTCGCATCCTGTTCGAGATGGGGGGTTCCGAAATCACCCCCGAGATCGCCAAGGAAGCCATGCGCCTGGCCCAGTACAAGCTGCCGGTCAAGACGAAGTTCCTGACCCTGGCCGACCAGGAGGCAACCGCCCCCGAACCCGCCCCCGCAGTGAAGTCCTGACCATGGCCCGTCCCACCATCACCGACGTGCGCTCGCTCAGCGACGCCCAGATCACCGAGCAGATCGACGGCATCCGCCGCGAACTGTTCGATCTCCGCTTCCAGCAGGCCACCCGCCGCCTGGAACACCCGCACCGCTTCAAGGAAGCCCGCATCAAGCTGGCTCACCTGCTGACGGTGCAACAGGAGCGCCAGAGCTCCACCGTCGCCTCCTGATTCCCCCCTCGATCCCCATGGCACTCAAGGAAAGGGTCGGCACCGTCGTCAGCGACAAGATGGACAAAACGGTGGTGGTGGCGGTGGAAAACCGCTTCCCCCACCCCATCTATCAGAAGACCGTTCGCCGCACCACCCGCTACAAAGCCCACGACGAAGCCAACAGCTGCCGCGTGGGTGACCGGGTCCGGATCACCGAGACCCGCCCCCTCAGCCGCACCAAACGTTGGGCCGTGGCCGAGGTTCTCACCAACACCAGCGCCGGCTGAGGAACACCCCATGATTCAGCAGGAAACCTTCCTCAACGTCGCTGACAACAGCGGCGCCAAGCGCATCCAGTGCATACGGGTGCTCGGCACCAACCGGCGCTACGCCCACGTCGGCGATGTGATCGTGGCGGCCGTCAAGGACGCCATGCCCAACATGGGCGTCAAGAAGTCGGATGTGGTCAAGGCCGTGGTGGTGCGCACCCGGGCCACGCTGCGCCGGAACACCGGCAACGCGATCCGCTTCGACGACAACGCCGCCGTGATTCTCGGCACCGATAACAACCCCAAAGGCACCCGGGTCTTCGGTCCCGTCGCCCGCGAGCTGCGCGAGCGCAACTTCACCAAGATCGTGTCCCTCGCTCCGGAGGTGATCTGAGATGGCCACCACAACCCCCAAAGCCAGGCCCGTCGAGCGCATCAAGATGCGCATCCGCAAGGGCGACACCGTGCAGGTGATCACCGGCAAGGATCGGGGCAAGACCGGCGAAGTGCTGCGCACATTGCCCAACGAGAATCGCGTCGTGGTCCAGGGCGTCAACCTGCGCACCCGCCACGTCAAACCCACCCAGGAGGGCGAGACCGGCCGCATCGTCACCGAGGAGGCCTCCCTGCACGCCTCCAACGTGATGCTTTACTCCACCGCCAAGAAGGTGGCCAGCCGGGTGGAGATCGTCGTCCAGAAGGACGGCAGCAAGAAGCGCCGCCTCAAGAAGACCGGGGAGGTGCTCGACTGACCGCCCCCCCGGCCCCACGTCCCGACGTCCAGCCCCGCGACGTCCAGCCCCTTTCGATCCCTTTCTCCCCTTCCCCGTCCGCCTTCTGACCACGTCCAGAAGCGCACCCCCATCCACCCGCCATGTCACTCAAACAGCGCTACCGGGAGACGATCCAGCCCAAGCTGCTGAAGGATCTCAACCTCTCCAACGTCCACGAGGTTCCCAAGGTGGTCAAGGTCACCGTCAACCGGGGCCTCGGTGAGGCGGCCCAGAACGCCAAGGCGCTCGAAGCCTCCATCGCCGAACTGGCCACCATCACCGGTCAGAAAGTGGTGGTGACCCGGGCCAAGAAGGCCATCGCCGGCTTCAAGATCCGCCAGGGCATGCCGATCGGCGTGGCCGTCACCCTCCGGGGCGAGCGGATGTATGCCTTCCTGGAGCGGCTGATCCACCTGGCGCTGCCGCGCATCCGCGACTTCCGCGGCGTCAGCCCGAAGAGCTTCGATGGCCGGGGCAACTACACCCTGGGGATCCGGGAGCAGATCATCTTCCCCGAGATCTCCTTCGACAAGATCGATGCCATCCGGGGGATGGACGTCACGATCGTGACCAATGCCCGTAACGACGAAGAGGGCCGGGCCCTCCTCCGCGAAATGGGAATGCCGTTCCGCAATACCTGAGCCCCCTTCCGGACACGACCATGGCCAACCACGACCCGATCTCCGACATGCTCACCCGCATTCGCAATGCGAGTGAGAAGCGCCACGAACGCACCAGGATTCCCGCCTCCCGCCTCTCCCGCAGCATCGCCAACGTGCTGCAGCAGGAAGGCTTCATCGCCACCATCTCCGAGGAGGGCGAAGGGGTTCAGCGCCAGCTGGTGCTCGAGCTGAAATACAGCGGCAAGCACCGCCAGCCCACCATCCGTTCCGTGCAACGGGTGAGCAAACCCGGCCTGCGCATCTACAAGAACACACGCCAGCTGCCCAAGGTGCTGGGCGGCCTCGGCGTCGCGATCATCTCCACCTCCAGGGGTGTGATGAGCGACCGTGATGCCCGCAAGCAGGGCGTCGGCGGTGAAGTGCTCTGCTACGTCTACTGATCCCAGGAGTTGTTCCATGTCCCGTATCGGTAAAGCCCCGATCCCCATCCCCGACAAGGTCACCGTCAGCCTCGATGGCCTGGCGGTGACCGTGAAGGGGCCCAAGGGCGAACTCAGCCGCGTTCTTCCGGAGGGCGTCAGCGTCAGCCAGGAAGGCGGCACGGTGGTGGTGAGCCCCACCAGCAGTCACCGCCGCTCCCGAGAGCGCCATGGCCTCAGCCGCACCCTCGTCGCCAACATGGTGGAGGGGGTCAGCAAGGGCTTCACCCGCAAGCTGGAGATCATCGGCGTGGGCTACCGCGCCCAGGTCCAGGGTCGCAAGCTGGTGGTCAGCGCCGGCTACAGCCACCCGGTGGAGATGGTCCCCCCCGAAGGGGTCACCTTCACGGTGGAGAACAACACCTCGGTCCTGGTCTCCGGCACCGACAAGGAGCTGGTGGGCAACGAGGCGGCCAAGGTCCGCGGCATTCGTCCGCCCGAGCCCTACAAGGGCAAGGGCATCAAGTACGAAGGAGAGCGGATTCTGCGCAAGGCCGGCAAGACCGGCAAGAAATGAGGTCTGCTCGAGCGTCATCCGTCTGATCCCCCATGTCTTCCCTCTCCCGCAAACAGCAGACCCAGAAGCGTCACCGCCGCCTGCGTCGTCTGCTCTCCGGCACCGCCGACCGTCCCAGGCTCGCGGTGTTCCGCTCCAACAACCACATCTACGCCCAGGTCATCGACGATGATGCCCAGAGCACGCTCTGTACGGCATCCACCCTCGACAAGGACCTGCGCACCAGCGTCCAGGCCAGCGCCACCTGCGACGCCTCCGTCGCCGTGGGTCAGCTGGTCGCCCAGCGCGCCCTCGCCAAGGGCATCCAGCAGGTGGTCTTCGATCGCGGCGGCAACCTGTACCACGGCAGGGTCAAGGCCCTTGCTGACGCCGCCCGGGAAGCGGGCCTTCAGTTCTGATCCCTGCTCTCACCATGACCGAAACCAACGACAAGATCCAGACCGGCGCCGTCCCTGCGGCCTCCGACGTCCCCGCCGCTGCCGAAGGCCAGCAGGAACAGCGCCGGGGTGGCGGTGGCGGCCGGGGTGGCGACCGCCGCGGCGGTGGCCGCGGCCGTGACAACCGTCGCGGACAGGAGCGCGACTCCGAATGGCAGGAGCGGGTGGTGCAGATCCGCCGTGTCTCCAAAACCGTCAAGGGCGGCAAGAAGATGAGCTTCCGGGCCATCGTCGTCGTCGGAAACGAGCGCGGCCAGGTGGGAGTCGGCGTCGGCAAGGCCGGTGACGTCATCGGTGCCGTCCGCAAGGGCGTGGCCGACGGCAAGAAGCATCTGGTCAAGGTGCCCCTGACCCGCACCAGTTCCATCCCCACCCTCAGCAACGGCCGCGACGGCGCCGCCAGCGTGCTGATCCGGCCGGCCGCCCCCGGCACGGGGGTGATCGCGGGCGGTTCGATCCGCACCGTGCTCGAACTGGCCGGCATCAAGAATGTGTTGGCCAAGCGACTGGGCTCCAAGACTCCGCTCAACAACGCCCGTGCCGCCATGCAGGCCCTCCAGGGCCTGCGCACCCACAAGGAGACCGCCAAGGAGCGGGGCATCTCCCTTGAGCAGATCTACTCCTGAGGCCCTCCATGACGTCCTTCTCTCTCAACAACCTTCAGCCCCAGACCGGCTCCCGCCGGCGCAAGCTGCGCAAGGGTCGCGGCATCGCCGCCGGCCAGGGCGCCAGCTGCGGCTTCGGCATGCGCGGCCAGAAATCCCGCTCCGGCCGTCCCACCCGCCCGGGCTTCGAGGGTGGTCAGATGCCCCTCTACCGCCGCATCCCGAAGCTGAAGCACTTCCCGGTGGTCAATCCCACCCACTACACGGTGATCAACGTGTCGCGGCTGGGCGAACTCAAGGCCGGCAGCAGCGTCAGCCTCGACTCCCTCGAACAGGCGGGCCTGGTCACCAGCCCCCGCTACCCCCTGAAGGTGCTCGGCAACGGCGATCTGAAGGTGAAGCTCACCGTCCAGGCGGCCGCCTTCACCGCGTCGGCCCGCGCCAAGATCGAGGCCGCCGGAGGCACCTGCGAGATCATCGACTGAAGCCCGGGCCGAGGCCCTGCCTCCAGCCGGGAGCCGTCTGCCCGTAGCCTTGCGCTGCGGCAGGCGGCTCCGGTCGTATCGCCCCTCTCCCCGCCACCCACCTCTCCTCGACGTCACCACCATGCTCCTCAGCAGGGGGCGCAACCCGAGCGCCGCTGAAATCCTCGTCCAGCTGGTCCAGTCGAAGGGCCTGAGGGATCGGGTGCTCACCACCCTGGGCCTGCTGCTGCTGGTGCGGCTCGGCATCTACATCCCGGTGCCGGGAATCGACCGGGTCGCCTTCCAGGCCTTCATCCGTCAGGGCGGCCAGCTGATCGGCTTCCTGGACATCTTCACCGGAGGCGGCCTGTCCACCCTCGGGGTGTTCGCCCTGGGCATCCTGCCCTTCATCAATGCCTCGATCATCCTGCAGCTCATGACGGCGGCCCTGCCCCAGCTGGAGGACCTCCAGAAGAACGAAGGGGAGGCCGGGCGCCGAAAGATCGCCCAGATCACCCGCTACGTCGCGCTGGGCTGGGGGATTCTGCAGAGCGTCGTCTTTGCCCTGATCCTGCGCCAGTACGCCTTGCCTGGCCTGCCGGAATGGCTTTTCGTCGTCCAGACAAGCCTGGCCCTGGTGACGGGCTCGATGGTGGTGATGTGGATCAGCGAGGTGATCACCGAACGGGGCATCGGCCAGGGTGCCTCCCTGGTCATCTTCATCAACATCGTCGCCACCCTGCCCAAGGCCCTTGGATCCACCATCCAGCTGGCTCAGAGCGGGGACCGGGCCACCGTGGGGGGCATCGTCGTTCTGGTGCTCGTCTTTCTGGTCACGATCGTGGGGATCATCTTCCTTCAGGAGGGCAGCCGCCGCATCCCGATCGTGAGCGCCAAGCGCCAGGTGGGCGGAGCCAGCACGCTGGCCTCCCGCCAGAGCTACCTGCCTCTGAAACTCAACGCCGGCGGCGTGATGCCGATCATCTTCGCCTCTGCGGTGGTGTTCCTTCCCCTCACCATCGCCAACCTCACCAAGAGCCCCTGGCTGATCCGGGTGGCGGGCTACCTCAACCCCAGCAGCAGCACTCCCTGGCTCTACGCCCTCGTGTACTTCGCCCTGATCTGCGGCTTCGCTTTCTTCTACGCCTCCCTCACGGTCAACCCCGTGGACATCGCCACCAACCTGAAGCGGTCCGGTGTCGCCGTCCCCGGCGTGCGTCCCGGTTCGGCCACCGCCGACTACCTCTCGGGTGTGTCGAACCGGCTCACCCTGCTGGGGGGACTGTTCCTGGGCGCCATCGCCATCATTCCCTCGGCGGTGGAAGGCGCCACCCAGGTGCGCACCTTTCAGGGCCTGGGGGCCACGTCCCTTCTGATCCTGGTGGGTGTGGCGATCGACACGGCCAAGCAGGTCCAGACCTACGTCATCTCCCAGCGCTACGAAGGTCTGGTCCGGCAGTAGGCCCTTCCCTTTCCCCCCGTCCCACATGAAACAGCGACTCCTCTTCCTCGGCCCCCCCGGCGCCGGCAAGGGCACCCAGGCCGAGCGCCTGGCCGAAAGCCACCAGCTGCTGCACCTCTCCACCGGTGAGCTGCTTCGGGCCGAGGTGAAGGCCGGCAGCGCCCTCGGTCAGGAGGCGGAGGCGGTGATGGCCCGAGGAGAACTGGTCAGCGATGGGCTGGTCCTGGCGATCGTGCGCAGCCGCCTGGAGAACCACCAGGGGGGCTGGCTGCTGGACGGTTTCCCCCGCAACCTGGCCCAGGCCGAAGCCCTCGACGGTTTGCTGGAGGAACTCGACCAGCGCATTGAACAGGTGGTGCTGCTGGAGCTGGAGGACGGGGTGCTGATCCAGCGTCTGCTCTCCCGTGGCCGGGCCGACGACAACGAGGAGGTGATCCGCAACCGGCTGGTGGTGTACCAGGAGCAGACCGCCCCCCTGATCGCCCACTACCGCAGCCTGGGACTGCTCCGCAGCGTGGAGGCCTCCGGCACGGTGGAGGAGATCAGCGAACGGATCGTGGCAGGCTTGGTTGAATGATGTGATACGTTAGCTGTTTGCAAATTCGGAGAGCACAACGCCCATGAAGGTGCGTGCCTCAGTCAAGAAGATGTGCGACAAGTGCCGGGTGATCCGTCGCCACGGCAGGGTCATGGTGATCTGCACCAACCCGAAGCACAAGCAGCGTCAGGGTTGACCCCTCACGTTTCCCTGGCTGCCGCCTTCGGCAGCCACCCCCTTTGCCCTCTGATCGTTTCCTGACGTGGCTCGGATCGCCGGTGTTGATATCCCTCGTGACAAGAGGGTTGAGATCTCACTCACCTACGTGTATGGGATCGGGCTCACCCGGGCCCGCAAGATCATCGCCAAGTCGGGGGTCAACCCCGACATCCGGGTGAAGGATCTCAGCGACGGCGACGTGCAGAAGCTGCGCGGCGCTGTCGAACCCTTCATCCTGGAGGGCGACCTGCGCCGGGAAGAGGGCATGGCCCTCAAGCGGCTGCAGGACATCGGTTGCCTCCGGGGTCGCCGCCATCGCATGGGCCTGCCCGTGCGCGGCCAGCGCACCCGCACCAATGCCCGCACCCGTCGCGGCGCACGCAAGACCGTCGCCGGCAAGAAGAAGTAGGTCCGGCCCCGTTCCGGCCTTCTCCTTCCAGCCCCATTGCCCCGGTCAGCGGCTCCCCGTGGCAGCCGTTGCCCCCAGCCCCGCCGACCTCCTCCCCCGGAGGTCGTCACCGGGGTCTCCCCAGTCCCCCGATCACCTCCCTGCTCCCGCAGGGCCTTCGCCATGGCCAAGCCCGCCAAGAAGACCGGCCCCAAAAAGGCCAAACGCAACGTCCCCAACGGGGTGGCGCACATCCAGAGCACCTTCAACAACACCATCGTCTCCATCACCGACACCGCCGGTGAGGTGATCAGCTGGTCGTCCGCCGGCGCCAGCGGCTTCAAGGGAGCTCGCAAGGGAACCCCTTTCGCCGCCCAGACCGCTGCTGAAGCCGCCGCCCGTCGAGCCCTCGAGCAAGGCATGCGGCAGATCGAAGTCCTGGTGCGCGGTCCCGGCTCCGGCCGCGAGACGGCCATCCGCGCCCTCCAGGTGGCCGGTCTCGAGATCACTCTGATCCGGGATGTCACCCCCCTGCCCCATAACGGCTGCCGTCGGGCCAAGCGCCGCCGGGTCTGATCCGACCGGAAGCATCCGGCCTTCCACCCGACCACCCACGGGCCGCTTTCGTGGCCTCCTTTCCCTTTTCACCTCCTCTGACCGTGTTGCACTACCAGATCGATCGGGTCGAGCACCAGGTCGCTGACGACCGTTCCCAGACGGGTGTCTTCCTGATCGGCCCCCTGGATCGGGGCCAGGCCACCACCCTCGGCAACGCCCTGCGGCGGGTGCTGATCGGTGGGCTCGAAGGAAGCGCCATCACGGCCGTGCGTCTTTCCGGCGTGAACCATGAGTACGCCACGGTGCCCGGCATACGTGAGGACGTGCTCGACATCCTGCTCAACTGCAAGTCGATCCCGGTCAACAGCCGCAGCCGCGATCTGGAGATCGGTCGCCTGATGGTCAACGGACCGGTTCGGGTGACCGCCTCCGACCTGCAGTTCTCCCCCCAGGTCCAGGTGATCGACGGTGAACGGGAGATTGCCACCGTGGCCGAGGGCCACAGCCTCGAGATGGAGGTTCATGTGGAGCGGGGCATCGGTTACAGGCCCGTGGACCGCCACAACGAGGACACCTCCGCCATCGACCTGCTTCAGATCGATGCCGTCTTCATGCCTGTCCGCCGAGTCAACTACACCGTCGACGAAACTGCCGTCGGGGAGGGCGGTTCCGCCCGTGAGCGGCTCCGCATCGAGATCGAGACCAACGGCAGCATCACCCCCGACGATGCCATGGCCCAGGCGGCCAACCAGCTGATCGGCCTGTTCCAACCCCTGGCCACCCTCACCATGACCGAGGAGCCCGGCCTGGAGCCGGAGCCTTCGGCCGAAGCCCAGATTCCCCTCGAGGAACTGAATCTTTCTGTTCGCGCCTACAACTGCCTCAAGCGGGCCCAGGTCAACTCCGTCTCGGATCTCATGGGCTTCAGTTACGAAGATCTGCTGGAGATCAAGAACTTCGGCTCCAAGTCCGCCGACGAGGTGATCGAGGCTCTCGAGCGGATCGGCATCTCCCTGCCCCAGAGCCGCACGAGCGGCTGAAAGGCGGCTTTCCCTGCTCCGTTTCGCCACCTGCCCCGTTTCCACCATGCGACACCAGTGCCGAGTCCCCCTGCTGGGACGCCCCGCCGATCAACGCAAAGCCATGCTGCGCGGCCTCACCACCCAGCTCATCCGTGAGGGTCGGGTGACCACCACCAAGGCCCGGGCCAAGGCCCTGCGCGATGAGGCCGAGCGCATGATCACTCTGGCCAAGGACGGCACCCTTGCCGCCCGCCGTCGCGCCATTGGCTACATCTACGACAAGCAGCTGGTGCACGCTCTGTTCGACAAGGCGCAGGACCGTTACGGCGATCGCCAGGGGGGCTACACCCGCATCATCCGCACGGTGCGTCGCCGCGGCGACAACGCCGAGATGGCCATCATCGAACTGGTCTGATCCCGCCCCGGCCCCCGTTCTCCTCCACCGTCCTTCCCGCCGGCACCGTCACGGGAGGTGCCCCCCAGCTCCGGCGGATCGCCCTCTCACTTCAGTACGAGGGCTCCGCCTTTCACGGCTGGCAGCGTCAGCCCAGGCACCTGAGCGTGCAGGAAACCCTCGAGGCCGCGATCGCCGCCCTCGATCCCCATCGTCCCGTCCACGCGGTGGCCGCCGGGCGCACCGACAGTGGCGTCCATGCCGCCGCCCAGGTGGTCCACTTCGATGCTGCGGGCCCTATCCCCGCGGGCCGCTGGGCCAAAGCCCTCAATGGCCGGCTGCCGCCCACGATTCGGGTGCGGGCCGCGGCCCTGGTTCCGACCGACTGGCACGCCTGCTTTTCCGCCACCTACCGGCGCTACCGCTACACGATCCACAACAGCCGCACCCCCAACCTGTTCCTCGCCCCATGGAGCTGGCACCGCTACCAGTGGCGGTTGGATGAAGTGCGCATGGCCCGCTGCCTGGAGGCCATGCTCGGTCATCACGACTTTTCCGCCTTCCAGAGGGCCGGCAGCCGCCGCGCCCATGCCCGCACCACCCTTCAGGATGCGGCGATCGTCCGCCAGGGAGATCTGCTGGTCACCGAGGTGCAGGCCAGCGGATTCCTCTACGGCATGGTGCGCCTGCTGATGGGCCAGCTGGTGGCGGTGGGGGAAGGCCGCCTGGAGAGCAAAGCGTTTCTGCGCCGCTGGCGCGACGGGGCCCGTCATGAGGTGAAGGAGGCCGCTCCCCCCCAGGGCCTCTGCCTGCTTCGGGTGGGCTATCCAAATCCACTCTTCCCGCAGCCTGCCTGGTATGATTGCCAACCGCGATTTCTGCTGGAATCGCGCGACCCTCCACCAGACCCTTTCGATCCCTCTCCATCCATCCGTCAGTGATCCGATCCGCTGACTGGATGATTCTCTGCCCTTCCCGGTCTCTGCCCGATGGGCGTTGGAAGAGTGATCCGACGACGCTGTAGGGTCGATTCTTCCTGTCCCGACCCATCCGGCTGCGATGGGCTCACCCCAAACCGGCCCGCCGGCGCGATGAACAAGACAACCCCACCCTCCATCGATTCGCTTGAGCGCCAGTGGTATCTGGTCGACGCGGCGAATCAGACCCTCGGCCGTCTCGCCAGCGAAGTGGCCCAGGTGCTTCGTGGCAAGAACAAGCCCACCTTCACGCCTCACCTCGACACCGGTGATTTCGTGGTGGTGATCAACGCCGACCAGGTGCGCGTCAGCGGCAACAAGGCGACCCAGAAGATCTACCGGCGCCATTCCGGCCGTCCCGGCGGCATGAAGACCGAAACCTTCGAGCACCTTCAGGCCCGCCTGCCCGAGCGCATCATCGAGAAGGCCATCAAGGGCATGCTTCCCCACAATGCCCTCGGCCGCCAGCTGTTCCGCAAGCTCAAGGTCTACAAGGGCGCCGACCATCCCCACGCCGCCCAGAAGCCCCAGCCCCTCGCCCTCGATCCCGCCGCCACCGCCCGATGACCAGCACCTCCAATCGCGTCGTCTACTGGGGAACGGGTCGTCGCAAGACCGCAGTGGCCCGGGTCCGGGTGGTGCCCGGCAGCGGCAGCGTCACGATCAACGGCCGCCCCGGCGACAACTATCTCAACTACAACCCCGTTTACCTGGCGGCGGTGAAGGCTCCTCTCCAGACCCTGGGTCTCGAGGCCCAGTACGACCTGCTGGTGAATGTGCGCGGCGGCGGTCTCACCGGCCAGGCCGATGCCATCAAGCAGGGCGCGGCGCGGGCCCTCTGTGATCTCTCCCCCGACAACCGCAAGCCCCTCAAGATCGAGGGTCACCTGAGCCGTGATCCACGGGCCAAGGAACGCCGCAAGTACGGCCTCAAGAAAGCCCGCAAAGCTCCCCAGTTCTCCAAGCGCTGATCTCTGCCATGCCGAAACCCGACATCCATCCCACCTGGTATCCCGACGCCAAGGTGATCTGCAACGGCGAGGTGGTCATGACCACCGGCTCCACCCAGCCCGAGATCAACGTCGACGTCTGGAGCGGCAACCACCCCTTCTACACCGGCACCCAGAAGATCCTCGACACCGAGGGCCGGGTGGACCGCTTCATGCGCAAGTACGGGATGGGCAGCACCGATTCCGCCTCCCCCTCCGGTGCCAAGAAGGCTGCCGAACCTGTCGTCAAATCCGTCGAAGCTCCCGCGGAAGCCGCTGCGTCGTCGGCCCCCGAAGCCTGACTCTTCCCATCTCTTCCCTGGCCGGGTGCCCCAGGCATCCGGCCCTTTTTCGTTGGGCGCGCTCCGGCGCCCCTCCCCCGCGCGGCCCGCGAGGGGCGCTCCCCTGACCGGCACCGTCCATGGATTCCGAGCTCCTCCAATCTCGTCTGGACACTGCCTGCCGCACCTTCGCGTCCCTGGAGCGGCAACTGGCGGACCCTGCGGTGGCCTCCGATCCGGCCCGGCTACAGGCGATCGCCCGGGAACGGGCCCGGCTGGAGCCCCTCGTCGACGATTACCGCCAGCTGCGCAAGCTGGAGCTGGAACGGGAGGAGGCTCGCGCGCTGCTGAAGGGGCACCGTGACGACGCCAGCGCCGATGAGCTGGCGGCTCTGGCCGCCGAGGAACTGGTCAGCCTCGACAGCCGGATCGGCGCCCTGGGGGAGCGTCTCACCCTGGCCCTTCTGCCCTCCGATCCCCGGGACGCGCGCAGCGTGATGCTCGAAATTCGCGCCGGGGCCGGCGGCGACGAAGCCAGCCTGTGGGCGGGCGACCTGGCCCGGATGTACGAGCGCTATGCCCAGGGCCAGGGCTGGCAGGTGCAGCCTGTGAGTGCCTCGGAGGCGGATCTGGGCGGCTACAAGGAGCTGATCCTCGCCATCCGGGGCGATGGGGTCTACAGCCGGCTGAAGTTCGAGGCGGGGGTGCACCGGGTGCAACGGGTGCCGGCCACCGAATCCCAGGGACGGGTGCACACCTCCACCGCCACCGTCGCCGTGATGCCCGAGGCCGACCCGGTGGAGGTGCAGATCGATCCAGGGGATCTGGACATCAGCACGGCCCGCTCCGGCGGCGCCGGCGGCCAGAACGTCAACAAGGTGGAAACCGCGGTCGACCTGCTCCACAAGCCCACCGGTATCCGGGTGTTCTGCACCCAGGAACGCTCCCAGCTGCAGAATCGGGAGCGGGCCATGGAGATCCTCCGGGCCAAGCTCTACGAACGCCAGCTGGCGGAGGCGAACGCTGCGGAGCGCTCCGTACGCCGTGCCCAGGTGGGCAGCGGCGACCGCAGTGAAAAGATCCGCACCTACAACACCAAGGACAACCGGGTGACCGACCACCGGCTGGGGCGCAACTTCTCCCTGGAGCCGGTACTCGCCGGACAGCTCGACGACCTGATCGGCGCCTGCATCGCCGAAGAGCAGCGCCAGGGGCTGGAGGCCCTGGCGCTGGAGGCGTCCGGTACCGGAGGATGACTCCCTGGGACGCTCAGGCGCCGATGACGTATTTGGCCCACTCCTGGTGCTGACCGGAGAGGATGCGGCGGTTGGCCTCGAAGCTGAGGCTGCCCAGGGGGCGGCGGGGCTCCCGGGCCAGGGGCATGTTCGCCTCCCGCGGCGTGCGGTTGCCCTTGCGCACATTGCAGGGCAGGCAGGCGGTGGTGACGTTCTCCCAGATGTCGGTGCCGCCGCGGCTGCGGGGCACCACGTGATCGATGGAGAGCTGTTCGCCGCGGAAGCCGCAGTACTGGCAGGCGTGGCCATCGCGCTGGAAGACATTGCGACGGGTGAGGGGCAGCTGCTTGTAGGGCACCCGCACGAACTGCCTCAGGCGGATCACGGTGGGCAGGAAATGGTCCGGACGGATCGCACGGGCAGGATCGTGCTCAAGTCCCTCAGCCTTCCCCTTGAGCAACATCACCATGGCCCGTCGCCAGGTGGTGATGTTCAGCGGTTCGTAGGACGCATTCAGAACGAGAACGTGGCCCATGCCAGTCCGCTTGATAGGCGGCATGCTAACTGGATTCCCATGAGAATCATGGCCTGTTCCCGGCTGCGGCGCCCATGACCAGCTCCCCGCTCGCCCCCGCCAGCGCGACGGAGGAGTCCGGCGAGTCGCGGCAGCGGGCCTGGGTGGAGGTGAACACGGCAGCCATCCAGGCCAACGTGCGCGCCCTGCGACGCCACATCGGACCGGGCACCCAGCTGATGGCGGTGGTCAAGGCCGATGCCTATGGCCACGGTGCCCTGACCGTGGCCCGGGCCGCCCTGGAGGCGGGAGCGGCCTGTTTCGGCGTCGCCACCCTGGCCGAAGGGGTGCAGCTGCGCCGCGCCGGCATCTGGGCCCCGGTCCTGGTGCTCGGCAACCTCACCCAGCCCGAGGAACTCCGCAGCTGCCTGCGCTGGCAGCTGATGCCCACCATCAGCAGCATGCGGGAGGCGCTTCTCTGCCAGAACCTGGCCAGTGGCAGTGGCCGCACCATGGCCGTCCAGCTCAAGCTCGACACCGGCATGACCCGGCTGGGCGCCGACTGGCAGGAGGGACCCAGGCTGGTGGCGGCCCTGCACGGCATGGAAGCCATTGAGCTGGTGGGGATCTATTCGCACCTGGCCTGCGCCGATGCCGCCCCCGAGGAGGACGACGGCCTCAACGAACGCCAGCAGCAGCGCTTCGAGACGGTCCTGGCCAGCCTGGCGGAGCAGGGCCTGACGGCCGGCTGCCGCCACCTGGCCAATTCGGCGGGCACCCTGCGGGGCCACCGGCAGCACTTCGACCTGGTGCGGGTGGGCCTGGCCCTCTACGGCCACCCCCCGGCCCCCCACCTGGCCGGGGTGGTCCCCCTGCGGCCGGCGCTTCAGATCCACGCCCGCGTCACCCTGCTGCGCCAGGTGGCGGCCGGAGTCGGTGTCAGCTACGGCCACCGCTTCCGCACCCGCCGGCCCAGCCGGCTGGCGGTGGTGTCGATCGGCTATGCCGACGGGGTGCCCCGCCAGCTGTCCAACCGCATGGAGGTGCTCTTCGAAGGGCGGCGCCTGCCCCAGGTGGGCGCCATCACCATGGACCAGCTGGTGATCGACGCCACCGACGCTCCCAGGATCGAGGTGGGCAGCGTGGTCACCCTCCTGGGCGAGCAGCAGGGTGAGGCGATCGGCCCGACCGACTGGAGCGAGCGCTGCGGCACCATCCCCTGGGAGATTCTCTGCGGCTTCAAGCACCGCCTGCCCCGCCTGGCGGTGGCAACGGATCCGGGAGCGCCCATGGCCCCTGGGGCGGCGGCCGAGCCCTGATAAGCTCCCATTGCCTCTGGAGAGGTGGCTGAGTGGTTGAAAGCGGCTCCCTGCTAAGGAGTTACAGGAGGCAACTTCTGTCGAGGGTTCGAATCCCTCCCTCTCCGTTCCAGACCCCAGCGGGCCGCCATAGCCAGGCCCGCTCAGGGCCTGGCCAAGGCTTGAAAGCGAGAACACAGCTCCCTCAGCAAAGCCGAACCACTCCCCGGCGATGACCTGACCTTCGAGGGCGGGTATGGGCCGAAACAGGGTTCGCTGCTGCCACCCAGGCTCAGCTGGCCAACAGGGCGGCGCAGATTGTCGGCAGCAGGGCCTCATCGCCGGCCCGGCCAGGGCCCTCGCTGAAGACCACCACCAGCATCGGCGCCATCCCATCCACCTCCACGTAGGCGGCATCGTGACGGGCCTGGCTCATCCAGCCGGCCTTGCTCCACAGCCGGGCCCCCTCAGGCAACCCGGCGCCGAGGAAGCCATCCACCTGGTTCTCGGGATCGGCGGCCCGCGCCTGGGGATCCAACGATCGTCGCAGCAGCTCTCTCATGCGGCGGCAGGCCGGTGGTGAGACGATCGCGCCGGCCATCACCCCATGCAGCAGACGGGCCGTGAAATCGGTGCTGAGGCTGTTGCGGTTCTCCAGCTGGGGGCCATAGAAGTCCCGTTCCCGGCCGTAGGGCCCTTCCGCCCAGGTCTTCTGGCAGGCGTTCACCCCCCGGGCCTCGCTCCAGCCCAGGCGGGCCAGCCAGCCGTTCACCAGCTGACGCTGGCGGCACCAGGCCTGGTAGCGCTCCGGGGGCAGGGACGGACCGCTGGTGGTGCCGGTGAGCAGGTCCAGCACCAGTGCGGTGGCGTCGTTGCCGGAATCCCGCACCATGTCGGCCAGGGCGCGGCGCAGCTCGGGGCCGTCGTCGATCAGCTGACGTTGCAGCCAGATTTCTACGGCCACCATGTACACCAGCTTGACCACGCTGGCGGGGTAGCGAGGCTGCTGTCCCGACCAGCAGGCCCCCGCCACCGGCTGACCCCAGAAGGCTTCCCGGGTCTGGGCCTCGCCTCCTCCGACCAGGGAGGCGTCGTAGCGAAGCCAGGTGATGGAGAGTTGCGCCCCCAGCCCCGGCCGGCCTTCTTGCTCCAGCTGGCCGACGAGCTGCTGGAGGGTCTGGCCCATGGCCGGATCCGGGCTGTAGAACGCCATCAGCGGCGACACCATGCGATGGCGACCTTAGGCACCCTGCCGGCGCCGGGCAGCGGCTGGACCCTGACGGAGCCGCTGGAGGCCTACAGCTGGCCCCGGGGACCGGGCCTGGCGACCCAGATCCGGGCAGGGCGTCACCTGAAGGTGCTGGAGACGGCCCGCGAATCCTCTGCCGGCGTCGCAGCAGCCCGCCTGCGGGTGCGGCTTCACGAAGATGGCTACCCCTGCTGGGTGGACGCCCTGGCACTGGAGGGTCGGGCAAGCCTGGCCCAGGCACCGTCCCTGCCCCGCCTTGACCGCAGCCGGATCGCCGCCCGCCTGGGGGAGGTGCTCGCCTTCGCGGAAGCCGCCCGCCGCCACCCCAACCGGTACCTCTGGGGAGGAACCCTGGGCCCTGATTTCGACTGCTCCGGACTGGTTCAGACCGCCTACTCCCAGGCCGGTATCTGGTTGCCCCGGGATGCCTATCTGCAGGAGCGCTTCTGCCGGCCTGTGGCCGTGCGCAGCGGTGTCACCAGCCTGCTCGCGCCGGGTGATCTGATCTTCTTCGGCACCCCGCGGCGCTGCACGCACGTGGGCCTGCATCTGGGGGGCGGCCGTTATCTGCACAGCTCGGGTCGTCAGCATGGCCGGGACGGCATCGGCATCGACGACCTCCATCCCCACAACCCGGATCCTGTGGCGAGCCACTACCGCGCGGAGCTGCGCGGCGCAGGGCGGGTGATGCACAGCCATGACGGCAGTCCGTTGCCCCCCTAAGTTCGGGGCTCCGGCCCCGGGGAGGGGTCATGGCGGAGCTGGCGTGGCCCACAATCCTGAACTTTCCGTGGTGGTGCCCCTCTACAACGAGGAGGCCAGCCTGCCCGCACTGGTGGAGCAGTTGCTGGAAGCCCTGAGACCGCTGGGCCGATCCTTCGAGCTGGTGCTGGTGGACGACGGCTCGAAGGACGGCACCCAGGATGTGCTGCGTGTTCTGGCTGAGGAGGTGCCGGAGCTGGTGGCGGTGTTGCTGCGCCGCAACTACGGCCAGACGGCTGCCATGGCCGCGGGCTTCGATGCCAGCAGCGGCGAGGTGATCGTCACTCTGGACGGGGATCTTCAGAACGATCCCTCCGACATCCCGCTGCTGCTGGCGCGCCTGGAGGAGGATGGCCTCGATCTGGTGAGCGGCTGGCGCCACCAGCGCCAGGACGGGGCTTTGAACCGGCTTCTGCCGTCCCTGCTGGCCAACAGGCTCATCGCACGGGTGACAGGGGTGTGGCTGCATGACTACGGCTGCTCTCTCAAGGCCTACAGGCGGGAGGTGCTCAGCGACATGAATCTCTACGGTGAGCTGCACCGCTTTCTGCCGGCCCTGGCCTTCATCGAAGGAGCCAGGATCGGTGAGGTGAAGGTGTCCCACCACCCCCGCCGTTTCGGCCGCAGCAACTACGGCATCGATCGCACCTTCCGGGTGCTGATGGACCTGCTGACGGTGTGGTTCATGAAACGGTTCCTGACCCGGCCGATGCATGTGTTCGGCTTCGCCGGCCTGGTGACCCTGGGGGCGGGGCTGGCCATTGCTGCCTGGCTGCTGGGGGAGAAGCTGCTGCTGGGGGCCGACATCGGCAACCGGCCCCTGCTGCTGATGGCGGTGCTGGCGATTCTCAGCGGGGTTCAGATCTTCTGTTTCGGGCTGCTGGCCGAACTGCAGATGCGCACCTATCACGAAAGCCAGGGCCGGCCCATCTACCGGGTCCGGGCCACATTGCGGGGCTCCACCGGATCCTGATCAGCAACGGCAGCTGAACTTTTATGTCGCCCACTGCCACCCTGAGAAGCCAGGCAGGAAGGGCTCCTTACAGTACCGGCGGTTCTTATTGGCCCATGCCATGACTGGTGAATTTGCCGTTGCCTGGATGCCGTCGGTGATGGTTCCCCTGGTGGGAATCCTCGGTGCGGCGGTGGCCATGGCCCTGCTGTTCAACGTGATCGAGGCGACCGACTGACGGCCGGTCCCGGCCCCAGCGACATCCGCCTCCCCTTCTGACGACCCACCCGATCCGCCCCCCATGACCGTGACCCCCGTGGCCGACCCGACCGTCGGCAATCTGGCCACCCCCGTCAACAGCAGCTACTTCACCAAGGCCTTCCTGAACGCCCTGCCGGCGTACCGCCCGTCCCTCTCCCCCAACCGGCGTGGGCTCGAAATAGGCATGGCCCACGGCTACTTGCTCTACGGCCCCTTTGCCTATACAGGCCCCCTGCGTGCCACCGAGTTCGCCAGCACCGCTGGACTCCTGGCCACCATCGGTCTGGTATCGATCCTCACGATCTGCCTGTCCATCTACGGCACCGCTGGCAGCGGCCCCAACGTGCAGCCCCCGGACGCCACCATCGACAATCCTCCGGCCGACCTGTTCACCAAGGCGGGCTGGGCCGAATTCGCCAGCGGCTTCTGGCTCGGTGGCTGCGGCGGCGCCGCCTTCGCCTGGTTCCTCTGCAGCACCGCCATCCAGTCCCCTCTGGCGAACATCGCCGGTGGTGTCTGGAGCGTCGGCTGAGCCCCTCCGATCACCTTCCAGATCAAAGCGCGTTGAGCTGGCCCGATGGGCCTTCTCCTCCCTGGCAGCCCCCGTGTTCACGGGGGTTTTTTCATGCTCTGTGGAGGTCAGGGACTGAGCCGGACTGACACAACTCTGAAAATCCCCTTTTCCATGAAGAGCGAACCCGGCCGCGCCAGGAAGCTGGCATCGAAGACCCTGACAGCCGCCTGGCGACTGAGGGCCTTCCTGAAGCAGGAGGGAGGGATCGATTTCCGTCAGCAATCCATCATCAACCACCGCAACCACGTTCGATAATTACTCGCCGATTTACCGCAGGAAAAGGCGATGGTCCGGGCGATTGGTGCCGACAATCGACAGCATTTCGAGAGCTTCGGCGATGTCCAGATTGAGGTTCTCAAGATCCACGGCTTACAGGACAACATGGCGATCTATGACGTCGGCTGCGGTTCGGGTCGCACAGCCCAGGCCCTGCACCGTGCTGGATGGCTGGGGCCCTACAAAGGCCACGACATCGTTCCCGAGTTGGTGGACGATCAGAGGAATGCGTCGTGTATCTCAAAGACAGGCACCGCAGCCTCATGCCCGGCAGCCATCTGGTGTTCTCCTTCCTGGAACTGGAGGATCCCCGTCATGCCGGGTTATTTACTGAAAGGGCAGCCGGTTTTGAGCGTCAGGATGTGATCCCCCTGTTGGATACCTTTCTGCATCGCGACTGGATCACGACCTGGGCGAAGCAGATCGGGTGCGGACAACCCAGCTATACCCGCGTCAGGGACAGCCGAAACCATTCTTCCTTCGCGACGGACAGGAGATTCACCAAGGAGAGCAAGATAAGAGAGCTGCTCTGCGAGCCATGGGACCGCTTCCAGGCCATGAAAAAACCCCCGGCCGAAACCGGGGGTGGAACCGTCCCTCGAAAGGGTGCAAGGGGCTGAGGGATCAGCCGAACTTCCCTGCTGTTGAGGCAATCAGGAAAGCGCCGTAGGTGAGGATGTAGCCGATGGTGAAGTGGGCGAGACCCACCACCCGTGCCTGAACGATCGAGAGAGCGACGGGCTTGTCGCGCCAGCCGACAAGGTTGGCCAGGGGCGTGCGCTGATGGGCCCAGACGATGGTCTCGATCAACTCCTGCCAGTAACCCCGCCAGGAGATCAGGAACATGAAGCCGGTGGCCCACACCAGGTGACCGAAGAGGAACATCCAGGCCCAGACAGCCAGGTTGTTGGCCCCCATCGGGTTGTACCCGTTGATCAGCTGGGAGCTGTTGAGCCACAGGTAGTCGCGGAACCAGCCCATCAGATAGGTGCTGGACTCGTTGAACTGGGCCACGTTGCCCTGCCAGATGGCCAGGTTCTTCCAGTGCCAGTAGAAGGTGACCCAACCCACGGTGTTCAGGGCCCAGAAGACCGCCAGATAGAAGGCGTCCCAGGCCGAGATGTCGCAGGTACCGCCACGGCCGGGGCCGTCGCAGGGGAAGGAATAGCCGAAGTCCTTCTTGTCGGGCATCAGCTTGGAGCCCCGGGCATCCAGGGCACCCTTCACCAGGATCAGGGTGGTGGTGTGCAGACCCAGCGCGATGGCGTGGTGCACGAGGAAATCACCCGGGCCGATCTGCAGGAACAGGGAGTTGTTGCCTGCATTGATGGCATCCATCCATCCGGGGAGATAGGCGGCTCCAGAGGTGCTGGCAATACTCCCGGAATTGGCTAGCAGCACATCCATCCCGTACAGCGCCTTGCCACTGGCGGCCTGAACGAACTGGGCGAAGACGGGCTCCACCAGGATCTGCTTCTCGGGGGTCCCGAAGGCGACCACCACGTCGTTGTGGACGTAGAGACCCAGGGTATGGAAGCCCAGGAACAGGGAGACCCAGCTCAGGTGGCTGATGATGGCTTCCTTGTGCTCGAGCATCCGGGCAAGAACGTTGTTCTTGTTGGCTTCCGGGTCGTAGTCACGGATGAAGAAGATCGCACCGTGGGCGAAGGCACCGCACATCAGGAAGATGGCGATGTACTGGTGGTGGGTGTAGAGGGCCGCCTGAGTGGTGTAGTCCTTGGCGATGAACGCATAGGACGGCAGCGCGTACATGTGCTGCGCCACCAGGCTCGTTGCCACACCCAGAGAAGCCAGGGCCAGACCCAGCTGGAAGTGAAGGGAGTTGTTGACCGTGTCGTAGAGGCCCTTGTGACCCGCTCCCAGGGCACCGCCGAAGGGAGTTCCCTTGGGGGGGTTGTGGGCTTCGAGGATCTCCCGGATCGAATGGCCGATCCCGAAGTTGGTCCGGTACATGTGGCCGGCGATCACGAAGATGCAGCCAATGGCCAGGTGGTGATGGGCGATGTCCGTGAGCCACAGCGCTTCGGTCTGGGGGTGGAAACCACCCAGGAAGGTGAGGATCGCGGTGCCGGCTCCCTCGGAGGTGCCGAACATCTGACCGGCGGTGTCAGGGTTCTGGGCATAGACCCCCCAGTTGCCGGTGAAGAACGGAGCCAGACCGGCGGGGTGGGGCGAGACCGAGAGGAAGTTGTCCCAGCCGACGTGCTGGCCCCGGGATTCGGGGATGGCGACGTGGACGAGGTGGCCGGTCCAGGCGATGGAGCTGAAACCGAACAGCACAGCCAGGTGATGGTTGAGCCGGGATTCAGCGTTCTTGAACCAGGCCAGGGAAGGCAGGAACTTGGGCTGGAGATGGAGCCAGCCGGCGAACAGGGCCCATGCCGAGAGGATGAGCATGAAGATGGAACCCTGGTAGAGCTCCATGTTGGTCGTCATCCCGATCGTGTACCACCAGTGGTACAGACCGGAGTAGGCGATGTTCACCGGAGAGGTGGCGCCCGCCTGGGTGAAGGCGTCGATGGCGCCCTGGCCGAAGTGGGGATCCCAGATCGCGTGAGCGATGGGACGTACATGCAGCGGATCGGCGACCCACTGCTCGAAGTTGCCCTGCCAGGCGATATGGAACAGGTTGCCCGAAACCCAGAGGCCGATGATCGCCAGGTGACCGAAGTGGGTGGAGAACAGCTTTTGATAAAGCCGCTCCTCCGTCATTCCGTCATGGCTCTCGAAGTCGTGAGCCGTGGCGATGCCGTACCAGATACGGCGGGTTGTCGGGTCCTGTGCCAGACCCTGGCTGAACGAAGGAAATTTCGTTGCCATTGGGAAAGGTCAGGTGGAGGTCAGCCGACCGCGATGAGTCGGGACAGGAAGAAGGCCCAGGTGGTCGCGATACCGCCCAGCAGGTAGTGGGCGACACCGACGGCACGGCCTTGGGTGATGGAGAGCGCCCGCGGTTGGATGGCGGGAGCCACCTTCAGCTTGTTGTGAGCCCAGACGATGGACTCGATCAGTTCCTGCCAGTAGCCGCGGCCGCTGAAGAGGAACATGAGGCTGAAGGCCCAGACGAAGTGGGCACCCAGGAACATCAGACCGTAAGCACTGGAGGACGAGCCGTAGCTGTTGATCACCTGTGCGGCCTGAGCCCAGAGGAAGTCCCGCAGCCAGCCATTGATGGTGATGGCGCTTTGGGCGAAGTTGCCGTTGGTGATGTGCTGGACGCTGCCGTCGGCATTGACGGTGCCCCACACGTCGCTCTGCATCTTCCAGCTGAAGTGGAAAATGACGATCGACAGGGAGTTGTACATCCAGAACAGGCCGAGGAACACGTGGTCCCAGGCCGACACCTGACAGGTACCGCCACGGCCGGGGCCGTCGCAGGGGAAGCGGAAGCCCAGATTCGCCTTGTCGGGGACGAGGCGGGAGCTGCGCGCATACAACACACCCTTCAGCAGGATCAGCACGGTGACGTGGATCGTGAAGGCGTGGATGTGGTGGACCATGAAGTCAGCCGTTCCCAGGGGAATCGGCGCAGCGGCCACCTTGCCGCCGACGGCGACGACGGTGCCGTTGAACACTTCGCTCACACCGGCCAGCGCATTGGGAGCGGTGGTGCCGGCGGCGGCGGCGTGCAGACCCTGGATCCATTGGGCGAAGACGGGCTTCAGCTGGATCGCGGTGTCGCTGAACATGTCCTGGGGTCGACCCAGGGCACTCATCGTGTCGTTGTGGATGTAAAGGCCGAAGCTGTGGAAGCCCAGGAAGATGCACACCCAGTTGAGGTGGCTGATCAGGGCGTCACGGGCCTTCAGCACCCGATCGAGCACGTTGTCGATGTTCTTGGCCGGGTCGTAGTCGCGGATGAGGGCGATGGCCGCATGGGCACCGGCGCCGACAACCAGGAAGCCGCCGATCCACATGTGGTGGGTGAACAGCGACAGCTGGGTCGGGTAATCGATCCCGATGTAGGGATAGGGAGGCATCGCATACATGTGGTGCGCCACGATGATCGTGAGCGAACCGAACAGCGCCAGGTTGAGACCCAGCTGGGCGTGCCAGGAGGTGGTCAGGAATTCGTAGAGCCCATCGTGACCTTTGGGCGCGGGGAACAGCAGGGGATCGCCCTTCTGGCCTTCGAGAATTTCCTTGATGCTGTGACCGATCCCCCAGTTGGTGCGGTACATGTGGCCGGCCACGATGAACAGCACCGCGATCGCCAGGTGGTGATGGGCGATGTCGGTCATCCAGAGGCTGCCGGTCACGGGATTCAACCCACCTTTGAAGGTGAGGAAATCGCTGTACGCGGCCCAGTTGCCGGTGAAGAAGGCGGAGATGCCCGCACCGAAACCAGGGAACAGCTGTGCCAGGAGGTCCTGGTTGAGGAACTCGTGGGGCAGGGGGATGTCTGCGTAGGAGGCGATGGTCTTGCCGTTGAGCACCAGCGGCTGGCCGGCGTCGATGGCATCCATCAACTGAGTGGTGGGCAGCGAAACGTGCAGCAGGTGGCCTGTCCAGGACAGGGACCCGAGCCCGAGCAGACCGGCCAGGTGGTGGTTGAGCATGGACTCAACGTTCTGGAACCACTCCAGCTTCGGAGCTGCCTTGTGGTAGTGGAAGACGCCGGCATTGAGCATGAGGCCGGCCATCACCAGGGCACCGATGGCGGTGCACAGGAGCTGGAACTCGCTGGTGAACCCCCAGGCTCTCCACACGTGGAAGAGGCCGGAGGTGATCTGAATGCCGTGGAAGCCGGCACCCACATCACCATTGAGAATTTCCTGGCCGAAGATCGGCCAGACCACCTGGGCACTGGGTTTGACGTGCAGGGGGTCGGCCAGCCAGCCGGTGTAGTTGGAGAAGCGGGCTCCGTGATAGAAGGCACCGCTCAGCCAGATGAAGATGACGGCCAGATGGCCGAAGTGAGCGCTGAAGATCTTCCGGGAGACCTCTTCAAGATCGCTCGTGTGGCTGTCGAAATCGTGAGCGTCGGCGTGGAGGTTCCAAACCCAGGTGGTGGTTTTGGGACCTTTGGCGAGGGTGCGATCGAAGTGGCCGGGCTTGCCGAACACTGCGGGATCGGCCGGAACGGGGTTCCGGTCAACCATGTCCTTCGCCGTTTTCCCACGCTCTGGTGGGCTGATGGTCATCGAGACGTTCCTCGAGGGACGGGGTCGAGGTGGAGGTCCACCCCTTCGACGGACGCGGAAGGCTGGTCTGACGACCGGCCCGGCTCCATCGGTGGGCCCCATGGCCGGGGTGAGCCAGCCATGGGCACCAGGCGCAAAGAGGGAAAAATCCCTTGCCGCGACTGGGGCTTTGGGCCCCGAAAGGGGACCGCTGGCGGAAGTATAGGGGTCGAAAACAAGACGAATCGGCCGCTAGTTACAAAGGTTTAATCCCGGCGCTTCCAAGGCTGCAACTAGGGTCTGGTCAAGGGTTGTCAACAACGTAACAATCCGGAGAACGGCACAGTTCCTATAACCTTTTGCGTCAATTTCCTTTCGATTCAGAAGCCGATTTCCCACCATCAGCCCCCGAAGCAGAATGGCCGCCACGAACGACGGACAGGGCACGTGGGTGGCAGGGGCGACAGAGCGGGATCGGCGTGGTGGATCGGTGGACGCCCCTGGGCCGGCCTGGTGGTGGTGATGGTCCTGGCCCTGGTGCTCACCCTGACGGCGGCACCGGCCTTCGCGTTCTCCCTGCCGGGCCGGCGTCCCGCGGCCACGCCGGCCTCGGGCTCCCTCGACACGGGGCGCTCCGGCCTGCAGGAGGTGGCTCCGCCCCTGGCGGTGCAACAGCTGAGGCAGGCCCTCGAAGGGCGGCGCCCTCGGCTGGAGATCCTCGCTCCCGCCGATGGTGCCCTGCTGCCTGCGGGTCCCTGGACCCTGCAGCTGCGGGTGGAGGACTGGCCCCTGGTGGATGCCGGACCCCTGGGCCTCGGTCCCCATCTGGTGGTGCAGCTGGATGGGGATCCGCCCCTGCCTCTGACGACCACCAGCATCACGATGCGGCCCCTGGAACCGGGCAGCCACCGGCTCACGGTCTATGCGGCCCGGCCCTGGGGCGAGGTGGTGAAGAGCCCCGGCGCCCAGGGCCAGATCCGACTCCACCGCGTCGTCGCCAACCCCCTCAGCCAGCCCGCCCCGGGGAGTCCCCAGCTGATCGCCGTCAGCCCCCGGGGGGAGATGGCGGCCACGCCCCTGCTGCTGGACTGGCTGCTGCTCGACGCCCCCCTGCAGAACCTGCGGGCCGGCGACGCCAGCTGGCGGCTGCGGGTCAGCGTCAACGGCGACAGTTTCCTCCTGGATCAGCAGATGCCCCTTTGGCTGGAGGGCTGGCGAAACGGTGACAACGCGATTCAGCTGGAGCTGCTCGATGGGATCGGTGAGCCTCTCAACCCCCCGTTCAACAGCCTGGTGGGGGAAGTGAGCCTGGAGCCCGGCGGCGAACGGCCCCGCTGGCAGGGCGGTCGCCTGGAGCCCGCTGAGCTGGCCAGCCTGCTGGGCGAGGCGCCCCCACCCACGGCGCCTGCGCCCGAGCCTGAGACGGCCTCGGAGCCGGAACCCCTGAGCGATGCCGCGGGAGCGGTCGACGTGGGACCGGCGCCCGCCCCTCCTGCTTCGACGGATCCGGAGGACACGAGCGAGCCGGAGGCCGTCCTGATCGCTCCGGAAGGCGCCGATGATCCAAGGGAAGATGCACGGTCCTGCCGAAAGAGAGGCTCCCCCGGCGCCCCTGACGGCATCGGCATCGCCGGCCGACGGCCAGAGGCCTGATCAGGGGCCTGACGGCTCGGTGCCGCAGAACGCTGAATCGCCGGCTGCCGAGGAGGATGCCCCTGACGGCGAAGATCCTCCCGGCGACAAGCTGCAGCGGTTGCGCCAGAGGTTGGCGCCATGAACGGCACCGACCGCAGGATCGTCGGCCTGGGCTTCGGCCCCGCGGCCGCGCCGATGCTTGAGCGTCTTCACCAGGCGGGAGTCCTTACCACGGTGCGGGGCCCCCAGGAGAGCGGAGCGGCCGCCTGGCTGGCAGCGCACTGGCCGGTTGCCAGCGCCGTGGTGGCTGTCGGGGCCTGCGGCCTGGTGACCCGCCTGATCGCGCCCCTGATCGGCGACAAGGAAAGCGATCCTGCTGTGGTGGTAGTGGACCCCGACGGCCGTTTCGTGGTGCCGCTGCTGGGGGGGCACGCCGCCGGCGGCGATCGGCTCAGCCAGGAGATCGCCGCCCTGATCGATGGCCAGGCCGTGCTCACCGGGGCCGGCGCAGCCCGGGGCCAGCTGCCCCTCGATGCCTTCGGCCTGGCCTGGGGCTGGCGCCGGGGCGGTGGCGACTGGCGCGCGCTCATGGTGGAGGAGGCCCGTGGCCGCAGCACCACCCGCCTCCAGGAAAGCGGCAGCATCCTGTGGCAGGAGCTGGATGCGGCCGCCCCCGCCCAAGGAGCAGGACCGCCGGCCCTGGTGATCGGGCCCCGCAACGGCGCCGGGTGCCGCTGGCATCCCCCCAGCCTCTGGCTGGGCATCGGCTGCGAGCGGAACACGAGCCTGAGCCTGCTGGAGCGTCTGGTGGCGGAGGGGCTGGGGTCGGAGGGGCTCGCCCCCGAGGCGGTGGCCGGCCTGGCCAGCATCGATCGCAAGGGGGACGAAGCCGCGCTGCTGGCCCTGTCGGAGCGCCACCGCTGGCCCCTGCGGCTCTATGACGCCGCCAGCCTGGCAGGCGTGAGCGTGCCCCATCCTTCCGAGGCAGTGGCCCGGGAGATGGGCACCCCCAGCGTGGCCGAGGCCGCCGCCCTGAGGGCGGCGCTCCAGGCGGCTTTCCCCCTGAACGCTCTGGAGGGACCCCCGCCGGCGGCCGACGCGGAGAGGCCGCTGCGCCTGCTGGTGGAGAAGCGCATCGAGCACGCCACCAGCGGAGAGCGGGGCGCCGCCACCCTGGCCGTGGCCCTGGCGGGGAGCCAGTGGGCACCCCAGCGGGGCAGCCTGCACCTGGTGGGCAGTGGTCCGGGACCGATCGACCTGCTCAGCGGCGATGCCCGCCAGGCCCTGGCAGCGGCCACGGTGTGGGTGGGGTACGGGCTCTACCTCGACCTGCTGGAACCCCTGCGCAGGCCGGACCAGCTGCGCCGCGAAGGCCGCCTGACCCAGGAGAGGGCCCGGTGCGCCGAGGCCCTCGACCTGGCCCGTCAGGGGATCGACGTGGCCCTGATCTCCTCGGGGGACAGCGGCATCTACGGCATGGCCGGACTGGCCCTGGAGCTCTGGCTGCAGCTGCCCGTCCTCGACCGCCCCGCCTTCACGGTGCACCCGGGACTCTCCGCCCTGCAGCTGGCCGCCGCCAGGGCAGGAGCGCCCCTGATGCACGATTTCTGCACCATCAGCCTGAGCGATCGGCTCACCCCCTGGGAGGTGATCGAACGCCGGCTCAGGGGCGCGGCCAGCGGCGATTTCGTGGTGGCTCTCTACAACCCCCGCTCGCTCGGCAGGCCCTGGCAGCTGGGCCGGGCCATCGACCTGCTGGGCGAAGGCCGGCCGGCCGGCACGCCGGTGCTGCTGGCCCGCCAGCTGGGGCGCGCCGAGGAACAGCTGAGCCTCCACACCCTGGGCACCCTGCCCCAGGAGCAGGTGGACATGCTCACCCTGGTGCTGATCGGCAACAGCACCACCCGGATCCGGGACGGCCGCATGGTGACCCCGCGGGGCTATCCGGGAGCGGCCCTGGTGTGAGCGAGCCGCCGGAATGGAAAGGCGGAAAAAGGAATCGGGATGACAGGATTCGAACCTGCGGCCCCTTCGTCCCGAACGAAGTGCGCTACCAAGCTGCGCCACATCCCGATGGCCAGACTTTAGGGGATGGGCTGCGGCGAACCGGTGCATGCAGCGGCGACAGCCGGCCTCCCTACAGTCCGCTCAGCCCAGCGAACACCGTGCCCGTCAGCGACCCCCGGCCCGCCCCCGCCAAGCCGCCCTGGTTGCGGGTCAAGGCACCCCAGCGGCAGCGGATCGGAGCGGTGGCCGATCTGCTGGTCGACCTGAAGCTCAACACGGTCTGCCAGGAGGCCAGCTGCCCCAACATCGGCGAATGCTTTGCCGGGGGCACCGCCACCTTCCTGATCATGGGGCCGGGCTGCACCAGGGCCTGCCCCTACTGCGACATCGACTTCGACCGCAGCGTGCGGCCTCTGGATCCCACCGAGCCGGAGCGCCTGGGGGAGGCGGTGCGGCGCATGGGCCTGAGCCATGTGGTGATCACCTCGGTGAACCGCGACGACCTGGCCGATGGGGGGGCCAGCCAGTTCGTGGCCTGCATCGAAGCCGTTCGCCGCAGTGCGCCCCTCACCACCATCGAGATCCTGCTGCCCGATCTCTGCGGCACCTGGGAGGCCCTGGCGCTGGTGATGGAGGCAGCCCCGCATGTGCTCAACCACAACATCGAGACCGTGCCCCGGCTCTACCGACAGGTGCGCCCCCAGGGGATCTATGACCGCTCGCTGGAACTGCTGCGGCGGGTGCGGGAAGGGTGGCCGCGCACTTACACCAAATCGGGCCTGATGGTGGGCCTGGGGGAAAGCGATGGGGAGGTGGAGTCCGTGATGGCCGATCTGCGCGCCCACGCCGTGGACATCGTGACCATCGGCCAGTACCTCTCCCCCGGCCCGAAACACCTGCCGGTGCAGCGGTTCGTGACACCGGAGGCCTTCGAGGCCTTCCGCCGCCACGGCGAGGAGGAGCTGGGTTTCCTGCAGGTGGTGAGCAGCCCGCTCACCCGTAGCAGCTACCACGCCGGGGAGGTGCAGCGCCTGATGCGCGAGCACCCCCGCTGAAGCCAGGCTCCTGAAGGCCCCGGGGGCCAACGTCCCCTAGACGGCCACCTGCTCGCGGTGATCCACCAGCCCCAGGGCGGCCTTCTCGCTGGCGGGCACCAGCACCTTGAATCGGTTCTTCCAGGAGGACCAGCCGGCCAGGATCTCGGCTGCTTTGTCGCTGCCGGTGAGGGAACGGTGGGATTCCAGCAGGGGCCGGAGCAGGGCTTCCTGCTCCGGGGTGGAAAGGGGCAGCAGTTCCACGGATTCATGGTTGAGACGGGCCGCGAGGCCATCGGTCTCATCGAGCAGGAAGGCCACCCCGCCGGTCATGCCGGCGGCCACGTTGCGGCCGGTGCTGCCCAGCACCACCACCACGCCCCCGGTCATGTATTCACAGCAGTGGTCACCGACTCCCTCCACCACGGTGCGGGCGCCACTGTTGCGCACGGCGAAGCGCTCCCCGGCCCGGCCGAGGGCGAACAGCTCGCCGCCGGTGGCGCCGTAGAGACAGGTGTTGCCCAGGATCACCTTGGCGCCGGGATCGCTGCCGCCGGCGGGTGGCACCACGGTGATGCGGCCGCCGTTGATGCCCTTGCCCACATAATCGTTGGCTTCCCCCACCAGGCGCAGGTCCATGCCCTGCAGGGCAAAGGCGCCGAAGCTCTGGCCGGCCGCTCCGTGGAAGGTGAGGGCAAGGCTTCCCTGAAAGCCCCTGTTGCCGTGACGGTCGGCGATCTCACCCGCCAGAAGGGCCCCCACGCTGCGGTCGGTGTTGACGATGGCCAGCTGGCGCTCCAGCCGCCCGTGGGCTTCGATCGCCGAGGCCACCTCCGGATCGGAAAGGAGCTGGTGCTCCAGGACCGGGCCGTTGCCGTGGGCCGTGTCGTCGTGGCGCAGCCAGGAGCGGTCGGCGGCGGCGGGGATCGGCTCCAGCAGGCAGGAGAGATCCAGGGAACCGGTCTTGGTGAGGTCGATGGCCCGCGGAGCCAGCAGCTCGGTACGGCCGATCAGGTCCTCGAGGCGGGCCACCCCGAGCACGCTCAGCAGCTGACGCACCTCCTCGGCCACGAAGTGGAAGAAATGGACCACGTGCTCGGGCAGGCCGGTGAAGCGCTTGCGCAGGGCCTCCTTCTGGGTGGCGACCCCCACCGGGCAATTGTTGGTGTGGCAGACACGGGCCATGATGCAGCCCTCGGCGATCATCGCCACCGAGCCGAAGCCGAACTCCTCGGCTCCCAGCAGGGCTGCGATCAGCACATCCCAGCCGCTCTTGAGGCCGCCATCGGCCCGCAGCAGCACCCGATCCCGCAGGCCATTCTCCAGCAGGCTGCGGTGCACCTCGGTGAGGCCCAGCTCCCAGGGACTGCCGGCATGCTTGATCGAACTCAGGGGGGAGGCGCCGGTGCCGCCGTCGTGGCCGGAGATCTGGATCACATCGGCATTGGCCTTGGCGACCCCGGCGGCGATCGTGCCGATGCCGATCTCCGCCACCAGCTTCACCGACACCCGGGCGGCAGGGTTCACCTGGTGCAGGTCGTAGATCAGCTGGGCCAGATCCTCGATGGAATAGATGTCGTGGTGCGGGGGCGGCGAGATCAGGGGCACGCCGGCCTTGCTGTTGCGCAGCCAGGCGATGTAGGCGTCGACCTTGGGACCCGGGAGCTGCCCCCCTTCGCCGGGCTTGGCGCCCTGAGCCACCTTGATCTCCAGCTGCCGGCCGCTGCGCAGATAGGCGGGGGTGACGCCGAAGCGGCCGGAGGCGATCTGCTTGATGGCCGAGCAGGCGCTGTCGCCGCTGCGCAGGCCGCGGAGGGTGGGAAGGGTGGGGGAATGGCCCGCGTCGTCGACGTCGCTGAGGGGGTGGTAGCGAGCCGGATCCTCGCCGCCCTCCCCGCAGTTGCTCTTGCCGCCGATGCGGTTCATGGCCACCGCCAGCACCTCGTGGGCCTCCCGTGAGAGGGCCCCCAGGCTCATGCCGCCGGTGCAGAACCGGGCGCAGATGCTCTCGACGCTCTCCACCTGCTCGATGGGCAGGGGCACCGGGGCCGGGCGCAGCTCCAGCAGATCCCGCAGGGCCGTCACCGGACGGTTCTCGAGGATGGTGCGGTAGGTGGCGAAATGGTCGTAGCCGGGGCCGGCCGCCACGGCGGCATGCAGGGCCTTCGACATCTCCGGGTTGTTGAGGTGGAACTCGCCACCTGTGCGGTACTGCACGAAGCCCATGAACTCGAGTTTGGTGCGATTCAGTTCCGGATAGGCCTTGGCATGGAAGGCCAGGGTCTCGCTGGCCAGGTCGTGCAGGCTGAGGCCGGCCACCCGGCTGGTGGTGCCGGTGAAGGCGAGCTCGATCAGGTCGGCGCCGATGCCGATCGCCTCGAAGATCTGGGCGCCGTGGTAGCTGGCCAGCAGGGAGATGCCGATCTTGGAGAGGATCTTGCGCAGTCCATCCTCCAGGGACTTGCGCACGTTGGCCTGGGCCTTCTCGGCGTCGAGGGGGGGCAGCTTGCCCCGATCGATCATCGACCGGGTGCGGGGATGGGCCAGCCAGTGGCGGGTGGTCTCCCAGGTGAGCCAGGGGCAGACCGCACTGGCGCCGTAGCCGATCAGACAGGCCAGATGATGGGTGCTCCAGCACTGGGCGGTCTCGACCACCAGGGAGCACTGCAGACGCAGCCCGAGACGAAGGAGATGGTGGTGCACCGCGCCCACCCCCAGCAGGGGAGGAATGGCGGTGGTGCCGGCGGAGATACCGCCCCCGAAGCGGTCGGAGAGCACCAGGATCTGGGCGCCGCTGCGCACAGCCGCTTCCGCCTCGAAGCAGAGACGCTGAACCGCCTGGACCAGACCGTCGGGGCCGCTGGCCACCGACAGAAGCGTCGACAGGGTGGTGAGCCCCAGGCCGTAGGAGCCCAGCTCCTCCAGCTCGCTCTCGTTGAGCACCGGTGAGGAGAGATGCAGCACGGCGGCGCCGGAGGCATCGGGCCGCAGGGCGGAGCCGCGTCGTCCCAGGTGCATCTCCAGGCTCATGACCAGCTTTTCTCGCAGCGGGTCGATGGGGGGATTGGTGACCTGGGCGAAGCGCTGCTTGAAGTAGTCGTAGAGCAGGTGGGGTCGGCTGGAGAGCACGGCCAGGGGGATGTCGTCTCCCATGCAATAGGTGGGCTCCTTGCCAAGGCCGGCCATGTCCTCGATGACCAGATCGAGGTCCTCGGCGGTGAAGCCGTAGGCCGTCTGCTGCTGGAGCAGCTCCAGATCGCCCAGCTGCCGCTCCCGCCGCCAGAGTCCGGGGGACAGGCTGCGGCGATGGTCGAGCAGCCAGCCCGCATAGGGGAGCCTGGCGGCGGTCTCCTCCTTCACGTCCCAGTTGCGCAGAAGGCGGTGCTGCTCCATGTCCACCGCCAGCATCTGGCCGGGGCCGAGTCGGCCCTTTTCGATGATCCGGGACTCCTCCAGCTCCACCACACCCGTTTCAGAGCCCATCACCACGTAGCCGTCGCTGGTGATGCAGTAGCGGGCCGGGCGAAGACCGTTGCGATCGAGGGTGGCCCCCACCATGCGGCCATCGCTGAACACCAGCAGGGCAGGACCATCCCAGGGCTCCTGAAGGCAGGCGCTGTATTCGTAGAAGGCCTTGATGGCGGGCCGCTCGTCGAGCTCGGGCTGGTCGCGGAAAGCCTCCGGCACCAGGGTGAGCAGGCTGTCGGTGATCGGCCGGCCGCTGCGCACCATCAACTCGAGGGTGGCATCGAGGTTGGCGGAATCACTGAAGGCGGCGTTGACCAGGGGGCGCAGGTCGCGGGCGGCTTCGCCCCAGACGGCCTCGAGATGGGATTCTGCGGCCCTGGCCCAGTTGATGTTGCCCAGCAACGTGTTGATCTCGCCGTTGTGGCCGAGCAGGCGCATCGGCTGGGCCAGGGGCCAGCGGGGCAGGGTGTTGGTGCTGAAACGGCGGTGGTAGACAGCGAAGGCGACGGCAAAGCGCTCGTCCCGGAGGTCGGCATAGAAGCCGTCGAGCACCTCTGAGCGCACCATGCCCTTGTAGACGACCGTGCGGGCGCTGATCGAGGCGAAATAGAGGTCGGAAGTGTCGGCACCCCAGACCTCTCTCACCCGGTCGACGGCGCGACGACGCAGTCGGAACAGCAGGGATTCCAGGGCGTCGACGTCGACCATGACGCCAGGCACCGCATCGGGAGCAGCCAGCAGCCACTGCTCGATCACCGGGGCGTTCTGGCGGGCCAGGGGACCGAGCACCTCGGGGGCGACGGGGACCGCCCGCCAGCCCAGGCTTCGAAGCCCCAGCTGAGCAGCCTCTTCGTCGCACACCCGCCGGGCCAGGTCGCGCCGTTCGGAGTCGGCGGGGAGAAAGATCATCCCCAGCCCCCTCACCATCGCAGTGGAGGAGGCGGCCGCCGGCCAGACCGCCTCCAGGTAGCTCCAAGGAATGGCCGTGAGCAGGCCGGCCCCATCCCCGGAATCCCCGTCACCGCCACAGCCACCGCGGTGTTCCATGCATCTGAGGCCTCGCAGGGCCTGCTGGAGCACCCAGTGATTGGGGACCCCATCGAGGTGGGCCAGGAATCCCACGCCGCAAGCATCCTTTTCAGCAAGGCCAGGGGCGTGACTGTCGCGGTGGGGCCAGACGGGGGCGGGGAGGGAGGACATAAGCCGTGGGGATGCTGCTGAAACGGAGCTGGAAGGGGGCTGGGGAAGGGGCCAGGGAGGAGATCGGCAGCGGTGAACTGCCCCGGAACTGGCTTGAAGCTGCCGTGTCACCCGTGCAGCAGCCGTGTCCGCGACGACAGGGCGGGTCCTGATCCTAGGCAGCCGCCCCCACCGAAATACTGTCAGGACTAACTTTTCCAATGAGCGGCAGGACATCGTCGATGGCCAGGACTCTTTCGATCGCTCTGGCTCTCCTGGCCCTGACAGGAGCCCCGCCGGTCATCCAGGCCGCCCCGCCACCCCAGCTGCCGGCCCTGCCCCGGCGGGCCACCCCCTCGGCGGGGGTCGAGGGCACCCGGCTGACCCTCAACGGACGCAGCCAGCAGGCGGCCTGGCGCTGGGAGGGCGGCAACACCCGCCAGCCTCAGGCGCTGTGGTTGCCCCTGGAAGTACTGGAGGGTCAGCTGGGGTTCAGCCGTGACTCCAGAGCCGACGGCAGTCTTTCACTGGAATGGTTCGGCCGGGAGCTGATGGTGCCGGCGGCGGCCCAGCGCTCCCTGGACGATGAGGTGGCGGTGGATGTGGCGGAGATCCTGCGCGACGTGGGTGTGAACCTGGAGCGCCGTGGCGAGATGCTGGAACTGCGTCTGCCGGCGCCCCGGCTGCTCCGGGTCCGCAGCTCGGATCAACCGGCCTACCGGCGGGTGGTGCTCGACCTGGACGGTCCCACCCTGCTGCGCAGCAGCGAGGGGGGGGTGCAGCTGGCCCTGCTCAGCCGCACCGACCAGCTGGCCCTGCTCGCCTCCAGGGGCCTGCGCAGCGGCAGAACGGGCGAGGACCTGAGCCTGACGCTGACAGGGAAAGCCTCCCCGCTGCGGGTGTTCACCCTGGGCGAACCCGCCCGGGTGGTGATCGACCTGCCGCCGGCGCCGGGCCGCATCGGCACCGCCCCGCAAAAGCCCGCACCGATCGATCCGCGGCTGCTGGCCCTGCTGGGCCCCCGGCTGCGCTGGGACCAGCAGGTTCGGGCCGTCGGCAGCAAAAAAATCCTGGTCAACTCCGTCAGGATCGATCCCCGCACCAGCCCCCTGGAACTGCGCACCCTCAGCAGGCCCGATGGCATGGCCGGACTGAGTTCCCTGACGGCCCTGGCCCTGCGCCAGGACGCCCTGGTGGCCATCAACGGGGGCTATTTCAACCGGGTGCGGCGACTGCCCCTCGGGGCCCTGAGGGACCAGGGGCGCTGGCTCTCCGGACCGATCCTCAACCGCGGCGTGGTGGCCTGGGAGCCGCGCAGCCTGCCGCGCTTCGGGCGCCTGCGGCTGGAGGAATGGATCAGCGACGGCCGCGGGCGGCGCTGGCCGCTGCTGACCGTCAACAGCGGCTATGTGCAGCGGGGACTGAGCCGGTACACGGCTGACTGGGGGCGGCTCTACCAGGCCCTCAGCGGCTCGGAGACCGCCCTGGTGCTGGCCGGTGGCCGGGTGCAGCGACGGGTGGCCAGCGAGCAGCTTGCGGCGGGAGTGCCTCTGCGGCCGCAGGAGACCCTGGTGGTGGCCAGGGGAGGAGCCGTGCTGCCCTGGAGGGAGGGGGAGCGACTGCGCATCGAGAGCCGTCCAAGCGATTCGCTGGGGAACGCCAGCAACGTGATGGGAGGAGGCCCTCTGCTGCTCCGGAACGGCCGCGTCGTGCTCAACGGCGGCGCCGAAGGGTTCGGATCCGCCTTCCTGCGCCAGGGGGCACCGCGCACCGTGGTCGGCAGCGACGGCACGCTCCTCTGGCTGGTGACCCTCCAGGCCGCCGGCAGCGGCGCAGGTCCCACCCTGGCGGAATCGGCCTGGCTGCTGCGGCAGATGGGTCTGGTGGATGCCCTCAACCTCGACGGTGGCAGTTCCACCGGTCTGGTGATGGGAGGCAGCCACCGGGTCAAGGGGCGGGGGGTGGCCGGCTCGGTCCACAACGGCCTGGGCCTGGTCCCCAGAGGCGCCGGGGCCGCCACCAGCCTGCTCCCCTCCAGCCAGCGGCTGGCAGAGTGAGTTCACCTGCCTGTTCAACGTGCCCAGGGGCCACAGCCTGCGCCTCACCGCCGCCGCCGCCGCCGAACTCTGCCGGCAGGCGGCGGTGGCGGGGACCCCGGGCCTGATGCACCTGGATCTGCTGGAGGGCGCCTGCGAAGCCTGGGCCCTCCGACTGCGCCCGGGCCACCTGGCCGGTATCCCAGTCGCCCGGGCCGACGGCATCACGCTCTATTCACCCGCTGAGCAGCTGCCGTTGCTGCGGGGCCTCCAGCTCGACTACAAGGGCGACCTCAGCGGCGGGGGCTTCCTGGTGCGTTCCGGACCAGGGGTGCGCAGCTGCGCCTGTGGGGCTGCCTTCAGTCGCGAGGCCTGAAGGGGGACGACGAGGAAGTAATGTGTCGGATTGTCGAAATGGTCGGACGTCCGACCTGTCCCCACCGAGCAGCACCCGGTCCTCGATGCCCACCATTCAGCAGCTGATCCGCACCGAGCGGCAGCGTCTCACCCGTAAGACGAAGTCGCCCGCCCTGCGCGCCTGCCCCGAGCGGCGTGGGGTTTGCACCCGTGTGTACACCTCCACCCCGAAGAAGCCCAACTCGGCCCTGCGCAAGGTGGCCAGGGTGCGCCTCACCTCCGGATTCGAGGTCACGGCCTACATCCCCGGCATCGGCCACAACCTTCAGGAGCACTCCGTGGTCCTGATCCGCGGCGGCCGCGTCAAGGATCTGCCCGGTGTCCGCTATCACATCATCCGCGGGACCCTCGACACCTCCGGGGTCAAGGATCGGCGCCAGTCCCGTTCCAAGTACGGCGCCAAGACACCGAAGGGCTGACCCTTCCAAGCCATCGGCCCCTCTGGGCCGTTCCAGCCTTCCCCGCTTTTTCTCCCTCTGTTCCATGTCCCGCCGCAACGCCGCCGAGAAACGCCCGGTTCTGCCGGATCCCCAGTTCAACAGCCGTCTGGCCTCGATGATCGTGGCCCGGCTCATGAAGCACGGCAAGAAATCCACCGCCCAGCGCATCCTTTCCGATGCCTTCACCCTGATCAACGAGCGCACCGGTGCCGATCCGCTCGATCTGTTCGAAACGGCAGTCCGCAACGCCACCCCCCTCGTGGAAGTGCGTGCCCGCCGCGTCGGTGGCGCCACCTACCAGGTGCCGATGGAAGTGCGCCAGGAGCGGGGCACCGCCATGGCGTTGCGCTGGCTGGTCAACTTCTCCCGTGCCCGCAACGGGCGCAGCATGGCTCAGAAACTGGCCGGCGAACTGATGGACGCCGCCAACGAAGCCGGCAGTGCCGTCCGTAAGCGGGAGGAAACCCACAAGATGGCCGAAGCCAACAAGGCCTTCGCCCACTACCGCTACTGAGCGGCCAACGGAGCCGGATCCCTGGGCAGATCCGGCTCCCGCAGATCCAAGCCAAGGCTGATCTGTACAGTAACGCCCGCTTTTTGTCGACCTACCCTCGGAGAACCTTCCCGTGGCTCGCGCCTACCCCCTGGAACGCGTCAGAAATATCGGAATCGCCGCTCACATCGACGCGGGCAAAACCACCACGACCGAACGGATTCTGTTCTATTCCGGCGTGGTCCACAAGATGGGCGAGGTGCACGATGGCGCCGCCGTCACCGACTGGATGGCACAGGAGCGAGAGCGGGGAATCACCATCACCGCGGCCGCCATCTCCACCAGCTGGAAGGACAACCGGATCAACATCATCGACACCCCGGGGCACGTCGATTTCACCATCGAGGTCGAGCGCTCGATGCGGGTGCTTGATGGAGTTGTCGCCGTGTTCTGTGCCGTCGGCGGCGTCCAGCCCCAGTCGGAGACGGTCTGGCGCCAGGCCGATCGCTACAAGGTGCCCCGGATCGTGTTCGTCAACAAGATGGACCGCACCGGCGCCAACTTCCTGAAGGTCTACGACCAGATCAAGGATCGGCTCAAGGCCAATGCCGTGCCGATCCAGCTGCCCATCGGGGCTGAAGGTGATCTCAAAGGGATCATCGACCTGGTGCGCAACAAGGCGATCATCTACACCAACGATCTCGGCACCGACATCCTCGAGGAGGAGATCCCCGCCGACATGAAGGACGAGGCCGAGGAGTGGCGCCAGAAGCTGATGGAGTCGGTGGCCGAAACCGACGAGGAATTGATCGAAGCCTTCCTCGAAAACGGTGAACTCACCGAGGATCAGCTGATGCGCGGCATCCGCCTGGGTGTGGTGCAGCACGGAATGGTGCCCATCCTCTGTGGTTCCGCCTTCAAGAACAAGGGCGTGCAGCTGGTGCTCGACGCCGTGGTCGACTACCTGCCCGCCCCCGTGGACGTGCCCCCGATCCACGGCCTGCTCCCCGACGAGACCGAAGCCACCCGTCCCTGCGACGACAGCGCTCCTTTCAGCGCCCTGGCCTTCAAGGTCATGGCCGACCCCTACGGCAAGCTCACCTTCGTGCGCATGTACAGCGGGGTGCTGAAGAAGGGCAGCTACGTGCTCAATTCCACCAAGGACAAGAAGGAGCGCATCTCGCGGCTGATTCTTCTCAAAGCCGACGAACGCGAGGAGGTGGACGAGCTGCGGGCCGGTGACCTCGGCGCCGTGCTTGGCCTCAAGGACACCACCACCGGCGACACCCTCTGCGTGGACTCCGACCCGATCATCCTGGAATCCCTGTTCATCCCCGAACCGGTGATTTCCGTGGCCGTGGAGCCCAAGACCAAGGGCGACATGGAGAAACTGGGCAAGGCCCTTCAGTCGCTGTCGGAGGAGGATCCCACCTTCCGGGTCTCCACCGATCCGGAAACCAATCAGACCGTGATCGCCGGTATGGGCGAACTGCACCTGGAGATTCTGGTCGACCGCATGTTGCGGGAGTTCAAGGTGGAGGCCAACATCGGCGCTCCTCAGGTTTCCTATCGGGAAACCATCCGTGGCAGTGCCAAGGGTGAAGGCAAATTCGCCCGCCAGACTGGTGGTAAGGGCCAGTACGGCCATGTGGTGATCGAGATGCAGCCTGGCGAGCCGGGCTCTGGGTTCGAATTCGTCAACAAGATTGTCGGCGGCATCGTTCCCAAGGAGTACATCGGCCCGGCGGAAGCCGGCATGAAGGAAACCTGCCAGTCCGGCGTGATCGCTGGTTTCCCCATGATCGATGTCAAGGTCACCATGGTGGACGGCTCTTATCACGACGTCGACTCTTCGGAGATGGCGTTCAAGATCGCCGGCTCCATGGCCTTCAAGGACGGGGTCAAGAAGTGCAATCCCGTACTGCTTGAACCGATGATGAAGGTGGAAGTCGAAGTCCCCGAGGATTTCCTCGGTTCGGTCATCGGCGACCTTTCCTCCCGCCGCGGCCAGGTCGAAGGGCAGTCCGTCGACGACGGACAGTCCAAGGTCCAGGCCAAGGTGCCTCTGGCCGAGATGTTCGGCTATGCCACCCAGCTCCGATCCATGACCCAGGGTCGGGGTATCTTCTCGATGGAATTCAGTCACTACGAGGAAATTCCTCGCAATGTGGCGGAAGCCATCATTTCCAAGAATCAGGGCAATTCCTGATCTTTCTTTCCATTTCAACCAACCCCCCGATTCTTTCCTTCCATGGCACGCGAGAAGTTCGAGAGGAACAAGCCTCACGTCAACATCGGCACCATCGGTCACGTTGACCACGGCAAGACCACCCTCACCGCCGCCATCACCAATGTGCTGGCTTCCCAGGGCATGGCCAAGGCCCAGGCCTACGACGATATCGACGGTGCCCCCGAAGAGAAGGAGCGGGGGATCACGATCAACACGGCCCACGTGGAGTACGAGACCGACAAGCGTCACTACGCCCACGTGGACTGCCCCGGCCACGCGGACTACGTCAAGAACATGATCACCGGTGCCGCCCAGATGGACGGCGCCATTCTGGTGGTGGCTTCCACAGACGGCCCCATGGCCCAGACCAAGGAGCACATCCTGCTCGCCAAGCAGGTCGGGGTACCCGCCCTGGTGGTGTTCCTCAACAAGAAGGACATGGTCGATGACGAGGAGATCCTCGAGCTCGTCGAGCTGGAGATGCGTGAACTGCTCAGCAGCTACGACTTCCCCGGCGACGACATCCCCGTGATCTCCGGCTCGGCCCTCAAGGCTCTCGAGTACATCCAGGGCGGCAAGAAAGCCGTGCGCGGCGAGGACGAGTGGGTCGACAAGATCCTTGACCTGATGGATGCGGTCGACGAGGCCATCCCCGAGCCCGAGCGGGAGATCGACAAGCCCTTCCTGATGGCCATCGAAGACGTCTTCTCGATCACCGGCCGCGGCACGGTTGCCACCGGCCGCATCGAGCGCGGCAAGGTGAAAGTGGGTGAAACCGTGCAGATCGTCGGCATCCGCGACACCCGCGAAACGACCGTGACCGGTGTGGAGATGTTCCGCAAGCTGCTCGACGAGGGCATGGCCGGCGACAACGTGGGCCTGCTGCTGCGCGGCATCCAGAAGGAGGACATCGAGCGCGGCATGGTGCTGGTGAAGCCCAACTCCATCAAGCCCCACACCAAGTTCGAAGGTGAGGTCTACGTGCTCAAGAAAGAGGAAGGTGGCCGTCACACCCCCTTCTTCGCCGGCTACCGCCCGCAGTTCTACATCCGCACCACCGACGTGACCGGCCAGATCACCGCCTTCACGGCCGATGACGGCTCCAACGTGGAGATGGTGATGCCCGGTGACCGCATCAAGATGAGCGCCGAGCTCATCTGCCCGGTCGCCATCGAGCAGGGCATGCGCTTCGCCATCCGCGAAGGCGGCCGCACCATCGGTGCCGGCGTGGTGTCCAAAATCGTGCTCTGAGGCTGATCTAGCCTTCGTGGGAGTGTCACCTCGGTGGCACTCCCCCTTCACGGGAACAGGGCTCCTTCGGGAATCACGAGTTTCCTCAGCACCTCGACAATCCGCTCCTGCGGCTCCGCCGCCCGCTTCGCCCGCGCTTCCCTAACCGCGCCACCTCACCGATGTCCGCCACCATTCCCCAACAGAAGATCCGCATCCGCCTGAAGGCGTTCGACCGCCGCATGCTGGATCTCTCCTGCGAAAAGATCATTGAAACCGCCGATCACACCGCCGCCACCGCGATCGGCCCCATCCCCCTTCCCACCAAGCGCAAGATCTACTGCGTGCTGCGCTCGCCCCACGTGGACAAGGATTCCCGTGAGCACTTCGAGACCCGCACCCACCGCCGCATCATCGATATCTACAGCCCGACCTCCAAAACCATCGACGCGCTCATGAAGCTCGACCTGCCCAGTGGCGTCGACATCGAGGTGAAGCTCTGAGGGCAACCCGACCCCTGGGCCATCGGCAGGCGGGTCGGGCTTTCTAGGATCTTGACTTCCGAGATCCTCTGGTTGCTGCTGACGTTCCCGACCTCCGATCGCCCCCTCCCCCTTGCCGGCAGCGGCAGCTTGCGCGCGTGACTGATCTGGCCGTCAGGGAACTGCCCCTGTTTCCACTGCCCGATGTGGTGCTGTTTCCACAGGAGGTCCTGCCACTGCACATCTTCGAGCCGCGTTACCGGATGATGCTGCGCACGGCGATGGCCGAGGATCGCCGCTTCGGCGTGGTGCGCTGGGATCCCCAGAACAAGCGGATGGCGGAGGTGGGCTGCTGCGCCGAAATCCTTCACTGCCAGGTGCAGGATGACGACCGCAGCAATATCGTGACCATGGGCCAGCAACGCTTCCGGGTGCTGGACATCGTGCGCGACACGCCGTTCCGGGTCGGCATGGTGAGCTGGATCGAGGACACGGTGAGCGAGAGCCACCAAGAACTCGAGACCCTCACCAGCAACGTCACCAGGGCGTTGCGGGATGTGGTCGATCTCACCGGCAAGTTGATCGGCAAACCCTCCTCCCTGCCCGCGGATCTGCCCGATCTGCCCAGGGAACTGTCGTTCTGGATCGGCGCCCATCTGGGCGGTCCGGTGGCCGATCACCAGCAGGCGCTCCTGGAGATCACCGACACCGGTGAGCGGCTGAGGCAGGAATACGAACTTCTCGACCAGACCAGGCGCCAGCTGGCGGCACGCACGGTCCTGAAGGACACCTTCTCCACCCTTGGCGACGGCTCGGCCGAGAACTGAAATGGCGAGCATCGTTTCGGGCGGGGCGCTGCTGCCCCTCCTCCTGACGGGGACTGCCCTGGCGGTAGCGGTGGCTGTCGTGCTTTGGCAGCGCCGTTCCCGCGCCTATCTCTCCACGGCCAGTGTGGCCGCCGCCTACGACCGCTGGACCGATGACCGCCTGCTGGAGCGTCTCTGGGGGGAGCACGTCCATCTGGGGCACTACGGCGATCCCCCCGGGCCGCGCGATTTCCGCGCCGCCAAGGCGGCTTTCGTGCACGAGCTGGTGCGTTGGAGTGGTCTCGACCGCCTCCCCCCCGGCAGCCGGGTGCTCGACGTGGGCTGCGGCATCGGCGGCAGCGCCCGGATCCTCGCGCGGGACTACGGCCTCGAGGTGCTGGGGATCAGCATCAGCCCGGCCCAGATCGCCCGGGCCCGGGAGCTCACCCCCCCGGACCTGCCAGGTTGCCGTTTCGCCGTCATGGATGCCCTGGCCCTGGATCTGCCGGATGGCACCGCCAGTGGAGGGTTCGATGCGGTCTGGAGCGTCGAGGCAGGCCCCCACATGCCCGACAAGCAGCGCTACGCCGATGAGATGCTGCGGGTGCTCAAGCCGGGCGGCTGCCTGGCGGTGGCGGACTGGAACCGCCGCGATCCGGAAGACGGACCCATGAACCGACGCGAACGCTGGGTGATGCGCCAGCTTCTGGATCAGTGGGCCCACCCCGAGTTCGCCAGCATCCGGTCCCTGCGGAACAACCTGGAGCTAAGTCCCTGGAACCGGGGCCTGGCCATCACCACCGCGGACTGGACGGTCTCCACCCTCCCCTCCTGGGTGGATTCGATCCTCGAGGGCGTGCGGCGCCCAGCTGCCGTGCTGGGCCTGGGGGCCGGAGCAGTGGTTCAGGGACTTCGGGAGACTCCGACGCTCCTGCTGATGCACTGGGCCTTCCACAGCGGTCTGATGCAGTTCGGCGTGTTCCGCGGATCTCGGCCCTTCGGCAACAGCCCCTCTCCGGCCTGATTCCCCCCGGCCGGTCCATCCCATGCCTTCCCGCTGTCTCGGCAGGACGCTCAGAGGTCTCCTTCCCCGGCCGCCAGGTTGGTGAGCGGGTAGGCGCCGAAGAGGGCCAGATGTTCACAGAGGGGGGTGAGATCCGCCAGCGCCCCATCGAGCGGTGCCGCGCCATCGGGGAGTTCAAGATCCACGAAGAAGATGTATTCCCCCATTTCCCGCTTGGAGGGGCGCGATTCGATACGGCTCATGTTCAGACCCTGCCGCGCGAAGCAACCCAGGGACTTCCAGCAGGGCTCCGGGGCGATTGGAGCGCAGCGAGAACGCCAGGCTGGCGTGGGGTCCCTGCGGGGAGCGTGTTCCACGCCGGAGCAGCAGGAAACGGGTGCAGTTGCCGGGGACGTCGTTGATCGGATAGGCCAGGACATCGAGGTCGTGCTCCGCCGCCGCCTCCCGGGAGGCGATGGCGCCTCGGAAACGGCTGCCTCGCACCAGCCGGGCGGCCTCGGCGGTGGAGCTGGTGGGGAGCTGCAGAGCCTGGGGCAGATGCTCCCCCAGCCACTGGCTGCACTGGGCCAGGGCCTGGGGATGGGAGAGGACTTCGCTGATGGCCTCGAGCGGGCCACTGCCCACCAGGGCATGGCGGATCGGCAGCACCAGGGCTCGGGCCACCGCCAGGTCGGGATGCTCCCAGAGGGCGTCGAGGCAGCTGGTGACTCCCCCTTCGACGGAATTCTCCACGGGCACCACCGCCAGGGCGCAATCGCCCCCGGCGAGGGCCTGGATCACGGCGCGGATGCCCTGCTGGGGCACGAACTCCACCGCCTCCAGGCCCTCCAGCTCTGCCAGTCGCTGCGCCGCCTGTTCGCCGTAGGTGCCGACGGGACCGAGAAAGGCGAGACGCATGGAGATGGGTCGATCTGGGGTGATCAGTAGGATCATCGCCTGCCGGCCCGCAGGCCATGTCCCTGGCCTTCAGCGCCAGCCAGCAACTCGATCTTCCGGTGACCTGCAACGCGGAACGCATCCCCGCCTATCTGGATGACGAGCAGCGCGTCGTGGAGGCGTTGCTGGATCCGAAGCAGCTCGAACCCCTCGGCCCGGGTCGTTACCGCTACACGGTCAGCCAGGTGCGGGTGTTCCAGCTGAAGATCCAGCCGGTGGTGGAGCTGCAGGCGGTGCACCGCAACGGCCGGCTCGAGCTGGAGGCGCTCGACTGCCAGCTCGAGGGTCTCGGGTTGGTGGAGGATTTCCGCCTCAGCCTCTGCGCCTGGCTCGCCGCCGGCGACAAGGGCCTGGTAGGGGAGGCGAGCCTCTCGGTGACCGTGAGCAGGCCCACCCTGCTGCAGCTGATCCCTCCCAAGGTGCTGGAAGCCACCGGGCGCTCAGTGCTTGCCGGCATCCTCCTGGGCATCAAGAACCGGGTGGGTCAGCAGCTGCTCGGAGATTTTCAGCGCTGGTGCCGATCGACCTGAGGAAACTGTGGCGATGCAGGGGAGTGGGACCCAGCTGCCGGATCGCCTCCTGGTGCTGGGGCGTCCCATAGCCGGCGTGCCGCTCCAGTCCGTAGCCGGGATGGCGCAGGGCCAGGCGGCGGAGCAGGGCATCCCTCGCCTGTTTGGCCAGCACGCTGGCGGCGGCGATGGCCGCACAACGGCCATCGCCTCCCACCACGGTGACCTGCTCTCCGGACCACTGCCGCAGGGGCAGAACCCCATCCACCAGCAGCAGGCGGGGCGGGCGGGGCAGGCGCTGCAGGGATCGCAGCATGGCCCATTCGGTGGCGCGGCGGATGCCCCAGCGATCGATCTCGGCGGCGCTGGCCTGGCCCAGGGCCCAGGCAAGGGCGTCCTGCCTCAGGAGGGGCTCCAGGGCCTGTCGCCGCCGGGCGGAAAGCTTCTTGCTGTCGTTGAGGCCGGCTTCGGCCAGGGGGACCAGAGCGCTGGCCGGCAGCACCACGGCCGCCGCGAACACCGGCCCGAACAGGCTGCCCCGACCCACCTCATCCACCCCGGCACAAAGGGAGGGGTCGTGCCCTCCCCAGACCGGTGCATCGGCCCGCCAGAGGGCGTTGGCGCCGTGCGACTCAGCCAGGGGCGGAGGAGCGGCGGCGGCGGCGGCGCGGCTCACCGGCATCGTCGGCTTCGGGTTCGGGTTCGGACCCCAGCTCAGGGGTGACGACTCCTTTCTCGGCGGTGGCCACAGGAGCGGCGACCGGCTCGGAGCCCTCGCTGGAACCTCCCGAGGAGCGGCGGCGGCGAGGAAGCGCCACACTGACCACCTCCGCAGGGGCGGGGGAGGACTCCGCCTCGAAGGGGGCCGGTGTGATCTCCAGAATCGGCGGCATGTCCTGATGGCCGGGAGACTCCGTGGCGGCGGAGATCGCCTGCGTCCCGCCGGAACCGGTGTCGGACTCGGATTCGGAGCTGCCGTTGCGCGCGTCGCCGCCCCGGCCGCGACGCCGGCGACGGGAGCCACTGGCGGCCAGCTGCTGACGGGCCTCCTCGACGACCTTGGCCGGATCAGCGTCCGGCCGGACCACCCGCACCAACACGTTCTCGGAAGACGACACCGGATCCACCAGCAGGGCAGGGCTGAGGCCCAGCCAGCCGTAGACCAGCTCCTGTTCCGCGGTCATCGGCACGGGCAGCACCTCAGGCTCCTGACGCCGCTGGGGGGCTTCGCCGGCCTGGCTCTCCTGGGCCGCTCCGCTGGAGGCGCCGACACCGTTGCCACCGCCATCGGTGGCGCCGCTGGCGGCAGTGGCATCGGCCCCATCGGAGCCCCGGCCACCGCGACCCCGGCGGCGACGGCCACTGCCGCCTTCACTGGCGCCGGCGGCGGCCGGGCTGACCACCTCGGCCCTCGCCGAGGCGGCCGAGCGCACCAGGCCGGAGACTGTCGCCAGGGGCTGCAGGGTGTCCTTGCCGGGGAGAACCGCCACATGGCCCAGGCCCCCGCAGCTGGGACAGGCCCGACCGAACAGTTCGTAGATGTTCTGGCCCTGACGCTTGCGGGTCAGCTCCACCAGACCGAGCTCAGTGAGCTGGGCGATCTGGGGACGAGCCGTGTCGTCTCTGGAGGCCTGGGTGAAGTGCTCCAGCAACTGCAGCTGGTCGCGCCGCGACTCCATGTCGATGAAGTCGATGATCACCACCCCGCCGATGTTGCGCAGCTTGAGCTGGCGGGCAATCTCGACGGCCGCCTCACAGTTGGTCCACAGCACCGTCTCACGGGCGTTGGCCGAACGGGTGAACGAACCGGAGTTGACGTCGATCACCGTGAGGGCCTCGGTGGGCTCGATGATCACGTACCCGCCGGAGGGAAGATCGACCCTGGGCTTGAGGGCATCGCGGATGGCCGCGTTGACCCGGTAATGCTCCAGGATCTCGTTGGGTTCCCCGTGGTGCTCCACCAGCAGGTTGGCCTGGTCGGAGCCGAGGAAGTCGTTGACCCGTGCCACGGCATCGGCACTGTCGACCACCACCCGCAGCACGTCGGGGCTGTAAAGGTCGCGCAGCACCCGATGGATGAAATCCTCGTCGCGGTTGAGCAGCACGGGCGGCGATGCCGTCTCGGCCGCCTGCTGGATGGACTCCCACTGACGCAGCAGGCCCTCGAGATCGTCGATCAGCATCTCCTCGCTGACGTCCTCGGCCTCGGTGCGGATCAGCAGGCCGGCCCCGGGAGGTTTGATCAGCACCCCAAGGGCCCGCAGCCGGTTGCGCTCGTTATCGCCATTGATGCGGCGGGAGATGTTGACCCCCTGGCCATGGGGCTGGAGGACGAGGAACCGACCTGGCAGGGAGAGGTTGCCCGTGAGGCGCGGCCCCTTGGTGCCGGTGGGCTCCTTCATCACCTGAACGAGCACCTTCTGACGTGGCTCGAGCAGTTCGGTGATGCCGGCACCGCCCTTCTTCAGGCGCAGGGGCCCGAGGTCGGTGATGTGGATGAAGCCGTTTTTCTCACTTTCTCCGATGTTGACGAACGCCGCATCGATCCCGGGTAACACGTTTTCGACGGTTCCGAGGTAGACGTCGCCGATCTGATAACGACCCTGGGCGACAATCAGTTCATCAACGCGTTCGTCGTTGAGCACTGCGGCGATCCGCATCTGCTCAGCGATGACGATCTGCTGGGGCATGGAAGAGATGGTGGGCTCAGTGGAGCCCTGCCCAAAGGGCAGGTGGGATAGGAATCGGGCGTCGACCACAGGGGTCGTGCAGCCACTGGAGGGGAAGGACCGCGCCCTGAGGATCAGGGAGACGATCGGCTGCCGGGGACGGCCCACGGAAGCCAGTGGCCTGAATGGGAGCTTTGACGTCGTCGGGCCGGCAGCGTGACGGAAAGGATGACCTCCCTTCCCGATGCGAAGCAACGAAGACCGAACCAAGCAGTGTTGACCTTGATAGCGCTTTCGCCGAGAAACTTCTAGAAAGCGTCTCTGATGCAGAAGCGACTGGGCGGTAGAGGATGAAGAGAAAAATCCCTACGAATTTCTCTGCCGTCTAGCGCGAACTTAGCATGGGTGGAGCCGCAGGCAACGGCGCTGCAGCGCTCCGAGCCTCAGGGGCTGGCCGAGCAACGCTCCCAGCCACTGGCACAGATGCTCGGGTCGCAGGCTGCGGCCCTGGGCGTCAACGCCGGCCTCCAGATCCAGCACCTGCGCTGCCTTGCTCAGGGGCTCCGAAGCAGCGGCGCCGAGCGTCGCCGGGCGCAGGTCGAGCAGGTAGGGACGGCAGTCCCGCTGGCGGGGGCGTCCCTTCTTGTCCTTGTCGTTCCAGAGAAGCTCCCCGGCGGCCAGCAGCTCGGCGATCGCCGTGGCCCAGCGCTCGGGGGAAGGAGCCTCAGCGCCTTCGAGCGGCAGCAGAGCGATGCGCCAGTGGGCGGCACGGATCTGCTGGGCCAGGCTGGGGCCCGCCACGGGCACCTCGATCACCGAGAGCAGAGTGAGTTCCCCGGAGAGCTCCGCCTGGAGACGCTGGCAGGCCACCGCCGGATCGATCGGGGCGGCGAACTCCAGGTCGAACCACTCACCGAGGCCCTCCACCCCCAGGGGCAGGGGCAGCGCCACCTGCAGCCGCGGCAGGGGATGAAAGCCGCCGGTGAAGCTGACCGGCAGGCCGCTGCGCCGCAGGGCACGCTCCAGCAGACGCAGGGTGTCCAGATGGCTGATCAGGGCCAGGGAGCCGGTCTTGGTGAAACCGAAACGCAGCCGGCGGACCCGCTCGCTCGCCGGCGCCCGCGGCGGGATCGAGGGCGGGATCTGCGGGGGCGGGATCACCACGTTGTGGCCCAGCTCCGGTCCGCAGACACCGCAGCTGCTGCAACCGTCGAAGGAGCAGTCCGGCACCACGGTCGCTGCCAGGGCCCGGCACAGGTCCTCCGCCAGCCAGGCCTTATCGACGCCGGAGTCGATGTGGTCCCAGGGGAGGGGCTGGCGGCAGAAGGCCTCCAGCCCGCCGGCGGCGAAGGACTCCGCCGCGCTCCAGCCGCCCATCTCCAGGGCCCGGTACGAGCCACCGAGCCCCGCGGCCTCGATGGCGCCGCTCCAGGCGGCGTGGGTCCGCTCGGCCGATTCGAACCAGGCATCCAGCCCCGCCCCGGCCCGCCAGGCGGCCTCGATCACCGGCGCCAGGCGCCGGTCGCCGCGGCCCACGAAGTCCTCCACCGCCGACAGGCGGACGTCGGTGTAGTTGGTCTTGAGGCCCCGCAGGGGCCGCAGGGAGTCGCGCAGCAACTGCTGTCGGCGCCGGAATTCCGCCGTGGACACGCTGTGCCACTGGAACGGCGTGTGGGGCTTGGGGGTGAAATTGCTGATCGTGAGGTTGAGCTGCAGCCGGCCCAGATCGCGGCACTGCTGCTGCAGGGCCCGGCAGGTGTCGGCGATGCCGATCACGTCGGCGTCGGTCTCGCCCGGCAGGCCGATCATGAAATAGAGCTTCACCCTGCTGTAGCCGTTCTGCATCGCGGTGCGGATGCCGCGCAGCAGTTCGGCATCGGTGAGGCCCTTGTTGACGATGTCCCGCAGGCGCTGGGTGCCGGCCTCGGGCGCGAAGGTGAGCCCGGCCCGCCGGGTGCCCCCGAGGATGTGGGCGATGGAGGCATCGAAGCGGTCGACCCGCTGACTGGGCAGGGTGAGGCTGACGTTGTGCTCCGCCAGCCGGTTGCGCAGCTCCACCCCCACCGCCGGCAGGGCCAGGTAGTCGCTGCAGCTGAGCGACAGCAGCGAGAAGTCGCTGTAGCCGGTGCGCCCCATCCCCTCTTCCACCGCCTCGATCACCGCTTCGGGCTCCGCATCCCGGGCCGGGCGGGTGAGCATGCCCGGCTGACAGAAGCGGCAGCCGCGGGTGCAGCCGCGGCGGATCTCCACGGTGAGCCGGTCGTGGACCGTCTCGATGTGGGGCACCAGGCCCATGGCGTAGTGGGGCATGGGGGTGGCCGTGCGCCGCAGGATCCGGGCGGGGATCCCTGGCTCCTGCGGCACCAGAGTCACCCCGTCGGGGCCGGGGGCATAGAAGGAGGGCACGTAGACGCCCGGCACCTGGGCCAGGTCCCGCAGCAGGGCGGAGCGGCTCAGGCCGGCGGCGCGGCCTTCGGCCACCACCAGGCCGATCTCGGGAAGCAGCTCCTCGCCATCGCCGAGGGCCAGGAAGTCGAAGAACGGCGCGAAGGGCTCCGGGTTGCCGGTGGCGGTGGGCCCGCCGGCGAAGATCAGCGGGGGGGCCGCCGGGTCGTCGAGGGGCAGGTCGCCGCGATCGGCCGCCCGGATCGGGATGCCGGCCAGATCGAGCATCTCGAGGATGTTGGTGCCACCCAGTTCGTAGCTGAGGCTGAAGCCGAGGATGTCGAAGGCCGTCAGGGGTCGGTGGCTTTCCACGGCAAACAGGGGGGCTCCCCGCTCCCGCAGCCGGGCGGCGAGATCGGCCGCCGGAAGGTAGGCCCGATCGCACAGCTGGCCGGGCACGGCATTGAGAATCGAATAGAGCAGCACATGGCCCAGGTTGCTGGCGCCGACCTCGTAGACCTCCGGATAAGTGAGGGCCCAGCGCACCAGGGCGGCCGACCAGTCACGGGGCTCCACCCCCCGCTCGTTGCCCAGGTAGCGGGCCGGCCTGTTGATGGTGGCGTCCACCAGCGCCGCAAAGGCGACCGGAGCCGCGGCGGGGCCGTCGCTGCCGGCGGGACCGGGCTGCTGGCGGAAGGGGTCGCGACGGGCACGGCGGAGGCACGGAGGCGTGACCTGATCGTATGCAGGCCGTACCGCGCCATAGGAAGATGCCGCCTGGCCCCGCTGCCGCGCCTTCCGCTTCCCTCCCATGGTTCTGGTCAACGACAATTACCTCAAGCTCAAGGCGGGCTACCTGTTTCCCGAGATCGCCCGGCGCGTGAAGGCCTTCAGCGAGGCCCATCCCCAGGCTCAGCTGATCCGCCTGGGCATCGGCGATGTGACCGAGCCCCTGCCGGCGGCCTGCCGGGAGGCGATGAAGCAGGCCATCGATGCCATGGGCACCCGGCAGGGCTTCCACGGCTACGGGCCTGAGCAGGGCTACGGCTGGCTGCGGGAGGCGATCGCCCGCCAGGACTTCCAGTCCCGCGGCTGTGAGGTGAGCGCCGAAGAGATCTTCGTCTCCGACGGCTCCAAGTGCGACAGCAGCAACATCCTCGACATCCTCGGCACCGGCAACCGCGTCGCCGTCACCGATCCGGTCTACCCGGTGTACGTGGACAGCAACGTGATGGCCGGACGCACCGGCGAGGCCGACGCGGGGGGCCGCTACAGCGGCCTCACCTACCTGCCGCTCACGGCCGCCAATGGCTTCGTCGCCCCCTTGCCCGAGCAGCCGGTGGATCTGATCTACCTCTGCTTCCCCAACAACCCCACCGGCGCGGTGGCCACCCGGGAGCAGCTGAAGCGGTGGGTGGACTACGCCCTGGCCCACGACGCCCTGATTCTGTTCGACGCCGCCTACGAGGCCTTCATCTCCGATCCCGGACTGCCCCATTCCATCTATGAGATCGAGGGGGCCCGCCGCTGCGCGATCGAGTTCCGCTCCTTCTCCAAGAACGCCGGCTTCACGGGCACCCGCTGCGCCTTCACCGTGGTGCCTCGGGGGCTCACGGGCACCACGGCCTCAGGGGAGAAGGTGGAGCTGTGGGGGCTTTGGAATCGGCGCCAGAGCACCAAGTTCAACGGGGTGAGCTACATCGTGCAGCGGGGCGCCGAAGCCGTGTATTCCCCCGAAGGCCAGGAGCAGGTGCGGGCCCTGATCGGCTTCTACATGGCCAATGCGGCCATCATCCGCCGCGAGCTGGGGGCCGCCGGGCTTCAGGTGCACGGGGGCGAACAGGCCCCGTACGTGTGGATCAAAACGCCCGAGGGGCTGGATTCCTGGGGCTTCTTCGACCACCTGCTCGGCAAAGCCCATGTGGTGGGCACCCCCGGCAGCGGCTTCGGCGCGGCCGGGGAGGGTTACTTCCGGCTCTCCGCCTTCAACTCCCGCGCCAACGTGGAGGAGGCGATGGGCCGCATCCGCGCTCTTTAGAGTTGGGCGCTGTCAGGACCGGAGCGGCCATCCCCATGACCATCCCGCCCCTCCCCGTCGCCTTGGGCCACCCGGTGGCGACCGAAACGCCCACCCGCTCGCCGGGCGGTGCGGCCGTGATCGAGAAGGCACCGGAGCGGGTGCGCAAGACCTCCCCCCGCTACAAGGTGCTGCTCCACAACGATCCGGTGAACAGCATGGAGTATGTGGTCACCACCCTGCGCCAGGTGGTGCCCTCCCTGAGCGAGCAGGACGCCATCGCCGTCATGCTGGAAGCCCACAACACGGGGGTGGGGCTGGTGATCGTCTGCGATCTGGAGCCGGCGGAGTTTTACTGCGAAACCCTCAAGTCCAAGGGTCTGACGAGCACGATCGAGCCGGAGAGCTGAATGGCCCTCCCCTCCGAGGAGCCGACAGCCGAGGAGTCTTCGTTGGGCCCATCCCCCCGTCGGGGCCCCCGCTGGATCGGCACGTTGCTCTACGTGCCGCTGCTCTACGGCCTGGGCTGGCTGCTGGTGCAGCCGCTGGCGGTTCTGGCGCCGGCGATCCCTCGCGACCGGCTCGATCTGGTCGGCACGGCGATGGCGCTGCTGCTGCTGCTGCTCAGCCTGCCCCTGCGCATCGAAAGGGTGTGGGGGGAGCCAAGGCCGTGGCACCAGCTCGGGGTCGTGGCCCCTGCCGCTCGTCTCTCGACTGCCTTCCTGCGGGGGTTGCTCAAGGCGGTCCTGCTGCTGGCCCTGGTGGCCGGGGTCCTGCTGCTGAGTGGTCAGGCCCGTTGGCAGGGTCAGCTGGACCTGGCACAGCTGCTCAATGCCCTGGCCCTGCTGCTGGGGGTGGGCTTCGCCGAGGAACTGCTGTTTCGCGGCTGGCTCTGGGGGGAACTGGAGCAGCACCTGGGCGGGGTTCGGGCCCTCTGGGGTCAGGCGCTGGTGTTCAGCCTGGTGCACACCCGCTTCAACCTGGGACCCGCCGGGGCCGTGGGGCTGCTGGGCGGGCTGACGCTGCTGGGACTGGCCCTTGCCCTGCAACGGCGCGCCGACGCTGGCGTGCTGTGGGGGGCCGTGGGCCTGCACGGGGGACTGGTGGGGGGCTGGTTTCTGCTGCAGGGCGGCCTGCTGACGCTGGCCCCGGAGGCACCGGCCTGGATGGTGGGGCCCGGCGGCAGCCATCCGAACCCCATCGGCGGGGTGGTGGGATGGCTGGGGCTGGGGATGCTGCTGTGGGTGCGGCGGCGCTGGTGGCGCAGCTGCGGTTGACGCGGCACTGACAAACCACCAGACAAAAAAATGCTCTCCTGCGACATGGCAAGAGAGCATAAAATAAGAAGTCTTAAGAGAAAGGAGCGTTGAGGAGCGGGCTCAGAACATCACAATGTCTGCAGCAGTGAGCGTTGGGATGCCAGTGAGGATAGCCATGTTGAACGAGCCCCCACTGGAAGCTCCGTTTCTGTCATAGGCCAACATGCCGCTGGTGGTGTTGTAAATGAATTGGGGCCCGGCACCAGTGGCATCTCCTGTGGTGTTGATGAAGAAATTGGAACCAAGCGTAACGGTCGAGATGCCACCGAAGGCGCCGCTTCGGAAACGCAAGGTGTCGCCCTCTGCGGAACTGAAATCGGTAATCGTGTCTTTTCCCTGATTTCTGGATCTGTAGGTGAACCCGTCAGCGCCAAAACCTCCCGTCAGGATGTCGGCGCCGGCAGCACCGGTGAGGGTGTCGTCGCCGTCGCCGCCGACGAGTGTGTCGATACCGCGACCGCCATTGAGGGTGTCATTTCCGGTGCCGCCGAGGATGTAATCATTGCCAGCCCTGCCATTGATCGTGTCATTGCCATCATCACCATTGATCCAGTCTTCGCTGGCGGTGCCATTGATGTTGTCGCTGTTCTGCCCCCCTGAGGTGAGGCTTGAAAAGGTAAGATCGGTGCCATTGATTTCCACCGTGTTGGCGCCACCAGTGCCGATCCTTCTGGAGCCGACGGCAGAACTGATGTAGCGGAAGGCCGTGCCATCGCCTCTGAAGGCATTGCCAGTGACTGTCGGCGATGCGCTCCCTTGAACCAGCACGAGGCCAACACCTTCGTTGATTGTGTTGAAGGTGTTACCGATAACAGTAACAGCCTTGCTCGAGGTGTTGCCAACATAACCCAGCTGCAGATAAGCTCCATCGCTGAAGATGTTGTCGGCAACCGTGGCCTGAGTATCGATGATGGTTTCCCCTTCGCTACGCACATTCTGATTTGTGGTGCGTTTGAAGGTGTTGCCGGTGATGCTGGCAGACCCCGTGCTCAGGATGGTAAATGAATTGCGGAAACCCCGTTCGTCGAAGACACTGTCTTTAATGACGATAGAGCCTGAATTGAAGAAGCTCTGAATGAAGGAAGATCCACCCTCGCCCGTGGCGCCGTTGAAACCAATCTGGCCTAAGAGATCAACCACTATGTCATCGAGAGTGACATTGGCGGCCTTATAAGGACCAGGCGGGTTGCCGCCCCGGCAGAACATGTAGGCACCGCTGGAGCCTGCCGAGCCCGTAAGGGTGCCTGTGAATCCGACGTTCTGGATGGTCCAGCTACCCTCCCTGACATTCAGAAGATAGGAGCCATTGATGGGGCTGCTTGGCCCATAACTGAGAGTGAGATCCTGAACGATTCCCGGCGAATAAGGACCATCTGTGTTGTATTGATAAATACGGGTGTCCTCGATGATCGTGCTCGCTCTGGAGGTGCCATCGATGACGTAGCCGGATCCCGGAGCAGGCCCAGGTTTGATGGAGGTTTGCTTGGCTAATGAGGTGATGGAGGCATAAATGCCATCAGCAAGGGCAATCGTGTCTCCCGATGCAGCCCCATTGATCGCTTCCCGGAGTGTGGGAACTCCGGCGGGGCCGACATTCACAGTAGGCATGGTGAGGAAAGAGCGGGAGATTGGTTAGGCAAGCTGAGAAAAGCTTACTAGAGTTTCAGCTGAATCCAAAGTGGGTTGCCGTGATTCAACCGTAACCCCGGCTCGCGGCCCTGTTCGTTGAATCGGTGGGGCCTTGCTGACCAACCCGGCAAGCGTTCAGCAGCACTACAGCGGCCGTCAGCGCACGGCGGTCGCCAGGGCCCGCCTGCCCCTCCACCGGTGCCCGCAGGGCCTCCTCCAGGGGGGCCGTGCCGTAGTCACGCTCCAGCAGATCCATCACGGTGCGGCCGAAGTCGCCGGGGTTGAGGCGAAAGGCCTCCAGGCAGATCCTGCCGAAGGTGCTGCCCATCGGTTCGGGGTTCCAGAGCAGCTTGCGGGCGGTCCAGGGCAGCATGCTCATGGGGTTGTAGCCGGGTTGCAGCACCCCCTGCTCGAAGGCGTACTGCTCCAGATGGGTGTGGGGCTGCAGGCCGATGAAGAAGATGGCCGGCTCCACCTTGTCGGCCCCGAAGATGCGCTCCAGTTCGCGGTGATAGGCCACCGTCTGACGAATGGTTTCGGGGCGCTCGTCGATCACGTTGAAGGAGTAGTTCACCGACACGTGCTCGCGAAAGCCGGCCCGGGCCAGCATGCGGCAGCTCTCCAGCACCGTGCGCAGGTTGTAGCCCATGCGCATCTTGCGCACGAGCTCCTGGGAGCCGGAGGTGATGCCGATCTCGAAGTAGCTCATGCCGGTGGCCACCATCAGCTCGGCCAGTTCGGGGTCGAGGTTGTCGGCCCGGATGTAGGCCGCCCAGTGGATGCCGGCAAGGCCCTCGGCCTGGATGGCCCGCAGCAGCTGCTTGGCGTCGTCGATGTAGCGGCGGGCGGGAATGAACTGGGCATCGGTGAACCAGAAGCCGCGCACGCCGCGGTCGTAGAGCTGGCGCATCTCCTTCACCACCTCCTCCACCGGGTTGACCCGCACGGCCTTGCCCTCCACCACGGTGTAGATGCAGTAGCAACAGTTGTGGGGGCAACCCCGCTTGGTCTGGACCCCGACGTAGAAGTCGCCGCCGTCGAGATACCACTCCAGCTGGGGCCAGATCGAGGCGATGTAGTCGTAGTTGCAGGCGGTTTTCTCCATGCCGCCGGGCTGTTCGTGAATCAGACCCGGGCGGGGGACCTCGCCGGCCAGGTAGCAGCGTTCGCCCGCCAGGTCGTCTCCCCGGAGCAGTTTCTCCAGCAGCGGTTCCCCTTCTCCCACCGACACCACCGTGCCCTTCGGCAGCCGGCGGCCGAGCTGCTCGTAGAAGACACTCACGGCCCCACCGCCCAGTACCGCCCGGGCATCCGGATGGTGGCGCCGCGCCCGGCGCAGACCGCGGCGGATCAGGCCCAGATTGCGGCGCAGCTCGCCGTAGTAGGCCCCCATCAACCGCAGGCCCCCCAGGGCCCCCCGCAGCCGCCGCAGGGGATTGCGGGCGTAGAAGACCTCAAAGGAGTTCTGCAGCGGATTGCCGCCACGGCCATCCACCGGCGCATAGATCTGGATATCGCGCCAGGAGAACACCAGCAGGGTGGGGCGGAACTGGTCGACGACCTCCAGCAGCACCCGCTGCACGTCAAGCAGGGGCACGGCCGCCAGATCCAGGATCCGCTGGGGCAAGGCAGGAAACTGCTTGTGAAGATGGTCGGCCAGATAGATCGGGCCGATCGGGAAGATCGGATTGCAGGGCAGCCGTACCAGCAGCACCCGTTGATCGCTCACGGCTCGCGCAGCTCGAAGGAGTCATTGGACGCTAACCACTGCGCCACGGCCACAGCGGCCCGCCGCAGCGGTCCCGGCAGCCAGGGGATCCAGGCCCCGTGCACGCACAGACGGGGGCGAAGCTCGAAGCCGGAAGCCGCCAGCCTCCTGGCCAGGGCCTGCGGCGAAGGCTGGGGGTAGGCGGGGTTGATCACATCAGCGACATCGATCCCGCCCAGATCATCGATGCCGGCTTCGAGGGCCTCGATCAACCGCTCCAAAGGCCAGAGGTTCGGCGGCAGCTGAAGGTGCACCTCCGCCGGCAGGATCGCCCGGGCCTCGGCGATGGTGAGCAGCAGGTCGTCCTGTTCGGCGGGGCCGAGGGGTAGGGCCTCGCTGCCATCGGGCCGCCAGGGCTGGAGAATCACCTCCTGGAGATGACCCCAGCGATCCTGCAGGAGGGCCAGCAGTTCGAGGGCGTCGCGACGGTCGGCCCGGCTTTCGCCCACCCCCAGCAGCAGGCCGGTGGTGAAGGGAATACCGAGACGGCCGGCCTGCTCCAGCTGAGCCAGCCGAACGTCCAGCCGCTTGCTTGGGGCGTGGCGATGCAGGCGGTCGTAGGCCGGACCAAGGCCCTCCAGCATCAGGCCCATGGAGGGATTGAGCCGGCCCAGGGCGGCCATCTCCCCCAGCGACAGGGGACCGGCATTGGTGTGGGGCAGGCGGCCGTGGGCCAGCGCCAGCCGGCTGAGCCGCAGCAGACGCTCGAACCAGCCGCGCCGGCCGGCAGAGGCCGGTGGTTCCTCGCCACTGAGGAGCAGAACCTCGCGGGCCAGCGGCCGCTGGTGCAGCAGATGAGAGGCTTCGGCGGCGCCCAGGGCGTCGGGGGGAGCGTCGCTGGCGCCGGAGCCCCAGGGCCTGGCTGGCCGGCGGAAGGAGCAGTAGCCGCAGGCGTTGAAGCAGTGGTGGGTGGGCACCAGGGTGAGGCTGGGGCTCCAGGTGATGGTCCGCAGGGCGGGACTCGGGGACAGGGAGCTCATTATTTCTTCATGAATCGCCACTCACATCCCGCAACACTCTGTTACAGTGGCTGCAGGCGGGGATTCCGCCTCTACTTCCCTGCACTGGATCGGCGTCTCGGCGTCCGCTTTCGGTGTTCCTTCTGCACGCACTCATGACCGCCACTCTCCAACAGCGCTCCGGCGCTTCGGTGTGGAACCAGTTCTGCGAGTGGGTCACCTCCACCAACAACCGTCTCTACGTCGGTTGGTTCGGTGTGCTGATGATCCCCACCCTGCTGGCTGCCACCATCTGCTTCATCGTCGCCTTCATCGCGGCACCCCCCGTCGACATCGACGGCATCCGTGAGCCCGTCGCCGGCTCCCTGATGTACGGCAACAACATCATCTCCGGCGCCGTTGTTCCTTCCAGCAACGCCATCGGCCTGCACTTCTACCCCATCTGGGAAGCCGCCAGCCTCGACGAGTGGCTGTACAACGGTGGCCCCTACCAGCTGGTGGTCTTCCACTTCCTGATCGGCGTCTTCGCCTACATGGGCCGCGAGTGGGAACTCTCCTACCGCCTGGGCATGCGCCCCTGGATCTGCGTCGCCTACTCCGCCCCCGTGGCGGCGGCCAGCGCCGTGTTCCTGATCTACCCCTTCGGTCAGGGCTCCTTCTCCGACGGCATGCCCCTCGGCATCAGCGGCACCTTCAACTACATGCTGGTGTTCCAGGCCGAGCACAACATCCTGATGCACCCCTTCCACATGCTGGGTGTGGCCGGTGTGTTCGGTGGCTCCCTGTTCTCCGCCATGCACGGTTCGCTGGTGACCTCGTCGCTGGTGCGTGAGACCACCGAGAGCGAGAGCCAGAACTACGGCTACAAGTTCGGCCAGGAAGAGGAGACCTACAACATCGTGGCCGCCCACGGTTACTTCGGTCGCCTGATCTTCCAGTACGCCTCGTTCAACAACAGCCGCAGCCTGCACTTCTTCCTGGCCGCCTGGCCGGTGGTGGGCATCTGGTTCACCGCCCTGGGCGTGAGCACGATGGCGTTCAACCTGAACGGCTTCAACTTCAACCAGTCGATTCTCGATGGTCAGGGCCGGGTGATCAACACCTGGGCCGACGTGCTGAACCGTGCCGGTCTGGGCATGGAAGTGATGCACGAGCGCAATGCGCACAACTTCCCGCTCGATCTGGCAGCCGCCAGCGCCACCCCGGTGGCCCTGACCGCACCGGCCATCGGCTGATCCGGACAGAACCACACTTCATCAGGGTGGCTCCTGTCACCCTGACCCAGGAATCCCCCCTCAAAACCTCCCGCCCACGCGGGAGGTTTTCCTATTGGAAGAGCTACGTGCGTCCTGGCGTCGATCAGGGGAAGGTGGGATCCGTGCGCGGCTTCGGCCGAGCCTCCCCACCGGCCTCATCGGCCCCCCGGGCAAGAAGATCGGCGGTGGCCCGCTTCATCTCGATGAGGAGTCTGTCGGCCGATTCAAGGGTGCAGACGTTGCCGCAGAAGAGGCAGATCCCGCTGGGACGCCTCCGCTCAAGTCGCACAGCGTCGGACCCCGCCGCCGCATGGAAAGCGTCCAGCTTCGCCTGCAGCACATGGCAGGGCATGCTGAAATCCCTTGCTTCATGAAGATTTTTCTGGCGCCAGAGGTCCTCGAAGACAGCGAACATCGCCACCGCCCGCTGGGCGCGCTCCCTGATTCCACCGGCTGGGCCCTGCTGCCCTGCCGCCGCCAGCGCTTCGAGGACAGGCTGAAATGCTTCGCGGCTGCTGGACAGGTTCAGCCCTTCCCGGCTGTCGCCGGCCAGGCGAAGGGATGCAGTCCGCATGGCGAGGGCCAGATTCCGCTCCTCGAGTGATCGGTGGATCAGAGCCCTTTGCCAGAGGCTGCGAAACACGGCAGGGGTCGCGGCATCCAGAGGAATCTCCAGAACCAGTCCACGCTCACCGGGGGGATCGGCGGGTCGTTCGCAGCCCACGGGCGAACCGCTGCCGGGAGGCCCACAGGGGGTGAAGCGCAGACGGCCATCCGGGCCGAGGGGGGTCGCGTAGGGGGCGATCCGACCGACCTCCCTGGTCACCCCCTGGCGCCGGAGACGGAGGACAGAATCTTCGTCATTGACCCAGCGCATGAGCGCTGCGTCGTCATCGATGAGGACGGAGGCGCGGCATGGTGCCACCAGAGCGGTCAGCACCAGAATGGCCCTCAGACAAAGGTTCTTCCTCGGCAGGACCATGAGCGTGCCGCATGGGCCATGAACGGAGGGTAAGAACGCTGAACGCTGAGCGCAGCCAGAGAAACATCGGAACGGTGGTGTCGGTCCGCGAAAGCGTCGTCGACGTGCGTTTCCCTGACCGGATCCCTGGTCTGCTGCATCGGCTCGAGGCCGGCGACGACGGCAGGGTCGTCATCGAGGTCGCCGCGCACCTGAGTGCAGACCTCGTGCGGGGGATTGCCCTCACCTCCGCCTCAGGACTCGCGCGGGGAAGCCGCGTGGTGGATGTGGGCCACACCCTGGACGTTCCCGTCGGGAGACAACTTCTCGGACGGATGTTCAATGTCTTCGGCGAGACCATCGATCATGGAGAAGATCTGGTGGGCCTGGGAAGGAGGTCCATCCACCAGGCCACCGTTCCCCTGATGGAGCTGTCGACCCATCCGGAGATCCTGGAGACGGGCATCAAGGCGATCGATGTGCTGACGCCGATCGAGAGGGGAGGCAAAACGGGACTGTTCGGAGGGGCCGGTGTCGGCAAGACAGTGTTGATCACGGAGATGATTCACAACATGGTGCGACAGCATCAAGGCGTCAGTCTCTTCTGTGGCATCGGAGAGAGGAATCGCGAGGGAGAAGAGCTGTATCGCGCCATGCAGTCGGCCGGGGTCCTGGATCAGACCGTGATGATCTTCGGGCAGATGAATGAACCGCCGGGAGCCCGCTTCAGAGTTGGCCACGCCGCGCTGACCATGGCGGAATACTTTCGGGATGACGTCCAACAGGACGTGCTGCTGCTGATCGACAACATCTATCGCTTCATCCAGGCCGGCCAGGAAGTGTCAGGGCTGATGGGAGAATTACCCTCCCGAGTGGGGTATCAGCCAACTCTTGCCACCGAACTTGCCAGCCTGGAAGAACGGATATCAAACACATCATCTGGTGCCATCACCTCCATTCAGGCCGTCTACGTTCCTGCCGACGACTTCACGGACCCCGCGGCCGTCCATACCTTCGGGCATCTCTCCGCTTCGATCCTGCTGTCCCGCAAGCGCGCCAGCCAGGGTTTCTACCCTGCCATCGAGGCCCTCGGCTCCGACTCCAAGATGCTGATGGCCAGCATTGCCGGTGAGCGGCACTACGGCCTGGCCCTCGCGGTGAGGGAAACCATGGCCACCTACGAGGAGGTGAAGGATCTCATCGCGATGCTGGGCATCGAAGAGCTGTCGGTCCAGGACCGGAAGCTCGTCAACCGTGCCAGAAGGCTGGAACGGTTTCTGACCCAACCCTTCTTCACCACCGAGCAGTTCACCGGCAAGCCCGGCCGCCATGTGAAGCTGGTCGATGCTCTCGACGGCTGCGAACGCATTCTCAATGATGAATTCGCTGACGTACCCGAGGCGGCTCTCTACATGATCGGAGACATCACGGAGGTGGCGCGATGATGGCCCTGCGGGTCCTGCTGCCCGGCCGTGAACTCCTGAACGCCGAGGTGACCAAGGTCTCGGCGGAGGGTACGGCCGGCTGCTTCACGCTGCTGCCGCACCATGTCGATCTGGTCACCTCCCTGGCGCCGGGGATCCTGGCCTACGAGAGGCTCGATGCCCCGGAGGATTTTCTGGCCGTCGACGGAGGCATCCTCGTCAAACGGGGCCCGCAGGTGGTGGTCACCGTCCGGCGCGGCGTCCGCGGAGCCTCGCTGCAGTCCCTGCAGGAGACGGTGCGGCAGCGGTTTCTCGCCCTCGATGAGCAGGAGCGGCAGGCGCGCGCCGTGCTTTCGCGGCTGGAGGCCAGCGTGCTGCGTGGGCTGCTGGAGGGAGGAGACGTTCCATGAGCGGACCGGAGCGTCCCCAGGATCCACCCGACGACGAGGCGTTCGCGATGCTCGTCCGCGACAAGGCCAGACGTCGCCTGAAGGCTCGGGGGGAAGGGGACCACGGCGTGTGGCAGGGGCTCGGCCTGTTCGGGATGGTGGGTTGGTCGGTCACCGTGCCGGCGCTTCTGGGCCTGGCCCTGGGGTTGTGGATCGATCGGCGGTTTCCCGGTTCCTACTCCTGGACGCTGATGGGGCTGGTGCTGGGGATCGTGCTGGGTTGCTGGAATGCCTGGCAATGGATCCAGCGTCAACGGGATCGGGAATGATGGAGGCAAGGGGTTTTTCCCTGCCTTCCGCTGGCGTCCGCCGATGATGACCTTTACCCCCCTCCTGATCGCCTTCCTGGTGGGCTGGGGGCTGGGAATGGTGTTCTTCACCGCCCTCTGGCTCACGGTCCGTCACCTTCCCCGCGCCACGAACCCCGTGCTGCTGATGCTCGGGAGCGGGCTGGCGCGCATGGCCATCGCCATACCTGTTTTCTACTTCCTCGCCGACGGGCAGTGGCAGCGACTGGCCTGCGCCCTGGCCGGATTCGTGCTGGCCCGCTCCCTGCTCATCCTGCGCTGGCGCCCGCCGGTGACGGCCGCCCCGGCACTGCCCGGAGACTGAATCATGCCCCTGAGCCCGGACACCATCGTGATCGCCAGCTGGGGAGCCTGGGATCTGAGCGCCACGCTGGTGTTCACCTGGATCACCATGGGCGTGCTGGCGGGGTTGGCCCTGTGGGTCAGGGGGCGCCTCTCCGTGGGGCCGAAGATCTCCGCTGTGCAAAGCATTCTGGAGATCGTGGTGGAAGGAATCTGCCGACAGATCGAGGAGGTCTCCCAGCAGGATCCAGGGCCCTATCTGCCATTCATCGGCACGCTGTTCCTGTTCATCCTCGCCTCCAATCTGCTGGCGATCATCCCGGGCTTCGCCCCCCCCACCGGCTCACTTTCAACCACCATCGCTTTGGCCGGCTGTGTCTTCATCGCCGTTCCGATCTATGGCATCCGAAGCGCAGGGCTGATCGGCTATCTGCGTTCCTATCTGCAACCGACGCCGATGATGCTGCCGTTTCAGATCATCGGGGAATTCTCGCGAACGCTTGCTCTCGCCATGCGATTGTTCGGCAACATCATGAGCGGCAGCCTGATCACGGCCATTCTGCTGTCGATCGTGCCGCTTTTCATCCCCGCCATCATGCAGGCGATGGGGCTGATTTTCGGGGTCATCCAGGCCTACGTCTTCGCCATCCTTGCGCTGGTGTACATCTCCTCGGCGGCTAGCATCAAACGTGAAGCCCAAGCCGCTTCACGCCTTCCGGTCCCGGAGAACAGCCATGAGTGATCTCGCCCTGATCGGGATGGTGTCCATCGGCGCTGCGGCGTTCACCATGGCCATCGGCTCCATCGGCCCCGCCCTGGGCGAAGGCTGGGCGGTGGCGAGAGCGCTCGGGGCTCTCGCCCAGCAGCCTGACAAGGCCAACGTCATCACACGCACGCTCTTCGTGGGGCTGGCCATGGTGGAATCCACGGCCATCTATTGCCTGGTGGTGGCCATGGTGCTGATTTTCGTCAATCCCTTCTGGATCCATTTCAAAGGGCTTTGACATGCTCATCGACTGGTTCATCGTCGTTGCCCAGATCTTCAACTTTCTCCTCCTCGTCGCCCTGCTGCGCTGGGTTCTCTACGCACCGATCCTCAGGATCATCCAGCAGCGCAGGGGAAGGATCGAGGACGATCTCCGGCAGGCACGGGACTCCAGGGAGTCGGCCCAGGAGCACCTGGAGGCCCAGCACAGGCTCCGACTCGCACTGGAGGCCCATCGCCAGAAGCTGCTGGCGGAGGCGGAAGCCGAGGTGGAGGCGCAACGGCGCCGGAAACTGGCCCAGCTGCGCGGCGATGTCGCCCTGCAGCGCAATCGGTGGCAGGACGCCCTCCGGAAGGAGAGTGACGCGTGCCTGGCGGCGGTGCGGAAACGGAGCCTGGTGGAGATCGAGGCCATCGCCCGCAAAGCCCTGGAGGATCTCGCCGACGTCACCCTGGAGCACCAGATCGTGCGGGTTTTCCTGGAGCGATTGCGCCATCTGGACCATCCGCAGCGGGCGGCGATCCACGCCGCTTCCTGCCGGTCCAGCGAACCGGTCGTGGTGCGCACCTCCTTTCCACTGACCCCGGAGCTGCGGGAAGATGTGCTGGAAGGGCTCGCCACGGCACTCGCCGACACCGATGGGGTGACGTTCCTCGAGGATCCCGAACTGCCGGTGGGCATCCAGGTGGGCATCGAGGGGCAGTCGATCGGCTGGACGCTCGACCGGTACCTGGGCTCCCTCGAGCGGCACCTGCGTCAGAACCTTCACCAGCGAGAGGAACCACGCCATGGCGCCAGCCCAGCCTCCTCTTGAAGCCGTCCTTCGGGAGGCCCTCGATGCCCTGCATCAGGCGGTCGGCGACTTCCGACCCAGCCTCTCCCTGGTGGAAACGGGGGTCGTCACCTCCGTGCGATCCGGCATCGCCGAGGTGCGGGGACTGCCGGGGGTGTGCTCCGACGAAAGGGTCTCCTTCGGCATCGCGGAGAGCAGTACCGGTCCCGGCCCCTCCCTCCTTCAGGGAATCGCCTTCAACCTCGATCCGGAGGAGGTGGGGGTCGTTCTGCTGGGGGATGACCAACGTCTTCAGGCAGGCACGCCGGTCTTCCGCACCGGTCGGGTGGTGGAGGTCCCCGTGGGGGACGAGCTGCTCGGCCGCATCGTCACCGCCCTCGGCGAACCGCTCGACGGCAAGGGCAGCATCGAAACCACCGAACGACGACCGATCGAACGGGAAGCCCCGGCCATCCTGGATCGGGCCCCCGTCACCGTGCCGCTGCAGACGGGCTGGAAGGTGGTGGATGCCCTGGTGCCCATCGGACGCGGCCAGCGGGAACTGATCATCGGTGACCGCCAGACGGGGAAGACCGCTCTCGCCATCGATGCGATCCTCCACCAGAAAGGCAAGGACGTGATCTGCATCTACTGCGCCATCGGCCAGCGATCGGCGTCGATCGCCAACGTCATCGCCACCCTGTCGGATCACGAGGCCCTTTCTTACACCATCCTTGTGGTGGCCGCCGGGCAGGACGCCCCGGGGCTTCAGTACATCACCCCCTATGCCGCCACCACCATGGGGGAATACTTCATGGAACAGGGCCGGGATGTCCTGATCGTCTACGACGACCTCACCAACCATGCACGAACGTACCGGGAACTGTCGCTGTTGCTGCGCCGGCCGCCCGGCCGCGAAGCCTATCCCGGCGACATCTTCTATCTCCACTCCCGACTGCTTGAGAGGGCCACCCATCTCTGCGAGAAACTGGGTGGCGGTTCGCTCACCGCATTGCCGATCATCGAGACCCAGTCACAGAACATCTCCGCCTACATTCCGACCAATCTGATCTCCATCACCGACGGACAGATCTACCTGTCCTCCGACCTGTTTCGCAAGGGCATCTTTCCTGCCGTGGATGTCGGCAGGTCCGTCTCCCGCGTGGGAGCGCGCACCCAGCTCGCGGCGCTCCGAGAGGTCAGCCCCAGCCTGCGACTGGACTTTGCCCAGTTCCAGGAGGTCGAACTCTTCACCCGCTTCGGCACCCAGCTGGATGCCGGCACCAGGAGGATCCTCGAGCGAGGACAGCGCATCCGGGAGGTGCTCCGCCAGGGGCTGCACCAGCCCCAGCCGGTGCCCGAACAGGTGGCCATGCTCTTCGGCGTCAGCAACGGCCTGTTCGACGCGCTGCCGCCGGAAACCCTCAGCCGCCAGGAAGACCGCCTCCACCACTGGCTGCGGCAGGAGCTGCCAGGCCTCTGCCATCGGATCGCCGCGGGGGCGCCCCTGGCCCCAGCGGATCGCGCCGCCCTCGAAGGGGCCATCCGATCGACGCAGGGGCCCGTGCCGCCCCGCACCGGTGGCCCGCGCACGCGCGCGTCCTCCTGATTCCCCATGCAGACCCTCGAAGAGCTGCGTGCGGCGATCCATTCCACCGAGGAGCTCCAATCCGTCGTCCGGACCATGAAGGCGCTGGCCATGGCGGGGATCCGCCAGTTCCAGATCGCGAACGACTGTCTCGGAGACTGCAGCGGCACCATCGAACTGGCCCTGCAGGCCGTTCTGCGGATCCAGCGCTTCAGGGCTGAGCCCTTCTTCCTCTCCTCCCTGGCCCCCGCCCGGGAACGGGAGGCGGATGTGGGCGTGATCGTCTACGGCTCCGGCCACGGTCTCTGTGGCGCGTTCAACCAGCGAATCGCCGACTACACCGCCGAGGAACTGGGGCGGCGGCGGATCCCCCTCGAACGCTGCCGGATGGCCGTGGTGGGAGAGCGGCTGGGCCGGCTGCTGCAGGAGGCCAAACTGCACGCCGAGCGGGAGTTCCCGCTGCCGACCTCCCTGGCGGCGGCACCGAACCTGCTGCGGAACCTCCTGCTGCTGATCGAAAGCTGGCGGTTCGCTGCTCCGATCCCCGTGGAGAAGATCCTGCTCCTCCACCACCGCTCCCTGACGACCACATCGCACCGGCCCACGGCCCAGCAGCTCCTGCCCCTCGATCCCGTCTGGCTGCGGAAGCTGCAGCAGAGCCCGTGGACGTCGTGCAGCGAACCCATGGCCAACCTGCCACTGGCGCCCCTGTTCGCAACGATCGTGCAGGAGCATCTCTACCTCTCGCTGCACCGGGCCACGGTGGAATCCCTCACCAGTGAGAACGGCGCCCGTCTGGCAGCGATGCAGGCAGCGGAACAACACATCGATGATCGCCTGGCCGAACTGAGGGCGCAGCACCGGCAGCAGCGTCAGAACGCCATCACGGGCGAACTGCTGGACATCGTCTCGGGTTTCGAAGCCCTCAGGAAGGAGGGGTGAGCCCAGCGGAGCTGCGAGGCGGAGACGCGCCCAGCCTCCTTTTAGGCTCCAGCCAACGACTTCCACCCATGGGCAGCAGTTTCGGTGAGCTCTTCCGGATCAGCACGTTCGGCGAATCCCACGGCGGCGGGGTGGGGGTGATCATCGACGGCTGCCCGCCCAGGCTGCCGCTGGACCTCGAGGGGATCCAGGCCGAGCTGGACCGGCGCCGACCCGGCCAGAGCCGCATCACCACCCCCCGCAAGGAGGACGACCGCGTCGAGATCCTCAGCGGTCTCCTGGACGGCGAGACCCTGGGCACCCCGATCGCCATGCTGGTGCGCAACAGGGATCAGCGGCCCGGCGACTACCAGGAGATGGCCGTGGCCTTCCGGCCCTCCCACGCCGATGCCACCTACCAGGCCAAGTACGGCATCCAGGCCCGCAGCGGCGGCGGCCGGGCCTCGGCGCGGGAAACGATCGGCCGGGTGGCGGCGGGTGCCGTGGCCAAGCAGCTGCTGGCCAGGGCCCAGGGCACCGAGGTGATCGCCTGGGTGCGCCGGATCCACACCATCGAGGCCAGCATCGATCCGGCCGCGGTGACCCTGGAGGCGGTGGAGGCCAACATCGTGCGCTGTCCCGACCCGGAGACGGCCGGGCGCATGATCGCGCACATCGAGGCGATCGGCCGGGAGGGGGATTCCTGCGGCGGCGTGATCGAATGTCTGGTGCGGCGGCCGCCGGTGGGGCTGGGCATGCCGGTGTTCGACAAGCTGGAGGCCGATCTGGCCAAGGCGGTGATGTCGCTGCCGGCCACCAAGGGCTTCGAGATCGGCTCCGGCTTCGCCGGCACCCTGCAGAAGGGCAGCGAACACAACGACGCCTTCCTGCCCACCGACGACGGCAGCCTGCACACCGCCACCAACAATTCCGGCGGCATCCAGGGGGGCATCAGCAACGGCGAGGAGATCCGGCTGCGGGTGGCCTTCAAGCCCACCGCCACGATCCGCAAGGCCCAGCAGACCATCGACGCCAGCGGTGCCGCCACCACCCTGGCCGCCAAGGGGCGCCACGACCCCTGCGTGCTGCCGCGGGCGGTGCCGATGGTGGAGGCGATGGTGGCCCTGGTGCTGGCCGACCACCTGCTGCGCCAGCAGGGGCAGTGCAGTTTGTGGTGAGGGGGCGGTAGGGAGCCTGATCAGATCCTGATGGCCAGATCGGCCAGGAGCTGTCCCAGAGGCTCAGGGTCCAGGGCCGAGCCCAGGGCGGCCGCATTCACCCCCGCCTCCAGCCAGGGGATCACATCCGCAGGGGCAAGACCCCCGGCGGCGACGCAGAAGGGCATGGGCGAGCCGAGGGGAGCGGCCAGGCGACGCCAGTAGCCGATGCCCACCGTGACGGCAGGGAACAGCTTGACGATCGGGCAGCCCCAGTTCCGGGCCCGATGCACCTCGCTGGGCGTCATCACCCCGGGCACCAGGGTGAGATCCAGGGCACCGCGGCGTCCTCGAGCAGCGACCGCTCCAGGATCGGCGAAACGCCATAGGGGAAGCCCGCCTCCAGCACCGGCATCGCACCCCGGCCCCATCACAGATCGAGGCGGCGCCCAGATGCAACGCAGGGAAGCGGCGATCAACCGCCGGCACTGGGCGATCCACTGGAGCCCGGCCAGGGAACCAGGCGATCTCCACATGCCGCACACCCACATCGCGCAGCTGCTCGAGCTGGGGAACCAGGCCTGATGGATCCCTGCTGCGAAGCACCACCAGCAGGGGCTGGTGGTGCAACGAGGCGATCAGTTGGTCGGCAGGGGACCTAGACGTAGGCCGCCACCTTGACGTCGCGGGAGATGAGCAGCTCCTGGAGCTCCTCGGCATCCACCGTCTCCTTCTCCACCAGGATCTCGGCCAGTTCATCGAGCACGGCCCGGTTGGCGACGAGCACGTCGGTGGCACGGCGGTAGGCCTCGGCCACCAGCTCGGACACCTCCTCATCGATGGCGGCGGCGGTGTCCTCGGAGAAGTCGCGCTCGGCGGCGATGTCGCGGCCGAGGAACATGCCGCCCTGGGCACGGCCGAGGGCCACCGGCCCGAGGCGGTCGCTCATGCCGAAGCGGGTGACCATCTGGCGGGCGACCCGGGCCACCTGCTGCAGGTCGTTGGAGGCCCCGGTGGTGACCTCATCTTCCCCGTAGACGATCTCCTCGGCGACCCGGCCGCCGAGGGCCACGGCCATCTGGTTCTGCAGGTAAGCCCGGGAATAGAGACCGGACTCCATCCGCTCCTCACTGGGGGTGAAGAAGGTGAGGCCACCGGCCTGGCCGCGGGGAATGATGCTGATCTTCTGCACCGGGTCGTAATCGGGCATCAGCGCACCGACCAGGGCATGGCCCGACTCGTGATAAGCCACCAGCCGCTTGCGGCGCTCGCTCATCACCCGGTCCTTCTTCTCCGGGCCCGCCATCACCCGCTCGATGGCATCGTTCACCTCATCCATCGACACCTCGGCGAGCTGGCGCCGGGCCGCCAGGATGGCCGCCTCGTTGAGCAGGTTGGCCAGGTCGGCGCCGGTGAAGCCCGGGGTACGGCGGGCCACCTTGTCGAGATCCACATCCTTGGCCAGGGTCTTGCCACGGGCGTGGACACCGAGGATCTGGAGCCGGCCGGCGTAGTCGGGACGGTCTACCACCACCTGGCGATCGAAGCGACCGGGCCGCATCAGGGCCGAATCCAGCACATCGGGGCGGTTGGTGGCCGCCACGATGATGATGCCGGTGTTGCCCTCGAAGCCATCCATCTCGGTGAGCAACTGGTTGAGGGTCTGCTCCCGCTCATCGTTGCCTCCGCCGAGACCGGCGCCCCGCTGGCGGCCGACGGCGTCGATCTCATCGATGAAGACGATGCAGGGGGCGTTCTTCTTGGCCTGCTCGAACAGGTCGCGCACCCGGCTGGCGCCGACGCCCACGAACATCTCGACGAACTCCGAACCGGAGATCGAGAAGAAGGGCACCCCCGCCTCCCCGGCGACGGCCTTGGCCAGCAGGGTCTTGCCGGTGCCCGGGGGGCCCACCAGCAGCACACCCTTGGGGATCTTGGCGCCGACGGCGGTGAAGCGATCGGGATTCTTGAGGAAGTCGACCACCTCGGTCAGCTCGAGCTTGGCGCCCTCGATGCCGGCCACATCACCGAAGGTGACCTGGGTCTGGGGCTCCATCTGCACCCGGGCCTTGCTCTTGCCGAAGTTCATGGCCGGATTGCCGCCGCCCCCCTGGGCGCGGCGCAGCAGGAAGAAGAGGCCACCGAGCAGGAGCAGGGGGAAGATCAGGCTGCCGATCGCCTGTTGCCAGGCCGCCGGCTCCCGGTTGGGCTGCACGGCGATGTCGACGTTGTGATCGGTGAGCAGCTTGAGCAGGTCCTTGTCGGGGGCGAGGTTCACCACGGCGCGCTGGCCGTCGTTCTCCACCACCTGGGCGGTGCCCCGGTCGGGGGAGATCAGCACCCGGGAGATCTCGTTGGACTGCACGGCCTCGACGAAGTCGCTGTAGCGGAGGGTGCGGGGGGCCCGGGCCGGGTCAGGCCGCTCCAGGAAGGCGGTGCCCACGGCGATCATCACGATCACCAGGAGCACGTAGAGCCCCGCGTTGCGCCAGCGTTTCTTCAAGACCCTGTCTCCTTGTGTGAGAGTGAAAGTTAAGGAATGTTAAACGGCATCCGGTGGGGACGGGGCTCAGGCGGTGGCGGCCCGCAGCACCTCCACCACGCTACGGAAGGCGAACCATTCCGGGATCTCCTCCCCGCCGCGGAGCATCTGGCGGAACTGGGTGCCGCTCAGCTTGCGGATGTGCAGCCCGCGGGCCTGGGCGTGCTCGGCGGTCACGTAGCCCTCCTCCTCGGTGTAGACGAGGTTGAGGGAGGGGACCGTCTCCATGCCCAGTTCGGTGGCGTGGTCGCGGGCGAAGTCCTGGGCCTCGTAGGGACCGTAGAAATCCTCTCCACTCAGGGACGATTTGCACCCTGCCATGTCGCGGCCGATGATGAAGTGGCTGCAGCCGTAGTTCTTGCGGATGATCATGTGCTGCAGCGCCTCCCTGGGCCCGGCCATGTGCATGGCGTAGGGCAGGTAGGCCCAGCGGATGCGGGGATTGGCCACCTCGGCGGCCAGGCGCTCGTAGGTGGCGAAGCGCACCTCGCCGGCGATGTCGTCCTCCTGGGTGGGGCCGCAGGTGGGGTGCACCAGCACCACTGCTTCCCGGCTCACGTTGGGGGCATCGAGGGCCCGGGTGAACAGTTCGTAGTGGGCCCGGTGAATGGGGTTGCGGCACTGGAAGGCCACCACGTCTTCGCCCGGAGGCAGGGTGGCGCGGACCTCTGCGGGGGTGCGGCAGGGGAACACCCGTCGCGGCAGGCCCAGACCCTTGAGGCGCCCGCCCAGGTAGTAACGGCCCCGCTCGGTGGCGATCATCCGCACCGCCGGGTGCTCCAGGGACGTGGTGCCGTAACAGCCCCTGGCCTCCACCACCTTGTCCGGCTCCCAGCGGCTCTCCACGGTGAGCACGGCCAGGTCCTGGCCCTGGTAGGTGAGCAGCAGCCGATCCCCCAGGGAGATGGTTGCGTCGTCGGTGTCGAAGACGATCGGCAGCCCGAACAGGAGGCCGCTGGTGGTGCGGTGACCGGCCACCACAGCCTCGTAATCCTCCTGGTGCATGAAGCCACGCAGGGGGGAGAAGCCCCCCACGATCAGCAGCTCCACATCGCAGGCGTTGCGGTGGCTGCATTCCACCACCTTGTCGATCGAGGCCCGCACCGCGCTGAGCGTCTCCTCCCGCTGCTCCTGGGGAACCATCAGATCGACCAGCGTGCCGCCGTGGGGGTCGATCAGACCCGGAGCTGAGGGGGGATGGCCGGCGTCGCTGGCAGTGCTGTTGGCGATCGTCATGGCGACGGGCCTGGGGCTTCACGAAAGATCGACCCATCCTCCCAGACCGATGCACAGCCCAGGCTGATGCGCTGCCAAGAAAAAAGGGGCCCGGCCGGGCCCCTGACCTGTGGCTGTTGTGGCGGGCCCTGATCGGGCGGCCCGCCTCAGGCCTTGTCGAGACGACCGTAGAGCTCGCCGGTGATCTTGACGTCGACCGCCTGCTTGCCGCCCATATCCGTATCGGAGGGCTGGATGGCGGAGAACACGCCGGCGAATTCGCCGGTGGCGGGATCGACCTTGGTGATCGACAGATCCATCGTGCCGGTGCCCTGGACGTAGCGCTTGACGTTCTCCTTGATCAGCTCCTCGTCGTCGCCGGCGGGGACCAGACCCATGGCGCTGCTGTAGCCGGTGGTGAGGCCGCGGCCCTTGGGATCGAGGAAGTTGCTGGTGCGGTAGCTGGGGGCGCGGTACTCGCCCTTGAGATCGGTGCTGGTGGACAGGGCGGTGCCGGCGGCTTCGGCCTTCAGCTCCTTGCTGGAGAACATGAAGGGCACTTCCTCCCCACCCGGGAGCAGCACGGTGATGGGCTGGAAGTCGATGCCACCCAGCTCCTTGAAGATCAGCTTGTCGCCGGAGACGGTCAGGTCGCCGTAGACCTGATCGAGGCTGGAGGTGTAGCGGGTGAGGATCTTGCCCGCCACGAACTGGGCCTCCTGGCGCTTGTTGGCGGGCTCACCCTTGACGAACACCTCGGAGGGATGCATGCAGATCTCCCTGAGCTGGTAACGGCCGGAGGCCTCCAGGGGAATGGTGCCGCGGGCGGAGTCGGGCAGGGTCGGGCAGTCATTCGCCAGACCGGTGTTGTGAATGTCTTCGTAGGTGAGATTGGCCCGATCAACGGCCTTGGCCCCGCCGCTGCATGCGGACACCAGGGTCAGACACAGAGCCAGCACGAGGGCCAGCAGGGGACGGAAACGCATGGGGAGAAGCCGCAGAGACGGAACAGGAACTGGGCTGGCCGGGATCCTACCGGTGTGAAACCCCCATTCCTGACAGCTTGCGCGGCCTCTCAACAACCTGTATGAGAGAGCGATGATCCTGAGCTCCAACGACCCGTTCGACGCCTCCCCACCCTCCGAGAGCCCGTCTGACCCCGGCGCCTGGACGGCGTCATCCCCTTCTTCCGCGGATGGTCTCGAACCGCATCTCGAAGCCCTGCTGGCGATCGCCGAGCAACGTTCCGGCCAGCCCGAGGCCCTGCTCGATCTCCTCCGCCGCATCGAAAAACTGCACCGCACCATCCAGGACGGCCCCTTCCGCAGCAGCCTGCCGAGCGACCGCAACGGCCTGTTCGCTCTGCTCTCCGAGATGGAGAGCAGCGGCGGCTGGCCTTACATCCCCCGGCTGCAGCTGCGCACCTTCATCGACCTGCTGGCACCCGATCCGGAACCCTGAGGGCCAGCACCTCCGCCAGGGCCGACAGCAACTGGTGGGCCAGGGCCAGTTTGCCGCCGGTCTCCAAGTGGCGCTCCCTCGCCCCCGGGCCGAGCAGCCAGCCTTCGTTGGTGACTGAGCCGAACCCCGCCCCGGCCCGATCGATCGGGTTGGCGAAGAGCAGGTCGCAGCCCTTGCGGGCGAACTTGGCCCGGGCCGCGTCCAGCACCTCGCCGCTCTGGGCGGCGAAACCCAGGATGGCCTGACCCGGCGGCCGGCGCCGCACCAGCTCCGCCAGCAGATCGGGCACCGGCTCCCAGCCGCCGGTCAGCGTCAGCTCCAGGTCCTGCTTGCTCAGCTTGGCGCTTTCCGGGGCGCGGCGGCGGTGGTCGGCCACGGCGGCCGCCATGGCGATGGCGTCGGCACCGCCCTGCAGCTGCTCGAGCGCCGCCTCCATGGCCGCGGCGGTGTCGACCGGATGGACCTGCAACCCTTCCAGCCACTCCGGCTCGACCGAAAGGGGCCCATGCACCAGGTCCACCGTGGCTCCACGGAGGCGGGCGGCCTGGGCCAGCAGCACCCCCATCCGCCCGGTGCTGGGGTTGGTGAGACACCGGGCCGGGTCGAGGGGCTCCCGGGTGGGACCGGCGCTCACCAGCAGACGGCGCCCCCGCCAGTCGCGGCGGCAGCCGGCCAGCAGCAGGGATTCCAGCGCCAGCAGCAGCATCCCCGGCGCCGCCATGCGGCCGTCGCCGACCCGATCGCAGGCCAGCAGGCCGCTGGCGGGCTCCAGGGGGAGCACCCGCTGCCAGGTCTGCAGCTCCCGCCAGTTGCGGCGCACCGCCGGGGCCGCCCACATGGCGCTGTTCATGGCGGGGGCGGCCAGCACGGGCGCCTCACAGGCGAGCAGGGTGCTGGCCAGCAGGGTGTCGGCCAGGCCGTGGATCCAGCGGGCCAGGCTTGTGGCGCTCAGGGGGGCGAGCAGCACCAGCTCGGCCCACTCGGCCAGCTCGATGTGCAGGGGCCGGGGCGCACGGTGGCTCCACTGGTCGGCCTCGACGTGGCAGGGCCCGCGGCTGAGGCTGGCCAGGGCCACCGCACTCACCAGCCGCTCGGCGCTGGGGCTGAGCACGCAGCGCACCAGGGCCCCCCGCTGCACCAGGGCACTGACGAGCTGGGGCAGCTTGACGGCGGCAATGCTGCCGCTGATCAGCACCAGCACGCGGCGACCGACGAGGGGATCGCCAGGCACCCTTCCGGAGGCCGCGGGAGCCTCATTCCTCATCGAAGGGTTCCTGATCCACCAGGTGGACGTAGGGGCGGGCCAGTTCGGGACGATGGATGGCCAGGGCCCGCAGCAGATGCCAGTCGGCCAGGCCCGCGAACGGTGAGGGGTAGTCGTCCTCTTCGAGGCGCCGGGCCAGCTCGGCGATGGCCGGCTCGTCGAAGGACGCGAGCCGCTCGGGGGTGATGGAGAGGCTGGAGTCAACCACGGGAAGGGCCTCAAAGGGGGGAGGAGATGGTGATAATGGCGATCATCAGGGGAATTAGCTCAGCTGGTAGAGCGCTGCGATCGCACCGCAGAGGTCAGGGGTTCGAGTCCCCTATTCTCCATTTGCCATTCTCACCACCTGCCGCGGCGGTCCCGGCCCCTTCGTCGGCAGCTGCGGACCTGGCTGGGTTTGACGGGCTGGGGCCGGCAATTTCCTTTTCTTGTCGTCAGACGCGATGGACTGGAGCAGCGACGCGGAAACCAGCCTCCGGGAGATCCCCTTCGTGGTGCGGCCGATCATCCGGCGGCGGATCGAATCCCTGGCCCGGGAAGCGGGTCTGGAGGAGGTGGATCTGGCCTTCTACCAGCAGGCGAAGGAGCGCTTCGGCCGGAAGTGAAACCGCGATGGGGTAAAAGAGGGGGTTGAACAGGGGCCCGCTCGATGTCGCAGTCCAAGCGCGAACAGGTTGTCAGTCATCTGCGTTACATCCGGCAGGAGCTGCGTGAGATGCACCAGGGCGTGATGGAGGACGGACTCCTCCCCGAGGCTGGAGAGGTGCGGGGCGTGATGGCCCAGATGGAGGCCCTGCTCGAACTGCTTGAAGGAAAGGGCTCCCGAAAGAAGGACGGAGACGGCTGAGCCGGGACAGCAGAGACCGGCCGCTCGTGCGTCAAGCCCCCTCAGGGACGCTCCGGTCAGCGGCCGCCCCCCCTTGCCCCGACCGGAAGAGATTGGTTTGCTGGTGTCGTCCCCATCACCCCGCCCGGGCTTCGGCCCCGGGCTTTTTTATTGGTATCCCCTATCGGTGGGGGGAAATTGCTGCCAATACGCCAGAGATGGTGTAGACAGGAGTTCGCAGGGAAGGGCCGGGTGATGGGGATCACCGCCAGCGGCTTTCCACCCACCGGTGGTCAGCCCCCTGCTCCCCTTCTCCACCAGCGGCAGGTTCGCACCGGTGTCCCCCCGCTTCCAGCAGACCCGTTTCCAGCAGCGGATCACCCAGGCCGGTGACCTGCTGGAAGCCTGGGCCCGTAACCCCTGGCGGCGCCTCTCCCTGCTGCTCATCGTGCTGTTGAGCGGTTTCGTGGTCGGCGGCAGTGTGGGCTCCCTCATCGGCGCCCTCTCCCTCCTTGATCCCCTCGGGGCCCTGGTGTGCGTGGTGGGGATCGAACTGGCGGCCCGTCTCCGGGCCCGCCTGCTCTCCCAGCCGGTGCGGCTGCGGCTGCAGGTGCTCGACATGGCCCGCATGGGCCTGCTCTATGGCCTGCTGCTGGACGGCTTCAAGCTGTTGTGAGCGGTCCGGTGGCGGCAAGGAGATAGAGCAGGGCCATCCGGATCGGGATGCCATTGCGCACCTGTTCCTCCACCAGGCTGCGGTCAGGATCGTCGAGCAGCTCGCCGGCGATCTCCACCCCCCGGTTCACCGGCCCGGGATGCAGGACCGGCACCCCTTCGCCGCAGAGGGCCAGGCGCCGGTGACTGAGGCCGTACTGGCGGTGGTAGGTGTCCAGGCTGGTGAGCAGGTGCTGCTGCATCCGCTCCTTCTGCAGGCGGAGGGTCATCACCGCGTCAGCCCCGGGCAGGGCCTCCTGCAGGCGACGCACCACCTGCACCCGTCCCCGGGCGCTCACCGGATCGGCCCCCTGACCGGGCGGTGGCGCCGCCACGAAATCGGCGAAGCAATCGGGCAGCAGGGTGGGGGGGCCGCAGAGCACCACATCGGCGCCACAGCCGGTGAGGGCCCAGAGGTTGGAGCGGGCCACCCGGGAATGGAGCACGTCGCCGACGATGACGATGCGCCGACCCCGCAGGCTGGTGGGCGAGGGCGCCTCGGGGGTGAAATGCCGCGCCAGGGTGAACAGATCCAGCAGTCCCTGGCTGGGATGGCTGTGCAGACCATCGCCGGCGCTGAGCACGGACACCTGCTCACCGCAGCGGTCCAGATCGCGGGCCAGGCTGTGGGGAACGCCGGCGCATCGGTGGCGCACCACCAGGATGTTGGCGCCCATCGCCACATAGGTCCGGGCCGTGTCCAGCAGGCTCTCGCCCTTGCTGAGGGAACTGGCGGAGGGAGAGAAGCTCTGCACCTCCGCCGAGAGCCGCTTGGCGGCGAGCTCGAAGCTGCTGCGGGTGCGGGTGCTGGGCTCGAAGAACAGGCTGGTCATCAGCCGCCCCTGAAGGGCGGGCAACTTGCGGGCTCCGGCCACGGGCAGGGCGCGGAAACGCTGGGCCAGTTCGAGAACGGTGGCGAAATCCGCGGCCGAGAAGGACGCCAGGTCGAGCACGTGGCGGTGGCTCCAGCCGCTCAAGGCGTCCTGCTCCCGTCGAACGGACCAACCGTAGAGGCCAGGGCGGTGGCGAGTTCATCCCGGCGGGGCGTCCGGTCGCCGCGGGCGCGCCGACTGACGCTGCGGCTGGACCGCAGGTACCAGCGCCAGGGCAGTTCCTGCCCCCGGGAAAGGCCGATGCGCTGGGTCTGCTGCAGCGGCTCCTCCCCCCGGGCCCGTTGCTGCTCCAGCAGGGCCTCCACCTCGGGAGGCCTGGGCGCCAGCCAGAGGCCCGCAGCCGGCGTGGCGAGCCTGCCGTCGCGGGTGCCGTCGATGGCGAAGCAACGGGCCAGCAGGCCGGGTCCGGAAGCCGCACGCTCCGGCCCTCCCGGCAGGGCGGCCGCCCGCAGCAGCACCCCGTTGGCCCAGTCAGAGCGACCGGTGACCACGTTGACGCAGTGGTGGACGCCGTAGGTGAGATACACGTAGAACCGGCCGGGTTCGCCGAACAGGGTCTCGTTGGCGGGACTGCGGCGGCGGTGGCCGTGGCAGGCCGGCTCGCTCTGGCAGTACGCCTCGGTTTCCACGATCACACCCCAGCGACGAGCCTCCGTGCCCTCACCGCACACCAGCAGGCAGCCCACCAGATCGGGGGCCACCTGCTCGGCAGGGCGGGCGAAGAACCGCCCGTCCAGGGCCGTGACGTCGCTGACCTTCATGGACGGCACCGGAGCGGCGACAGTGCGGGGAAGCGGACCGGATCCGCTGAGGGCCTCCGGGGGGCGGTGGACAGGGCCAGACTGTGGCAAGCCCTGCAACAGGACGGGCCTGCGCCGCTCAACGGATCATCCATGGACACCGCCAGCTTCAATCTCGGCACCGTGCTGCTGGCCCTCAGCGGCCTGTTCGTGCTGTCCACCCTCTTCTTCGGCACCAAGGGTGGCTACTACGACACCGACAATTACGACGGCAACGGCACGGCCCACTGAAACCGGGCCCGCCAGGGCGCAACCGACAGCACCCGCTGTCCTGCTCAGGGCAGCCCGAGCCTTTCGGCTTCAGGACAGTCGCCGGTGGTGGGCAGGTCGTCGGCGTCGGCGGAGCGGCTCAGCGAGGCCAACCTGGTGCTGACGGCACCGATCGAGGCAAGACGAACGCTTTCCTCCCAGCGGTGTCGCTCGTCGCCGTCCTCGTCGTCGTAGCGGAGGGTGACCAGATCCCCTTCGATCTCCGCCACCTGGGCCCTCTCGATCCAGCGCTGCTGGTCCAGCAGGTAGATCCAGACCGGCCGCTGCTCGAGGCGAAATCGATCGAGCTTGCGATGCAGCATCGTGACGCCGCGGATGACTCTGATCCTAGGCAGCACGGTGCGGGCCGCCAGGTTCAGGATGACCCGATCAGGATGGCCCGGTCACGATGATCCCTTCACCATGACCCGATCGATGCCCTCCACCAGCCCGCCGGGCACCCCCGCCAGCCCGCCGGGCACCGCCACCAGCACCGAGGAGATCCGGCTGCAGTTACGCAGCTGGCCCGAGGTGGAGGCCTACCTGAGCCGCTGCCGCGGGGTGATCGTGCCCCTGGGATCCACAGAGCAGCACGGCCCCACCGGTGCCATCGGCACCGATGCCCTCACCGCCGAGGCCGTGGCCCTGGAGGTGGGACGCCGCACAGGGGTGCTGGTGACCCCCGCCCAGGCCTTCGGCATGGCGGAGCACCACCTGGGCTTCGCCGGCACGGTCAGCCTGCAGCCCTCCACCCTGCTGGCGGTGCTCCACGACGTGGTGCTGTCGCTGGCGCGCCATGGCTTCGAGCGCATCTATGTGATCAATGGCCACGGCGGCAACATCGCCACCACCCGGGCGGCCTTCGCCCAGGCCTACAGCACCGCCGCGGCCCGGGGCCTGCCCGGGGCCGGGCGGCTGCGCTGCCGTCTGGCCAACTGGTTCACCGCCGGACCGGTGATGCGCCACGCCAAGGACCTCTACGGCAACCGGGAGGGTCACCATGCCACCCCCAGCGAGATCGCCCTCACCCTGCACCTGGAGCCGAGCCTCACCGCCAAGCAGCGGCCCCTGCCGGAGGCCGCCCCCGCCGGGCCGATCCACGGCCCCGAGGACTTCCGCCGCCGCCATCCCGACGGCCGCATGGGCTCGGACCCCTTCCTGGCCAGCGCCGACCACGGCGCCCGTTTCCTCGATCTGGCGGCCACCGCCCTGAGCGAGGACCTGGCGGAGTTCCTGGGGGAAGATGGCGACAGCGACTGACCGGGCTGGGAGTGACCCGGCTGCCGGGAGATTCCCGGCGGCGATTAGGTTCAGGTTCTGACGATGAACCGAGGGACGATGGAGCGGATCACCGCCGAGGACGTTCGCAAGGTGGCCCAGCTGGCCCGGCTGGCCCTGCCGGAGGAGCGCATCGCCACCTACACCGGTCAGCTGGAGCGGATCCTCGACTACGTGGCCCATCTGCAGCAGGTGGACACCGAAGGGGTGCCCCCCACGACCCGGGCCGTGGAGGTGGTCAACGTGACCCGGGCCGATGCGGTGGAGCCCACGCCGGTGCGGGAAGACCTGCTGGATCTGGCCCCGCAGCGGGAAGGGGATTTCTTCCGGGTGCCCAGGATCCTGGGCGACTGAAGGACAGCAGCCGGGACAGGGAATCGCCGGTGGTCAGCGCACCGGGGAGACGGCCGTGCGATGAAGCAGTTCCAGCACCCGCCGGCGGGCGTGGCGCGTGGGCATCAGGGCCGCCAGGGGACGCAGGCGGCTGCGGCGCTTCTTGTGGGAGCGCACCCCCAGAAAGATGTCGTAGAGGAAATTGAGGCCATCGGTGCGGGTCTCGAACAGACCGAGCCGCTGGGGTGAACCCTTGGCATCGAGAATCGGCTTGGTGGCGTGATAGGCCGGGCGGTACTCGAACCAGGGAATCGACGGCCAGAGATGGTGAATCAGGTGATAGTTCTGGCCCATGATCAGCCAGTTCATCAGCTTGCTGGGATAGACGCGCGCGTTGTGCCAGCGGTTGCGGGACTGAAAGGGCCGGTGGGGCAGGTAGTCGAAGAAGAGCCCCAGGGTGACGCCCACCATCAGGGCCGGAGCGAACCAGCAGTTGAAGACGAAGGGGAGAAAGTTGTAGCGGGCGGCCGCCACCACGATCAGCACGAAGAGGGTGCGGGCCAGGGCCCATTCGAACAATTCATTGTGACGCCAGAGGCGATGCCTGAAGAAGAACACCTCGTGATAAAAGAACCGCGGCGCAATCAGCCACAGGGGGCCGAAGGTGCTGACGATGTGGTCGGGATCCAGCTTCGGGTCATTGACGTGGGCATGGTGCTGCAGATGCACCCGGGTGAACACCGGGAAGCTGAAACCCAGAAGCAGGGCGGCGCCATGGCCCATCACGGCGTTCCAGAAGCGGTTCGGATGGGCCGCGTTGTGGCAGGCGTCATGGATCACGGTGCCCTCCAGATGCAGGGCCAGGAAGCCGAGGACCAGCAGGGGCGCCAGGGGCCAGTCCCCCACGAACCAGCCCCAGATGGTGAGGGCCGCCAGGCCGTAACCCGCCAGGAACAGGCCCACGGTGGGGTTCCAGGCCGCCGGAGGATCCAGGAACTCCCTGGGAACGCGGCGCAGGGGCACGGACGTGGAGGGAGTCACGGAATCGGACAAGGGTGCCAGCGTTTCTGTCATGGCCTGGGCCAGGTCCGGATCCCCATGGGAGAAACCAGATTACGGAAGACGCCCCGAAGGCGCGACATGGCGGCGGCGGCCTAGGGATTCGGGCCGATCGGCAGCGTCCTGAGGGCTGCGGTGACGTCCACCAGGGGAAACTCCGTGTCCCCCCAGCCGTCGACAGGCAGCAGGGAGGGAGCGTCCGGGCCCGGGGCCGCCGCGCTGCCTGCGGTGAAGGCGCCGTCGGTCCAGGCCAGCAGCAGGCCCCTCAGGGCGCCGCCCCCCTCGGCGAAGGGGGAGCGCAGGTTGAAGTGATCCCCCTCCTTGGCCAGCACCACCCTGTGGCCGCCGCCCACGTTGCGTGCCTCCTCCGCCATGGGCCGGAGCGCCTCCGGGCCCGAGGGCACCACCCAGTCACGGCTGCCACTCACCAGCAGCACCCGCCCGTTCATGCCGCGTGCCGAGCCCTCATCGAACAGCAGCGACATCGGCGGGCTGACCGCCACCACCGCCCTGACGCGAGGATCGGCGAGGTCGGCATGGTTGGCCGAGGTGAGGAAGCTGCACTGCAGCACCCAGCTGACGTTGCGCGCCGGGTTCTTCACGTCGGCGCAGAAGCGCTGCAGCAGGGTGGCGCTGGGGCGGGCCCCGGCCAGCTGCAGCACCGTGGTGGCGCCATAGGACTGGCCCATGGCCACAACGCTGTCGGTGCGCAGACCCGCCGGCAGCTGCAGAGCGCCCGCCGCGGCCGCATCGATCACGGAGGTCACGTCCATGGGCCGCAGCCGCAGGTCCTCCGGGCTGGGGGGAGGCGTCGTGCCGGAAAGCATCGCCTGTTGCTGGGACCTGTCGCTGCCGGGGTGGCGGGGCAGGAGCACGGTGTAGCCGTGGCTGGCCAGGTGCCGGCCCCAGCCCTCGAAGCTCTCGGGGTCGTCCCAGAGCCCATGGGAGATCACCACCAGACGGGTGTTGGCCCCGGTCTCGGGCTGGATCGTCACCAGCTGCAGGGGCTTGGGGCGATGGCTCACGGGGATCGCCAGTTCCTGGC
>CALNZO010000020.1:0-48287 GCA_942491175.1 uncultured bacterium | reverse complement strand
CACGTTGTCGACGGTGAAGCCGAACTTCTCCAGGCAGATCCCGCCGGGGGCGGAAGCGCCGAAGCTGTCGATCGACACGCTGGCCCCGTCGAAGCCGGTGTACTTGTGCCAGCCGAAGGAACTGGAGGCTTCCACCACCACCCGCTTGCGAACGGCCGCGGGCAGCACCGACTCGCGGTAGGCGGCGTCCTGCTCTTCGAAGAGCTCGACACAGGGCATGGAAACGACGCGGACCTTGTGTCCCTCGGCCGTGAGCTGGGCGGCCGCCTTGACGCAGAGATCCAGCTCGGTGCCGGTGCCGATCAGGATCAGATCCGGTGTGCCCTGGCAATCCTCCAGGACGTATCCACCCAGGGCGACCTTGTCGGCGGCGGAATTGGCCTGATTGACCATGGCCTGGCGGCTGAGGGCCAGCACGGTGGGGCGTTTGCGGTTGGTGATGGCCACCTTGTAGGCCCCCACGGTCTCGTTGCCGTCACCGGGGCGGATCACCAGCATGTTGGGGATGGCCCGCAGGTTGGCGAGGGTTTCGACGGGCTGGTGGGTGGGGCCGTCTTCGCCCAGACCGATCGAATCGTGGGTGAGCACGTAGACCACGCCCAGCTGGGAGAGGGCCGACAGGCGCATGGCGCCGATCATGTAGCCGGCGAAGACCAGGAAGGTGGCGCCATAGGGGATCAGACCGCTGTTGTGGTAGGCGATGCCGTTGAGGATCGCCGCCATGGCGTGCTCACGAACCCCGAAGTGCAGGTAGCGGTTGGCCTCGAATCCCTTCTGGAAGCTGGCCTCGCCCTTGATGTCCGTGAGGTTGGAGTGGGTGAGGTCGGCGGAGCCGCCGATCAGCTCGGGCAGGCTGGGGCCGAAGGTGTTGAGGGCGTTGTGGGAGTGCTGGCGGGTGGCCAGACCCTTGTCGGCGGGGGTGAAGACGGGAAGGGCCGCATCCCAGCCCTGGGGCAGTTCACCGCGCAGCATCCGCTCGAATTCCGCCGCTTCGCTGGGGTAGCGGCTGCGGTAGGCCGCCAGGCTCTCGTTCCAGGAGGCCTCGGAAGCGGCACCCCGCTGGATGGCCTGGCGCCAGTGCTCGGAGGCGGGCTCGGGCACCTCGAAGGCGCCGCAGGTCCACTCCAGCTGCTGGCGGGTGAGCTCGGCCTCCTCGGCTCCGAGGGCGGCGCCATGCACCCCGGCGGTGTTGGCCTTGTTGGGGGATCCGTAGCCGATGGTGGTGGTGACCTTGATCAGGCTGGGCCGGTCGGTGACCGCCTTGGCCGCCTCGATCGCCCGGGTGATGGCAGCCACGTCGGTGTTGCCCTCGGCCACGTGCTGCACGTGCCAGCCGTAGGCCTCGTAGCGCTTCATCACGTCCTCGGTGAAGGACACACCGGTGTTGCCGTCGATCGTGATGTGGTTGTCGTCGTACAGGGCGATCAGCTTGCCCAGGCCCAGGTGGCCGGCCAGGGAGGCCGCTTCGCTGGCGACCCCCTCCTGGTTGCAGCCGTCACCCATCAGCACGTAGGTGTGGTGATCGACGATGGTGGCGTCCGGCTTGTTGAACTTCGCCGCCAGGTGGGCTTCGGCGATCGCCAGGCCGACGGCGTTGGAGATGCCCTGGCCCAGGGGGCCGGTGGTGACCTCGACTCCAGGTGTTTCAAAGGTTTCCGGGTGGCCCGGGGTGCGGGAGCCCCACTGGCGGAACTGCTTGAGGTCCTCCAGGCTGACGCTGTCGTAGCCCGTGAGGTGCAGCAGGGCATAGAGCAGCATGCAGCCGTGGCCGGCCGAGAGCACGAAGCGGTCGCGGTTGAACCACTGCGGATTCTTCGGGTTGTGCCGCAGCACCTTGTCCCACAGGGAGTAGGCCATCGGAGCGCAGCCCATGGGCAGGCCGGGGTGGCCCGAATTGGACTTGTTGATCGCATCGACCGCCAGGAAGCGGATGCTGTTGATGCAGAGCGTCTCTACGTGGCTATCGACCGGGGTGGTGGGGGCGGCGACCATGGCTTGACAGGGGGGATGTGGGAAGAGGGGAGGTTTTCCTGGGGATGGGGGTGACCCGGTGCGGCGGGGCGCGGGGTGGTTCAGGTCATCCGGCGGAAGGCGAGACAGACGTTGTGGCCGCCGAATCCGAAGGAGTTGGAGAGCACGACGTTGACCGTGTGTCCCCTGGCCTGGTTGGGCACCACATCCAGATCGCAGGCGGGATCAGGCGTGCTGTAGTTGATCGTAGGCGGTACCAGGTTGTGGCCTATCGCCAGCACCGAGGCGACCGCCTCGATGCCGCCGCTGCCGCCCAGCAGGTGGCCGGTCATCGACTTGGTGGAACTGACCGGGATGGTCATGGCGTGGGCACCGAGGGCCGACTTGATGGCGGCGGTCTCGTTGCTGTCGTTGGCCTGGGTGCTGGTCCCGTGGGCATTGACATAGTCCACCACCTCCGGCTCCAGCCGGGCATCGGCCAGGGCCAGGCGGATCGCCTCCGACGCCCCCACACCTCCCGGGGAGGGAAGGGTGTAGTGGTAGGCGTCGCAGGTCATGCCGTAGCCGACGATCTCAGCCAGAACCGTGGCGCCGCGGGCCGTGGCGTGCTCCAGGCTCTCGAGGACCAGCACGCCGGCCCCCTCGCCGATGACGAAGCCGTTGCGATCGGCGTCGAACGGACGACTGGCCGTGGCGGGGTCTTCGTTGCGGAAGGAGAGGGCCCGGGCACTGGCGAACCCGGCCACCCCCAGAGGAGTGATCGCCGATTCGGCGCCGCCGCAGACCATGGCATCGGCCAGGCCCAGCTGGATCAGGCGGAAGGCGTCGCCGATGGCGTTGGAGCCGGCGGCGCAGGCCGTGGCCACGGCACTGCTGGGGCCCTTGGCGCCGATCGCAATCGCCGCCAGCCCTGTGGCCATGTTGGGGATCATCATCGGCACACAGAACGGACTGACCCGGTCGGGACCGCGGTCGGCCAGGACGTGGGCCTGGGTTTCCATCATCAGCAAACCACCCACCCCCGAGCCGATGGACACCCCCACCCGCTGGGCGTTGCTGTCATCGATGCTCAGCCCGGCATGGTCGACAGCCTGCTTGACGGCGACCACCCCGAACTGACAGAAGCGGTCCCAGCGCTTCGCTTCCTTGGGTTCCAGCCAGCCGGCGGGGTCGAACTCCTTGACTTCCGCGGCGAAGCGGCAGGCATGCCGGGAGGCATCGAAAAGGCTGATGGACGCCACTCCGTTGCGGCCGGTGCTCAGCCCCTCCCAGTACTGGCCGACGTTGTTGCCGATCGGTGTGACCGCGCCCAGGCCGGTGACGACGACGCGGCGGAGACCCTCCACCATGAACGCCTCAGGCCTGCTTCTCTTGGATGTATTTGACGGCGTCGCCCACCGTGGTGATCCCTTCGGCCGACTCGTCGGGGATCTCGATGTCGAAGGCTTCCTCCAGGGCCATCACCAGCTCCACCGTGTCGAGGGAGTCGGCACCCAGGTCGTTCTGGAAGTTGGATTCCGGCTTGACCTCGGCAGCCTCCACGCTGAGCTGTTCGGCAACGATCGCCCGGACTTTCTCGAAGATCGCTTCCTGGGACATGGCTGCTGTGAGGGAGGCAGCATCCTACGGGTCGCCCCGTTCGGGATCTTTCGGCGTATGAACAAGGGTGACGGCCGGGGGTGGTCCGGCCCTGCGCCGGAACGGCCTGGGTACTTTGGGCACCTCGCCGTTCGTTCCCGGCCCTGGCATGTCCCACGCCGTCAAGATCTACGACACCTGCATCGGCTGCACCCAGTGCGTCCGTGCCTGTCCCCTCGACGTTCTCGAGATGGTCCCCTGGGATGGCTGTAAAGCCGGCCAGATCGCGTCCTCCCCTCGCACCGAGGACTGCGTCGGATGCAAGCGCTGCGAAACCGCCTGCCCCACCGACTTCCTCAGCATCCGCGTCTACCTGGGTGACGAGACCAGCCGCTCCATGGGCCTGGCCTACTGAAGCCAGCGGTCCAGCTGGCCTCCCATAAGCTCATGCCCGGCGCCTGCGCCGGGCTTTTTTGTGCCCTCCCGTCCCCGTTCCCCCGCCGGATCCCTGTCCCTATGTGCGGCATCGTTGCCCTGATCGGTTCGCGGGAGGCGGCCCCCCAGCTGCTGGAGGGCCTGCGCCAGCTCGAGTACCGCGGCTACGACTCCGCCGGCATCGCCACCGTCGACGGGGCGGGCCTTCACTGCCTCAGGGCCGAGGGCAAGCTGGTCAACCTGACGGCCCGTTTCGAGGAACGGGGGGCTCCGGGGCAGTGCGGCATCGGCCACACCCGCTGGGCCACCCACGGCAAGCCCGAGGAGCGCAACGCCCATCCCCACCTCGACGGCAGCGGCGAGCTGGCGGTGGTCCAGAACGGGATCATCGAGAACCACCGCAGCCTCAGGGAGCAGCTCCAGGCGGAAGGGGTCCGGTTCCTCTCCGACACCGACACCGAGGTGATCCCCCACCTGATCGCCCGTCGCCTGGGAGAGCGGCAGGCCGAGGGGGCCAGTCCTTCGCCTGCCCTGCTGCTGGAGGCCCTGCAGCAGGTGCTGCCCCTGCTCCAGGGGGCCTATGCCCTGGCGGTGGTTTGGGCGGCGGTGCCGGGAGCGGTGGTGGTGGCCCGCCGCCAGGCTCCCCTGCTGATCGGCCTCGGGGAGGGGGAATTTCTCTGCGCCAGCGACACCCCGGCCCTGGCCGGCTTCACCCGCACGATCCTGCCCCTGCACGACGGCGAGGTGGCCCTGCTCACCCCCCTCGGCATCGAGCTCTACGACGATGCCGGAGCAAGGGTGCAGCGCAACCCCCAGCTCCTGGTGGGCACCGAGCACGTGGCGGACAAGCGCAGCTTTCGCCACTTCATGCACAAGGAGATCCATGAGCAGCCGGAAACGGCGGCCCTCTGGGTGGCCCGCCATCTGCCCAGCGAAGCTCTGGTGGCCCTGCCCCTCGATGAAACGGTCTACGAAGGCGTGGAGCGGATTCAGATCCTGGCCTGCGGCACCAGCCGCCATGCGGCCCAGGTGGGTGCCTACCTGCTGGAGCAGCTGGCGGGCCTCCCCACGGCTGTGTTCTATGCCAGCGAATTCCGCTATGCGCCGCCTCCCCTGGCTCCCCATACGCTCACCATCGGCGTCACCCAGTCGGGGGAGACAGCCGACACCCTCGCCGCCCTGGTGATGGAGCAGGAGCGCCGGGCCCTGGTGGCCGATCCTGCCTATGCCTCCCGCCTGCTGGGCATCACCAACCGTCCGGAGAGCTCCATGGGTCGGATGGTGCCCCACCTGCTCGACATCGGTGCCGGCATCGAGGTGGGGGTGGCGGCCACCAAGACCTTCCTGGGTCAGCTGCTGGCCTTCTACGGCCTGGCGGTGGCCTTCGCCGAGCGGCGCGGCGGCACGGCCCATCCCCTCGGCGGCGGCCGCACCCCCGCCCAGCTGCGGGCCCTGGTGGAGCAGCTGCGGGCCCTGCCCTCGGTACTGCAGGGGCTGGTCGAGGACCACGACCGGCGCTGCGCTGAGCTGGCCCACCTGTTCTCCGACACCCAGGACGTGATCTTCCTGGGTCGGGGGATCAACTACCCGATCGCCATGGAGGGAGCCCTCAAGCTCAAGGAGATCAGCTACATCCATGCCGAGGGCTACCCGGCAGGCGAGATGAAACACGGTCCGATCGCCCTGCTCGATGCCCGGGTGCCGGTGGTTTCGATCGCCGTGCCGGGAACCGTGTTCGAGAAGGTGCTCTCCAATGCCCAGGAAGCCAAGGCCCGCGATGCCCAGCTGATCGGCGTGGCCCCTGTCTGCCCGGACACCGAGCTCTTCGACGTGCTGCTGCCTCTGCCGGAGGTGGACGAGCTGCTCAGCCCCCTGCTCACCGTGATTCCGATGCAGTTGCTGAGTTATCACATCGCCGCCCATCGGGGGCTCGACGTCGATCAGCCGAGAAACCTGGCCAAGAGCGTCACCGTCGAGTGAGGGTGTCGGGCCGCGGTCTCCCTCCGGCGGGCGCGCCCGCTGGCGCGGGCAACGCCGCCTTCGGGAGTCCGCGGCACGACACCCCCGGGGGTGGGGAACACCCGCTGGCCTGCAGGGCTCCTCAGCCAGGGGTGCCCCGCCGCTGAAGGGTCTCTCTCCCCACCACGCCTGCCCCCCTGAGCCCTCACGGCCACCGGCCGGAGGCGGCGTTGCCCGCTCCGCGGGCGCGCCCGCCGCAGGCCGGCGGCCGTGAGGGGCCCTCAGGGGTGGGTCAGGGCCGGGGTGTCACTGCGTCCGTAGCGGTCATCGAAGCGGACGATGTCGTCCTCGCCCAGATAGGGGCCGCTCTGCACCTCGATCAGCTCCATGGGGATCTTGCCCGGGTTGGTGAGGCGGTGCCGGGAGCCCAGCGGGATGTAGGTGCTCTGGTTCTCGCCCACCAGCTCCTCCACCCCGTCCTTCTCCACCACGGCGGTGCCCCGCACCACCACCCAGTGCTCAGCGCGGTGATGGTGCATCTGCAGGGAAAGGCTGGCGCCTGGCTTCACCGAGATCTTCTTGACCTGCCAGCGCTCCCCTTCCACCACGCCGTCGTAGTGGCCCCAGGGCCTGTAGATGCGGCGGTGGGCCCTGCTCTCGGGGGCTCCGTCCCGCTCCAGCCGGCCGACGATGCCTTTCACCTCCTGGGCGCGGTCGCGGTGGGCCACCAGCACCACGTCATCGGTTTCGACCACCACCAGATCCTCCACGCCCAGCCCCACCACCAGCCGGTGCTCGCTGCGCAGATAGCAGTTGCGGCTGCCTTCGCTGATCACCCGACCCCGCAGGACGTTGCCCTCGGGGTCCTGTTCGGAGGTTTCCCACAGAGCCCCCCAGCTGCCCACGTCACTCCAGTCGGCATCAAGGGGCAGCACGACCCCCCGGTCGGTCTTCTCCATCACGGCCACGTCGATCGCCACGTTCGGACCATTGGCGAAGGCTTCCCGCTCCAGCCGCAGGAACTCCAGGTCGGCGCTGTCCTGCTCCAGGGCCACGCGGCAGGCGCTCACCACCTCGGGGGCGAGGCGCTCCAGTTCCGCCAGGATGGCGCTGGCGCGGAACAGGAACATGCCGCTGTTCCAGGTGAAGCGGCCGGTGGCGAGAAACGCTTCGGCCGTGGCGCGATCGGGCTTTTCCACGAAGCGGGCGATCGGCACGGGCGTGGCCGCCAGGGGCTCGGCGGCCTCGATGTAGCCGTAGCCGGTTTCCGCGCTGGTGGGAACGATCCCGAAACTGACCAGCTGGCCGGTGGCGGCCGCCTCAATTCCGGCGGTCACGGTGGCGCGGAAGTCGGCGGCCCGGCGGATGACGTGGTCCGCGGCCAGGATCAGCAGAAGGGGGTCGTCTCCGCGGGCGGTGGCCTGCAGGGCGGCCACCGCCACCGCAGGAGCGGTGTTGCGGCCCACCGGTTCGAGCAGAATCGCGGCGGGCTCCACGCCGATCTGACGCATCTGCTCGGCGACGATGAAGCGATGGTCCTCGTTGCAGATCAGCAGCGGCGGCGCCAGGCCGGGCAGGCCCTGCAGCCGCTGCTGGGTCTGCTGCAGCAGGGTTTCCTCGGCCGTGCCGGCCAGGGGCCAGTACTGCTTGGGATAGCTGGCCCTGGACAGGGGCCAGAGGCGCGTGCCGGTGCCCCCACAGAGGATCACCGGAACAAGGGAAGGGGAAGCCATCGCTGCGGCAGCTGTCCCGTAGGACCAACGGAAGGGCCCATTCAACCGGAATCAGTCGCCCCCGTCGGCAGAGGTCCACCATTCAGAGGTCCAGAAGGCCCGGTGGCGGAGTCAGATGCCGATCCAGCCCTCCGCCAGGTTCACCTCCGGCACGATGGGCTCGACGAAAGGGATCAGCAGCCGTCGGGGCGAGGCCGGCTCGGCTCCTGCCTCGCCGGGCACTGCGGCGAGCTCCACCTCGAGCAGGTCGTTGCCGGCGTGGATCAGGTCCGTCACCGTGCCCACCGCGGTGGCGGGCTCCTTCAGGAGACGCACCTGGAGCCCCACCAGATCGAGCAGGTGGAACTCGCCCGGTTCCAGGCTGGGACGGTCGTCGGCTGGCACGAGCAGATGCTGGCCCACCAGGGCTTCAGCGGCGGTCCGGTCGTCGATGCCTTCGAGCCGCAGCACGAAAAGGGTCTTTCCCGGCACGGGGCGCCCGGCCAGCAACCGCACCTGCCGCGGTTCGGCCCGTGGGGCCTGCAGCCAGCGGTTTCCGGGGCGGGTGAAGCGCTCGGGGAAATCACTGAGGGGGAGCAGGCGCACCTCGCCGCCCATGCCCTGGGCCGCCACGAAACGCCCCACCACCATCAGCTCACCCGGGTCGTCCCCGGGACCCTCAAACCTGGTCTCGGCCACGGCCTGAACCCCTCTCCTGGGCCGCATCATCGCCTTCCGGCCGGGGACCGGTCCTGGTGGTTCCCACGGGCACGTCGGAGGGGACGCCCTGCGCCGATAATGAAACGAATTGATGGCCTCTGCAGGGCCTACGCCATGGCAAGCCTTCCCATCCTGCCCGGCTCCACGGTGGTGGTGCGCGATCCCCGCTCCATCTACAACGGCTACCAGGGCTTCGTGCAGCGCATCAGCGGCGCCATGGCCGCTGTCCTGTTCGAAGGGGGCAACTGGGACAAGCTGGTGACCGTGCCCATCAGCACTCTCGAGCAGGCCTGAGCTCCCGCTCAGCCCGGGCCGCCAGGGCCGCCCGGGCCGCCTGCTGTTCGGCTTCCCGGCGGGACCCCCCCCGGCCTTCACCGCTCAGACCGGCCGCCACCACCCGGCACTCAAAGCGCTCCGGATCCCCATGCACCCGGCTTCGTTCCCGGCAGGTGTAGGTGGGAAGTCCCTTGCCCTGGCCCTGGCTCCACTCCTGCAGGGCCGATTTCCAGTTGTGGCGCAGCGGGTCGGCCAGCAGCTCGGCAGCGCAGCGTTGCCAGTGGGGGCCCAGCCAGCGCTGCACGGCCACCAGGCCCCCCTGCTCGCCGCCGCCCACCGTGTAGATCGCCCCCACCAGGGCTTCGCAGCATTCGGCCCGCACGGTGGAGCGGCCGGCCCGGTCGCCCGCGGCCATCGGCCCGAGCAGCAGCAGCGGCTCCAGATCGATGGCGACGGCCAGATCGCTGAGCCAGCGGTCGCTCACCAGCTGGGCCCGCAGGGAGGAGCTGTCCCCCACGTTCAGGGAGGGATGGTGGCGGCGAAGGAATTCGGCCGCCGCCAGTCGCAGCACCGCATCGCCGAGAAACTCCAGCCGGTCGTGATGACGGCTCAGGCCGGTGGAGCTGTGGGTGAGGGCCTCATCAACAGTGGCCAGGGCGGCGCTGGAGGCGCCTGGATCCGCGGGCAGAAATCCAGAATCGGCGTCGAACCCCTGGCGCTCGAGAAAGGCCAGCAGCTGCCGGCGGCGCTGGGGGTTCATCACGGGGCAAGGGGGGAAAGCAGGACGTAAGCCGGGTTCTGTTCTCCTCTGCCGTCGGCGGAGCCGACGGCAGAAGGGGTGATCATCTGTCTGGGACCGCCGTCACCGGCGGCCTCGAGCGGCGCATGGGAATCGGGACGGGGAAGATGGCCAACCGTTGTCCCTGGGCCTTGCTCCCAGCCGGGGTTTACCGAGCCGGCATCTCTCGATGCCGCTGGTGCGCTCTTACCGCACCCTTGCACCCTTGCCTGTGCACCGGGCAAGCCCGGGCCATCGGCGGTGTGTTTCTGTGGCACTGTCCTCACGGTCACCCGCACTGGGCGTTACCCAGCAAGCCTGGCCATTGGGGAGCCCGGACTTTCCTCAACCGGTCTTGGTGTCGGCCCGGAGGCCGCACCGCACCGATCGCGATCACCTCGCCTGCTTTCCGTGGTTCAGATTAAGGCTCGACCGCAGGGCCCCTGAGATGAACCGCGGCGCAGCAGCCGGCCAGATGGATGGCTGCCGCAGCCAGCCGGTTTTCCATGCCGTCTTATGCTGGCTTTCAGTTTGGTGGCCACCTGCGGCAGCCATGCCAGGAGAGGGGCTGTAGCTCAGCCGGATAGAGCGACGGTTTCCTAAACCGTAGGTCGTGGGTTCGAGTCCCGCCAGCCCCGTTCATCCCCCCCCCCAGAACGGTGAGATCTCCTTGGGGGTTGGGGAGGCACCCACATCCGAGCACCGGGCGATCAGCGGTCTGATCCTCAACCGGGAGGGATGGCTCAGATCGACCACAGCGGTTGAGATCCAGGTGGCTGGTGGCCTCAGGCCCCTCCCGGGATGCCCTGCACAGGTCACCCCCACAGTCAGGGGTCACGGCAGCAGCTGTAAGCAGGGGATCCTGCGACCAAGCGGAGGGAACCATGGAGGACAACCCTTTCCAGATATTCATTCTTTCTGCCGTTCTCTCTGGCTCTGTGACTTGTGCCTCGGCCTGGCCGGAGAATCAAACGTCCTGGGCTTGCAGGAACGGAAGATAGTCATCCCATGGCAAAGCTGCCGAAAACAGCCAACCCTGGCCATCAGCGACCCCTCGCTCTCTCAGGTATTGGAACTGTGTTTCGTTTTCTATGCCTTCGCCACAATGCGCAATTTGAATCGATCCCCAAAATCGATCAGCCCATCCACCAGGTGGGCAATATCATTTCCGGCATGCAGGCCTTGGATGAAGATGTTGTCCAGCTTGAGGTGACCCACGTCAGGCCTTTGTTGATAAGCAATATTGGAGTGGTCTATTCCGAAGTCGTCAATGGCCAGTTGTTCGCCCCACTGCTTGAGATCGGCGATGGCATCTTTCACGCTCTCTGATTGCTCCTCGGACATCTCATTATCAGTGATCTAAAAAGTAATCAGCGCCCTGGCAGCACTGTTGGTGTTGAGGATCTGGATGAGGTGGCTGACGTTACCGGTCTTCAGCCGGGTTGGCGAAAGATTGATCGAAGCATACAGATCTGGAAAGCGTTGCCGAAGAATGTCCTGATCTTGGATCGCATACGCAAGCAGCCATTCGGTCATTGTCCCGATCAGCCCAGCCTGCTCGACAATGGGAATGAACACGCCAGGGTGGATCAGGTCACGCTTCAGTTCATCGTCCAGACCATTTGGTTTGCGCAGCTCTCGAATGAAAAGGCCGACCAGGAACGTGCTCACAAGAAAAGAGATCGGTGTCGAGACGAGGAGCTCCTGATTCCAGAAATGCAACACCCATTAGCGTTCGGGCTCGGCAATGATCTTGAGATCTCCATCTGTGGTTGCTTGATTGGCCAGAATAGTGTCTCCAGAGGGATTCTTCAGGCCGGAGAGAATTTTCTCCTGCGAAATACCGATGCCCATGGAGCTGAGTAGCTGATCATCATTGAAATGGGCTTTGCGCTGCCGGTTCGGCTCAACAGAAGATCGGCTTTTTCATCGTGTCACCTTCGGGGGGAGGCAGGGTGCAGCGGCGTCCATTCCGCTCTGCAGGGTGATCGGAAGAAGAGAGAGGAATTTCCCTTCATGCGGGATCGAGCCGTGGTGGCGTTATTGTCGATTGCGATGGGGCCGATATTGTGAAACATCCCTAGAGATTGCAGATCGACACTTCAGGATTTCTTGGTGACGCATCATCCGACAGCAGCGGCTGAGGAGGCTTGGAATGGGCGTCGGCCTCCAGGACTGGACAGGGGGACATCTGGATCGTGGTCTTCGGGTAGACAGGCCGAGCCGCCTGGTGGCTGAAGCAGCAACTCGCTGGCGGAGGCGCGGAACGGGCTCAAGGAGCCCTCCCCGGATGGGGCTGAAGACGACGGCAGCTGGACGTGATGTCGCTACCGGAAACAGCTGGAGTGACAGCGGAATCAACCACCCTGTCCGTCACGGGTTGGGGCCGGTGTTCGAGGGGCAGAACAGGCTGGCCTGGCCGCCGAGCTGAACGGGAGCAGGGTGGTGGGCGTGAGGTGAAGCCGCGCTTCATCCCGCCCGTGATCCTCAGAAGGGGGTATCGCCTCGACCCCGGAATCGAGGGTTGATCGCTGGTCCATGAAAAAAGGTGAAGCCTCCGGGAATGGCGTCGCTTGGCCACCGGGGGCGACGGCCATCGGTTCGGAACCCTGCGGGGCGGGTCCATGAGGATGGTCCTGACCGTAGCCGGCACTACCGGTGGGGTTGGCCCAAAGGTGTCCACCGTCGCTAGCGTGATGCCAGTCGTCACCACCGGATGACCCAGCTTCACGACCTGCGCCTGCGGCTGCTGGTGCAACAGGAGAGCGAGCGCATCGCCGACAGCCATCCCGGCGATCTCGAACTCTCGGTGGTTCAGGCCCGTTGTCTCTGCTGGCTGGCCCTGCTGGCCGAGGCCCACGAGGAGCAGGCCGGTGACGCGGAGCGTCGCGGTGACGTGGAGCAGGCCATGGGCTGGTTCGCCGATTCCATGCGCCTGCGGGACGTGATCCAGGTGGTGGGTTCGATCGAAATTCCCCTGCCCGCTTTCAGTGAGAAGCCGGATTGCGGCGATCAGGGCCCCCTTGCGGCCTGACGGTGCCATGATGGTCATTGAATGAAGAAGGGACGCGGTGCCAGAAGAGCCCTGCCAATGTCCTGATTGCCAGCGGTTCTATCGGGAACACGACCGGCTGATCCGTGAAAATCCGAGCCTGCGCCAGCAGCAGGAGCTGAACTGGGCTGCGCTCCAGTCGTTCCGTACCCTGGCCGGCCGGGTGCTCGAGGAGCTCCAGAAGCAGCATGGCGATGGAGAGCCGGCTCCTGCCCCTCCCCCCTCTGATCAGGGCTCTTCGGCCGCCTCCTGCCCCGTGGCGCCGGAAAACGATGCCATCCAGCAGGCCATGGCCGACCTGGAGAACATCAACGCCCATCTGTTCTCCATCGAAGCCCTGATGGAGCGCATCTTCGATGTGCGGGTGCCAGAGCCGGTGGAGCAGACCTTCCGGGAGGTGGCCGGTGAGCTGGCCCCCGACCCGCTCAATGCCGATCGGCTGCGCCTCAACCGGCTGCTCCACCAGACACCCGATCTGCCGGATCACCGCGGCGGCTGAGGTTCACTGGGGCGACGACAGCATCCTGCCCTTCACAGGCGCTTCGTCGATTTCGCAGGTGATCGTCACCGGAAACTCCTCCGACCGCCAGATCCGCTCGGCGTACTCGCGGATCGAACGGTCGGAGGAGAACAACCCGCTGCGGGCGGTGTTCAGCAGCGACATCCGATTCCAGCGGTTCCGATCGCTCCAGGTGCGGCTCACGGCCTCCTGGGCCTCCAGGTAGGAGGAGAAGTCGGCCAGCACGAAGAAGGGATCGCGGCCGGTGAGGTTCTCCAGAAGGGGCCGGAACAGATCCGTGTCGCCGTTGCTGAAGTGGCCGTGCCTGATCAGGTTCAGTACCTCCGGCAGCTCGGGGATGGAGGCGATCCGCTCCCAGGGCCGGTAGCCCTCGTTGCGGAGGGTGGCGATGCCTTCGGTGGTGCGGCCGAACAGGAAGAAGTTGTCATCCCCTACCTGCTCGCGGATTTCCACGTTGGCCCCGTCAAGGGTGCCGATGGTGAGGGCGCCGTTCATCATGAATTTCATGTTGCCGGTGCCGGAGGCCTCCAGTCCGGCGGTGGAGATCTGCTCGGAGAGATCGGCGGCCGGATACACCCGCTCCCCCAGCTTCACGTTGTAATCCGCCAGGAAGATGACCCGCAAGCGCCCGTCCATGTCGGGGTCGGCGTTGACCACCTCGGCGATGCCATTGATGAAGCGGATGATGAGCTTGGCCATGGCGTAGCCGGGGGCGGCCTTGCCACCGAAGATCACCGTGCGCGGGGCCATGCCGTCGGCCAGGCCGTTCTTGATGCGCAGGTACTGGGCGATCACCTGCAGGGCATTGAGGTGCTGGCGCTTGTACTCGTGGATGCGCTTCACCTGCACGTCGAACATCGACGCTGGATCCACAAGCACGCCCGTGTGGCGATGGATGTAGTGGGTGAGGTGGCGCTTCACCGACAGCTTGGTGGCCCCCCAGTGCTCAAGGAAGCCGGCGTCGTCGGCGTAGCGCTCCAGCTGGCGCAGCTCCTCGAGGTTGCGCACCCAGCCGTTGCCGATCGTCTCGTCCAGCAGGGCCGAGAGCTGGGGATTGGCCAGGGCCACCCAGCGGCGCGGTGTGACGCCGTTGGTGACGTTGGTGAACTTCTCCGGCCAGAGGGCGGCGAACTCGGGAAAGAGATCCTTCTTCACCAGTTCGCTGTGCAGGGCCGCCACCCCGTTGACATGGTGGGAGCCGACGGTGGCCAGGTGGGCCATGCGCACCGCCTTGCCCCTGGATTCATCGATGATCGAGAGGCGACGCAGCACGCTGTCGTTTCCGGGGTACTTGAGGCGTACCTGCTGGAGGAAGCGGCGGTTGATCTCGAAGATCAGCTCCAGGTGGCGAGGCAGAAGCGAGCCGAACAGCTCAAGGCCCCACGTCTCGAGGGCCTCCGGCAGCAGGGTGTGGTTGGTGTAGGAGAGGCAGGCGGTGGTGATGGTCCAGGCGGTGTCCCAGTCCAGGTGCTTGTCGTCGAGCAGCAGCCGCATCAGCTCGGCGACGGCGATGGAGGGGTGGGTGTCGTTGAGCTGAATGGCCCAGTGCTCGGGGAACTCCCGGATCGGGATGCCGCGGGCATCGAGGCTGCGGATCATGTCCTGGAGCGAGCAGCTGACGAAAAAGTGCTGCTGCTTGAGGCGCAGCTGGCGGCCCTTGGTGGTGCCGTCGTTGGGGTAGAGCACCTTGGAGAGGGTCTCCGAGCCCACCTTCTCCTCCACAGCGCCGTAGTAGTCGCCGCTGTTGAAGGCGTAGAAATCGAAGGACTCGGTGGCATCGGCCCGCCAGAGGCGCAGCCGGTCGCAGGTGTTCACCCGGTAGCCGAGCACCGGCACATCGTGGGGAACGCCGATGGCGTGCTCGGCGGGGATCCAGCGCACCCGATAGGCGCCTTTCTGGTCCCGGTAGCTCTCGGTGTGGCCGCCGAAGCCCACGAAACAGGCCTGGTCCGGGCGAGGGATCTCCCAGGGCCAGCCGGCCTTGAGCCACTTGTCGGTGATCTCCACCTGCCAGCCGTCGCGGATCAGCTGGTCGAAGATGCCGAACTCGTAGCGGATCCCGTAGCCGGTGGCGGGGATTTCGAGAGAGGCGAGGGATTCGAGGAAGCAGGCGGCGAGGCGGCCCAGGCCTCCGTTGCCCAGGCCCGGCTCCTCCTCCACGTCGAGGATCTCCTCGATGTCGTTGATGCCGAACTGGCGGAGGGCCTCGGCGGCCTCCTGCTGGATGCCGAGCATGAGCAGGTTGTTGCTCAGCTGGGGACCGATCAGGAACTCGGCCGACAGATAGGCCACGATCCGCTTCGGGTTGGCGCTGATGGCTTCGATGCCCGCCAGATAGCGGGTCATCAGGCGGTCGCGCACGGCGTAGCTGAGCGCCATGTAGAGATCGTGGCGGCTGGCGCTGGGGGCCAGCTTGCCGAGTGTGTAGAAGAGGTGTTCGGTCATGCCGTCGAACACATCCGTCGCCGTGAGGCCGCTGCGATCGGGGTCCGCGAAGCACCCGGGCGTGGGCAGGCTCAGATTGCGTGGTTGGTGGTCGGTCATGGCGGTCGGCGCGCGGGTGTCCTTCAGGCGCAAGCCCTCCAGTGCGTATCCAGACCGTAGCGGTGGTTGCCGTTCCGCCCGCCCGTCCTGTAGGGAGATCAGCAAGGGCACACCGGCCGGGCGCCAGCGCCCTTAACGTCCAGACCGCATCGCTCCGACACCTTCTTCATGCCCGCGTCCAGCCTTCTGCTCGAGGTCGGGAACACCCAGATCGAGACGGTGGAAACCCTGCTGGCGGTAGGCCGCTACATGGTGATCTTCCTGGCGGCCCGTGCCCTGGCGGAGCTGATGGTGCGTCTCAAGCTGCCCACGATCCTCGGGGAGCTGGTCGCCGGCGTTCTGGTCGGTGTCACAGGCCTGCATCTGATCCTTCCCCCCGGCGTTCACGCCGATCTCAACCAGGGGATGCTCAACGTGATCGGCACCTGCGCCGGGGTGAGCGCCGAGGCGGTGACCACCATCTACAACGAGAGTTTCCCCTCCCTCGAGGCCACCTCCAGGCTGGGCCTCTACGCCCTGCTGTTCCTCACGGGGCTGGAGAGCGAACTCGATGAGCTGATGGCAGTGGGCAAGCAGGCCACCACCGTGGCCCTCACCGGCGTGGTGTTGCCCTTCGCCATGGGAACCGCCGGCCTCTTTTACCTGTTCCACGTGCCGCTGTTCCCGGCGGTGTTCGCCGGCGCCGCCATGACGGCCACCAGCATCGGCATCACCGCCAGCGTGTTCGGTGAGCTGAAGTTTCTCAAGACCAGGGAAGGACAGACCGTGATCGGCGCCGCGGTGCTCGACGACATTTTCGGGATCGTGATTCTGGCGGTGGTGGTGGCCCTGGCCGGCGAAGGGGTGCTCTCCGCCGGTCCGATCCTGCAGCTGGTGGTTGCCGCCGCCGTGTTCGTTTCGGTGGCCCTGTTCCTGAGCCGCACCGCCGCTCCCGCGTTCGACTGGGTCCTGGACCGGCTCAAGGCCCCCGGTGAGGTGGTGGTGGCCGGTTTCCTGGTGCTGGGCGTCTGCAGTTTCGCCGCCGAGGCCATCGGTCTGGAAGCCGCCCTGGGGGCCTTCGCCGCCGGCCTGATCCTCAGCGGCTCGAAACACACCGAAGCGATCCAGCAGTCGGTGAAGCCCCTGGTGGCCCTGTTCGCCACCGTGTTCTTCGTGCTGATCGGCAGCTCCCTCGATCTTTCGGTGATGAATCCCTTCAACACCGACAATCACGAAGGGCTGATCGTCGCCCTGTTTCTGCTCGCCGTGGCCATCGCCGGCAAGGTGGCCTCCGGCTGGAGCTACACCAGCAAGGAGAAGACCAATCGGCTGGTGGTGGGTCTGGGGATGATGCCCCGCGGCGAGGTGGGGCTGATCTTCCTGGGCCTGGGCAGCCAGGCGGGCATCCTCTCGGCCCCCCTGGAGGCGGCCATCCTGCTGATGGTGATCGGCACCACCTTCCTGGCGCCGCTGCTGCTGCGCCTGGTGCTGAGCGCCACCGAGAGACCCGCCGAGAAGCCTGCCGAACAGGCGGCCTGATCCCCTTCCGCTGCAGCCCGCTGCTCTCAGCTCCGGTTGTCGCCGTCCCTGCCTCCGGCCAGGCCGAGGATGAGTCCCCCCAGCACGGCGATCAGCCCCAGGCTGCCGGACCAGCCCGGTCCCAGGGCCCAGCTCAGCGCCAGCTCCACCACAAGACCCACCGCCAGGGCCAGCAGCAGGCTGCCGGTCACCAGCACCAGCTGCTGCCACCCTTCCTCCAGGGGGCCCTCGGCCAGGGCCTGCTCGAGCCTGGCCAGGGGAACGCTCAGGGGCAGATACAGCGCCAGGGCCCAGAGGGCGACCCCCGGCAGCAGCGGCCGCAGCTCTGAGAGGGTGAAGACTTCGGCCATGGAGGCAGGCGCAGGGGGCAGGGCCGCTCGCCGGCCGGGGGTCCGTCCCAGCATCGCTCCTCCCCGCGATGCTCCCCCGTCCATGGCCCCCACTCACCTGGCGGTCCCCTGGGTCATCGGGGGATGCCCTGCGGAGGCTCCGGCCGATTCCGTGGGGCCTGCGGAATGCAGAAGGGCGCAGGGCCTTACCATTCCCGGTTCATCTGCCTGGCCAGTGGTGTGAGCGGAGTGGCTGTCGGATCGGAAGGGGCCCCGGCCGTGGTCACCAGTCCGACGGGTTCCGGCCCTGCCGATCGATCTCCCCCCACCTTCCGGTATCGCGCCGACATCGATGCCCTGCGGGGGCTGGCGGTGCTGGCGGTGTTCCTGTTTCACCTCGATGAAGACTGGCTGCCGGGGGGGTTCACCGGCGTCGACATCTTCCTGGTGATCTCCGGTTACGTGGTGACCGGCTCCCTGATGCACCGCAGCCGGGAACCCCTGGGCCGCAGGCTGGGAGGGTTCTATCTGCGCCGCATCCGCAGGCTGCTCCCCAATCTGCTGCTCACGATCGGCGTCACCACCGTGCTGGTGGCCCTGCTGGTGCCTCCCACCGAGACCAAGGGGATTTTTCTCACTGCCGTCAAGGCCCTCTATGGCTGGTCGAACAACCATCTGCTCTCCCGGGCGGACGATTACTTCGGCCTCGATGCCTCCCTCAACCCCTTCCTGCACACCTGGACCCTGGGTGTGGAGGAGCAGTTCTATCTGATCTTTCCCTTGCTGATGGCGGCGCTGGGGATGGAGCACCGACGTGCCCTGCCGCTTCTGGTGGGAACCATCGGTCTTTCCCTGGCCCTGAGTCTGTGGTGGACGGCCCAGGAGCCGATGGCCGCTTTCTTCCTGATGCCCAGTCGCTTCTGGGAGCTGGCCCTGGGTGGGGCGCTGCTGATGGCCCAGCGCCGCGGCCTGGTGGCGGGCTGGATCCGTGGTCGCTGGCTGCGGCTGGCCGGGATCCTGATCCTCCTGGCTTGCCTGGTGTTCACCTCGGAAAGCCAGGGCTTTCCCGCCCCCGGTGCCCTGCCGGCCGTGCTGGGAACCCTGATGGTGCTGCAGGCCAGCCCCGGCGCCGACGGTCGATTCCTGCCCTTCCGCTGGCTCGAAACCGGCCTCGTGGCCTGCGGGCTTCTCTCCTACTCCCTGTATCTCTGGCACTGGCCGGTGATGACGCTGATGCGATGGACGGTGGGAATGGACCGCCCCTGGCAGATGCTCGTGGCGGTGGTGGTCTCCTTCCTTCTCGCCTGGCTGGCGTTCAGGTTCGTGGAGCGGCCGGTGCGCACGCACCCCCTGCCGGCACCGGTCCAGGTGGGGCTGGCCCTGGCGGCTCTGGGGGGCAGCTGGGTGGGGATCGACGCTTTGGCCTATCCCCACCGCGGGGTCCTCTTCCTTGGCAACACCTCAGACCCGGTTCCCGCCCAGGAGAAGATCGCCAACCTCGTACCGGTGATTCCCGGCACCCAGATCACGGACACCAACTGCGCTGTGGGTACCGAGACCACTTACAGCCCCACCAGCCGGGCCGATTATGACCGTTGCAGCAAGCCGGGCCGGGCCGGAGCCGGAGAGATCTTCCTCATCGGTGATTCCCACGCCCACCACCTCCTGCCCATGCTCGATCGGGTCACGGAGGAGACGGGCCAGCGGATCAGCTTCACCTTCAAGAGCAGCTGCCTGATCAGCCCCGATCTCACGGTCAGCTTCAACAAGGAGCGCTATGAACCCTGCCGCCAGTTCGCTGCCGGGGAGATGGAGCGAACTCTGGAACGATTGAAGCCAGGCGATCTGGTGGTGATTTCCTCCTGGCTCAATCAGCAACTCGGGGACATCGACAGCAAAGGGGACCCAAGGGATTTCCTCGTCTACGAAGGAAGCCGGCGCCTGAAACCCGACGAGGTGCGGCGCTCCTACGTGGCCAGCACGAGGGCGTTCGCCCGGCGACTGGCTGAGCGGGGGATCGAGCTTGTGCTGATGGTGGACATTCCAGAGCTGGTGCGCGACCCGGTGGTCTGCGAAAGCTGGGCCACGCTCCAGGGGGATGGGGACAGGAGCACCCTCTGCGCTCCGCCGGCTTCTGTGACGGCCCGCATGCAGAACACCCAACGAGAGACCCTGGCGGCGATCGCCGCCGGGTTGGACAACGTACATGTCTTTGATCCCACCCCCTATCTGCTGCTGGATGGGAAGGTGCGCCATCGGGGGCAGGATGGAACGGTGCTGTACTCCGACAACCATCACCTCAGCGTCACCGGCAGCACGATGCTGGCCTCCCCGTTCAGGGGCTTCCTGCAGGAGAAGGGGCTGGCCGGGCCCTGAAGCATCGCGTCCCCCTGCACCAGGTGCCGCGGGCAGGGCCGCTCGACAGTGGGTTTTCCTAGCATCATCTCTCTTCGCGATGCTGCTCCGTCCATGGCTTTCCCACCCGAACCCCCCTGGCAGTTCCTGGGCCATCGGGTGCATGCCCTGCGGGAGGCTCCGGCCGATCCGGTGGGGCCGGCGATCCTCCTGGTGCATGGCTTCGGGGCCTCCACCGACCACTGGCGTTTCAACATTCCCGTGCTGGCCGAGACCCACGAGGTCCATGCCATCGATCTGCTCGGCTTCGGCCGCAGCGCCAAGCCAGCCGGTCTCACCTATGGCGGAGCCCTCTGGCGGGACCAGCTCTGTGCCTACGTGGAGGAGCGGATCGGGCGGCCCACCGTGCTGGTGGGCAACTCCCTCGGCGGCTTCGCCGCCCTGGCGGCCGGCGCCGCCCTGGGGGAGCGGACTGCCGGAGTGGCCCTGCTGAACGCGGCCGGTCCCTTCAGCGATGAGCAGGAGCCCCCCCGGGGCTGGTGGGCCATTGCCCGCCGCAGCGTGGGGGCGGCTCTGCTGGCCAGTCCCGTCCTGCAGCGGTTGCTGTTCGAGAACCTGCGCCGGCCGGCCACGGTGCGGCGCACCCTCAACCAGGTCTATGTCGACCGCACCAACGTCGATGACGAACTGGTGGAGGCGATTCTGCGTCCGTCCAGGGATCCGGGCGCCTTCGGCGTCTTCCGCACCGTCTTCGACATCCCCCGTGGCCAGCCTCTCGATGAACTCTTTGCCGAGCTGGAGGCGCCGCTGCTGCTGCTCTGGGGCATCCGCGACCCCTGGATGAATGCCGCCGGCCGCCAGGCCAGCTTCCGCCGCCATGCCCCGGCCCGCACCACCGAGGTGGTGCTGGAGGCCGGCCACTGCCCCCACGATGAGGTGCCCGACCAGGTGAATGCCGCCCTGCTCGACTGGCTGGCGGGCCTGGTGGCCAGCCCGGTTCCAGTGCTGACCGCCGGCTGAGCCCGCTGCCGCTCCCCCCATGACCCTGTCCCCCCCCACCGGCGCCTCCCCCCACTGGCGCTTCACCGATCCGGCGACGGGCGATGGGCTCACCCTCGTGCCCGACCGGGGCGGCCTGCTCACCGGCTGGCGCTGCGGCGGCCGCGAGATCCTCTACTTCGACGCCGAACGCTTCGCCGATCCCGCCAGGTCGGTCCGGGGAGGGATGCCGGTGCTGTTCCCGATCTGCGGCAATCTGCCCGGCGATGTGCTCCACCTCCCCCAGGGTCGCTTTCCCCTGACCCAGCACGGTTTCGCCCGCGATCAGCCCTGGTCCATCGCCCCGCTCGCAGCCGGGGACGGGGTGCTGCTGCGCCTGGAGGACGGGCCACTCAGCCACCCCCACTACCCCTTCGCCTTCGCCCTGGAGCTGGAACTGCGGCTGCACCCGGAGGCCCTCGCCGTCACCGCCCGCATCGGCAACCGGGGTGAGGCCGGCACGGCGGCCCTTCCCTTCAGTCTGGGTCTGCATCCCTACTTCGCCGTCTCCGATCCGGCCGAGGTGCGGCTGGAAGGCCTGCCGGCGGACTGCTTCGACCACCTCACCATGACCCCCGCCGCCACGGCGGAGCAGCTGCAGCGACTGGATCAGGGGGTCGATTTCCTCTGCCGCGGCACCGGCCCTGTGCGGCTGGTGGATGGAGCGGCAGGGCAGGCCGTGACGCTCCATCCGTCGTCGCCGATGGATCTCGTCGTGGTGTGGACCGACCCGCCCCGGCCCATGGTCTGCCTGGAGCCCTGGAGTGGTCCCCGGGGTGCCCTCAGCACAGGGGAGCGTCGTCTGGAGGTGGCCCCCGGCGAGACCATGGAACTGGGCTGTCGCTACACCGTCGCGAGTCTCTGATCCACCCCGGGCAGACGCCCCGGTGCCAGTTGCCCGTCCTGATCGAAGCGCCGCTTGATCGCCTCGATCAGGGGGCGGGAGGGGGCATCCAGCCAGGCCGGCAAGGCGGCGCCCGGGGGCTGGCGCAGCACGGTGAGGTGGCCGCCCAGGGCACCGCAGAGGTCGCGCAATTCGCTCACCTGGCCCACCGGGACGGAATCGGGAACTCCCTCGGGAGCTGTCCAGGCCATGCCCAGTCCGCTGCCGGCGGCCATGTCCACGGCCAGGCCCGCCAGGGCGGGAGCCTGCATCAGCGCCTCGAGGCGGTCAGGGTTGACGCCGATCCGCAGCAACCAGGCGGGCGCCACAGCGGTGTGGGCGTCCATGGCCTTGGAGCCACCCCGGGCCAGGGCCAGCCAGGCCTGGGTCGTTTCGGCATCGAGCACCCGGGCCCCCAGGGTGCTCCGCTCCTGCAGGCAACGCACCTGCTCCTGCAGCGTCGCCCCATCGACGCTGGCCAGGCCGATCAGCAGCAGGGGCTCCGGGGCCAGGCCGGCCGCGGCGGCCAGAGGGCCGTTCCACCAGTCGATCCGCTCCGGGCTGAGGCTGGACCCGAGCAGCCAGCGGCTCAGCGATGCCAGTTCCCCGATCTCGCCCTGGAAGCAGACACTGCGGCGCAGAGGGGGCTGGGGCAGGGTGCGCAGGGTGAGCTCGGTGATCAGGCCCAGGGATCCCCAGCTGCCGGTGAACAGCCGCATCAGGTCGTAGCCGGCCACATTCTTGACCACCTTGCCGCCGGCCCTGGCGGTGACGCCGTCGGCGCGCATCAGTTCGAGGCCGATCAGCTGATCCCGCACCCCCAGGTAGCGCTGGCGGTATCCGCCGGCCAGACCCCGGGCCACCAGCCCGCCGAGGCTGCCGGCGGCGGCGCCACCACCGTCTCCCCAGGGGGGATCCAGGGCCAGCCACTGCCGCTGGTGGGACAGGGCCTCCTGGACCTCCACCAGTGGTGTTCCGGCGGCCACGGTGATGGTGAAATCTCCCGGATTGAACTCCCGCACGCCCCGCAGCCGGGCGCCGCTGAGCACGGGGCAGGCCTCCTGAACGGGAGGGCCCCAGTCGAGCCGTGAGCCGAGGCCGGCGGGCAGCCAGGGGGAACCCTGCCGGTGCAGGTCCCGCACCAGCTCCTGCAGCTCGCTGGGCTCAGGGCGCATCACGGCACGATGGTGCCATGGCACAGGCGACCGCCGACACCAGGGTCGGGCTGAAGATCGTCGTCATCGACGATGACCCCACCGGGTCCCAGACCGTGCACGGCTGCCCCCTGCTGCTGCGCTGGGATGGCGAGGCCCTTGCGGCCGGCCTGGCCCATCCCTCGCCGCTGCTGTTTCTGCTCGCCAACACCCGCGCCCTGGCGCCGGAGGCGGCGGCGGAGCGGGTGCGCGGAATCTGCGGCGCCCTCAGGCCCGCCCTGGAGCGGGCGGTGGCCGCCGGCCGCATCGGTGGCTGGCTCTTGGTGAGCCGGGGCGATTCCACCCTGCGGGGCCACTTCCCCCTGGAGGTGGAGGTGATCGCCGCGGAGCTCGGCCCCTTCGATGCCACCCTGCTGGTGCCGGCCTTCCTGGAGGGGGGACGCACCACCGTGGATGGGGTGCACCTGCTGCAGGGCCGGCCGGTGCACCGGAGCCCCTTTGCCCGTGATGGTCTCTTCGGCTACAGCACAAGCTTCCTGCCGGACTGGGTGGCCCAGAAGAGCGGCGGTCGCATCCCGGCCGCCTCAGTGGATCGCATCGGCCGGGAGGAACTGGACGGCGGGGGCGCCGAACTCACCGCCCACCTTGCGCGCCTGGAGGGCAATGTCTGTGTGGCGGTGGATGGGGCCTCCCCCGGGCAGCTGGCGGCCCTGGCCACAGCGGTCCGCGCGCTGTCGGCCCCTGGCGGCCCCGCCGATCCCAGCGGTCGCGGCCGGCCCCGCCGGTTCCTGTTCCAGAGTGCCGCCAGCCTGATCCAGGCCCTGGCGGCCCTGCCCCCCCAGCCCCTGGCCCCGGCCGCCCTGGCGGGCCTGCGCCGTCGGGCCGGCGACCGGCCGTTGCCGGGGCTGGTGCTGGTGGGCTCTCATGTGCCCCTGGCCGATCGCCAGCTGGAGCGACTGCTGGAGGAAACCGCCTGTGAGGGAGTGGAACTGGAGGTGGCCCGCGTCCAGCGGGTGCTGGAGGGCCCGGAGCCGAGGCTGCTGCTGAGGTCCCTGGAGCAGGCCTGGCGGCGGCGGCTGGCGGCGGTCCTGGCAGGGGGCCGAACGGCAGTGCTGTTCACCAGCCGCGGGGAGGCCCGCTGCCGCCATGCGGAGGACCGCCGCGCCCTGGGCCTCGTCCTGGCGGGGGTGATGGGGCGTCTGGGGGCGGCCCTGGCCCCCTCCCTGGGCTATCTGATCAGCAAGGGGGGCATCACCACCCATACCCTGCTGGCCGACGGGCTGGATCTGGAGATGGTGGAGCTGCAGGGCCAGTTGCTGCCCGGGCTTTCGGTGGTGCTGGCCCGGACCGGCGGAACGCCGCTGCCGGTGCTCACCTTCCCCGGCAACCTGGGCGACGCAAGCACCCTGCGGCAGGCCTGGCGCTGGATGGACGCTCAGGCAGGCCCGGCATAGCTGCGATCGAAGAGTTCCAGCGGATGGACCACCGCCAGGGGCCGGGGGCTGTCTGCCATGGCCTGGCGGATCTGGAGGGTGCAGCCGATGTTGGCGCTCACCGCCAGGGCGGCGCCGGTGCCGCTCAGATCGGCCGCTTTGATCCGGCCCAGTTCGGCGGCTTCCTCAGGCTGGACGAGGTTGTAGATGCCCGCACTGCCGCAGCAGACACCGGCTTCGGTGGCTTCGCGGATCCGCACGTGGGGGATCCGGCCCAGCAGGCGTCGCGGCTGGGCCTGAAGGCCCTGGCCGTGGAGCTGGTGGCAGGCATCGTGGTACACCAGCTCCAGAGGGCGCTCGGCGCTGGCGGGGGTGCCGTCGTCGTGGAGGAGGGGCCGCAGGGCGGCCTGGAAGCTCTCACTGAGCCCCACGGCATCGAGGAATTCCTGGATGTCCGCCACTCGCCCCACCAGGGGATGAGGGGTGTCGAGGATCTCGCCGTACTTCTTGAGGGTGTGGCCGCAGCCCGACGCCCCCACCAGCAGAGCGTCGAGGGGTTCGGGGCCCGCCGCCTTGCCGGGCCCGATCACCGCCTCGAAGCTCGCCATCAGGGCCCCGGCCAGCTCCCGGGTCTGCGCCAGTTCCCCCTGGTGGTGGGTCACCGCGCCGCAGCAGCCCTGGCCGGGGGGGATCACCACCTCGATGCCGTTGGCGGCCAGCACCCGGACGGCCGCGGCGTTCACCGCCGGATCGAACAGTCGCTGCACGCAGCCCAGCACCAGCCCCACCCGGTGGCGCCGCGGTCCCAGGGCGGGGACCACCACCGGGAGGTCGTCATGGAAGGCCTGCTCCGCCAGCGGCGGGAGCAGGCCTTCCATCGCGGCGACCTGGGGTCCGAACAGCCGTGTGAGGCCGCTGCGGCGCGCCAGGGCCTGGAGGGGCGTACCGGTGTAGACCCGCAGGGGAGCCAGCACGGCCCTCAGCCGCCGGGGATAGGGAAGCAGGGCGAACAGCAGACGCCGGAAGGTCCGCTGGGCCGGGCTGCGCAGCTCTGGAGCGTTCAGCAGCGGCCGGGCGGTCTCGATCAGCTGGTCATAGCGGACGCCCGCCGGGCAGGCGGTGACGCAGGCGAAGCAGCCCAGGCAGCTGTCGAAATGCTTCGCCACGGTGGCATCCAGCTCCAGCTCTCCGGCACTGATCGCCTTGAGGGCATGGATCCGTCCCCGGGGCGAATCCATCTCGGTGGCCAGCACCCGGTAACTGGCGCATGTGGGCAGGCAGAAGCCGCAGTGGACACAGGGATCGGCGGCGATGAAAGTGCCGCCCCTGGCCTCGCCGCCCGGCGCTGCTCCGGGTGGGCTCGTGACGGGGGCAGGCACGCTGCCGGCAGGGGATCCGCTCATGGCGGCCAGTCTGCCGGTCTCAGCCCCCGAAGTGGCGCACCACGGCTTCGGCGAAGCCCGAGCAGCTCACCGCCTCGGGTCGGGGCTCCATCAGCCTGGCCAGGTCATAGGTGACCTCCTTGCTGGCGATCGCCGCACCGAGGCCCTGGGTGATCAGGTCGGCCGCCTCCTGCCATCCCAGGTACTCCAGCATCATCACGCCGGAGAGGATCACCGACCCCGGATTGATCCGGTCGAGCCCGGCATGCTTGGGTGCGGTGCCGTGGGTGGCCTCGAAGATGGCGGCGTTGTCGCCGATGTTGGCCCCCGGGGCCATGCCCAGGCCGCCCACAACAGCAGCGGCGGCATCGGAGATGTAGTCACCGTTGAGGTTGAGGGTGCAGAGCACCGAATACTCCTGGGGCCGGGTCTGGATCTGCTGGAAGATGCTGTCGGCGATGCGGTCGTCCACCATCACCATCTCCTTCCATTTCCCGGCGCCATGGCTGGAGCCGATGGCGTCGAGCACACCCTTCACCTCAGCGTCCACCGCCGCTTTCTTCTCGGGGGTGAGGCTGTCGTACCCGGGTTCGATCAGGCGGGCGTTGTCCTCGATGCTCAGGCCGGGTTTCTCCTCCAGGTTGCCCAGGATCCAGCTCTCCCGCTCGGTGATGCACTGGTCACGGAATTCGCTGGTGGCCAGCTCGTAGCCCCAGTCGCGGAAGGCCCCTTCGGTGAACTTCATGATGTTGCCCTTGTGCACCAGGGTCACGTGGCGCTTGGCGCCCTCCAGGGCAAGGGCGTGGCGGATCGCCTTGCGCACGTGGCGCTGGGTGCCGGCCTTGCTCACCGGCTTGATGCCGATGCCCGAGCCTTCCGGGATGCGACGGTTGCCGAGCTTGCCGTTGGCAGGGATCACCGTGTCGTTGAGGTGGGCGATCAGCTCGAGGCAGACCGGATCGCTGGCCTCCCACTCGATCCCCATGTAGATGTCCTCGGTGTTCTCCCGGTACACCACCACGTCCAGGTCCTGGGGTCGCTTGTGGGGGCTGGGAGTGCCGTCGTAGTAGCGGCAGGGCCGAACGCAGCAGTAAAGATCGAAGATCTGGCGCAGGGCCACGTTGAGGGAGCGGATGCCGCCACCGACCGGCGTGGTGAGGGGCCCCTTGATCGCCACCCCGTACTGCTCGATCGCCGTCAGGGTGTCCTGGGGCAGATATTGGTAGGTGCCGTAGAGCTCGCAGGCCTCGTCGCCGGCATACACCTTGAACCACTCGATGCGGCGCTCGCCCCCGTAGGCCTTCGCCACCGCCGCATCCAGCACCCGCTGGGTGGCGGGCCAGATGTCCACACCGGTGCCGTCACCGCGGATGAAGGGAATGATCGGGTCGTTGGGAACGATCGGCTGGCCGCCCTCGAATCGGATCGCCGTGCCACTGGCCGGGACGGTGAGCTTCTCGTATGTGGCCATTGCGTCGGCACGAAACACGCGGGTGAGCCTAGGTTTCGGCCACGTTGGGTTTCTGCTCAGGGGAAACGGCATGAATGCGGCTGACCAGGCCCGATCGGTGGAACTGGCCGCCGCCATCGCCGCGGTGGTCGGTCAGTTCCGCCTGCACTTCCCCGCTGCCCGGGCCAACCTCACTCCCTGGCGGGACGATCCCCTCACCCGGGCCTTCGATGAGCGGGAAACCCTGGATCTCTCCTTCCACTTCCCCGGCTGGAGTCCCCGCCTCCAGTGCCGCTCGCTGCTGGTGCAGCTGCGACTGGAGCGGGCTCCGGCCGGATCCGGTGAACGGCCCAGGCTGCTGGGCGTTCTGATCCGAGGGCTCACCTACGAATCGGAGCGCTGGCGGCTGGCCACCGTCGGGGACTGGCAGCCGTCGGGTTCCCATCTCCCCGTCGCCGATGTGATCGGCACCCTCCAGCAGCTCTGCCGCGAACTGTTCGATCTGTTCGGCGAGGCGTCCGCCCGCGGCGAACAGGCGGCGTAATCCTTCGCAACTTTGCCGCCTGCCCAGGAAGGCCCCACCTACGTTGATACGTCTGCCCGCGCAGCTCCCGATCCCATGCCCGTCGCCCTTGCTTCCCAACTCCGTGAGGGAACGAAGAAAGCCCACACGATGGCCGAGAACACCGGTTTCGTGAGCTGTTTCCTCAAGGGGGTCGTCGACAAGGCCAGCTACCGCACCCTGGTGGCCGACCTCTGGTTCGTCTACAGCGCCATGGAAGAGGAGATCGGCAAGCTGGCCGACCATCCGGTGGTCGGACCGATCGCCTCACCCGAACTCAACCGGCGCGAGGCCCTCGAGCAGGATCTGGCCTTCTATTTCGGTGGCGACTGGCGCCAGCTGATCCGGGCCACTCCCGGTGCCCAGGAGTACGTGGCCCGACTGCATCAGGTGGCGAAGGAGTCTCCCGAGCTGCTGGTCGGCCACCACTACACCCGCTACATCGGTGATCTTTCCGGTGGTCAGATCCTCAAGAACATCGCCCAGAAGGCCATGAATCTGGGTGAGCACGATGGCCTGCGCTTCTACGAATTCGACGCCATCGCCGACGAGAAGGCCTTCAAGACCAACTACCGCGCCACCCTCGACAGCCTGCCCATCGATCAGGCCATGGCGGATCGGATCGTGGCGGAGGCCAACCATGCTTTCCACTGCAACATGAAGATGTTCCAGGAGCTGGAGGGCAATCTGGTGGCCGCCATCGGCAAGGTGCTGTTCGGCTTCCTCACCCGGCGCACCCGGGCCGGCAGCACTGAAGCCGTGCCGGCCTAGGTTTCAGCGGCCAGCGGCGGAAGCCGCCTCTCCGATCCGCGTGCGCCCGATCCGCTTCCTGCTCCCCGGCACCACTGGCCGGTTCCGTTGCGGCGGCCTGCTGGTGGAGTTGCAGGCAGCCCGGCTCACGGACCAGCTGGTGCCCACCGAAGTGGTGACCTATCGGCAGCGGGAGCCCGATCATCCGTTTCTTGATGATCTGCTGGCGCGGGAACCCTGTCCCGGAGACGCTCTCTGGATCGTGAGCTGGGGTTTCGATGTCCCCGGTCTGCTGCGGCGGCTGAGGGGTCGGCCGGTGGCCTATCACGCCCACAGCAGCGGCTACGGCTTCTCCCTGCCGCCCGGAGTGCCCGTGCTGGCCGTCAGCCGCAACACCCTGGGCTACTGGGGTGACAGCGCTCCCCGGAACCCCCTTTTCCTGGTGCCCAATGCCCTCCATCCCAAGTGGATGGAACGGGGGGCCAGACCGGGGAGTGCCGTTGCGGCGGCGGCAGGGCGCCGACCCATCGATGTGCTGGTACAGCGGCGCAAGAACAGCCGCTACGTGCTCGACCAGCTGGTCCCCACCCTGCGTCATCAGGGTTTCAGCGTGGAAGTCCAGGATGGCTGGGTGGATGATCTGGTGGATCTGTTCAACAGCGCCACGGTGGTGCTGTACGACTCGGCGGATTACTGGCGGGGGCGAGGGGTGAGTGAGGGCTTCGGCCTGCCGCCGATCGAAGCGCTGGCCTGCGGCTGCGTGGTGTTCAGCAGCCTGAATCACGCCCTGGCCGACCAGCTGGATCCCGGCCTGGTGGGGCATCAGATCGGCTGCGGCTCCATGGCGGCCGATCTGGAGCGGATCGCGGCTGCGGTGGCTGACCCCTGCTCCTGGCAACCCGCACCGGCGCTCCTGGAGAGGGTGCTGGAGGGTTGTTCGGAAGCGGCGCTGACCCAGCGGTGGGCAGGTGCCCTCATGGAAGTGGACAGTCACTGGCGCAGGCTGCTCCAGCAGGCAGTTCCTCCCCTGCGATCACCCTCACGCTTCCGGTTGCGCTGGGGCCAGCGCCTGGAGAGGATCGTGCGCCTGCTGCGGCGCCTGGGACTTCCCCAGCCCTGATCCCGCCATGGCATGTCCGCTCGTCATCCTCAGCGTGGCCTATCACAGCCAGGCTTCCCTGCTCCAGCTCAGCCGTGATCTGGCCCGCCAGCGGCTTCTGCCAGCCCGATGGCTTGTGGTCGACAATGCCCCCCACAGCGCTCCGTTGAGCATCGCGGATCTGAGGACCTCAGAAAGAGAGAGTGCCTCCGGGCAGGTCGCATCCGGTTCCCAGGGGGACTTTGCCTGCTCCCTCATTGAAGGGCGGGAGGCCGATGGGTTCGGCAGCGGCTGCAATCGGGGGTTCCAGTGGTTGGACCAGCGGGGCTGGGGGGGATGGGTGTGGCTGCTCAACCCGGACACGCGGTTACCGACGGGTGAGGAGCTGGCCACCCTGGCCCACGCCCTCGAGGACCTGCCAGCCAACGCTCTGGTGGGCACCGCGGTGCGGGCGCCCACCGGAGAGCTGGAACCCAGCGCCGGCTGGATCGACCCGGGGCTGAGGTTCCGACGCCGGCGGGTCGGCCCCGCCCACCTGAGCGCCGGTCAATCGGTGCCACTCGACTGGCTGAGCGGCTGCAGTCTCTGTCTGCGGCCCTCGGTCCACGTGCCGCCGGCTCGATTCGACCCGGCCTTTCCCCTCTATTACGAAGACATGGACCTCTGCCTCCGCCTGGGACGCCAGGGGGCGGAGGTTCTCTGGCTGCCCCGTCCCGAGGTCCACCACCAGCGAGGCGAGGGCAGTTCGACCCCCAGCCACCGCCGCCTGCGCCTTTCGACGGTGAGTTACACGCGCTTCATGGCGCGCCATTGCCCGCTCTGGGTCCGGTGGTTCCGGGGTACCCGCCTGTTGCTCAAATCCCTGCTGCTGCTTCCCCTCAGGCCCCATGGCTCTCTCGCTGCCCTCTCCGGGCTGAGGGAGGGCCTGCAGGCGCCTCCGCCATGAGTCCCCTCGCCCTGTTCAACGGCAGCTACCTGGGCGGTCGCCCCACCGGCATCGGCGTGGTGGCGAGGGATCTGGTAGCGGCTCTCGATCCCGCCCTTGTGGCCCTCGCCGATCCCACCGGCTCCGATCGGCCCGGCTCGATTCCGATCCCCGTCGACCTGGGGCCCGCCCATGGCAGCGCCGGCCATCTGCGCCGGCTTCGTTGGACCCAGTTCCAGCTTCCGGAGCTGGTCCAGGCCAGTGGAGCGTCCCTGCTGCTGTCCCCCTTGCCGGAAGCCCCCCTGCTGAGGGGTGTGCGATCCGTGGTGATCGCCCACGATCTGCTGCCCCTGCGCCACCCCCAGCCCACGCCTCTGCTGGCCTACCACCTCCTCTACGTTCCTCTGGTGCTGCATCGGGCGGTGACGGTGCTGTGCAATTCCGACGCCACGGCCCGGGAGGTGCACGGTCGGCTGCGGGTGCCCCTGCGGCGGCTCGTCACCATCCCCCTCGGCTTCAACCCTGGTCAGCTGCGGCCGATGGGGCTGGAGCGTGAGCCCTTCCTGCTCGCTCTGGGTCGCCATGATCCCCACAAGAATCTGCACAGGCTGCTCGAAGCCTTCGCGGCCCTTTCTGATCGCGCCGTCCAGCTCGTCCTGGTGGGACCCCACGACCAGCGCTACACCCCGCGCCTGAAGGTCCACGCCAGGGAACTGGGTATCGGCAGCCGATGCCGGTGGATTCCCTGGGTGAGCGATGCGGAGCGATTGATCCTGCTGAATCGCTGCATGGCGCTTGTGATCCCCAGCCTGTGGGAGGGCTTCGGCCTGCCTGCCCTGGAGGCGATGGCCTGCGCCACTCCGGTGGTCGCGGCGAGGGCCGGGGCGCTGCCGGAGGTGGTGGGTGATGCCGCTCTGCTGGCGGATCCCTGCGCGGTGCCGGAGTTACGGGCGGCTCTGGAAGAGCTGCTCGGCTCGAGCCAGCTGCGCAACACGTTGGCCGCACGAGGCCCGAAGCGTGCGGCCGAATTCCGCTGGGAGCGGGCCGCCGCCCGGGTGGAGCAGGTCCTGAAGGAGCTGGCATGAGGGCCGGCAGCACCGCCGGGCCGGAACCGGCCCATGGGCGCCCTGAAGCGGTGGGAAGCGCAGCGGATGAAGTGCTACCTATAGGGCCCGGAGGGCCACTGAACCATTCCCCGCCGCTGTCCTCCGCCCCCGCATGGCCCCCGACCCTTCCCTCAAAGCAAAGGTAGGCAGCGGCATTCGCGAAGCACTCGTACCCCTGGGGCGGTGGCTCTCCCGGGAACAGCGACGGGAACTGGAATCCCTCGCCGCCTATGGGGGACTGGTGCATCAGGCGTTCCATGCCGAACCCTTCCGGCCCTGGGTCTGTCCGGATGTGGTGCTGGAGGGGGAGTGGACGTCCTTCTCCCAGCTGCGGCCGACCGAGTCACCCTCCCGACGGGAGCGTGACAATGCGGTTCATCACTACGGCCATGACGTGGTTCTGAAGCGGGCCGCAGGCCTGCCCCTGGTGGGACGGCCCCTTCCCTTCATGCTCGAGCATGGCGTCAACTTCAGTGAGGAGGCCTCCTTCGAGGATCCGTTGCCCTGGGTCAGGACCTACGTCTGCATGGGCCCCCGGCGTGCCGAGCGACTCCGGCGCCGCTTCAACGTTCATGGTGTCGCCGTCGGGCCGTACGTCAGCTACGCCCGATCGGTGATCACTCCTCAACGGCAGGAACGGCTGAAGAGGACTCTGGGCAAGACCCTGCTGGTCATCCCGGCCCATTCGGTGGTCAACGTGGAGCGCCGCTGGTCGTCCGACGATCTGATCCGTCTTGTCACCTCCCACTGCCGTTCCCACGGATTCGAATCGGTGATCTGGCAGGGTTTCTGGAAAGATGAGGTTCCTGAAGGACTCCCCCCCGACTGGATCCTTGCCTGCAACGGCCACTACTCAAACCCGTGGTTCCTGGATTGCCAGCGCACTCTGCTGGAGCTTGCGGACGGAATGCTCGCTTTCACGCTGGGTAGCCACATCGGTTATGGGTTGGCACTTGGCAAGCCGATTCTGTTCGCACCCATCGAGATCAATCAGGACGTCTCAAAGGCCAACGACCTCTGGAAACATCGCTACGTGAGTGAATGGCAGGAGAGAGCCCGACTGATGAGGCAGCTGGGCATCGCCCCCCATCTTGACTTTCTGCAGTCCCTTGACCTGGAGTCCGCTCGTGAGATTCTTGCCCCGTACTTCGGTTTTCATTGCCATCTCGAGGCCCGGGCTCTGGCGCGATGTCTGAGGGGGCTGGGCTGAATGGATTCAGAGGTCAGCAACGGCTCGGCGATCTCGATCGTCACGGTGGTGATGAACCGCACCAACCACCTTCTGGCCACGGCTTCAAAAGTGAGCCAATGGCCGTGTCATGCGGAGCATCTGATTGTGGACTGGTCCAGTGAGTGCCCTCTCGAACGGGCGACCCTGCCGGATGATTCGCGAATTCGCCTCCTCCGCGTGGAGGGAGAGCGCAGATGGCAACTGACCAGAGCTTACAATTTCGCCATCGGGATGGCGTCCCATGAAATCGTGCTCAAGCTCGATGCGGACTGCTGGATCAATCGGACCAAGACGGTAGAGATCGACCTGGATCCTGGCACTTATCTGCGATCGGCTCAGGGGGGCGGTCTGAACGGAATCTTCATGATTCGCCGTGATGATTTCTTTGCTGTCGGTGGTTTCAATGAGTATCTCCTTGGCTATGGCCACGATGACAAAGACCTTTATCATCGCCTGGACAGGACTTGTCAGTCATCCTTTTTTCAGCCCGATATCTTCCGCACCATCGAACATGGCGACTCTGAGCGGGTTTCATTGCGAAAGGAGGTGACTGATTCAGCCCCCAAAGGTATCCTCCCATGGGTGTCTCTTGAATCGATCGCCCTCATGGAAGAGAGCAAGGTTCGCAATAGAATGCTCGCCGAGAAAATGATGTGGACCAAGGGAGATGGCCGATCAAGGTACCTGAATGTGGGGATCAATCGCTGGAAGGCAGAAGAGGCCTCTATTCCAGTTCCACCGCACCCGATAAGCGAAAATATTAGAATGCTTGGCAACAGAGTCTACCTAGAAAATATACTTGGCCTGCCGGAGAGATTCCTGGAGATGCAGATTCCCAACCAGGATCTGGAGGTAATCAGAACCTGGCATCGTTTTCTCTCAGTCCAGGCCAGGTTGCGAATTCTCCTGATTCTCCCGTTGCTTCGGTGGGGCATCCGTGCGGGGCGAATGATGAAGCGATTCGGGCTCAGGCGGAGGGCAGGGGCATGAAGGTCACTTCAACCAATCTCCTTATTGTCCATGGGCGATTGAAGGGGTGGACTCTTTGGACCCGTGAAGCCCTGTCGTCCCCATACCTTGGATTGTCAGCGGGTGGAAGCCACAGGCTGCCAGAATCACTCCAGCCCATGGTCAGGACTAGCTGATGTTGCGCCTGCTGCAGAGGAAGAGCCAGACGATCGACCATTTGGTGCGGTTGTTGCATTTTCTTCCAAGGCGCCGCTATCGAGTTCTGCTCATCCTTGCTCCACTGTCCATTCTTCCCGGACTGATTGATCTGATCACCATCGGAGTGGTGGCCCGCCTGGCGGGCGCCTTGATCGGGGCAAATCTGCTCGATGCGCTTCCAGGTGTACGAATTTTCGGTGGCGATATGGTCGATCAAAGCCTCTGGTTGATCGGAATCTTCATTGCTCTGGCCTGGACAGCTTCAGCCCTGAGATTGACTCTTCAATACACACAGCAGCGCCTTACTGCCCTGATCTGGAGAGATTTTTCCGATCAGATTCATCACAATGTGCTCTATCAGCCCTATGCCTACCACTTGCTGCGCAGCACATCAGGCTTGACCTCTCTGATCATTGGCAATGTGAAGGCCGTTTCCAATGGAGTGATCAATCCGATCCTCCGCATGGCGAGCAGCATTGTTTCTGTTGTTCTGTTGTCATTGGGGATCGTATTTGTAGGCCGCTGGCTGTCAGTCATTCTCATAACACTGCTGGTTATTGCTTATCTTTCTTTGTCACTCTTCCTCACCCCTTACCTGAGACACGCTTCCAAGCAGATGGTTCGCGAGGACGAGAGATCTACCCATGCATTGATGGAGTCACTCGCATCTATTCGTGATATTCAGCTCTCTAACGCTGAGCCCTACTTCCAGCATCTCTTCGTGCGAACAGGAGAAAGGGCTCAACGCTATGCCTGGATTTCTGCTTTGATTCCCATCGTGCCAAGGCAACTGATCGAGCCATTGGGTATCACTCTCATTTTTCTTTTCGGAGCACTTCCCTACCTGAAAAGCGGTAATGTTGATGAGATTCGTCAGATCATTCCACTTCTTGCAGGCCTTGCCATTGCCTCCCAAAGACTCACTCCACCCCTGCAAGATCTTTTTTCCTCCATCACTCTGTTGAGGGGAAGCATGCCAAAGATCAAAAAAACAGTTGAATTGCTTGAACTTTCCGAGCCAAGGCTAACGGTTAGTTCACCTGGGGTTCTTACTCCGGAATCCGTCTTTCCTCGCCATTCCATACGGTTGAAGGATGCTTGGTATCGCTATCCGAAAACGGAGGAGTGGGTGCTCAAAGGTGTAAATCTAACGATCCCTGTTGGTTCTCGCGTTGCTTTGGTGGGGGCAACCGGAAGTGGTAAGTCCACAGCCGCGAGCCTGCTGCTCGGACTCCTCGATCCTGAGCGTGGCTCCATGGAGTTGGATGGTATGGCTCTGGACAGGTTTTCCAAGCCTTCCTGGCAGGCCTCCTGCGCCCAGGTTCCGCAACACATCCAGTTGCTGGATGCAAGTGTTCAATCGAATATTGCCTTTGGATTTGATGAGGACGAAATCGAGATCGATCGTCTTTGGGAAGCCCTGCAATCTGCCCAGCTTGCCGATGTCGTGGCAGAAATGCCCTATGGGTTGCTCACCCCGATCGGAGAAAATGGCATGAAATTATCTGGTGGGCAGCGCCAGCGTCTTGCCCTGGCCCGGGCGTTTTACCGGGATGCGAAGTTTCTGCTCTTGGATGAGGCGACGAGCGCTCTGGATAACCGCACAGAGTCCTACGTGATTGATGCGATTGAAATGGTAGGCAGGCGTTGCACCACCGTTGTTATTGCACACAGATTAAGTACCATCGTCCGTTGCGATCGAATCTACGAATTTTCGAAAGGAACGATCACCGCCTCTGGATCTTTTGAAGAGCTCCAGGCCAGATCAGCCTCTTTTCGGGATCTTTCCTCACTCGAAATCATGTAGATTTGGACTTTGAAGAAGCGGAACTCTTCATTGTCAACGAACCAAAAGATAGACCTATCAGAACTTGCAACAGACTTACCTTGCCCCAACCCCCTTCGACTTGAAGATATAATAAGCAGTAGAGAGCAAGCGTGATAGAAGAAAAAATCTGGCTATTGGCTATGCTTGAAAGCCTGGTGAATCCGGTCCGCGCCAGTGAAATCGCTATCATTACTGTCAACAGTAACGCGAAAAATCCATTGTCAGCAGCGACTTGGGCAAAAATATTGTGAGCATGGCTCAGGTCCCCAATGATGCCCGCATCTTTGCACAGATAGTTGCTGGCATTGGTAAAGCCCATCCCATAGATAAAGCGGTTGCTCCCACTGAACAGGGCGCCGAAATAGCAGCGGAGTAGATAGAGTCTGTTAAGGTCACTCAGTTGGTTCTCGTAGTCGGAATAGATTCCTGCCACTACGTAGAAAGTCAGTGAAAGCGCAAGGATGAGCAAGAGAGCCACCAACGCGATCTTCGTTCGCCGAGCGCTCATGAACATAAATCGATGCTGAAAAAAGGCGTTGGCCGATTTCAATAACCTTCTGCCATGGCCAAGACACAGCACCATGAAGAAGGAAATAAAAGGCAAACCCAGGCCTGAACGGGAATTTGTCATCAGCACCAGAATCACATTCATGCCACTTACAGCCAGCCAGCCGAGCACCAGAATCAAGTGTCTACGAGACGACCGGCCTTTGGCAATGGAATTCCAGAGGAAACAGAGGCTGATGGTCAGGCAGGCCCCAAATAGAAAAGAGGTCTGGTTGATGGAGAGATCTCCAACCGCGTAATACACTTCTCCTGGCTTCAAGCCATGAATCAAGAAGGTTGCCAACGCCGCCACAGGCAGAAAGCTAGACAGGATCGGAAAGAAAAGTTTCCAGAACCCACTGGACAGCCGATAGCTTGCTGCAAAAGAAATAACCACAAGAATATAATCCCCAAAAACTATCTCCCAGCCTTCATTCCGTTCGTCGCCAAAGAGGTAGATCCTCATGGCGAGCAACAGCAGTGCCAGATAGGCGATCTTGATAGGCTGTTTCTTCCCGTGAACAACGAGCAGCAGAGCCAGACCGGCCACCATGGGAATCAGCTCATGATGATTTCCCTGGTATGGGATCAGCACAGAAAGCCCTCCACCCACGACAATCAGAAGAGCGGCTGTCAGGTCCAGCAAGGGCCGTCGATCGGGCCCGGGCGAGAGGGCGGCGCCCCTCATGGCTCCAGGGAGCCGGTCGGAGGTGGGCCTTTCTGGTGTCGTATTGGGGCCTGGAGGGGAATGAGATGGGTGATGCTATCGCTGCGAAGGATCAAAGAGCCGATCACGCATCCCAGCATCACCTGTAAAAATGTGGACTGTGCCCAGCCCGCATCGATCTGCAGATACAGAAACGCATAGGCAGCCATACTGAGCGCTGCGATAACGGTGGGATGGGGGCGGAGGAAAGTCAACTCCCAGGCCTTTGCAAACAACAGGCTGCAGAGGATAATCATGCCGATCAGAGCGAAGAAGCCATTATCTGCTGCGATCTGTGCGAAGAGATTGTGAGCATGAATTGGGGCTGGCGTGGTTGTTACTTGATCGCAGAGCCAGGTGCTGGAATTGGTGAAGCCGAGGCCGTACGTGAATCTTTCAAAGGTAGAAAATGTGGCGGCAAAGAAGCAGTGGAGCAGCGAAAGTCTTAGTTCGATTGATCTTGGCCATTGGCTGAACGGCCCGAGACAAACAAGGAGCAGAGTCGTTATTACGGTTGTCACAAGCAGCCAACGGGACGTTCCTGCAAGATTCGAGCCCATGCCTGTCGCAGCCATCAAGGGGGCGGGGGCAGCCGTTTTTTGGCCAGGCCCTTTGCTACGGGCGGCAAGTACAGAGAAGACCGCCGTGATGGCCACAAGGGACAGGAGCAACCCCGCACCGACTCCGGTCGCGAGGATCAGGGAGACACTGAACACGACAGTCAATATCCAGGGGGCGAGGGCCAGAGGCCGGCGGCGGGGCTTTTCGATCAGCGCCATAAGCCCATAGGCAAGCCCGATGACGAGACTGAAGCCGAACAACAAGGATGTCTGCTGGGGCGAAAGGATTCCGGCTTGGAACGAAGTCTGGGCATCAATCGAAGACGGATGGAGCCAGGAGATCATTCCGGCAAGGGGAAGAAGGATGGCGAAAAGGGCCTGGAACCGTTGCCAGAAGGCAAGGGTTCGGCCGGCTGTTGCCACGAAGGCGATCAGGACCAGGAGGTAATCGGAAAGGGAAATCTCCTGGGGAAGATATCTGTCGTTGCCGACGAGATAAACACGTAGACTGAGAACGAAAAGAAAAAGAAAGCCGATCTCCAGAGGCTGCGCACGAAGCTGCCGGAGCAGCAGCAGGATCAGGCCCGCCATCAGGGGCAGCAGGGCAAGTTTATTGCTGCTGAACAAGCCGAGGGTCGTGATGATGCCACCGAGCATCACGAGCCCAATCCCAAGGGTGCCGGCAACTCCCGAACCGGATGCGTCAGGAGGCCCCGAGGAGAGTGGACGCGAGCGATTCATTTTCTGGTTGCCAGCTCAATCATGGGCGGGTTCACCGAGCAACAGGCGCCAGGCCGAACAATACTCATCAACGTTGTACTTTCCCCCCAGCCGTTCCGACCATGTTTCTTCAAACGTCCGGAGCTCAGGGGGAACCTGCTCGATCGTGCGGCTGGCCGACTCGTAATGGAGCCAACGACTTCGGGGCTCAAGCACGGTTCGATAGCCAAGATCCGCTGCTCTCAGGCAGAAATCAACATCGCCGTAATTCACCGGAAAGCGATCGGAGCATCCTCCCAGTCGCTCCCAAAGGTCGCGCCGGCAGAGGCTCACTGCTGCCGTGACGGCATGAAAGGTGCGATGCCCCTGCAACGTCCCCCAAGGGAGCGCCGTCGGCTGACACCCGGCCCAGGCATGACGGGGAGCCAGGTTGTCGATCGCGGTGCCCGCGTGTTGCACCTTCCCATCGGGGTACAGCAGCAGGGCACCGGCGATTCCCACGTCGGGTCCCCGCAACGCTTCGATCAGCGCCTCCACTGCGCCTGGATCCAGCATTTCGGTGTCGTCGTTGAGTTGCAACAGCAGTTCCCCATGGGCTGCTTCAGCGGCTCTGTTGATGCGGGATGTGTAGCAGTAGGGCCTGCTCTCGCGCAGGAACTGCCAACGTTCCGCTCCCAGGCCCTCGCTGACCATGGTCTGCAGCTCCTCGATCAGTTCGTCGGAGCATTCCCCGCCGTCGATGATCACCACCTCCAGGTGCCGGTAGCGGCTGCGCTGCATCAGGCTGCGGATGCAGTTCTGCACCAGCACCTGCGGCCGCCCTCTGATGGAGCGCCGGGATCCGGCGGTGGGAATCAGCACACTCACCAGAGGCTCCTGCAGCGGCCGCTGATCCTTTGGCGCCACCGGAGAGTTCCACTGGGCGGGGACAGGGGCACGGACCAGGGGCAGGGGCAGATGGGCATGGCCCCCCAGGCCCTTGGCCCGGCGATGCAGGGCTTCCCGCCAGGCCGGCCCATGGGGAGCGCCCGGTAAGGCGCCGATCCCCTCAAGACACCCCTGTCGCACCAGCACCGGACCCTCAGCGATCTCCACTTCGGCGTCGAAGGGGGAATCCCAGAGTGGCTTCTGCCGCCAGGTCCAGCCACCGGTCGGGAGTCGGACCCAGTCATCGCAGGTGACCATGGCGGCGCCGGTGCATGCCATGCGGGCGGACAGCCGGCGTTGCAGGCGCCGTCGTTCCAGGAGCGTCGGTTGCCAGTGGGGAGGCACCAGCAGCCTGGTGCTGGCCAGCAGTGCCTCCACCTGCCGGCGCGGTGCGCGCACACCCGGCTGCCGACGCAGCAGCAGGATGCGCAGACGGTCGGCCCAGGCCCGATTGCGATGCCGCTCGAGTCGGGGAACGAGCCGTTCCGCCATCACCCGCAGCAGCCCGTCGGGGTTGCCTCGGATCAGCTGGGTCAGGATCAACCAGCCCTTGCGTCCCTTGCGGAGCAGCCTGGACCCGCTGGACTCCTGTGGAGCGCTCATCGCCGCCCCACCCGTCGCAGCCGGTCGAGGAGTCTTCCCGGCGCGGTCCTGCGCAGGGCCTTCAGGCGCCGGCTGAAGCGATCCATCGCCTCCACCCTCTCCAACAGAGGCCTCTGGGCCATCAGACCGCTCCCGAGGAATCGCTGGTCTCTCGGCTGACAGGCCACGCCCCGGCGCGTCAGCCAGCCGACCAGGGGCTCGCTGGTGACCACCTGATGGCGAAGCCATTCCACCTGGGTACGGGCCAGGCGGGCCAGGTCCTCCTCTCCCTGCTGGCGGAACCAGTCGGGAAACGCCGCGGCCCCGATGCGGGGCAGGGGGACCTCGGTCCCCTCCAGCAGCTGGGAGGGACGATCCAGACGATCCGGGGTGACGAGGACCACCACCCGACCGCGGGCGATCGCCTCGAGATGGCCTGTTCCCAGGTGGCCGGGGGCGATCAGCACCTGGCTGCGAGCCAGCAGGGATGGCAGCGGAAGGCACGCGATGGGCTGGGGCAGACCCTGGGCGAAGGCGTCCCCGAGCCCGGCCGGCTCCAGGGGGGGTTTGCGCGCCAGGTACAGCGTCACCCCCCGCTCCGTCAGCCCGCGGCGCACCGTCTCGACGGCCTCCCAGTAGGAGGCCGGATCCGCCAGGGGCACCAGAGCCTGCTGCTGCAGGGGGTAGTGGAGCCACCCCACCGCCGGGGGAGACGGGAAGGGAAGGGGCGCCTCCAACTCAAGAGCATCCAGAAGATGGGCCCGCACGGCATCCAGCATCAGCACCGAAGCCTGTTCGGAGGGGCTGGGTCGTTCGGATCCCTGACTGGGATCGCGGTTTCCCTGAAGATCGCTCCGGGGAGAGGGTGGCCGTTGTCCCCTCAGGGGCACCACCAGCGGATCGCCTCGGCTGATGTGCCGCTGCCAGCGGAGCGGCGCCTGCAGGGGCAGCACCTCGGCCGTGTGGTGCAGGATCGCGATCGGGCATCGGAAGGCGCGGGCCTGCAGCAGCAACCGTTCCACCGGCAGGCTGTTTTCCTCTGGAACCAGCACGATTCGAGGAGCGGAACGGCGGAATTGCCTGGCCAGCATGGCATCGAGGCGTTGGCGTTCCGCCGCGATGGCCAAGGCCTCCGCCTTCAGGGGTGGCCAGGTCCGCAGGACGGCCAGCCATTCCCTGGCGGAAGCCCGGGCCCCTCCGGGGGGGGCGAGCGGAGGCTCACCGCTCTCGGTGTTGAGCTGGTTCAGCCGGGCATGGCAGAGGAAGCGGGGAGAGTCCTCGAAGAGGTCCGGCAGCGGCGGAGCGGAGTCTGATTCGAACAGGGCCACCGGCAGGCCCGCCGCCTCGAGCGCCACCAGGCAGACCTCAGGATGACGAAGCTTGCCGATCGCCAGCCAGGCGGCGGCGGTGGGCGGCTCCATCCGCCATCCGGCCTCAGCACCGGGCGCCAGAGGGGTGTGGCCCGAGGACTCGGGCTCCAGCTCTTTCAGCAGTTCCACCTGATGTCCGTGATGCCGGAGCGCGGAGGCAAGGGCCATCAGGGGAAGATCGCCAAGCCTGGAGAACCGGGGCGGCCGGAAGTGGCGGCCCACCGGCAGGCAGATACGGGAAGAGGGGGCCAGTTGCCGGGTCCAGGCAGGCAGGAGGGACAGGCTGAGCAAGGCCGGGGTGGCCAGATCCCCCGTCAGCAGTTCGGACAGATCGGCGCTGGCCGGCTCCCCGGGGGCGAGCACGGGAATCTCGGCCAGGCCTTGATGCCAGTCCTGCCTGAGGCTGAGGCTGATCTCCCAGTCCTGCGGCCCGAGCGGGCCAAGCCAGCGCACCCCCGACTCCGCACCCCCGTTCTCAAGGGCGGCCCAGGCTTTGAGTGATCCGCAGCACACCTCTGCATGCGCCCACTGCTCCCTGCGTTGGATCCACCAACGGACGGCTTCCGGGTCGAGCAGTACGACGGTCCCATGGCCAGGTGCTTGCATCAGGTCTGGGACAGCCGAACACAGAGGGCGGCCGGCTCGATGCCGTCTCCCTGCACAGACAGGAACCGCAGGCGAGTCCGTATTCCAGCCGAGATTAGCCTTCGATTGGAGAGAACTTGCTTTCCCGCAAGGTCTCCAGGTCCCTGGCCGAAAGACCGTCAGGAGGATCCTCTTGGCGCAGGGTGTCGATGGCCCGCCATTCAGACCGCGAGACCCCAGAGGAGTGGGGCAGGGCATGGGGTAAAGCATAGGACTGATGGATCAATCAATTTTCACGCTGTTGCGCTTCTTGTTTGTGCTGAAAGCTGAGGAAGTCTCCCCGTGGCCAGAAGCCATGGTCGATCCAGCTGGGGCCAAGTTCAGCAGGCGCTGGCTGTCCCGGACGTCCAGATGCTGAAGAAATCAATACTCGCCAGGCAGCATGACCCCTGTGAAGTCAGCAGTTGTCAGGCTGGACAGCAGCATAGCCAGGTCGTGGGGGGAGGCTATTCACACCTTGCGGAACCAGGCGAAAAAAGGGTGGGCATCGATCGTCTCCTTCCCAGAGAATTTCTGCGAAATCGTTGGCGTCTTGCTGCTTGATTGATGGTCATCATGTTGAAAATATCTGATTTATCCCTTCCCAGGGGGCCGTCATTGTCTCCCAGCGCTTCAGGCCGGTGCCGGGAACACTGGGGTCGTCGAGTCCGGCAGGCGGTCTTCGATGCTCCTGGACGCCGGGACCCGGCCTTTATTCTGCTCCCATGGCCACCCCCACCCATCCCTCGAAAGGCGCGAATGGTTTCCTGTCCGGCCTCAACGAGGCCCAGCGCCGGGCGGTGGACCATCACACCGGCCCCCTCCTGGTGGTGGCGGGTGCCGGCAGCGGCAAGACCAGGGCCCTCACCCATCGGATCGCCCATCTGATCGGCCACCACGGCGTCGATCCCGCCGAGCTGCTGGCGGTCACCTTCACCAACAAGGCCGCCCGGGGGATGAAGGAGCGGCTCGAGGTGCTGCTGGCGGAGCGGCTGGCCCAGAGCCAGTTCGGCCAGCCCTGGAGCACTCTGCCGGCCCTGCAGCAGCGGCAGTTGCGCGGCCGCGTCCATCAGGAAGTGATCAAGGATCTCTGGATCGGCACCTTCCATGCCCTCTTCTCCCGCCTGCTCCGTTTCGACGTCGACAAGTTCAGGGATCCCGAGGGTCTCACCTGGACCCGCCAGTTCTCCATCTACGACGAGGGGGACGCCCAGTCGCTGGTGAAGGAGATCGTCACCAAGGAGATGCAGCTGGATCCCAAGCGCTTCGAACCGAAGAAGGTGCGCTGGGCCATCAGCAACGCCAAGAACCAGGGCTGGCTCCCGGAGCAGCTGGAGGCTGAGGCGCAGGGGATGCGGGATCGCAAGATCGCGGAGGCCTACCGGCTCTACCGCCGCGCCCTGGCTGCCAACAACGCCCTCGATTTCGACGACCTGCTGCTGCTCCCCGTTCAGCTGCTCAGGCAGAACGAGCAGGTGCGGGCCTACTGGCACCGCCGCTTCCGTCATGTGCTGGTGGACGAATATCAGGACACCAACCGCACCCAGTATGAGCTGATCAAGCTGCTGGTCACCGATGGCCAGGATCCCGAGTCCTTCGAGAACTGGACCGGTCGCTCGGTCTTCGTGGTGGGGGACGCCGATCAGAGCATCTACAGCTTCCGGGCGGCCGACTTCACCATCCTCATGGGATTTCAGGATGACTTCGGCGATGGGGCCGCTGCCGACAGCACCGCCACCATGGTGAAGCTGGAGGAGAACTACCGCTCCACCTCCACCATCCTGGAGGCAGCCAACGCTCTGATCGCCAACAATCGCGAACGGATCGACAAGGTGCTGCGACCCACCCGCGGCGAAGGGGAGCCCATCAGCCTGACCCGCTGCGACGACGAGATCGCCGAAGCCGAGGCCGTGGTCCACCGGATGCGGATGCTGGAGGCCGCCCATCCCGATCTGCGCTGGGGGGACATGGCGGTGCTCTACCGCACCAACGCCCAGTCGCGGGCTCTGGAGGAAGCGCTGGTGCGCTGGGGGATCCCCTACCTGGTGGTGGGGGGTCTGCGGTTCTACGACCGGCGGGAAATCAAGGACATCCTCGGCTATCTGCGCCTCCTGGTGAACCCTGCCGACAACGTCAGCCTGCTGCGGGTGCTCAACGTGCCTCGGCGGGGCATCGGCAAGACCACGGTGGAACGGCTCACCGACGCCGCCAACCAGTTGGGGGTGCCCCTCTGGGAGGTGGTCAGCGATCCGGAGTCCGTGCGTTCCCTGGCGGGTCGCTCCGCCCGGGGCCTGCTTCAGTTCTGCGAACTGATCCAGGATCTGCGGCAGCGTGTCCAGGACGCCCCGCCCTCGGAACTGGTGCAACGGGTCATGGAGCAGAGCGGCTACGTGGCCGAACTGATCGCCGAGGCCAGCGATGAAGCCGAGGAGCGGCGGCGCAACCTTCAGGAGCTGGTGAATGCGGCCCTGCAGTATCAGGAAGAGAACGAGGAGGGGAGCCTCGAGGGCTTCCTGGCCTCGGCCGCTCTGGCCAGCGACGCCGACGACAAGGACACCACCGCCGACCGGGTCACCCTGATGACTCTCCACGCCAGCAAGGGGCTGGAGTTTCCGGTGGTGTTCCTGGTGGGGCTGGAGCAGGGTCTGTTCCCCAGTTACCGCTCCCTGGACGACCCCGCCTCCCTGGAGGAGGAGCGCCGGCTCTGCTACGTGGGGCTGACCCGGGCCAAGGAGCGGCTGTTCCTCTCCCACGCCAGCGAGCGGCGGCTCTGGGGGGGCATGCGGGAGCCGGCCGTTCCCTCGGTGTTTCTCTCGGAGCTGCCCGATGACCTGATCCAGGGAGACATCCCCCAGAGCGGTGGCGCCGCCCTGCGGCGGGAGCAACGGCTGGAGCGCCTCACCCGGGTGGATCGGGAGGAAAGCCGCCGGGTGGCCCGGGGGGGCTCCGGCGGCGAGCCGGCCAACGCCGTGCGGCGACGGAGCCCTGGCCGGGACTGGGCCGTGGGCGACCGGCTGCGGCACGACAGCTTCGGGGAGGGCACCGTGACCCATCGCTTCGGCGCAGGCGACAAGATCTCCATCGCCGTGAAGTTCGAGGGGATGGGTCCGAAGATCCTCGATCCCCGCCTGGCTCCGATCGAAGGGTTGGAATGAGGGCCAGTCCTTCGCTCACCGCAGGGCATGGGGAGGGGGTCGCCGTTCGCCGTCTCCTGCCATCCCCCACCCTGACAGGACTCTCAGGAGTGGGTCAGGCCCTCTTTCTGGGCCTGGCCATCGCTCTGCTGTTCGTCACGAAGAACCTGCAGCCCAGCTCGGCCTGTCTGTTGTCGTGGATGGGTCTGGCCCTGCTGGGGCAGGAATCCTCACGGCCCTGGTCCCTGGCCGTCCTGGGGATGCTGATGTTCAACGTGCGCCAGGTGATGCTCGATGAGGGCACGATTCCCTCCTCCCACATGGACATCGTGTTGATGTTGGCGGCCTTTCTCTGCGGTTACGGCCGCAGCCGTGCCTGGTGGTTGCGCACGATGGGGACTGTGGCGGTGGCGACGCTGATCGGGGTCAGCGGTAACCTGGAAGTTGTGCTTGATTTCGCCCGTTTCGGGATCGAATATCACGCGCTGGCATTGACCAAAAACCAGACCGCTCTGCTGGCGGGCTTCGCCGTGATCTGCGCTCTCACCAGCCTGGCGGCCAGCCGTACATGGTGGAACCGGCTGCTGTTCGGTGGCTCCCTCGCGGCCAGTCTGCTGTTGTTGAAGGCCGCCGATTCCAGGGCCGGCATTCTGATGCTGCTGGTGGCGCTGTCGCTGAGCGCTCTGCTGCTCTGGGGCCCCAGGTGCATGGCGATGGGATGTCGAGGTATCGCTCTGCTGAGGCAGAACAAAGCCATCATTGCTGCGGGCCTGCTGTTTCTGGCGCTCGCCATCGGGCTGACGGTGCTGATCTGGTCTGCACCCGATTCGATGCTTCCCACAGGGCTTGATCAGATGTATGGGGAGGAGAATCTGGAGAACGACGCCAGCCGGATCAAGGTGTATTCCTGTTATCTGGGTCTTCCCTTCACCGGCAACAATCGCTTTATCTGGGGAGTGGGGTACGGCAGTGCCATGAAGGGGATGTGCTCGGCCTCGGAGGTGGGCCGAAGCCTCAGCCACGCCCATAATCTTGCGCTGCAGATCTGGGCAGAGGCCGGCCTGGTTGGAGCCCTTTTCCTATTACCGTCACTGGCCTGGATCCTGCAGCGCGCCCTCAGGAACCTGAGGTGGGCGGAGCGATCATCTTCTCCTCTGATGCTTTTCAGCGGCAGTGCCTGTGTGTTCTATCTGCTGCTGTTCAACATGGTTGAGCTGGGCATGATCAAGGTGCCTGTACTGATGGTCTTGTTCGGAACGTTCCTGGCCGCCCCCTTCTTGTCCAAACTTCCAGTAGAAGATCCTAGTCTGTGAAGTAGGTTATTTCGCCGTCAGAGCGCAGCAGCGTCGAGATATGTTCCCGGCGGACGAACCTCTCTCCAGCAATTCGGATGGTATAGATGCGCGCCGGGCCATCCAGGGGAATGGTCAGCTCGAACGTGCAGGCTTCATAGCGATTTCTGCCCTCCGGATCCGGCGAGGTCATGGTGAGCCTGCCCGGACCCAGCACTGCCTGGCCCAGGAGGGTTCCACGCTCGTCAAGGACCTCAACGGGTGCTTTCGGCACAAACTGGGAAAAGCCGGCGCTGCCCTGACAGTTGAGCTTGTCTTCATCCACCGTGAATGAAACTGGCCTTTCCCCCATCAGATCGAAATGGGTGATCGGGGTCTTGGCACCAACGGTGAGGCGCAGGGCAAGTTCTCTGGGTGCCTGCTGCTGGCTCCCCCCACAGCCGAAAAGGAGCAGACCGGCTATCGCGGAGGGAAGCCACCGACACAGCATGGGAATCAGCGCAGGGAGGAATGGGTGAGCAGAGCCTGGGGGGGAGAACTCCTGCCGTGGGGCAGATGCCGGGAGCCTCTAGGAGCCATCAATCCCTTCTCGAGCAGAGGGCGGTGGAACGGAGCGGCAAGCATGGTACTGCCCCTTGAGCGGAGGAGAAGGGAGCTGGAATGCAACTCTGGGGCACTCTGCGGCGAGCTCAGAACTTCGCGATTGCAACAGAAGGAGGAAGAAGGACCGAACATGTCATGTCTCCTGTTGCAGGCGATGGATTTCAGGCCTTCCCGAAAGGTATTCTGTATTTTCGATGGAGCTCCCTGGCTACGGGGCAATGAGGCGTTCTCGCCCGATCCGGGTAGATCATCGACCCACATTTTCACGTGGGCGGCTCTTCGTGCCGCATGGGTTCATCAACCAATCCGCCTGGGTCAACCACTTGTTGTTGAGTGGAACAGCGGGCTCTCCCTTGCTGCCTACTTCCAGGGCGGCAGAGAACACGTCCTGTCTTCGCGGCGCTTCCATGCGTTGACTCTCTCTCTCTGGAGACATCTCAGTGTGGAGCGGTGTACCCCACAAAGCTCAGATGGTGCTGGGGGCCAGTTCCTCGCCCAGGGATGTGCGCAGGGCCATGAGCTGCTCCAGCAGGGGCTCCAGCCGGTGCAGGGGCACCATGTTGGGTCCATCGCTGAGGGCCTGGTCGGGATCGGGGTGGACCTCCATGAACAGCCCATCCACCCCCACGGCCACCGCGGCCCGGGCCAGGGGGGCGACGAATTGCCGCTGGCCACCGCTGCTGGTGCCCTGTCCGCCGGGCTGCTGTACCGCATGGGTGGCATCGAAGATCACCGGGCAGCCCAGGTCCTGGAGCTGGGGCAGGCTGCGGTAATCCACCACCAGGGTGTTGTAGCCGAAGCTGTTGCCCCGCTCCGTGAGCCAGATCCGTTCGGCGCCGGCCTGGCGCAGTTTGGCCACCACCTGGGCCATGTCCCAGGGGGCCAGGAACTGCCCCTTCTTCACATTGATGGTCTTGTCGGTGCCCTTCACGGCTTCCGCCGCGGCCACCAGAAGGTCGGTCTGGCGACAGAGGAAGGCGGGAATCTGCAGCACATCCACCACTTCCGCCACCGGCGCCGCCTGAGTGCTCTCATGGATGTCGGTGAGCACCGGCAGGCCCAGTCGCTCCTTCACCTCCGCCAGCACCGCCAGCCCCTCGGCCACCCCCGGGCCCCGGAACGAACCCCCTGAACTGCGGTTGGCCTTGTCGAAGCTGGCTTTGAACACATAGGTGATGCCCAGCCGCTGCGTGATCCCCTTCACCCGCTCGGCGATCTCCATGACCAGGTCGCGACTTTCGATCACACAGGGTCCAGCAATCAGGGTGAAGCTCATGGAAGCCAGGGATGACGTTCGGATGGGGCCAGCATGACCGACCACCCACACCCTCGTTGGGCAGGATCCGCGTCAGCACTGGCTGCTGCGGAGAGAAAGGTCTGCGGCGGCTGTTCGCGACCTGAATAAGATCCATGGCCATGACCCAGCCCATCCCCATCTTCATCGGCTACGACGCCCGCGAGCGGGCAG
>CALNZO010000019.1:0-26412 GCA_942491175.1 uncultured bacterium | reverse complement strand
AGCACAGTTCCATGCCCCTGGCGATCACGCCGATCGTCACCCCCCAACTGGAGGCCCAGGGGATCTTCCAGCGGCACAGGGACCCCAAGCAGAGCACCGACTTCTCCTTCACCCGCTTTCTGGTGCCCCATCTGATGGCGTACCGGGGCTGGGCCATCTTCATGGACTGCGACATGCTCTGCCGCGCCGACATCTCCGAACTGTGGGCCCTGCGGGACGAGTGCTGGGCTCTGATGTGCGTCCAACATGAGCACGTCCCGAACGAGCGGGTGAAATTTCTCGGTGAGGTGCAGAGCCCCTATCCCAAGAAGAACTGGAGCTCCCTGATGCTGATGAACTGCGCCCGCTGCGAGGCGCTCACCCCGGAGTACGTCAACAGCGCCAGCGGCCTGGATCTGCACCGCTTCCACTGGCTGGCCGGCGACGAGGAGATCGGCGCCCTCCCCGACCGTTGGAACCACCTGGTGGATGTGCAGGATGCGCCGGATCTTCCCCCCGCCGACGGGGGCCCTGGCCTGCTCCACTGGACCCTGGGGGGCCCCTGGTTCAGGGAGCAGCGCGCCATGGGTGGCCCACTGGCGGCCGAGTGGTTCGGCGCCAGGGACGACGCCCTTCGCCTCTGGGACTGACCTCAGTCGTTGCGCTCCCGCCAGCCCTCACCACTCACCTCCCTCCAGAGGGGCGTGGGCCTCAGCATTCGCTCTGCCAGCTCCCGCACCGCACCCCGGCCGCCGGGTCGCAGCAGCACCAGATCCGCCCGGTGACGCAGGGGCAGGGCCGCGTCTGCCGTGGCCACCAGCAGCCCCGCCCGCGGACGGACCGCCAGATCATTGACGTCGTCGCCCACGAAGGCGGTTTCCTGGATGGATAGGCCCAGCTCGGCCTGGAGCCGGGTGAGGGCCGCCGGTTTGTCACCTACTCCCACCAGGCAGTGGCGGATGCCCAGATGGGCGGCCCGAACCTCGGTGGCCCCGCCCCGGCCGCCGCTCAGGAACGCCACCTCCACCCCGGCCTGCTGGAGCAATCGGATCCCCAGCCCATCCCGCACGTCGAAGCGCTTGATCAGCTCCCCCTCCGGTCCGTACCAGAGGCCGCCATCGGTGAGGACCCCGTCGACGTCGAGCACGAGCAATCTCACCCTGGCCAGAGGGGCTTGCCGCCGCCACCAGAGCCAGCGCCGCCAGAGATGGCGAGGGCGGATCATTCCGACCTCGTACCGGAAGGCGGGCGATTGGTCGGTTGGTCAGGCAAGACTCTCGTCTCCGGCCATGGGGCCATTGTCGCCGCTGGCCCGGGCGGAAGGCGTGCGGACCGGAGGAGAGTGGCGATGGCCCCGGCGTTCCTCTGGCCAGGGTTTCACAGCATGAACGATCTCTCCGCCTGCGGTGTCTGCCGGATCCATGCCCAGCTCCCCAGCGGGGATGCGGGCGAGCTGGTGATCGGCCGCTTCGGCCCCTGGCTGCTGCGCCATCACCCTCTGCCCTCGCCGCTGCCGGGCTGGCTGCTCCTCGACAGCCTGAGGCACGTGGGTGGGCCCGCCGATTTCAGCGACGAGGAATGTATGGCTTTCGGGCCGATGCTGCGGCGCAGTTCCGCCCTGGTGCGCCAGCTGAGCGGCTGTGACCGCGTCTATGCGATCGCCTTCGGCGAGGGCGCCCGCCATTTCCATCTTCACCTGATCCCCCGGCACGGGGCCGATCCGGCCAGCGAGAGCTGGCGCGTGGCCGATCTCTACCGGGCCCTGGTGGCCGGGGAGCGGCCTCCGGCCGATCCTGAGCTGGTGGCCGATCTGGTGCGCCGGGCCCGGCAGCTGGCAGCTGAGGGTTGGGGGCTGAGGGCTGAAGGCCGGTTCTAAGCTCGCTCGCTGAGGCGGGGGACGACCCGATGGGGAACGGGATGCGCTACGTGGTGGCGGTGCCGGCCCGGCTGGAGTCGTCGCGGCTGCCTGGCAAGGTCATGGCCGACATCGGCGGCCGGCCGATGCTGCGCCGGGTGCTGGAGCGCTGCGCGCAGGCCCGTGTCCCGGAGGCGGTGGTGCTCTGCACCGACAGCCAGGAGCTGATCGACGCTGCCCGGGACTGGGGCTTCCCGGCGATCGCCACCAGCCCCGCCTGCGGCTCCGGCAGCGAGCGCATCGCTTCGGTGGTGGGGAGGATGGTGGAGCTGGCCGGTGTGCCGGCCGAACAGACCGTGATCCTCAATGTGCAGGGGGACCAGCCCTTCATCGACGCGGCGGTGATCGACGCGATGGCCGGCGAGTTCGAGCGACGAGGCCCCTCCGCCGAGGTGCTGACGCCCATCTACCGAATGGGGGCGGACAAGGTGCACAACCCCAATGTGGTCAAGACGCTCGTCTCCGCTGACGGCCGCGCCCTCTATTTCTCCCGCTCCGCCATTCCGCACGTGCGCGGCATCGATCCCTCCGACTGGCACGCCCACGTGCCCTTTTGGGGCCATGTGGGCATCTATGGCTACCGCGCCGATGTATTGGCCCGCTGGAACGCGCTGCCGGCCTCGCCCCTGGAGGAGATCGAAAAGCTGGAGCAGCTGCGTCTGCTGGAGGCCGGCATCGGCATCGGTACCTTCGCGGTGGAGGGCGAATCCCTGTCGGTGGACACTGCCGAGCAGCTCGAGCAGGCCCGGGCGATCGCCGCGGCAACCGGAGACTGAGCCGACCCAGGAGATCGGCAAGCAGCTGGAAACCGGCCTGGCCGCGCACATAACGGTAAAGTAGTATGCAGCTGCCGTCTTCCTCTGCGGGCGTCGGTGGGTCCTCGAGCTAAACCATGGCGCTACCGATTCCCGTGTTCATCGGCTACGACCCCCATGAGCGCGCCGCCGTGAACGTGCTGGCCGACAGCCTCGTGCAGCACAGCAGCAGGCCGCTGGCGATCACGCCGATCATGGCCCGTCAGCTGCAGGGGATTCTCGACCGTGAGCGCCATCCCAGCCAGAGCACCGAATTCTCTTTTTCCCGCTTTCTGGTGCCATACCTGCAGGACTATGGCGGCTGGGCGATCTTCATGGACTGCGACATGCTCGCTCGGGGTGACATCGCCGAGCTCTGGGACCAGCGCGACGAGCGCTACGCCCTGATGGTCGTGAAGCACGATCATGTGCCCGACGAGACGGTGAAATTCCTGGGGGCCGAGCAGACCCGCTACGAGAAGAAGAACTGGAGCTCCCTGATGCTGTTTCAGTGCGGGCGCTGCACGGCGCTCACACCGCACTACGTGAACACCGCCACGGGGCTGCAGCTGCACCGTTTCGAGTGGCTCTCCGGCGACCATGAGATCGGCGCCCTGCCGATGGGGCGCTGGAACCACCTGATCGATGTTCAGCCCCCGGCCGCGGCACCCGTCGAGAGCGGCGGGCCGGCCCTGGTGCACTGGACCCTCGGCGGCCCCTGGTTCCGGGAGTACCGCCTGAGTGGCGGCGTGCTGGCGGCGGAATGGCTGGCTGCCCGCGACGAGGCGATGCGGCTCTGGAGCTGAGTGCCTCAGCCCTTGGTGAGGCCGGCCTGCACCAGATCGTGCAGGCGCAGCAACCCGAGCATGCGCTCGGCTTCGTCGACCACCGGCAGCACGCCGATGGCCTTGCGGCGGTTCCGCTCCATCCGTTCGATGGCGCTGACCGCCAGGGTGTCGGCCCCGACGGTGATCGGATCGACGGTCATCAGATCGGCGGCGGTCAGGTGGCTCCATGTCTCAGGACCGTGGCTCTGCAGCGCCCTCCTCAGGTCACCATCGGTGATCAGACCCCAGAGGCGCGCGGTGCAGCCGGTTTCAGCCACCCAGCAGGCTCCCACCCCATCGGCGGTGAGATGGGCGATCACCTCCGGCAGGGTGGCTCCGGCCTCGAGGGGATGGAGCCGGGCCACCGGCACCATCAGATCGGCGGCGGTGAGGGTGAGCTGCTTGCCGAGCGAGCCGGCGGGGTGGTTGAGCGCGAAGTCCTGGGGAGAGATCCCGCGTCGTTCCATCCAGACGGTGGCCAGCGCATCACCGATCGCCATGGCCACCGCGGTGCTGGCCGTGGGGGCCAGGTTGAGGGGACAGACCTCCCGGTCCACCGAACCGTCCAGCACCACATCGCTGCCCCTGGCGAGGGTGGATTCCGGTCGACCCACCAGGGCGATCCGGGCGGCGCCACGGCGGCGCAGATGGGGAAGGATCTCCAGCAGCTCGTTGGTCTCGCCGCTGTTGGAAAGCAGCAGGGCCACGTCGTCGGCCGCCACCACCCCCAGGTCGCCATGCAGGGCATCCAGGGGGTTGAGGTAGATCGCCATCAGGCCGATGGAGGAGAAGGTGGCGGCGATCTTGCGGGCCACGATGCCGCTCTTGCCCACGCCCGTGATGACCAGCTTGGCGCGGCGATCGGCACAGTCCTCCAGAAGCTGCAGGGCGGCCTCCACCTGGGCATCGTCCAGCCGATGGGCACTGGCTGCGATAGCGGCGGCTTCCTCGACGAGGCAGCGCGTGAGGGCAGACACGGAGTGGATTCAAGATGATGCGGCCATTCTCCCCATTCCCGTCCGTTGGGCCCGACCTCCGCTGCCGCACCGCCCGGCATCCCTGCTTCACTTCTGGAGCGGCTTCAGCAGGTCGCCGCAGGCCACCGGCTGGCTCTGGTGGGGGGGGCTGTGCGCGACCTGCTGCTGCACCGGGTCCACAACGACCCCTGGCGAGGGGTACCCGATGTGGACCTGGTGGTGGAATCCATCGGCCCTTTGGCGATGCCCAGGGATGAGCCCGCCTCAGCGGTGGCCGCGGCCCATGGGGTGGCCCGTCGGCTGCGCCACCTCATGGGGCCCGAGCGGGTGACGGCCTACCAGGAGCATGGCGCCTACGGCACGGTGGAGCTGGAGTTGCAGCTGGACGAGGGACCGCTGCTGCTCGATCTGGCCAGTGCTCGCCGGGAGTCCTACCCGGTCGCGGGGGAGAATCCCGTGGTGCGCTCCGGTTCGCTCCAGGATGATCTGGCCCGCCGGGACTTCACGATCAATGCGATGGCGGTGCTGCTCGATGGCGATCCCGGCGGCGACCCGTTGTCCGGCGGACTCGGGCCGACGCTGCTGGATCCCCATGGCGGCCAGGCGGACCTGGCCAGGCGCCAACTGCGTTTCCTCCATCCCCTCAGCGTCCGGGATGATCCCACCCGCATTCTGAGGGCAGCCCGCTACGCCGCGCGGATGGGTTTCCGGCTGGCGCCCCCGAGCCTGGAGCAGGTCAGGGACACGCTGGCCCGCTGGCCCTGGGCATGGCGGGTCGGCGACCCCCCCGGCCAGGCCCCCTCGGCTCTGGGCACCCGCCTCCGCATGGAACTGGAGCTCATGCTCGAGCGGGAGAACTGGCAAGCGGCCCTGGGGGAGTTGCAGCGCTGGGGGGCGCTGACCCTGCTGGACCCGGCGCTTCAGGTCGACCAGGGATGGCGGCGGCGCCTGCTCTGGGCCCGGCGCCTGGGACTCGATCTGTTGCCTGCCCTCGTGGCCGGGGCTGCCGATCCGATCGCCCTGGCGGACCGTCTCCAGCTCCCCCATCGCCAGCATCGGCACCTGGGCCAGTCCCAGTCCCTGCGCGAACGGCTGGATGCGGCCGCCCGCGAGGAAGACCTTCGGTGCTGGTCGCCCTCGCGCTGGTGCGCCTTTCTGGAGGCGCCAGGCCTCTCCGCCGAGGCGGTGGCCCTGACCCTGGCGGCCCGTGGCGGCCCCCGCCGGCCGCTGTTGCGCTGGTGGGCACGGTGGCGCCACCTGCGCTCCGGCATCAGCGCGGAGAACCTGATCGCGGCCGGTCAGCCCCCGGGTCCCGCCCTCGGGCAGCGGTTGCGGCAACTGAGGGCCGAGCGGTTGGACCGTGAACGGGTCTGAGGGCCCCGTCATCAGGCCGGGGCCAGTCCCTGTTCACCGATAGCCCTGGGGATTGGCGCGCTGCCAGGCCCAGCCGTCACGGCAGATGTCCGCCAGGGAGCGGCGGGTGCGCCATCCGAGGCGCCGTTCCGCCTCGCGGGGATCGGCGACGCTCACGGCGGAATCCCCCGGGCGGCGTGCCACCACAGCGAAGGGAATCGCCAGGCCGTTGGTGGTCTCGAAGGTCCGCACCAGATCGAGCACCGAGTGGCCGCGGCCGCTGCCGAGGTTGAGAGTCAGCAGCTGGGGTGCTTCCGCCTCCAGCAGGTTGAGGGCCCGGCGATGGCCCTCGGCCAGATCCATCACGTGCAGATAGTCCCGGACGCCGGTGCCATCCGGAGTGGGCCAGTCGCCGCCGAAGACATCCAGGCGCGGTCGGCGCCCACCGGCCACCTGGCAGAGGAAGGGAAAGAGATTGTTGGGTGTGCCGTGGGGATCCTCGCCGATGCGTCCGCTGGGGTGGGCCCCCACCGGGTTGAAGTAGCGCAGCCGGGCGATGCGCCAACCCGGTGAGCTGGCGGCCACATCGGCCAGCATCCGCTCCACGGCGGCCTTGGTGTAGCCGTAGGGATTGATCGGTTGCAGAGGGGCCGTTTCCGGGATCGGCACCTGATCGGTGGTGCCGTAAAGGGTGGCGCTGCTGCTGAACACGATCGTCCGGCAGCTGTGGCGGCCCATGGCCTCGAGCAAGCGCATGGCCCCGGTGACGTTCACGTCCCAGTAGCGCAGGGGCTGGCCCATCGACTCGCCGACGGCCTTGAGGCCGGCGAAGTGGAGCACGGCGCCGATGCCCTCCCCGAAGGCACGATCCAGATCCAACGGGCTGCGCACGTCTCCCCGCAGGAGGGTGAGTGAGGCCGGACCGCTGTTTCCCGTCGACCAGCGCTCCTCTGATTCCTGTCGCCAGGAGACAAGACCGGCCAGTTCGCTCACCCGCCGCAGGGCTTCGGGACGGCCGTTGCTGAAGTCGTCGAGCACCACCACCGGATGGCCCGCCTCCAGCAGGTCCAGGCAGGTGTGGCTGCCGATGAAGCCGGCACCCCCGGTCAGCAGGACCTTGGTCAAGAAACGGCCCCCATCAGGCTCGTGGGCACAACTTACCTGTCCCCAAACGGGATCATCCCCCCGTTTCCTTCCCGGCCGCTCACCGGCCGGGGGGCAATTCGGCCAGGCTGGAAGACATTTCGGCCAAGGGGGGTAACCTCCCGGAAGACATCTCCTCCCTTCATGGACTCGGTCCGTTCGCCGATTCGCACCATCTGTTGCATCGGGGCGGGCTACGTGGGCGGGCCCACCATGGCGGTGATCGCCGATCGCTGCCCCCAGATCCAGGTGACGGTGGTGGATCTCAATGTCGAGCGGATCGCCGCCTGGAACGACCCGGATCTGGGTCGCCTGCCGGTGTACGAACCCGGTCTCGATGCGGTGGTGGGCAGGGCCAGGGGTCGCAACCTGCACTTCACCACGGAGGTGGATGGGGCCATCGCCGAAGCCGACATGGTGTTCCTTTCGGTGAACACCCCCACCAAGACCCGGGGTGTGGGCGCCGGCAAGGCCAGCGACCTGCGCTGGATCGAGGCTTCGGCCCGCCAGGTGGCCGCCGTTGCCCGGGGCCACACGATCGTGGTGGAGAAAAGCACCCTGCCGGTGCGCACCGCCGAAGCGGTCAAGGCCATCCTGGGCGCCGCCCAGCAGAACGGCTCGGGCCCGGCGGACGCCGAGACCAAGACCTTCTCGGTGCTCTCCAATCCGGAGTTCCTTGCCGAGGGCACCGCCATCGGCGATCTGGAGGCGCCCGACCGGGTGCTCATCGGCGGGGAGGACCCCTCGGCGATCGAGTGCCTGGCGGGGATCTACGCCACCTGGGTGCCGGAGGAGCGGATCCTGCGCACCAATCTCTGGAGCAGCGAACTCTCCAAGCTCACCGCCAATGCCTACCTGGCCCAGCGGATCTCCTCGATCAACAGCATCGCCGCCCTCTGCGAAGCCACCGGTGCGGACGTGCGGGAAGTGGGCCGGGCGATCGGCACCGATTCCAGGATCGGTTCGAAGTTCCTCAAGGCCGGGCCCGGTTTCGGCGGCAGCTGCTTCCAGAAGGACATCCTCAACCTGGTCTACCTCTGCCGGCATTACGGTCTCGAGGAGGTGGCGACCTACTGGGAGCAGGTGGTCACCCTCAACACCTGGCAGCAGGACCGCATCGCCCGGATGGTGGTGCAGCGGCTCTTCGGCACCATCACCGGCAAGCGGCTGGCGGTGCTGGGCTTCGCCTTCAAGGCCGACACCAACGACACCCGGGAGGCACCCGCCATCCGCATCTGCCAGGACCTGATCGAGGAAGGGGCCCGTCTGGTGATCGTGGATCCCAAGGTGTCCCCCGCCCAGATCGCTGCTGACCTGGGCCAGCCCCCCTCCGGAGCCGATGGCGGCTGGCAGGCCGCTGATTCACCGCTGGAGGCGGCCAGCGGTGCCGACGCCGTGCTGATTCTCACCGAATGGGGCGAGTACGCCCGTCTCGACTGGGGCGCGATCGCGGCGGTGATGCGCCGACCCGCCTGGCTGTTCGATGCCCGCGCCATTGCCGATGCCGACGCTGCCCGGGCGGCGGGACTTAACGTCTGGCGGGTCGGAGAGGGCTGAATTGACACGCCGAAACCTGATCACCGGCGGCGCCGGTTTCCTGGGGTCCCATCTGGTGGACCGCCTGATGGAGGCGGGTGAGGAGGTCATCTGCCTCGACAACTTCTACACCGGCCGGAAGGACAACATCCGCCACTGGCTGGGCCACCCCAACTTCGAACTCATCCGCCACGACGTCACCGAACCGATCCGGCTCGAGGTGGACCGGATCTGGCATCTGGCCTGCCCCGCCTCCCCGGTGCACTACCAGTTCAATCCGATCAAGACGGCCAAGACCAGCTTCCTGGGCACTTACAACATGCTCGGCCTGGCGCGTCGGGTGGGGGCCCGGCTGCTGCTGGCCAGCACCAGTGAGGTGTATGGCGATCCGGAGGTGCATCCCCAGCCGGAGAGCTACAGGGGCTGCGTCAACACCATCGGTATCCGCTCCTGCTACGACGAGGGCAAGCGGATCGCCGAAACCCTCTGCTTCGATTACCAGCGCATGCACGGCACCGAGATCCGGGTGATGCGGATCTTCAACACCTACGGCCCCCGCATGCTTCCCGATGACGGTCGGGTGGTGAGCAACTTCATCGTGCAGGCCCTCCAGGGGCACCCTCTCACCCTCTACGGCGACGGCAGCCAGACCCGCTCCTTCTGCTATGTCGACGACCTCATCGAGGGCATGATCCGGCTGATGAACGGGGATCACCCGGGGCCGATCAACATCGGCAACCCCGGCGAATTCACGATCCGTCAGCTGGCCGAACGGGTGCGGGACCGCATCCAGCCCGGCCTGAAGCTCACCACCCAGCCCCTGCCCCAGGACGACCCCCTCCAGCGCCAGCCGGTGATCGATCTCGCCCGACGGGAACTCGGCTGGGAGCCGAAGGTGAGCCTGGAGGAGGGTCTGGAGCCCACGATCGCCTACTTCCGGGAACGGCTGCAGCCCGTGTCTTGAGAGCTCCCATCCTGGTCACCGGTGTCGCCGGTTTCATCGGAGCGGCCGTGGCCGAGCGCCTCCTGGCCCGCGGCGAGCGGGTGATCGGCCTCGACAACCTCAACGCCTACTACGACCCTGGGCTCAAGCGGGCCCGGCTGGAGCGGCTGGAGGGCCTGGCCCCGGCGGGAGCCTTCCGTTTCCATCGCCTCGATCTGGTCGACACCGAAGCGGTGGCGGCCCTGTTCGCCGCCGAACGGCCCGACCGGGTGCTGCACCTGGCCGCCCAGGCGGGAGTGCGCCATTCGCTGGAGAACCCCGCCCTGTACATCCAGAGCAACGTGGTGGGTTTCGGCGCCATCCTCGAGGCCTGCCGCCACGGCTCCGTGGAGAATCTGGTGTACGCCTCCAGCAGTTCGGTGTACGGCGGCAACCGGCACATGCCCTTCTCGGAGCAGGATCCGGTGAACCACCCGGTGAGCCTGTACGCGGCCACCAAGAAGGCCAACGAGCTGATGGCCCACACCTACAGCCACCTCTACGGGCTGCCGGCCACGGGTCTGCGCTTCTTCACCGTCTACGGGCCGTGGGGACGGCCGGACATGGCACCGATGCTGTTCGCCCGGGCGATCCTGGCCGGTGAGCCGATCCGGGTGTTCAACCAGGGCAGGATGGAGCGGGACTTCACCTACATCGACGACATCGTGGAGGGCGTGATCCGCTGCCTCGACAAGCCCGCCACCGCTGATCCGGGCTTTGATCCGCTCCATCCCGATCCCGCCACGGCGGCCGTGCCCCACCGGATCTTCAACATCGGCAACGCCCAGCCGGTCCCCCTGCTTCACTTCATCGACCTGCTGGAGCAGGCCCTCGGAAGGCCGGCGACCCGGGATCTGCAGCCGATGCAGCCCGGCGATGTGCCGGCCACCGCGGCGGACACCTCAGCCCTGGCGGCCTGGGTGGGGTTCCGCCCCTCCACGCCGATCGAGGTGGGCATCGCCCGTTTTGCCGCCTGGTATCTGGCCTTCCACGGCGGCTGAGCCGGCCCCCTCCCCTCGCCTCGGGCACAATGGGCGCTGCCGATTCACGCCGTCTTGAAACCGCTCCAGAGCCTGCGGGGCATGGTCGATCTGCTGCCTTCCCAGACCCCCTTCTGGCAGCGGATCGAAGCCACCGCCCGGGACCATTTCCGCCGTGCCGCCGTCGAGGAGATCCGCACCCCGCTGCTGGAGGTGACGGAGCTGTTCTCCCGCGGCATCGGCGAGGCCACCGACGTGGTGGGCAAGGAGATGTACAGCTTCGAGGACCGGGGTGCCCGCAGCTGCACCCTGCGCCCGGAGGGCACCGCCTCGGTGGTGAGGGCCGCGATCCAGCATGGACTGGTGGCCCAGGGGCCCCAGCGGCTCTGGTACGGAGGGCCGATGTTCCGCTACGAGCGGCCCCAGGCCGGCCGGCAGAGGCAGTTCCACCAGATCGGGCTGGAGTTTCTCGGCCACGCCGATCCCCGCAGCGACGTCGAGGCCATCGCCATCGCCTGGGATCTGCTGATGGATCTGGGGCTGGGGGGTCTGAGCCTGGAGCTCAACACGCTCGGCACCCTTGACGACCGGCTCCGCTTCCGCGCCGAGCTGGTGGACTGGCTGGAGGCCCATCGCGAGCGTCTGGATCCCGACTCTCAGCAGCGGATCACGACCAACCCCCTCCGGGTGCTCGATTCCAAGAGCCCCGAGACCCAGGCTCTGCTGGGCGGGGCTCCCACCCTGGCCGATGCCCTGAGCGGCGAGAGCCACGAGCGCTTCCTGAGGGTGCGGCAAGGCCTCGAGGCCCTGGCCATTCCCTTCGAGCTCAATCCCCGTCTGGTGCGTGGCCTCGACTACTACGGCCACACCGCCTTCGAGATCACCAGCAGCCAGCTGGGGGCCCAGGCCACGGTCTGCGGCGGCGGCCGCTACGACGGCCTGGTGGAGCAGCTGGGCGGCCCTCCCACCCCGGCGGTCGGCTGGGCCCTCGGCATGGAGCGGCTGGTGCTGCTGCTCAGCCAGGCCCGGCAGGCGGGCGCCCAGGGTGCGGCGGCGGCCACCAGCCCCGATCTTTATGTGGTGAATCGGGGTGAGCGAGCCGAGGCCTATGCCCTGGAGCTCGCCCGCCGTTGCCGCCAGAGGCCTGGGGCCCCGCTGGCGGTGCAGCTGGATCTCAGCGGCGCGGGGTTCGACAAGCAGCTCAAGCGGGCCCGCAGAAGCGGCGCCCGCTGGGCTTTGCTGCTGGGCGACGAGGAGGCTGCGTCAGGGCAGGTGAGGCTGATGTCCCTGCGGCCGGAGGGGCGACCCACAGGGGAAAAACAGGCTGCCTCGCAGCCTGACCGCCTTCTCAGCGCTTCCGACTTTCTCTCCCTGGGGCTTGATGGGCTTTCGGCCCCATGAAACGGCGACAAAAAAGCGGATCCCCGGAGGGATCCGCCTGCTGATGATTTCTGGAGATACGGAGACGGGCCGGGTTCAGGCCGAACCGACGCCCACATAGGCACCGTAGAAGAACAGGCCGACCACGAAGATGACGGCCATGCCACCGGCGGTGGCCACCATCCAGAGGGGCAGAACCCCTTCGGTCCAGCGGCTTTTCCAGGCGACGGCCGGGCGGCCGTCGGGAAGACGGTCGGGGATCCGGCCGTCGGGCATGGCTGATTTCTTGCCGCTCATGGGGGGTTCCTCCCGTCAGTTGAAGAAGTAGCTGGAAAACAGGATGCCGATGACGAACACGAACAGCAGGCCCAGGTAGAGGCTGGTGCGGTTCAGTTCGACCGGCAGGTTGTTGGGATTGGTATTGCGCTCCATGGAGGGTTCAGCGACGGACGAACTGCATGGCGGCCAGGGCACCCAGGAAGAAGACCGTGGGAATGCCGAGGGCGTGAACGGACAGCCAGCGCACCGTGAAGATCGGGTAATTGCGCGGCGTGGTGGGGGCGGTGGACTGGGTCATGGTTCCTGGAGGCGCAGGTCGAGGCTGCTCTTGCCCTCGTAACGCTGACTCACGACGGGAGCCTTGGTTTCCTGGGCCTGGAAGTAGGCATCCGGACGGGGCGTGCCGAAGGCGTCGTAGGCCAGGCCGGTGGACACGAACAGGAAGCCGGCCAGGAAGATGGCAGGCAGTGTCACCGCGTGGATGACCCAGTAGCGGATGCTTGTGATGATCTCGAAGAACGGGCGTTCCCCTGTGGAGCCGGCAGCCATAGCAACAAGCGTTCAGCCCGGCAATCCTAGGGGTCGGCCTGCGGCGGACGGGAGCAGGACGGGGGGTTGGTTACAGAGGGATGCAGTTGGTCCGCCGCCCGCCGCTCAACCCACCCAGCGCAGCAGCACGCCCCGCTCGCCCAGCACGAAACCCTTGCCGTCCGGGGCGAAGACGATCCGGGAGAAGTTGGTGGGCTGGGTGCTGCCCACCGGATCCTTCTGCCAGCTGGCGCCGGAATCGTTGCTCACCAGCAGGGTGCCGTTGCCGCCCCCGGTCCAGATGGCGCCGCGGGGATCCCACGCCATGTCGAGGTACCCGTAGCCGTTGGTGATCGGGATCACTGGCTTGCTCCAGTCGCCGCTCTCGGTGGTTTCGGCGGTGGTCGGGTCGCCGTCGAAACGCAGCTGGGCGCCACGGGCCACCATCCAGAGGTGGCCGTCGGGCTGGAAGCCCATCGATTGCAGCCGCTGGCTGCTCACCCGCTGGTGCACCTGCCAGGCGGGCTGGCCGGGCTCCCAGGTGGCGAAGAAATTGCCAAGGCTGCTGACGCTGACGTAGTCACCCTCGGGGCTGCGGCGCAGGTCGCGGATGGCGCCGGCCGCATCCCCCACCAGGGCCTGCCAGCTGGAGCCGGCATCGGCGGTGCGGTAGACGGCACCGACGTTGGTGGCCAGCTCGGCGCTTTTCGGCCCCAGGGCCGTGACCAGGTAGGGCTCACCGGGCAGCTTGGTGTCGAGCAGCAGCCGGCTCCAGCTCAGGCCCCCATCGTCGCTGTGCAGCAGCAGGCCGGGCTGGCCCACGATCCAGCCCTCGTTGCCGTTGAAATCGATGCTGATCAGGCGGAAGTTTTCCTCTTCGGGCAGATCGAGGGAACGGGCCTCCCAGTGGGCGCCGCCGTCGTCGGTTTCCATGATCAATCGGTTGCTGCCCACCAGAAAGCCATGGTCGGCGCTGGTGAAGGCCACATCGAGGGGGTTGGAGCGGGTGTCCAGCGGCACCTCCTGCCAGGGGCTGGCCGTCGCCGTAGGCAGGCCGGTGGTGACGCAGCCCGTGAGCCCGAAGGCGAGCACGAAGGAGAGGGCCAGGGTGAGCAGGGGCCGCAGCGGGCGGAGGAGGGCCATCAGCGCAGGGAGTAGAGGGAGAGGAAGAAGGCGAACGCCAGGGCGAAACCGCCGAAGATCAGCACGTTCTTCTGGCCCGGGGTGAGGCGGTTGACCCCCAGGCCGAAGTTGAGGTTCTCCTCGAACCCGCTGGGCTTGTTGCGGGGGCCGATGTCCTTGAAGGCGCCGACCCGGCTGCGGCAGACGGGGCAGCGGAAGCCCACCGGATCCAGGTCAGTGAAGGGTGTCCCCGGGGGGATCGCCAGCTTCTTGACGCCCTCGCCGGGGTCGTAGACGAAGCCGCAGCTGCGGCATTCGAAGCGGTGGGTGGCGGGGTCGTCGGGGGGGCTTTCCGGGGCCACCGCTGCAGGCGACTCAGCGGCGGCCGGCTGCTCGGGGGTTCCGTCGGGCTCCTCGATGAGCGGTTCACTGGGCGGTTCCGTGCTCATCGCTTTCCAGACCGTGTCGATCAACTCTATCGACGGCCACTCCCGACACCGGGGCGCCTCCACCGGGGCCGTGCCGCCGGTCGTCGCGGCGACCGCCTTACCCGGAGACAGGTGGCAGAATGCGCGCCAGGTTGGCTCTGCCGAATGTTCATCCTCTCCGGCTACGACGCCTTTCTGGGCTTCCTGCTGATTTCGGCGGCGGTCCCGGTGCTGGCGCTGGTGGCCAACAAGCTGCTGGCTCCCAAGAGCCGCCAGGGCGAACGCCAGCTCACCTATGAGTCGGGGATGGAGCCGATCGGCGGCGCCTGGATCCAGTTCAATATCCGTTATTACATGTTTGCCCTGGTCTTCGTCATCTTCGATGTCGAGACCGTGTTCCTCTACCCCTGGGCGGTGGCCTTCCACCGGCTCGGGCTGCTGGCCTTCATCGAAGCCCTGATCTTCATCTCCATTCTGGTTCTGGCCCTGGCCTACGCCTGGCGCAAGGGCGCCCTCGAGTGGAGCTGACCGGACCCCACCCCACCATGACCCTCACCCCTTCTCCAGGCTCCCTGTCCGTCGACGCCCTGCGCGATCTGCGCGAGGCCAGCTGCGGACCCGTGGGCGCCCCAGGTGTCACCGCGGATCTCTCCGAGAACATCATCCTCACCAGTCTCGATGACCTGCACAACTGGGCCCGGCTGAGCAGCCTCTGGCCCCTGCTCTACGGCACGGCCTGCTGCTTCATCGAATTCGCCGCCCTGATCGGCTCCCGCTTCGACTTCGACCGCTTCGGTCTGGTGCCCCGCTCCAGCCCCCGGCAGGCGGATCTGATCATCGTGGCCGGCACGGTGACCATGAAGATGGCCCCTGCCCTGGTGCGGCTCTATGAGCAGATGCCAGAGCCGAAGTATGTGATTGCCATGGGAGCCTGCACGATCACCGGCGGCATGTTCTCGGCCGACTCCACCACGGCGGTGCGGGGTGTCGACAAGCTGATTCCGGTGGATCTCTACCTGCCCGGCTGTCCGCCGAGGCCCGAGGCGATCTTCGACGCGGTGATCAAGCTGCGCAAGAAGGTGGGCAACGAAACCTTCGCCGAACGCGGCAACCTGCGTCCCACCCATCGCTATTGCACGATTCCCCATCAGATGAAGCGGGTGGAGCCGATCGTCACCGGCGCCTATCTGCGCGCCGAAACCCAGCAGGCGGCTCTGGCCGCCGCCGCAGGCCTTCCGGTCGCCGCCGGCAGCGCCCAGGCGGTTCCCACCTCCACCACCGCCCCCACCACCGATGCCTGAGGAGACCCCCGCAACCCCGGCCGAGACCGCTGCGGCGATCGAAGGGCCGGCCACAGGCCCTGTGGGCACCTGGCTCACCAGCCAGGGCTTCGAATCCGATGCTCTCGGCCCTGACCACGAGGGTGTGGAGATGCTTGGGGTGGATGCGGCTGCCCTGCCCCTGGTGGCGACAGCGCTGAAGGCTGCCGGCTTCGACTACCTCCAGTGCCAGGGCGGCTACGACGAAGGGCCCGGGGGGCGGTTGGTGAGCTTCTACCACCTGGTGAAGATGGCGGCGATGGTGGAGCAACTGGCCGCTCTGGCGGATGGCCAGGGCCCGCTCCCGGCCGACGCGCACCCCGAGGAGGTGCGCTTGAAGGTGTTCCTGCCCAGGGACGGCGCCCTCACGATCCCCAGCCTTTACGGCCTGTTTCGCGGTGCCGACTGGCAGGAACGCGAAACCTTCGACATGTTCGGCATCAGCTTCGAAGGCCATCCCCATCCCAAACGGCTGCTGATGCCGGAGGACTGGAAGGGATATCCCCTTCGGAAGGATTATGTCCAGCCGGACTTCTATGAGATGCAGGACGCTTATTGAGGCCGTTCTGATGGTCTCCCAGACTCCGCAGAAGGAAGCTGACCCGGCTGTGGCGGTCCCGCCTGATGGTGTGGACGATCCAGGCGATTTCTCAGCGCGCGGGCCGCTCCTTCGATGCGGTTCGCCGGTCGATCAATCCTTTCGATGCCTCCGGTAAAACCGGATCACTTCCTTCGCCACGCTGCGCGGCTCGTGCCGCAACGTGGCGGTGGGCCTTGCCCCCTGCAACGCCGCCAGGATCACCTCATAGCCCTGATCCCGCAACTGGCTGTTGTCACAGCACACGGGTTCTGCTCCTCGCAACTTGTACAGATCCAACAAGCTGGAATCGGCCAGGTCCTCCTGGGCCAGCACCGCACCGAACAACCGCTGCTCCACCCCCAGGCTGGCCAGCTGCGCCTCGATCGCCCGCAGATGGCCGCCCACGTCCAGTCCGTCGGTCTCGCCGGGCTGGGTCATCAGATTGCAGATGTACAGGCGTGGCGCCTTGCTGGCGCTGATGGCGCTCACCAGTTCCGGCACCAGCAGATTCGGCAGCAGGGAGGTGTAGAGGCTCCCGGGGCCCAGCACGATCAGGTCGGCGTTGGCGATGGCCTCCAGGGCCCGGGGCAGGGCCGGTGGCCGCTCGGGGGTGCAGCCCAGGCGCACGATCGGATGGGGGGCATGGCCGATATGGGATTCCCCCTCGATCCGCTCTCCGTTCTCCAGTTCGGCCCACAGCCGAACATCGGCGTTGGTGGCCGGCACCACCTGGCCCTGCACCGCCAGCACCCGGCTGCTGGCGATGATGGCCGATTCCAGGCTGCCGGTGATGGCGGTGAGGGCGCTCAGGAACAGGTTGCCGAAGCTGTGGCCCTCCAGGCCGCTGCCCGCCTTGAAGCGGTACTGGAACAGCCTTGTCAGCAGGGGTTCCTCCCGGGCCAGGGCCGCCAGGCAGTTGCGGATGTCGCCGGGAGGCTGGACGCCCAGCTCGCGCCGCAGCACCCCGCTGCTGCCGCCGTCGTCGGCCACGGTCACGATGGCGGTGATGTTGCTGCTGTAGCGCTTCAGGCCGCTCAGCAGGGTCGCCAGGCCGGTGCCGCCTCCGATCGCCACGATGTTGGGCCCCCGGTTCAGACGCCGCTGAGCCAGCAGGGCATCCACCAGCAGGGTGCCCTTCTCCGGGGCCAGGGCCTGTTGGATCGCTCCGAAGCTGCGGCTCTGGCCGAGCCAGATCAGGCCGGCGCCGATCAGCAGCACCAGCGGCCCGGTGATCTCCCGGGGCATCACCTGGGTGAGGCGGGCCAGGCTCCACGTGATCGTCTCCAGGATCCAGTAGATCGGCTGCAGGTCGGCCCAGACAGCGGCCCCCAGCAGGGCGATCACCAGCCCCAGGCCCGAGGTGATCATCCAGCGCTTCACCACCAGCCCCGGCTGCAGCCAGCGGGCCGCCCGCCGCGAGCGGCTCACCAGATCCTGCTGGCGCAGATCACCCCGGCCCACCCAGCGGGGCCGGCTCGTCGTGCGGGAGCCGCCTCGGCGACGCCGACCGTTCGCAGCGGGGCCTCGAACCGTCAAGGGCAGGGCGTGGCGACGCAGCAGGGACCATTCGAACTTTACGGATGAAATGTCCGTCCTGACCCGTCAAGATGGAGGCCTGGTCCCCGGGGCCTGTTCGCCATAGCCCCTTGGCCCTCAGCCCATCGATCCTGCCTTCGACTGCATCCGTCCCACCGGTGGTCGAGATGGCGAACCTCTGCATGCGCTGGGGCAGCAACGTTGTGCTCGACGACATCGACCTCAGCCTCCGTCCCGGGGAGCGGCTCGTGGTGGTTGGACCCTCCGGATCAGGCAAATCCACCGTGCTGCGCCTGCTGGCCGGTCTGCTGATGCCCTCCTCCGGCCTGCTGCGCATCCACGGCGAACCCCAGACCTACCTTCGATTGGACCAGCGCCACCCGCCGGATGTGCGCATGGTGTTCCAGAACCCTGCCCTGCTGGCCTCGCTCAACGTGAGGGAGAACGTGGGCTTCCTGCTTTACCGCTTCAGCCGCATGGGCGAGCGCGAGATTGCCGATCGGGTGGATCAGGCCCTGCAGGCCGTGGGGCTGGCGGGTATCGGGGAGCAGCTGCCAGGCGAGCTCAGCGGCGGCATGCAGAAGCGGGTCAGCTTCGCCCGCGCCCTGATCCAGGACCCCACGACGCCTCCCTCCCGCACCCCCCTGCTGCTGTTCGATGAGCCCACGGCCGGTCTCGATCCGGTGGCCTGCACCCGCATCGAGGATCTGATCGTGCGCACTTCGGAGCTGGTGCAGTCGTCCTCCCTGGTGGTGAGCCACGTGATGAGCACGATCGAGCGCTGTGCCGAGCAGGTGGCCCTCCTCTACGACGGCCGTTTCCGCTGGACCGGTTCGGTCGGGGACTTCCGGGCCACCACCAATCCGTACGTGGTTCAGTTTCGGAGCGGTAGTCTGCACGGACCGATGCAGCCGGCCGAGAACTGAGCCCATGCGCCGGAGTGTTCGTGAAGCCCTGGTTGGATTTTCCTTGCTGGCCGCCATCGCCAGCGGGCTGGGTCTGTGGTTCTGGCTGCGAGGCATCTCGCTGAGCCGCAACACCTGGACGATTCAGGCCAGTTTCACTGACGCCGCCGGCCTGGCCGAGCGTTCCCCGGTCAGCTTCCGGGGTGTGCTGGTGGGCAATGTGCGCAAGATCACGGTCACTGATGCGGCAGTGGTGGCCGATCTGGAGATCACCGACCCGCAACTGAGGCTGGCCCGTCCTCTGGTGGCCCGGGTGGGCACCGCGTCCCTGCTGGGGGGCGATGCCCAGGTGTCGCTGCTGGCCCGCGGGGGCCCCCTGCCGGCCGGCCTGCCGGGCCCACGGGAGAAAGGCTGCAACGACACCCGCATGGTGTGCAACGGCGGCAAGGTCAGCGGCATCGCCGCGGCCAACCTCGACAGCGTCACCGAGATCGTGCAGAACCTGCTCAAACAGGCCGACAGGGAGAAGCTGGTGCCTCAGATGGTGGCGGCCACCGCCGCCTTCGAGAAGAGCTCCCAGGAAACGGAGAAATTCTCAAAGGACGGCCAGGTCTTTCTGCGCGAATCCCAGAAGCTGGTCTCCCAGCTGAACCAGTCGATGGGCAAGGTGGACCCGATCCTGAACAATCTCAACACGGCCAGTGCCGACGCCGCCAAAGCCACCAGTCACGTCCGCAACCTCACCGCCGCCCTCGACAACCCGAAGACCGTCGCGGATCTCCAGGCCACCCTCACCAACGCCAAGCGGCTCACCGACCGCTGGTCGGCCGTGGGTGGGGATGTCAGCAAGCTGTCCGGCGATCCGGAGTTCCTCGAGGGCATCCGCAGCGTGTCGATCGGGCTGGGCAAGTTCTTCGAGGAGCTCTATCCCGCCCAGGTGGACGCCGCCCGGGCCCGGCAGGCCCGGGAAGAGGCCCGCCAGAAGGAGATCAGGGCCGCCCGCCAGGCCGCCCAGGACCGCCTCGCTCCGACGGTCAGAAACCGTTGATCGCTTCCAGGGCGATCGCGGCGATGGCCTGGTCGCTCGCTTTCGGCAGCTGCACGTAGCGGCCGCCTGCCGCTTCGGCCAGGTCCTTGCCCATGCCGCTGCCGATGAACTTGCGTTCGGTGTCGATCACCAGAAGCCTCAGGCCCAGAGTCCGGTAGCGGCTCGCCACCTGGCGCAGCTCCTCCTTGAGGTCCACCGGTTCCTCCCCCTCCAGCGGCGGCTGGCCCAGGGAGCGGCTCAGGGGCACGTTGCCGCGGCCGTCGGTGATGGCCACCACCACCACCTGCCCCAGGTCGCCGCTGGCCAGGGCGTTGGCCCCCACCCGGGCGGCCTGGGTGAGGCCGTGGGCCAGGGGTGATCCGCCGCCGCAGGGCATCGATTCCAGCCGCCGGCGGGCGGCGGTGATCGAGCGGGTGGGGGGCAGCAGCACCTCCGCCTGCTCGCCGCGGAAGGGGATCAGGGCCACCTCGTCGCGGTTCTCGTAGGCCTCGGTGAGCAGCCGGATCACGGCGCCCTTGGCGCTCTGCATGCGGTTGAGGGCCATCGAGCCGCTGGCGTCCACCAGGAAGATCACCAGGGCCCCCGCCTTGCGTTGCAGCCGCTTGGCCCGCAGATCCCCCTCCTCCACGATCACCCTGCGCTGCGGTTCCCTGGCCCTGCGGGCCTTCTGGTAGGGCGCGGCGGCCCGAAGGGTGGCATCGACGGCGATGCGGCGCACGGGCCCCCGGGGCAGCATCGGCTTGACGTAGCGGCCACGGCTGTCGCTGAACACCACCGCCCGGCTGCCGGCTCCGCCGCTCTTCGCCTTCGCCGAGGCGAACAGCAGCAGGTCGGGGTCGATGGCGGTGGCCTCCGGATCGAGCAGGAACTCCTCAGGAATCTGGGGCGGCGCCTGGTCCTGGGGGCTGTCCTCGTCCTCGGGTGGTTCCTCTTCGGGCGGGTCGTCCTCCTCGGATTCGGGCTCTTCGGGCGGGTCGCTCTCCTCGGGGGGCTGCTCTCCCTGGGGCGGCGGTGGCGGCGGGGGCTCCATCGGCTGGTCCGGGTCCGGGGGGGGCAGCTGCAGGGCCCGCGGGGCGATCACCAGCCGCACCGCCACCTGCAGATCGTCGGCCTCCACCCGGTCGCGACCCGAAAGGGCCGCATGGGCCCGGGCCACCCGCACCGCATAGAGCTCGGCCCGGTGCCCCTCCACGCCACCGCGGATGGCTTCGCTCACCAGATAGCGGATCTGCTCCCGGTCGATGCTCACGTCCGGAAGCCACTGGCGGGCCAGCAGCAGCTGGGTGGCCAGGGCTTCGGTCTCCTCCTGCCAGCGGGAGCGGAAGGCAGCGCTGGATTCGCCGTGATCCAGGGCCGAGCGGGTGATCGCCACCCGCTGGTCGGTGTCGAGCAGCTGGTTGGCCGACAGGGCGATGGCGAAGCGATCCAGCAGGTGGTCGCGCACCGCCCCCTCCTCGGGGTTGTAGGTGGCGATCAGCAGGCAGCGGCAGGGGTGGGCCAGGCTCAGCCCCTCCCGCTCGATGCGGTTCTCTCCCGAACCCACGGCCGCCAGCAGCAGGTTGGTGATGCCGTCGTCGAGGAGGTTGAGCTCATCGACGTACAGCACTCCCCGGTGGGCCTCCGCCAGCAGCCCCGGCTGGAACACCGGCGCCCCCGCCGTCAGGGAGGCGGCCACGTCCACCGAGCCGATCAGGCGGTCTTCGGTGACGCCCAGGGGCACCTGGATGAAGGGAGCCGGGATCACCTTGGTGGGCAGCAGGGCGGCCGGATCGGCGCCGCTGGGATCGCCGCCCAGCTCGCTGATGCGGCGCCGGGTGGCGGCGTCCCATTCGTCGGGCCGCGAGGGGTCGGCCTGCAGCAGCCCCGGACCGTCCGCCAGGTCGATCACGTCGATGGGCGGCAACAGCGCATGGAGGCCCCGGGCCAGCACCGACTTGCCCGTGCCGCGCCCCCCGGCGATCACCACCCCCCCCAGGCCGGGATCCACCGCCGCCAGCAGCAGCGCCAGCTTCAGGGTGCCGTGGCCGGTGATCGCGGCCAGGGGGAAGGTGCCGGTGGGGCCGGCACCGGCGGGCGAGACGGGGGACCCGCTGACGACCATGGGGCGGAGACTGGGAGGGTGGTCAGTCTCGCCGACAAGGCGCCGGGCAGGATCCGCCCGTACCGACATTCCCACCGCCGCATTGATCTCCTCCCTTGCCATCGCCCTTGGGGCCAACCTGGGGGATCCCGCCGTCACGCTGCCGTCCGTGCGGCCCCTGCTGGCGGCCGAGCTGTGGGCCTGGACGGTGGCTGGCGAGGGCACGCTCCTTCTGCGCTGGTCGCCCCTGTTCCGCACGGCGCCGGTGGGGGGGCCGCCGGGCCAGCCGGTCTATCTCAATGCCGTGCTGCTGGCGGAGTGGGGCGTCCCGGGGCCCCGCCTCCCGCGCTGGCCCGCCGTCGAGGCGCTGCTGCACCGGCTTCAGGCGCTCGAGGCCCGCTTCGGCCGGGTGCGGCGGGAGCGCTGGGGACCCCGCAGCCTCGACCTCGACCTGCTCTGGTGCGGCGACCTCACCTGCCGCAGCCCGGAGCTGGTGTTGCCCCATCCGCGTCTGGGGGAGCGGACCTTCGTGCTCGCCCCTCTGACGGCGCTCGATCCCCAGCTGCACCTGCCGGGGGAGGGCGTCAGCGCCGCCGATCGGCTGGCGGCCCTGCTGGCCCGCCCGGGTGAAATCCCCCCGTTGCCCCTGCCCGGACGGCCGGGGTGGCCCGAGGGGGCCTGAACCGCGCCAGCGGCGAACGCCGGGCACACTGGGGGCCCGAACGGCCTGCCCCATGGCTCCCCTGCCGCCCCCCGAGCCCCCGATTCACCTGGAAACCACCGCTGCCCTCCAGGCCCGCAAGGTGCGCTTTGAGCTCAATCGGGTGGTGCTTCCCATCGGCATCGAGGGCACCTACGGGGTGATCCGTCACCCGGGCGCCTCCCTGGCGGTGCCGGTGCTCGAGGACGGTCGGGTGGTGATCCTGCGCCAGTACCGCTTCGCCGTGGCGGGCCGGCTGCTGGAGTTCCCGGCCGGCACCCTGGAGGAGGGGGAGCAGCCCCTGGGCTCGATGCAGCGGGAGCTGGAGGAGGAGACGGGCTACAGCGCCAGCCGCTGGGATCCCCTGGGCGCCATGCACCCCTGCCCCGGTTACTCCGACGAGGTGATCCACCTGTTCCTGGCCCGCGATCTCAGCCTGCTGCAGGACCGTCCCCCCGGCGACGACGACGAGGACATGGAGGTGCTGCTGCTGGAGCCGGCCGAGCTGGACGCTGCCCTGGCCAGCGGCGATGAGGCCCTGGACGGCAAGACCGTGACCGCCTGGTTCCGCGCCCGCCAGCTGCTGGACCTCTGATGGCTCCGGATCGCTGGCTGTTCTGGCACCGCCGCGACCTGCGCCTGGCCGACAACCTGGGTCTGGCGGCGGCGGCCGCTGCCACCCCGGCGGTCACCGGCCTGTTCGTGCTCGACCCGGCGATCCTGACCGATCCCGCCATGGCACCGGCCCGGATCTGGTTTCTCTGCCAGAGCCTGCGGGAGCTGGCGGAGCGCTGGCACGCGGCCGGCAGCCGTCTGATCATCCTGCGGGGGGATCCGGCCGAGCTGGTTCCCCGGGCGGCCCGGGCGGCGAGCGCCAGCGTGGTGGCCTGGAACCGGGATGTGGAGCCCTTCGGACGCGAGCGCGACAGACGGGTGGCGACGGCCCTGCGCGGGCAGGGGCACCCGGGTGCTGGTCGACTGGGACCAGCTGCTGGTGGCGCCGGAAGCGATCCGCACCGGCGCGGGCGAGCCCTACCGGGTCTACGGCCCGTTCCTGCGCAACTGGCGCGGCCAGCTGGAGGCCAGGGCCGGGATCGGTTCCGCGGCGGCCGGCGGGCTGGAGCCGGTGGCCGCGCCCGCTGGCCTGGTGGACCTGGAGCCTGACGCCCTCCCCGCGGAGTGCGCGACGCTCTGGACGTCCCTTCCCTTGGTGGAGAAGGCACCCACCCCCGAGGCGCTGGGCTTCGCCTTTGCCGGCGCCGAGCTCTGCCCCTGCCGGCCCGGAGAGACGGCGGCCCAGGCCCAGCTGGCGGCCTTCGCCGATGGCGGCGTCGATGGCGGTGCCCTGGCCGCCTACGAGCCTGGCCGCAATGTCCCCGGTGTCGCCGGCACCTCCGGTCTTTCCGCCGCCCTCAAGTTCGGCACCCTCAGCCCGCGCCAGGCCTGGGCTGCCGCCCGTGGCGCCCGGGAGCTGGCCCGCAGCGAGGAGGCCCTCGCCTCGATCGGGGTGTGGGAGCAGGAGCTGGGCTGGCGCGAGTTCTACCAACAGGCCCTGTTCCATTTCCCCCAGCTGGCCGATGGCCCCTACCGGCCCCAGTGGCGCCATTTCCCCTGGGAGGACGACCCGGCCAGGCTGGAGGCGTGGGAGCAGGGGCTCACCGGCCTGCCGATCATTGACGCCGCCATGCGCCAGCTCAACGAAAGCGGCTGGATGCACAACCGCTGCCGGATGGTGGTGGCCTCCTACCTGGTCAAGGACCTGATCATCGACTGGCGCCACGGCGAGCGGGCCTTCATGGCCCGGCTGGTGGACGGCGATCTGGCGGCGAACAACGGCGGCTGGCAGTGGAGCGCCAGCAGCGGTATGGATCCCAAGCCCCTGCGCATCTTCAACCCCTCCACCCAGGCGGCCCGCTTCGATCCGGAGGCCACCTACATCCGCCGCTGGCTGCCGGAACTGGCCCATGTGGCCACCGCCGACCTGATCAGCGGTGAGATCGCCCCGCTGGAGCGGCGCGGCTACCCCGAGCCGATCGTCAGCCACAAGCGGCAGCAGGCCCATTTCAAGGCGCTGTACGCCACCCTGCCGAAGGGCTAGGCAGCCACGGTTTCGGCTCCCACCAGGCGCCGTACCGCGGCGATGACGCTGTCCTGCTGCTCGACACTGAGTTCGGGGAAGATCGGCAGGCTGAGCACTTCGGCGCTGAGCCGTTCGGTGATCGGCAGGCTGCCGGGTCGGTAGCCCAGGTCGGCGTAGGCCGGCTGGCGATGGATGGGAATCGGGTAGTAGATGATCGTGGTCACCCCCGCCTCCTGGAGCTGCTGCTTGAGCCAGTCCCGGCAGCAGGCCTCAGGCAGCCCATAGCTGGCGCTGTCGGCCGCGGGCGTGCAGCGCCCCGCGCAGGCGGCGGCGGTGGCCGGGCAGCGGGGCACCCGCACCACGAACTGGTTCCAGCTGTGCCCCTCCGGCCCGGGGGGTGCGGGCACCAGGCCCGGCAGACCCGCCAGCTCCCGCTGGTAGCGCTCCGCGATAGTCCGACGGCGCTCCACCCAGCCGGTCAGGTGGGGCAGTTTCACCGTGAGCACGGCCGCCTGGAGGGCGTCGAGGCGGCTGTTGTAGCCCAGGTCGGTGTGCAGGTAGCGGCGGGGCATGCCGTGCACCGCCAGCTCCCGGATCCGCCGGGCCAGTTCCGGGTCGCGGCAGACCACCATGCCGCCGTCACCGGCTCCCCCCAGATTCTTGGTGGGAAAGAAGCTGAAGCAGCCGGCATCGCCCCAGCCGCCCACCGGCCGCCCGGCCCAGCTGGCGCCGCTGGCCTGGGCGCAGTCCTCGATCACCCGCAGATCGTGGGCGGCGGCGATGGCGCTGATCCGCTCCATGTCCACCGGCCGGCCGAACAGATGCACCGGCATCAGGGCCCGGGTGGCGGGGGTGATGGCGGCCTCGATCCGCTCCGGATCGATCAGGTAGGTGTCCGGGTCCACGTCGACGAACACCGGCGTGGCGCCCACGGCGCTGATCGCTTCGGCGGTGGCGAAGAAGCTGAACGAACTGGTGATGACCTCGTCGCCGGGGCCGATGCCCAGGCCCCGCAGGGCCAGCACCAGGGCGTCGGTGCCGCTGTTGCAGCCGATGGCATGGGGAACCCCGCAGGCCGTGGCGAAGGCGGCTTCGAAGCCGCTGATGGTGGAGCCCCCGATGTACTGGCCGCTGCGCAATACCTCGAGAACGGCTTGATCGAGCGCGTCTCCAAGCTGCCGCAGTTGCTCGCTGAGACTGAAGGGGGGTACGTGCATGGCGGCAACATTAAGCCTGCGGATCCGGCCCGCGGTAGGCGCCTGGCTGATACCATTTGATGTTGCAGCCGATCGCCGGTCGCTGCGGTTCGGGCACCGGTCGCCCCTCCAGCACGGCCTCCAGGGCGGCTCGCAGATCCCGGCCGTCGCAGACGCCGCCCCCGCCGGGACGGCTGCTGTCCAGTTGACCCCGGTAGGCGAGCCTGTGGGCGGCGTCGAACAGGCCGCCATTCCTTCGGGGCCATCCTGGGGATGGCTGGCGGTGCTGTTGCTGCAGATGCCGACGATGGCCGCCCGGCCGTCCAGGTCGTCCTGCAGCCGGGTGAGCTGTGCTTCGACGTGCTTCACGAAGGGGCAGTGGGGGCAGAGGAACAGCACCAGCACGGGCCGTCCCGCCAGGGCGTCGGGGTCGAGGGGGCCGCCCGTGACGGGCCGCAGCCCCTGCCGCATCGCCGTCATCGGCAGCGGGGTGCCCAGGGGCAGCATGGTGGAGGCGGTGAGAACCATGGGATCGGCCGCCCTTGCTGCAGAGCGGATGCGGATGCAAGGTAAGGATCATCGCCGCTTCCGACCCGTCCTCGCCGTGATGCCCCCGCACCCGCCGGCTCCCCGTCCGCTGGTGGTGCCCTTGCTGGCCCTCCTGCTGGCGGGCTGCGTGCCGGCCGACCAGCGGCCGAGCGGCTGGGTCTACCCCCTGACCCGGCACCAGCCGGACGATGGCCTG
>CALNZO010000018.1:0-141243 GCA_942491175.1 uncultured bacterium | reverse complement strand
AGAGGATAGCTATGACATTACAAACGGCAAAACGTCATTTTTGTCAAGGGATGGTTTGGGAAAAAAGGATGGGTTGAAGAGGGGAAGCTGAGATGCCGGGATGCTGCGAGGAATGTTTCTGCCGTGCGGCAGAACCCACGGGGTTAGCGCTCGCTGTTTCGGTTTAAAAAGAGAATGTCGAATGTTGAACAGGAAATATTGAACATCGAAGCGTTATCATGACAATCATTATATGGTTATTTTTCCTCCCTCAACCCTTCGGATCTTCGAAACCCACCCCGACCCCTCGGACCCTCTCACCCCACCACCCTCCCATCCTCCAACCGGATGATCTGCTCGCTTTTTTCGATGATTTTCGGGTCATGGGTCGAAAAGAGGATGGTTCGTCTCATTTTTTGATTCAAGGTCTGGAGGAGCAGGAGAATCCCTTCCCCGGCCTTGGAATCGATATTGGCCGTGGGCTCATCTGCCAGGATGATTTCGGGTGCGTGTACCACCGCCCGGGCAATGGCGATACGCTGCTGTTCGCCCACCGAAAGATAGGGGGGCAGCATTCCCTGTTTGTGCAGGAGGCCCACTTCCGTTAAAATAGCTTCCACTTTGGCTTTGCGGTCTTCAGCCTGGGTCAGGATGAGGGGGATTTCAATGTTTTCAAAGGCGGTTAATGTGGAAATAAGGTTGTTTCCCTGAAAAATAAAGCCCACCTGATGCCTGCGGAAAAGGGCCAGGGCCTTTTCGTCCATTTCATTCAGATCCTGGTTACCGATCAGAATCTCACCGGAGGTGGGACGTTCCAGACCGCCTATGAGATTCAGCAGGGTTGTCTTGCCGGACCCCGAGGTGCCGGCAATGACCCGGAAAAGCCCCCGGGGAATCGACCAGAGACACGCCGGAGACTGCCCGCACCTGTGTCTGACCGGTGGTGAATATTTTTGTCACGTCTCTCAAGGTGATGTATCGGTTGTCATTAGGTGTACCTGAGTGTTTCACTGGCGGTTTTCCGTGCCGCGATCGAGTGGGCAAATAGGAAGAGATGACCGACACGATCATGGATAAAAGCCCGGGCCAGTAGAGACTTGCCATGGTTGTTCTCGGCCGCACCAGTCCGCTGACAAGAAAGTAACGGTTGTGTGATGTCAGGCCGCCGAAGTCGATGCCCACGGCGGCAAAGGCCTGGGTGACCAGCCAGCCGAGTCCCAGCCCCATAAGGGTCGCTGCAAAACAGACCATGAAGCTTTCAAGAAAAATGAGACCGATCAGCTCTTTGGGGGTCACCCCCATGGCCTTCAGGATGCCGAATTCCCTGAAACGCTCCACAATGGTCAGGACGAAACTGTTGCTGATGCCGAAGCCGACCAGGATGAATACCAGGAGCATGATGATTTGCATGGCAATTTCATTCATTTCGATCAACTGAAGCAGATCGGGCATCAAGACCTCCCAGCTCTGCAGGGAAAGATCCTTCGGGAGTATCCGGGCTATTTGCTGGATCTTCTGGCTGAGATGACTGGTGTTATCGAAGAAGACGGCCAGTTCAGCGCGGCTTTGTTTCTGTATGGCGGTATCCAGCGACTGTATGGGTATATAAGCGATGGTGGTGTCGAAATGGGGAATCTCTGTCTGGTAGATACCACTGACCCTGAAATCACCCAGCGGGACGCCCGAGCTTTCCAGAATAGAAACGGTGTCTCCCACCTTGACCTGAAGGTGCTCCGCCGTTTTGATTCCCAGGAGAAGCTCCTTTCTCTTGCGCCGCTGGATAGGTACCGGAAAGGATCTTTCTGGCGATGGCGGTTGTGGGTGATTCAGCATCCGGATGAACCGCGTAAAAGACAACGGGGTCTGATAGGTCCCGCTGGAGACCAGAGAGGAGAACTGGTAGCGAAAGAGGACTTTCTGCACATGTGCTTCCGGGCTATTTTTTTTGCATAGGCTTCAGGCTGGTCATAAGCCGGGGGAAACGCCAGAAAGGCATCGCCGTAATGCAGACGGGTGCTGTTGATAACCATGGTGTCGTTGATACCCACGGTCAATCCGTGTAGAAAGACCAGCACCGCAGTTCCCAGGATGATAAAACTTCCGGTGGAGATGGTCTTTCTTTTATGACGCAGAATAAAGCGAAAGGCCATGAAGATCCAGATTTTAAAGGACTGCCAGGTCATTACCTGTCCCTCAGGTTCAGCAAGCGGTCGGGATGGTGGAATACTTTCACCAGGATTTTAATAAACATCTCCCTGTTCAGGGGTGACAGGGGCAGACCGGCCTCGGACAACAGTGTCAGCGCTCTCTGCAACTGGCTTGTTGCTTCTGTGAATGCTTTTTCAGCGGCTTCGGGAATTGCTGGTAAAGTCCGGTCAACTGCCGGCTGTCCTCTCCGGAGGGCCGGATTGAATGCTGCTCAGCAGCTCTTTTTCATGCGTTGTGCTGCCATGGTGTATCAGGGACGCCAGATAATTGTATTTTCGATCCTGCAGATCCGTACCAAGATCGCTAATGTCGTCCAGGATCTGGCACCCCAGCCCGAAGTCCAGCAAGCCCTCCTTCATCTGGGAGACCCTTGGGTTTTTCAGGTCGATATCCCCCAATGCCAGGGGTGCTGATAAGGGCGCGGCAAACAGTTGACCGGTCTTGGCGATGTGCACGCGATGCAATATCTGTTCCGGCGGCGGGGCGTCCTCGACACCGCCTTCCTCTTCTGCCTCCTCGCGGCCGCTGACCGAAATAGCGGCCAGAGACAGATTCAAAAGACGCACCATTTCGTCATCGGAGATCGTGCCTGCCTTTCGGGCATCCAGCAGGAACGAAAAAAAGATCCGATCCGTCAGAAGCAGTGTGTGAACCGATTTAAACCGGTGGGCATTTTCCGGCAAATCGGTTACAATAATTTCCTTGAGTTCATTGTCCAGGAGATTGTCACAGGCCGTTACCCAGGACCGGAGGCAGTGGTTCAGGCCGGAGAAAAGCATCAGACGCTGGATGGGGATTTCCAGGATGAAAAAAATGGCGATAAAAAGAACGGAAAAATAGTTATGCCGCAAGGACATCCATGCTGGCGGGAGCGGTTTCAGATGGATTCCGGAACCTTCCAGGAGGGTTGTGCTTTTTCCCAAAAATGATGAATCACCGTTTTCTGGGCGGCCATGCTTTTCTGGAAAAGGGCAATTTTTAATAGAAAATCGAATTCCGGCATGGGCCCTCATTAACACAAACCGCCGGCCGCTACAAGATCCATCAAAGGGTGTCCATAGCCGTTGTCATACCACGGAACCCATAAACAATCATTCGATTGGGGATCCAGTTTCAGAAAAAAACATATCATGATGAATCCGCCCGCTGCACTCGGGTGCCCTGCCGGATGGGTGATATTTTGGCGTGTAAAATTTCGGCAGCTATGATAGTTATCATTCATGGAAAAACGTCTATCATCATCAGATGCAGCCGGACGAAATGTCACCCTGATCGGGGCGCTGGTTAACATTGTTTTGATAGGGCTCAAATTCTGGCCGGCATTTTCGGGAAAAGCAATGCCTTGATTGCCGACGCGGTGCACTCGATTTCCGATCTCTTCACCGATGTGGTGGTGCTGATCGGAATCTGGCGCGGACGCAGACCTCCCTGATGATAAGCACCCCTTCGGTCACGGTCGTATCGAAGCCTTATTCACGGCTATCGTGGGGATATCGCTGGTTGCCACAGCTTTTTATCTGGGCTTTCAGGCTGCCAGGGATATCTATTTGCACCAGGAGTCCCATCCCAATGTTTTGGCTATCATCGGGGCGGGTGTTTCCATCATATTCAAGGAAGTGCTCTATCGATACACCGTGCTGGCAGGGCGTCGCATGAAGAGCCAGCTCGTGGTGGCCAACGCCTGGCACCATCGTTCGGACGCCCTGTCTTCGGTTGCTGTAATGGCCGGGGTGACCCTGGCCCAGATCAAACCTTCCTGGCACATATTTGATGCCGTGGCGGCCTTGCTGGTCTCTTTCTTCATCCTCAAGGTCGGTCTTGACATCCTGGGTAACACCTTCCGGGAGTTGAGCGATACCGCCCCGAACCCGGAGACCATGGACAGCATTCGACAGTGTGCCCTGAGCACGGGAGGGGTGATGGCAGTTCACGACCTGAGGGTTCGTACCTCCGGAGGCTTACACCAGATAGAAATACATATCGTCGTTGACGCTTCACTGACGGTGAAAGAAGGCCACCGCATCGCCAAAGCTGTGGAGGCATGCCTGGTGAACGACATCGATGATGTTGGCCGGGCCATCGTTCACTGGATCCGAACGGATAGCTTGTCCGGCAAAGATTTCCCAGTGAAAAAATATGGGACCTTCTCATCCGTGAGTCTGATGCGGAATACATGTATGACAACGGGTATAAGCAAGCATGTCAAACCCAAATCAATCCTCTTCAGGAATTCTATTTTTACTTTCCCTTTCCGTGGGTGTGGCCATGATCGGGTTAGGCATCATCTGGCCGCTCATACCGGTATATGCTGTGGAGCTCGGTGCCGGGGGCTTTCTGGTTGGGCTGATTATCGCCAGTTTTAATGTTTCCAGGACCCTTTTCAACCCATTTGCAGGACGGCTTTCCGACAGGTGGGGGCGAAAGAAATTCATGGTGGGGGGGCTGTTTGTTTATGCCGCTATTTCGATGTTGTATGTTTTGCCGACCCATGCCGAAGCGCTGATATTTGTGCGATTTTTCCATGGATTGGCATCTGTTTTTGTGGTGCCCATCGCCATGGCCCTTGCTGCTGATATTGCACCGGCACAAAAACTCGGTCTGTATATGGGCACCCTGAATATGGCGGTTATGTTCGGCCTGGGTATCGGACCTGTCCTGGGAGGCTTTATCCGTGATCATTTTGGCATGAATACCGCGTTTTATGCCATGGGTGTCCTGACCCTGTTAACCTGTTTGCTGGTTATCCTGTTTATACCTTCCGACAAACAGCGGCATGGGTCCGGAGAAAGCCGAAAGGTTTCGTCGTTCAGAAAAATGTTATGCCATCGCGTGGTTCTGGGAATATTTTTAATGCGGTTTTTAACCGCCTCAGGCCAGGGAGCGGTCTACACTTTTTTGCCGATCCTCGCCCTGCAACTCAAGCTGACAAGCTCCCAGGTGGGGTTGATTTTAGGGGCCAACATTTTTCTTATCGCCTTTCTCCAGCGTTCCTGCGGCGCCCTTGCCGATCGTGTCAATCCAAAGTATCTTATTATATTCGGTACGTTCGGATCCGGGATGACGGTATTGGGGATGCCGTTTGTTCAGGGCTTTATGATGATTCTTTTACTAAACATTCTCATGGGCATGGCCAATGGTGTTTCATTGCCCGGTGGTCTCGTCATTACCGGAAAACTGGGCCGCACCATGGGAATGGCGTCCCTCATGAGCTTAACCGATGCCGCCTGGAGCCTGGGTATGATTGTGTCCCCCATTCTTTCGGGGATCATCCTGGATATGCTGGGTCTTTCGTATGTCTTTGTCATCGGCAGCCTGCTGATATCCGCCGGCGGGGTTGTGGTGACCCTGTTTCTGAAGGACTATTCATCGACACGCGCTTAATTTGGGGTCACATCTCAATTATTAACTATTGGCACAGCCTGCGTCGATCATAGTTGTCCTGGATATGAAATATTCCCGATTTGGAGGTGGATATGATCACGACACATGAAATTATTTTCGAAAACTCCCAAAAAATGAAGCATCTGCCGGATGAGTCCATTGATTTGGTTGTCACCTCTCCCCCTACCCAATGATCGAGATGTGGGATCGGTTATTTACCAATCAAAATAGAAAGATAGGCCAAGCCTTAGAAAGAAAGAGAGGCCCAATTGCTTTTGAATTGATGCATCAAGAACTCGATAAGGTGTGGATGAGCTTTTTCGTGTTTTAAAAAAGGGCGGAATCGCCTGTATCAATATTGGCGATGCAACAAGAACGATCAACGAAAACTTCGCTCTGTATACAAACCATTCCAGAATATTTACGTACATCCAAAAAATCGGTTTTTCGGCTCTTCCATGCATTCTATGGCGAAAACAAACCAATGCCCCTAATAAGTTTATGGGTTCTGGAATGATGCCGCCGGGAGCGTACGTCACGCTGGAACATGAATACGTTTTAATTCTAAGAAAAGGAAATAAAAAAGAATATAGGACCGATGCAGAGAAGAAACTTAGGCGGGGGAGTTCGTTCTTTTGGGAGGAAAGAAACGTCTGGTTTTCTGATGTTTGGATGGATCTAAAGGGCACCTCTCAAAAGTTGCTTGATAATGAAGACAGGCATCGCAGTGCCGCGTACCCTTTTGAATTGCCCTACCGGCTTATTACGATGTTTTCCGTTAAAAACGATCATGTCCTGGACCCATTTTTTGGTATTGGAACTACGATGTACGCTGCCATGGCAGCAGGGCGCAATAGTGTCGGTTATGAAACAGACCGTAACCTTGGTGCCTATATCACACCGATATCTAATGGAATAGTCGGGTTTTCCAACAACCGTATCAAACAAAGATTGGCAAAGCATTTAGAATTTGTCGAGGATAAATACCAGAAAAACTACAAGTTCAAACACGTAAACAATCATTATTTGTTTCCAGTGATGACAAAACAGGAAACAGACCTGATCATAAACGAGCTGTTATCTGTTGAACAGACAGACAAGACCTTCTACGAGGTTTCCTATTTAGACAAGCCCCAAAATAAATATGGGGGTTCCTGGGATGATTATATTTTTTCCGACGCTGAAAAAGAGGCAATGAAAAAGCGTGGCAAAGCTAAAAAGCGTATTAAAGATGACGGGCAACAGCAGTTGTTCTAATCGTGATGCTGTGAATGCACCGTCCATCCTTTAATGGATTTTGTTTCCAGAGAGTCTGTGTAGTTTGTAGAAATTTTAGTTCTTGACAGCCTGTCAGGGGAAAAGTAGAATTTCCATTAGACATTATTTTTTTTGTGCATAAGGAGAGAAATTTTGCAAAAGGCGCACGTTCTATTGGTGGATGACGAAAAAGAGTTTGTTGATGCAATGAAAGAACGCCTGGAATTGGCCGGCTATACGGTGACTGGCTGTTATGATGCAGCGCAGGCACTGAAAGAGGTGCAGGCTGAAGAATTTGATGTTGCCATGATTGACCTTATTATGCAGGATACAGACGGCATCACCGCCATGCACCGAATAAAATTAATCAGGCCCCTTACGGAATGCATTGTTCTGTCGAGCCAGGGCACCCTGCGGATGGCTGTTGAGGCAATGAAACAGGGCGCGTTTGAATTTTTAGAAAAGCCCTGTGATCACAAGGTTGTCACGCAGATAATTGATCAAGCTTGTGCAAGAAAGCACGAACACGATAAACGCATATTTCAGGCGGCAAAAAAGGTGTATTCACGGCTTGAAAAGGCGATGGTTGTGGCCACATATGCCGAAGCCGGTCAATTTAATACCGCCAAAGAGGTCCAGAACAAAAAAGACATCTAACAGATAATAGTGATAAAAAATATATAAAAATAGGATGAAATAGCTTAAGGCGTCCAAAAGGACTTAATAGGGAATCTCGTGAGAATCGGGAACGGTCCCGCCGCTGTATTCGGCACGAAATCTGCGTAATGCCACTTTTCAGCAACCAAGAAGCTGGATGGGAAGGTGCAGAAAGTAGGCTAAACCGAAAGTCAGAAGACCTGCCTTGAACTAAAACCGTGCGTTTTCGTGGAAAAGAATTACACGGTGTATGTATTCAAAGGGCCAAGAAAGCTGGGTGCAACCCTTCGAGAGACAATAGCTCGAAGGGTTTTTTTATTTGGAAACCGGATATTTCGATATTCATGATGCGTGGCTGTCATTGCTGACAAGGGGCATCAACCGTATAATTTGCAAGATGGCGGTTTTTAATGAAACCGGTGAGTTTACATTCACCGGCAGTGAACTTAGATTATGCGGATAATCCTTTGAGGGTTGATGGAATCTCTGTAAAAGGGGAAGATATTCATGAAAAAAATCATTATAGCCATTCTTGCGGCGGCCGTGATTGCAGGTGGCTACTTTGCATGGTCAAGGAACAACAAACCGAAAGCACCGGAAGAAATTATCGCCACCGGTAAGGTGGAACAAGGTGCTCTGCGCATGCTGGTCTCTTCCACCGGCAAAGTGGTTTCGAACCTGGACGTGGATATCAAATGCAAGGCCAGCGGCGAAATCATCGAACTTCCCCGGGACGTAAGCGATCCGGTGCACAAAGGCGAACTCCTGATCCGGCTCGATCCATCCGAGATGCAGCGTTTGGTAGACCAGGCAGAGGCATCCCTGGCCGCCTCGCAAGCGCGACTCATCAACGCCAAAGAGAGTTTAGTTGTCGCCCGGCAGAATCTGCAGACCGACAGGCGTCGTTCAGAATCCGTGCTGAAGGCGGCGGCGGCCAATGCGGAAGATGCCCAGACCAAGGCAAACCGACTCAAAGACCTGTTGGCCAAGAAACTTGCCAGTCAGGAGGAGTACGACACGGCCCAGACCGCTGCTGTTCAAGCGGTGGCGGCCATGGAGCAGGCGCGGGTCAAGATGGAAGAACTGCAAACCCAGGAAAGAACTCACGTACAGTTGCAGCAGCAGATCCGCATCGCCGAGGCGCAGGTGAAGAATGATCTGTCAGCCCTGGACCTTGCCCATGAGAGGCTCAATGACACAAAGGTTTATTCTCCCATCGACGGAGTGGTCACGGCGCGTAACGTACAAATAGGTCAGATCATCTCTTCGGGCATATCCAACGTGGGAGGGGGTACGACGGCCCTGACCGTATCGGATTTGTCGCGCATCTTCAGCCTGGCCTCGGTGGACGAGGCCGACATGGCAAGGTGGCCGTAAACCAACAGGCCGAGATAACGGTGGATGCTTTTCCAGGGAAGCATTTCGCAGGACGGGTGGAGCGTATCGCCATCCGCGGCGTAAATATCTCCAATGTGGTCACGTTCGAGGTCAAGATCGAAGTCATATCGCAAGACAAGGGGCTTCTGCGCCCGGAGATGACAGCCAATGTGGACATTATCGCTGCGGCCCGGGACAATGTGCTCTCGGTGCCATCCGATGCCATTGTCCGTAAGGGCGGCAAGCCCCATGTAACCGTCGTGAAGGCCAATGGTGAGAAGGCGGATCGATCCGTCGAGACGGGCATCAGTGACGGGCAGCGGACCGAGATTGTCACAGGTGTCGCCCCAGGAGAAACCGTGGTCAACTACCAGGGGGCCGACAGCAAGTGGAAAGGGAGCGCGAGATCCCGGGGTTTCATGAGGGTGCATTGATCATGGCTATCATAGAAACCATTGATATAGTTAAGAAATACGAGCTCGGCGGCGACACCATTCTCGCCCTGGACAAGATTTCTTTTGCCGTGGAGGAGGGGGAGATGCTGGCCGTCACTGGGACATCGGGGTCCGGCAAGAGCACGCTCATGCACATCATCGGCTGTCTTGACCATGTGGACAGCGGCAGCTACATTCTGGCCGGGGAAGATGTTTCCCAGATGTCGCGGCGGCGTCTGGCGGAGGTCCGCAACCGCCGTATCGGCTTTGTCTTCCAGACCTTTAATCTCCTGCCGCGTCTCACCGCCATCGAGAATGTGGAGTTGCCGCTTCTCTATGCCGGGCAGAAAGATGCCCGTGGCCCCGCCCGGATGGCTCTGGAAACGGTGGGTCTTGCCGACCGAATGCGTCACGAGCCCAGCCAGCTTTCCGGGGGGCAGCGTCAACGCGTCGCCGTGGCGCGCGCGCTGGTCACCCACCCGTCAATTATCCTGGCCGACGAACCCACGGGAAATCTGGACAGCAAGACCCGCGAAGAGATACGTGGTCTCTTCGAGGCCCGTAACCGCCAGGGGCGGACAATCATCATTGTCACACACGATCTCGAAGTGGCGGGCCACTGCCGGCGGCAACTCAAACTCAAAGACGGCCGGATTATCGATGGCACGCCGGCAGGGGAGGGTTGACCCATGCTTTTCTGGACCATTCTCAAGGTAGGTATCAAAAGTCTTCTGGCCAACAAGCTGCGCTCCATTCTGGCCATGCTCGGGATTATCATTGGTGTTGCCGCGGTCATCGCCATGCTGGCCATGGGCAGCGGGGCCCAGAAGCAGATAATGGACCGCTTTGAAGCCATGGGTACGAATCTTATCACCATTAGCCCGGGGCAGCGCGGCTCTCACGGTGTGGTCAGCGGAACCCAGCAGAACCTCACCCTGGAAGACGCCCTGGCAATCGCAAGCCAGGTCCAGGATGTCACCATGGTGGCTCCCAACGTCCAGGGGGGAGGACAGCTCAAATACCTCAACAAGAACACCCGCACCACCGTTTACGGAACATCCACCACCTACTTCGCCATAAGAAACATGGAGATAGAACGCGGAAGGGTATTCAACGAGGGAGATGCCGATCGGATGGCCCGCGTGGCCGTCATCGGCCCCACGGCCGCAAAGAACGTATTTGGCGAGAACGACCCTCTCAACGAAATGGTGAAAATCAACGGCATCAACTTCAAGATCATTGGTATCACCAAGGCCAAGGGGGAAGGCTGGGGAAGCCCCGACGACCGGATCATCATTCCTTACACAACAGCCATGCAACAGATTTTCGGCATCGATTACCTGCGCGGAATCGACGTGCAGGCCGACGCAGAGGTGGCCTGGACAACGTACAGGCTGACATAACGGCCCTGTTACGCAAATTGCACAGGCTGCAACCCGATGTGGAAGATGACTTCAATATACGCAACATGGCTGAGATTCGCGACAACGCCAACCAGGTGACGAGCACCTTCAAGTATCTCCTGGGAGGGATTGCAGCTATTTCACTCCTGGTGGGGGGCATCGGCATCATGAACATCATGCTCGTCACCGTTACCGAGCGCACCCGGGAGATCGGCATTCGCAAGGCCATCGGCGCAACAGAGGAGAACATTCTTGTCCAGTTTTTGGCCGAGTCGGTGATTATCAGCGGGCTGGGCGGCATGATCGGACTCGGGCTGGGGGTAGGGATCTCGAAGATAATTCCCAGGCTCACCCCCATGACGACTCTGGTGGACTGGTGGAGTGCCTTCCTGGCAATAGCTGTGGCGGGGAGTATCGGTATCTTCTTCGGTTTCTATCCGGCCTGGAGGGCGGCGCGGCTCGACCCTATAGAGGCCCTGCGCCACGAATAAAATAAAAAACACTTTGATGGCCCCGATGGAAAAGGAAGGCGGCCCTATGAAGAAAAAAGAGATGGTGTTTAAGGCAGGGGGCGTGATCCTCTTGATCATGTTGCTTTCCGGGTTACCGGCAGCCGTCGCGCAGCAGAAAGAGGCGGCGCCGGAGTCGGAGAATATCACCGACAGCCGGGGGCAGGCGCCCATCACCCTGTCGGTGGCCGCGGCGGTCCTGGAGAGTCTCAAAAACAACAAGGCTTTCATCGTTCAGACCTTGCAGCTCAGATCACCAGGACCTTTGAAGACCAGGCCCAATCGGTGTTCGATCCGGTCTTAAACGGACAGATCTCCCAGAAAACCGAACGGTCGCCGTCGGCGCTCACAGATGAGTATACCACCACCGACACCACGGCGGCCTCCCTTTCCCTGGATAAAGCCCTCAGCACCGGGGGGACGGTCGGTTTGGGAGTCAGCACCCAGGGTAACGACGCTTCGGAAGGGACGGGAACTACCCGTCTGTCAGCGAACCTCAACCAGCCCGTCCTTCGGGGGGCCTTCCCCAAGGTCAACCTGGTCTCCCTGATATGACAAATTGGTGGCTTCGAGAATACCCTCAATAGGATTGCGATACAGTTTCTCCCAAAAAAGGATCAGGTGCAGCAACAAGTGCTGGAGCTGGCCAAGAATCACCGCTAACCTATTTATTTACTAAAACTCTGCAAGACCATAAAGGTAGACCTGTAGCAACTATTGGTAGTATCGAAGACGATGTAGAAGTAAACGTTATTCATCAGCTTTCCCAGAATATGGGTATAGACTCATTCTTTCTCAGGCATTCCTTTAACAAAACCTTAGAGGTTTATGGGGTGAGTGCAGATGACGTAATGAACTTTATTCTGAAATCACCGATATTTGAAGAGTCAAAAAGGGATATTGTGCAAAAAGGCGTGAAAGCTTATCTGGAAGAAGACTACATGTTTGCAATCCATATTCTGGTTCCCCAGGCAGAAGCTGCAATCAGAACATTAGTTGAGTTAATGGGTGGTGCAACATTGCGAAGGAATCGGCAGGGTGGTTTGCAGTTAAGAACGTTCGATGACCTGCTCAGAGATGAAAGCGTTGAAAATTGTTTTGGTGTAGACACGTCTTTCTATATATTCAAGTGCTTCTCACTGACCAAGAGGGTGAATGTGAGAAACGACGTATGCCATGGGATTAAGCTGGCGGATGCGTTAATTATTCAACTGCAGACAGAGTTATGCACGTAATGCTTTGTCTGTCACAAGAAGTAGAGAAGGCAATGCCTAACAAAGTGCTGCTGTCGGACAAATTTTCCGCTACGCTCATGCCGTTGCCGCAGAGCACGACGATGAGCCCACCGCTGCTTGTTGAGACGAAGTTGACGGGCGGCCTTTTCGTAGCTACGGTAAAGCGTGCAGTTCGATTTCGACCCTGCCAAGGACGCGACCAATCTGAGCAAGCACGGCCTCTCCTTAACGGACGCAGCTGAGCTCAGTTGGGATGCAGCACTCGTCTGGATTGATGATCGGGCTGACTATGGTGAAGTCAGGATGGTTGCCTTGGCTCCAATTGGAGACATACTCTTTTTCGTAGCCTTTGTCGATCGCGACCCAGTAAGAAGAATCATTAGCCTACGCAGAGCCAATCGCCGTGAGGTCTATCACTATGTCAAAGCCATTAAAGAAGATCAGCCTTAAGATGCCGACGCTTGAGGAAGATCAGTTGATTACAGCGGCAGCTGAATCAGATCCTGATGCCCTTCCGCTTACAGACGAGCAGATGAGCGCGATGGTCCCCATTCGGGTGCTGCGAGGTCGTCCAAAGTTGGCGAACAAAAAGAAGCTGGTTTCAATCCGATATAGTCCTGAGGTTATTAACTACTTCAGGGCTTCTGGAGCTGGTTGGCAAGCTCGTATGGATGCTGTGCTGAAGGAATATGTCGAAGCTCATTCCACTGGTGAAGCGAATGGGGCCTAACATCAAGATTTAGAAGACGGGAGCCAATGGGTGTCGCCTATGCCAAAGCCTTGACGCGCTTCTGATCTTGAGCGTTATCCATATCCAGTAAGCCAGCCGACCGAATCCTGCATTTGGTACCGAGAGGCAGTACCATTATGGAATGAAGCGGTAGCACCAGCGCACTCTTGAGCTGATCTTCTCCCGACCCGTAAGCGGCAGCTTGCCGTGGAGGGATATTGAAGCCCTGTTTCTAGAGCTTGGTGGGGAAGTCAGTGAGAGGGCGGGCAGCCGAGTCGCGGTCGTTCTGTTTGGCGAAGTCAGGGTCTTCCACCGACCCCACCCATCGCCCGATACAGACAAGGGTGCGATTGCTTCAATCCGCAAATGGCTTGAAGAACAGGGAGTGACACCATGAATCTCATGAATGTAGATGGCTACCACGCCAAAATTGAGTACGACGAGGAAACAGATCTGTTTCGTGGGGACATTCTTGGGCTTTCTGGAGGAGCGGACTTCTATGGATCAAATCCTGATGAGCTTCGACGAGAGTTCAAAAAGTCATTGGACGTTTTTCTTGAGGTCTGCAAGGAGCATGGAATCGAGCCCCGAAGAAGCTTCTCAGGTAAATTCAATCTTCGGATCCCGCCTGAGCTACACGAGAAATTGGCGATGACTGCGGAGGTGCAGGGAAAGAGTCTCAACACGCTCGCTCAGGAAGCACTCCAGAGAAGTGTCACGGCATAGAGGAACGGATAACAAGCCCCTTGAGTGGACAGGCCGCCTCCGACACCCTGCTTGCGCTTTACACTCCTTGCTTGCCACTATGGGGCAGCGTTGGAAAGATGGAAACAGTTGTGCTGGAGAAGGCGAGGGGCTGCAGCGGCGGCTATCTTGAGCTGCAGCTAATGATCCCCTCCCGCCCATGTTAGCAGGGTTATGCTGTCAATGAGGTATGGGAGCATGCTTGTCACCAACTGTATTCCGTGATGGTGAATTTCGGTCTTCTTCTTCTCGCCCTAAGAAAGCCGTATTCATATCCATGTCAGCCATCCAGAAGGAGAAGCGAAGTTCTGGCTGAGTCCGTCCATTGAACTTGCCCGCAACATTGGGCTAAGTTCCTCAAAGATCAAAGATGCTCAACGGTTAGTCGAGTCACACCAACAGGAGGTCATCGATGCCTGGAACAACCACTTTGGTAGCTGAGGTCACCAATGTTTCCAGTCATTGCATTTGGATGCTTATTGACGATGAAGAACTGGCGCTCCCGTATTCCGAGTTCCCTTGGTTCAAGTCGGCTACGATTCTGCAGCTAATGAACGTCCTGCGACCCACCCCTGATCATCTCTATTGGCCTGATCTAGACGTTGACTTGTCCGTTGAGTCGATACGCCATCCCGAAAAGTTTCCTCTCAGGGGGAAGAGCACTTTCCAACAATGCCATTCACCTGAGCCGCCGTCTGACATTCACTGATGCCATTAAGCAGTTTTCGGCCATGCTCTCTGCGGCCAGGTGATCTTGAGCGTTCGAAGGATGCGTGGGAGGCAAAGGACCCAGTCCCAGTCCTTTCGATAGACGCGTCCAGACTCCCTTTGGCGAGCCAGGAGGGCGCTCGATGGCTTCTTGGCTATGGTGGAACACGAATGCAAGAGCGATCTAAAAAGGAAATGGACAACCTCTATGATGCTGTAGTTGAGCCTGATGGACGAATACGCCTCAATACATCAGTTCATCTACAAAAGGGCCTCAAGGTCTTGGTCGCAGTGCCACGAAGCGACAAGGATTCCGCGTTAAGCGGAATTGTATTAAGCGAACACTCACTTTCAGATGATTGGCTCAACCCAGATGAAGAAGAAGCATGGGCGCACCTTCAGTAGGCGATGTAGTCATCATTCCATTTCCTTATTCCGATTTATCGCAATCCAAGCGCAGACCTGCCCTTGTTCTAGCTGAAGTGGGAAGAGGTGATTTCCTTCTTTGTCAGATCACCAGCAAGCAATATGATGACTTACATGCCTTGTCCCTCAAAGAGTCCGACTTCCTCTCCGGTGGCATCAAGCGAGACAGTTTCATCCGTGGCGCCAAGCTCTTCACTGCCAATGAGGCTCTCATTCTTGGAGTTGCTGGTCATCTGACACGTTCAAAGCTTTCAGAAGTCATTTACCAACTTATTGAAATGCTATCTGCATGCTTGGAAGATGACACCTTCTAACATCCAAATACTGAAGACGGGAGAAATGGCCCTTCTGCCGGCTTAGAGTCCACCACGCATCTTTAACTGTCTTGTCTCTAACGCTGCTTTGGGGTCAATGAATCCTTTCCTGACGATGCCCCTGAGGCGCAGAACGGTCATTCAGGCACTCGCCACGCTGCTGTCTGCGACAGTGCTGGCTGTTGTGGTCGGCCTGCCAGGAGTTTCTGCCCAACCGCTGGATCCCCTGCCTTCCTGGAACCCTGGGGCGGCCAAAGACAGCATCCTCACCCTTGTCTCCCAGACCACCGATCCCAGCAGTCCTGAATTCGTTCCCGCAGAGGAGCGCATCGCCACCTTCGATCAGGATGGCACCCTCTGGGTGGAAAAGCCGATGTACACCCAGGTGATGTACATCCTTGAGCGGGTGCCAGAGCTGGTGAAGGCAAGGCCTGAGCTTGCCCCACAGGAGCCCTTCGCCACCGTGCTCTCCGGGTTGGCAGGCAACCGGAAAGAATGGGAGAGCCTCACGATGGCCGACATCGAGAAGCTCGCTGCCGCCACCCTCACCGGAATGCCGCTCGAAACCTTCCAAACGGAGGTGAAACGTTGGCTCGCCACAGCAAAACATCCCCGCTGGAACCGGCCCTACACCGAACTCACCTATCAGCCCATGCAGGAGCTGCTCAAGCTGCTGCGCGCCAAGGGCTATCGCACCTACATCGCCACAGGTGGCGGCCAGGATTTCGTGCGTGTCTTCGCCCAGAAGGTCTATGGGATCCCTCCTGAACAGGTGATCGGCACGGCCGGCAGCACCCGCTATGGCTACACCAGCACGGGCCAGCCCTTTCTCACCAAGGAACCCAAGCTTCTGCTCAACAACAACAACGCCGGTAAGCCCGAAGGCATCCATCTGATGATCGGTCGCCGGCCCACCGCAGCGTTCGGGAATTCCACGGGCGATCGGCAGATGCTGGAATACACCACGGCAGGCGCAGGCGCCAACTTGGCGATGATCCTGCTGCACGATGATGCCAAAAGAGAGTATGCCTACGGCCCAGCCCAGGGGCTTCCGGACACCAAGGTGGGTACCTTCACCCAGGAGCTCTACGACGAAGCACAGCAGCAGGGCTGGATCGTGATCAGCATGAAGAACGACTGGAAGCAGATCTTCTCATTTGAGCGTTAGCGATAGAGACATGCCAAGTACCCATGGCCACGTTGAATCACTGGCAGGGCATCCGGAATGTCTCGTTGATCATCACAGCCTCGAGCGCGTTGGCCGAGTTTTCGCACCATTCCAGAGGATATCTCTGCCCTGGGGTTGAAGTTGAGCACCTGGGAATGGCTACTTTCATAATTAATTGTCGAAGGAGTCCGCGATTACCAGGGAGTCCAACAACCTCTCTAATCTTAAGCGAATGCTCGCAATGGCGGCCATCCATGCTGCCTTGCACCACTGTGGGCTTGGATCGCCACCTCAGGAGGCTTGTCTTTCATTTAAACTGGCTCTTTTCTGGGTGATCGCGTATGCCAGGCACCATGAGAGCATCAACACTTTCCTACGCCATCAGCCAATGCCGGAAGCTGCTTTGCCTAAAGGCCTGGCCTGTGAAAATCTATACCGATGGACAGCCATATGAAATACCATCGGATGGATCGAAAATCATCGTTATTCATTCTTCTCGAAGGCCATGCGTTGTTTCCACCTATGAATACTATTCCGAACCTGGGAACCCTTTGCTCTCAAAAGACTATTCATCAATAGAGGAATCTATGCTTGGCTATTTCGAGGTTGACATACGCAGAACCGCCAATCAGATCACCAAAAGGTCTCCGAATTTGATTTCCGGATGATGGAGCGATACCTATGGCTTTCTCGGTGATCCAGGAACCCTGCGCCCCCTCCCCCCAGCCCGTGGATGATGGGGGCGCCAGCGGAACCAGGAGCACACCGTGGTCGCCGACCCCCCACGCCAGCGGAGCACCGGCCTCCGGGGCGCTGCGCTGCTCAACGATCCCCTGCTGAACAAGGGCACCGCCTTCAGCCGGGCGGAGCGCCGGGCCCTGGGCCTGGAGGCCCTGCTGCCCTGGCAGGTGGAGACGATCGAGGCCCAGGTGGAGCGCTGCTGGCAGGCCTTCGGGGCCATGGGCAGCGATCTGGAGCGCTACGCCTACCTCCAGACGCTGCGGGAGCGGAACCTCACCCTGTTCCACCGCTTTCTGGCCGACCACATCGAGGCGGCGATGCCGATCGTCTACACCCCCACGGTGGGGCTGGCGATCCAGAGCTTCAGCCACACCTACCGCAGCCCCAGCCAGGGGGTCTACCTGGCGGCCCCCCAGCAGGACCGGCTCGAGGAGCTGCTGGCCGCCGCCTGTGGTGCCACCGGCGGCGGCCCGCCCGAGCTGCTGCTGGTCACCGATGCCCAGGGCATCCTCGGCATCGGTGACCAGGGGGTGGGGGGCATCCAGATCTGCCAGGGGAAGCTGGCCGTCTACACCCTCTGCGCCGGGCTGGACCCGGCCCGTGGGCTGCCGGTGATGCTCGATGTGGGCACCGACCGGCCCGAACTGCTGGCCGACCCCTGCTACCCGGGCCTACGCCAGCCCCGCCTGCAGGGAGAGGCCTACACCGCCTTCCTGGATCGCTTCGTCGCGGCGGTGATCCAGGTGTGCCCCGGCGCCCTGGTGCACTGGGAGGACTTCGGCGCCGCCCATGCCCGCCCCGTGCTGGAGGCCTACCGCCACCGGGTGCCCAGCTTCAACGACGACATCCAGGGCACCAGCGGTGTGGCCGCCGCGGCGATCCTGGCCGGCCTGCGGGGCCTCGGCCAGCGCCTGGCCGACCAGCGGATCGTGATCTTCGGGGCCGGCAGTGCCGGTTGCGGCATCGCTGAGCGTCTCTGGCGCCTGCTGCAGCGGGAGGGCCTCACCGCCGCCGAGGCCGCTGATCGCCTCTGGCTGATCGATCGCGATGGGCTGCTCCACAGCGGCAGCCCGGCCCTCAGCGAGGGCGCCCGCCCCTTCGCCAAGCGGCCGGAGCACCTGGGCGAACGTTTCGGCGACCGGATGGCGACCACCAGCGCAGGCCTCGGCCTCCAGGCGGTGATCGAAGCGGTGCAACCGGGTGTGCTGATCGGCACCTCCACCGCCGCCGGGGCGTTCGATCAGGCGGTGGTGGAGGCCCTCTGCCGCGGCTGCGAACGGCCGATCGTGCTGCCCCTCTCCAACCCCACACCTCTGGCGGAGATCACCCCGGACAACCTGCTGCGCTGGAGCCGGGGCCGGGCGCTGGTGGCCACCGGCAGCCCCTTCGCCCCCGTGGCCACCACCGGCAGCGACGGCCAGCCCCAGGAGCGGGTGATCGGCCAGTGCAACAACTGCTTCGTGTTCCCTGGCCTGGGTTACGGCGCCGTGGCGGTGGGCGCCAGGCAGGTGAGCGAAGCCATGATCGACGCCAGCATCGAGGCCCTGGCCGGAGTGATCCCGGCCGCCAGCGACCCCGATGCCCCCCTGATGCCCCCCCTGGGGGCGGTGCAGGAGGTGTCCCGGGCCGTGGCCGAAGCGGTGGCGATCGCGGCGGTCGAGGAGGGGCTGGCCCGCCATGCCGGCAACCGGGAAGAGGCCCTGGCCCGTCTCGAGGCCTGCCGCTGGCGTCCCGACTACGCCGCGGTGCTGGGGGAGCACTGATCGGAGCCCTGGGGATCAATAAGAGCTGTGTCGCCGGCACCCGCCGGCAGCGGCCCTCGGCTTAGCACCTTGGGCAACCACCCCCTCGCGATGGGCTTCTTCGTCCGGCTCACCGACGCCATCGCCGCCCGTCAGTCGCTTCTGGTCACCGGCCTCGACCCCAACCCGGAGATGCTCCAGGCCTGGGCGCACCGCCGCGGCATGGGGGGGCGGTCGTTTCTCTCCCAGGCGCGCCACTGGATCAAGGCGGTGGTGGAGGCCACGGCCGATCACGTCTGCGCCTACAAACCCAGCCTCGGCTTCTACCAGGCCCTGGGCCCGGTCGGGCTGGACCTGCTGCGGGAGGTGCGGGAGCTGGTCCCCCTGGAGATCCCCCTGATCATCGACGCCAAGCACGGGGATCTGAACAGTTCCTCGGCCCTGGCCCATTACCTGTTCCGCGAGCTCGGCGCCGACGGCGTCACCCTCTCCCCCCTGGCCGGCCAGGACATCGCCGCTCCCTTCCTGCTCTATCCGGAGAAGGCGGTGGTGATCACCTGCCACAGCTCCAATGCGGCCGCCAAGGTGCTGCAGCACCACCCCGATGAGAGCGATCCCCTCTACCTGCGCATCGTGCGCGAGTGCCAGCTGTGGGCCACCCCCGACCAGCTGCTGCTGGAGGTGGGCACCAGCGATCCGGCGATCCTGGCCCGGGTGCGCCAGGAGGCCCCCGAGCGCTTCCTGATCCTGCGCAGCCTGTGGGGGGAGGAGGACCGGCTCGATGCCCTGCTGGAGGCCGGGCTGAGTCCGGCGGCCGATGGCCTGCTGATGCCCCTGCCCCAGAACCTGCTGGTGGAGGACGACATCGCCGAGCGCTCGGCCGCCCTCAAGCAACGCATCAGCGAACGGCGCGACCGCTGGCTGGAAAAGCAGGCCCGCGACCAGAGCGACGTCTGCAGCCTCTGGCTGCCGGAGCGCCGGGCCGACAGCACAGCCCCCTCCGCCGGGACGGTGATGGGCCCTGACGGGGCGGTGATGGGCCCTGGCGGGGCGGACGATCCGATGGCCAGCCTGATCCTCGATCTGTTCGACATCGGCTGCCTGCTGTTCGGCGACTATGTGCAGGCCTCCGGGGCCGTTTTCAACTACTACGTGGATCTGCGCCAGATCATCTCCGATCCCAACCTGTTCCACCGGGTGCTCCATGCCTATGCCGGCCAGCTGGGGGAGCTGGTCTTCGACCGCATCGCCGGCATCCCCTACGGCTCCCTGCCCACCGCCACCGGGTTGTCGCTGCAGTTGCACAAGCCCCTGCTCTACCCCCGCAAGGAGGTGAAGGCCCACGGGGCCCGCCGCCTGATCGAAGGGGACTTCGAGGAGGGCGATCGGGTGGTGGTGGTCGACGACATCCTGATCACCGGGGGGAGTGTGCTGGAGGGCATCGCCAAGCTGGAGAGCTCCGGTCTGGAGGTGGAGGACGTGGTGGTCTTCATCGACCACGGCGGCAAGGCGGACACCAGCGCCTGCCAGCGGCTCGCCCGGGGCGGCTACCGCTGCCATGCCGTGCTCGACATCGAGCGCATCACCACCGTGCTGCACGATGCCGGCAGGCTCAGCGACGCCCAGGCCGCCACCCTCTCCCATGCGCCCCCCGAGCGGGAAGCCGGCGTCCAGGGGATGTTGGCCGGCTCGTAGAGTGGCAGGGCATCCCTGAATACCCCGGATGCCCCCTTCCGCCATGCCCCAGATCCAGGGCCAGTCCCCCACGATCGGAGAGCTGGAGGCGAAGTACTCCCTTTACTGCAAAGCGATGCGGCTCCTGCTCAAGGAAGGCCGCTCCATGGAGGAGATCCAGCGCACCGTCTGCTGGAGCCGGCTGGAGCAGCTGCACATCTGCCTGCCCAGCCGCTACAAGTCCCCCGACTACCTCTACGCCGTGCTGAAGCGCGACTCGCGCTGATCCCCGAGGGCACGCTCAACCTGCCAGGATCAGCGCGCTTGAAAGGTCGGTGGTCAGCCCGGCGATACCGTGAAATCGATCTCCGACCCCTTTCTGCGGCGGCCGGTCCTCACCCTGGTGCTCAGCCTGCTGGTGCTGCTGGCCGGGCTTGTCAGCCTGCCGGGGCTGAAGGTGGAGAACCTGCCCCAGATCGCGCCGATCCAGGTGTCGGTTCGGGCCAACTATCCCGGCGCCAGCCCGGAGGTGGTGGAGCAGGGGGTGACCACCCTGCTGGAAAAGCAGCTCAACGGCCTGGAGCGCCTCGATGCGATCCGCTCCACCAGTTCCGCCGGCGGCAGCAGCCTCTCGTTGAGCTTCGAAGGGGGCAATCCGGAGCTCAATCAGATCAACACCCAGAACGAGGCGGCGGTGGTGAACCCCCAGCTGCCCGCCCAGGTGGCCCGCTTCGGCGTGCAGGTGCGGCGCACCTCCAGCGACCTGCTGATGATCCTGAGCTTCAACGCCGACAAGGACCGTTACGACCAGGTGTTCCTGGGGGGCTGGGTGGATCAGGTGGTGCGCGACCGCCTGCAGCGGGTGCCGGGGGTGGGGGAGGTGCGGCTGTTCGGCGGCGGGTCGCTGGCCTTCCGGCTGTGGCTGGATCCGGTGCAGCTGGAGAAACGCGGCATCACCATCACCGAGGTGCGTGATGCCCTCGAGGAGCAGAACGTGCTGGCGGCCCTGGGCCAGGCGGGCCAGGCACCCTCTCCGGCCGATCAGGTGGTGACGTTGCCGCTGCGGATGGAGGGGGAAGGGCGGCTGCGCACGCCGGCGGAGTTCGAGGATCTGGTGGTGGCCCGCACCGGCAGCGGCGGTGTGATTCTGCTCAGCGACGTGGGCCGGGTGACCCTGGGCACCGAGAGCTACGACTCCATCGCCACCAACCTGGAGGGCAAGGCCACCATCGCCATCGGCATTTTCCAGCGCGACGGCAGCAACGCCCTGGAGGTGAGCCAGGGCATCGAAGCCGCCCTCGACGAACTGGCCCCCCGCTTCCCGCCGGGGATGGACCTGCAGCTGATCGTCGATGAGGCCGACACGATCCGCACCAGCATCGATCGCACCACCGCCAGCCTGCGGGACGCGGTGCTGCTGGTGTTCCTGGTGCTGCTGATGGGGCTCGGCAACAGCCGCCTGGCGGTGATCAGCGCCCTGGCGGTGCCGGTGGCCCTGATCGGCAGCCTGGCGGTGCTGAGCCTCAGCGGCAACTCGATCAACACCCTCACCCTGTTCGGCATGGTGCTGGCCACCGGCCTGGTGGTCGACGACGCCATCGTGGTGAGCGAAGACATCGGCCGCCGCCTGGAGCAGGGTCGCCCCCCCCTGGAGGCCGCCCGCGAGGCGATGGCGGAGCTGGGCGGCGCCGTGGTGGCCACCTCCCTGGTGCTGATCGCGGTGTTCCTGCCGGTGCTCACCCTGCAGGGCAGCCTGGGGCGGCTGTATGCCCCGATCGCCCTCACCATCGGCGGCACGATCGTGTTCTCCACCTTCAATGCCCTCACCTTCACCCCGGTGGCGGCGAGCAGGCTGCTCCATGCCGAACGCAAGGAACCGGCCTGGCTTCTGCGCTGGATCGACCCGCCCCGCCGAGCCCTCGAAGCCCTGGAGGGCCCCTACGACCGGCTGTTGACCCGGGTGCTGCGCTGGCGGCGCCGGGTGGTGGTGGTGCTGGTGCTGGGGCTGCTGCTCACGGGATTCGTGCTGCAGCAGCGCCCCAAGGCCTTCATCCCCCAGGAGGACGGCGGGCAGCTGCGGGGGGTGGTGATCCTGCCGGACGGCATGGCCCTGCCCCGCACCCAGGAGGTGATGGAACAGGTGCGGGCGGTGGTGGCCAAGGAGCCCCTGATCGCGGGCGGCAACTTCTATGCCGGCCGCTCCTTCGGCGACAGCTCCTCCAACAAGGGCATCTTCTTTCTCAGGCTGCAATCGATCACCGAGCGCAGCGGGCCGGAGCAGACCAGCGCCGCCGTGGGCGACCGGCTCAACGCCAGCCTGCGGCGGGAGATCACCGATGCCCTGGTGCTGCTCAGCGAGGCGCCCACGGTGCGGGGCTTCAGCAGCGAAGGGGGCCTGGAGATGGACTTGCTGGATACCAGCGGCGGCCAGCAGAACCTGGATGCCTTCCAGGCGGAGGCCGAGAATTTCATCGCCGCCGCCCAGGCCACCGGAAAGTTCGATCGGGTCTCCACCCGGTTCAGCGCCGACGCGCCGCTGCTGAAGCTGGTGCCGGATCGGCTGCGATTGGCAGCGCTGGGGGTGGATCTCGATGAGCTGGTGGATGTGCTGGGGGTGAGCTTCGGCAGCGACTACGTGAACGACAGCTTCGAGGGGGACCAGGTGCGCAAGGTGATCATCCAGCTGGAGGATGGAGCCCGCGCCAACGCCGAAGACGTGCTGGCCCTCCAGGTGCGCAACCGCGATGGTCAGCTGATCCCCCTCTCCCAGCTGGTGAGGCTGGAGGAAGGCACCGGCCCCAGCTCGATCAACCACTCACGGCTGGTGCGCTCCATCAGCATCACGGCGATTCCCAGGGATGGGGTGAGCACGGGCCAGGCCATGGCAGTGCTGGAGCAGGTGGAACGGGATCGCGACACTGCGGCGACGGATCTGGAATGGGCCGGCCTGGCCAGGGAGGAGGCCCGCGCAGGCGGCGGCAACCTGCGGGTGTTCGCCCTGGCGGTGCTGGTGATGGTGCTGGTGCTGGCGGGGCTCTACGAGAATTTCATCGATCCGCTGATCATCCTGGTGACGGTGCCGATGGGGGTGCTGGGGGGCCTGACCGGACTGGCGATCCGGGGCCTGCCGCTGGATGTGTACGGCCAGATGGGCCTGCTGGTGCTGATCAGCCTGGCGGCCAAGAACGGCATCCTGATCGTGGAATTCGCCAACCAGCGCCTGGCCGCCGGGATGGGCCTGGAGGAGGCGATCCACGGGGCGGCCGTGGCCAGGCTGCGGCCGATTCTGCTGACAGCGTTTTCATCGCTGGCAGGATTTCTGCCGCTGTTGTTCGCCACCGGGGCGGGATCGGTGAGCCGCAGCAGCATCGGCACCGTGGTGTTTTCCGGGTTGCTGTTGGCCACCGTGCTCAGCCTGTTCGTGGTGCCGAGCGTGTACCGGATCGTGAAGGGGTGGGAACTGGAGTGGCGGGGTGGGGCGTGAGGTTGCCTTCATGGCCGTTGGAGGGCGAGGAAATCTGGCAAACATTGATCAACCAGATCGAGCATCACGACGCCAAGATGAGCTCAATTGGGCAGTATTTTGCCGTATCAGCTGGCGACGCCGCTCTGCCTCAATCGGCTTGCTGCAGCCATAGAAAGGCCTGAGCAATCCGTCGATGGAAGAAGGACTGATCAAGGAACCCAACATGGGCCATTGGGCCGCAATCATCATGATTGGCGATCAAATCGCGGATGAAACAATGCTCCCAGCCTTCCAGCATCTACTTGAAAAGCGAGAGCCGCGCCCTAGATCTTTAAGGCGGTCTAAGCCTGCTTGAGCGAACAGGACATGAGGATCCCGGCAAGCAAAGATTATGGAGACCATCCTAATCGCTGCTTCCAGCACTACCAAGAATACGGGAAGTCCAGATTCAGAGATCCACTTCACCTGCAAGCTCATGGTGGCCATCGCCGCTGAAAGGAAGCTTTCGCCTACGGGATGAAAGTTATGATCCGCATGGGCAAGGGTTCAGGATCAATTCATTCAGGACAACCATCGCTGCCTGGGAGTGTCCTATCGACGTTTGCGTCCAGGCCGCCGATGGGGTGCCGGCCGCCATGCGCGACACCCTGAACAACCCCCGCTCCCTGCCGGCTCCGGTTGCCGGGCCCACTCCAGGAGGCCCTGTCGTCGCTCTGCGGCAGCGCCATGCTGCGCAAGGCCATGGTGGAGAGGCTGCACAGCACCGTGATCGAATTGCGGCAGGCGGAGGTCCGTCGGGTGGCCGGTCACGTCGGCCCTCTGAAGGCAAGGCCGCAGGGCCAGCCACGGGAACGCCAGCCGATCAGGACACCGTCGCCCCCCAGGCATGCAGCCCCTCCAGGACCGGGATCAGTTCCACACCTTTTTCGGTGAGGGAATACTCCACCTTCGGAGGTACTTCCGGATACACCTGACGATGCACCACACCGGCCTGTTCCAGTTCCCGGAGCTGGCTGGCCAGCACCTTCTCGCTGACCCCTTCGAGCGAGCGGCGCAGGGCTGAGAAGCGCCGGGTGCCCTCGGCCAGCTCCCGCAGGATCAGGACCTTCCACCGGCCCCGCATCACCTGAAGGGCCAGCTCGGCGGGACAGTCGCCATGGTCGTAGCTGTCCAGAAAGCCCTGTGGGGAAGCCATGCTTACGCATCAGTAAGGCCCCCACTTTCGCGTGCCTTCTTGTCGGATGAGGCCCAACGCCCCCACACTCCACCCAGCCGATCACACCTCCATGGCCCACCCCACACCCCTGGTTCTCGAAGCCGGCACCCACGCCCTCTGCGTTTGCGGCAAGAGCAGCAACGGTGCCTTCTGCGACGGATCCCATGCCGGCAGCGGCAAGACCCCCCACATCCTCAAGCTGGATGAGCCGAAAACGATGTATGCCTGCAGCTGCGGGACCAGCGGCAACCTCCCCTTCTGCGATGGCAGCCACACCAAGCTGCAGAGCTGATCCTGTACCAGCACCGCCAACGGATGATGCTGCCTGATCCAAGACTTCTGGGCTCCAATCATTCCGGCCCCATCGGGAAGTGAGATCTGATCCAGGAGGGTCGAAGGGTCGAAACCTGCCGACTCGCGATCTTCCAGGGTCCAGCTATCGCGGTTGTTCTCCTCTTTGATGTGTTCTGTGAGCTAGGCCACCAGATGTGGCGCCGCGGGATCGTGCTCCAGCCCTTCTCTGGCCACCCGACGGGCTTCTGCCATCAGTGGCACGCCGGCCCTCATGATCTGAGGGTATAGAAATTGAAAAAGCTAGCTATAGCAATGAAGGCATCATGGCTCGCTCTCGTATATCCATCCAACAATCAACAGTTCCACCCTATGCCCCTACAGAAAAGGCTTGACTACGCAACCCCTGTTCAAGGGCCAACAAGGCTCTGCTGAGCTTGTTTCCATGCCATGGCGTGAAGTGGCGCGATGGCGTGAGCCAAGGATGGGATGGCGGCACCGAGGGAATGAACACCTGGATGTGGACATCCCCCTTCTCGCAGCTGTCCGGCACCGACCTGCAGCTGCCGGACCGCCCGGTTCAGGAGGAGGATGAAGCAGCAACCCTTTCGGCGGGAGGCCCATGCCGTCATCCCATCGACTCTGGCGAGACCGCCGGGCCGCCGGCCAGGCCCTGGCCCGTCGCTGGGAAGACCGGCGCGGCATGGACGACAGCACCACCCTGGTGGCCCTGCCCCGGGGCGGCGTACCGGTGGCTGCCGCCATGGCGGAGCGCCTCCAGCTGCCGGTGGTCACCTGGGCCGTGCGCAAGCTGGCCCGTACCTGGGAACCGGAGGTGGCGGTGGGCGCCATCGCCCCCGGTGGGGTGGTGTTATGGGCCGAGGACCCGGCCGGCCCGGGTGCGGAGGAACGCAGCGAGCTGGTGGCGGCGGAGCGGCAGGAACTGGAGCGCCGCCAGCGGCGGTTCGGCGACCCCGCCCCGATCCACCTGGCCGGCCGCCATCTGATCGTGGTCGATGACGGCATCGCCACCGGCATGACCACCCGGGCCGCCCTGCTCTCCCTGCGCCGAACCGGTCCGGCCTCCCTCTCGTTGGCCGTCCCCGTGGTCGACCAGAGCCTGCTGCCGATGCTCCATACCCTCGTCGACCGCCTGGAGGTGCTGAGGGCGGTGCCGGGGCTGCGTTCGGTGGGGCAGTGGTATGAACGCTTCGATCAGCTCGACGACGAACAGGTCCTCACCCTGCTGGAAGGGGTGCGGCGGGGCACCACCAGCAGCGACGAGCCGCTCTGGGCCCTGCGACCGAGCCGTCTTGCCTAGGGATCCGCTGCCTGCCAGCGGCCGTCGATGAAGCGTTCCGGCGCCATCCCCTGGTCCCGCAGCAGGGTGATCACACCCCGCTCGCCGAGCAGGTGCAGCAGCCCCACCACCACCAGGGTGTCGTCGGGACGTTGCAGAAAGCTCAGGATCGGCGGCACCCAGCGGGCATTGCGCGCCCCCACCAGGCGTTCATAGAGATCCGGACGCAGGCGGTATTGCCGCAGCAGCAGACCGTCGAGCCGCTCCAGATCCCCCGCTCGCCAGGCACTCTCCAGCGATTCGAGCAGCGTTCCCACCCTGTCGAGCTCCTCGAGCGTGAGGTCGAGCAGACCGATCTGATCCTTCCGGGGCAGGCCGTCGAGCAGCTCGAACTGGACCTGGGGCGTTTCCAGCCCGTCGATGGGCTTCTGGTCGGCGGCGGCGCGGGCCTGGAGCTGACCTTCCACACCGCTGGCGGGTGAGTACCCCCGCCGCAGGACGTCCTCGGAAACCACCAGAAGCGCCACCGCCCAGGGCTCGAACCGGTCGAGGGCCTCCAGGGGAAGGCCCAGGGCCGACAGCCGAGGCTGCAGCAGGCGCCAGCGCCGCTCCCCGAGGCTGGCCCGCAGCGAACGTCCTTCAGGATCGATGGCGCGGGCCACCAGCTCGCCGGCCAGATCCGCGGGGCGGATGGCATCCATGTCGAGCTCCATGGCCAGCCGCTCGGAGGCGTGATAGGCCTGGCCATAGGACGGGGGAAGGGCATCCCGGTCAGTGCGCAGCTGATGCAGGGAGCCGGCGATGTAGACCGTGCCCGCTCCGCTGCGCACCCGCCAGAGGGTGCCGCTGCCCGCACCCGCATCGGCGGCCAGCACGGGCGCCGTGAGCAGCAGCACGGCGATCGAGCTCAGCCAACGCCGCAGCTGGAGCGCAACCATGGCAGGCCCGGCGGGGTGCAAACGGCGACCAAAGTTAGCGGTCCTCCTCCGGCTGGTGGTCGCCACCCCGCGGAGCGACGCCCGTCCGGCCTGGCCCCGCTGCGGATGATCGCCGCCGATGCCCTGCACAAGGGGTGGCGGCGGCGCCCGGGGGTCCCCCTGGGCCGAAGGCCCCCCAGGGGTTGTAAGGAATGTGTCCTGCCGGCGGGCCGAGGCCCCTGGGGGCGGAACAAAAATTAGTCTTGAAACAGGAGGGAGGCCCCTTCCGGATCCAGGACATCCCGAGCCGACCCTCCCGCGCCCTTCAAGCAAGTGGAGTCAACGTCATGGCCATCATCCCCTCGGAAACTCTCAAGGACGTCGAGGAACTCTTCGACCGCTACACCCGCACCCTGCCCTGGCCCTGGCCCGCCGGCCGCAGCAACGCCGGCGGGGCCATGGCCGACTGGAACCCCCGGGTCGACATCGTCGAAACCGACGGGGCCTATGAGATCCAGGCCGACATCCCCGGGGTCCGCAAGGAGGACCTCAAGGTGACCGTCGACCACGGCGTGCTCACCGTGCAGGGGGAGCGGCAGCAGGAGAAGAAGGAGGACAGCGCCCGCATGCACCGGGTGGAGCGCTTCTACGGCCACTTCTCCCGCAGCTTCACCCTGCCGGAGGATGCCGACACCGCCGCCCTCGAGGCCACGGCCCGGGAGGGCCAGCTGACCGTGAAGGTGCCCCGCAAAGGCCCGCCCCCCAGCGCCGAACCGACCCAGGTGCCGGTGCAGTGAGCCTCGGGGCCGGGAGCAGCCGGCCCGGGATCAGCAGATCCGGGGCAGCAGTTCCCCGCTGAGGGGAACCAGCACCCGCTCGCTGCCGTAGGGGGTGCGCAGCAGCACCCGGCCCCGGGAAGTCCCCCCGGGGCCACCCCTGGCCATCCCACCGGCCACCGCGCCGATCCAGGCGCCGCCTCCGGGCCCCAGCACCTCCAGGGCCCGCTCCCGCTCGGCTTCGGGAACCACCGCCACGAAGCGGCCCTCGTTGGCCATGTGCAGCGGATCGAAGCCCAGCAGCTCGCAGGTGCGCCGCACGGGCTCGGCCACCGGGATGCGCTCCTCCTCGATCACCAGCTCCAGAGCGTTGGGGGCGGCCAGTTCCGTCAGGGCGCTGGCCAGGCCCCCGCGGGTGAGGTCGCGCAGGCAGTGGGGGCGTACCCCCGCGGCCAGCAGGGCCTCCACCGCGGGCCAGAGGGGCATGCAGTCCGTGGCCAGGGGCGGCTGCAGATCCAGCCCGTGACGGGCGGCGAGGATCGCCACGCCGTGGCGGCCCAGATCGCCGCTCACCAGCAGCTGGTCGCCCGGGACGATCGCCAGCGGATCGATCGGCTCGGACACCTCCAGCAGGCCGATGCCGCTGGTGTTGAGGAAGGCCCCGTCCCCCTTGCCCCGCTCCACCACCTTGGTGTCGCCGGTCACGATGGCCATGCCGCAGCGGCGCGCCGTGGCCGCCAGCGAGGTGATGATCCGCCGCAGCAGCGCGAGCTCCAGCCCCTCCTCGAGGATCAGACCCAGGCTGAGCACCAGGGGCCGGGCGCCGGCCATGGCCAGGTCGTTGGCGGTGCCGGTCACCGCCAGGCTGCCGATGTCGCCCCCCTCGAATTCCAGCGGCTGCACCACGTAGCTGTCGGTGGTGAAGGCCAGCCGGCCATGGGGCAGGGCGAGGCGGGCGGCATCGTGGAGCACCTGGGCTGGATCGGCGTACAGCCGCCGCAGTTCGCCATCGATCAGCTGCTGCATCAGGGTGCCGCCGCCGCCGTGGGCCAGCTGGATACGGGGGCTGGGAACCGGGCCCTGCTCAGCCACGGCGCCGGTAGCGGTGGTAGGCCGCGCAGGCCCCCTCCGAGGACACCATCGGCGCCCCCAGCGGATGCTCCGGGGTGCAGCGGCCGCCGAAGGCCGGACAGTCGACGGGGCTGGCGCGCCCCTGCAGGATCCGGCCGCTGATGCAGACCTCCTCCTCGGCGGATGCCGGCGCCGGCGGGGCCGCGCCGCTCTCAGCCGGCGGTGGCGGCGGCAGCAGCCGAGAGGCGTCCAGCCCCCGGCAGGCAGCCCGCAGCCCCAGGCCGCCCCCGGGGATCACGCCGAAGCCCCGCCAGGGCCGGTCCACCGGCTCGAACACCGAGGCCAGCAGGGTGCGGGCAGCCGGGTTGCCCTCTTCGCGCACCACCCGGCCGTAAGCATTGGCCACCCGGGCCTCCCCCTGCTCCAGCTGCCGCACGCAAGCCAGCAGACCCCGCATCAGATCCACCGGCTCGAAGCCGGTCACCACCACCGGCACCCGGTGCCGGTCCGCCAGCTCCCGCAGCTCCCCGGTGCCCATCACGGCACAGACGTGGCCGGCCGCCAGGAACCCCTGCACCTGGTTGCCCTCGGCGGTGAGGATCGCCTCCATGGCGGGGGGCACCCGCACGTGGGCCGGCAGCAAGGAGAGATTGGTCAGGCCGGCGGCCTGGGTCTGGCGGACCAGCAGGGCCGTGGCCGGGGCGGTGGTCTCGAAGCCCACCGCCAGGAACACCACCTGGCGATCGGGATGGCGCCGGGCCAGGGCCAGGGCCTCCAGGGGCGAGGTGAGCAGGCGCACGTCCCCCCCCGCGGCGCGCACCCCCAGCAGATCCCCCGCCTCGCCGCCGCGCGCGCTGCCGGGCACCCGCAGCATGTCGCCGTAGGAGCAGAGGATCACCTCCGGACGGCGGGCCAGATCCAGGGCCGCGTCGAGGGTGGCGGCCGGTGTGACACACACCGGGCAGCCGGGCCCGTGGATGAGCCGCAGGCCGGGGGGCAGCAGCTGGTCGAGGCCCCAGCGCACGATGGCGTGGGTCTGGCCGCCGCAGACCTCCATCAGGGTCCAGGGGCGGGTGGTGAGGGCGGCCAGCTCGGCCGCCAGCTCCGCCACCGTGGCGACGGTTCCGTGCCCCCCCCTCAGCGCTGCCGCCTCCATCGTTGCCTCTGCCGCTCGAGCCCGAACCTCAGCCTGCCCCGGATCCGGGGGCGCGGGAACCCTCCGGGTGGATTTCAGGGCTGATTCAACGTGCGTCACAGGTGCCCTGGTCAGGCCTGCAAGTCTGGGGTGGGGTCGGCGGAATCGCCTCCTCCCCGTGTCTGGAAGCGCTGTTGCCGTCACCGATCACCACCTGATCAGCATTCAGCGGGCGATTCCTGATCCCCGCATGCCGCGTGGGGTGCGCCTTCCCGCCTGGGCCCTGCTGCTGATGGCAGAGCTGGGGATCCTGAGCCGCTGCCAGAGCCTGCGGGATCTGGAGCGCTACTCCACCTCTGCGAGAAAGCTGCGCTTACGGAGAAGGCTTCGCCTTTGCCGAGCGCCACCACGGTGTGTTCACCGAGGCACTGGGGATCGAGCTGCAGAGGTTTCCCTAGGGTTCGGCCTGGTGTCTCCGCCACGCTGCCCTGCGGCCAGATAGCCACTCCTTCTTCCAGCAGGTGGACCTCGCTGCCTTCTGCGCCGCGATCCACGACGGGACAATCGCCCAGATCCCCGTGGCGCCGATGTACTGACCTCTGTGTGGGACCGCTGAGCATGAGGCTGGCCCTGGACCGCGACACCCAGCCCCATAGATGCCGATGCCCATCGCTACCGGGGCAAAAGTGCCGGCGCGCTCGCCACGACCGCGGACTCCCCTGGGAGTGGGCCGGGGGCGCTACTGCGGTGGGTTCAGTCGACCGGGCTGGCAGCAGGTGAGCACGCCAACACGGCGCTGCTGGCGATGGCGAAACAGCAGCCGGGCAGCGAGACTGGCTGATACTTTGAATCAGCTCTTGAAGGGATCTTCTGTTGACTGCGTAAAAATCCATGAAGCAGGCAGCCATACCCGACACGCCTTGCCTGAGATGGACTGACGAAAGTTCAGGATATAATCACTCGCAGTTGATGAGGCTTAGAGCAGCTGGTTGTCAGCTTCTGCGGACCGCCAAATCACTGTTAGGCATTAAACGAACCAAAGCAAGATTTTAAATTAGCCCTAATCTTATTCGCATAGTGGGTATAAACACTTAATTTTTAGCATTAGTATATGTCACTACTAACGAATGTATCCATATCAAGCCTTAAATATTGATTAGATAACCTTAATAAGAAACTACAAAATCTCTACTCACCTTAATCAGATAGCAAACGCCAGAGGACTAGTAGCAGGCCTCGTCAACTTAACACCGAAATTATCTCTATCCATCGCGTCGAAACAGACATCTCAGCTATTAATAGTGTCAGAGTAAATTTTTCAATTTGTGACTAATTATGTAGTCTACTACTGTTTTTCAGAAATACGCCTGGCAATCACCCTCTACTGATGGAAGCACAGGTTCAGTAGAACCAATCGCCACCCTATTTCTGTTTACAGAGCGAGGTAAGAAGTACCTGACAATGAGCTTCACCGGATTCGCTGACTATTTGTCTCTCCAATAGAGAAGCCTGTGCGTAGGGGCAAACAATATCTACGAGATACAGCTCATAGGTTTAAATGTAACTACTCATAGCAGATCAAGAGTAGTTGGTTGAACTAAACGAAAAATAGTACAGGATGTTGGCAGAATACTAAGAAGGAAAAGGAGGGATGTCGGAATGACTGAATAAATCATCAAGCAACACGTTCGATATCCCATTGTCATTGGCTCTGGCATGGGCCATGACGACGGCTACACCTTTTCCGGAACACAAAGTTTTGCTTCTCGAGCAAGCGCAGGTAATTGGCGGGCTGACTCACACTTTTACTCGCGAAGGTTTCAGCTGGGATGTCGGTCTCCACTACTGTGGCATATTCGGCCATGACCAGTTTGCGGGCCGGATTCTGGACTGGCTCAGTGGTGGAACCATCGAGTTTCACTCAATCGGTACCGTCTATGACACGCTGCACTTCCCGGAGGGTTTCGACATATCCGTAGGGCGCCCGGCAGAAGCATACAAGATGGAACTGAAAGACCGGTTTCCCGACAATGCTGCTGAAATCGATGCCTACTTTGAAGCACTGCAGTCCGCAGAGGAAGCCGCGTACATGGTGGGTGCCGAACGAGCGATACCCGAGCCATTTCGTTCCGCCCATCGTTGGTGGAATCAAAAGAAGATCCAGCGCTGGGCCAGTCGCACGACCGGTGAGGTCATCGATGAACTCATCAGTAACCCGAAACTCGCCGCCGTGTTGTCAGCGCAGTGGGGTACTTATGGCGGCAAACCGAAACAAGCGAGTTTCGCCTTTCATGGCATGGTCATGGGGCATTATCTTGATGGCGCCGGCTATCCTGTCGGCGGTGCCGGTGCCATTGCTAAAGGATTGGTTCCTGTGATCGAAGCGGCGGGTGGCAGTGTTCGAGATAGAACACCGGTTAGCGAGATTTTGCTTGATGATGGTAAAGCCGTGGGTGTTCGTACCCAATCCGGAGAAGAATTTAACGCGCCCATTATCGTCTCGGCGATCGGCGCTGGTGAAACCGTGAAGTACCTGCTGCCGCAGGACATTCGCCAACAGCCCTGGGCTCGGGAGATAGCCACGTTCAAACCATCGGTCTGTCACTTCGATCTTTATCTGGGCTTAGAGGGAGACATTGCCAAACACGGGGCAACGCGTGCGAACCACTGGTATTTTGATAGCTGGGACACCTATGACAGCACCTGGGCGGGGGAAGAGACTGAACCCTTTTCGATGGCGTTTGTGTCGTTTTCTTCACTTAAGAATCCCGCGCATGATCCGGGTCCGACCAAGCACACCGCCGATGTGATGCTGGCTGACTGGTCGTCGGGCCTTTCGTGCAGGACGCGAATGGTGGTGCAGCTGAACATCCCGACCGAGTGGGCCGCGTTCAGCAGCGTATCGAATCCAGCGCTGGACTTCTTCAAGGAAAAAGTTTCCGGATCTGGCGCCAGTAATCGCCTACCATGAGCTGGGCGCCACTGGCAACGGCATTTTTCACTGGCCACGAGCAAGGCGGATTTTATGGTGTCGAAACGACGCCGCGTCGAATGTTATCGGATGCGCTCAACGCGCGGACACCTGTACCCGGTCTGTTCCTGACAGGTCAGGACGTGATGAGTCAGGCATCGCCGGAGTTGCCGGCGGTATGTTTAGTGCGGCGGCGATTGATCCACGTGTCTTTCAAAAACTAAAATAAGGCAAAAAACAAATAAAAGAGTGTTTTTCGATGAAAATAAGACACTTTCTCTATAATTCGTTTCTAATAGAAAGTAGTAAAAACAAAATCGCCATTGACCCCGGCCAAAATCTCTGGATTTTCAATCTAAGTAGTCTCATTCCTAAAACAGAATGGAAAAGTATCACGCATATTCTCATTACTCATGGCGATCCTGATCATCACTGGCAATCGGATCGGGTAGCGGAAGCTAGCAATGCACCCGTTGTATGTGGGAAAGAACTGGCTAAAGTAGAAAATGGCGAAACACTGCTAGTCGATCCTCGCGGTAGAGGGTTGACGTCCTGGATACCATTTAAAAATGTACATCCGCTGGACATTGGAGAGTCAGTCGTTTTAGGCGATGTTAAAATTGAAGCCGTCAAAACTGTACATGGTCCTATCAGTATTCCAATATTGTGGTTCAAAATAAAACAGCAACCAGGGCCAAGAGAACGTGTCGGCATCGGTTCTGTAGGCTTTAAAATCACATTAGATGGAAAAACAATTGTGAATCTGGGAGATTCTATTTTACAAGCTGAATGGGCAGGTTTGAAACCGGATGTACTGATGCTCCCTATTGGTGGACTCGGTGATAATACGTGGACAATGGATGTAGCCGATGCACTTGAGGCGGTGAAACTCATAGCACCGGAAATGGTAATTCCTTGCCATTATAACGTTGCATTTTTCTGGATTAAAAATATCGCCTCAGCGGAGACAATGGATCAAGCGTGAAGTGGGGAGCTGGGTGTTGAATGCAAATATCATCCAGGACGGTGATGAGATTGGACAAGATATAAACATCTCGGGCGCTCCAGCCGATTCACTCGCAAAGGTCGCCGCGCTCGCGTCCTCGGGTAGAATGCCGCCAACACTACGCTCCGGGGGCGGGGCGACGCTGTCGATGCTGACTAAGAGCGATATGTCTCGATCTCGTCGCTGAACTCTCTGCTCAGGCAGAGGCTCTTCCACCGGAAGAGCGAGCGCGGCTTGCGGAGGAGCTGCTAGGCAGCCTTGACCCTCACGAACGTGACGTAGAGGCTGCATGGGATTGCCAACTGGCGGAGTCGGAAGTAACGGCCAGACCGGCTGTGAACCTCACGCGCAACAGCATTCGCCGATCCCTGCAATAGGGTCGCGCCTGGTGTCAGCAATGAGCTGGTTGATCGTCTTGAGAATGCGCTGATCGTGCCTCTGCCAGTTCAGAGTGTCACTCCAGGGCTGATCCGCGAAGATGAGCTTGACTCGATCAACTGCCGTAGCGAGACATCTTTACGCTTTCATGCACAGCATCGCTGACACATCAGCCCCTCACCACGGCCCGGGCGCCGCGGCCGCATCGGCGGGGTGATAAGTCTGAACGGCGCGCATGTACTGGGAGCGCTCGTACTCACTCGGATCAGGGCAACGCTGCTGGCTCATGCAGCCGATCAGCTCCCGGGCACTGGCGTGCTCGTGCTCCATCAGCCACTGACTCAACTCCTCCTGCAGGCCGACCAGGCGGCCGGGGCCGTGGCGCAGCAGGGCCGCCACCACCTGGGTGACGGCGGCGCCGGCCATCAGCATCCGCACCACGTCGGTGCCGCGGTGGACCCCGCCGGTGGCCGCCAGATCCAGCGGGTGGCGGCCATGGAGCAGGGCGATCCAGCGCAGGGGCAGGCGCAGATCGTGGGGGGTGCTGAGCAGCAGGTTGGGCCGCAGCTCCAGTTCCTCGATGTCGATGTCGGGCTGGTAGAAGCGGTTGAACAGCACCAGGCCATCGGCGCCGGCGGCCGCCAGCCGCTTGGCCATGGCGCTGAAGTTGGTGAAGAAGGGGCTGAGCTTCACCGCCAGGGGCAGACTCACCTCGGCGCGCACCTCCGCCACGATCTCCAGCACCTGGTTCTCGATCGCCTCGCTGGAGAGGTCCGGATCGGTGGGCACCGAATAGATGTTCAGCTCCAGGGCACTGGCGCCAGCGTCCTCGATCCGGCGCGCCACCTGCACCCAGCGGCCCGGGCGGGAACCGTTGAGGCTGGCGATCACGGGCACCGAGAGCCGGGAGCGGGCCTGCTCGAGGTGGCGCAGGTAGAGGTCGTGGCCCACGTGGAAAATCGAGGGCTCGGGGAAGTAGCTGAGCGCCTCCCCGTAGCTGTCGGCCCCCTGCAGGGTCACCCGATGCAGCTCCAGCTGGTCGTGCTCGATCTGCTCCTCGAACAGCGAGTGCAGCACCACGGCGGCGGCCCCGGCCTCCTGCAGCCGCAGCAGCTGGTCGATGTCCTCACTGAGGGGGGCGGCGGCCCCCACCACCAGGGGGCTGCGCAGCTCCAGGCCCAGATAGGTGACCGAGAGATCGGGACGGTTCATGCCTCGGCCTCCGTCTGATGGGACTCCGCCAGGGCGCGGTAGGCGGCCCAGCGCTGGTCCACCTCCCGCTGGGCCTCACGGGCCAGGGCGCGGGCGCGCTCCGGCTGGCTGTAGGAGAGCATGCGGAAGCGGTTCTCCGTGGCCATCGCCTCGGCCAGGGGTCGCCTCGGACCCTGGCCATCGATCTGGAGCGGGTTCTCCCCCCGTTCGCTGCGGCGTGGGTCGTAGCGGTAGAGGAGCCAGCGGCCGGAATCCACCGCCGCCTTCTGCTGCTCCATCCCCTTTGCCATGTCGATGCCGTGGGCGATGCAGTGGGAGTAGGCCAGGATCAGCGAGGGCCCCGGATAGCTCTCCGCCTCCAGGAACGCCCGCACCGTGTGCTCGTCGCGGGCCCCCATCGCCACGCTGGCCACGTAGACACTGCCGTAGCTCATCATCATCAGCCCCAGATCCTTCTTGGGGGCAGCCTTGCCGCCGGCGGCGAACTTCGCCACCGCCGCCCGTGGGGTGGCCTTCGACATCTGGCCGCCGGTGTTGGAGTACACCTCGGTGTCGAGCACCAGGGCATTGACGTCCCGGCCGGCGGCGAGCACGTGGTCGAGGCCCCCGAAGCCGATGTCGTAGGCCCAGCCGTCGCCCCCCACCAGCCAGACGCTCTTCTTCACCAGGGCATCGGCCAGATCCAGCAGTCGGGACGCCTCCGCCGCCCGGGGATCGGCGGGGGGCGCGGCCCGCAGCAGGCGCTTGAGCTCCTCCACCCGCTGGCGCTGGGCCGTGATGCCCGCCTCGTCGTGCTGGTCGGCGTCGCGAATCGCCGCCACCAGGGCCTCCGGCAGCAGGGGATCGGCCCGCTCCGGCGCCGGCCCCAGCCGCTCCAGCAGCTCCAGGGCCATCTGCCGCTGCTGGTCGACCGCCACCCGCATGCCCAGGCCGAATTCGGCGTTGTCCTCGAAGAGGGAATTGCTCCAGGCCGGACCGCGCCCCTGGGCGTTGGCGCTCCAGGGGGTGGTGGGCAGGTTGCCGCCGTAGATGGAGGAGCAGCCCGTGGCGTTGGCCACCAGCATGCGGTCGCCGAACAGCTGGCTGGCCAGCTTGAGGTAGGGCGTTTCGCCGCAGCCGCCGCAGGCGCCGGAGAACTCGAACAGGGGCTCCTGCAGCTGCTGCTGGCCGATCTTGTGGAGGTTGAGAGTGCCGCGGGGCATCTCCGGCAGTCCCAGGAAGAAGTCCCAGTGGCCGCGGGCCGTCTCCCGCAGGGGGCGCTGGGGGGCCATGTTGATCGCCTTGCGCCGCGGCTCGGTGCGATCCCGCGCCGGGCAGACCTCCACGCACAGGGCACAGCCGGTGCAGTCCTCGACGGCAACCTGGATGGTGAAGCTGCGGCCGGCGAGGTCGTGGTCGCGGGCCGGGGCCTGCCGGAAGCCCTGCGGCGCCGCGGCCAGGGCCTCCGGCGGCACCGCCTTGGCGCGGATCACGGCATGGGGGCACACCATCACGCACTTGCCGCACTGCACGCAGAGGTCGCTCTCCCACACCGGCACCGTCTCGGCGATGTTGCGCTTCTCCCAGCGGGCCGTGCCCGTGGGCCAGGTGCCGTCGCAGGGAAGAGCGCTCACCGGCAGGGCATCGCCGCGGCGCTCCAGCAGGGGCGCGATCACCTCGCGCACGAACACGGGGGCGGCGGCGAGGCGGTCGGGAACCGGCTGCGGGGCCGCCATCCCCTCCTCCTCCGGCAGCTGACGCCACTCCAACGGCTTCAGATGGGCCAGGGTGCCGTCAAGGGCGCGCAGGTTCATGGCCACCACGGCCTCCCCCTTGCGGCCATAGGTCTTGCGCAGGGATTCCCGGATACGCTCGATCGCCTCATCCCGGGGCAGCACCCCGCTCAGGGCAAAGAAGCAGGCCTGCATCACGGTGTTGATGTGGGAGCCCATCCCTGCCTCCCGCGCCACCCGGTAGGCGTTGATCAGCCACACCGCCAGCCCCCGCTCGCGGATGCCGCGGCGCAGGGCCGCCGGCATCCGGCGCCAGCTCTCTTCCGGAGCGAACGGGCTGTTGAGCAGCAGCACGCCGCCGGCCTCCAGGCCCGCCAGCAGATCGAAGCGATCGACGAAATCCCACTGGTGGCAGGCCACCATGGTGGGGCGCTCGATCAGGTAGGGGGCGCGGATCGGCCGCGGACCGAAACGCAGGTGGGACACCGTGACCGATCCTGACTTCTTGGAGTCGTAGACGAAATAGGCCTGGGCGAACAGATCGGTGTGTGTGCCGATGATCTTGATGGTGGCCTTGTTGCCGCCCACGGTTCCATCGGAGCCCAGGCCGTAGAACACGGCCCGCACCTGATCGGCCGCATCCACTCCGAAGCCCGCCTCGACCGGCAGGGAGCGGTGGGTGACGTCATCGTCGATGCCCACGCTGAAGTGGTTGAGAGGCTTCTCCATCAGCAGGTTGTCCAGCACCGCCTTGACCATCGCCGGGGTGAACTCCTTCGAGGAGAGCCCGTAGCGGCCGCCCACCACCCGCGGCAGAGGCCGGTCGCCATGGCAGGGGGCCCACTCCTCGCTGAGGGCCGCCACCACATCGAGATAGAGGGGTTCGCCACCGGCGCCGGGCTCCTTGCAGCGATCGAGCACGGCCAGCCTGCGCACCGTGGCGGGCAGCGCTGCCGCAAACCGGTCGGCGGCAAAGGGGCGGAACAGGCGCACCTTGAGCACACCGACCCGCTCTCCAGCGGCGATCAGGGCCTTCACCGTCTCCTCGGCGGTCTCGCAGCCGGAGCCCATCAGCACCACCACCCGCTCGGCATCGACCGCTCCCACGTACTCGTAGGGCCGGTAGGGGCGCCCGGTGAGGGAGGTGAAGCGGTTCATCGCCTCCTCCAGATGGCCGGGGAGGGCGTCGTAGAAGCGGTTCACCGACTCCCGGGCCTGGAAGTAGACGTCAGGGTTCTGGGCCGTGCCGCGCAGCACCGGATGATCAGGGGAAAGGGCGCGCTGCCGATGGGCCGCCACCTCCTCCATGGGCATCAGGCCGTGGAGTACCGCATCGGAGATGGGTTGGATCTTCTGGATCTCATGGGAGGTGCGGAAGCCGTCGAACATGTGCAGGCAGGGCAGCCGCCCCCGCAGGCTGGCCCGGGTGGCGATGGCGGCGAAGTCACCCGCCTCCTGCACCGAGGCGGAGCAGAGGATCACGCAGCCGGTGCCGCGACAGGCCATCACATCGCTGTGGTCGCCGAAGATCGAGAGCCCCTGGGCCGCCAGGGAGCGAGCCGCCACATGGAGAACGGCTGGCGTCAGCTCCCCGGCCAGCTTGTAGAGGTTGGGCACCATCAGCAACAGCCCCTGGGAGGCCGTGAAGGTGGTGGTCAGCACTCCGGCCTGCAGGGCCCCGTGCACGGTGCCGGCGGCGCCCGCCTCGCTCTGCAGCTCCACCACCGCCGGCACCGTGCCCCAGAGGTTGGGGCGGCCTTCGCTGTTCCAGGCATCCGCCCACTCCCCCATCGGCGAGGCGGGGGTGATCGGGTAGATGGCGATGGCCTCGTTGAGGCGATAGGCCACCCGCGCCACGGCCTCGTTGCCATCGACGGTGATGGTTTCTGGGTGGGTCATGGCAGATCGTCCTCGACGAGGCTGAGGGCCAGGCCCACGTGCACCAGCACCCGGTCGCCGATCGCCGCCTCGGGCAGGCAGGCCAGGCTCACCTGCTGGCGCACGCCGCCGAAGTCCACCTCAGCCATCCGCCAGAGGGGATCGGTGGGGTCATGGGGAACCACCGGATCGCTGCTGGCGACCGATTCCACGGGCGGAACCGACACGATCCGCAGGATGCGACCGGGGATGGCCAGACACATGGCGGCAGCGGTTCAGAGGGCCCTTCCCCCTCGGTTATAGACAGAGCGGGCGGAACAGCCCAGAAGTTCTTTTTCACACCAGGATCGCTCTCAGAGGCGAAGCGAACCCCGTCAAGAAAGCGTCAGTATCGTTTGTAATATTTTCGGTTCTTATATTTTTTTGATCTACGATCGTCATCGTAATCATCATAGTCACGGTTGACGTAGATTCGATCGTCGTAAATACGGCGGTTGCGGGGAACATATGTTCTTTCATACCATTCGTCGCTCACGAAATAGACCGGGCGGCCACAGGCTCCATAACGGGCACAATGCTTGGCCCAGTTCTTTGAATGGCCCGGAGGAACCCGCATGTAGACCGGTTGACCGAGATAGCGTCTGTTCCTCTCCACAATCACGGGCTGCCTGTAGAGCAACTGTGGAGGCGGATAGGAGTTGTAGCCACCCAGGTTCAGCTGTCCATAGAATCCTGGCTGCCCAACCTGCAGTGAGATGCCGACCTGGGCCTGGGCGGGCTGGATCAGCAGTGGCGTCAGCAGGAGCAGAAGAGAAGCTTTCATGGTGCTGAAAGGCTCAGAAGTGAACATCCATAGTGAACATCCATAGGGGGTGTACCACCCAGCCATGAAGACCATCTCAGCTTGGCAGAAGGGTGAGCAACCCGCGGCCTTTCCGGTTCATCGCTCGGGCTCATCGCGTTCTCCCTCCTCCGGCACCGCACGCTGATCCCGGTCTCTCCCGGGCCGCCCGCACCTGTCCCAGGGCCAGGCCACCGTCATTGCAGGGCACCGCGGCGGACCAGAAGGGTCTGAGCCCGCGGCGGCGCAGAGCCTTGATGGACGCCTCCAGCAAGCGCCGGTTCTGAAAGCAGCCTCCCGCCAGGGCAACGGTGCGGCTGCCGCAGGGTTCGCTGGCCCGCCACGCCAGCTCCGCAATGGACTCGGCCAGCGCCTGATGGAATCGGGCGGCGCAGGCTTCCGGCGGGGCTCCCCCTGCGATGGCCTCCAGCAGGCCCGCCAGCAGCGGAGCCCAGTCGAGCCAGCCCAGCGCAGGGGCCGCGCCGCCCTGCGGGGGCGGTCGGCCCGCGCCGTCATCGAGCTGTCCGGTGGCGGCCAGCGGCAGCGCCGGACTGGCCCAGTCGGCCTCCCCCCCGAACGGTTCGGCCACTCGGCCGGCGGCCCCCTGCAGCCGCAGCCCCCCCTCCCCCTCGTAGCTGGTCCGCTGGGTCAGGCCCAGCAGGGAAGCGACCGCATCGAACAGCCGCCCCATGCTGGAGCTCCAGGGGCTGTTGCAACGGTTGTCGATCGCCTGCAGCAGCAGGGCGCGCTCCCCGGCCGTGAAGGCCGCCAGGGTGTGGTGAGCCCCCGGGTGCTCCAGGGCGGCCGGTCCGGCTGCCGCCAGCAGCCCAAGGGCCGCCCGCCTCGGCTCCGCCATGGCCCTCTCCCCACCTGGCAGTGGGAAGGGCCTCAGACCCACCAGCCGCTCCACGCGTTCGGATCCGATCCGCAGCAGTTCCCCCCCCCACAGCCCGGGGGGGCCAGCGGCGCCCTCCCGGCCTCCCCCCCGTGGCGCGAAGCCCAGGCCGTCCCAGGTGAAGGCGAGCAGGGGAGGTTCCAGGCCGTGCTCCGCCAGCACGGCCAGGGCGTGGGCCTGGTGGTGGGGCACTGTTCGCCTCGGCCAGATCTGGGATCCGGCGAGCTGGTGCGTGAGGTATCCGGGATGGGCATCGCAGGCGATGGCGGCCAGCCGGGTTCCCCAGCGCCGCTCGATCGCCGCCAGACCCTCCTGCAGCACTGACAGGCGCCGGCCCTCGGCCAGGTCGCCCAGATGGGGGGCCAGCCAGAGCCGGTCGTCCATGGCCAGGGCCGGGGCGCACTTGAGATCGCCGCCCAGGGCCACCACGCCGTCCCAGAGCCCAGCATCGACCGGCCCCAGGCTCAGGGGCAGGGGGGCATAGCCGCGGGCGCGACGCAGCAGGGCGGGCCGGCCGTCGATCACCTGCAGCACCGAGTCGTCGAGGGGGCGGGCAATGGCCCGGTCGTGCACCAGGAAGGCATCGGCCATGGCGGTGGCGGCCCCGAGCCGCGCCACCGCCTCGGCCGGATCGGTGCACAACGGCTCGCCACTGAGGTTGCCGCTGGTGGCCACCAGGGGACGACCGAAGGCGCGCGCCAGCAGATGGTGCAGGGGCGAGGCGGGCAGCATCGTTCCCAGACACGGGCTGCCGGGGGCCACCCCGGGCAGGGCCTCCGCCCCCTTCCGGCGACGCAGCAGCACGATCGGGGCCGCCGGATCCTCGAGGGCCGCGCGCTCCTGGTCATCGATGCGGCAGAAAGGGGCCATGGCACTCGCCTCGGCCACCAGCAGCGCGAAGGGCTTGGCGGGCCGTCGCTTGCGGCGCCGCAGACGCGCCACGGCATCGGCATCGGCCGCATCCACCAGCAGCTGGAAGCCGCCCACCCCCTGCAGCGCCAGGATCTCCCCGGCAGCCAGACGCTCGCAGCAGGCCTGGATCAACTCCGCCGTGTCCCTCCCACCGGAGTCGCTGCTCCGCAGCGGTGTCCCGGCCCCGTCCCACAACGCCAGACGGGGACCGCAGGCCGGGCAGGCGATGGTCTCGGCATGGAAGCGGCGATCGGTGGGATCTTCGAACTCCCGGCGGCAGGACGCACACAGGGGAAAGGGAGCCAGGGTCGTATGGGCCCGGGCATAGGGCTCGGCGGTGGCGATGCTGAAGCGGGGGCCGCAGTCGCAGCAGCTGATGAAGGGATACCCCCAGCGCCGGTCGGCGGGATCGGCCAGTTCCGCCAGGCAGGCGCGGCAGGGGGCACGATCCGCCGCCAGGGCCGTGGCGATCAGGCCGATGCCGAGGGGCTCCCCAGCGCCGGCCACGATCCTGACCCCAGCCGGAGCAACCTCCCCAGCCCTCCGCAGGGGGGCCAGCCACTGGGGCTCGAGGGCCTCGAGACGGGCCTGGGGCGGCAGGCGCTGCGGCAGGATGAACAGGAAGTCTTCAAGGGCGGAACGCTCCCCCTCCAGCTCCAGCCGCACCGCGCCGGCCACGTTCTCCACCTGACCCCTCAGGCCCCGTTCCGCCGCCAGCCGGCACACCAGGGGGCGAAAGCCCACCCCCTGCACCACCCCCCGGCACTCCAGGCGCAACCGGGCCGCCCCGGCCTCGGAGGCCGCACTCACACGGAGGCCGGCATCCGTTCGAAGCCGAGGGCATCCAGCAACCCGGCGATCCCGGCCCCGGTGCGGGCGGAGACCTCCACGATCCGGGCATGGGGGGCCACCCTGCCGATGTGGTGGCGGGCCTGGAGACCATCGAAGTCGCAGGCGGCAGCCAGATCCATCTTGCTGACCACCACCACGTCAGCCGAGTGGAACAGGGCCGGGTACTTGAGCGGCTTGTCCTCCCCCTCGGTGACCGACAGCAGCACGACCCGCTGGGCCTCGCCGAGGTCGAAGGCGGCCGGGCAGACGAGGTTGCCGACGTTCTCGATCACCAACAGCCCAAGACCAGCCAGGGGATGGCCGAGGTGGGCGAGGTCGTGGACGGCCCGGTGGACCATCGCCGCCTCCAGGTGGCAGGCCTGGCCGGTGGTGATCTGCAGGGCCGGCACACCGGCGGCCCGCAGGCGGCGGGCGTCGTTGTCGGTGGCCAGATCTCCCACGATCACCGCCATCGGATGCCGGTCCCCTGGCTCGCGCGGAGCCAGCTCCCGGGCCAGACGCTCCAGTAGGGCGGTCTTGCCGGAGCCGGGTGAGGAAAGCAGGTTGATCACCCGCACCCCCGCGCTGGCGAACTGCTTCCGGTTGGCGGCCGCCTGGGCATCGTTATGCACCAGGAGCCGCTGTCCCAGTTCCAGGTGCCGGGCGGGCGCGGGGGGGGCGGTGACCGGCTGGCCGCAGTTGCAGTCGAGACACATGGCAGGGTCGCCCCCAGGAAGAACCGAAGCGCGGAAAGGGCCCGGCCGAGGCCGAACACCTCCTTCAGGCTAGGCAGGGCAACGGTGATGATTCTGGGAATCCCCAACGGAGACCCAGCCTGCAGCGGCACACCATGGACGGTGGCACCCCTCCAGGGAGGGCATCGGCATGACCGTTGACGGCATGACCGCGGCGCCTGCCAGGGAGCAGGAAATCCTCTGAGGACTCAGGAGATCCCTTCGCGGAGATCAGCCACCATCGGGGAGGGCGTTTCCCCTGGAAGGATCAGAACCCTCTCCCCGATGAAGGACCTCGCCTGATCAGCAGGCATGGGCCTGCTGATCAGGTAACCCTGAATCTGCTCACAGCCGAGGTTACGCAGGATGGCTGCCTGCTCTTCCTGCTCGATGCCTTCGGCAATCACCTCGAGCCCGAGAGATCTTCCCATACTGATGATGGCCGAGACGATCCCGACATCGGAGTCTTGAGAGGTGATGTTCATGATGAAGGAACGATCGATCTTGAGGCGATCGACATCGAACTCCTTAAGACGGTGCAGACTCGAGTAACCAGTCCCGAAATCATCGATCGCAAACTTCAAGCCGCGACCTTTCAAATGTCCAAGCAAAGACTGGCAAGCATCAGGGTTGTTGAGTAACGATGATTCGGTGATTTCAAGCTCCAGACAACCAGCAGGCAAACCCGATTCCTCCATCACCCGCTCGATCAGATCAGAGAACCCAGGCTGGCACATCTGAACAGGAGAGATATTGACACAGATCCGCTCAAGAACCAGGCCCTCCCCCCTCCATGCAAGAACCTGCCTGCAGGCCTCCCGCAACACCCATTCACCAATGGGAATGATGAGACCACTCTCTTCAGCGACTGGAATGAATTCAGCCGGTGAAACGATGCCAACTTCTGCACAATGCCAACGCAGCAGGGCCTCCATCCCAATGCAGCGTCCGGTCTGCAGGTCGACCTGCGGTTCATAAAACAGAGAAAGCTCCTGCCGTTCCGTGGCACCTCGGAGCAAGCCTTCCAGCGTCAGCCGACGCAGGAAATCCTCATTCATGGAATGTGCATAACTCTGCACCCTGCCCTGGCCCTGACGCTTGGCAAAGCGCATGGCCAGATCAGCATGATTGAAAAGCTTCTCGGGATCAGTGCCATCCTGAGGATAGATGGCTACCCCGATCGAGAGCGAGACTTGCACCTCACAGACATCCAGGACGATGGGCTGGGAAATTTCCTGCTGCATGCGCACAGCCAGGTCTTCCACCTCTGGGGCATGCTGACCGACGGGGTTGTCGAGAGGAAGAAGCATCAGGAATTCGTCGCTCCCCAGTCGGGAGAGGATGACAGAAGGACTCCCAGCTTCCGCGGCCGGTGGCTGCTGCCGGAGCAGCTCGGAAACGCGGCTCAGGCGACGGGCGATTTCCTGTAGAACCCGATCGCCGACCCCATGACCAAGAGCATCATTGACACGCTTGAAATTAACCAGATCAAAGTAAAGAACAGCAAAGCCCCTCGACGCAGCATCGGCCTGCTCCATCGCGTCCTTGGTCAGGCGGAGCATCTGGGCTCGGTTCGGCAGCCCGGTCAGGGCATCGAAATAGGCCAGACGGGCCACCTGGTCTTCAGCAAGACGCTTTCGGCCCAGGGCGCTGGCCATCTGACGCACCTCATGGAGGTGGAAGGGCTTCTGGATATAGAACAGCTTCTCCGGTGGGAAGACCCGATCAGCGATGTCGAGGGGATTCACATCGGAGTAGGCCGTGCAGATGATGATCTCCACGAGCCTGTCCATCTCCCGTATGCGCTCGGCGGCCCACAGGCCATCTGGGCCAGGGCGCATCCGCATGTCCAGAAAGATGATCGAGAAGGTCCTGCCGTCAGCCATGGCCTGGCGCACTCTCGCCACGGCTTCTTCGGCGGAAGAAGCTGTCTCGAGAAGGAATTTCGGCCGACCTGGCCCATGATCGGTCTTAGCGCGCGGGGCATCGGGGAACAATCGGGCGCTGAGGGCATCCAGCTCAGACGTCCCCTTCTGTTCCTCCTCTTCCAGAATCGAACGATAAGCCTCAATCACATCTGGCTCATCATCGACGATCAGTATGGGGATCTTCGCCTCTTCCTGCTCCTGCATCGGCAATTGGTCACGCGTCACAGGCAGCCTCATGGGATCCGTGGAAAATGGGCCCATTCTCTGCTGCAGACTATCGGCGGAGCCTGACGCAGGGGGCATGACAAGGCCGGAATGATAATTGTATGGAACTTAACAAAGCATTAACAAGCCAACTTTAAGCCAAGGGGAGTCTCAGGTGAAAAGTTGCTCCCCGATCGGTCCCGTCGCTCTCTGCCCGAAGCGAGCCCTCCATCGCCTGAAGAACGTTGGCGCACCAGTGCAGACCAAGACCGGAATTCGTTTCTGAAGATTTGGTGGTAAAACCCTTCGAGAACAATCGGGGCATCAGCTCAGGGGGGATACCGGTGCCGTCATCCTGAACGTCCATCGACAGGACCTGGCGCCCCCCGGACTGCTCGAGCGAGCAACGGATCCGAATCATTCCCCGTTCTCCCGGACGCACCGCCTCGCAGGCGTTCAGCACCAGGTTCTGCATGACCTGGGCCAGGGCGGTGCGCGGCAGCGAAAGGGCGCCCACCTCTGCCAGGGAGGGATCCCGGATGATCGTCATCCGGGCCAGTCGATCGGGCGGCACCAGTCGAAGGGAGTCGTTGACCAGTTCGAGCACACCGATGCGCTCGACCAGATGGGAGGTGCTGGCGAAGCGTGACTGCTCCTGCAGCATCAGATGGATCTCCCGCAGGCCGCTCTCGACCTGCTGCGCTTCCTTCACGAGCGTGCCGGCGCTGACAGCGATGCTGGACCCCAGCATCTGCAGAAATCGTTCCAGATCGGCACGGCGCGACGGATCGAGGTCATCCCGCTCCAGCTCGGCGTTCGCCATTGCCGCTTCGGCTGAGGGCAGGGTACGGGCGCTGGAGAGCAGTCCCGTGGCGTTGACGCTCACCGGTGTGAGGGCATTGCCGATGTTGTGCAGGACTCCCCTGGCCATTTCGGAAAGTCCGGCCTCGAACGACTGATCGACAATTTCTCGCCGGGCCTTCTCCAACCTGTCCACCATGAGGTTGATCCGGCTCGCCAGGCCACCGAACTCGTCGCGGGTGCGGATCTCCAGCCTTGGAGACAGATCGTCGTTTCCGGCGATGGCCTTGACGAACGTCTCAATCTTCTGGACCGGTGACACCACCATGCGGTTGGTGACAGCCATCATGGCCAGGACGACCACGGCGCCGGCCAGCAGCAGGGAAAAAAAGGCGAAGCGCAGGGCGAACCTCGCCTGCACGGTGATCTCCCGGGACGCTGGGAACGCCAGCTTGAGGATCGGTCTTTGCAGGGGATCCAGCAGCGTCCGGGACACCAGCAGTTGCTCGGGTCCACTGGTGATCACGGTTTCCGGCTCGGGGACCGCCGCTCCGGCATAAGCAACCTGCTGTCTGTCGGGCGCCTCGACACGCAGGGACACCTGGGAGCGGTAACCGAGGTCGGCCAGCACGTTGTTGTTGAGCAACCGACCCAAAACCAGGTTTTTCGCACTGGAACCTTCTTCGGGGGAGCCGGCAATCGGTTGCATCACCACCAGCGCCGGTCCCTTCGACGTCTGAATGAGGCCCCCCGGGCGAGGTTCCTTGGTCCTGGAACGCCAGGACGCCAGGAAGTGGGCCAGCCCTTGATCTGAAGTGTAGAGGACGCCCACGGGATCCTTGGGAGGCAAAGGCTCCGGGAAGGAAGGGCTCTGGGCGATCACCTCGAAGTCCCCATCGACAATGGCGAAAAAGTCGACGTCAGCCGACCTGAGACTCTGTGGTGGGGGGCTGGTGACGTCAACTCCCTCGATCTGCCAACTGTCCCCCAGTTTGGTCAAGAGCACCAGATCACGCTCAATGTTGTTCAAGACGAGATCCATGCTCTGGCTGGCCTGAATGCGCTCACGGCGCTCGAAGGCAGGCAGAATCACACTGTGTTGCACAAAGACATCAACAGCTGCATATACGCCATAAATCAAAAAGATGAACAGGGCGTACTTATCACCGACTTTCATCTCAAAGTCACAGGAGAGAACCTGTCGCAGCTGACTGCCTGCCGCTCGGGAATCGGCTCGATCAAGTTACTTTTTTAAGGTAATTTTCATAAGTTCATCTTATCGAGTTTCGCCAATTCCTGCAACCCCGTGGCCGGAGCAAGGCCCAACGGTCGCGCCGACCCAGCTCAGTCGAGCTCCATGGAGACCAGTTGCAGCTCCCGCCCCCGCAGCAGCTGGCTGCTGACCGTGCCGCAGTCCGGGCAGTCGCAGCAGCCATCGGCCACCGCAAAGGAGGTCCTGCAGACGGCGCAGAAACTCAAGGCGGCCACCGCCTCGATCTCCAATCGACACCCTGCCGCGATCGTGCCCGCCATCACCACCTCGTGGGCGAAGCGCAGGGCCTCGATCTCCACCCCGGCCAGGCTGCCCACTTTCAGGGTGATCGCCGCGATGCGCCTGGCCCCGTGCAGGGCGGCCTGTTCCAGGGCCAGCACCCGCACGCCGTCCATGAGGCTCAGCTCATGCATGGCAGCTCTGCAGCACCGAGCCGTGCCGCCATCCCCGCAGCAGGCGCCGCGCCTCCGGCAACTGTCGTTGCAACGGGGGGGAGAACCCCTGGCCGCAGGAGAAATCAAAACCCGGCACCAGCAACTCGTGGGCCTCCACCTGGCGATCGAACAACAACGCGGCCATCGCCAGCAACCGCGGCGGATCGACCCGGTGGCTGTCCCCCTCCCAGCCGTCAGCGGGGATCACCGGGCGCAGCTGGGGCCTGGCCCCGGGAGGCGCCAGCCAGGCATCCACCACCAGGAGCCGCTCGGACGCCGCCACGGTCTCGGCCAGCTCCGGCGTGAGCTGGTGGCGCCGCAGGCCCAGACCCGCCACCAGGTGCCAGCCCACACCGTCATCACCCCGCAGGGGGTTGCCGATACCGATCAGCAGCGCTCCCCCGTCACGGGGGACCCTCATCCCCGCCTCCGCTCCGCCAGGAGCGCGCCATCGGCAGCCAGCAGCTGCAACCGCAGGGGCATCTGGCCGGCGGCATGGGTGGAGCAGGAGAGACAGGGATCGAAACAGCGGATGCCCGCCTCCACCCGGTTGAGCATGGCCTCGGGGATCTCAGCGCCATCCGGGACCGGATCGGGGATGTACTCCCGGGCGATCTGGTGCACGGTGCGGTTCATGGCGAGGTTGTTCTGGCCGGTGGCGATGATCAGGTTCACCCCTGTGAGCAGGCCGTCGTCGTCGACCCGGTAGTGGTGGAAGAGGGTGCCCCGGGGGGCCTCGCTGACGCCCACAGCCTCATTGCGGTTGAGGGAAGCTCGCGAACGCACCCGGCCGTGCATGAGCTCCGGATCCAGGACCAGGGCCTCGATCGCCTCCAGGCAGGCCACGATCTCCACCAGCCGCGCATGGTGGTAGGCGAAGCTCGAGGTGATGGGCTGGCCGCTGCGCTGGCGCAGCTCCGCCAGCTCCCGGTCGGCCCAGGGGGTGCCGATGCGGTCGCAGACGTTGAGCCGGGCCAGGGGGCCCACCCGGTAGATCCCTTCCGGGTAACCCAGGGGCTTGTAATAAGGAAATTTCAGATAGCTCCAGGGCTCCACCGCCTCGCCGAGGTAATCGGCGTAGTCGTCCTCGCTGAGCTGGTCGGCCACGATGGCCCCTGAGGCATCGATGAAGCGGATGCGGCCGTCGATGTGCTCCCAGAGGCCCTCCGGGGTGACCAGGCCCATGAACAGGCTGGGGAAGTCGCCGAAGACCCGCTGTTCCTTCTGCAGGGGGCCGTCGAGCAGGCTCTTGTAGAGCTCCAGCGCCAGGGTCACGGTGGCGCGGGCCTCGGGCAGCCGATCCAGGATCCAGTCCTTCGCGGCCTGACTCAGGGGGGTGCGCACACCGCCGGGAACCGCCCAGGCCGCATGGATCCTGCGTCCCCCCAGCAGCTCCAGGATCTGCTGGCCGAACTGGCGCAGACGGATGCCGGCCCGGGCCAGGTCGGGATTGGCGGCCATCAGGCCGAACACGTTGCGCCGGGTCGGATCGCTCTCCCAGCCCAGCAGGAAATCGGGGCTGCTGAGATGAAAGAAGGAGAGGGCATGGGACTGGGTGAGCTGGGCCAGGTTGAGCAGCCGGCGCAACCTGGCGGCCGCCGGGGGGATCGCCACGGCCAGCAGCTTGTCGCCGGTCTTCGCCGCCGCCAGCAGGTGGCTCACCGGACAGATGCCGCAGATGCGGGCCGTCAGACCCGCCATCTCGGTGAAAGGGCGGCCCTCGCAGAACTTCTCGAAGCCGCGGTACTCCACCACGTGAAACCGGGTCTCGCTGAGGTGGCCGTCTTCATCGAGATGCAGGGTGATCTTGGCGTGGCCCTCGATGCGGGTCACCGGATCGATCACGACGGTGCGGGTCATGGCGATGTCCTCATCCGAAGCGAAGAAGGTCCGGGCCCTGCAGAACCGGCCGCTCCCCGACCAGCAGGGGGGTGATCGCCTCCCGGATCCGCTCGGCGGAGGGAGGGCAGCCCGGCAGATAGAGATCCACCGGAATCACCTGATGCAGGGGCAGCACCCTGGGCAGCAGCTCGGGCACGATGCCGGGGGCGCAGGGCAGCTGGCCGGTGGCATCAGCCAGCTCCAGATAGCCCCGCTCCAGCACGGCCCGGGCGCTGTCCTGCCCCGCATCGAGCAGGTTGCGCAGGCCCGGCACGTTGGCGGTCACCGCGCAGTCGCCGAAGGAGATCACCAGGGCCGTGCGGGCACGCAGCTGGAGGGCCAGCTCGAGGTTGTCGACGTTCGCCACGGCCCCCTCCACCAGGCAGACATCCACGTGCTCCGGATACGCCTTGACGTCAGTGCCCACCGGCGAGAAGACGACATCCACCTTTTCGGCGAGATCGAAGAGGAATTCGTCGAGATCCAGAAACGACATGTGGCAGCCGGAACAGCCCGCCAGCCAGACGGTGGCCAGGCGCAGCTTGCCGGCGGGGGCGGGGGTGGTCATGGCATGGTGGCTCCCTGGTTGCGCCAGCGGTGCTGTTCCCGCGCGGTGCGCAGCAGGGCGGGAAGGCTGGCATCGGGGTGCTTCTCAGCCGTGGTGTCGGCGTTGCGGAACAGGGCGCCGGTGGGGCACACCTCCACGCACTTGCCGCAGGAGGTGCAGGCCTCCACCTGGCCCCAGGGCTCATCGAGGCCAGCGACGATGTGGCACCGGCCGCCGCGGCTGCCGATGTCCCACACATGAGCCCCCTCGATCTCGTCGCACACCCGCACACAACGGGTGCAGAGGATGCAGCGGTTGTGGTCGAGGGTGAACTGGGGGTGGGAGGCGTCCACCCCGCGGTGGGGGTACTGGTAGGGAAAACGGGAATGGTCCATGCCCACGGTCACGGCCATGTCCTGCAATTCGCAGTGGCGATTGGCCACGCAGACGGCGCAGACGTGGTTGCCCTCGGCGAAGAACAGCTCCACCGCCATGCGCCGGAACTCGCGCAGCTGGGGGGTGTGGGTCTGGACCACCATGCCCTCGACCGCTTCGGTGCTGCAGGCGGGCAGCAGCTTGCCGGAGCCCTCCACCTCCACCAGGCACAGCCGGCAGGCCGCCACCGGCGTGAGCCCGTCGAGGTGGCAGAGGGTGGGCACCCCCGCCGCCGCGGCCCGGGTGGCCTCCAGCAGGCTGGCCCCCGCGGGGACCGCCACGTCCTGGCCATTGACCGTGAGGGTGACGACGCTCATGGCCGCACGCTCCCGGTGACGACGCACTCGGAGGGCTCCCGGCAGGCCGCTTCGTATTCGTGGCGGAACCAGCGCAGGGTGCTGAGCACCGGGTTGGGGGCCGACTGGCCCAGACCGCAGAGGCTGGTGACCTTCACCATGCGGCAGAGGGCGTCGAGGTGCTCCATGTCGGCGGGAGTGGCCCGGCGCTCCACAAAGCGGTCGAGCAGCTGGGCCAGCTGCACGGTGCCCGCCCGGCAGGGCACGCACTTGCCGCAGCTCTCGTTGACGCTGAAACGCATGAAGTGACGCGCCACCTCCGGCATGGAGGTGCCGGATCCCATCACCACCATCCCGCCGGAGCCCATCATCGAACCGAGTTCCAGCAGGCTCTCGTAGTCGACCGGCGTGTCGAGGCGTTCGGCGGGGATGCAGCCGCCCGACGGTCCCCCCGTCTGCACCGCCTTGATCGGCGAGCCGTCCGGCACGCCGCCTCCGATCACCTCCACCACCGTGCGCAGCGGGGTGCCCATCGGCACCTCCACCAGACCGGTATGGACCACCGTGCCGGAGAGGGCGAACACCTTGGTGCCCTTGCTGCGCTCGGTGCCCATGGCGGCGTACCACTCTCCCCCCTCCCGCAGGATCGCCGGCACGGCGGTGAAGGTTTCGACATTGTTGATCAGGGTGGGGGCGCCCCAGAGGCCCGCCTGGGCCGGGAACGGGGGCCGGGGCCTGGGCATGCCGCGCTGGCCCTGGATGGAGAGCAGCAGAGCCGTCTCCTCGCCGCAGACGTAGGCACCGGCCCCCACCCGCACCTCGATGGAGAGGTTGAAGGTGGTGCCGTCGATTCCGTTGCCCAGCAGGCCGGCCCGGCGCGCCTGCTTCAGGGCCAGCCGCAACCGCTCGATCGCCAGGGGGTACTCCGCCCGGACGTACACGTAGCCCCGATCGGCACCGATGGCGTAGGCGGCGATGGCCATCCCCTCCAGCAGCCGGTGGGGGTCACCCTCCATGACACTCCGGTCCATGAAGGCCCCCGGATCCCCCTCATCGCCGTTGCAGACCACATAGCGGGGGCCTGGGGGCTGGAGCGCCACCGTGTCCCACTTGAGGCCGGTGGGGTAACCGCCGCCGCCGCGGCCCCGCAGGCCGCTGCGCTTCACCTGGTCCCGCACCTGCTCGGGGGTGAGTTCACGCAGGCAGCGGCGCAGCTGGCGGTAGGAGCCGAAGGCGAGAGCGTCGTCGATCGATTCCGGGTTCACCCGCCCGCAGCCCTCCAGCACCACCGGACGCTGCAGGACGAAGAAGGGATGCTGCAGATCGACACGGTGGGAGGCCAGGCCCGCCTCCAATGAACCCGTCTCGCCGGCACCGGCCTCGCCGAGGGCGACACCGACCAGTGCCCCTGCCGCCGCCGGTGGCAGGCCCCCGTAGAGGCGGCTGCCGTCGGGTCCGTCACAGGCCACCAGTGGCCCGCGGCCGCAGAGCCGCAGGCAGCCCACCGGCTTGATGGCCAGGGTCTCCCCGGTGGCTCCGGCCCGCTCTCCGGCGGCCTGCAGGGCGGCCAGCAGGGCGGCACTGCCGGCGGAGCGGCAACCGCTGGCCTCACAGCAGCGCACCTGACGGGGGACGGGACGGTCCATCAGGCCACCGCTGTCGAGGGAGGCAGACCCGCGACGTCCAGCTGGGCATCGAGGGCCAGGGGATCGTCGACGGCGAGCCGGGTGGCCAGGACCCCGTCCACCACCAGCACCGGCGCCTGGCCGCAGGCCCCCAGACAGCTGACATGCTCCACCGCCCAGGCGCCGTTGCCGGCGGGGTCGTCGAGGCGCACAGCGAGCCGGCGCTCCAGGTGGCCAGCCAGCTGGGCACCGCCCTTGACGAAGCAGGCCGTGCCGAGACACACCGCGCAGCGGTGGGCGGTGGGGGCCTCGAGCCGGAACAGGTGATAGAAGCTGGCCACCCCGTAGACCCGGCTGAGGGGCATCTGCATCTGCTGCGCCACCTGACGCAGAGCTGGACGAGGCAGATAGCCGTTGATTTCCTGCACCTGATGGAGCACCTCGATCAGGGCATCGGGCTGGCTGCCATGGCGCCTGATCACCTGGGTGATGCGCTTTTCGGCGATGGCGGCGGCCGCGGTGGTCATGCCATTGGTCTGCTTCCTCTCCTTGATAGCCGCGCCTGATGCGATGGTCAGCCCCCGCAGCTGTGGAGGTACCTTCACAGGAAGGCCCAGTGCACGTGGTGGAGGTCCGTTGTCAAATTTTTACCTAATGTGGCTCTGGAATTTGACGACCATGACATGCACCAGCTGATTCGGGTGGTACTGCCGGGCGCCGTGGTGGCCTTCCTGCTGGTGTTCACGTCCAGTGCCCTTGCCTGCGAGAAGCACATCAACGGCCACCAGAACGGTACGGACACCAATGTCGAAGGCTCCTTCAAGTAACGGGAGGTCAACGACAGTCCTTCCACGGACAACGAAAGTCCTTCCACAGAGCAGGTGAGCAACGTCCCGATGGAGCCGCTTCCACCGGGCTTACACGGGAATGCAACGGCAGGCGAAGCGCGGCGTCAGGGGCGCTGAGGCCGCGCTAGATCAGTAAGAACGGATACGGAAATAACCATGGACAACCTCGACACCTTCGTCCACCCCCAGGCCTGGGCGACCGCCCTTGCGGTGGCGGATCTCTCGATGGCCTGGATCATCGCCACCGCGGCGGTGGTGGGGCTGATCCGCGAACGGCGCCGGAACGGGGCCGCGGCGACCACCAGCCCCTCCGTCGCTCGCGGCCACAGGTTCGCCTGAGGGCGTCGGCGGCCACCATGCACATCGTCGGCATCGACCATGTGGTGCTGCGCTGCAGGGATCTGGAGCGGATGGAGCACTTCTACACCAACGTTCTGGGCTGCACGGTGGACCGCCGCAACGTCCCGCTCGGCATGGTGCACCTGCGCGCCGGCAGCGGCCTGATCGACCTGGCGACCGTGGATGGGGAACTGGGCCGGCGGGGCGGCGCGGCACCTGGGCCGGAAGGCCACAACATGGACCACATCTGCCTGCGGATCGACCCCTTCGAAGAGGAGGAGCTGCGATCCCACCTGCTCGCCCATGGCATCGAAGTGGGTCCGCTCCATCACAGCTACGGCGCCGAGGGGGATGGCCCGGCGTTGTATCTGGAGGATCCGGAAGGGAACAGCGTCGAGATCAAGGGCCCAACACAGCCCTGACCCCGGGCCCTTGCGGGCACCGGGGTCACGGGGTCAGGGGTCAGCGGGTGCGGGGTTCCGTCAGCTGCGCCGGCTCAGCCGCGCCAGGTGGGATGCCCCCCGTGGACGAGGGTGCCGCGGTTGCGCCAGAGGGCCGCCGGACTCACCTCAATGCCATAGCGATGCGCCAGCTCCGCCGCTTCCTGGGGGGTATCGGAGGCGCCGAACGCTTCAGCGAACACCGGATCGGCCTTGGCCAGGTTTCTCACCCGATGGAGAGCTTCGCTGGCGTTGGGATGGGCATGGGCACGGGATGCTTCACAGGTAGCCATGGGATCTCCTCCTCTCTTTTCTTTATCCTAGGCGCTATGAAACGCGGGCAAGATGAGCGAAAACACCCATCAGCCCTCCTCAGGAGGACTGAAAATAGGCCGACCCCTTGCCGCTGCTGGCGGCAGACCCATAAATCCGCGTTGAGGGGAAATACTCGGCCTGGAGCTGTACTTCCCCTGCCCCATCTTCCCCCGTGGTTTCAGCAATGAAACGCAGCATCAGATCGATACCGGAGGAGATGCCGGCCGAGGTCCAGACGTTTCCCGATCGGACATAACGCTCCTCCACCACCTCCACATCACCCAGATTCCGCAGCCGCTCCAGGGAATCCCAGTGAGTGGTGGCCCGCTTGCCGGCCAGAAGACCGGCGGCATGGAGCAGAAAGGCACCGGTGCACACCGAGAGGATCGCCCGGCAGTTGGCCGCCTGGCGTTGCAGGAAATCGATCAGCAGCGGATTGGCCACCTCCGTCCGGGTGCCCAGGCCGCCGGGCACCAGCAGCATGTCCAGGGGTGGCGCGGAGCTGAAGCTGCGATGGGGGAGGAGCATCAGCCCCTTGGCACAGGTCACCGGCGCTGCGCTCGGGCCGATCAGCAGGCACTCCTGGGGGCCACTGGCCTGCCGACTCCAGAGTGTGGCCATTTCCCAGGGTCCGACCGCATCGAGTTCCTCTACCCCAGGGAACAGAACGATGCCGAAGGTTCCCGCTCCGTCGGTCGCGGCGCCATCGCAGTCCATCGGCCGAGCGGCCCTTGGGCCCGGAAGGACATGGAAGTCTCCCATCGGCAAGGCCGCCCCAGCCCGTTGGGCGGCGGCGGCGCACCACCAAGCCGCGAATCCCCCCTCCGCAATCCACCCTTCGCTTCCATCACCACCTGAACCGCCGCCAGGATGGAGCCAGGGCTTCGAGGCCGCGATGGCGAGAGCAGCATCAGTCCTTCCCGGTCCGCGCTGGCCGCTGGGACTGCTGGGGATCGTGCTGTCGGCCCTGCTGACACTGCTGCCGGTGGCGGCCCCAGCCCCTGCCGCCGCCCAGGGCGCGCCGGCAGGGGCTGGGGAGCTGCAGGTGTTCGTGCGCGAGGGCTGCCCCCACTGCGCGGCCGCCAAGGCTTTCCTGCCGTCGCTGGTGCGGCAACGGCCGGGCCTGCAGGTACGCCTGCGGGATGTGGGAACCGATCCGCTGGCCCGTGCCGAGCTGCTGCGCCTGTCGCAGGAGAGGGGGATCCAGGCCCCCGGCGTGCCCACCTTCGTCTACGGGGGACGGGTGCTGGTGGGCTTCGACAGTGCCGGGGGCCGGGGTCAGGAGCTGCTCGCCCTGATCGACCCGCAGATGCCGGAGGGGGATCCCGAAGGCCTGGCCGAGCCTGATCGGGTCCGGCTCGGGCCCCTGGGCAGCATCAGTGCCGCCGGGCTGGGCCTGCCCCTGTTCACCCTGGTGATGGGGCTGCTGGACGGCTTCAACCCCTGCGCGATGTGGGTGCTGCTGTTCCTGCTGTCGCTGCTGGTGCACTGGCGTGACCGTCGCCGCATGGCCCTGGTGGCCGGCACCTTCGTTCTGGTGAGCGGCGCGGTGTACTACGCGTTCATGGCCGCCTGGCTGAACGTGTTCCTGCTGCTGGGCTGGTCGACGGGGTTGCGATGGGTGCTGGCCGGCCTGGCCCTGACGGTGGGGGCGGTGAACGTGCGGGACGTCCTGCGGCAGGACAGCAGCTTCACCCTCTCGATCCCCGCCGAGGCCAAGCCGGGGCTCTACGCCCGGATGCGGGGCGTGATGCAGAGCCGCTCCCTGCTGCCGGCGCTGGCGGGCGTGGCGGCCCTGGCGGTGGTCGTGAACACCGTCGAGCTGCTCTGCACCGCCGGGCTTCCGGCGATCTACACCGCCGTGCTGAGCCAGCAGAACCTGACGCCCGCCGCCCACTACGCCTACCTGGGCCTCTACATCGTGGGCTACATCGCCGACGACAGCCTGATGGTGGGTGCCGCCGTCTTCGCCCTGAGCAGCAACAGGCTCACCGAAACCGGGGGGCGGTGGCTGAAGCTGATCAGCGGCGCAGTGATGCTGGTGCTGGGGGCGGGGTTGCTCCTGCGGCCGGGGTGGTTGCTGTGACAGGTGTTCCGGCGGCGAACAGCCGTCGGCAGCCCATGGCCCTCCCCGGCGACCGCACGCAGATCGAGGACCTGACCCGAGGCGACCTCCCACAAGAATTGCAGGATCCCCCAATACTTAGCCAGCATTGGGGGATCACAAGGTCCGATCGATACGTGCCGCCATGGCCCTGCCCAACCTCTGGGGGCTCTACAACCTGCGCTCCTCCCCCTACTTCCAGGCCACCCTGCGCCAGGACGTGGCCGGCACCCCGGTGTCCCTGTTCGTGGGACGCCAGGCCGAGCGCCAGCGGCTGCTGACCACCATCGGCAGCAGCCGCAGCTCCCGCCAGGCGGTGGCGGGCCGGCCCGGCATCGGCAAGACCACCCTGGTGCAGGTGGTGAAGGCCGATGCCCTGGAGGCCGGGTACTGGACATCGGCGGAAGTGCTGCCGATCAGCGCCGCCGAGCAGAGCGAGGATCTGCTGGGGCGCCTGCTCTCGGGCACCTACGACGCGCTGCTGGCCAGCCACCCCCAGGCCGCCGGCCCCGCCATGGACGCCGCCCAGCAGCTGGTGCGGGGCTTCCGGCTGCGAGGCGGGGGCTTCAGCCTCTCGGGCTTCGGCTTCGGCGGTGGCGGGTCGCGCTCGGAAGGGGTGTCCACCCCGCCCAGTGCCCTGCTCCTGGACGGCCCCCGGGCCCTGCGGGATCTGCTGACCTACGCCCGCGAGGAGGGGGCCGAGGGGGTGGTGCTGCACCTCAACAACCTGGAGAACCTCAGCGAGGCCGACGCCGGCCGGGCGGCGGAGCTGCTGCGCGGCATCCGTGACCAGGCCCTGCTGCTGGACGGCCTGCACCTGGTGGTGGTCGGCACCACCGATGCGGTGCGGACGGTGGTGCAGAGCCACACCCAGGTGCGCTCGGTGTTCAGCGATCCGATCGTGCTGGAACCGCTGGCCCTGGAGCAGGTGCAGCGGCTGCTGAAATACCGCTACGACGCCCTGCGGCTCGACCCTGCGCGTCCCGGCCAGGCACCGGTGGGGAACGCTGTGATCGAGCCGCTCTACCACCTGTTCCGCGGCGACCTGCGCGGCATGCTCAAGGCCCTCGAAGACGGCATCACCTCCCTGCTGGGCCTCGCGGCGGCGGGCCAGGGCGCGGCAGCGATCGGCCTGGGGGATCTGCTGCTGGTGCTGCGCCAGCGCAACCGGGTGGAGCTGGAGGAGCAGCTGGGCGGCGGTCTCTGGGGCCGGCTGCAGCAGTGGGCCGACGACGACCCGGCGGCGGTGCGGACCCAGGCCGAGCTGATGAAGCTCTGGGGGATCAAGCAACCGTCGGTCTCCCAGTCCCTGCAGGCCCTGGTCGAGGCGGGTGCCGCCGAGGCCCTGCCCCGGCAAGGCCGCGAAGCCATCCGCTACCTGCTCACCGGCACCGCGCGGCTGGGGCTGGGGGTGGCGTGAACCTCAGCGCCCCAGGGGCATGGTGAGTTGCTTCAACAGAGTCTGGTTCAAGGCGTTTTCACAGCTGAACCAGACGATCGGCAGCAATGTGCCGCCCTCGGCCTTCGCCGCGACCCACTCACAGGCGCGGCGCCGGCTGGCGCGCCAGGGCTCCAGGGTCCCGGCGTCCATGCGCTTCAGCAGGCGCAGATCCGCCTGGTTGCGCTGGCGCCAGAGGCAGGCGGCGATCTCCTGGGTGTTGCCGTTGCAGTTCGGCTGGAAGGGGAAGGCCTCCAGGCGCTGGATGGATTGCTGGAGGGTTTCGGGAGGCGGAGCGGGGGAGGAGGCCGGGGGGGAGGCAGCCAGGGCTGGATGGGGAAGGACAGCGACCGCGCCGAGGACGGGCGCCAAGAGGATGGAGCGAACGGACATGAACCGGAGACAGAGGGGAAACAAATCAGGGGCAGCGGCAGCTCACCCCCTCGATTCCAGCCTGGAGAACCCTGCTTCACCATCGAAGGAACCCGACTCTGGAGGGAGGTCTCGAACCGCGGCGCCTTTTCAGGGGCAGACGTCCGATGATTGGATCAGATCACCCAGCCCGCGTCTCACCTTCAGGCTCCCAACGCCGATGTCCCTCCCCGCCGACGAGTCCGCCCAGCCCAGCGGCCGCTACCGCCAGAAGGACGGCACCCCACTGGATCCCAACGAGGGGTTGCATCCGGAGATGGCGGAGGCCGATCGGGTGTCGCCCGCCGCCGCCGGCATCCCCATGACTCCTGAGGCCCTGATCGCCATGCAGAGCCGGGGTCGCGACCCGAACGAGACGGAAACCGATGGGCCACCCGTGAGCGAGGCGGTGATGAAGGTGCTGGCCCTGATCGAGGCCCTGGACACCACCAGCCTCGAAGCTCAGATGATCGCCCTGGCCCTGGTACGGCAGCTGGAAGTTCACCATGAGCGGGTCATGGCAGGCCTGCTGACGGACGAGGCTGCCTGCCACCAGCAGATCATGCTGTGGGCCACCGACGCGGAGCGGCTGGTGCACTGCCGCATGCTGCTGGAGTCGGTGGATCTGGCGTGAGGGACGTCTGCCCGATCAACTGTTTTCCATGAACTTGTTTCTCCCGCCCGCCACGCTCGCTGGAGCCCTCTGGGGAGGGCCTGTCGGCAACCGAAGGTGATGAAGCGCTCAGCTGTCGAGGAGCTCAACACCGGCTCGGTCCATCACCAGGGCGCAGCGGTGAACAGCAGTTGCAACAATGCAAATCCGGCCAGGCAGGTGGCCGCCAGCAGCGGGGCGGAGTGGAACAATCCCGTCAGGCATCAGTGAATCCTGTCTAACCAGAAGAGGCCGCCGCGCCAGGCCGACGGGAGACTGGGTGTGGAGAGGCACAGACACAATCAGAGATGAATTTATGTTCCATGCCGTCGTCGCAGCGGCGGCTGAGGGCAGGAGCCAGAGGGCTGAAGCCTGCCTTGAGGAGCTTGGTCGGATCCTTCAGGCCTGCCAGGCTTTGGCGAGAGCTTTCATGGCAGAGACGACAGAATCGCCGAACCTGGCATGCCCGAGAGCTTCCAGAGAAAATATCATCAACCCAATACTTCATTTCTGTAGAAAAAACCGACACCCTGTCCCTGCCTGGCTGGACGCCGATCTATTTTGAGGACGACCGCACTGACAAGAGTCCTGTCATGCGCATGTTCGCCGCTCCCGACCATCTCGATGAGCACATCCTGCGCTCCTATTCCGTGTTGCGCTGGTTCATGGTCGGCTTCGGTTTCGCCCTTCCCCTGGTGCTGGTGATCGGAGGGATCCATGGTCTGTGGTGGTTGAGCGAGTCCCTTCCCGTTCAGGATTCCCTGAGCGCCTATTACCATGCCGGCCCGCCCTGCATCCCCTTCCAGGGGGTCTACCGGGACCTTTTCGTGGGGTTGCTGGCCGCCATCAGCTTCTGCCTGATCATCTACTCCGGTTTCGGCAAGCTGGAGAACTGGCTGCTCAACGGCGCCGGGGTCTGCCTCGCCGGGGTGGCCTTCTTTCCCATGGGCTGGCCCGAGCCCAGGCTGCTGGACACCTGCAGAACAACCCCGGGGTTCATGCCCCATCAGGCCAGCGGGTTCATGGGGTTGCCGGTGTCGGTCCACAACGTCGCAGCGGTGGCCTTCTTCCTGACGATCACGGCGGTGAACGTGCTCACAGCCATGGACACCGTCGACATCATCCAGAACACGTCTCTGCGCCATCGCTGGCGCCGGATCTTCCAGTGGGCCCGCTGGCTGATGCCCGCGTCCCTCGGCCTCGTGCTGCTGCTGCGGCTGTTCACCGGCACCAGCCTGATCGGCGATCGCCTGGTGCTCTGGCTCGAATGGGCGGGCATCTGGGCCTTTTCCCTGTACTGGCTGTTGAAGAGCATTGAAATCCTCGGCAGCCGGGTGGATGTGGCCGTCATCCATCGCACCGTCGGGTGGAGCACGACCAGCCACGCCGGGGCCCTCGACGGCAGGGGCCGGGAGCCCCAGTCACAACGACGGCTCCGCTACCTCCAGTGATCGATCGGAGCGCCATGCAGCGGGCGACCGTCCTGATCGGAGACCCCGCCAGCGAGCGGGGGAACTTGAACTTCCGCTCGTTCCCGATGGCGGGTCGGTCGAGCGCGAGCAGCGACAACCGGGCCCTGGCTCCTGTTGAGGGCGGTCCCCCTGCGGGTGACGATCAACCGACTGCGCTGATCCGACGTCGACGGTCCCGGACATCATGATCATCGTCTTCACCAACAGGGCCGTCAGTCGCGCCGGCAGCGCCGCTGGTGACGCCACCATGTTCGGTGAGGTGCAGAACGGCAAGGGAAGCAATGAGCTGCGGCTGGCCATCGCCCACAAGGATGCATCCACCGGCCGCTGGTCACTCGATCTTCAGGTGGAGAAGCGGGGCCAGAGGGAGCTGCCCAGCCAGAAGCTGTTCCACTCGGTGCTGGCCCAGGTGCGGGCCGGATCCCTGGGCCCGAAGTGGATCGTGGCCGTGCATGGCTATGGCCAGTCGTTTCTCGACAGCCTCGAAGAGGCCCACGGGCTTGAGCAGCGCTACCACGGCACACACCAGGACCAACCCCTCAACGTGATCCTGTTCAGCTGGCCCTCCAGGCCAGGCGGGATCGTGCTGGATCCGGTCAGCGCCTATCGCCGGGCCCAGGCGGCAGCGGTCCCCTCGGCAGCGGCACTGGCCATCGTGCTGGAGCGGGTGTGGTCCTCCTTCGCGGTGCCGGCTCTCCAGGGCCAGCGGGCCACCGCCCACGCAGGGGCGGCGCCGCCGGTGCGGGACTTCTCGCTGTGCCTGCACGTACACAGCCAGGGCAATCTGGTGCTCGAGATGATGACCCGCACCAAGGCGCTGGAAGGATCCCCCCTGAGGCTCGATACCCTCATCCTCCACCAGGCGGATGTGGATGCCGACGACCATGGCGAATGGGTCGACAGGATCCGCTTCGCCTCCGATGTGGTGATCACCCTCAACGCCTGGGACGGGATCCTGCGGCTTTCCGACGCGATCAATCCCGTGCGGCTCGGCATCGCCCGCGGCGGCTTCGGCGCCCGGGCCACCTACTTCGACTTCACCGGCGGCTCCCGGGTCGCCAGCGCCCACAACCTGTTTCTCGACGTCGACAACAATCTGGTCCGGCTGTTCTGCCAGCGGGCCCTCACCGCCTTCCCCGTGCACCAGATGGGCGGCGAAACCAACGGATTCTGGTTCGATAGCCGTGCGGGAAGCTGGCGGCTCGGCCTGAAGCCCTCCCCGCCCCTGGGTGGGGGCCAGCGACCCGGAGCCTGATCAGCCTGATGGCCCCGGGATCACCCGACCCCAGGCCCCCCAGGCCCGACATGAAGCGTGGTCAGGTGGGAACGGGGGCGCCGGCTGAAGCCACAAGCGGAACCGAACGCCACGCCTGCCATCGCTTCAGCTGGGCCCGGACGGCACCCCCGCGAAGCAGCTCTCTGGCCCGCTCCAGGCCGGCGTTCAGGCTGGCGTCCAATCCCACGAACCATAGGTACACCCCTGCGTTCCATTCCAGACTGCGACGCAGCTCACCGTCCCCTTCGAGGGAGGCGAGGGCCTGATCCCTCCAATGGTCCAGGCTCTCCCAGACCGGATCGGGGCCGAAGCAGCCGTGGTCACGGGGATGGAGGATCAATCGCTCGCTACGGCTCTGCCGCACCAGGGCCGTGACACAGGCACGGCCGGTGGGAAGGTCGGTGCTTCCTTCCAATCCCTTCACCGTGGCGATCTCCTTTTCACCGGCCAGGGCCAGAGCGGCCCAGGCCCGCGCTTCGGTGGGAGGGTGAACAAATCCACTCACCAGAAGGTGGTCACCCTGATGGGCTGTCCAGAGAAGTTCCAGGCTGGCCACCGGGGGGCGTTTCCCCAGGTCTTCCCGGTACTCAATAAGCCGTTCGGCTGCGGGGAGATGGTCCGGCTGATGAACCAGGGCAAGCCGATGGAGATCAAGGCCGTTCTGCAGTTCAGCACACGAAACCCCTGTGAGATGGACCCCCAGAGCATGAAACAGTTCGGCCGCAGTGACGCCGTATTTCACAGGCATTCGACGACCGCCATGAAGCACCACAGGAACTCCGGCTGCCGCCAGGACAAGGCAGGTGAGAGGGTAAATGGCGGCTGTACGCGTACGGCCGTCAAAGGGCATCCCAAAGCTGATCGCCCGTTGTGGACTGGTGAGCTGGGGACCGCGCTGCCGGTACACATCGAGCATGCCCGCGAGTTCCTGAGGTTCCGGCCTGCGGATGCGGTGGGCGATGAGAAACGCCCCGATCTGAGCCGGACTGGGACTGCCATCAAGAATCAGCTCCAGGGCGTGAGCGGCTTGCTCCCGACTGAGCCCACGGCTGGTGTGTTCGCCACTGGCGATTGTACGCAGATATCCCTTGAAGGTCTCGCGTGATGCGGAGGTCGCTGCGCGTGGGGGCTGCATGGTCCGCAGAGGAGATGGTCAGGACATGCTGCCACGCAGGCATGGAGCAGGTCCTTGAGATCCAGCCCTGAACATCTCAATCCCCAGCCGGGTAACTGTTGTTACCCGGCTGGGAGGTTCAGACGGTAGCAACCATAGCCATAGAGAATGAATTCTCCACTGATCATGACAGGGAGAATTCCCTATCTGCAAAGGAATTCCTAGGTTCATCCTGTCACACTCACTGCTTTCTTGATGACTCTCACCTCCTCAACTTCACCCTCAATGACTGCGTCCATGCCAGGGGCCATCACCGCCGCACTGATGGCAGCCAAGAAGGCCAAGGGCCTCACCTTTGCCGATCTTGAGTCGAAGCTTGGCCTGGATGAGGTATGGATCGCCTCGTTGTTCTATGGTCAGTCAACTGCCTCAGCAGAAGAAGCCGGCAAGCTTGCCGAGTTGCTTGAGCTTGATCCAGCCATCACAGAAGCCATCCAAGCGTATCCCACCAAAGGGTCCCTTGATCCGGTGATTCCCACTGACCCTTTGATCTATCGCTTCTACGAGGTCATGCAGGTCTATGGGATGGCCATGAAGGATGTGATCCAGGAAAAGTTTGGTGACGGCATCATGAGTGCCATTGATTTCACCCTTGATGTTGACAAGGTTGAAGACCCCAAAGGAGACCGTGTCAAGGTCACGATGTGCGGCAAATTCCTTCCCTACAAGAAATGGTGATTCTCTGAGCAGTACCAGCCAGCACAAAAAGCCCGCTGACGCGGGCTTTTATTCACTCGATAAGATCACTCGATAAGACAACTCGATAAAAAGCGAAGGATGGCTTGAGCCGCCGTATCCTTCACAAGCCTAATGAAGGTCTGAGTGTGCTGGGAAGCCTCCCCTTACCGGACGGAAAGGGGAGGTCGTGGCAGGAATCAGCGGGCTCCAAGCTCGGCGGCCAGCTCCCGTTCCAGCTTCTCATCATGCTGGACAGGCAGGATGTTGCTGATCGGTGAACGGTGGGTGCTGTAGAAGAGCATGCCTATGAACACCATTCCTCCCACGATGTTGCCCACCGTCACGGGAAGGTAGTTCCAGAACACCACCTGCCCGAAGCTCACACCGGAGCCCAGAAGAGGCCCGGTGGTGTGAAGAAACATATTCACCACAATGTGCTCCATGCCCAGGGCCTGGAAGGCCGTGATGGGCAACCAGCAGGCAAGAATTTTTCCAGGCACACTCTTGCTGACAAGAGCCATGGTGACGCCAAGACACACCAACCAGTTGGCAATCACCCCGCGCAGAAAAGCCAGAAAAAAGCCGAGGGCTCCAAGAGACTGATACTTGACGAGCACATTGGCTTTGTTCAAGCCAATGATTTTGTTGGCAACAGCAACCCAATCTCCCGTGCCTGAAGCCAGATCTGCAGTGCCACCACTGGTGAGGCTGATGGCAAACAGGATCCCCACCAGACCGGTTCCGAGGAAGTTGCCGATCCAGACCCAGATCCAGTTACGGAAGGTTTTGCTCCAGGTGGTTTTCCCTGCCCAGACTGCCATCGGGAGAAGGGCAAAGTTGCCTGTGACCAGCTCCATGCCGAAGAGCACGATACTGGCGAATCCGAACGGGAAGATGAGAGACCCGATCCAGGGTATACCGGTCTGAACCATGATGGTGAGGGCAAGGCACAATGCCAGACCGAGCACGGAACCGGAGTAGAAACCTCGAATCAGGAGATTTTTGATGCTGACGCTGGATTTCTTGCCACCGGCAAGAATCATGCCGTCGACGAGCTCACTGGGAAGTACGTAATCCATTTTGAGATGCGTTGGGGCTGATGCGGTATTTAAGTGGTTGATGTTTCGGTCAATAGGACGCCAGGTTCAGGGAAAATCGTTAAACGCTGATGGAAGTAGTCATCAGGAACGGGGAGGAGTCCTGGCAGTGAACCGAAGAAAGTAGCGCCGAGGCTTCATGTTCACCAGCGTTCAGGCGGGTGTCCAACAGCCAAGCAAGCGGCGGAAGAATTTTGAGGCTAGAGCCATGGGCAATAGCCTGGTTGGGGGATTGCCCGTGAATCAAGGTGAGCACAGCAATCGAAAATACAACCTTGAGCAGGCCTCTTCAGCAATCTTATGAGGCTTGATTTGGTCATACTTCACAACCCTCCAACCAAGGAGGAAAGATGGAGAAAAGTTGACTGTCTTTTGAGGCCGGGGGAAAAGCCACCATGCGAAATAATGTTCAGCTTGGATGGAGGTTCAGAAGTCCGCCTCTGCAGGCACAAGAGTTGACTGCACCACTGCAGTGGGGATATCTAAGAGCCGCTTCAAAAAGAACAGCACGGCTTACATCGAGAATTAAGCCAGTAAATGCCTTGCCGCATAGTATCGCCCGCTACGTAGCTAGTGCCCTGCTCACGGAAGCGTATCAAGCACTACTTAAAGATCGTTGATGGGAAAGGGAATGCCTCGGGTGCTCTGTCAGTATTGGCGTCCAATTTCCCCCAGCATTCGCACAGCGCCATTTCGCAGCATCTGCCAGACCCTGGTCATCGCGCCGAAATCGCTCTCAAGTTCCCTACGCCAGTCACCCGTCGAAGCCGTGGGAGGGGCCATCCCGTTGGAGCCACGTCTGGGGACTGCGTCGAATTGGGTGGCTCGCCTGGAACGGTTGGATCTGGGCAGAGACCTGTTCGATGGCATGGTGTTGGACAAGATCCATTGAGCCTTGACTCCATCAGGCCGGCCCGCCTGATGGCAGTAACCGTTGCTACTGAAACAACCGTACCCTCCCCGACTCGAAGGATTTCAGAGGCAAGGGTCGGTCGGCCAAGGGGCCATTTTTCTTGATAAGAATGGGGTCAGGATTATATCAACATGCTGATTGGTGATCGGAAAGCGAGGAAGCTTCAGGCTTCAGAACCCTTGCCGCCAGCCAGCTGCTCAGCCAGGCCCCGAGCGGAGCTGTGATGACGATGCTGAGTACGGCTACGGCCAGGATGATTTCACCGGGTTGAGTTGACAGTCCAGCCGCTTGGAGGGTCATCAGTGGCACAGCACCTATGGCGGCCTGCACCGTGGCTTTGGGGATGTAGGCAGCTGTGACAAACAATTTTTCTCCTGGAGTGAGGGTTGCTGCCCTGCAGGCATACCCATGTTGCCAGCCGAGCGCGCCACCAGGCCGATTCCGAGAACGCCGAAACCGGCCAGGCCTGTTTGAAGGGCCACATCAAGGTTCAACTGCGCTCCCACAAGTACAAAAAGCAGCAATTCGGCAAAAACCCAGATCGATGCCAGCTTCCTTGCCATCGTGTGGGCGGTCTCCTCGCTGAGTTCAAGGATGGTGACGCCGATGGCAATCGCAGCGACCAATCCCGTGAATGGCACCAGACCATTGATCTGATCCTGTAGGCGGAGAAGCAGCAAAGCCAGGCCCAGAATGAACAGTACCTGGCGATTGGGATTCGGTTGAAACCGCTCGAAGCCTTTGAGCAACAGCCAGCCGAAGGCCGCTCCCGCAAGGGCGCCAAGGGCCAGGCCGATCGGCAATCCCAGCACATTTCCGCCAACGGCGGAAGATCTCTCCACCAGCAGACCCAGAAGAATTCCGTTGACCACGATCACAGCAATGTCATCGAGGGAGGCGGCTGCCATCACCATCTGGGGAATGGCTTTCTGTGTACCTCGTTTTTCCTCGATCAACCGCAGCATCAACGGCACGACAACGGCAGGAGATACAGCGGCTATCACCGATCCCAGCAGGCCCGCTTCCAGCAGGGACAGACCCAGCAGGGGCTGAGCGACGATCGTAATCGTCAGTCCTTCGCAGGTTGCTGGTATCCAGGCCAGAAGCAGCACCCGGCGTCCAACGCTGCGAAGCGTCTGAAGATTCAGGCCGAATCCCACCCGCAGCAGAATGACAATCAGGGCCATCTGCCGTAAGTCTCCGCTCATTGCAAGCAATTTGGGATCGAGAGCATCAAGCCCCGATCCGCCAAGAACAATGCCGACAAGAAGCATGCCAATCAGGCCTGGGACTCCCAGTCGACGGAACAATCCATCTGCGACGAGAGCAAGGATCAGCAGTTCCGCAAGGCCTAGCCATTGCATGGTGATTTCAGAATGCGAATGGGCATGATTCGGCCAGCAAGGATCAAACCTTCATGGTGCTGCCGATTCCTACGGCATGGCTGGTTTGAGTGTTGTTCGTTGTGAGCCGGTCGTTTCATGGAGGTGCCCAGAAGCGGTTCCGGCTCATCGCCGAGCTCTTGTTGTCGTCACTCCCTGCACGGGCCCGGTCACACCGGCACTGCAGCCAGCACCGATCACCCGCAGCGAAGGCATTGGATCTGCAGCCAACCGCCGGCCATCACGGGAGCAGCATGCCGCCAGGGCTTGCTTTTCCTGTTCAGCAGGGGGGGCGCTGCTGCCTTCCGGGAAATCCGCAGAGATTTTCTGCCGCAGTGGATTCAAGCCATGGGGGCAGGGGGACTTGAACCCCCACAGCCTTGCGGCCTGCGGATTTTAAGTCCGCTGCGTCTACCGGTTTCGCCATGCCCCCGTGAAGGGATCCTAGATTCACAGGACCCTGCGTGATCACCGGTGGACCTGAGCGGAATTCTCAGCAGCATCGCTCCCGGTACCCTGCTGGCGATCGGTGCCTACCTGGTCCTGGCCGGCGCTTATCTGGTGGTGGTGCCCCTGGCCCTCTACTGGTGGATGAACAAGCGCTGGTACGTGATGGGCAAGATCGAGCGCACCGCCATCTATGGGATGGTGTTTCTTTTCTTCCCAGGCCTGATCCTGTTCGCTCCCTTCCTCAACCTGCGCATGTCAGGCCAGGGCAAGGCATGACCAGGGCCCAGGCGATCCTGCTGGGCCTGGCGGTCTTCGCCATCGGCGGAGGTGGCTACTGGGTGTTCCGCTCCAGCGGCCTGAAGGGCTTCTCCCCCGGCATCGCCGCCTCAGCGGTGCTGATGCTGGTGGTGCTCGGCTGGACGGCCAGTTACCTGCTGCGGGTGGTGAGCGGCAAGATGACCTACATGGAGCAACGGCGCCGCTACCGGGCCGCCTACGACGCCATCACCGACGACGCTCTGCAGCGAAAGTTCGATGCCATGACCCCCGAGGAGCAGCAGCGTCTGCTGGCCGAGGTGGGGCAGCTCCAGGCCGACGCCGAGATGTGAGCGGCCTGGCTGCCCCTGCAGCCGACCCCATAGGCTCAGGGGCACCGTCGTCCCCTCCGGCCCGATGAGCGTCGCCGCCACCGCCGGCCCCCGCACCGACCCCACGCCGATCCAGCAGCGTTTCGCCGCCCTGAGGGCCGAGGGTCGCTGTGCCCTGATGCCCTTTTTGATGGCAGGTGATCCCGATCTGTCGGTCACCGCCGCCAGCCTGCTGGCCCTGCAGGCCGCCGGGTCTGATCTGATCGAGCTGGGCATCCCCTACAGCGACCCCCTCGCCGACGGGCCGGTGATCCAGGCCGCCGCCGGCCGCGCCCTGGCCGCCGGCACCACCCCGGGACGGGTGCTGGAGATGCTGGCCAGCCTGCGGGGCCAGCTCACCCTGCCAGTGGTGCTGTTCACCTACAGCAACCCCCTCCTCAACCGGGGCATGGAGACTTTCTGCCGCGACGCGGCCGCCGCCGGGGCCGCTGGTCTGGTGGTGCCCGATCTGCCGCTGGAGGAAGCCGAGAAGCTCTCGGCCATCGCCGCGAGCCACGGCCTGGATCTGGTGCTGCTGGTGGCCCCCAACACCCCGGCCGGGCGCATGGCCCGCATCCATGCCGCCAGCCGTGGTTTCACCTATCTGGTGAGCGTCACCGGGGTGACGGGGGTGCGCGCCAGCCTTGAAACGCGCGTGGGTCCCCTGGTGAAGCGGCTGCGGGAGCTGGACCCCACGCCGGTGGCCGTGGGCTTCGGCATCGCCACCGGTGAGCAGGCCCGCCAGGTGCGCAGCTGGGGTGCCGATGGCGCCATCGTGGGCAGCGCCCTGGTGAAACGGATGGCCCAGGCCCACCAGAGCGGCGCCGATGTGGCGGCCGATGCCGGCGCCTTCGCCGCCCAGCTGCGTTCGGCCCTCGACCAGGCGCTCTGAGCAGGCGCTCTGACCAGGCCGCCCTAACCCAGCCGCAGGGCCGGGGCGCAGGCGCTCAAGGACAACAGCATCAGCAGGGCGGTGAGCAGGGAAGCGGAACAGCGCAGGACAGGCGGGGTCATGGGGAGCGGGGCGGCTCCCCCCATGATGGGACGATGCAAGACAGCGACCTGCCCTTCGCCCCTGCCTGCCTGCGCAACCAGGACCCGATTCTGGCTGTCCTGCGACGCTGGCTGCCTGCGGATGCCCGGGTGCTGGAGGTGGGTTCGGGCACTGGCCAGCACGCCATCCACATGGCCCGTCATCTGGCGGGGATTCGATGGCAGCCGAGTGATCGCCAGGAGCACCTGGCCGGCCTGGCTGCGCGCATCGCCCTGGAGGGTGGCGATGGCCTGGCCCCGGGAGCCCAGGTGGCACCGCCTCTGCTGCTCGACGTGACCCAGCGCGACTGGCCCTCCGGCCCCTTCGAGGCGGTGTTCAGCGCCAACACCATGCACATCATGCCGGCGGCGGCGGTGCCTTTTCTACTGGCAGGCAGCGTCCGGGTGCTGGCGACCGGTGGCCTGCTGCTGCTCTACGGCCCCTTCCGTTACGGCGATCGCCACACCGCCGAGAGCAATGCCGCCTTCGATGCCCACCTGCGCAGCCTCGATCCGGCGATGGGGGTGCGCGACGCGGAGATGCTGCTGCGGGAGGCTGGCGCTCTGGGGCTGGAGCTGCAGGCCGATGAGACGCTGCCCGCCAACAATCGTCTGCTGGTGTTGCGAAAGAGGGGCGAAGGACGCGAGGGATGAAAGGCTGAGATGCGTTGACAACGACGCGGAGCACGCGCCGATCACCGATGAAATTCGTCCTCTGGGGCACCTACTGCGCCGACGCCATCGAGCGCCGCACCCCTTATCGGGAAGAGCACCTGGCCGGACTGAAACGCCAGAAGGAGGAGGGCCTTCTGATCACCCTGGGACCCACCACCACCTCCAGCCATGTGTTCGGCATCTACGAAGCCGACGATCAGGAGACGGTGGAGAAGGCCGTGAAGGGAGACATCTACTGGCGCCAGGGCATCTGGACCGCTGTGGAGATCCATCCCTGGATCCAGGCCTTCTGAACCGCTCCAGGGTTCAGGCGCGGGGCCAGCCTTCGAGGGCCTGTTGCCACACCCAGGCCGCCACCGCTTCGGGGCCCCCTTCGCCGAGGGCTTCGGCGTAACCGCCCATCCTGCCGATGCCGGCTGCCGCGATCGTGGCGATCGCCTCAGGATCATCAATGCCATTGCGCTGCAATGCCGCCAGCTTCAACGTCTTGCCGCGACGGATGACGTTGCCGCCCTGCACATGACAGCCAACACAGTGAGCCTGGAACAGACGGCCACCGATCTTGAGGTCGACGGTTTCAGGCGGACCGTTCTGGAGGGCGAAGGCGGAGGGAGGATGGCCGAGGGCAGGCGGCGGCAGAACCAGGGCCAGAACGAGAAACACGGCCATCAACAAGGAAACCAGCCCTCGCCAGGAAGGCCCGGGGCCGACACCGCTTGTGCCGGCCAGAGTGGGAAAGTGACGCTCCGTGATCAATCCTCCTCTTCGGTGCTGCCGGCGGGAATCAGGCGGATCTGCTTGCGGCCCAGCTTGATCTCGAACTCATCACCAGGCTTGAGATCGAGCATGGCCGTGTAGGCCTTGCCGATCAGCAGGTTGCCGTTGCCTTGCACCGTTGCGACGTAGCTGAGCTTGCGGCCACCTTTGCCCACCTTGCCGGCTGCACCGAATTCGACGCCTTTGGCTTCCAGCAGAGCTTCGTAGAAGGCTGTGAAATTCAGGCGCTCGGCACCATCCTTCTTGGTGGAGACGTAACCACAGGCCCGAACGATCTCGGACTTGCCGACATCGCCGAGCTCCTTGACCTTGGCCAGCAATTCCGATCCGGTAAGCATGGGAAGTACTCGGTAAGAGGAGTGAGGGTAGGACTAAAACATACACTAGCGCCAACACCCTTTTGCCGATGGCGGCCACAATCAACGCACCGTTACGGTCACGATGCACCCGATCCGTCCGCTCCGGCCCGATGATTGCCAGCAGCTGGCTGCTGTTTATCACGATGCGGTCATGAGCCAGGCTGCAGACCTCTACAGCCGGGCACAGATGGAAGCCTGGTCACACCATGCAGACCGAAATGATGGCTTCCGGTCGTCATTGCTACGCGGTCATGGGTTAGTGAGCTGCGCATCGGACGACGACACGATCATCGAAGCCTTTGCCCTGCTCGACCCCGAAGACCGCCTCGCCCTGCTCTACTGCCGGGGCCGCTCCAGCCGCCAGGGTCGGGCCGCGTCCCTGCTGGACGCCCTCGAGCAGCATGCCCGCTCCCGGGGGGTCCGGCGCCTGCGCACCGAGGCCAGCCAGCTCTCCCGGCCCCTGCTGGAGCGACGGGGCTGGCGGGTGGAGGCCGAGGAGACCGTGCGTTTCAGCGGCGTCCCCTTCCTGCGCTGGCGGATGGGCAAGGATCTGATCTGACCCTGGCCCCCCTCCCCATGGCCGAAGCCCAGTTGCAGCAGTTCCTCGAGAAAGTGCGCCAGCTCACCGCTTTCGTCGCGCTGAGTGAGACCGACCCCATCCTGCGCCAGACTCTCCAGGACTGCGGCGATCACCATCAGGTGGTGGCCCTGGCCCGCTCGCGGGGCTTCGAGATCGGCCGTCGCTGGGGGGAATCGGCCCAGGGCGACGACGCCTGGGATGGGACGACGGCCTCGGGGAAGGTGCTGGCCAGCCCCTGCCCGCCGCAGGGGGAGGAAGCCACCACGATCCTGCTCGAGACGCCGCAACTGCGGCTGGAGCGGATCCACTCCTGCAACGCCCGCAGCCCCGAGGGCTTCTGGTACGACCAGGAGGAGCAGGAGTGGGTGATGCTGCTGCAGGGGAGCGCCATGCTGGAATTCGCCGATGAGGACGAACCCCGTACCCTGAGCTGCGGTGATGCCCTGCTGATCAGTCCGGGCCGTCGGCACCGGCTGCTGAAGAGTGATCCGCACCCGGGAACGATCTGGCTGGCTCTCTTCTGGCGGCAGCCTCCCGCTCGGTGACCTGGCGCACCATCCAGAAGGCTGCCGCCAGGCACACCACCGCCACCCCAAGGCCCACCACCAGCATGGGTTTGTTCTCGGCATTCGGGGGCAGCACGATCACTTTCCGCGCCACGGCGGTGATCGCCGTGAGCAGCACCAGTTCAATCTGCACCACGTGGCGGCGCAGGTAGGAGGTGATGTTCTGCAGCACCTCGATGGCGATCAGCAGGTTGAGCAGATCCCCGAGCACGGCAATCAGACCATCACCCACCCAGCGCCGGCCAGGATCCACCAGCTGGGCGAGGATCTCGCCGGTGAACTTGAGGGCGGCCACCGCGAGCACAAGGAACAGCATGGCGGCCAGCAGCTTGGCCACCAGGCGCTCTCCCCGGTCGATCAGTCTGAGGAACATCCTGTCCTCGAAGATCCGCCGCAGTCTTGGCATCAGTTCTTGAAGGGCTGGTACTGCGGCTGGGCCGGTGTGTCTCTGGGCGGATTCTCGATCACCGTGTCACAGGTGACGGAGCCATCGGGGCCGGTGACGCAGTTGGTTGGTTTGATCTGGCTTTCCGGACCTACCTTGCCGCCGCGCTTGAGCATGAAGGATTCCACCTGGGCCAGGGCCGGAGCGGAGAGGCACAGAACGGCGATCGAAGCAGCAACTGCCTGCAGGGGCCTGGGGAGGGCGCGGGAGAGGAGAGCAGAGACGTTCATGGAAGAGGACTTCATCAGGAAGCCTGAGAGAATGGATGACCACCACTCTGGGGTGAGGCCGGCCGACTCGCCAGACATCCAGGTCGCCGATCAGCCCACGTCCTCTCCGCGTTCAGTCCCCATCCTCCCCGCGGATTTCCTGCAACAACAGATCCAGCTGCCCCATCGAGTCGTCGAGGGCCGCCGCGGCTTCGGCAGGGCCGGAAGCCTCAGCGTTGCCCTCCTCGAGCCAATGGGCCTCGATGCCGCAGAGCCTCTCGGCCAGACCCGCCGGGCCCTGGCTGCTGTACGTGCGGTGCAGCTCATCGATCAGCACGGGCATGCGGATCGAGCCAGCCCTCAGGGCCCTGCGCAGGTCGGCCTGGGTGCGGCCCGCCTGGCGCAGCCAGTCCTTGAGCAGGCTCTGGAGCTCATCGAGCTGCTCGGGGCTGAGGGAGGACGCGGGAGCTGCCATGGCAGGACGCTACCCCTGGCGGGTCATCGGAAACCACCGGTCGAGTCGGCTCTGGGCCCGAGCACGGACCTCCGGCGAGCGATGGGCGCTGCAAAGACCCAGCAGGGCGGTGAGGGCCACCATGTCGTCACTGAAGCCTGCCGCCGGGATGAAATCGGGGATCAGATCGAGGGGGAAAAGCAGGTAGGTGAGGGCCGCCAGAACCGTCAGCCGCACCCGGGGAGGGGTGGAGCCATCGAGGAGGATCTCCAGGCATTCGAAGGCCGGCCGGGCGATGGTGCGTCCTGCCCGGCGCAACAGCCGCAGCAGCAGGGCCTCGTCCAGCACCGAACTCTCCAGCACCTCCGCGTCGACGGGGGGCTGGTCGGAGGTCGCATGGTCGGACGGCGCGTTGTCGGAAGCAGCGGTGGCCGAAGGTGCGCCAGCCATGGCGATCTCCTTGGGTAATGGGAAACGCCCTCGAGAGGGCAATCCCATTCTGACGGCCACCCACTGGGTTTCACCAGGGACGGATGTCCCTACGGACCTGGGGCGGTTGAGGGGGGGCTGAAGCTCACAGCTCCACCAGGCCGCTCTCGATGCCGGTCTTGCGCAGCTTGCGCAGGGCCCGCTGCACCACCTGGCGGCAGTATTCCCGGCTGCACTCCAGCTGACGGGCCACCTCCGCCAGGGTGCGCCACTCGTGGCTGTCGTCGAGCCCGAAGCGCAGCATCACCACCGTGAGTTCCTTGGGGGTGAGGTTGGATTTCTCCAGCAGCGTCCAGACCGAAGCGGTGCGTTCGGCCTGCTCGGCCCGCTCCATCGGAGCCGGCTCGTTGCTGGGCAGCACATCCACCAGCTCGGAAGGATCGGCCTTGGAGCGCACGGCGCCCTGGAGGCTGACAGTGACACTGCGCAGTTCGCACCCCAGCAGATCCTCGACCTCGGCCACCGGCAGCCCCATGGCGGTGGCGAGTTCCCCGGCCGTGGGAGCGTGACCCTGGGCCTGAAGATGGCGTGCCTTGGCGGCCCGCAGCCGGGTGAGCTTCTCGTTCACGTTGACCGGAATGCGGATCGTGCGGCTCTGGGTGGAGAGAGCACGATTGAGCCCCTGGCGGATCCACCAGTAGGCGTAGGTGCTGAAACGGTGACCGCGAGTGGGATCGAACTTCTCGACAGCACGGGTCAGACCGATGGTGCCTTCCTGGATGAGATCGAGCAGATCCAGTCCCTTGCCCTGGTAGCGCTTGGCCAGGTTGACCACCAGGCGCAGATTCGCGGTGACCATCTGCTGCTTGGCCCGCTCACCGGTGCGCAGGGTTCGTTTTTCGAGATCGTTGTAATCGCAGGCGGGGCCGCTGCCGCCGGCCAGGGAACACCGCTGCTGGAGGCTCACCATGGCCTGCACCTTGCGTCCCAGGGTGAGCTCCTGCTCGGGAGTCAGCAACTGATGGCGGCCAATCTCGCCGAGAAAGGCACTGAGGGAACTCGCCATGAAGCCACTGGATCGCTTTAAGGAACCTACGGTTGATCCGCAGTGTTCCTGAAACAAACAGAAAGCCTTCAAGGTTCTGTTTATTTACGTATTTCCGCTTATCTCCTTAATTCCACTTTCCTGCCGATTTCGCCCCTCCGCGGCAGGCCCCTGCTCCCGGGGGCCCGGAGCCAGCCGCTACCGTCCCTGGCGACCTCATGAAACCAGCCGATGGCCGGGCTTCTCTCCATCCCCTCCGACGTGCTGTCCAGCGCCGGCGTGGCCTACGTCCACTATCTGAGCTTCATGGTCTGCTTCGGGGCCCTGGTGCTGGAACGGCGCCTGATCCGCCCCAACCCTGACCGCAAGGACGCGATCCTGATGGTCATCACTGACGTGACCTATGGCATCGCCGCCCTGGGGGTGTTGCTCAGCGGCATCCTGCGGGTGCTCTATTTCGGTCAGGGTTCCAGCTTCTACACCGAGAACCCCCTGTTCTGGTGGAAGGTGGGCACCTACCTCTCGGTGGGAGCCCTGTCGCTCTACCCGACGATCACGTACATCCTCTGGGCCATCCCCCTGCGCAAGGGAGAACTGCCCCAGGTGAGCGAGGCCCTGGCCACCCGCCTGGGCTGGATTCTCAACATCGAGCTGGTGGGCTTCGCCTCCATCCCCCTGATGGCCACCCTGATGGCCCGAGGCGTCGGACTGCCGGGTTGATGGCCGGGCACCTGGCCCCCATCGGGGCCCTGGCAGCGGCACTGTCGACCGGGATTGGGCTGGCTTCCCTGGAGCCTGTGCTGGCGGCACCTCCAACCTGCATGAGCTCCTCGGCCAGCAGACCGGCCCCGTCCGCCCCGGCTCCCGATGCCAAGAAGATTCCGGTTTCCGCCGCCAACGGCTCTGGAGGGGACTACCGCGACCGGCTGCGACCCACGCCCTTCGGCTGGCCGCGGCTGGATCACTGGTGCGTCTGGGTGGAGCCGGCGGCCACCAGCGGAGCGGGGGCAATGTGGGACCAGCGCTGGCTCACGGCGATCGAGGCGGCACTGGCCCGCTGGCAGGCGGTGCTGCCGATCACCCGGGTGGCCGATGCGGAGGCGGCCCAGGTGAGGATCCTGCGGCGCAGGCCGCCCCTGGCCAGGGATGGCGCCGGCCGCACCCGGGCCAGCCACGGCCGCGCCGTGCTGGAGCTGGTGGAGGTGGACAGGGGAAAGGGCTGGATCCTGGAGCCCCGGGTGCAGGTGCTGATCAGCCCCGGCCAGCGCGCCCAGGCCACCGAAGCCACCGCCCTGCACGAACTGGGCCACGCCTTCGGCCTCTGGGGCCACAGCGACCATGGGGCCGATGCCATGGCCGCCGTCCCGGGGGCCCAGCCGGTGCTGGAGCTCAGCCCCCGCGACCGGGCCACGGTCCGCTGGCTCTACCGGCAACCCACTGCCTTCGGCCAGCCCGCTCCTCTGCCGGAGTACGCCCCTGCCGACGGCTCCTGAGGCCCCCTGACGGTTCGGCTGCCGAACCCCGTCTGCTTCAGATCGGGGGCGTCTCCTCGGGATGGGAGGGCCGGTGGCGAGGGTGACGGTGGTGGTACGGCACGAATCCAGGGCCGTAGATCTGCTCGACCCGGGCGGGGCTGAGGGCGTGGTCGGGGGTGCCGTGGCAGCGCAGGCTGCGGTTGAGGCAGAGCACCCCATCGCAGGTGCGACGCACCATCTCCAGATCGTGGGAGACCTGCAGGATCGTCCAGCCTTCGCTGCGGCGCAGCTGATAGAGCAGGGAGTGGAACTGCTCGGCGGCGCGGGCGTCGAGGCCGGCCTGGGCCTCGTCGAGCACCAGCAGGCGCCGGGGCCGCACCAGACAGAAGGCGAGCAGCACCCGTTTGATCTGGCCCCCGGAGAGCTCCGAAAGCAGCCGGTCGCCCAGGTCGGCGCAGAGGGTCTTGTGGAGAGCGGCGCGCACCGCACTGCGGCGGGCCTCGCGGCCCAGCCAGGGCAGCGACAGACCCGGAGGATCCCAGCCCAGCCCCACGAACTCGGTCACGCTGAGCGGAAAGCGGCCCCGGGGGACCAGGGTCTGCGGGAGATAGGCGAGCTTGGCGCGGAGCTCGGCGGGCAGCTGTCCGCGGCTGCCGAGGCTGCAGCCCAGGAAACGCACCTGGCCGGCCTGGCGGGGCAGGATGCCGAGGATGGCCTGCACCAGGGTGCTCTTGCCGGCCCCGTTGGGACCCACCAGGGCGGTGTCGGATTCGGCCCGCAGCCGAAAGCTGACGTCATCCACGGCCGTGACGGCCTCGCGCCGCACGGTCAGGTGGCTGACTTCGAGAACCATTTCCGCCATGGCTGCAGCCTACCCAGAAGCCCGCGGCCGGGCTGCCGCCAGTGAACCGAAGCGACCACGAGAATGGTGGCCATCCTCTCGCCCGCATCCTCCATGACCTGCATCGCCGTGACCGGAGCCTCGGGCAAGACGGGCTGGCGCGTGGTGCAGGAGGCCCTGGGCCGGGGCTGGCGGGTGAAGGCGATCCTGCGGCCGGGCTCGGCGGTGCCGGCCGGACTGGCCGGTGCCGAGCTGGTGCGGCTGGAGCTGGGCGACAGCGCCGCCCTCACCGCCGCCCTGGAGGGCTGCGACGCCCTGGTGATCGCCACCGGGGCGCGCCCGTCGATCGATCTGAGCGGCCCGCTGAAGGTGGATGCCCTGGCGATCCGCTCCCAGATCGCCGCCTGCCGGGGCGCCGGGCTGAAGCGGGTGGTGCTGGTGAGTTCCCTCTGCAGCGGCCGCTTGTTCCACCCCCTCAACCTGTTCGGACTGATCCTGGTCTGGAAGGGGGTGGGCGAGCGCTGGCTGGCCGCCAGCGGGCTCGACTGGACCGTGGTGCGCCCCGGGGGGCTGAAGGAGACCGAGGACAACCTCGAGGCCGAGGGGATCCGCTTCAGCGGCCCCGACCAGCAGGAAAGCGACAGCATTCCGCGCCGGCTGGTGGCCCGGGTGTGCCTGGATGCGGTGGCAACTCCCGCCGCCATCGGCCGGATCATCGAGATCACCAGCAGCCCCGAGCAGCCGCCTGTGAGCCTGGAGGGCTGGCTGGCCGCGGGGTCGACCTGACGGAGCCTTGCACCGGCTGTAACGTCGCCCTGACGGTGACGGCTGCATGCGGAAACCGATTCTCCTGCTGGGCCTGACGGTGCTGCTCACCGGCGGAGCCGCCTACACGGCGGCCAACCTGCTGCTCCGCAGCGCCACGCCCGCCCCCGCCCCAGCTCCCTCGGGGCCACCGCCCCTGCCGGGAGGGGTGGCGCTCGGTGACCCCACGCCCCGGTTCGTGGCGGACAGCCGGCAGAAGGCGATGGCCGCCATCGACGCCACGGCCTGGGACCCGATGAACCAGGCGCTGCTGCGCCTGGCGCGGCTGTCCCTCGGCTACCCCTACAAGGCCTTCTCCCTCGACGAAGGCGAGAAGGAGCAATTGGTGCTCGATTTCACTCAGTTCGACTGCTTCCTGTTCGTGGAGCAGCTGCTGGCCCTGGTGAACAGCCGCGAGGTGGAGACCCTGAACGAGGGCATCGAGCGCTTCACCGATCACGTGCGCCGGCTGCGCTACGTGAACGGCGAGGTGGACTACTGCCGCCGCCAGCACTACTTCACGCGCTGGGCCGAAGCGGCCGAGCGCAACGGCTACGTGGTGAACCTGAGCCCCTTCCTGCCGGGTGCCACCAGTCGCATGGTGCCGTTGAATTTCATGTCAACCCATACGGCCAGCTACAAGCCGATGAAGCTGGAGCGCAACCGGCAGTGCATCACGGAGCTGGAGAAGGATCTGACGGTGAAGCAGTCCTACATTCCCCTGGCGGCGCTGCCGGGAGTGCTGCCCTCGCTGCGCACCGGCGACATCTTCGCCCTGGTGACCAGGATCGCGGGGCTGGATGTGACCCATGTGGGCTTCCTGGAGGTGACTGGCGGCGAAGTGGACGCCATTCATGCGGCAGAGGGGGCCGGGGTGATCCGCAGCAAGAACCTGGCGGCCTATGCGGCGAAGGTGCCGGAGGTGATCGGGGTGGCGATTTATCGGCCCAGGCCGAATCAGGGGGCGGGGGAGCCTCCTAAGCAGGAGGGATGAGGCCGAACACATCCGCCTGGTCCCAAGCGATGCCATTGGAGAACTGGAATTCCTCAACCCTGTAGCTCTCCCCAAGAAAATAATTCTCGACCAGCAGTTGATCGCTGGTGACGAAATTGATCTCAAGGTGATTGTCAAGGCGCTGGACAGAAACGACATCAGTGGAAGGCAGTTTCTTTAGATAAACTATATCATGATTGGAAGGGTTTGGATCGTGGTCGATGATCTTCTTGAGAGCACCACTCTTGACAATCACATAGTTGTCATCACCTTCGCCACCGTTGAGGATATCGCTACCGCGACCGGAAACAAGGCGATCGCTTCCGAGGCCGCCGTAAAGCACATCATGGCCGGAACCACCGTGAAGGAGGTCGTCCCCATCACCACCATGGAGGGTGTCATTTCCATTGCCGCCCCTCAGCGCATCATTCATCACACCTCCGAAAAGGGCATCATCGCCTCGGAGACCCTTGATGCGGTTGGCCATGTCGTTGTAACCACCCAGCCAGTCATCCCCTCCTGTTGCTCCCCCCACCACCACTCGATCCCTCAGCTGATGGTCGCCCCACACAGTGCCGTTGGAGAATTGGAAAGCCTCGACACGAAAATTTGTACCGTGGAAGTAAAGATCAACCGAGAGTTGCCCTCCCCCAGAAAAATGCAGCAACAGTTGACTTTCGTTCCGCTCCACCAGCTTCACATCGGATGGCTTCAGATCCGTGAACATCACCACATCATGACTGCCGGCACCAAAGTCCCCATCGTTGATCGTCTTCCGATCCTCTCCACCAGAGATCACATAGACATCATCTCCGAGACCACCGTTCAGCACATCCTCACCCGCCCCAGCGATCAACCAGTCCCGTCCGCCGCCGCCATACAACGCATCATCTCCGGCGCCGCCATCGAGATGGTCATCGCCTTCAAGACCATGAAGCTCATCATTGCCGCTGCCGCCCACCAGCTCATCTCCAAATCCTCCGCCATACAGCTGATCGTTCCCCTCCAGGCCATCGATGCGGTTCGCCATGTCCTGGTAGCCGCCCAACACATCATTCCCCGCGGTTGCTCCTCCCACCACCGCACGATCACGCAGATCACCATCACCCCAGACGCTTCCATCAGCAAACTGGAACGCTTCCACCCGAAAAGCCGTTGCCTGGAAATAGTTCTCCACCCACAGCTGATCACCGGAGCCGTAGTAAAGACATAGATCTGCACCATTGCGCTCCACCAGCTGCACATCCTCTGCCCCCACATCCGTGAACAGCACCAGATCGCGATTGCCGGCGACATAGTCCCAATCGCCGATCCTCTTCTGCCCTTCTCCCGCACCGATCACATACACGTCATCTCCAAAGCCACCATTCAGGTAGTCCTCCCCCGCACCGGCGATCAACCAATCCCGACCACCACCGCCGTACAGCACATCATCTCCCGAGCCGCCATCGAGATGGTCATCGCCATCCTGACCATGAATCACATCATTGTCACCGCCACCCACCAGCACATCCCCGAAGCCTCCCCCACTGAGCTGGTCGTTCCCCCCCAGGCCATCAATGCGGTTCGCCATGTCCTGATAACCGCCCAACACGTCATTCCCAGCCGTCGCTCCTCCCACCACCGCACGATCACGCAGATCACCATCACCCCAGACGCTTCCATCAGCAAACTGGAACGCTTCCACCCGAAATGCCGTTGCCTGGAAATAGTTCTCCACCCACAGCCGATCACCGGAGCCGTAGTAAATACATAGATGGGCGCCATTGCGCTCCACCAGCTGCACATTCGCTGCTCCCACGTCCTTGAACAGCACCAGATCGCGATTGCCAGCGGTATAGTCCCAATCGCCGATCCTCTTCTGCCCTTCTCCCGCACCGATCACATACACGTCATCCCCAAAGCCACCATTCAGGTAGTCCTCCCCCGCACCGGCGATCAACCAATCCCGACCGCCACCGCCGTAGAGCACATCGTCTCCGGGGCCCCCATCAATCAGATCCTGCCCATCGTTTCCCTGAAGCTGGTCGGCACCTGCTGATCCCTGAAGTAGTCGATACTCTGAAAGGAGTTCAAGGCCGATACGGGTAGGGGATGGATTGGTGGATGCATCGTCCTGAAGACGGGCCACGATATAAAGACCCTCATCACCGAGGGATCTCAAGGCATCTCCAAAGCGAAATAGTTGTTTGTACGCCGATGGATGCAGAAAATGCCCATCGAGATATTCAGCAGCCAGTGCAAGGGATTCGGATGAGACATCAGCCAGAACCGTGCCATCGGGACCGACAAACTGCTGGAGAATCGGCCAGGCATCCGTTTGCAAGATCAACTGATTTTCCAGATCAAGACGGAAAGCCTCGAAGGCCTGATGGAGCAGCGTGACGGAAATACCAACGGGGCCCGGATCAGCCCATCCTTCCCGATACTGCTGTCCGAGAAGGCGCTCCATGACAGCAAGCCGTCCCTCGACGGAGCGTGGGTTGCCTCCCATCGACATGGAGGACACCCCGGTCCAGTGGAAGATCAAGGGATCAATCAGAGCCTGACGCTGAACAGAGCTTCCCTGGATCCAGCGTTCCAGAAGCGAGCGCAACTCACCGGAAGGATCCAAGGCCATGGCCTGATGAAGATCCCGGACCCCGCCCATGCCCTTCAGGTCCGGCAAGCCCGCAAGGCCTGCCTGGAGTGCAACAGGGTGCAGCCAACTGGTACGTGCCGGATCGACGCGAAACCAGACATCATGCATGGCTTGCTCCGAACCATCCGCAGCAAGAAACTCGCCGGCCTGAAGATGTTGATGGCCGTAAGAGTCCACAAAGGTCGACATCGCATAGTCCACGCCAAGACGAAGCACGCCGGCCTGCTGCATGGAGAGCAGCTCACCTGGATCGACGGAACCGTTGCTGTTTCCATCCATCCACACCTTCAGTGTGGACCACGCCGCATCCAGGTGATCAATGAAACGATCGCCGTTGGAATCGAGAGCTCTGAGGGCGTCGAAACCATTGGCCGCCCTGTTCCCATCGGGAAGATCGGTGTGATTACCAAACACTTCGCCTCCGTGGTCGATCTTGCCGTTCCCATCAAGATCGCGCACCAGCAGGCCGTCCGTTGGACTCACCCAACCCGTCCTTTCAGCAAAGCCATTGCGATCATGGTCAAAATGGATATCAGCAGAATCCTCAGCCAGAGTCGTGACGCCATTCCGGTCAAGATCCAGAACAAGTGGACACGAATAGGTTCTTTCCGCTGCTGCGAATCCCTCCCTCAAGCCGTCCAGACTCCGATCCCAGAGATCAGCGAGGTGACCCGCTACGAATTCAGCAGCCTCATCGGCATAGGCACTGCCAATCATGGACGCGGACAGGGTCACGCCACCAGCCACCAACCAGCCCAGCGGGCCAGCTGCCAGCAGAGGTGCCACCGCGAGCGAAGCAAGTCGTCCGGCAAGGATGGCACCGGCATTCTCCATCGCCCATCGGGTCAGCATCTGCTGGGCGGCACCATGATCTCCTGCGTCCACGGCCGCTTTTGCGTCGTAGGCCACGGCGGCAAGGCTGATCACATCGGCAAGCTGACCAAGCTGATCCAACGCCGTCAGCCATCGGGTCGCGCCTTGGGGGTTGGGTCCCTGGATTTCCTGGTTGTAGCGAACAGCAAGATTCTCCTGAGCCTTGCGAATATCCCTCAAGGCCGCACGATGGGAGGCTACCCGCTCGGGAGGGATAAATTCCGCCATGGATCGCATTGACGTATCCGGTGGAGGCGCTTTCCCATCAATGGCTTTGGAGTCTTCGAAGAAACTTCTGGCGTCTAGGACATAGTTATCATCGATCTTTTTCGGCAAGCCTGCTTCATCGACTTCTATCCTAATTCGTGACGCTCGTTCTTCAGACGCCACTGCGATTAACCTAAAAGCTTCATTCAAGCTCATGCCTTCAAAGGCCGCTCTAGGGATGCCATCTATACTGGTTACATTAGGATTTGCTAGAATTGCAGGAAGCTCTGTCTGAAAGAAAATCCGATCCATTGAAGCTCCTCCAGTAAGTGTAACAACATCACCAACAGCATCTGCCGCAAACCGCGCAGACAACTCGTCCCAAATACCATTTTTATCCGAACTCCATTGATACGTTCCTTCCATAAAGCTAGCTTAGATCCGTCCTGGATTATCATTAAATATCTCGTCTAACTTATCTGCAAGATGATTATCAACTCTTCCCAGATCATCAATCATATTCAGAAATTTTCCAACCTCAGACTGATCGATCAATCTCACCTGGTTCCCACTCTGACTTCCAAGAGCAACAGCAATTTCACCTGAACGGATACTCCCAGCAGACTGCGAGTCAAGAGTTGCTGTAATTCCGCTATAAAGTACAGTTACAGAGCCATCAGTCCTCAAATCAATCCTCCGAATTAAGTCAACTAGTTGCTCCTTCGTATAAACCGATGCGAGTTCTAGCCTTGCCTGTGCAGCAGTAATCATGATGAAGGTAAATTCTAGTGACTTTTGAGGCGAAAGACTCAGAAATTAAATATCACACTACGATTTGGAGTAAATACATTTCGCCTCCCGTCATACCCAAAGCAATTCAATGCCTCTTTCAAGACAGAGATAACCTCCTGTGGATTAAGTCCCGCAAATTCAGCTGGCTCGACTCGAATGATAGATTTCCAGACTATGCGGTATGGCACTTCTTTGAAGCTCCCTGACCCATCCCCAAGACTCAGGAAGAAAGAAAGAAGCTCCTTCTAAGATAAACAGATGAAATTCGACCTTCTAGGCTTATAACCCCTAGCGTACCCTGCGGAAATCTTCCACCCCATAGGTAACAATCATTCTCCTTGTCGCGGGTCCAGTAACGGCCTGCGCCTGGCTTGAACGGAAGATTGTAACGAGCGATGTCCTCATCCGACACCACTTCATTCACAAAGGCCATGTGACTTTCATCTCGGGGAATGAAGCGAAGCGGGCGGAAGCCTTGACTTGCGAGGGCGATGTGGCTATCAAGCGGCTTCTCAGGATGTAGGAGCTGCACGTTGAGAACGTAACGGTGGAATGGAAAGCCGGCCAGGTAGGACGTAACGCCGCAACCTTGGCTCTCCTGTTCCAGCTTTCCCGGAAGCGGTCAGGCCTCACCCTTCAAGCTCGCCCCGATGGGCTCACCGAAGTTCTGCGGCCGCCACGCCACCGGCTGCCTCACCCATCCAGCTCCAGCCACTGCCGCGCGTCCCGCGCCGCCTTCTCCTGCCCCTGCTTGTGGCTGAATGCGAAGGCCGCCACGCAAGCCAGGGTGATCGCCGCCGGCACCGTGGCGGACGGCAGGCGGTGGCGGCGGGCCAGATCGTCCGGCAGGCCTCCCAGGGTGAGGATTTCCGGAGCGCTCCCCAAGGCGTGGTGACCGTTGCCTTGCTGATGTGACCCTGGGCCATGCGTACGACGGCCTGGGTGAAGTCCTCGAGGGCGTCGCTTGGAGAGCACCATGGAATGCCTTCCGGCAGCCCTCGCCCATCAGGCGTAGAGGTCGGTGGGATCGGGTGAGACCTACCCGTGGCCAGTCCTCTCACGGTGGCGGCTCAGGAAAGCCTGCACCTGCTCGTCGACTGCCTCACAGCGGAACCCACAGCCGGCGGGCCTCCGCTTCGCCGATGGCGGGCCGTGGGGACAGGTCTCCCCGACCAGTCAACCGGCGCCATTGAGCGGATCGGAAGAGGTGGCGACATCGGCGGTGGCTGCGGACACCGCGACAGACACCTAAGGTCTGGCCCAACATCCACGCATGGCTGCGGGGATGACTCCGCCGGAAGCAGCAGGTCGGTCCCATGGCGCCCAGGGCAGCAACGCGGAACGTTCGTCCAGCGGGCCTTTCGGGCATGGCCACCGCCGCCGCTCTGGCCCTCGCGCTCGCCGGCTGCGGCCCCGTCAGGCTCCCCGATTGCCTGGGCGACAGGGAAACAGCCCAGACGGGCGACAGCACGAAGGGGACGAGCGACCCCTCCCCCTCCGGATCGGCGGCCACCCCCTCGACCCAGGCCAGCTCCACCCTCATCGGCATCGACGCCAGCGGCTCGATGGCCGGCTTCGCCAGGGTCGACGGCCAGCAGCGCTCCTGGAAGCAGCTGCTGCAGGCCATCAAGCTGAGCGTGGGCAACCAGCCCGCCCCCAGGGTGCTGCGGATCGGCGCCAGCCAGGCCACACCTCTGCCCTCCCTCACCCAGGGGGATGACCCCTGCTTCTTCGGGGGCTGCGGAGGGTTCGGCGCGGTCACCTCCACGCTGCACACCCTCTGGAGCCAGCCCGCAGCAGGAACGGCACCGCCGCTGCGCGTGATGCTCTCGGATCTGGAGGTGAATGACGGCGACATCTCCCAGCTGCGCAACGCGCTGCTCCCCGATCTGCGCAAGGGCGCCCAGCTGGGTGTGCTCGCCATGCGATTGCCCTTCCGGGGGAAGGTGGTGGACAGCAACAACCGGGAGATTTTTGAAGGATCCACCTTCAGGCCTCTCTATGTGCTGATCAGCGGGCCTTCCGGCAGGGTGGAACCACTCCTCAAGGACATCGCCAAAAACCTTTCCCTGCTGGGTTTCAGCGAAAGCCCCAGGATCTCCATGCTGGGCCAACGAAGCGGAACCCGATCCAAGAGCGCCATCAAGGTGACGGGCGCATCGGATGCCGACAAGATCTCCAACTCCACCTCGATCCGTCTGGGCAAAAGGATCTATGGGAACCCACGCGCGTCCCATTACCAGTTCCTGCGTCAGTTCAAGGAGGGAAGCGGGATCTGGGTGTTCTCCTCCCCCTCCAGCGCCGTGGATCCCCAGGGTGTCGAGGCGCCGACCGGGCTTGTGACCCTCAGCCCCGCTCCATCCCCTCCGGATCAGACCCTCCCCTATCCCGATGGCGTGGTGGTGGAACGGGTGATCCTGGAAGGCAAGGAGGTGGCCATGCGGTTCCGCCTCCCCCGGCAGGCCTCCTCTGGAGCCTTCCAGGCCTCCGTGGATCCCGGCAGCCTGCCCGAGCCCTGGTGGCTGGAGTGGGACCGGGCCCACGGCGAATCCCGCAAGAGCTGGACCCGTACCGATAATCTCCTGCTCACGCTCACCAACCTCAGCCAGGCCGCCACACCCTCCGGCAGCCCTCCAGCGGTCCAGTTCTGCATCGCCTTCTCCGATTCCTAGCTCCATGCGCTGGTATCAATCGCTGCTTCTGGTGGTGTGCGTCGTGATCGGCACGGTCCTGACCCTCGTGGTTCCCCGCTACCTGCTCGAAAACGTTCTCACCGGGGCCTTCCTCACGCCTGACCTGGATTACCCCGCCTTTCTCGATGGGGCGTTCCAGCCGGCCGTCGCCACGCTGTGGATCCTCAATATCGCCGTGCTGCTGGGCTGGATCGGGTTCACCTGGAGCCGCCGACCCGCCCTATCCCGGGGCATTCGCCGGTCCCGCAGCCTCTGGATGGTCCTCTTCGGCCTCCTGATCCTGGCGGGGATCCTGCTCTTCGTGGCCTTCACGGCCCTGGGCCTGAGTGGCCTGGCGGGTGGAGCGGGGGGGGCCTATCCGATCTCCGCCACCGGCTATCTGATCCTCACCGGCCTGGCGGTGCTCAACCCCGTGGTGCTGTTCTGGCTCCCGAGTCTCTTCGCCACGCCGAGGAACTTTCGCTTCGTTCCCCCCCTGGCCGTGACCGTTCTGGGAGGCCACTGAGATGCAGCTCTTCGCCATCGGCGTAGGCGGAACCGGCGCCAAGTGCCTCGAAGCCCTCGTCCACCTGCAGGCCTGTGGGGCCCTCTCCGACGACCCCTCCTCCCCCCGCGGCTGGGCACCCTCCTCGTGGACCCGGATCACCAGAGCGCCCTGCTGCAGAGATCCCAGACCGCGCTGCGGCGCTACGAGGCGCTGCGCACCGCCATGGGCCAGACGAAGCGGTCCTTCGCCCGCGCCGAGATCCACTCCTACGGCCACTGGAGCCCCCTGGAGAGCCTCAGCGACGCCATGACCATGGCGGAGGTGTTCCCCCGCGGCATCCTGCGCAGCCAATCCCCCGCGCTGGGGGACGCTCTCGATTGCCTCTTTCCGCGGGAGGAACAGGAGGCCCAGCTGGATGTGGGATTCCGCGGGCGCCCGCCGATCGGGGCGGCGGTGATGAGCCGGATCGATCTGGATCGGGAAGCCGAGCGTGGCGCCTGGCGGGAGCTGCTGGCCGCGGTGCGGGACGCCGCTGGCCTCGAGTCCCCTCCCGTCATCCATCTGTTCGGCAGCGTCTTCGGCGGCACGGGCGCCTCCGGGGTGCCGACGCTGGGCCGACTGCTGCGCCGCTGGCTGAAGGCCAAGGATCTGGGCGGCGTGCGAGTCCATGCCACCTTGCTGCTGCCCTATTTCGACTTCGAGTCGAGATCCATGGCGTCCGAGGGCGTCCACGCCCAGGCCGGTAACTTCCAGCTGAACACCGACGCGGCCCTGCAATTCCTGCGCAGCGGCAGTGGCCAGGAGTGCTTCGATCGGGTCTACCTCCTGGGCAATGACGTCCACACCCGTTACAGCTTCAGCATCGGCGGCACCTCCCAGGCCAACGAGGCCCACCTCGTCGAACTGATCGCCGCCCTTGCGGCCCGCCATGGCCTTCACTCCCGGGACAGCGAAGGGTTCGCGCGCACGATCAGCCGGCGGGACGCGGGGCGGATCGGCTGGGAGGATCTGCCCGACGCCCAGCAGGTGGGGCCCCGGCTGCGCCAGGCCTGCCGCTTCGCCGTCGCCTGGCGCAACAACATCGCCCATGAACTCGCCGAGGCCCAGACCATGCCCATGGCCCGATTCCTGGTGGGGGCGCCCTGGGCCCGTCACTTCTTTCGCCTGCGGGAGTCCCAGGCGCTGCCGGAGCTGGGCGCGCCGCGGGAGCGGCAGGTGGCCGACACCCTGAGCGACTACCTCGACACCCTGCTGCAGTGGCTGGAGCAGCTGGCGGCGAGCAGCGGCACGGAGCTCCAGCAGGAGCTGCTGCGCATCGAGGGCCTGCGTCGCAGCGAGGCGCCCGTGGCCGATCTTTCCAATCTCTTTGCCGGATCCGCCGCAGGCGAGGCCGAGCAACGGAGCGACAGCATCGACACGCTGAAACTGCGACTCGATCGCCTGAGCCCCGCCCAGATCCCCTCCGCCGGCATGGCGGGGCTGGTCGACAGCCTCTGGACCCTCTGCGCCTGAACCGATGGCATCGACCCCTGATCCCGCCGATCGCCAGATCGTTCACCATCCCTGGCTCCCCAGCCTGGACCCTCCCCTCTCCGGCGGCACCCAGGCCGGCGCCTGGCAGGGCCAGGTGCCCAACGCGCTCGGCACCATCGCCGACCGGCTGGTGTACGAGGTGCAGCTTGACGCCCGCATCCATTCCCTTCCCACCCCCTGGTCCCGCGCCGAGCAGTTCGCCCAGGCGGTGCGCTCCTCCCGCTATCCCAACAGGGAGGCCCTGCTCGATGAGCTGCTGGGCTGCCTCGCCGCGATGGCCCTCTGGAAGATGGTCGGCCACAGGCTGGAGGCCGAACGGCTCGATCTGCTGGCTCTGAAGGGCGTGCCGGATCAGGCCGTCGGTCCCTTTGCCGCCTGCCTGCACCGCTCCCTGCCCACCTGCGACGTCCTCTGCCGCGGAGGTGAGGGCCTGAGCCCCTGGGAAAGCCTCTATGTGCTGCGCCTCAATGGCAGCCCCATCGGCCTCACGTCCCCCAGCACGCTGGTCTGCCCCGCGGTGGAGCTGGCCCAGCCGATCCGTGGCATGGCGTGGACCGAGGGGGGACGCTTTCAGCGACCCCGCCGGGAGCACCTCAGTCCATCCCAGCGGGAGGCCCTCTCCGGCTGGTTGATCACCCTGAGCGAGGAGTTGCTCCGATCTCCCAACCTCAGCTCCCAGGGCCTGGCCAACCAGCTCGATCGGGTGCTGCGGGACTTCGCCCAGGCCCTCCACGACGGGGCCAGGCCCAGTGCCGTGGCGCGCCATGAACCCTGCGTGCCTGATCTGCCCCCCAGGCGCATGCCCGAAGGCCTGCTCAGCCGCCCGGTGCAGGTGGAGGAACGGCGCGGCAGGGCCACCCTGAAGCTGGACGAGCGCCGGCGCCGCCCCCTGGCGGAGACCCCGACCCGCCCGGTGGTGCTGGTGGATCCCCACATGCCTGAGAAGCTCGGCATTCCGGCCACCGAACTCACCCTCCATGGAGCCATCACGATGGCCGCCCTGGGAGGCGATCCCGATGTGCTCCGGACCCAGCACGGAGACGCCATCGAGGTGCTGACGCCGGAGGACATCTTCCTGCCGGAGCTCTACCTGCTGCCGGGCCGTCAGGCCCTCCCCTGCTCCTGGATCACGGCGCGGATGGAGGGCCAGCCCAGCGTCAGCGGCCTGAGCTGCACGCCACTGCTTCCCTTCAAGGAAAGAATCCGTGCCCTCTTCAGCAGCGCTGAACTGGAGCAGGCCTGCAGCCTGAGGGTGCGCGAGCGTGGGGGCTCCGCCCAGATCGAGGTGACGCTGCGGCTTCCGCTCGATGGACAGCGGGAGGCCTACCCCCTGAGCCGCACCTACACGATCCGCGAGAACAACCTCCTCACCGACAAGGATCTGCCGGTGATCGCCCTGTGGCCCTACGTGAATGATCGGAACTGGAATGAGTTCCACATCTTCTGCGAAGACAGGCCCATGGGGCTCCGCGTGGATGGCTTCTCCGACTATCAGCGCCACGTGGGGCAGGAGAGAGACGAATCCCTCTGCTATTTCACTGCAGAGCGATTTCCTGATCTGATCAAACTGATCGACCGGGACAGAGCCTGCGGCCTCATTCCCATCACTCCGCCGCCGCCCAGAGGGGAAGGGGTGGCCAGCTGGAGCGTGGGCATCGATTTCGGCACATCCTTCACGAATTTCTTCATTGATGATGGGGGATCGCCCGGGCGGCGCAGTCTCGAGACCCTGGTGAAGTGCATCCTCCAGGCGGAGGACGACAAGATCGAGATCTTGCTGCGCAATTATTTCCTGCCCCGCCAGTTCCTGCCTCTGGGCAACAATCCCCCCACGGCCACGGCCATCAGCCTCAGGGGCTGGCAGGAAGTGGAAGGAAGCGTTCCGGAGCTGTTCCATGAAGCCCGCCTCTGGATGCCCACCTCCGATTTCTTCGGGGGCAGGGATGTGCGCACCGGTTTCAAGTGGGAGCATCCCCAGTACCAGCGGCCCTTCCTGCGGGAACTGGCCCTGCTGATCGCCGCCAATGCGGCTGCCGTCGGCGTCGAGTCGATCCAGTGGTTCGTGTCCTACCCCAGTGCCTTCTCCTCCGAGGAGAAACGCGACTATGAGCATCTCTGGGATGGCCTCTGCGAGGACCTCATCAGGCGTTCGGGGCTGGCCCACTCCCTGGGCACAGGTGCTGACGGATCGAGTCTGCAGACCGAATCCATCGCCTTCGCCAGCTACTTCGGCAATGTGCGCGATCTGCCGCTGGTCCACACGGCCTGTCTGGACATCGGCGGCGGCACCACGGACATCAGCCTCTGGCAGGACGACAGGCTCTGCCATCAGGCGTCCATTCCCTTCGCCGGCAGGGAGATCTGCACCCGGATCCTTTCCGCCAGTCCCTCCTTCGTGAAGCGACTGTTCAGTTCCGAGGGGTCCCTGCCCCTGGTCAGGGAGCTTCAGGACGACAAGGACCTGGCACGGCAGGACCGCAACCTGATCGGGCGCCTCGACAACATCCTCCGCTTCGGCTCCGGGAAGCTTCTCGACGAGCGTCTCCCGGTGCTGCGTCAGAGCAACAGCCCTCAGCTGGAAGCCTTCATCAGCCTGATGGCGGTGGCGATGGGGGGCCTGTACCACTACCTGGGCCTCATCCTGGCCGCCCTGGAGCGGGAGGGGACGCTGCTGCGGTCCGAGCCGATGCCGGTCTACGCCGGCGGCAATGGCGCCCGCCTCCTGCACTGGCTGGTACGGAGCGGCGCCTTCAGCCACGGCAGCGAGGCCGATCAGCTGCTCGGCACGCTGCAGCGCATGGCCTCCGGCCTGGCCGATGTGAAGGCCTCCACCACGCTCTCCGAGGCCTTCAAGGACGAGACGGCGAAGGGGCTGATCAGCCGGCGCCGCCGGCTCACGGGCGAGTTCGATCCCCTGACCGACCCCATGATCGCCGGTGAAGCCATGGCCATCAACGGGCGGCGTTTCGATGTTCTCGATCGGGTGGCGCTGCAGGATCTGGACGAGGAGATCGCTTCCTACAACGTCAGCGGCACCGAGGAGATCAGGCGCTTCGCCACCCACTACGACGCTGCGATCCGCCAAGGCCGCATCACTACCCTGTTGCCCTTCACCAAGCTGGCCGAAGGAGGAGACTCCTCCCTCTGGCGTGATGTGGAGACCACCATGCGCTCCCACTGTCTGCTCCGGGAAGGCCGCGCAGCGGCTAGCCTCCAACTGGAGCCAGGCTTCATCACCGGCCTCAAGGCCCTCCTGGTGGTCCTCACTCAGCGCTGGGCGGAGCGGTACTGATCCGTGCCAACACCTCGCTCCTGGTGGTTCGCCTACCTGATCGCCGGGGCCCTGGCCCTTGTCGTCGCGTCGGGGCATCGGGATGCGGCGGCGGCGCCGACGGCCGGGAGTTCTGCCGGTGGGGCAGCCTCCGGCGCAAGGCCAACGGCCTCATGGTTGTGGCCGGTGCAGACCGGCGCCGCCCTGGTGGCACTGCCGCTGGCCGCCTACGCGCTCTGGCGGTCGCGGCAGATGGCGGTCCGGCTCGAGCGCCATTCCGATTCCCTCCGGAAGCTGCGGGAAGCCGCGGCGGCGGGGCAGGTGCTGCAGGGGCGCCACGATGAGTTGCTGCGGCGCCTCGAAGGCCAGCACACGCGCCTGAGCAGCCTGGAAGGGCAGCTGGAAGATCTCCTGGGGGCGGAACGGGATCTCGCGGCTCAGCTGGCGGCCCTGCGCGAAACGATGGAACGGGAGCATGGGCCGAGGGGTCCGGACACTCAGGCCGTCATCGACCCCGCCACTGAGGAATGGGAACGGCAGCTGGAGCAGTGCCTGAGTGCGCTGCACAGTGGCGATCGCGCCTACCTGCGCGGCTGTGGAGCCCGGGAGATGAACCTCACCCAGGCCTCCAAGGAGGACCTGGCCGTGGGGACGGACACGCCCCCCCGGCTGGAGCCTGTCGATGGCGGTGGCAGCTATCTGCTGCTCAGCCTGGGGGAACGGCACTGGTTGCTGCCCACCGAATCCACCCTGGATGGCTTCCGCCACCCCCTCACCCGCCCGCGGCGCGGGATCTTCACCACCACCGATGCCACCGACGTCGGCCGGCCACGGGTGCGCCGTCCGGCCTGCCTCGAGCCGGACGGTTCGCAGTGGGTGCTCACCCAGCCGGGGGTGGTGGAGTGCCCCGATCCGCGGCATCCAGGGCGTCAAGGCGGGCCTCCAGGCGCCTGAGCCGCTCGCGGAGGGGATCGGCGGGGGGCTGATCCATGGCGGAGAGGAGGCCAGGTTCGTGCAGCAGCCACCGCCGGCCGTGCTGGACGGCCACCAGTCGGGCAGGCCGCTCCAGCTGGAGCGCGAGGGGCGGATCCATGGGCCCCCGCAGCTCGAAGACCCGCTGCAGGCTGCCCAGCTGCAGGGAGCGCCAGAGCACCCCCGGGCGGGGCACCAGCACCAGCTCCCCGGCCTTCAGCTGAAGGCACCACCAGCTCCCCCCCACGCAGGTTTCCAGTTCGATTCCCTGAGCCTCCCCCCGAACGGTGCGGGGCGACAGACCACAGGGCCGGCTGAACGGGGCCAGCAGCTGGGGGGTGTTGGCGTACACCTCCACCAGCTGCTCCAGGCCCAGATCCAGGGCCGGAATCACGCTCTGGCTGCCCTGGTCGGGGTCCAGCAGGGCTGGATCGGGGGGAGGGTGGCGGCCGCTCAGATTCAGATCGGAGATGGCCAGGGTGTCTTGCTCCAGGCGCTCAAGACGCTCCTGGAGGCGCAGGCAGACCTCGCTCAGCCGCTTCATGCCCGCCATCAGCACGGCCAGGGAGTGGTCGGCATCACCCGGCGGTGTCATCGGTGCGGGCTCCGGATCCGCCGCTGGCCGGCCCGCTGACCCCTGAAGGGCGGTGGATCACCAGCTGGCGCAGGGCCTCGAGGGTCTGCTCCTGGAGCAGAAACGACTCGCGCAGGTTCTGGATCTCCTGCTGGTGACGGGTCTGCTGCCGCTGCATCTGCCGTTCCAGGGAGTCCAGCCGCTCTTCCAGCGCCGCCTGGAGGGACTCGGGGCTGGCCATGGGCACAGTGCTTCGCTCCATCCGCCCACGCCCATCCAGCACCCAGAGCTGGCCGGAGCGGATCGGCCGAGCCCTGGCGGGCCGCACCAGCACGCCGACCGTCTCCAGGTCGTGGGGTGAAATGTCGAACAGCGCCTGGAAACCGCTGGATGCGTAGATCGCCGCGGCGTGGCCGAAGGCGGGATAGATCAGGGCGTCCCCACCCCGAAGCCACACAAGCCGGTAGGAGGAGGGCCCATCGCATCGGGAGATTCTGGTCGCCTCCTGCCGCGAACCGGGCAGCACCTCAGCAGGAGCTTCATAGGCCAGCAGGGCCTCCGGATGGCGGCGATGGAGGAGCGTCAGCAGCTGTTCGCTTCCCTGCCAGAGCGCCTGGTGGGGCGCCGAGCCAGCCCAGGCCGGCGGGGAGGGCGGCGCCTGGTTGCGGCGATGCCGTTCGGCCCAACCCAGCTGCATCAGCTCCTCGGTGAGTTGCTCGAGCCGCACCAGCCGGTCGATGGGGGTGCAGGCCTCTGGGTCATTCATGGCGGGTGAAGCGCAGTTCGATGCGGCGTCGGGCTGGATCATCGGCATCCCCGGCAGGGACCAGGCTCCCCTCCAGGTCGAGAAGGCTGGAGGCGGAATAGGCCTGAAACCGGATCGGCAGGGCCAGATCGGCCAGCTGGCGCTGCAGGTGGTGGGCCACGGCCAGGGCGCGAAGCAGCCCGAGGTCCGTGTTGGAACCGGCTTGGATACTTGCCGGCAGGCGCCCGTCGCCGAACGCGCTGAGCTGCCGATCCACCGTGCTGATCCCCGGTGACGGCTGGCCATCGGTGTGTCCGATCACCTCCACAGTGTTGATGTCATAGCGCTGGATCTGCCGCCGGATCTCCGGCAGCTTGCGGTCGAGGGCGGCGCGAAACTGGGGGGTGAGCTCATACCGGCCGGTCTGGAAGCGAAAGGACTCCTTCTCACTGAGGCGGATCAGGGGAGGCTTTTCATTCAGCCCCTTGCCGATCAGGCTCATCACCACCACCAGCAGCATCAGGACCACCGTGTTGCTGAGCAGGTCCGTATAACTCAGCCAGGGATCAAAGCCCTGGCCATGGGCAGATGACGTTGGCCTGTTTCCTTTGGTTCTCACCATGCAGTTTCACTGGGCTCTGAAGGGTTCGTGTGTGTGTGTGGGGGGGGGGGGAGCTGCTGGTGCCGCCTACGACTGACCGGCATCCTGGAAAGCACGCAATTCGCCCAGCACCCGCTCCAATAAGTGTCTTTCGCCCGAATCTCCGGCGTGGCCTGCCGGGAGAAGCTTGAGGCGCTCCTCGATGGTGTAGATGACATTCTCCATTTGTTTCTGCAGATCGACCAGCAGAGGTGGGCTCTCCGTCTGGCCGGCTTCCACAAGCTCCTGGAGAAGCTTCGACTGATGGCTCCACCAGCCTTTCTGCATCTGGAACCAATCCCGCATCGACTGATCAAAGGTAGATTTGACCTCACACACCAGCTCACGCTGGTTGTCGTATTGCTGATCGATCTCCCTGCGATGGTCGCTCATGATGGCCATGAGTTCCTCCTGTTGGGCCTTCCAGCTCTCCAGAATCTCGCTCAGTCCCTTTGAAAGGGCGGTGTACGCCAGGCTGAGGTCGGAGTCGGCCGATAGGCGCTTGGTGAGATCTACGGCCAGCGATTGGGCCTTTTCGCGATCCTCCTTCGCATCCTTCCTGGCTTTGTTAAGGAGCGTGCTGACTTCCGCGGAATGGCCAACGGCTGCCTGGAGCCCGGCATCAGCCTGCTCAAGGGAGCTCACGGCTCTGTAGATCGTCTCCTGCCCCTGTCGTGCGGCATCCAATTCGGCCTGCGCCGAGAGAGCCAGGCCCTGCCACTGGCTCTGGATATCGACCAGGCTCTCACGCAGGGACGCCATGCGCCGAGCCAGACCGTCCCCGATCGCCGTGAACTGCTCCCCCGAGCGAAACAGCCCATCCACGGCCTGCTGGAGTTCCGATGCAAAGCGGCTGGTGCGCAGACGCTCGGTGGCCGTGACGAAATCGGCGCCGGCCTCGGCCATCGTCAGGGTCACGCCATTGAGCTCTCCCATGACCCTCTGACCTTCCTGAACCAGCACTGTGCTTGAGGCGAAGATCTCATCGAGCTTGGAACGCAGGGCAGCGTCGATCGACCGCCGCATGGTTTCCCCGAAATCCCTGGCGAAGGCCTCCATGGTGAGGCTCAGCTGGTGCACCGCCTCGGTGACGGGGGAGTAGCGGGGAGAATCGGGCTCGTTGCGCACCACGACGTCAAGCCAGGTCTGAAGCACCTCCTGCAAATCCTCACTGATTCGGTTGACGCCGCTGAACTGGGCGTACAGCGTCACGAACAGGGCAAGGGAGAGACCCACCAGGCTGGTCTGGAAGGCGGTTCCCATCGGACTGATGATCTGTTCGAAGTCCTGCAGGATCTCCTGGATGTTGGTGTCCTGCTTCAGCAGCAGGCTGAGGTCGGCCAATGAAAGCGTCAGGCCGAGGAACGTGCCCAGCAGGCCGAAGGACACCAGCAGGGACGGACAGTTCGCCACCCACCGATCTGCCGCTGGCATGGGCACCTGCCAGGCCAGGGGAATCCTGATGCGTTCACATTCGATCTGGGCGCAGACCAGATCGAGGGTGGCGGGTTGATCCGTGCGGCTCAGTTCACTCCGATAGGAGTTGCGGCAGCGATGCACCAGGCCCAAACCATCCGGAATGGAGGGGAGATGGAAGGGCCCGGAGTCATGAAGGTTCCCAGCGGCTCCCCTGACACCTTGAGAGGAAGGGATAGACACGGAAGTGGACCATTCTCGCAGGTCACCTCTCAACCAGCGCAACGCCGGAGTGGCACGCCGGCGCAGACCTTGGCCCATCAATAGAGCGCTCACGGTCAGAATCCCCATCATCACGAAGATGAGAATTCTCAGTGATTCATTCACCAATCCGAGGCGGCTTGCGACAACATTACTCATCCCGGCCCATACCTTGTTCGACTCCAGGGCCGGCCGCCCGCTCTCCACCCTTGCCGCTGGAGAGGACCACGCCAGCGCTCCCCGATGCCAGGGCTATCAATCTTTGATAGCCTCAGGGCTGGGCAACAGGGAGGTCGTCATGCCGTCCAGCTACGTCATCGGGGAGCATTTCGAGCAGTTCATCAAGGGCCTGATTCAGCAGGGCCGCTACGCCAGTGCCAGCGAGGTGATCCGCGACGGGCTCCGGGCCCTCGAGGATTGCGAGAAGCTCCGCACCGCCAAGCTGGAGGCGCTGCGCGCTGACATCCAGCAGGGGATCAACAGCGGGCCAAGCAGGCCCGTGCAGGAGGTGACGGCCGAACTGCAGGCCCGATACCAGCAATGGGCCGAGCAGGGCGCGCCCGCTGATGCGCTGTGAGTTCTCCCCCCAGGCGGTAGCCGACGTTCAGGCCATCGGTGACTACATCGCCAGAGACAGCCCGCAAAGGGCCGCGAGCTTTATTGCCGAGCTATTGGCCCACATCCAGAGGATCGCCGAGAGACCGGAGGCCTATCCCGCTCGGTCTGAGCTGAGCGAAGGTCTGCGTTCTTGCGTTCACCAGCGCTACGTCATTTTCTTCACAACCAGCCCCGTGCGGGTGCGCATTGAGAGGATCATCCACGGCTCTCGCGACATCACCGACGAGAGTTTTTCTTTGCAGGCGCAATAGCAAAGACTCACCTCTGTTCAACATTTCCCATCGCGCCGCTGTTGACATCCACAGCAGACAGTCCGTTGACCAGGCAGTAGAGTTCAGCGAATCAGAGCGAGGCTGCAGGCGCTGTAGGCATAGGAGTTGCCCAGCCAGCATTCTTCGATCTAGATCCATGGCGAACCATGAACATGTGGCCAAGCGTCAAGGCTGCTGAGCCTTGAAATTGACCTAAACAAGGACAGTGGCCTCATCATCCATCGTTCCAACGGACAGATCAGGGATCGTGACAGCGACGGCAATGACCCACTCCCGCCGAGCGGCTGACTGCCCCGAGGATTGCTTGAATTTAGTCTCTCAGGAGCCCTCTCAGCTTCTGACGTAGATCCAACTAATGATTCACCCATCCAGCTCCAGCCACTGCCGCGCGTCCCGCGCCGCCTTCTCCTGGCCCTGCTTGTGCCCGAAGGCGAAGGCCGCCACGCAGGCCAGGGTGATCGCCGCCGGCACCGTGCCCGAGGGCAAGCGGTGGCGGCTGGCCAGGTCGTCCGGCAGGCCCCCCAGGGTGAGGAACAGAAAGCCCACCGCCCCCAGCGACGTGAGGCCATAGAGAAACGGGGTGAAGGTACGGCGCGTCAGCCCGTGCAGCAGCACCACCGCCAGCCCCAGCCAGGGCAGGCTCGAGCCCAGCGCCCAGAGCCAGCGTTCGCCCGGTCCGTCCGCCAGGCGGCGGCGGCAGGCCAGCTCTCGTTTGTGGTTGCTCATCGGTGGATGCCTCGGTTCATTCGCGTCGCGGCGCCCCGCGCCGGGCGGCCAGCACCTCCAGCACCCGTCGCCAGTCCACCCCGTGATGGGCCAGGGCCACCTGCAGGTGGAAGATCAGATCGGCCGCTTCCCCCGCGATGGCTTCGGGGTCATCGTCCTTGCAGGCCATCACGAATTCGGCGCTCTCCTCGCCGATCTTCTTGAGGATCCGGTTGTCGCCCCCTTCCAGCAGCTTGTTGGTGTAGCTGCCCGGCTCGGGCCGCTCCCTGCGGCCGGCGATCACCCGCGCCAGTTCGCTGCACACATCCGCCGGTGGCGGCAGGGCGCCGGGGCCGCCCGCCGTGGCCGCGGCCCCCTCCTCGTAGAAGCAGCTGCGGGCGCCCGTGTGGCAGGCCACCTGGCCCGCCTGCTCCACCGTGAGCAGCAGCACGTCGGCGTCGCAGTCGTAGCGGAGGCCCCTCAAGTGTTGGAAATGGCCGCTGGTGGCCCCCTTGTGCCACAGCTCCTGCCGCGAGCGGCTCCAGTAGTGCACCTCGCCGCTCTCCAATGTGCGCGCGATCGCCTCCCGGTTCATCCAGGCCACCATCAGCACCGCCCCGTCGAGCCAGTCCTGCGCCACCGCCGGGATCAGGCCGGCCGCATCGAAGCGCAGCGTCTCGATCAGCTCCGCGGCGGGTGGCGGCGGATGAAAGGATGCAGGGGAAGCGGCGGATGGAGCCCCCACGGGACGCGACGTCGGCTGCAGCGATCCTCCCCCATGTCCTCCCCCGCCGCCCATACCTGCAGCAAGAGCTACGGCGGCTTCCCCTGCTGCCACCGCCAGTGGCGCCACGAAGGCCACTGCCGTTTCGTGCATGGCTACAGCCGCAGCTTCAGCTTCTGGTTCGCCGCCCACCACCTCGATCTCCACGGTTTCGTGGTCGACTTCTCCAGCCTGCGGCCCCTGCGGGCGCGGCTCGAGGAGCAGTTCGACCACACCTTCCTGGTCAACCACGACGACCCCCTGCTGGAGCGCTGGCGCGAGCTGCACGCGCTGGGCGCCCTGGATCTGCGGGTGATGGCCAACGTGGGCATGGAGGCCAGCGCCGAGCTGGTGTGGGGCTGGGCCAACGAGCTGCTGCACACCCGGGACGGCGGCCGCAGCTGCTGCTGGCGGGTGGAGGCCCGGGAGAACGAGAGCAACGCCGCCTGCTTCAGCGCCTTCCCGGACTGGTACCCGGCGGCCGCCTCTCCCCCGGAGCCCTGGCCGGCGCCGTGAGCTTCGCCCGCCTGGCCACCGCCTGGGCCCTGCTCCAGGGCCTGCTGATCGAGGCGCTGCCCTTCCTGCTGCTGGGCGTGCTGATCTCCGCCGCCGCCCGCTGGCTCGCCCCGGGGGGGCGCTGGCTGCGGCGGCTGCCGGCCCACCCGCTGCTGGGGCCCCTCACCGGCGCCGCCCTGGGCTTCGCCCTGCCCGCCTGTGAATGCGGCAACGTGCCGGTGGCCCGGCGCATGCTGAGCGGCGGCGCCCCCCTCGGCGCCGGCCTCGGTTTTCTGTTCGCGGCCCCCGTGCTCAATCCGATCGTGATTGCCAGCACCTGGGCCGCCTTTCCCGACCAGCCCTGGCTGCTGCTGGCCCGCCCCATCGGCGCCGTGCTGGTGGCCATCAGCCTGGCCCTGCTGCTGGCCCTGGTGCCGGAGTCCCTGCTGCTGCAGGCTGATCTGCTGGCGGAACGGCGCCTGCACCAGCCCCTGGCGGCGGTGGGCCTGCTGGAGCGCTCCAGCGGCCTGGTGGGGGCGCCCCCGGCCTCCACCCTCACTCCAGGGGCGGACGCCCCCCCGCCGCGGCCGCCGCTGGCGGAACTGATGCGCCATGCCGCCAATGAGTTCCTGCAGCTGGCCCTGCTGCTGGTGATGGGCTGCGTCATCGCCGCCCTGGTGCAGTCCTTCGTGCCCCGCAGCTGGCTGCTGGCGGTGGGCGGTGCCCCCACCCTCTCGATCCTGGCCCTGATGCTGCTGGCCCTGGTGGTGTCGGTGTGCTCGAGCGTGGATGCGTTCCTGGCCCTGAGCTTCGCCGCCCAGGTCACCCCCGGGGCCCTGCTCGCCTTCCTGCTGCTGGGTCCGGTGATCGATCTCAAACTGGTGAGCCTGCTGGGGCTGCTGTTCCGGCCCCGGGGCCTGCTGCTCACCACCGCCGGCGCCGGCCTGATGGTGCTCCTGATCGGCCAGTGGGTGAACCTGTGGCGCCAGTGACCCCAGCCCGCCGACCGCCGCAGAACCCACCGCTGATCCAGCGGGCCGCCCTCTGGCGGGCCGCCGCCCTCGGGCTCTGGGCCCTGGTGCTGCTGGTCAGCAGCGTCGATGGCCGGCTCGACCTGCTGCTGCGGGCCGTGTTCCATCCGCTGGTGGCCCTGGCCGGCCTGCTGCTGCTGGCGGTGGCCCTGGTGCAGCTGCGCCTGGCCTTCGGGGCCGGCGGCCGGGAGCGGGGCGACCGGCGCCAGGCCCGCACCCTGCTGCTCACCGCCGCCGTCGCCCTGCTGGTGCTGCTCCTGCCTCCAGCCCCCTCCTTCGCCGATCTGGCCAGCCAGCGCCCCCGCGACGAGACCGCCGAAAGCGAACTCAGCTTCGTGCTGCCGCCGGCCCAGCGCAGCCTCACCGACTGGGTGCGGCTGCTGCGCAGCCAGCCCGATCCCCAGCTGTTCGTGGGCGATCCGGTGCGCATCAGCGGCTTCGTGCTGCCGATGCCCGACGAGCCGCCCCAGCTGGCCCGGCTGCTGGTGCGCTGCTGCCTGGCGGACGCTTCGCCGGTGGGGCTGCCGGTGCGCTGGCCCCAGGGCCAGACCCCCGCCCGCGCCGACCAGTGGCTGGCCATCGAAGGGGTGATGGGTCTGGGCCGGACTCCGGGGGAAGAGGCCGAGCGGCTGGTGGTGGTCCCCAGCCGCATCCGGCCGATCCCCAGGCCCGCCAGGCCCCTGGAGCCATGACGCTGCCGCGTCCCCACGTCCGGTCCCGGCCCCTGGCCCTGGTCCTGGGGCTCGCCGCGGCCCTGGCCCTGGTGCAGCAGCAGCTGCTGGTGCGGCAGCCACCGCGGCTCGACCGGCTCCTGCCCGCAGCGGCCAGCTCCGGGCCCGCCGCCCTGCAGGCCCGCTTCAGCCGGCCGATGCAGCGGGCCAGCGTGGCGGCAGACAGCGTTCTCTCCCCGGCGCTCAAGCACCGGTGGCTGGGCGATGGCGACACCCTGCTGCTCAGCCTGGAGCCGGGCCAGCGGATCCGCTCCCCCCTCAGCCTGAGCCTGGCGGGCCGGGATCGCCGCGGCCTGGCCCTGACGCCCCAGCGCTGGCAGTGGGATCCCCGCCCCCGGTTGCTGGCGGTGGTGCCGGTGGATGGCGGCGAGCAGGTGCAGCTGCGGGACCACGACGGCCGCTGGCAACCGATCACCCCCATCTGGCCGCGGATCACGATGGTGGAGCCCCTCGGTGGCGGCGCCGCCGTGGCGGTGGTGGCCCGCAGCGAAACCGGCCGCTTCCGGGTCTGGCGGATTCCCCTCAGCCAGCAGGCCCTGCGGCCCCAGGGCCGCGGCGCACCGACGGCGCCGGCAGCGGTGGTGGCCGGCTCCCCCCAGCCCATCGGCAGCGGCGATCTGCTCTTCGCCCACATCAGCGGCAACCGCCGCGGCGAACTGCTGGTGCAGGCCGGCGGCGATCAGCCCGGTCAGTCCACCATCAGCCTCTGGCCCCCCAGCGGCGGCCCCCGCCTGCTGCCCCTGGAGGCCAGCGGGGCGGTGCGGCTGCTGCCCGGGGGAGGTGCGGTGGTGGTGCCGGAACTCGACGGGCTCAGCCTGCGGGATCTGCCCCCCCGGCCCCCGCGCCGCCAGACCCTGCCGGGCAGCCGCGATCTGAGCAGCTTCTGTCCCCGGGCGGGACGGGCCCTGCTGGTGCGCCACTGGCCCGACTACCGGCGCTCCCTGGAGCTGGTGGAGCCGGGCCTGGCCCCTCGCCAGCTCTGGCTCGGCAGCCAGGCCCTGGTGGCCACAGCCTGCAGCCGCGGCGGGGAGCGGGTCTGGGCGCTGCTGGTGGAAGGCACGGGCCGGCCGGCCCTCACCCTGCTGGCCCTCGACCGACGCGGCACCGTGATCAAGCGGCAGCGCCTGAGCGAGTGGGAACTGGAGCCGGGCACCGGCCTCAGCTACGACCCCGCCGGCGACCGGCTGCTGGCCGTGCTGCGGCCCCTCGACGGCGCCCCTGGGGAGGCCCCGGGGCCGCCACCACCGGCCCGGGTGGTGCTGATCGACGCCGCCAGCCTCACCCTCCGTCCGCTGGAGCAGGAGGCCCGGCAGGCAGTCTGGTTGCCGGCAGGGTAGAAACGGCCCCATGCAGGCACCTTCCAACCCCGAGCTCGCACCGCGCCAGGCCTCCCTGCTGGCGGAGCTGCGCCGTGCCGAGGGGGAACTGAGCGGTCAGGATCTGCATGCCCGTCTGCGGGGTGGACCGGGCGCCATGGGGCTGGCCACCGTCTACCGCCACCTGCGCCAGCTGCAGCAGCGGGGCCTGGTGCGCTGCCGCCACCTGCCCAGCGGCGAGGCCCTCTACGCCCCGACCGAGCGGGACGAGCACCACCTCACCTGCGTCGACTGCGGCACCACCAGGGTGCTCACCCACTGCCCGGTGCACGATCTGCGGCTGCCCGTGGAGGAGCTCGGCGACTTTCTGCCGATGTATCACACCCTGGAGTTCTACGGGCTGTGCGGCCGCTGCCGCAGCGGGCAGAACCCATCCTGAAGCGCCTGGTGGCCTCAGGTGCCGAGGCTGTCGCGGTGCAGCACCGCCATCACCTCGAGGATCTGGCTGCAGCGTTCGGCGGGAACGGCGATCAGCTCCCCCAGCCGGGCCAGCATCCGCTGCTCCACCGGCTTGAAGCTGCGATTGGTGTGCACCAGCAGGGCCGCCATGGCAAAGGCCGTCTCCTGCTGGGGCAGGGTGAGCACCGGCGCGGCCTCGGCGATCAGCTCCTCCCAGCCGCCGGTCTGAAGTTGCCCCAGCAGGCCATCGAACATCGTCGCCATCACGGCATCCCCGAGGTTGTTGTAGGGCGAGCGCACCTCCAGCAACTGGCGCAGCATGGCGGCCTCGTCACCATCGAGCACGCCATCGCAGGCCACCGCGGCAAGACCGATGGCGGCGAAGGCTTCGCGGGGGTTCATGCACGGTGATCGGATGGAGCCATTCCAGCAGCCCCGGAAGCCCTCCCCGGCGACCGCGCCGGCAGAATCAGGACAATGCCTTCCCGATCCGTCATGACCAGCACGAAAATGGATGCCCCAGCCCCGGCAGCGGAGCCGGAGGCCAGGCCCATCTCCGTGCCGGTCACGATCCTCACCGGGTTCCTGGGAGCCGGCAAGACCACCCTGCTCAACCACATCCTCAGCAACCAGGAGGGCCTCAGAACGGCCGTGCTGGTGAATGAGTTCGGCGAGATCGGCATCGACAACGAGCTGGTGGTGGCCACCGGCGACGACATGGTGGAGCTGAGCAACGGCTGCATCTGCTGCTCGATCAACGGCGAGCTGCTGGAGGCCGTCTACCGGGTGCTGGAGCGGCCCGAACCGGTCGACTATCTGGTGGTGGAGACCACCGGCCTGGCCGATCCCCTGCCCGTGGCGATGACCTTCCTGGGCAGCGACCTGCGCGACCTGACCCGGCTCGATTCGATCATCACCCTGGTGGACGCGGAGAACTTCGGACCCGAGACCCTGCAGGGGGAGGTGGGCCGCTCCCAGATCGTCTACGGCGACATGATCCTGCTCAACAAGTGCGATCTGGTCAGTGAGGAGCGCCTGGAGGCGCTGGAGGAGGAGCTGCGGGCGATCAAGGGCGAAGCCCGGATCCTGCGCTCGGTGAAGGGCGCGGTGCCCCTGCCCCTGCTGCTGAGCGTGGGGCTGTTCGAGAGCGACAGGGTGGTGGAGCAGCAGCAGGCCCCGGCCCCCTCCCACGACCACGGGCACGATCACGCCCATGACCACAGCGCCTGTGACCACGACCATGGCCACTGCGAGCACGACGACCACGGCCACGATCACAGCCACGACCATGGCGCCCACGGGCACGACCATTCCCACGACCATTCCCACGACCACGGCGGCCACGCCGATCACCAGGCGATCGAGGGGTTCACCTCCCTCTCCTTCAGCAGCGACGGTCCCTTCTCGCTGCGGAAATTCCAGAATTTCCTCGACAATCAGATGCCCGAGGGGGTGTTCCGCGCCAAGGGGATCCTCTGGTTCAACGAAAGCGAGCGCCGCCACGTGTTTCACCTGGCCGGCAAACGCTTCTCGATCGACGACAGCGACTGGCCCGGGCCCCGCAAGAACCAGCTGGTGCTGATCGGCAAGAATCTCGATCACCAGCGCCTGCGCCAGCAGCTGCAGGCCTGCGTGGCCCGTGACAGCGGCAGGGGCTTCGCCTGAGGGGCAGGGGGATTCGCCTGGGTGGTTCGGTGCTCCCCCTCTCCGGGTGATGCCATCGCTACGGAAACAGTTGAGAAGCTGGCTAGGGTGTGCGGATACGAATCCGTTTCATGACCGAGTTCCTCCTGATGACAGGCGTTCTCGCCCTGCTCGGTCTGGTGCTGTGGCTCACCGTGGATTCCGACGATGACAACGGTGGCGGCGGCCTGATGCAGCCCGCCCTGGTGCCGGTGCGCACCCAGAGGGATTACTGAGCCTGCCCCGCTGAAGCAGCCTGACCGCGATCAGCACGGCTGCATAACTCCAGCTCCTGGCTGATGCGTAACTTTTGATACGCGCCATCGCGTCGTTTGCCCAGCCTCCCTCCCCCGGGGGTCCATAGGGTCCGGGCATCCGCCCTACCTCCCGATGTCCCAGCGCCAGGTCCCTGCCCGTCTGTTGTGGAGCTGCGGCCTCGGGCTGGCTGGCCTGCTCACCACGGGGTGTGTGGCCTCCCAGCCCGACATCACCATCGGCGTCTATTCCGGCCGCCACTACAACACCGACAAGGAGCTCTACGCCCGCTTCACCGCCGACACGGGCATCAAGGTGAAGCTGCTGGAGGGCAAGGACGATGCCCTGATCGAACGGCTGCGCAACGAAGGCGAGGCCAGCCCCGCCGACGTGCTGGTGCTGGTGGATGCCGCCCGTCTGGACAAGGCCAGCGACCTGGACCTGTTCCAGCCGATCCGCTCCGAGGCCCTGCAGCGGGATGTGCCCGCCCACCTGCGCGACTCGAAGGACCGCTGGTTCGCCCTCACCCGCCGGGTGCGGGCGGTGGTGGTGAACCCGAAGCTCATCAATCCCGACTCGATCCGCACCTACGCGGATCTGGCCAACCCCGCCCTCAAGGGCAAGCTCTGCCTGCGCAACAGCAAAAGCGTCTACAACCAATCGCTGGTGGCCGACCAGATGATCCTGCGGGGTGAACCGGCCGCCCGGCAGTGGGTGAAGGGCATGATGGCCAACGTGAGCCAGCCCTTCTTCACCTCCGACACCCCCCTGGCCCGGGCCGTGGCCCAGGGCACCTGCGGCGCTGCCCTGGTGAACACCTACTACGTGGCCCGCATGCTCTCCGGCAAGGGGGGCGCCACCGACGAGACCCTGGCGGCCCGTCTGCGGATGGTGTTCCCCCGGCCCGCCCACGTCAACATCAGCGGCGCCGGCGTGACCCGCCACGCCCGCCATCCGGAGGCCGCCACCCGTCTGATCGAATTCCTGGCCTCCCCCAGCGGCGGCAAGGGCTACGCCGAAGCCAACAACGAGTACCCGCTCAAGGGCTACGGGGACAACCCGATCCTCAAGCGCTTCGGCAGCTTCCAGGCCGATGGGGTCTCCGCTGAGCAGATGGGAGCGGAGAACAAGGCCGCCGTGCAATTGATGCAGGCCAACGGCTGGTCATGACCCTGGCCCCCCGCCGGGCCCTGCTGGGCCTACCCGTCGCGGGGATCTGCGCCCTGGCCCTGCTGCCGCTGATCGGCCTGGGCCTGTTCGCCCTCGGCGGCGAGAGCGGGGGACTGGGGGGCCTGGGGGCCGGCGGCGGAACGGAGGTGGCCCACACCCTGCTGCTGGTGCTGGGGGTGGGCCTGGCCGGCGCGGCCCTGGGCACGGCAAACGGCTGGCTCACCGCCTGCTGCCACTTCCCGGGGCGCCGCTGGCTGCGCATCGCCCAGCTGCTGCCCCTGGCCACGCCGGCCTACCTGATCGCCGCCACCCTGATCGATCTGGGCAGCCGCCTGGGTCTGCGCATCCACGGCAGCGGCTGGGCCATCACCGTGCTGACGCTCGGCACCTACAGCTACGTGTTCCTGCTCTCCACCGAGAGCTTCTCGGTGGAGGGCCGCCGCCAGCTGGAGGCCTGCCGCAGCCTCGGGGTGGGCCCCTGGGGCAGCTTCCGGCGCGTGGCCCTGCCGATGGCGATGCCGGCCATCGGTGCCGGCATCGCCCTGAGCGGCATGGAGGTGGTCAACGAACTGGGGGCGGTGGAGCTGCTCGGCGTGCCCACCCTCTCGGGAGGCATCCTGCAACGCTGGCAGAGCGAAGGCGACCCCCAGGGGGCGGTGGCCCTGGCCCTGATGGCCCTGGTGATCGTCACCCTGCTGGTGGCGGCGGAACGGCAGCTGCGCCGCCGCAGCCGCCGCTGGAACCTGGTCAGCGGCGGCAACGCCGCCCCCGACTGGCAGCTGCGGGGATGGCGGGCGGCCACCGCCCAGGCGCTCACCCTGCTCCCCCCCCTGGCCACCCTCGGCCTGCCCCTGCTCTGGGCGGGCCTCAGCTGGGACCAGCTCCAGGGCGAATCGGCGGCGGAACTCGCCGCCCTGACTCTGCGCAGCCTGGGCCTGGCTCTGGCAGCGGCCCTGATCACCGTGGGGGCCGCCGTGCTGCTGGCGGTGGCCCGCCGCTGGATCTCCCAGCCCCTGCTGGGCCGGCTCACCTTCGTGGCGGGCATGGGCTATGCGGTGCCCGGCACCGTGCTGGCCCTGGCCCTGATGCTGATCGGCGGACCGCTGAAGCTCAGCCCCCTGCTGCTGCTGGTGTGGGGCTACGGCGACCGCTTCCTGGCCGTGTCCAAGCAGGGGCTGGACGCGGCCTTCGAGCACATCCCCCCCAGTTTGGACGAATCCGCCACCAGCCTGGGCTGCGGCTGGCTGGGGGTGCTGCGCCGCGTCCACCTGCCCCTGCTGCGGGGGCCTCTGCTGGTGGGCGCCCTGCTGGTGTTCGTCGATGTGGTCAAGGAGCTGCCGCTCACCTTCGCCCTGCGCCCCTTCGACTTCGACACCCTCTCGGTGCGGGTGTTCCAGTACGCCAGCGACGAACGGGTGGGGGCGGCCCTGATCCCGGCCCTGCTGATCCTGGCCCTGGGCCTGGCGGCCTCCCTGGCCCTGGTGCCGAGCCTCGAGCGCCAGGGGACAAGGAACTGAAGCCAGGGCCCCAGTTCAATCAGGAAGTGCCCTGATCGCACAGAACGATCAGCCAGCGCTGCGTCCCGCCGCGCTCATTCGCGGCCGCAGCAGCACTTGCCGCCCTTCCACTTGGAGCACTTCTTCTTGCGGCAGCCCTTCTTCTTGGCCTGCTGGGGACCGCGGGTGGCGGCGGGGGCGGGACTGTCGGGAAGGGGGCCGAGGAAAGGGGCCATGGGAGGCGAAGGGAAGGAGAAAGGGAGGAAGAACCGTCGGCCCCGAAGTGCCGAGGCCGAGCCGCTCAGGCGGCCAGGGGAGCGCCGTCGACCAGGGAGGGCGCCAGCCGCAGGCAGGGCTCACCGCTGGGGACCTCCAGCAGCTCGGCGGCCCGGATGCGGGAGATCAGCCGGGTGGTGGTCACCCGGGTGGTGCCGATCAGTTCGCCGATGCGCTCGTGGGTGAGCCGGAAGGGAAGGTCGCACCAGGGGCCGCAACGGCGCCCCAGCCGCCGCACCAGCAGCGAGAGCAGGGCATGGAGCCGCTGCTCGGCGTTGCCCAGGTGACGGATGCGCAGCAGCTGCAGGGTCCACTCGTTGACCGGATCGAAGCCGTGGCCCTCGAGGGGTTCGGCGTCGCTGCGGAAGCAGAGGGGGGTGAGGGCTTCGACGCACACCCCCTCGCTGCAGAGGCGGTCGGTGCGCAGCTGGTCACCGCTCTGGAGGAAGGCCAGGGTCATGCCCTCGGTCTCCTCGCAGGGGCAGTAGACCCGGGCGATGCCGTCGAGCACCTCGAGGCAGGAGCCGCCGGGCCGGGGGGTGGGATCGAGCAGGACCGTCTGACCGGCGGGCATGCGCACGGCGCTGACGGGGGCATCGGGAAGGAAGCGGTACCGCATCGGGCGAAGGACCGGCCTTATTGCGAACGGCTCTCAACCTAGACACGATCCCGCCCCTTTTGCAAGCGATTCTCAATAGCAGCTGGTCGTTGCGAAGGGGCGAGCGGATCGGCGTGGCCGGGCAGCTCAGGGGAACAACCGGTCCTCCGGGCCACCGCGCCTCCAGGCGTTCCAGAACGACCTGAATCACCCCAAGGGACAGGTCGCTGATCGCGTCGAGGCTGTCGAGATCGGGATCGACCGCGCTGATCGCCCGGCAGCACACCCGTGGGAAGGCGTCCCCGTTCCCCGCCAGATGGAGGCGTCGAGGCTGTCCACATCAAAGCTCACGGGGTTGAGATCCATGCGGCGGTGGCACAACAGGACCTGCGCACCACCGGGTGGTGCCATCCGCTGCCCGGAGCCGTGCCATCGATCGCGCCGGCGCCGGCCGCGGGCCTCAGCCTGAAGACCTTCCCCACAGCCACCTGCACCATGCTTCGCATCCGCGGCAACCGCACCAGCCTGCTGGCCGCCCTGGCGGCCCACTGGGCCGATCAGCAACTCGACCTGCCGACGGTCAGCCTCCGCCCCGGGCTCACCCCCGCTCCTCTGCAGCGCAGGCCGGACACAGGGCCCGCACGTTGAGAACACACTCCAGCAGCCGGAAACCGAAGGCCCCGGCTGCTTCCTCCCCGGCGGCGAGAACGGCGCCGCTTTCGAACTCCTCGGTGCGACCGCAGCGGACACACACCAGATGGTGGTGGTCGCGGTGAGCGTCACCGGCCAGCTCGAAACGGCGCCCGCCCTCGGGAAGCTCGAGCTCCTGCAGCAGTCCCATCGAACTCAGCAGACGCAGGGTTCGGTAAACGGTCGCCAGCGACACCCGCTCCTGACCGCGCATCAGACGCAGATGGACTTCCTCCGCACTCAGATGGCTGCCCTCACCGATCCGCTCGAACAGGTCGAGCACCCGCTGACGCTGGGGGGTGAGCCGCTGGCCTCGGTCGTTGAGGGTGGTGCGCAGGCTGGTGGGCGCGGTCAGCCCGGTGGGGGGTGTGCTCACCGCGGGAACCCAGTTCTTCGCAACACTAGGTCCTATTGAGAAGGGCTGTCTGTCGGTCCGGGGCGCGGGGACGCTTCGCGGCTCAGGGCCCTGGCGAGGGCTGCATCCAGGGCCACCAGGGAGGCCGCCAGCAGGTCGGTGAGGGTGACGACCAGGCGATAGCTGAGGGCCACCGCCAGCAGGGGCGCCTCCGGCAGGCCCCCCCCCAGGCGCATCAGCAGCACCGCCTCGAACACCCCCAGCCCGCCGGGTGCGCCGGGCACCACCAGCCCGGCGGTCCAGGCCAGGGCGAAGCCCGCCAGCCAGGCGGGTGCCTCCAGGCTCAGGGGCAGATCAAAGGCCCGGATGCAGCAATAAAAACCACCGAAGCGCAGCAGCACGAAAGCCAGTTCGGCCAGCAGCGGCGGCCAGGGATAACCCCGCAGCTGGCTCGGCGGCACGGCGGCCAGCTCCCGCTCCAGCTCCTCCTCCAGGCCCAGGTCCCGGGCCCGGCGCCGCTCGAGGCGGCCCAGGAGGGGATTGAGGCAGCGGGGCAGTAAAGCGGCCAGGGGCAGCAGGCAGACCAGACCCAAGCCGTTCTGCCAGCCGCCGAGGGGCACCAGCGCCAGGGCCGCCACCGCCGCCAGCAGGGGATCGAGAAGCACCGCCACCAGGGCCATGGTGGTGCCGGTGGGGGTGCTCAGGGGCGAGCCCTCGCTGCGCAGCCGCTGCACCCGCGAAGCCAGATGCCAGATGCCCCCAGGCAGAAACTTGCGCAGGTTGGTGGCCAGGTGGAGTTCCACCACCGCCGCCCAGTCGGGCCGCAGGCCCAGCCAGCGCAGCACCACCCCCCAGGCCAGCCCGTTCATCACCAGGCTGAGCAGGCTCACGCCCACCCCCAGCAGCAGCCACAGCCAGCCCTGGCCATCGAGCCGAAGCCTGACCATCTGCTGGCCATGGCTGAGCAGTGCCGCCAGCACGAAGCCGATGCTGCCCAGGGTGATCCAGGGCCTCAGGCCACCGGGCAGGGCCGGAATGGCGGGCAGCTTCAAACCGGCCACCGGGTTCCTGCGCAGACCGCCGAGGCGGAACCAGCGGTTCATGCTTCTGCCTCGGCGGCGTCGAGGGCGCGCTGCACCACGGCGCGCACGTCCGACAGGGAACGGCCATGGCGGCGGGCCAGCTCCGCCAGATCACTGTGCTCCGCCTTGGCTCGCCGGCGACCGTCGGGGAGCCTGGCCCACTTGATCCGCACCGTCCCCAGGGGGGTGGTGAGGCTGACGCTCCGGCGGGGGAGAATCCAGCGACGCTGGAGCTGCTCGCGCACCCCCAGTGTGGTGCCGTGGAGCCACCACACCTGGCGCAGCACCGGCCCCAGTGCCGGGACCATCAGTGCGGTCAGCAGGGTGCCCGAGCGCCCCTTCTTCATGGCCACGGGCTGGCTGAACACGTCCAGCGCGCCGGCCTGACGCAGGGCCTCGGCCAGGAAGGCCAGGTCCTCGGCACTGGCGTCGTCGATCTGGGCCTGTTGCTGCAACAGGGTTTCACAGGCTTCCCCGCCGTCGTCGCTGCCGCTGGTTTCGTCGCTGGGGCATGCCGTCGCCTCCAGAGGGCGCGACAGGATGAGGCGCAGCATGTTGGCCCGATCGAGTCGGCGCGTGCCCAGTCCCACCCCCACCTGCAACGGCAGGGCCCCGGGGAGCGTGCCAAAGCGCTCGGCCCAGCAGGCCATCAGTGCCAGCCCGGTGGGCGTGGTGAGTTCGCCGGCGGGGAACCCCTGACTGGAGGCCAGCGGCAGGCTGCGGGCGCGGGCGATCTCCAGCACCGCCGGAACCGGCAGGGGCAGGGGGCCGTGGGCCGTGGCCACGCTCCCATGGCCGGCCGGCGGCACCCCGCAGATCAGCTGATCGACGCCGAAATGGAGCAAACCGGCACAGACCCCGACGATGTCCACCAGGGCATCGATCGCCCCCACCTCATGAAACTCCACCGCCTCGACCGGATGGCCATGGACGGCGGCCTCGGCCTCCGCCAGCAGGGTGAACACCGCCAGCACCCTCTCCTGCAGCGCCGGGGCCAGGGGAGCGGCCTGGATCCGCTGGCGCAGCTCTCCCCAGGGGCGATGGACGGGCTCCCGCTCCATCGCCTCGACCGCCAGGTGCAACCCCCGCAGCCCGGCACTGCGCCGTTCCTCGATCTGCAGCCGGTAACGGCCCTCCAACCCCAGGGCCGTCAGGGGGCCATGGATCACCGCCTCAGGAAGGCCCAGGTCGAGCAGGGAGGCCAGCAGCATGTTGCCCGCCAGGCCGGTGGGGCAATCCAGCAGGGCCAGGGTCATGCCGCGGGGCGACGGCCGAGCCTGGGGGCCGCCGCCAGCAGCCGTTCGGCCTCGGCCTCGATCTCCGGCCGGCGAACCCGCAGGGCCTGCTCCACCTCGCGGCGGGCCCGGCGCTGCTCCATACGGGCGGTGGCCACGTCGAACCCCGACAGGCCCCAGAGGCGGCCCAGCAGGGCCCGGTCGTCATCGCCACCCACGCTGGAGCCGTAGATCAGGGACTCGGCCACCATGCCGGCCTGAAGAACCCGGCTCCAGCGCCGCAGATCCTCGGCGGGGAGCTTTGCTCTCTCGGGCAGGGCGAATTCGGTGCAGCCGCCGCTGTCCACGCCAGCCCGGAGGCAGGCCAGGCTTCCGACCAGCACCCGTCGCACCGAAAGGCCGTCGCTGTCTGCCGCCAGGGCATGGCCCGCCTCGTGGATGGCGATACGGCGCAGACGCAGCTGCCCGCCTGGCAGGGCCTCGGCCAGCAGGTGGCCGCCCCGACCGCCGAAGCGGGCCGCATCGAGAGTGAGCGATCCGAGGCCCAGAACCACCAGCAGAGTGATCCACCAGGGCGAAAGGCCGACCAGCGGCCCCAGGATGGCGGCGAGGCTGACCAGCAGCACCGCGACGCCTGCTGTGAGGGCACCGCTGGTCATCTCAGCGACCCTGGCGGCTCACGGCCCTGCCATGTCCCTTGGGCTTGGCAGGGCCGCCCCGGTCACCACCGGGGCGGCGGGCTTTGCCGCCCCGGTTGCCGCGGGAGGCCACGGGCCCGATGACGTCGAAGCGCTCCAGGATGAGTTGCTGTCCCTGGCGCCGCAGGTCGAGAGCGACGAAATGGCGCAGGTGCTCCAGGGGAATCTCGCCGCGCAGCTGGAGCTTGAACGGCACCGGGCGGTTGCCGTCGGGGCGGGGCTGCTGACGCACCTTGATGACCAGATCCCCCGTTTCGGGACGGGTGAAGATCAGCTCGCCCCGGATCGAGAAGTAGTCATCGCCTTCGGGCAGTTGGTCGGCGCTGGGGGCCGCGCCGCCGCTCTCGGGCTCGGCGGTTTCAGGGGCCTCCGCCCCGGGAGCTTCGTGGCCCGTGGCCGCCGGAGCGGCCAGCGTGCTGGGCTCCCACACCCCCACCATCTGCAGGTGGAGCTGGTTTTCCTCCCTGGAGCGGGGATAGACCACCCAGAGGTGGGGGGTCTCAAGATCGAGATGCCGACGCATCAGGGTGAGCAGGCGGCCCAGCACCACCGCCTCGATCTCGGTGCCCTCGTCCGTGCGGATCACGCCGCGGGTGAGTTGGTCGGGGTCGGCGGGCACATAGCAACCGCGCACCACGCCGATGGCCCGGTACTGCATCGGCTCGGTGACCGGGGAAATGGGATGCTGGCGCATGGTGGAAGTGAAAACCCCGTGGCGATGCAAGGACGTGCCCGGGTCAATGTAAGCAGCAGCGGAAGCCCGATGCCCAGGCCAGACTCGGAACTCCACCCGCGACCTCTCCGCCAGCGGATGCCCAGCTCGAGCCGACGTTTCTCAGGCCTCTGGTCGCTGCTGGCGGCCATCGCGATCGGGGGCCTTGCCCTGGGGGGAGGCTGGTGGCTCGGCCAGCGCCAGTCGGCCACCCAGGCCAGCGCCGATCCCAAACGGACCCTGCTCACCAAGGAGGCCACGCGGCTGCAGCTCCGGGTCGACGCCGATGAGGCGGGCCCCGCCGACCGCCAGCGCCTGCTGGAGCTGCTGGTGGCCCTCGACCGCAAGGCCGAGGCGATCACGCTGCTGGAGCCGATGGCCGATCGGGAGCCCGGGCGCTGGTCGCTGCGGCTGGTGCTTGCCGAACTGCGGCGAGATCAGAACGACCGCAGTGGCGCCGAAAGGGAACTGCGCCAGATCCTCAACCTCCGGCCGACCCAGGTGGAAGCCCTGCAGCTGATCAGCCTGCTGAACCTGGAGCAGGGGCGGGGCGCCGCCGCGGAGGCCCGCGTCAAGGCGGCTTATGCCATGGCCACCAAACCCGACGTGAGGCCCGAAGCCCTGGGCATCGGTCTGCTGCTGGCCGAGCTGCAGCTCAAGCGCAAACAGGTGGCCACAGCGGCGGCCACCTATGGGCAGCTGGCCGGCTTTTTCCCCAAGGACCAGCGCCCCCTGCTGGGCCTTGCCATGCTGCGACACGACCAGGGGGATCCCAAGGGCGCTCAGGAGGCCCTGGCCCAGGCCCGACTGCGGGCCCCCGAGCCCGACAAGCCCGATCTGAGGCTCGACAAGCTGGCGGCCAGCTGGGGACTCGAGCCGCTCAGATCCCCTTCAGCTGGCCCGAAGTCCCCGGCGAGGCCGGCTCCGTCATCTGAGCGTCCAAGTCCTTGAGAGCCTGATCCACCGCCGAACTGGGAGGGGTGGCTTCTTCCAGGGCCGAGCTGCGCTTCAGCTTGTTCAACAGCTCCATGGGATTGGTGACGTCGAGGATCGTGCCTCCACCGGAGCCCCCACCGTCTGGGCCGTAGTCGAGAATCTGGCGCTCCATCGGGCTGGTGCCGAGGGTCTGGCCGTAGCCGGCCTCCTGGGCCCTGACCTCGATGGACGGCAGCAGCGCCAGGGCGGCGACGGGCAGGGCAACGGCCCTGAGGGAGCTGAGGACCGCCGTGCAGGCGCGAAGCGAGAGGAGATGAACCATGGCTCCAGCCGGCACAGGAATGAACGATCGCCAGGTTCATGATAGAGGCCCTTGCCGGAAGCCCGGCCCGATGCCTTCGCTATGCGGATCGCCACCTGGAATGTCAACTCGGTGCGTACCCGGCTCGACCAGGTGACCGCCTGGTTGGCGGCGGAGGACCCGGAGGTGCTCTGTCTGCAGGAAACCAAGGTGGCCGACGACCTGTTTCCCCATGCCGCTTTCGAGGCCCTGGGCTATCGGGCGCTGATCAGCGGCCAGAAGGCCTACAACGGTGTTGCCATCCTCAGCCGGTTGCCGATCGAGGATGGGCAGGTGGGCTTCGCCGCCCTGCTGCCCGGTGATCCGGAGGCGGCCGAACTGGGTGAGCAGAAGCGGGTGATCAGCGCCTCGATCCAAGGGCTGCGGGTGCTCAACCTCTACGTGCCCAACGGCTCGGCCCTGAAGTCGGACAAGTACGCCTACAAACTTCAGTGGCTGGGCTGTCTGCGGCGCTACCTGGAGGCCGTCGAGGCGAACGGGGAACCCCTGGCCATGGTGGGGGACTTCAACATCGCCCTGGAGTCCCGCGACATCCACGACCCAGGCCGCCTCGAGGGCGGCATCATGGCCAGCGCCCCGGAGCGGCAGGCCCTGACGGCCGCCCTCCGCGATCGCCTGAGCGACGTGTTCCGGATCTTCGAACCGGACAGCGGCCACTGGAGCTGGTGGGACTACCGCACCGGCGCCTGGGACCGGGACCGGGGCTGGCGCATCGACCACATCTACCTCTGTGAGCAATTGCTGGCCTGCGCCACCGGCTGCGTGATCCACAAGACGGTGCGGGGCAACGAGCAGCCCAGCGACCATGCGCCGGTGGTGGTGCATCTGGCCTGGCCGCCCGAACCCCCGGAAGCCGACGAAGGGGAGTGGTGAGGCCTCCCCCGGAGTGCGGAGGGGGATCCCGGGCCGTCAGCTCAGCCGGCCTGGCGCGCCACCACCACGCCCGAGGGGGTGACGATCCTCGCCGGCAGGCTGGCCAGACGGATCGGGCGCAGCGTGGTCATGTCGTAGGTGGTCAGCACCGGCGCGGGGGCGCTGTGGAACAGGTCGATCACGGTGAGGGTCTGCATCGGAGGAGCCTTCTGCCCCAGCCAGGTGCGTGGCCCACTGCCCAGGGCCCCCAGGGCGATCAGGTCGAGGGATCCCACCCGGCCGGGGAAATAGGCATGGTGGTGGCCGCTGATGTAGGCGCGCACGTCATGGCGCTCCATCAGCTTCCGCAGCCGATCGGCCTGCGCCAGCACGTTCCCGCCCCGCTCCCGGCCCCGGCCGACGGGATAGAGGGGCAGATGGCCCAGCACGAATCGCTGCCGGGCGGAGCGGGCCGCCGGGCTGGCCAGGGCGCGCTCGGCCCAGGCCACCTGCGCGTCGGGAACGGTGGCGGATGAGGCATCCCACACCAGCAGGAAAAGGTCGTTCTGGCGCAGGCTGTAGGCGAAGGGGAAGGCCGCGGCGTCAGCGAAGCGAAGACCCAGCCGATCGCGGTGGGCCTGCCAGTAACGGCTGGCCTCCTCCCGGTCGAGGGGGAACGCGTAGCGGCCCCCGCTGCGGCTGGCGGAGGCGTCGTGGTTGCCCATGGTGACCACCAGCGGCAGTCCGGCCTTCCGCAGAGGCTGGAGGATCCGGGTGTCGAAACTGGCCCACATGGCCTGGAGCCGGTCGCGGCCCAGTCCCTGCTTCTGGCCCGCGATCATGTCGCCGCCGCAGAGCACCAGATCGGGCTGCCACTCAGGAATCAGCGCAATGCCGCGGGTCACCTGGGGGAGATAGGAGGTGGAGCCGTAGGCGGAATTGAGGTCGCTGATCGCCACCAGCCGAAGGTCGCCGCGGGGCGGGGCCTCCATTCCGGCAGGGCCGACGCGTGCAGCCCCCCCGCGGGGCCAGGAACCCATCCCCCGCCCCAGGGCGCGGCCCGTCCAGGCTCCGATCGCCAGACCTCCAAGAGCGAGCACATCGCGGCGGCGCCAGCCCATGCCTTCCCGTCCTTCCGGCGCCGTCATGGCAGCAGGGCGGCACGGTCCAGGTCCGGGCGCCGCAGCAGGGCGAAGAGGGTGCCGGCGTTGCCGCGGCTCACCCGGAGCTCCTCATCGAGCACGGTGACATCGAGCCAGGCGGGGAATCCCTGGCGCACCTGGCGGAACAGCTGCAGACGCCCCTGTCCCCATGGCGGACCCAGCCAGCCGCCCCGCTCGAAGCGCACCGAGACGCGCTGGTGGGGCGGCTCCGGAGCGATGCCGATCCTGGCCTGCACGGCGATCCCCGCCAGCGAGCCGAGGGGGCCGGCCAGCCGCAGCAGATTCATGGCCCGTCCGGCGGCGGGATCCAGCACCTGCAGGTTCTCGAGCCAGGGCTGAGTGGCCAGGTACGGCAGGGAACTGCTGCTCCAGCGCAGCTCCCAGACCCCTGTCAGCTCCGGGGACTGGGCCGTCAGATCGGCCGGTTGCAGACGTTCCAGCCGCTCGATCAGGCTGCGGATGCTTTCATCGTCACCGCGTCCGGGCCGGGGAGCCCCCGGGCGCAGCCAACCCAGCAGTTCCTCGCGGCAGCCCGGGGCCCCATCGGCGGAACCGGTCGGGCCCCCAGGGGAGCCAGGGGAGCCAACGCTCGTACGGGAAGGATCCATCACCGGGACGGTACCGGACAGCGCCGGGGCGCAACAGATTCCATGGTGCCAGGACCTCGCAGCCATCGGATACCGTGTCGCCTCCTGACCCGTCCCGACGTGGTGCCTCTCCGCTCCGCACCCCAGTCCCCGCCGTGACCCTGACCAGCGTGGATGTGACCCTGGTGGGGGCAGGGATCATGAGCGCCACCCTGGGGACACTGCTGAAGCGATTGCGGCCGGAGCTGCGGGTGCTGCTGGTGGAGAACCTGTCCCACGAAGCCCAGGAAAGCTCCAGCGCCTGGAACAACGCCGGGACGGGCCATGCGGGGAACTGTGAGCTGAATTACACGCCGATGGCGGCCGACGGCAGCATCAGCCTCACCAAGGCCCTGGACATCAACGAAGCATTCGATCTCTCGCTCCAGTTCTGGAGCCACCTGGTGCGCCAAGGCGCCCTCGGAGCTCCCGACAGCTTCATCCACGCGGTGCCTCACATGAGCTTCGTGCTGGGGGAGGAGCGTCGGACCTACCTCCGGGAACGCCATCGGCGGATGGCCGCTCACCCCTGCTTCAAGGGCATGGCCTACAGCGAGGACAGGGCCCAGGTGGCCGAATGGGCGCCGCTGCTGATGGACGGTCGCGATCCGGGGGCGACCATCGCCGCCACCCACTACACCGGCGGCACCGACGTGAACTTCGGCGCCCTCACCAGCCAGCTGCTCGCTCACCTGCGCGGCAGCCCATCTTTCGAGGCCCGATTCAACACAGCGGTGACCGGCCTGAAACGGCGCTCCGAAGGGGGCTGGCGCCTGGAGACCCGCGACCAGGAGAGCGGGGAGCAGGGGCAGGTGGATGCCGGCACCGTGTTCCTCGGGGCCGGGGGTGGCGCCCTCAGCCTGCTGCAGAAGGCCGGAATTCCCGAAGCACGGGGCTACGGCGGTTTTCCCGTGAGCGGCCTCTGGCTGCGCTGCGGCGATCCCTCTCTGGCCCGCCATCACCATGCCAAGGTCTACGGCATGGCGGCCGCCGGCTCGCCACCGATGTCGGTGCCCCACCTGGACACCCGCCTGGTCGACGGCCGACGCTGGATTCTGTTCGGTCCCTACGCGGGATTCTCCAGCAAGTTCCTCAAGACCGGCTCCCCCCTCGACTGGCCCCGCTCCCTGCGGCCAGGCAATCTTCTGCCCCTGCTGGCGGTGGCCCGGGACAATCTGCCGCTGACCGAATACCTGATCGGCCAGGTGGTCGCCAGCCCTGAAGAGCGCTTCAGCGTGCTGCGGGACTTCTATCCGAACGCCCGCCTGTCCGACTGGGACCTGCAGGTGGCCGGTCAGCGGGTGCAGATCATCAAGGCCGACAACCGCAGGGGAGGGATGCTGCAGTTCGGCACCGAAGTGGTGCATGCGGCCGACACCTCCATGGTCGCCCTGTTGGGGGCGTCTCCCGGCGCATCGGCCGCGGTGGCGATCGCTCTGGAGATCCTGCGCTCCTGCTTCCGCGAAAAGCTGCCCGAAGGCTGGGAAGGCACCCTCAAGGGAATCCTGCCCTCCTACGGCGAATCGATCCGCAACAACCCGGCGCTCTGCCGCCGGATCCGCCGCGAGAGCGCCGAAGTGCTCAGGCTGCAGACGCTCTGACGGCGCCGTCGTCGGGTTCCAGCACCTTGCCCAGCAGGCCGAGTTCCCGGTCGCGGGGCTCCATCAGTCCCCAGCGCACATCCCCGGGTGCCTGAACGAACAGGCCCGCCATGGCCCGTACCAGCTGGGGCACGGTCAGGGTGTTGGCGAGGAACCCCTGCCACTGCTCCGGCGGCAGTCGGAAGAAGGTGGCGAAGAAGTGGCGCAGCTGATCCTCATCGAAGCGCATCAGCTTCTCCAGGCCAAAGCGATACAGCGCATGCTTGCGGCGCATCGGCCGGGGCCACAGGGCCTCCCATGCCGCCCGGGAGAGGGCGGGCCCGGGGGGCGCTCCGGGAGCCGCCGGTGCGGCACAGGCGGCGGCGATGGCCTCGGCCAGCCCCGGAGCCCGGCGCAGCAGGGAGCCCACCATGTAGCCCGAGGCGGGGTGCACCATGCTGGCGGCGCCACCGAAGCCCACCACCCGCTGGTGGCGATCGGGCAGGGCCGGGTTCATGGGGAACAGGCAGTGCTCCTGCTCATGGATCTCCTCCACCTGCACCCCCCGGTGAGCCAACCGGCGCCGCAGCCGATCCTTCAGCACGGAGAAGGGAACCGCCGGAGCCAGGGCCAGAGACGTCTCCTCCACAAAGTGGGTGCCGGCGCCCAGGTCCATGGCGTAGAGGAACGTGGGCGGCTGCCGCCGCTCCTGCTCGCTGAGATGGTCGCTGCGGTAGTCCATCAGCACGAACTGGCCCGGTGCCACCGGCGGGGCGCTGAAGCGGCCCACGATGCCGTAGGCCGCCTGGCCAGCCACCGGTCCGTCATCGGGGCGCCGGACGAAGACGGGTTCATGGCCACTGGCATCGATCACCAGCCGCGCCCGCAGGGACAGGCCACCGGCGGTGGTGACCACCGATCCTTCGTCGTCGTGGTCGATGGCCACCGCCCGGCCCCGATGCCACTCCAGACCGGCCCGATCTCCCTCCGCCAGCCAGTGGGCCTGGAGCCGGGCCTTGTCGAACAGGCCATAGTCCTGGCCATGGGGGGTGGCTTCGGGACCGAACCAGCTGACCGTGTCCGACCAGCGGTGGGCCAGGAGATGGGAAAGGCCGCAGCCATCCACCTCCTGGCCCCAGATGCCGTAGGTGTTGGCCCAGGGATGGTCGGGCTGACGCTCGGCCAGGGCCTTCACCCGCAGCCCCCGTCCGGCCAGGGCAGTGGCCAGGCAGAGGGCAGCGGGACCGGCCCCCACCACCAGCACCTCAGGGGCCGCAGCCATGCTCAGGCGTCCGCACTGTCGCTGGGCAGCTCGGTCGTCCCATCGGCAGCCCCGGAAGGGGGCCCGCCGGCGTCGACGGGGGATGGGCCCTCCGGGATCTGCTCGGTGAGGGCCTCCTCCTCCTCCTCGGCGGCCGGAGGCACCAGCACCAGTTCGGTGAGGCGATCTCCGGCATCCAGTTTCTGGAGCCGCACACCGGTGGCGGCACGGGATTGCTGGGGAATGGCATCGGCCTGCATCCGCACGATCACGCCCCGCTCGCTCACCAGGAGCAGCTCCTCACCGGCCCCGAGCACCTTGAGCCCCACCAGCGCATCGCCCTCGCGGCGGAACTTGATCGCCCGCAGGCCCATGCCGGCGCGACGCTGCAGGCGGAACTGATCCACCGGCACCCGCTTGCCCAGGCCGCTGGCGCTGGCCACCAGCACCCAGGGGCCTTCGCTGGGGGCCACCTCGTCCACATCCTCCTCGTCATCGGCGGTCTCGGCGGTGCTGGCCACCCGGTCGGCCAGTTCAGCGGTGAGCACATCCATGCTCACCAGCTGATCGCCGGGGCGCAGGTTCATGGCCCGCACGCCGCGGGCGGTACGACCCAGGGGGCGCAGTTCCTCGTCGCTGAGGCGGAAGTGGATGGTCATTCCCTTGAGGGAGCCGATCAGCACGCTGTCGCCGGGCAGGGCCAGTCGCACCCAGCTGAGGGCGTCGCCATCCTCCAGGGAGATGGCGATCAGACCATTGGAGCGGATGTTGCCGAAGGCAGACAGCCGGGTGCGCTTGATGTAGCCCCCACTGGTGAGCATCACCAGCTGCACGTCGTCATCGAAGGCGCTCACCGCCAGCAGGGAGGTGATCGCCTCCTCGCGGGGAATGGGCAGGAGCTGCACGATCGGCGTTCCTTTGGCGGAGCGACTGCAGATCGGCACCCGATAGGCGGGAATGGAATACACCACACCCCTGTCGCTGAACAGCAGCAGGGCGTCGTGGTCGTTGCAGCTGATGAAGAGCTTGACCGCCTCCTCGACCTGGCTGCGGGTACCGGCCTTGCCGCGGGTGCCGCGGCTGGTGGCCTCGAACTCGCTGACGGGCATCCGCTTGAGATAGCCGTTCTCGGTGAGCAGCACCACCGAGCGCTCGTTGGCGATCAGGTCAATGTCCTCGAGGCCGCCCTCCAGATCGAGGATTTCGGTGCGGCGGGGAGAGTCGTAGCGGCTGCGCAGCACATGGAGCTCCGCCTCGATCAGCCCCAGCACCCGCTCCCGGCGGCCGAGGATGTCCTTGTAGTCGGCGATCTTGGCCACCAGATCCTCATGCTCGAGGCGGATCTTGTCGGCCTCCAGGGCCGTGAGCCGCCGCAGCTGCATCTGCAGGATGGCGTCGGCCTGGATCTCGCTGAGGCCGTGGCGCTCCTGCAGCTGGGCGCGGGCGGTGGCGGTGTCGGGCGCGGCCCGGATCAGGGCGATGATCGGATCGAGCTGGTCGAGGGCCAGCAACAGGCCCAGCAGGATGTGGTCACGCTCTTCCGCCTTGCGAAGGAAGTAGCGGGTGCGCCGTTCGATCGTCTCGATGCGGAAATCGAGGAAGACCCGCAGCATCCTTCCGAGGGTGAGCAGTACCGGCTCTCCCTTCACCAGCGCCAGCATGTAGGCGCTGAAGTTGTTCTGCAGCGGGGTGAGCTTGAACAGATTGTTCAGCACCACCTGGGGGTAGGCGTCGCGTCGCAGCTCGATCACGATGCGCATGCCGTCACGATCGCTTTCGTCGCGGATGTCGGCGATGCCTTCGAGCTTCTTGTCGTTGACCAGTTCGGCGATCCGCTCGATCAGGGAGGCCTTGTTGGTCTGATAAGGGAGTTCGGTGATGATCACCGCGTCCCGGTCCGGGCGGCCCTTGGCTTCCACCGTCTCGATGGAGGCGACCCCACGCATCGTGATCGATCCACGGCCGGTGGTGTAGGTCTCACGGATGCCGCGGCGGCCGAGAATCTGGCCGCCGGTGGGGAAATCGGGGCCCGGAATGATGGCCATCAGGGCGCGATCCTCGATCTCCGGATCGGCGATCAGGGCCAGCAGGCCGTCGATCAGCTCGGTGAGGTTGTGGGGAGGGATGTTGGTGGCCATCCCCACGGCGATCCCGGAGGATCCGTTGAGCAGCAGGTGCGGCACCCGCGCCGGCATCACGGTGGGTTCCTGCTGGGAACCGTCGAAGTTGTCGATGTAATCGACGGTCTCGGCTTCGATGTCCTCGAGCAGGCTGTCGGTGGTGAGGGCCTGAAGGCGGGATTCCGTGTACCGCATGGCGGCCGGCGGATCGTTGTCGACCGACCCGAAGTTGCCGTGCCCGTCGATCAGGGGCATCCGCATGGAGAAGTCCTGGGCCATGCGCACCAGGGCGTCGTAGACGGCCGTATCGCCGTGGGGGTGATATTTGCCCAGCACCTCACCCACCACGCGGGCGCACTTCCGGTAAGGCCGGTCGCTGGTGAGGCCCAGCTCGTACATGGCATAGAGGATGCGCCGGTGCACAGGCTTGAGGCCATCGCGGGCATCGGGCAGGGCCCGGCCCACGATCACGCTCATCGCATACTCCAGATAGGAGCGCGACATCTCATTGCGTAGGTCGGTCTGGATGATCCGTCCGTCGGATTCACCGGGTCCGGTTGGATCCGCCATGCAAGACCGTAGGAGGCACAACCCATCCTATCGATGACCCTGCCGGTCCGGACTGAATCCGCTCTGCGCCAGCGCCAGCGCAAGGGCAGGTTGCGGGTGCGGGCTGCCGTCGACTTCCGCAGCCTGGTGGCCGAGGCCGGGCTGGCGGAGGCTTACGCCGCCACTGACGTGGTGGTGGCCGCCAATGCCGAATTCACCGACCAGGGCAGCCTGCACCTCAACGTGGGACCCAGCGATCCGCCGATCCGCTTCCGCGAGGCCCAGCTGGCGGGGCTCGGGGCCCAGACAGGGGGTGGCGGCGGTGATCTGGTGCTGCCGATCGGCGGCGGCCTTGGGGAGACCCATCGGCAGGGGGGAGCCCAGCTGCTCGACCGCCTGCTCAGGGGGGAGCGCCTGGCCCTGAAAGCCACCGGGGATGTCACCGCCCTGCAGCCCCGCCGCGACCTGCAGGCCCAGCTCGATCGGGAACGGATCGGCTCCGGCCGGCTCGTGCTGCACCGGGCGATCAGTGAAAACGGTGTGGTGGCGGTGAGCAGCGGCGAGGGGGTGTTGCGCAGCCCCTGGGGGCCCGTGCTGGGGCCCTTCGGCAATGCCCTTTACGGCTGCGGCGGCGCCGGCAGCATCGGGCTGACCATGCCGGGGCTGGCCCTGCTGGGCCCGGGATCGCCGGTGATGGTGGGGGGGAGCATCGGCTGGGTGATCGGCGGCGGCAGCGGTCACCAGCCCGGCGTGCCTCGCTCCGCCAGCGGCCATGCCCTCAGCCCGGGGGCGGTGGCGGCCGTCAGCGTCGATCTGCAGGGCCTGCGCCCCGAATGGCTGCGGCCCTGCTTCTTCGAGGGTCACGGTGCAGCCCTGCTGGTGGGGGTGGCGGCGCCGATCCCCCTGATCAACGCCGCGGTTGCCGCCCAGGCCGCCTGCGGCGACGAGGATCTTGAGGCCCCGGTGCTGGACGTGGCGATTCCACGGCGCATCCGGCCCCGTTTGGGGTCCGCCAGCTACGCCCGGCTCAAATCCGGGAGGATCCAGGTCGAAGGGCACCGGGTCAGCGCCGCTCCGGCCCACAGTCCGCGGCTGGCCGAAGCCATCGGCCGGGAGCTGATCACCTGGCTCGAGGAGGATCGCTTTCCCCTGCGCCTGCCTCTCCAGCCCCTCTCCGGACGCAGCGGGCTGATTCCTCTCGACAGCTGACGACGTCGGCAGCATGGTGAACGGTTCCGGAAAACAGCCGTAAGCTCCGGCGAGAGCCGCCCCGCGCCAGCCATGGCCGAGACCCCCATCAGCCCCCAGCCCGAGGAGAACGGGCCTTCTCCTGCCCCCGCACCGGCGACCTCCGAAGAGGCCGGGACCGCCTCCTCCCCCACTCCCCTGGAGAGCCCGGCGCCCGACAGCCCCATGGAGGTGAAGCCCGGGGCCGAGGCGATTCCGGGGGAGGCCCTCCAGCCGGAGTCCCCCCAACCCGTGGGAGAGCCCTGAGCCCGGCATCACCGCCACCCTGGAGATCCCTGCTCTGGAAGGCGTCGCTGGAGGGGCAGGCACCGAGGGCGGTGGGGAGTTCGACCTGCTGCTCGAGAAGATCCGCGTCTGGTTCGACAGTGGGGAACTCAAGGCCCAGTGGCAGCGCCTGCAGGGGCCCCTCAAGGGCCTGGCGATCCTCGTCGGCGTCGTGCTGCTGCTGCGGGTCTACGCGTCCCTGATCGACACCCTCGACAGCCTGCCGCTGGTGGGAGGCCTGCTGGAACTGGTGGGCCTGATCGCCCTGACCCGCTTCTCCCTCACCAGACTGGTGCGAAAGAGCGACCGGGAGCAGGTCTTCAGCGAATGGCGGCAGCGCTGGAATGATTTCCGCGGCAAGTCCTGACCGACCGGCCCGGCGGCGGCAGGGGGGTCCGGCGCGGCCCGGTTGATAGTTTGTGGCCTCTGTGTCCGTTCAACGGTGACTATTCAGCTCGGTCGCTCCAGGACCGTCCGCCGCGCCTACGGCATCGACGAGATCGCTCTGGTGCCGGGCGGCCGCACCGTGGATCCGGACGTGACGGACAGCAGCTGGAGTCTGGGGGGCATCCAGCGGGAGATCCCGATCATCGCCAGTGCCATGGACGGGGTGGTGGACGTGGGCATGTGCATCGAGCTCACCAGGCTGGGGGCCCTGGGCGTGCTCAACCTGGAGGGCGTCCAGTGCCGCTACGACGACCCCGAACCGATCCTCGAGCGGATCGCCTCGGTGGGCCGCGAGGAGTTCGTGGGGCTGATGCAGGAGCTCTACAGCCAGCCTGTGCGGGAAGACCTGGTGCGTCAGCGGATCGGTGAGATCAAGGCGGGCGGCGGCATCGCGGCGGTGAGCGCCACCCCTGCGGCGGCCCTCCGCTTCGGCGCGGCGGTGGCCGAATCGGGCGCCGATCTGTTCTTCGTGCAGGCCACGGTGGTCTCCACCGAACACACCGGCCCGGAGGGCCGCCAGACCCTCGACCTGGCGGCCCTCTGCCGCGACCTGGGGGTGCCGGTGGTCATCGGCAACTGCGTCACTTACGAGGTCACCCTGCAACTGATGCGGGCCGGGGCCGCCGGCGTGATGGTGGGCATCGGTCCGGGTGCCGCCTGCACCTCCCGCGGCGTCCTCGGGGTGGGCATCCCCCAGGCCACCGCCGTGGCCGACTGCGCCGCCGCCCGGGACGACCATGAGCGAGAAAGCGGCCGCTACGTGCCGGTGGTGGCCGATGGCGGCATCGTCACCGGAGGCGACATCTGCAAATGCCTGGCCTGCGGTGCCGATGCGGTGATGATCGGTTCGCCGATCGCCCGGGCCGCCGAAGCCCCCGGCCGCGGCTTCCACTGGGGCATGGCCACACCCAGTCCGGTGCTGCCCCGGGGCACCCGCATCAAGGTGGGCACCACCGGCAGCCTCGAGAAGATCCTGCGTGGTCCGGCGGGCCTCGACGACGGTACCCAGAACCTGCTGGGTTGCATCCGCACCTCGATGGGCACCCTTGGGGCCCGCGACCTCAAGGAGATGCGCCAGGTGGAGGTGGTGGTGGCACCTTCGCTGCTGACCGAGGGCAAGGTGTACCAGAAAGCCCAGCAGCTGGGGATGGGCAAGTAGGGCGTCCCACTCCGGGACGAAACCGCCTCAGGGCGAGATGGGAGCTAACCTCAGGACGTGGGGGCTACGGCTCGCACACTCCTCACACCACCCGGCCCGGCGCGCCCGGGCTTTTTGTCTTCTCCCGTTCAGCGATCCCCGGGGTGGGCGCTTGCACTACGGCCTGCAACGCTGCCTCCAACCCAGGGGAATGACAAGGAACCCGGTTGCTAGATTCGCTCCATCCCGAGTCTGCCAGGAATGTCCAGCGCCGCTGCCGTCACCGACGCCTCCTTCGAGCAAGACGTGCTCAAGAGTGATGTGCCCGTGCTGGTCGATTTCTGGGCTCCCTGGTGTGGCCCCTGCCGGATGGTGGCACCGATCGTGGATGAGATCGCCAAGGAATTCGAAGGCAAGATCCGAGTCTATAAGCTCAACACCGACGAAAATCCCAACGTCGCCAGCCAGTACGGGATCCGCAGCATTCCCACCCTGATGCTCTTCAAGGGCGGGCAGAAGGTCGACACCGTCGTGGGTGCCGTTCCCAAGAACACCCTCTCCGGCACCATCGCCAAGTACCTCTGACGCTGCTCCCGGCACCTCCCTCCCCACCGCTCCGCCGACGTCGCCCCCACCCCCTACGCCACCGGCGGGCAGAAGCCCCCTCCAGGCCCTTGCCGCTGAGCTGCACGGCCACCCTCAGCGGCGCCAGATCGAGCGGGCCGTGGTGTCTCTGCTTCAGGTGGCACGCCAGGAGAAGGAAGAGGAGGAATGGCGGCTGATCACCGGCTGCCTGGCCGACATCAGCGAGGCTCTGGAGGTTTTCCACCCCCGGCGGGGGTCGCGCAAGATCAGCGTCTTCGGCTCGGCTCGCACCCGCCGCGACGATCCCTGCTATCGGCTGGCCGAGGACGTGGCCCGGCTGGCGGTACAGGCCGGATTCGAGGTGATGACCGGTGCTGGCGGGGGCGTCATGGAAGGCGCCAACAGCGGTGCCGGCATGAATCACAGCATCGGCCTGAACGTGGATCTGCCCTTCGAGCAGCATCCCAACCCCTACGTGAGCGCCAGCGACAACCGGCTGCTGTACTTCCGCTATTTCTTCACCCGCAAGCTTTTCTTCCTGAGGGAGAGCGATGCCCTGGTGGTGATGCCGGGCGGATTCGGCACCATGGACGAACTGTTTGAATGCCTCACCCTCATCCAGACGGGTCGCACCCCCCCGATTCCCCTGGTGCTGCTCTCCCCTGAGGGTGATGATTTCTGGAGCGTCTGGAAGCGCAACGTTCGCCAGGGACTTGCCGCCCGGGAGCTCATTTCGCCGGAGGACGTGGACCTGCTGGTGGAATCGTCCTGTGCCGAGGACGCCGTGGCCCACATCTGCCGTTTCTACCGGGTGTTCCACAGCGCCCAGCTGGGCGAGGATCGCATCGAGCTGTTGCTGAATGCCGAGGTTCCCCGCACCCTGCTGCCGGAGCTGAACCGTCGCTTCGCCGACCTGCTCGAGGAAGGCGCCATCCAGAGCGGTGAAGGGGTCGACGACAACGGTCTGCTGCGACCCAGCCTGCGACTGCGCTTCGACAAGCGTCGCGTCGGCCGGCTGTACCAGTTCATCGTCCACCTCAACGGCCTCGATCTGCCTGCCTCGCCGGCCCTGGAGCACCCGGCCGAGCGGGTCCCCTCAGGGGGCCAGCCATGAGCCGCATCGGCCTGATCGACTACGGCATGGGCAACCTGCATTCAGTGCAACGCACCTTTGCCCGCCTCGGCGCCGACCTGGAGACCGTGCACGACCCAGCGGGCCTGGAGCACTGCGAGGCCCTGGTGCTGCCGGGGGTCGGCGCTTTCGATCCGGCCATGGAGCGTCTGAGAGCAAGCGGGCTGGAAAGCGCCCTGCGCCGCTCCTGCGTCGCGGGCCGCCCCCTGCTGGGCATCTGCCTCGGCCTGCAGTTGCTGTTCGAGGCGAGCGACGAGGGGCGCGCCGAGGGACTGGGGGTGCTGGCCGGACGGGTGAAGACCCTGCCTCGGGTGGCGGGCCACCCCCTGCCCCACATGGGCTGGGCCCCCCTGATCCCGGCCACGGCCAGTCCGCTGCTGCCCGCCGCCACCCCCGAAGCCTGGGTCTATTTCGTCCACTCCTTCGCGGCCGAGCCGGCCTCGCCGGACGCCACAACGGCCCTGGTCGACTACGCCGGTACTCCGGTCACCGCGGCGGTCTGGCAGGGCACCATCGCTGCCTGCCAGTTTCACCCGGAGAAATCTGGGCCGGTGGGCGAGGCGATGCTGCGCCGCTGGCTCGACTGGGTGGCCGCCCCATGACACTGCGGGTCAGCGGCGGGCGACGCCTGCAGAGCCCGCCCGGCGCCACCGCCCGCCCCACCGCCGCCCGGGTACGGCTGGCCACCATGAATCTGCTGGCCACCGAGATCCCTGGCTGTCGGTGGCTCGATCTCTGCAGCGGCAGTGGGGCCATGGCCTGCGAGGCCCTGCAGCGGGGAGCGGTGGCCGTGGTGGCGGTGGAGCGGGATCGTCGCGTCGCGGCGGTGGCCAGGGCCAATCTCCAGGCGGTGCTCGCCGGCAGGGCCGCCCCCGTCAGCGGCGAGGCCCCCCCGGTGCGGGTGGCCTGCGAGGACGTTCTGCGCTGGCTGGGATCCCACCGCGCCTCGGAGGCGCCGCAGGGCTTCGACCTGATCTACGTGGATCCCCCCTACGCGGCCGGGCTCCATGCACCGATCGCCGCCGCTGTGCGCGAGGGCCGATGGCTGGCCCCCGGGGGAACGATGGTCTGGGAATGCGGCTCGGGATCCGTTCCGCCCGACCCTGCGGGCTGGGAGCGGCGGGACCAGCGGCGCTACGGCAGCACTACGCTGGTATTGCTTTGTGAAGCATCCGTCAACGCAGGGTCATGACCCGTGAACCCACCCTGATGGATCAGCCCCCGAGGGCACTACCCCGGCGGTACTGGTTCCAGGCCGCCACGAAAAGCCCCACCAGTGTGATGGGAATCAGTCCAAGCACGATGCCGCAGAGGAGGGGTTCGATCATGGAGAGGCTGAAGCTTCAAGCGATGCACAATTCTTCCACGACCACCGCCGTCAACGCGAGAACCTCTCCATCAACGTGATCAGCCCGACCTCCAGCAGCAGTACGCAGAAGCCGCCCCTGGGCGTCCAGGTCCCCGGCCGGCGGCGCGGGCTCATCGCGGCCCTCGCGTCCCTGGCGGCGGTGGCCTCCATCCTGCTGGTGCTCGTTGTGCTGCCGGCGGCCCGGAGCGATCCCTACACCCGTCAGACCCTCGAGCTCACCGGATCGGCGGCGGATGGCGGGCGGCTGTTCCGCCTCAACTGCGCCGGCTGCCATGGCCTGGCCGCCCAGGGACTGGTGGGTCCCAACCTGCATGGTGTCGACCGTCGCAAGAGTGATCGCCAGCTGATCCAGCAGGTGGTGAGCGGCCGTACCCCGCCGATGCCGAGCTTCCAGCCGGAGCCCCAGGCCATGGCCGATCTGCTGGCCTTCCTCCACAGCCTGCCTTGAGCCCCAGGCTGGTGCTGGTCGAACCGGCGGGCCCCCTCAACGTGGGCAGCGTGGCCAGGCTCTGTCGCAATTTCGGCCTTGAGGAGCTGAGGCTGGTGGCGCCCCGCTGCGACCACCTGGGCGAGGAGGCACGGCGCATGGCCGTCAAGGGCCTGCCCCTGCTGCAGAAGGCCATGGTCTTTCCCCGCCTGGCCGACGCCCTGGCCGACTGCGGCCGGGTGGTGGCCACCAGCGGCCGTCCGGAAGGGGAGCCCCTGCCGCTGCAGGATCCCGATGAGGCTCTGAGCTGGCTGCTGGCCGGCGACCAGGCCCTGCCGGCGGCCCTGGTGTTCGGTCGGGAGGACCGGGGCCTGAGCAACGATGAACTGCTGCAGGCGGGCCGCCTGCTCCAGATCCCGACCCCCACCCCCCATGGCTCCCTGAACCTCTCCCACGCCGTGGCGGTGGTGCTGCACGATCTGCACCGGCTCGGGCGTCAGGCCTCCCCTGGCCGTCCAGCGCAGGAGCGTCAGGCTTCCTGCGGAGCAGGCCCCCTGCCCCCGGGGGGTGCTGGAGGCCATGCTGGCGGATGCCGAAGCGCTGCTGCTGGAGGTGGGCTTCCTGCTGCCCCACACGGCCCATGCCCGGATGGCGAAGCTGCGGGCGCTGCTGCAGCGCGGTCAGATCAGTGCCCCGGAGGTGGCCCTGCTGCGAGGCATGGTGTGCCAGTTGCGCTGGGCGAGCCGCCGGCCTTCCCCTTCCCCTCAGGACCACTAGCGTCGGGCCATCGCGTCCCTGCCTGACCTGCGTGAGAGCTGGCCGTCCATCCCGCCCCCCCGGCAACTCCTGGCTTCGCCCGGTGGGCCTGGTGCTGCGGCTGATCGTGATCGGCGTGGGGCTGGGCGCGATCGTGGGCACCTCGCTCAAGCTGCTGGAACCGCGCCTTGCCCAGGGGGCGATCACCACCCCCCTGCCAGAGCCGGTCAAGAACAAGCCCGGCTCCGGCGCGATGGCCCTGGGCAGGTTCGAACCACGCCAGGAGCTGGTGGGGCTCAGCAAGGAGTGGAGCCGGCTGGCGGCGGCCCAGAAGGACCTGACCGCCAGCGGTTTCCTGCTGGTGCTCGACGACGGCCGCTACGCCCAGATGCAGCCGGATCTGGCCCTGCCGGCGGCCAGCGCCATCAAGGTGCCGATCCTGCTGGCCGGCCTCGAGGATCTCGATGGCGGCAAGCTGCGCTGGAACGAGCCCATGCCCCTGACCAAGGAGGTGGTGGGGGGCGGCGCCGGCTGGATGGGCAACAAGCCTCTGGGGACCCGCTTCCCCTTCTTCGAGGCCGCCACCGAGATGATCCGGGTGAGCGACAACACCGCCACCAACCTGCTGATCCGGCGGCTGGGCGGCAAGAGCAGCCTCAACAGCCGCTTTCGCGACCTCGGTCTGCCGGCCACCGTCATCAACAACTGGCTGCCCGATCTCGATGGCACCAACACCACCAGTTCCCGCGACCTGGCCCGTTCCATTGCTCTGGTGGACACCGGTGACAAGCTCACCCCGAGGGCCAGGGATCTGTTCCGGGAGATCATGGGCTCCTCCCGCACCAATACCCTGATTCCCCTCGGGCTGCTGATGGGGATGGGCAAGGACTCCTCCGACCCCGACGGCGAGCTGCTCCCCGAGGGCATCACCGTGTACAACAAGACCGGTGACATCGGCATCGCCTACGCCGACGCCGCCCTGATCCAGCTTCCCAGCGGCCAGCGGGCCGTGGCGGCCTTCATGGTGAAAGGGCCCTTCAATGATCCCCGTTCCGCCGAACTGATCCGGGCGATGGCGGGCAGCGTCGCCCGGACCCTGGTCAAAGGCCAATGAAGATGCAATGGCAACCCCTTGTCCCGGCTCTGATCCTGCCCCTGGTGGCGGTCCTGGCCGGACCGCTGCAGGCCCAGCGCCAACCGGCCGCCCCCGGGTCCAGGCCCGCCAAGGCCGCACCGATCGTGCGGCCCGGAACGGTGGCGCCGCTGCCGGGTGGGCTGGACGCGGTGCCGATGCTGAACGACAACAACCCCGAGTTGATCAAGGGTCCCGGCATCCTGCTGTCCACCTTCGACGGCCAGCAGGGCTACAAAGGCCGTCCGCTCGGTGAGCCCTCCGCCCACCTCAACACGGCGCTCAGTGGGCCCTTCGAACTCTTCAGTCACCACGTCTACGCAGGCACCCCGGAAAGCCTCGACTCCACCCTCTGGCTGGCGGTGGTGGCGGCACCCCGGGGCAAGGCACCAGTGAAGCTGCGGGTGGTGGCCGGCTCCACCGCCCTCTCCCAGTCGGTGGACGCCGACCAGCCGGCGGCCCCCTTCCTGCCGCTGCCGGCCCTGATGGAGCAAGGCCCTACACCGATCTACGCCGGGCCTGGGAGCCGGGTGGCCACCGAACTGCTGACCCACCAGCGCAGCCCCCTGGTGCCGGAAGGCTGGACCCTGCCAGAGGGCCAGCTGAGCACCCTGATGGTGCTGCCGCTGCCGGTGCGAGGCCTCGATCCCCTGCTCAACGGCCGCAACCTGCAGCTGCGGCTTCACAGCGACGGACCGGTGGATGTGGCCACCCTGGCAGCCTTCGGCCCCGTCGACCGTCCTCCGGATCCCGCCATCTGGAAGCAGCTCCTCGAGGGCGGCCTGAGCCCGAAGGAGCACCGTCCCACCCCCCGGGGAGCCAGCGGCCCGATGATCTACTCCCGGGTCAGCGGCGTCCAGGTGGGCCGGGCCTGGCGGGGACGGATCACCGATCCCGGCCAGCCGACCCTGTCGGTCAGCCGGGCGCCGATCGGGTGGCCGATCAGTTCCCTGGAGCGGGGCACCCTGGGCACCGGCCAGGTGCAGACGGCTCCCCTGCGTTCCCTCTATCCCGGCACCGCCTGGGCGGCCCACGGCAACTACGGGGTCACCTACGACCTCAGCCTGCCCCTGCGCAACGACACCCCCCGACCGGTTCGGCTGGCTCTGGCCCTGGACTCCCCCCTCAAGACCGACCAGGCCCTGGGGGGGCTGCGCTTCAACAGCACCCCGGCCCAGGCGGTGATGTTCCGGGGCACCGTGGAGGTCAGCGGCCTCGACACCGCGACAGGAAGCGCCGGGGGGCGGCGGAGCTTCCACCTGGTCCTGCGGGCCGGTCAGCAGGGTCCGGCCCTGGGCACCGTCAGCCTCCAACCCGGGCAGCAGCGCCAGCTGCGGGTGCGGTTGATCTATCCAGCCGACGCCACCCCGCCCCAGGTGTTGTCGCTGGTTCCCGTGGCCCCGGCCACGGCGCCGGGGGCAGCTGTGAAACAATCCGGGGCTCCGTCCGCAAGCCGCCCGTGACGCCACCCAGGAAGCGCAGGGTCTTCCCCTTCACCGCCATCGTCGGGCAGGAGGAGATGAAACTGGCGCTGCTGCTCAATGTGATCGACCCCCGCATCGGCGGGGTGATGATCATGGGCGACCGCGGCACGGGCAAATCCACCACCATCCGGGCCCTCGCCGACCTTCTGCCGGCCATCGAGGTGGTGGCGGGGGATCCCTACAACAGCTCCCCCAGCGACCCCGACCTGCAGAGCAGCGAGGTGCGACAGCGGGCCGAGCACGGCGAACAGCTGCCGGTGGAAAGCCGCCAGGTGCCGATGGTCGACCTGCCGCTGGGGGCCACCGAGGACCGGCTCTGCGGCACGATCGATATCGAGAAGGCCCTCAGCGAGGGGGTGCGCGCCTTCGAGCCGGGCCTGCTGGCCAAGGCCAACCGGGGCCTGCTCTATGTGGATGAAGTGAACCTGCTCGACGACCACCTGGTCGACGTGCTGCTCGACTCGGCCGCCTCGGGCTGGAACACGGTGGAACGGGAGGGGGTGTCGGTGCGTCACCCGGCCCGCTTCGTGCTGATCGGTTCCGGCAACCCGGAAGAGGGGGAGCTGCGCCCCCAGCTGCTGGATCGCTTCGGCATGAGCGTGGAGGTGCGCACCGTGCGGGATCCGGAGCTGCGCGTGCAGGTGGTGGATCAGCGCACCAGCTTCGACGCCGACCCTGACAGCTTCAGTGACCGGCTGCAGAGCACCCAGGAGGCTCTGCAGGCCCGGGTGGTGGAGGCCCAGGAGCGGCTGCCCCAGGTGGGGATCGACGACGACCTGCGCATCCGCATCTCGGCGGTCTGCGGCGAACTCGACGTGGACGGCCTGCGGGGGGACATCGTCACCAACCGGGCCGCCCGGGCCCTGGCGGCCTTCGAGGGTCACCTGGAGGTGACCGACGACGACGTGGCCCGGGTGGTGGCCTGCTGCCTGCGCCACCGGCTGCGCAAGGACCCCCTGGAGCAGATCGACTCGGGCGAACGGGTGGTGAAGACCTTCTGCAAGGTGTTCGAGCGGGCCGAGACCGACCCGGCGGCCTTCCAGCTCGCCCTGGCGGGGTGAGGGGCGAGGAGTGAGGATCCTTGGCATCGATCCCGGCCTGGCGCGCGTCGGCTACGGGGTGATCGATGTGCAGGGGCGCTCCGCCGGCGGCGAGGGCCATCAGCGTCTGCTCGACTGCGGCATGATCCGCACGGAACCGGGACGCAGCGACGGGGACCGCATGGTGGAGATCGCCCGGGATCTGCGGGTGATCGTGCGCCGCTGGCGCCCCCAGCTGGCGGCGGTGGAGAAGTTCTTCTTCTACCGCTCCAGCACCACGATCTCGGTGGTCCAGGCCCGGGGGGTGGTGATGATGACCCTGGCCCGCTTCGCCATCCCGGTGGTGGAGTTTCCGCCGATGCAGATCAAACTCGCCCTGGCGGGCTCCGGCCACGCCGAAAAGGACGAGGTGCTGGCGGCGGTGATGCGGGAGCTGGATCTGGCATCGCCGCCCCGGCCGGACGACGCCGCCGACGCCCTGGCGGTGGCGCTGACGGGATGGTTTCAGCGCTGAGGCCTGGCTCGGTGGGCGATCCTGATGGTCAGCCACGCCGGAAGGAATGGAGGGAATCGGGAAATCCCAGCTGCGGCGGCACTACCGCCGGCAGCGTCGGCAGAGCCTGCCCGGTGCCGCCGCGGGCATCGCCGCTGTCGCTCAGCGGGAACTCCCCGATCACCTGCGGCAGGGCCAGCGCCTCGGCCTTTACTGGCCCCTGGCCCACGAACCCGACCTGAGGGTCCTGGCGGAGGCGGCACCTCGGCAGGTGGCCCTGCCCGCCGTGCGCCGCGAAGCGGGCCTGGTCTATCTCCCCTGGGAGCCGGGGCAGCCCCTCGCAGCCGACACCTGTGGGGTGCAGGCGCCACTGGAGGCCCCTCCCCTGGCCCCGGAAGCCCTGGCCCTGCTGTTGGTGCCGGCGCTGGCGGTGACGCCCGATGGGCTGCGACTCGGCTCGGGTGGCGGCTGGTACGACCGGCTGCGGGCCGATCCCCGCTGGCGGGCGGTGCCGGCCCTGGCCGTTCTGCCGGCAGCCTGCGTCGCTTCGACGCTGCCCTGCGACCCCTGGGACGTGCCCTTCTCAGGATGGCTGGACGAGCGTGGCATCCACTGGATCGGGGCGGCGGATCAGAACATTGCAACCGCTTAAGGAACGCAGCGAGAAGGAACGCAGCCCGCCCGCCCTTTGCCAGGATTACCCCAGTCATCACCTGCGCCGTTGGACCTGTCCACCAGGGGTTTCCGATCCGGGCCCGTTTCCTTCGGGACCAGGGAAAGCAACGCTCCCACCGCCGCCGAGAGGGTGCTGGCTGCCGAGCTCATGGATCGCGGAGCCGACAACAACGCTCTCTCGATGATGGTCAGTTCGATGGCCCGGATGGTCCAGGCGGGCAAAACGCGGGATAGTCGGTGGAAAGCCACCTGAGCGCTCCCATGGCCCGCCCCCTCCTGCTCCTGGCCCTGCTCGGCGGTACCGCCCTCCTGGCGGTACCGCCGAGCAGGGCCCACGGCATACAGAGCACGCTGGAATATTTGCCGTCCTTTGGCAGCTCCGCCCAGGCGGAGAGCATGGAAGTTCAAAGCAGCTGCTCCACTGGGGTCCCTGCCAGTGATGCGGCCGTCAGGTTGGTGCCGGCGGGCGGAGGCCCTGCCATCGAGCTGGGGCATACCGGGACCCGACGGACGCCTCAGCTTCACCCTTCCGCCCACAGCCCAACCCGGCTGGGAGATCCAGGTGGATGCGGGCCCTGGGCACCGTGATTACCTCGAGCCCGCGGATGCCGAAAACGTCCCCAACAGCGCAGGCTTGAACGCCCGCGCGGCCCAACCATCCCATCAGCGGATGAGCTGGCCAGGCCAGCTTTCCGGGGCCCTGACGGGCATCGCTCTGATGGGCGGTGTCGGCCTTGTTGCACGCCTGCGCAGACGATCCTGAGGTCGTTAGCATCGGCCGATGACCTATGGCAGTCAGGCCCTCGATCGCCTTGTGGATCGGTTGGGCACTACACAGGACCCCAGACGTCGGTACGAATTCGTGCTCTGGCTGGCCAAGAAGCTCGCTCCTCTGCCGGATGAGTTCCGGCAGGAGTCCTTCAAGGTCAAAGGGTGCGTCTCCCAGGTGTATGTGGTGGCACAGCTGGCCAACGGGAAACTGCACTGGCAGGGCGATTCCGATGCCCAGATCACGAAGGGATTGCTGGCGCTTCTGATCGAGGGGATGGAGGGGCTGTCACCGGAAGAGGTGGCCGCGATGGATCCCTCCTTTCTGCAGGCCACCGGGCTTCAGGGAAGCCTCACCCCCTCAAGGGCGAACGGCTTCCTGAACATCTTCCGAATGATGCAGGCCCAGGCTGCCGGACTCGGCCAGGCTTGAGCAGCAGGAGAACGCTGGTTCGAGTGTTGGAGAAAAACGCGATGCCTCGCACGCTGATTGGGCTGAGCGACCGAGGCGGAGATGGATGGGTCAACACCAGCTGGCTGAAAGGCTTGCTCGACACAAAAGAAAAAAAGCCCTGCTCGTGGAGCAGGGCTTTGGGATGAACAATCAGTGTGGCCCAGATCGAAGGGACAAACCTGGTTTCAGGCAGAAACCCCAACCTTGATCCGCTTCCGAAGACGACGGGAGTAACCAAAGGCTACGCCAGCGCCGAGGATGGGAAGGGGCCCAGGCACTTTGGTTGCCACGTCGATATTGGCTGAGTAGGATCCACCGCCATCAGCGCTTGTGTCATTGAAGGTGAAAGCACCATCAGTCACCATCACATCTTCTGAAAGGCCCGTGACAAATGAGGTTTGGGCCGGTGGGAAGTTATTGAGGAGCAAAGCCTCAACCGAGCCAGCAGTCTTTTACAACAGCAAACTGAACGTCTTCGAACAAGCCAACTGTGGCACCGTTTGTGAACACAAATGAAGTGTCAGCAGCTAAATCCCAGACATTTCCGCCAACAAAATTGAATGTGGCAGCAGTCGAACTGGTCGTAGGCTCAAGGTAGACGGGGGCTCCAGTGAAGGGAGGGTTGAACAATCCAGTATTCGTACTAATAGCAACCTGACTTGTGGGATTGAAGGTGACTGTGAAGCTGTCACCCAAGACAGGAGCATTAGGAACCAGATCGAAAAAATCTGCAGTGCCATCGCTGAAGGCCAATGATCCGGTCAGGGCGTGGGCCTGGGGAGCACCAAGGGCTAGGGCGCCGGCAATGGCGGCAGCGGGTAGCAAGAATTTCATTGTCCCCCCTGGGATTCAGGAGGGCGCTAAAGGCGGTGGACATGGCGTAGAATTCCAGGGGGCCACTTGGATAATACTACATGAATGCTGGCTTAAGCAATCCGGTGGCCGATTGTCAGAAATCCACAACAAGGGTCCTTCCGCCAGCCAGCCCGGCGGGAAGGCTCCATGGCGACTTCCAAGGCTCAGACTGGGCTTTTGAGCCTCAGCAGTCTTCCTGAAGCATCCGGGAAGCCAGCTACGCCGCTGGTGAATAGCCCAACGACACTGAGTGAACCCACGGCCAGCAGAAGCCCCTCTACCAAGGCATTTGCCCCCCGTCCACCCAACCACGTTCACCAGGGGGTCGCGACCGGCTGCTCAACGAGGAGCGCTTGGCGGCGGCGGCCTATGGCCTCCGGCCGACTTCGTCTACATGCGGCCGTACAGGCCAGCGGTGCCAGGTCGGGGCGGACACCTACCAGGGCCCTGCACTCATCGGCGACGATCTGCTCGGGGGTGTGGCGTTTGCGTTTCATGGGACTTCTCCTGGCCAATCCTGGCCGGTGGGAATCTCCCATAGGGTCTGGATCAGCTTTTGGGGCCACGCCACTCAGCCAGACCGGCGGGAACCTGACCGTTCAGCCCCCTGCGTCATGTACGTTTTTGTCTGGCTGCCAGTTGCAAGGCCTTTGCCTACAGCAGGCGCTACAGGCCGCCTCCCGCGGCCTGCTCGCGCGCGATGAACTCGCACGCGCGGGCTGTCAGCGCCATGATCGTCAGTGTTGGGCCGACCATGCCGTTCGTGACGTAGCAACTCGCGTCCGTGACAAAGAGGTTGGGTACGTCCCAGGACTGGTTCATCTCGTTGAGACTGACGTCGCCGGGTCGCTGCCCATTCGTGCACCCCCGCACTCATAGATCCCCGCGCCCACGGCGAGGCTCTTGGAAAACCTGAGCCGGAAGAGCAGCCGGCTGGATGGGGTCCACCTGCGGCCAGACATCGCCTGAGTCGAGTCCGAGCGCAGAGCCATTGAAGTTCGGCCGGAAGCCGGCGTGCTCGAGCATTTCGCGCGCCGTGCGAACCCGCTCGCGTAGGAGCGCCCGGTCTCCGTCCGTGAGCGAGATGGCGTATATGGGCGTAGGGCACGCCCCACGCGTCCTTCTTTCTTCCCCGCTCAGGGTGACCGTGTTGTTGTAACGGGGCTGCATTTCGCCGAACCCCATCATCCCGGTGGCATCGCCGGATGATTGTCCAGCACGGGCATGCGCCCCATTGCACCCCGGTACGAAAACCCTGCTGTGAGGTCCGTCCGTGCTCGCTCGCCGGCGACGTTGTGGAAACGGGGGACGTAGATGCCGCCCCGCGGGCGGATAGAATGGCTCGTACGGCGGCGCGTCTGATTCAAAGTCTCTCAGCAAGAGGTTGGCTGCTGGCTTGCCGCTGCGCCATGGCCAACAGCGCTGTGATGTCGTGGCAGACAGCCTGCATCCCTGAACGGATGGACTGAAAGCCGCCCAGTCGCAGCAGGTTGAGAGCGGCTGTCCGCAGCGTCGCCAGCGCTCCAGCGCCGTTGCCCCGATAACGGTGGGCGTCCTCATGCAGCTGGGTGTCACGGATCCAGTGCCAGCTCTCAATGCTCCAGCGGTCGCGCACCAGTTGCAGCAGGGCTTCTGGGGTGGTGCGCAAGCTGGTGAGGAAGAAATGGGTCTGCCGGAAGGTCTTGCCATCGCGGGTCCCGACGGCGGCCATCTCCACAATCCAACTGGTGCCGCTCCAGGTCTCGCGTATGTGCTCCGGTGCCTGCTTGGCGCGCAGCGTCCAGGTGATGTCGCGGCCGTGGCTTTTCTCGTGGTCCGTTGCCTCAACAGGGATCTGGCGCTTTCCCTGGAACTGGCTGCGGATCTGGCGGTGCAGTGTCTTTTGGTTCCGCTTAACGGTCAGGAGGAAGTCGGCCCCCTGCTCGGTGAGCTGTTGAAAAACATCCCCAGCCCCCAAGTGGCTCCCTTTGGTTCTGTAACACCCACGGCAGATCTACTGCAGAACCCTCAGAATTTAGACTGGGAGATGACATTCCGTTGCCGGAACCTTTTTGGAGGTTTACCCCCGTCGAAAAACATGGCACGGAGCCTGCTGCGGCCTATTGCCTGGTGACAAATAGAAGTTCTCTAGAAACGTTTATTTGATCCCGTTTAGGAAACTGCCACTCTTGCGTCAGCTCTGTTTGTCGTCTCCCCTTCCCAAGCAAGGAATCCGATGCCACATCCGAAATCTAGAAGGCGGAATGAAGCACCTGTAGTTCATCAAAGTGCGGCGGGAATTGACGTTGGCAGCCGGTTTCACGTGGTCGCTATCCCCAGCAGCTGCTCAGGGGAGCCTGTTAAGAAGTTCTCCAGTTTTACAGGAGATCTAAAGCGATTGCGTGATTGGCTTTGTCAGCACAATATCAAAACCGTAGCAATGGAATCTACTGGAATTTACTGGATACCAATTTACGAGATTTTAGAGCAGGCAGGTCTCGAGGTATTCCTTGTCAACGCCCGTCATGTTAAATGTGTCCCGGGGCGTAAAAGTGATATCTCAGACGCTCAGTGGCTGCAGCAATTGCATAGCTGGGGCCTGCTTAAAGCCAGCTTTCAACCAAGCGAAGGAGTCGCCAACCTCCGATCATTATTGAGGCTACGCGATGGCCTTGTAAAAAGCAGGGCATCACACCAGCAACATATTCAGAAAGCATTGATGCAGATGAATCTCCAATTGCACCATGTCGTAAATGACGTTATGGGCAAGACAGGGCGCCTCATTATCGATGCAATTCTTGCAGGAGAGCGTGATCCAAGCACTCTTGCGGCTTTTCGCGACAGACGCTGCAAGAATCATGAATCAGTGATTGCAGAAGCACTGCATGGGCATTTTAGGGAAGATCATCTTTTCGAGCTTGCAGTTGCCGTGCATATGTTTGATGAGTATTCGGCACAGATTGTAAAATGTGAGACAACAGCGCATGAGCTACTGGACAAGCTTGCACGAGCCAAGGAGGCCTTACCTGAGCCACTTACTAAAGGCAAGGTCAAGGCAAAAAGGAAGTCAGAATATTCTTTTGATCCGACTAGTTACATCAATGCTCTTACGGGAGCAGACCTGAGTGGCATCTATGGCCTTGGCCCTGGAAATCTTCTCACCATAGTCAGCGAGTGTGGCACAGATATGGAGAAATGGCCCACAGCAAAGCATTTCACATCCTGGCTAGGCCTAGCACCACAAAACAAGATTTCAGGCGGACGTGTACTTTCCTCGCGCACGCGGCCAGGTTCAAGCCGTGCTGGCTCAGCCTTTTGGATGGCCGCACTAATTGCGTCACGGTCGCAAACTGCAATTGGAGCATTCAGTCGAAGACTAGCGATTCGACGCGGTAAGCCGAAGGCCCATGTTGCTACAGCAAGAAAGATAGCGGAACTATTCTATAGAGCTGTTCGCTATGGTGGCTGCTATGTGGATCCTGGCTCTGCAGACTACGAAGAGAAGCAGAAGCGACTCGCGATTGCCAGCCTCGAAAGGAAGGCTGGCATGTTGGGATTCAGCATTGTAGAAAGTCAGATATCAAGCCCCAAAGCCCTTGCGATGGAGGGTGTTACTTAGGAAAGGTTTCTGGGTGTGGAGCGCATCTGCCTGGATCAGCACCCCCTCGAGATCCAGCTCCCCGAGCAGTTGCCGGAGCACGGCCCGCTCGTGGTTCGCGCCAGTGGCGTAGCAGGCCTGAGAGATCGCCACACCCAAGGCGGCCGAGTACAGCGTCACCTGGGCAATGAACGCCGAACCACCGGCGGGTGTGGTCTCGATCGAGCCTCGCAGGGTCTTGCCGTCACACACC
>CALNZO010000017.1:0-71308 GCA_942491175.1 uncultured bacterium | reverse complement strand
CCATCTGGGCGTAGCTCAGGCCCGCTTCCGGCACGAGGAACACCGGGTCGTAGCCGAAGCCTCCGCTCCCCTGGGGGGCCTCCAGGATCAGCCCATCGCAGTGGCCCTCCACCTCCAGGCGGATGGCACCGGTGGGATCGGCCACCGCAAGGGCCGCCACGAACTCCGCCCGCCGATCGGCCGGCAGACCGCGTTCCGCCCGCTGCCGGTCGGCCTCCCCCAGTTCCCCCAGCAGCCGGGCGATCCGGGCATCGTCGCTGGCGGCGTAGCGGGCCGAATGGACCCCGGGGGCTCCCCCGAGGGCCGACACCGCCAGGCCGGAGTCGTCGGCCAGGGCCCAGTGGCCGGTGGCCCTGGCGACCGCCTCCGCCTTCAGCCGCGCATTGGCGGCGAAGCTGCTGCCCGTTTCCTCCACGTCCATGCCCTGGGGCTGGGGACGCACCTCCAGGGGCAGGGAGGCGAGCAGGTGGGCGAATTCCCTGATCTTGCCGGCGTTGCCGCTGGCGATCACGAGCACGGTGGGGGAGGACGCCATCAGATGGTCTCCGCCAGCCGGCGCGCCCAGCCCAGCACCGCCTGCACCCGATCGGCGTCGGGGGCTTCGCAGTACAGGCGCAGCAGCGGTTCGGTGCCGGAGAAGCGCAGCATCAGCCAGTGGCTGGCCCCCATCCGCAGCTTGACGCCATCGGTGCGGTTCACCTCCAGCACCGCCGCCCCGGCCACCTCCTGGGGCGGATCCTGGGCCAGGAGCGCCTCCAGCCGGGCGCGGCTGGCCATGTCCGGCAGGCGCAGATCCAGCCGGTCGTAGACGCTGGCGCCGCCGCAGCGTTGCTGGAGGGCTTCCAGGCGCGCGCCCAGAGGCAGGCCCCCCTCCACCAGCGCCTCGATCAGCAGCAGGGCGGCGAACAGGGCATCCCGTTCCGGCAGGTGGATGCCGAAGCCCACGCCTCCCGATTCCTCGCCCCCCACCAGCACCTGGCTGCTCAGCATCTCGGAGGCGATGTACTTGAAGCCCACAGGCATCTCGATCACCTCCCGGCCCAGATCCGCCGCCACCAGGGCCATCAGGTCGGAGCCGCTCACGGTCTTCACCACGCTGCCGGCCAGCTGGCGGGCCCTGGCCAGATGGTCGATCAGCAGGGGCATCAGCAGCTGGGTGCTGCAGAAGCGGCCCTGCTCGTCCACCGCGGCGATGCGGTCGCCGTCGCCGTCGAAGACGATGCCCACCGCCGGGCGGCCCGCTGCCGTCTCCCGGCGCACCTCGGCGACCAGCTGCTCCACGTAGGGCGCCAGAGGTTCGGGAGGGTGGCCCCCGAAGAGGGGATCACGCCCGCTGCGGATCTCCCGGATCACGCCGGCGGCGGCGCCGGCTTCTCCCAGCAGGGCAGGCAGCCCTCCGGCGGCGGAGCCGTGCATCGGATCCACGATCACCTGCAGTCCGATGGCGGCCAGTCCCTCCACCAGAGCGGTGGCATCGATCTTGGTGCCCAGGCCCGCCAGGTAGGTGCCCATGGCATCGAAGCGCTCGGTGGTGCCCGGGATGGGCACGCTGATTCCGCCCGCCGCCAGCCGCTGCTCCACCCGGGCGGTGAAGTCGCCCTCCACCGAGCCGCCGAAGGGACCCTTGATCTTCAGGCCGAGCCATTCCGGCGGGTTGTGGCTGGCGGTGATCACCAGGGCACCCAGGGCGCTCCGCTCCACCACGGCCCAGCTGCAGGCCGGGGTGGGGACAGGGCTGGCGGCCAGCAGCGGCACCAGCTCGGCCCCCCGCACGGCGGCGGCGATCGCTTCGGCCAGCTCCGGTGCCAGGAAACGCCGGTCGTAGCCGATCACCACCTCCCGGCTGCCCAGGCCGGCGGGGGCGCTGGCGGCCAGCTCCCGGGCAGCGGCGGCCGCCACCGGCAGCAGGCGCTCCATGGTGATGTCCACGCCGAGGATGCCCCGCCAGCCGTCGGTTCCGAAGTGGATCGGTCCGGCCTCGAGGGGCAGGGGAGCGGAGGCCATGGCGCGGCGCGGACGCAGGGAAGGATCAGGCCGGTCGTAGCAGGACATCCCCTCCCGGCGGCTGCTGCGGGTGCCGGCCTGATGGCAGGCCACCGGCCCTCCTAGCCTGCGGCCATGACCCCGTCACCGGACGCTCCCGTCCTCACCGACCGTCTTCTGCGCAGCTGGGTGCGATGCCGGAGAAGGGCCTGGCTCGACCGCCACGGCCCACCCCAGGAGAGGCTGTGGAGTGCCCACCGGGCCCTGGCTCTCGACGATCAGCTGCGCACGTTTCAGAGCCTGCTGCCTCAGCGTCCCGGCCACGGAGAGGAGGCCTGTCGCGACGGTGCGCCCGGAGTGGTGGGCCTGAGGCTGGTGGGATCGGGCCCCGGCGGCACCCGGCTGGAGGCCCATCCGAGCCTGCTGGAGCGGGTGGAGGCTCCCAGCCGCTGGGGTGCCCACAGCTATCGGCCGGTGCTCGCCCGCCAGGGCCGCCGCCTGACACGGGAGCACCGCCTGCTGCTTGCCCTCTGGGCCCGGCTGCTGGAGGTGCGTCAGCGTGCTCCCGTGCCCCATGGCCTGGTGGTGGCGGGCGGCGATCGCCGCCTGGAGCGGGAGAGGCTGGCCCTGGGCACGGGGCTGCAGCGTCAGCTCGACGAGAGCCTGGAGCGGCTGGGTCTCGATCTGGGGCGCGGCGAGCCGCCACCGCTGGTCAGCGACCGCAAGAAGTGCACCCTCTGCAGCTGGCGAGGGGCCTGCGACCGGGTGGCCGCCGCCGAAGGGCACCTCAGCGAGGTGAGCGGCATCGGCGGCAGGCGCCGCGAACTTCTGCTGGCGCTGGGCATCACCAGCCTCGGCCAGCTGGCGGCGGCCGATCCTGACCGCCTGGCGGAGGACCTGGCCGAGCACGGGGAGCAGCACCGGGAGGTGGCGCCGAAGCTGGTGGCGCAGGCCCGGGTGCAGAGCGAGGGGCATCCGCGGCGGACCGAAGCGGATCCCTCCCCGGCCCTGCCTGAACTGGCCGAGGCCCCCGGCGTGCTGCTCTACGACATCGAATCCGACCCCGATGCCCGCGATGATTTCCTCCATGGCCTGGTGCGGCTGGAACGGGGAGCCGATGGCCGCTGGCCCGCCGCTCCGGCTCCCGGGGAGAGCCTTGGCACCTACCAGCCCCTGATGGCCCTGCAGGAGCACGGCGAGGCGCGTCTCTGGCAGCGGCTGAGCAGCCTGCTGGCCCGCTATCCCGGCTGGCCCGTGCTCCACTACGGCGAGACCGAGTCGATCGCCCTGCTGCGTCTGGCGGAACGCCAGGGGGCCTCGGAACGGGAGCGGGATCGGCTTCGGGCCCGGCTGGTGGATGTGCACCAGCGGTTGCGACGTCATTGGCTGCTGCCGGTGAACAGCTACGGGCTCAAGGCCGTGGCGGGCTGGCTGGGGTTCACCTGGAGCCAGAAAGGGGTGGACGGCGCCCGTTGCCTGCTCTGGTGGCGGCAGTGGCGGGAAGGTTCCGGCGGTCCACGCCGACCCGGCAGGCGCGCTCTGAATCGCAAGCTGCAGCGCATCTTCCGGTACAACCAGGACGACAGCCTGGCCACCTGGACCGTGGTCCGCTGGCTGTTGGATCAGGACGACGCCCTGCCGCCGGCCCCCACGGGCGGGGGCTGAAACGCCACCGGTACCGAGAGGCGAAGGAGGGCCCCCGGGGCTCCACCGGCCTCCAGGACCTCCTCCTGCAGAAAGGCCCGGCGCACCAGGGCCAGACCGATCCAGCCCCCGCCGCCCGGGAGTTCCAGGCTGGAGGTGATCAGACCTGCCCGGCCCCCATCACCGGCCTGGAGTGGGGTGCCCGGGGCGACGGCCTCCGCGGCCGCCCCGGCGGCATACCAGCGCCTCAACTGCCGCTTGACGCCGTCGTAGGTGGCGAGCTTGGCGAGGGTCTCCTGGCCAACGAAGCAGCCCTTGCTGAGGCTCACCATGGCCGCCAGCCCCAGCTCGAAGGGATTGGTCTCCTCGTTGATCTCCCCCGGCGCCGCCGGCAGCCCCTGCTGAAGCCGCCAGCGTTCCTGTTCGTGGGGCTGCAGCGGGCGCCGCTCGGCCAGCCAGCCAGGAAGAGGGGCGTCGTCGGGCAGCAGCAGGGCGTCCCCCAACCGCCAGCCCGCCGTCCCCTCCTGGATGGCCCAGGTGCCGGCGGGCGTCGGTTCGGGCCCCTCCGATCCCAGGGGCTGATGCAGCACGGCCGGCGTGACGGGCCCCAGCCGCACCTTGTCGGCGGGGAACAGCACCCGGTCGAGGGCGATGCGCACGGCTTCGGGGTCCCCGGCGACGATCACCAGCCAGGCCCCGGTGCCGTCGATCAGCACCTCGGCCACGGCCCGCATACGGGCCGTGGGGCCGATGCAGCAGGTGCCGAGCCACTGGCCGGGCCGGGCTCCCTCGAGGGCCTGGCTGGTCTGGCCGTGGAGCACTCTCAGGGTGTCGGGCCCCTCGAGCCTCAGCAGACCCACCGGCCGGGACCATCGGCTGTCGGCCGGTGGGCTCCAGGACCAGGGGCCGGGATCGGCGGAGCTCGCAACGGGGGAGGGCGTCATGGCGTCAGCGGTGTGGGGGTCAGCCTGCCGCGCCGTCCAGTCCGGCGGCGGTGGCGGCCACGTCCTCGAGCAGAAAGAGGCTGCGCAGGTCCAGCCCGGCCTCTTCGATGGCCTCAGCCCCGCCCTCCTGACGATCCACGATCGCCACGACCCGGTCCACCTCGTAACCCGCCTCCTGCAGCTGGCGGACGGCCTTGAGGGCCGAGCCTCCGGTGGTCACCACGTCCTCCAGCACTGTGATCCGGCTTCCGGCTGGAGGCAGGGGCCCCTCCAGCCAGGCGCCGGTGCCATGGCCCTTGGCCGCCTTGCGCACGATCAGGGCATCGAGCCTGCGGCCATCAAGGGCGGCCCGCAGGGCGACCGCGCTCACCAGGGGGTCGGCCCCCAGGGTCAGACCTGCCACCGCGGCCGCCTCCGACTCCACCTGCTCCAGCATCAGGGGCCCCAGCAGGGCCAGGCCGATGCCGCTGAGGCTCACCGGCTTGCAGTTGACGTAGTGCGGGCTGCGGCGGCCCGATGCCAGGGTGAAATCGCCGAGCCGGTAGGCCCGCTGGGCCAGCAGGGCGAGCAGGCCGGAGCGCTGTTGCTCTTGGCTGGTAGGCAAGGAAACCATCGGCAGGGGCGGGGCGGATGCGAGGGGAGATGGATGGTTGGGAGGGTCAGAGGTGGCTAACCTGCACCCAGACCGCCCCGGAACTGGGGCCGTACGACCCCATGACAGCACCGATCCTGGCAGTGCCCGCGATTTCCGCCGCCAAGGTGGCCCGCGCGGCTTCCCTTCCCCTGGCAGCCCTGGCCCCGCTCCTGGCCGGGGTCCTGACGGCTCCCGCCCAGGCGGGTCCGGTGCTCTGCACCACCACCCTCGAGGCACCCATGGACGCTGCGGCGGGCTCCGCTCCGGTGGAGGTGACCCGCTGCGGAGTGACCAGCTCCCCGGTGGAGGTGATGCAACGCCGCTACTACAGCTACTCAGCGCCCTACGCCTCGGGCATCAACATCCTTCACCAGCTCACCGATGCCCTCGGGCTTGCCCTCTCCGGCCCCGGCGGCAACAAGCTCGTGGGTGTCGGATTTCCCGATCAGGCCATCGTCTGGGACGGCAGCGCCATCGAGAACACTTATGGGGTGATGTTGAACGACCAGAACGGCCTGATGCCGGTACGCACCTCGGATATCTCCAATGGTTTCGGCGCCAGTCTCGTGCCGGGCCCCGAACCCGCCTACGTCCAGCAGCCGGCCGACACCACCTGGACCCCGCCGGTCCGAGGGCTCTGGTGAGACGGCCCGTCCGGCCTGTCGCCGGCATGTCGGGGGTCTAGCAATCTGGTGAATGCAGCGAACTCATAATTCGCCCGAGGCGAGTTCGATCCTCGCGACCCCCATGGCCCTCATTCCCCCCACATCCGCAGCAGGTTGGTGTAGCTGCGGGTGAGGAGATCGAAGATCTCCTCCTTGCCCTGCTCCCGGAACAGGGCCCGGCGGGCGGTGTCGAGCTCGAACAGCAGTTCGCGCCGGTCGCTCCGGCGGATCCGGCTCTGGATCCAGCCCACGGCCACCAGCCGTTCGCCTCCGGTCACCGTCTCCACCCGGTGCAGCAGGGAACTGGGGTACACCAGGGCATGGCCGGCCGGCAGCCGGACGGTGCTCTCGCCACCCGGGTCCTCCAGCACCAGATCTCCGCCCCGGTACTGGTCGGGATCGCTCAGGAAGAGGGTGAAGGAGAGGTCGGAGCGGCCGCCGACCATGTAGGCGTTGTCCACGTGCCGGCCGTAGCCCTCGCCGGTGCCGCAGCGGCTGAAGCGCAGGTTGTGCAGCTGCACCGGCAGGGCCGCCGCCTGCAGCAGCGGATGCAGCAGCAGATGGTCGCTGAGGGCCGAGGCCAGGGTGTGATGCAGGGCGGAGCTGGGATCCAGCTGCCGGTTGCGCTTGACGCCCCGGGCGTGCCATCCGGCTGTTTCGGTCCCATCCCGCCAGGGGGTGTCCTCCGCCAGCAGGGCCAGGCGCAGCTCCTCCACCTGGCCGTCGCTGAGGAGGGGTTCGAGGCGGAAGAGCATCCTCACGTGTTCGATCGGGCACCCGCCACCGTGGCATCGGATCGGTGGCCGGGGCGAGGCGGCGCCACAATCCCTGTTGCCTCTGCGTCTTGTCATGGCCCGTTCGAGCGTCGCTCTTTTCCTGGTCGCCACCGGGCTGATCACAGCCACCATGGGTTGCTCCCAGGCCCCGGAGCCGAGGGAGATCGAAGGTGGGGAGGCCGGGGTGAGCACTCCCTCACCGACCCAGCCGTCCGCAGGAGCCCCGACGGAGGCGCCGGCCGGGGGTGACATGGACGAGGGCGGCGAGGGAGGGGAAGGCGGGGAAGGGGGTGGAGGCTGAGCCTGCCGGCGGGGCCTAACCTGCTGCCACGACTCCCCGCCGATGCGCTTCCTGGTTCTGGCGATCCTGATGGCCCTGCTGGCCTTCTTCGCCGCCGGGGAGTTCGCGCTGATTCGCCTGCGCCCCAGCCGGGTGCAGCAGCTGGAGGAGGCCGAGGAGCCCGGGGCCCGTTCGGTGGCCCGGCTGCAGCAGCGCCTGCGGCGCGTCCTGGTCGCCACCCAGCTGGGGCTGGTGCTGGCCCTGCTGGCCATGGGCTGGCTGGGCCGGGGCCTGGCGGAGCAGGTGGCCGGCTGGATGGGTTGGAGCGATCAGGGCTGGATCGATGCCGTCGTCTTCCTGACGCTCGCTCTGCTGGCCACCCTGGTGGGCGGTCTTCTGCCCAAGGCCTGGGTGCTGCATCGCCCCGAGGGTTCGGCCCTGCGGCTGGCGCCGCTGCTCGAATCGCTCACCCGCACCCTGGCGCCGATGCTGCTGCTGATCGAGCGCCTCAGCGGCGGGCTGCTGAGGCTGCTGGGCCTGCCCCGCAACTGGGACGAGCTGGTGCCGGTGCTCTCGGCCGGAGAACTGGAGACGCTCATCGAAAGCGGCGGCGTCACGGGCCTGATGCCCGACGAGCGCAGCATTCTCGAAGGGGTCTTCTCCCTGCGGGACACCCTGGTCCGGGAGGTGATGGTGCCGCGCTCCGGCATGGTCACCCTGCCGGTGGAGGTCACCTTCGCCGAGATGATGGAGTCCGTGCACAGCAGCCAGCACGCCCGTTTCCCGGTGATCGGCAGCTCCCTCGACGACGTGCGCGGCATGCTCGACCTGCGCCGGCTGGCCGAGCCGATCGCCCGGGGTCTTCTGCAACCGGAGACCCCCCTGGCCCCCTGGATCGTGCCTCTGGGCCAGGTGCAGGAGAGTGCCTCCCTGGCCGATCTGCTTCCCCTGATCCGCAGCGGCCAGCCCCTGCTGGTGGTGGTGGACGAGCACGGCGGGACCGAGGGCCTGGTCACCGTGGCCGATCTCACCGGGGAGATTGTCGGAGAGGACGAGAATCCTCTGGAGACGGCCCAGGATCTGCAGCCGCTCGTCGACGGCAGCTGGTCGGCGGCGGGGGACCTGGAGATCGTCGAACTCAACCGCCAGCTGGGTCTGCAGCTGCCCGAAGCGGAAGGCCATCACACCCTGGCCGGGTTCGTGCTCGAGCGGCTGCAGCACATCCCCTCACCGGGTGAAGGCCTGCGCTGGCATGGGGTGCGCATCGACGTTCTCACCATGGACGGACCCCGCATCGAGCGGGTCCGGATCACCCTCTCCGGCCTGGACGGAGCCTGATCATCGATAATGCGCCCACCTGCTCTGCCCCTGCCATGAACCCAGTGCGTGTGGGTGTCATCGGCATCGGAAACATGGGCTGGCACCACGCACGGGTGCTGAGCCTGCTGCGGGATGCGGAACTGGTGGGGGTGGCCGATCCCGACGAGGCCCGGGGGCTTCTGGCGGTGGGCCAGTTCGACTGCCACTGGTTTCCCTCCTACGAAGCCCTGCTCGCTGAGGTGGAGGCGGTGTGCATCGCCGTACCCACCCTGCTCCACCACCGGGTCGGCATGGCCTGTCTGCAGGCGGGGGTGCACGTGCTGATCGAGAAGCCGATCGCCGCCACCCAGGAGGAGGCGGCCGATCTGATCCGCGCCGCCGAGAGGGCCGGGCGTCTGCTGCAGGTGGGCCACATCGAGCGGTTCAATCCCGCCTTCCGGGAACTGCTGCGCGTGGTGGCCTCCGAGGAGGTGGTGGTTCTCGAAGCGCGCCGTCACAGCCCCAACGCCGATCGGGCCAACGACGTGTCGGTGGTGCTCGATCTGATGATTCACGACATCGATCTGGTGCTGGAGCTGGCCGCCTCTCCGGTGGTGCGCCTGGCGGCGGCCGGCGGTCGCAGCTCCGATGGCCCGATCGATTACGTCAATGCCACCCTCGGCTTCGCCAACGGCGTGGTGGCCAGCCTCACGGCCAGCAAGATGGCCCACCGCAAGATCCGCAGCCTCAGTGCCCACTGCCGCAGCAGCCTGATGGAGACGGACTTCCTCAACCACAACCTGCGCATCCACCGCCGTTCCCACGAATCCGTCAGCGCCGATCACGGCGAACTGCTCTACCGCAACGATGGCTTCATCGAGGAGGTGAGCACCACGTCGATCGAGCCCCTCTATGCCGAACTGGAGCACTTTCTCCAGTGCGTGCGGGGTCGGGAAACCCCTGCGGTGGGTGGTCTGCAGGCCTCGAGGGCGCTGCAGCTGGCCGACCTGATCGAGCAGTGCGTCGAGCAGCCCAGCCTCTGCATGGCCCTGGAGGCCCCGATCTAGGCCGCCAGCTCCCTGTCGTCGGTGAGCTCCTGCAGGGCCAGCAGCTGCCAGCGGCGGCAGTCGGCGGGAGACGAGCGATAGAAGAGATCCCAGGCATCCGCCTTGTGCTGGCCGTAGTCGGCGGTTGCCACCTCCGGGTGTCGCTGCTGCCAGCCCACCCGCACGGCATGACCGATCACCACGTCGAGGGCGAGATCGTCGTCGAACTGCACCTGGGGGTTGGCGGCCACGAAGGCCATCAGGGTGAGCAGGGTTTCGATGCAGAGCCGGCGGTACTCCGGAGCCTCGATCTTGCTCAGCAGGTGCTCCACCAGGATGGCGAAGTTCTTCTCGCCGGGCGTCTTCTCGCGCAGCAGGGGTGCACTCTCCAGCCGGTTGCGGCGCTCCAGCTTGTCGCCGATCACGATGCCCCGGCAGTGGTGGAGCAGATCCCAGATGCCCGGATAGAACTGCTTGGGCACCCGCTGCAGCGCCCCCAGCCGCATGCGGTGCTGCAGCCAGCTCCCGTCCTTCGGCAGTTCGGCCAGGGGATCGGGCACCTCCCAGCGCACCCGCCCGCGCAGATGCAGCTGTTCCTTGCGTTGCAGGGAGGCCCGGGCATGTTCCACATCGGCCAGGACGGCCTCGAGCCGGCGGCGTATGGCGTGGGGTGGCAGGCCGCAGAGGGCCTCGAAGGCGTCACTCGGGCTGAGGTTGGCCTCCGCCGCCAGTTCCCCGGTGAGCAGCAGCAGCAGCTGACCCAGCTGGAGGGTGAGACTGCCGCTGAGCAGGTTCACATCGGAGCGAGCCAGGGCGTCGAGGGCCAGCAGCAGCTCCTGCTGCAGCATCCATTCCCGTCCGTCCTCGCCGCTGAAGCGGCGCACCATCGCCGCGATGGCCAGGCTGCCCTCCGGATGGGTGATCAGGGAGTCGCGGGTGTAGTTGCGGCCCACCACCACCTGCTTCTGGCGCAGCAGCAGGTCGGTGAGGGCATCCTCCAGCTGGGGGTGGACCAGCCCCATGGCACCGGCCGCCCGGCGCACCACACTCCAGTCGGCCTCGGCCAGGGCACGGCGGTAGACCTCCTCCAGCAGCACGATCAGTCGCACGCCGGGACCGCTGCGGGGCCCCTGCAGGCGGGCGTTGGAACCGAGCCGGCGGCTCAGCAGCTCCAGCACTTCCGCCTGTTCCTCCAGGGAGCGGCTGCCCCAGAGCCGGTCGACCAGATGGGCCAGCGGGACATCCTCGAGTTCCTGTTCCTGGCGGGCGGTGAGGGGCTGGTGGCTGGTGCTGGCCGGCAGCAGGGTGTGAGCGTCGGGGACCAGATCACAGGCCGCCAGAGCCTGGGGAGGCAGCTCGATGACGCTGGCCAGGGGCACCAGCTCCTCCAGGGACACCAGCCGAGCGGGCAGCGTGCCGAGGCGTCCCCGCTGCAGCTCGCGGCCGAGCCTCAGGAAGGCCTCCGGGTCCCGCCGGAAGGGCACGCCAGCGACCGGCACCAGCAGCAGCGGTGCGCCGGGACCCCGCCAGTGGCGCTGCAGCACCCGCACCTCGGTGGCCACCGTGTCCACCAGCACCTGGGGGTCATCTGCCAGGTAGAACATGTCCTCCTCGAGCACCGCCGGCAGGAAACCGATCAGCTCGCCGTCGTGCCGGTAGAGCCGGGCGGTGGCGTGGGTCTCCATCCGCACGGGAGGGTGACCCGACAGTCCCAGCCGCCCGTTGGCGCCCACCGTCGTCAGGCGGCGGCCCAGTTCCCGGGAGCTCGCCACCCGCAGGGGAGGATCCGCCTCGGGGTGGGGCGGCATTCGCACCGGCAGGCCAGCGGCGGCCAGGTCGGCGGCGATCCCGGCATCGGCGGGGACCAGGGCGACCAGCACCTGCTCGGCACCCAGGGGTACCGGGTGGCGCCGGCCGCAGGGATCGAGATCATCAGGGGTGATCAGTCCGTTCAGCAGCAGATCCGACAGCCAGGTGAGGCTCTGGGTCCACAGCAGGGGGACGTTCTCGTTGGGGACCCGCTGCTGGCTGCCGGGCTGACGCCGCTCGGCCTCGATCTGCTGGGCCGGCACCAGATAGAGCTCCGGCAGCAGCGCCTCCCCGTCCACCATCACGCTCAGATCCTTCAGGCTCCGGCGCCACCGGCGGGCCTCGCTCCAGCGGCCTTCGCAGCAGGCGGTGATCAGTTCATAGGCCAGGAACAGGGGCCATTCGCATTCGATGTGCTCGAACTGGGCCAGTTCCTCCCGTTCGTAATGGAGGCGGGTCACATCCTCCACCACGGTCTGGTGACCATCGCGGCGAAAGCGTTTGTAGCCGTAGGACCCGGCCAGCTCGTCGCGGATCTTCCTGCGGGTGCGGTCCACCAGGGCTGGGTCCTCCACGGCCCAGGCGGGATAGCCGATCACCGAAAGACAGGCGCTGTCCGCTTCCTTGCTGCCCGATTCCCTGGGCAGCAGGGCGCTCAGGGCACGCCGCAGCCGCACGATGGCGTCGTGGGGAATGATCAGGCAGCCGCTGCCATCGCCGTGGGGGCCATAGAGATCGAGACCGACGAGGGTTTCCAGGGCGGCCTTCACCATCCCGATCGAACTGGCGTTGCGCTCCGGCAGACCGTGGTTGCCCTTGTCCCCCCGCTCCCAGATGCCGTAATCAGCCACCCGGTAGGCCCGGGCCACGTAGAAGACGAGGTTCTGGAGGAAATCCCGTTCATGGCTGGTCTGGATGATCACCAGTCCCGAACGGGTGAACTGGGCCAGCTGCAGCAGGAACAGGGCGGTGGCGTCGAGCTGCAGATGGCCCCAGCCGTCGTCGGCCACGACCGGATCGCCCGTGTCGGTGTCGAACTTGGCGTGGATCGCGTCGAGGTGGTGGAGGCTGGTCTTGAAGAGCTCCACCTTGGCCGACTGGCGCATCATCGAGCGCATCAGGCCCCGCATCAGCTGCAGCACCCGCTGGTCCAGTTCGAAGGCGCGGCGGCAGGGCCCCTCCAGACGCTTGTAGGCCAGAGCCAGGCCCCAGACGCACTGGATCGTGTAGACGCAGTCGCGGACCCAGGCGTCGCCGTAGTTGCCGTGAACGGTGCTGGCGGTGCTGGCGGGCAGCAGGCCGGTGATCGGATGCTGGCGGCGCAGCACCACCTGCTCGATCTGGTTGTCGAGCCGCTGGAGAATTCTGCGGGCCTCCGCCTCGCTGGCGGGGGCGTCGGGGTGATCCTCCACCGCCGTGATGCCATGGCTCTCGGTGGTCAGCATGGAGGGGTCAGATCGGGGAGCGTTGGGGTCAACGGCCAGGGAGTTTGGCCATAGATTCTCCCCGCCGACGTCCCGTTTCATGGCAGCCATTGCGACCTCACCGGTCCGCGCCCGCGTCCTGGGCATTCCTGTGAATGTAAGCAACGACGTGTTCCGGGATGCGGTCGCCCTGCATGACGCCGGCGGCGGTCAGATCGTCACGCTCAATGCCGAGATGACCATGGCTGCCCGGGCGGACCCCGCCCTTGGGGCGGCGATCGCGGCCGCGCAGTTGGTCATTCCCGACGGTGCCGGCGTGGTGTGGGCCCTGGGGCGACAGTCCCATCGGGTCCGCCGCAGTCCCGGCATCGAGCTGGCCCGTCGGCTGCTCGAGCACGCGGCGGTCAGGGGTTGGCGGGTGGCCCTGGTGGGGGCAAGCCCGGCGGTGATGGAGCGCCTGCGGGACCGGCTGATCCACGATCTGCCTGGGCTGAAGCTGGAGTTCAGCGTCCACGGGTACCAGTCGCCCGAAGCCTGGCCAGGCCTCGAGAGCCAGCTGCTTCGGGCCCGACCGGACCTGGTGCTGGTGGCCCTGGGGGTGCCTCGGCAGGAAACCTGGATTCAGGGACTGCCCCAGCCCCGCAGCGGCCTCTGGATGGGGGTGGGGGGGAGTTTCGATGTGTGGGCTGGCATCAAAAAACGGGCCCCAGCCTGGATGGGGGCCCTGCACATCGAATGGCTTTACCGGCTGATCAAGGAACCCACGCGCTGGCGGCGGATGCTGGCCCTGCCGGCGTTTGTGTGGGCCGTGCTGTGGGAACGCCCCTGAACCGCCTGCCGGGACTGCCGCCCAACCGTTCAGCGGAAGCCGACCGAGGCCTGCCAGACGAAAGCAAGCAGCAGGAAGAAGAGAGGAATGATCGGCAGGATATCCACCAGGGGACCGAAGGCCTGATAAGCCTCGGGCAGCTGGGCGAGGGTGTGGGGCGAGGAGCCGGCCAGCAGGGAGAGAACCATGCCTGGGGGAGAACCATTGCGATGGCCGGAACCTACCACGTGTGGGCGGCCGGGGAGTGGGGCTCCCAGGGAGCGAAATCCTCTGCAAAACATCCCTGGCTGATCGCCTCCGCCATCGCCGTGGTGAAGCGCAGCAGGGTGGTGAGATTGTGCAGGCTCAGCAGGGTGCGGCCCAGCAGTTCCTCGCTGCGGAACAGGTGATGGAGATAGCTGCGGCTGTGCCGCCGGCAGGCCAGGCAGCCGCAGCTGGGATCGAGGGGGCCGTGGTCGTGGCGGAAGCGGGCGTTGCGCAGGTTCCAGCGCTCCCCCGCCACCAGGGCGGTGCCGTGGCGGCCCAGCCGGGTCGGCAGCACGCAGTCGAACAGGTCGAAGCCGTTGGCCACCGCGATCGCCATCTCCCGCAGACTGCCCACCCCCATCAGGTAGTGGGGGCGGCCTTCGGGCAGCAGCGGACCCACCTGCCGGACCACCCGGTGCATCTCCTCGGCGGGTTCCCCCACGCTCACGCCCCCCACGGCGATGCCGGGCAGGTCCATCGCCGCCACCAGCCGTGCCGATTCGGTGCGCAGATGGGGGAAGCAGCCCCCCTGCACGATCCCGAACAGGGCCTGCTCGTCCCCGCCACCGTGGCTGGCGACGCAGCGCTCCAGCCAGTGGTGGGTGCGACGGCAGGCCTCGGCCACCGCCGCTTCGCTGGCGGGGTAGGGGGGGCACTGGTCGAAGGCCATGGCCACATCAGCGCCGAGGGCCCCCTGGATGGCCATGGAGCGCTCCGGGGTCAGCTCGATCCGGGACCCGTCCCGGGGGGAGCGGAACACGACCCCATCGTCGTCGATCCGGTTGATGGCATCGAGGCTGAACACCTGGAAGCCGCCCGAGTCCGTCAGCAGGGGACCGTCCCAGCCCATGAAGCGATGCAGCCCGCCGGCTTCGGCCACCACCCGCTCCCCTGGCTGGAGGTGCAGGTGGAAGGTGTTGGCCAGCACCATGCGGGCCCCGGTCTCCTCCAGTTGCGGGGTGCTGATCCCTTTGACGGTGGCGGCGGTGCCCACCGGCATGAACCGGGGGGTGCTGACGGCGCCGTGGGGCGTACGGAAACTGCCGCAGCGGGCCCGGGTCCGCGGGCAGCAGGCCGTGATCGTGAAATCGAAGGCGATGGCGCCGCACCGGGTCAGTGGTGACGCTACGTGGGGCTGCTGCGACGCTACACGGGGTTCCTGCCGCCGCTGCCGCCTCCATGCCACGCCTGAGCGCCCCTTTGTGGCTGCGGGATCTGGCAGGGGCCTGGATCTTCTACTCGGTGCTGCCCGCCTGGCCCCTGCCGGCCCCCCGGTTCGAACGGATCGCCCGCTTCGCTCCCTGGATCGGTGCGGTCCTCGGTGGGCTCCAGGGTCTGCTCTGGTGGGGGCTGGAGGGGCGGGCCCCCCTGCTGGCCCAGGTGGCTCTGGTGCTGGCCCTGGCCCTCTGGCTGAGCGGCGGTCTGCACATGGATGGCGCCATGGACAGCGCCGATGGTCTGGCGGCCGGCGATCGTTTCCTTGAGGCGATGGAGGACAGCCGGGTGGGGGCGAGTGGTGTCCAGGCCCTGGTCCTGCTGCTGCTGCTGCGGACCGGGGCCCTTGCCCTCCTCGGAGCGGCGGCGCCGATGGCGCTGGTCTGGGCCGCTGTCTGGGGACGGGTGGCGCCCCTGCCCGCCATGGCCTGGTTTCCCTACCTGCGGGCCGATGGCAGCGCCGGTTTCCATCGCGCCCACCGGGAGGGGCTGGCGGTGGAGCTGCGCCCCACCCTGCTGCTGTTGCCGCTGCTCCTGTTGCTGCCCTGGCCGGGTCTGCCGCGCTGGCCCGTGGCCGCCGGCCTGGTGGGGCTGCTGCCGGCCCTGCTCGTTCCCCTGGCCCTGGGCCGTCGTCTGGGCGGCCACAGCGGGGACACCTATGGGGCCTGCGTGGAGTGGACCGAAGCCTGCGTGCTGCTGCTCATCGCTGTGGGGCTGCGGCTTGGGGCCGCGGCAGGCTGAGCCGGAAGGCGTTGCCCTGCTCCGGAAGCGATGCGTCCAGCTGCCGCGGCGGCACCACCAGCTCCAGATCCCCGCCCAGGCTGCGGGCCAGATCCCTCGCGAGAGCAAGCCCCAGGCCTGTGCCGGGCAGCTCCTGGCCCCGGGATCCCCGCACCCCGCGCCCGAAGATCTGCTCCCGTTCCCCGGCGGCGATGCCTGGCCCGCCATCCCAGACCGTGAGCTGGAGGAGCTGGTCGTCCGCCGCCCCATGGAGCCCCACGGGAGCGCCGCGAGGGCTGTACCGGAAGGCGTTCTCCAGCAGGTTGGCCAGGATCTCCGCCACCGAACCACTGTCGCCGCACCAGTCGGGCAGGGCGTCAGGCCCCTGCCAGCGGCGGCCCTGCAGGGCCGCCGTGGCCGCTGCCCGCTGCAGCAATGGGTCCAGCAGGCGGGACAGGGGCTGGCCCTCCGGTCCGCTCAGCAGGGGCGGCAGCAGCAGGGGCTGGGGGGAGACCGAGGCGGTGAGGAGGCCGTCGGGCTGGACCAGCTCGCTGATGGCATCGACGTAGCGCGTGATCTGGCGCTCCTCGGCCAGCAGGCCTTCCACCAGGGAACGGTTGTCGTGGTCGGGGCCCATGCGCCGCAGCAGCAGCTGTCCGAAGGTGCGCAAGGCCGTCAGGGGGTTGCGCAGCTGGTGGAGCAGCAGGCCCATCTGCTCCTCCCTCTGCGTAAGACGCTGGCGCAGTTCCCCTCCTTCGAGATCCAGTCGCAGGGATTCGGTGAGGGCCAGGGCGACCGCCTGCAGCCGCTGGGCGAGGGGGTCCGGCCAGGGGAACCGGACGGTCTCGACCTGAAGGGCGCCCAGAAGCCGCTGCCCATCCCGCAGCGGCAGCCAGCGCCGCTGCTCCGCCGGTACCCTCAGGCTGCTGACGCTGTCCACCGGAGGCAGGGAGTGCCCGTTGGCGGGCCAGTTGCCGACAGGGATCAGGCTGGGTTGGCCCGCTTCTCCCTGTTGGGTCACGTAGACCACCAGGGACAGCACCTCGGGGCAGTCGACGAACTGATCGAGCTGGTAGCCCACCAAGGCCAGAAACCGGTCCGAGACAGGCATCACGACCTGCGGCAAGGGATCCGTAAGGAAATTCTCAGCAGAGGCGTGTCGGAACGCGAAAAAAGTTTTAAGCTCTTAGTAACGACCACTACATCGCTCTCCTCGGACGGGCGGAAAGTTGCAGTCGTAACGGCCAGAGTTGCGCATTTCCCGCAATTGAGGCTACAGCAGAGGCAGATGCGTACCGCTTCTGTTCCGGTCACCCTTCCGGGTTCCGGCGTTACCGATGGCGACCCTCCCCGACTCGCCTCAGGTCGACAGACGTAGGGACGTGGGCCTGCCCTCCCCAGAGGAGGGCAGGCCTGACACGGCGCTTGTCATCGGCTCCTGCCGATCGCCGAGCGTCTGCCGTCGCCCCCCCCCCCATTCCACCTTCGGTTTCCCTCCTCAGGGATTCGTACCATGTCCAAGAAGCGCAAGCGGATCAGTCGCCGTCGTCTCGCCGGACAGCGGGTTCTCGCCCATGTCCCCACCTTCAATCTGGAAACCGGTTCCCACAAACCGGTCACCGCGGCACGCCGCTACATCGCTGAAACCGAGTTGATCGCCCCGGCGATCCTCAACGTGCGCCGTAACGAGCACACCACCGACCGTTTCTTCTGGGGGGAGAAAGGTCTGTTCAGCGCCCAGTACGCCGAAGAGAACCACTTCCTGTTCCCGTCCCTGCGCCTGATCGTCGACAACGTCGGCGAAGAGGTGTTGTTCGAAGGTCTCGAAGCCCTCGCCTCCGACGACTGGGAGGAGATGGAGGAGTACGAGTACGCCTTCGTCTGATCCGGCCGCAGGGCTCCGGCTCAGCTGTCCCGCCAGCCGCTGAGCAGGAATTCCCGCATGGCGGCCATCAGCGCCGGGTCGATGCAGTGACCGCCTGAGAAGGCCATCCGCCGCACCGACCCTCCCGCCGCCACCAGCGACTCCTCCAGCGCCTGACTCGCCGCGAACGGCACCACTGGATCCTGCTCCCCATGGGTGAGCAGGATTTTCGTGCGGGGAGTCTGTGGTTGCCAGTCCGGATGGGGGTATCCACTGCAGCCGATCAGAGCCGCCAGCGCCAGCGGTTCCGAGCCATCCGATCCGGAGCCCGTGGCCACGTCGATGGCCATGGCGGCCCCCTGGGAAAACCCCAGCAGGGCGGTGCGCTCCAGGGGCACGCTGTTCTCCAGCGCCAGCAGCCGTCGGCGCAGATCGCGGCGTGCCTCGGGCAGTTCGGGCCAGGCGGGCTGCTGGAGGTCGTACCACTGGCGTCCGCTGCCGCCGGGGTGGGGCAGAGGGGCCCGCAGCGCCACCACGCTCAGGCCGATGCCGGCGGGGTCGCCGCCCAGCAGCGCTTCGCCCAGATCGAGCAGATCATCGGCATCGGCACCCCAGCCGTGGAGCAGCACCAGGCGCCTGTCCGCCCGGCGAGGACCGACCCACAGGGCGGTGCCGTCGTCCTCCGGACCGGGCCCATCGTCGCGGGTGTTCGCAGGGATGCTGGGATCGGTCGGCACGGTGGAGCTGGGCTGCTGCTGCGTAGGTTGGCTCCTCCAACGTCCCTGCTGCCGTCATGGCTCCCACGGCCCTGCTGAGTGTGTCCGACAAGCGGGGCCTGGTGCCGCTGGCACAGGGGTTGCTGGCGCAGGGATTCACCCTGCTCTCCAGCGGTGGAACCGCCGCGGCCCTGGCCGCCGCCGGGCTGGAGGTCACCAGGGTGGCGGACCACACCGGCGCTCCCGAGATCCTGGGGGGGCGGGTCAAGACCCTCCATCCCCGCATTCACGGCGGCATCCTCGCCCGCCGGGACGACCCGGCCCACCGGGTTGACCTGGAGGCCCACGGGATCTCCCCGATCGATGTGGTGGTGGTCAATCTCTATCCCTTTCGCGCAGTCGCGGCGGACCCCGGCGTGAGCTGGGAGACCGCCATCGAGAACATCGACATCGGTGGTCCCGCCATGGTGCGCGCGGCGGCGAAGAACCACGCCGATGTGGCGGTGCTGACGGATCCTGACCAGTACCCGGGTTTCCTGGCGGCCCTGGCGGCCGGCACGGTCGATGGCGCCCTGCGGCGCCGGCTCGCCCTGGCGGCCTTCGCCCACACCGCCGCCTACGACGCCGCCATCGCGGCCTGGATCGACGGCCGCCTCAGCAGCGAGGCCGTGCCCCTTCCTCTGCATCTGGAGCTGCCGGTGCGGCAGGTGCTCCGCTACGGCGAGAACCCTCACCAGAGTGCCCGCTGGTACGGCGCCTCCACAGCGGGTTGGGGGGCGGCCCGCCAGCTGCAGGGAAAGGACCTCAGCTACAACAACCTGATCGACCTGGAAGCCGCCCTCACCACGGTGGCGGAGTTCGGCTATGGCGAGCTTGCCGAGCCGGCGGCGGTGGTGATCAAGCACACCAATCCCTGCGGCGTCGCCCTGGGACGCGATCCCTCCGACGCCTTGCTCCGAGCCCTGGACGCCGACCGGGTCTCGGCCTTCGGCGGCATCGTCGCCCTGAACGGTCCGGTGGATCGGGCCGCTGCCGAGCATCTGGCCGGGCTGTTCCTCGAGTGCGTGGTGGCGCCCGCCTTCTCTGCGGACGCCCTGGAGCGCCTGGCAGCCAAGGCCAATCTGCGCCTTCTGGAACTCGACCCCGCCGCCCTGGCGGAGGTCACCGGACGCCAGCAGCTGCGCAGCGTTCTGGGGGGCGTGCTGGCCCAGCAGGCCGATGATCGGCCGATCGAGCCCGGACACCTGGCAGGTGGTGAGCGAGCGGCCCCCCAGCGAGGCGGAATGGCGGGATCTGCGCTTCGCCTGGCAGGTGGTGCGCCACGTGCGCTCCAACGCCATCCTGGTGGCCCGCGATGGCCGCACCCTGGGGGTGGGGGCAGGCCAGATGAACCGGGTGGGCTCGGCCCAGCTGGCCCTCGAGGCCGCTGGCGAGGAGGCCCGCGGCGCCGTCCTGGCCAGTGACGGCTTCTTCCCCTTCGACGACACGGTGCTGCTGGCGGCCCGGCACGGCATCACGGCGGTGATCCAGCCCGGAGGCAGCAAGCGCGACGCGGATTCGATCGCCGCCTGCAACGCCCACGGCCTGGCGATGGTGGTCACCGGCCGCCGCCATTTCCTCCACTGAGGCCGGCGGGAGTTGTAATTTCGATGCACTCCCAGCCGGCCCTGGCCCGGTGGAGCTCCCCCGCGTCATGTTCGCCGCCCTTCCCGCTTCCTTCGCCTTCGGGCTCAACTTCGTCCACCCGCTGCTGATGTGGGCCCTCCTGGGCCTGGCGGGCTACGCCATGGTGCTGGGCATCAAGGCCAAGAAGACCCGCACCGCCGATGCCGAGGACCGCAAGGAGCTGATCAAGGGGCAGTTCGCCAAGCGCCATTTCCTCTTCGGCAGCCTCGTGCTTGCGGTGATGGTGCTGGGCTGCGTCGGCGGCATGGCCGTCACCTACGCCAACAACGGCAAGCTGTTCGTCGGTCCGCACCTGCTGGTGGGGCTGGGGATGACTTCCCTGATCGCCATCGCCGCCGCCCTCTCCCCGCTGATGCAGGCCGGCAACCTGATCGCCCGCAAGGTCCACGTGGGTCTCAACATGACCCTGATGACCCTCTTCCTCTGGCAGGCGGTCAGTGGCATGCAGATCGTCAACAAGATCCTCACCACCCCCTGAAGCCTCCCGGCCGCCGGCTCCTTGCTCCCTGCCCCCGGCCTCAGAACTGGGCCCGACGACGGGGAGGGCAGGGGATGCCGTGGCTGGCGTGGAAGTCCTCCTGGACCTTCCAGGTGAGCCTCCGGGAGATCTGGCGAACGATCTGGCGCAGCAGATGGTCCCCGCTGCTCTGCACGAGCTGTTCCGGCAGCAGCGAGAGCATGCTGGGCAGTCGCAGCCAGACGGCCAGTTCGAGTTGCCAGCGGACCATGGTGTGAAGCATGACCCCATCCACCTCCTCGGAGGACACCTCCGAGGCGCCGGCTTCGTCGAGGCAGAGGGAGGCAATGAATTCGACGTCGTAGAGGCTGCTCAGGGCAGGATCCCCATCCGGCACAGGCACCGTGAGGATCCGGTAGACGCCGGCGGCCTGGGGAAGCAGTTCCAGGCCGATGGTGGGTTCCACCTCGAAGCCGAAGTTGCCGAAACGGCCCAGGGTGAGCACGTAGCCCTGGCTGCCGATGGGGTCGACCGCCATCGGAGCGGCGCAACGGCGGAACCAGCCTTCGTGCCGGTCCAGGTAGGCCCCCACCACGGCGGCAGGGGCCCGCATCTCCATCAGGTCGGCGAAGGTGCTGGCATAGCGCCGCACGGTCGGGTCGTTTCTCTCCCGCAGTTGTTGCGGCAGGTCGTCGCCGGTGTCGCCCGGGGCCTGATGCAGGGAGGAGCCTGCCGCCATCGTGATCTGGGGCGTGCGGTGGGTCAGGGTGGAGATGGTGGACAGCGGAGGCAGGGGATGAAACCTGTTGTGAATCTAAAGCCCCCCGATCGTGCTGGGCTTCCAGGTGTGCAGATCAGGCCCGGGACCTCACCCCTCGCTGAGACCCACCAGCCGCTCGATCACGTCTTCCACCACCCGGTCGGGGGTGGAGGCCCCTGAGGTGAGGCCCACCGTGATCGCCCCTGGCGGCAGGAAGGGCTCCACCGTCTCCAGGTCCCCACCCAGGGGTTTGTGCTCGATGCGGTTGCCGGGACCGATCCGCTCGGGGGCGTCGATGTGGAAGGAGCGGATGCCGCGACTCACGGCGATCTCCTGCAGGTGGGTGGTGTTGGAGGAGTTGTAGCCGCCGATGACCACCATCAGGTCAAGGGGTTCGTCCACCAGGGAGAACATGGCGTCCTGGCGCTCCTGGGTGGCATCGCAGATGGTGTTGAAGGCGAGGAAGTGTTCGTCGAGCTCGGCGGGACCGTAGCGCTGCATCATGGTGCGCTCGAACAGCCGGCCGATCTCCTCGGTTTCGCTCTTGAGCATGGTGGTCTGGTTGGCGACGCCCACCCGCACCAGGTCCCGGTCAGGGTCGAAGCCGGGAGAACAGGCGTTGGCGAACTGGCTCATGAAGGCCTGGCGATCGATGGCGCCCTGGCCCCGCTCCAGGATGAAGTCGCTGACCAGGCGGGCCTCGGCCAGATCGAGCACCACCAGATAGGTGCCGGCGAAGGAGCTGGTGGCCAGGGTCTCCTCGTGCTTCACCTTGCCGTGGATGATCGAGGTGAAGGAATGCTTCTTGTGCTTCTCGACGGTGTTCCACACCTTCGAGACCCATGGACAGGTGGTGTCGACGATGTGGCAGCCCCGTTCATTGAGGAGCTGCATCTCCTGGACGGTGGCACCGAAGGCGGGCAGGATCACCACGTCCCCGATCCCCACCTCGGAGAAATCCTTGACCTCGTTGTCGACGGGAATGAAGCGGACATCCATCTGGCGCAGATGGGCGTTGACCGAGGGGTTGTGGATGATCTCGTTGGTGATCCAGATCCGTTCGCTGGGGTAGTGGCGGCGGGTTTCGTAGGCCATCGCCACCGCCCGCTCCACACCCCAGCAGAAGCCGAAGGCTTCGGCCAGGCGGATCTTCAGCCGGCCGCGCTGCAGCAGTTGGCCGCTTTCCCGCAGGCTGGCGATCAGATGGCTCTGGTAGGCCTGCTCCAGGCTGCCCGCCACCTCCTCACCCAGGCCGAAGCCGCGGCGGTTGTAGCGATCCGAATGGTGGAGGGAGCGCTTGAAGGCACGGGTGTCCACAGGCATGTACCGGTTCTGCCGACTCTATGGGGGGCGGCCCACGGACGGACGAAAAAAAACCGCGGCCGAAGCCGCGGTCTGGCAGGGGCCGAAGGGCCTGGAATCAGTTGGAGGATGCCACGAAGTCCGGGTAGGCCTCCATGCCGTGCTCGCTGATGTCGAGACCGACCTGCTCCTCCTTCTCGTGGACCCGGATGCCACCGGTGAGGGCCCCCAGGATGCTCCAGAGGATCCAGGCCGACACGATCGTGAAGACGGCGTAGCAGACAACACCAAGGATCTGAAGACCCAGCTGACCGAAGCCATGCCCGAAGAAAAGGCCGAGGTCCTTGTTGAACAGGCCGACGGCCAGGGTGCCCCAGATGCCACAGGAGCCGTGAACGGAGAAGGCGCCCACCGGGTCATCGATGCCGATCGAGTCGATGAAGCTGACGCTGTAGACGACGATCACACCGGCAATGAAGCCCACGACCCAGGCCGCCCACATCGGGAAACCGTCGCAACCTGCGGTCACACTCACCAGTCCGGCCAGGATGCCGTTGATCGCCATCGTGAGGTCAGGCTTGCCGGAGTGCATCTGGGAGATCAGCGTCCCGGCGATGCCGCCGCCGGCTGCTCCCAGGGTGGTGGTCACGGCGATGTAGGGCACCATTTCATCCATCGCCAGCTGGGAACCGGGGTTGAAGCCGTACCAGCCGAGCCAGAGGATCAGGCAGCCGAGGGTGGCCAGCGCCAGGTTGTGACCGGGGATGGCCTGGGGCTTGGAGTCGATGTACTTGCCGATGCGGGGTCCGAGGATCAGGGCCCCCACCACGCCCGCCCAGGCGCCGACGGAGTGCACAAGAGTGGAGCCGGCGAAGTCGATGAAGCCGAGCTCGTTGAGCCAGCCGGTGCCGTTCCACTTCCAGCTGCCGGCGATCGGATAGATGATCCCGACCAGGATCAGGGAGAAGAGAACAAATTCCTTGAACTTGATGCGTTCGGCCACAAGACCGGAAACGATCGTGGCTGCGGTGCCGGCGAAGGCGGCCTGGAAGAGGAAATCGACGCTCGGAACCAGGGCTCCCTCGGTCACCATTTCAGGGGTGACGGTGGGGTCGAAGAAGAGGCCCTTGAAGTGGAGCCAGCCGCCGGCGATGGAGTCGCCGTACATCAGGGAGTAACCGATCAGCCAGTAGGCGGAAACGGCCAGGGCGAAGACGATCAGGTTCTTGGTCAGGATGTTGACGGCATTCTTCTGACGGCAGAGCCCAGCCTCCACCATGGCGAAGCCGGCGTTCATGAAGATCACCAGGAAGGCTGCGATCGCCAACCAGAGGTTGTTGGCCAGGAAGGCTGGGGTCAGCTCGGGCAGCTCGGCGGCATGGGCGGAGAGGGTGAACACGCCCAGGCCGAACAGAGCCAGGGGCACACAGGCGAGCCAGGTGATGCCCTCCCTGGAGGAAAGACCGCGAACTTTGCGCATCAACAGAGATGGAGCCTCAAGAAGACTGGCCTCACTGAGGCTTCTTGGCGGTCCAACCTTGTGCTGGTGACTTGAATCGATCATGGGAACGTGGTGAAGTGAACGTTCGGCTTCTGACGCCGGAGTAGGCATCAACAAGTTCCGACTATCCATGACGAGGGCGCGTTCCAATGTCTGATCCGATACAAATCTGCGCCGGAGGGCCCGTCGCGGGGGGCGCCCGTCGCGGGGGCTGGACGGTGGCGAAGGCGGTGGATCGACGGCCAGTTCCGGGGTAGAGGCCTTAACAACTGCGAAGAGTTCGTCTAAATGTTCAGAATGAACAGTGCAGACGAGCTAGAAATGCATCAGGCACACAGAGGGCTTTCGGCCCGCTTCCCCAAGGGGATCCGGCTCGTTCCCTCCACCCTTGCCACTCCGCCTCCGCTCCTGTCCCCATGCCCCGTTCCAGCCTTTGCTATCGCGGTCTCCGCTACGACCATTCCCATGACGAGCCTCCCTCGTCCGCCCCTGTGGAGCACATCTATCGCGGCCATCACTACGCTGCGCCCCTGCGGCATCAGCCTTCCCCGGCCGACGAAGAGACCGACCTCGTGTACCGCGGCACCCACTACCACCCGCACCATGGCTGAGCGGCCTCAGGTCTCCACGGTCGCCAGACCGAGGAAGCGGACCGCATCGCCATCGAAGCGGTACCGGCAGGGAAGCACCTCCACGCCTGCCGCCAGGGCGGCCCGGAACAGTTCCCCGTAGCGGGGGTCGGCCCTGTCTCCCGGGGCGAACCGGGTCACATCGGAGCGGCTCAGGCAGGGCACCAGCACCGCCCGGGCCCCGGGCAGCAGAGCCATGAGTTCCCGCAGATGCTTCTGGCCCCGTTCGGTGACCGTGTCCGGAAACAGGCCCAGGTCCCCCTCGCTCCAGGTGGTGTTCTTGACCTCCAGATAGATCGGCCTCGGATCGGCGGCCTCCGCGGCCGGCGTCAGCAACAGGTCGATCCGGCTGCGGCGTCCCTCGCCGTAGGGCACCTCAGCGCGAATGCCTTCGATGGGCCCCAGCCAGGGCTCCAGGCAGCCGGCCTCGATGGTGGCCCGCACCAGGCGGTTGGGCAACGCCGTGTTCACGCCCACCCAGACGGGGCTGCCGTCCTGGCCCCTCACCTGGGCCTGTTCCCAGGTCCAGGCGAGTTTGCGGCTGGGGGAGGGATCGTGACGCAGGCGCACCCGACCCCCCGGCAGCAGCACGCCGGTCATCGGGCCTGTGTTGGGGCAATGGGCCGTCACCGTGCGGCCGTCGTCCAGCTCCACATCGGCCAGGAAGCGCTTGTAACGCTTCAGCAGCACCCCCTCCACCAGCGGACCCGTCGGCAGGATGACCGCGGAGGCGGTTTCTGAGGTCATGGATGGGGGAGCTTCCGGGAAGCCGGCCATACTGCCGTGCGTTCCGATGGGCTGCGCCCAGCCGTCATGGCCCGATCCCTGCGCCGCATTGCCCTGATCGTGGGGGCGGCCACGGCCCTCAGCAAGGTGGCCGGCCTGGTGCGCCAGCAGGTGATCGCCGCCGCCTTCGGCGTGGGCGCCGCCTACGACGCCTACAACTACGCCTACGTGCTGCCGGGCTTCCTGCTGATCCTGCTGGGCGGCATCAACGGCCCTTTCCACAGCGCCATGGTCAGCGTGCTCTCCCGGCGGCCGCGGCACGAGGGGGCCCATGTCCTGGCCAGCATCAACACCCTGGTGGGGGCGGCCCTGATCGTCGTCACCCTGCTGCTGCTGGTGGCCGCCGACCCGCTCATCGATCTGGTGGGACCCGGCCTCGACGCCACCCGCCACGATCTCGCCGTGCTGCAGCTGCGCTGGATGGCGCCGATGGCCCTTTTCGCCGGCCTGATCGGGCTCGGTTTCGGCGCCCTCAATGCCGCCGACGTGTTCTGGTTGCCCTCGGTGAGCCCGTTGCTGTCGAGCGTCGCCGTGATCGGCGGCATCGGCGTGCTGTGGTGGCAGCTGGGCGCCGCCATCACCCTGCCCGCCGCCGCGGTGATCGGCGGCGTGGTGCTGGCCGCCAGCACCACGCTGGGGGCTGTGCTGCAGTGGCTGATCCAGCTGCCGGCGCTGGCGAAGCAGGGGCTGCACCGTTTTCAGCTCGTCTGGGACTGGCGTGATCCCGGCGTGCGCGAGGTGCTCCAGGTGATGGGCCCGGCCACCCTCTCGTCGGGGATGCTGCAGATCAACGTGTTCGTGGACCTGTTCTTCGCGTCGGGCATTCTCGGCGCCGCCGCCGGCCTGGGCTACGCCAACCTTCTGGTGCAGACCCCGCTGGGGCTGATCTCCAATGCCCTGCTGGTGCCCCTGCTGCCGGTCTATTCCCGGCTCACGGCCGTGGAGGACCGGGCCGAGCTGATCGCCCGCATCCGCCAGGGGCTGATGCTCTCCATCGCCAGCATGCTGCCGCTGGGGGCGCTGCTGGTGGGCCTGGCCGGCCCGATCGTGGCCCTGATCTACGAGCGGGGTGCCTTCGATCAGGCCGCCGCCCGGCTCGTCGGTGGGCTGCTGATGGCCTACGGCCTGGGCATGCCGGCCTACCTGGCCCGGGACGTGCTGGTGCGTGTCTTTTACGCCCTCGGGGACGGCACCACCCCGTTCCGCTGGTCGGTGGGCGGCATCGGGCTCAATGCCGCCTTCGACTGGCTGCTGGTGGGAGGTCCCACCCCCGGTGGTCAGCAGCTGCCGGCCCTCGATTTCGGCGCCCCCGGCCTGGTGCTGGCCACCGTGGCGGTGAACCTCATCACCTGCCTGGGGCTGCTGACGGGACTCTCCTCCCGGCTCGGCGGGCTTCCGCTGCGGAGCTGGGCCCGCGACACCCTGGCTCTTTCCGGGGCCGCGCTGGTGACGGGGCTGGCGGCCTGGAGTCTGGCCCAGCGGGTGGAGTGGCCCTCCGGTCTGGTGGGGCTGCTGCTGCAGAACGGGATCTCCGCCGGCCTGGCGGTGGCCCTCTTCGGCCTGCTGGCCTCCCTGGCGGGGGTGCCGGAGGCCCGCCAGCTGCTGCTGATGGTGCGCAGAGAGCCGTTCCTAGGGCAGCCGCACCTGGCGGACCTCACGCACCTGCACAGGAATCTCCAGGTGGGAGCGACCGATCATCTGCGGCCCGTCGATGGAGAAGATCCGCGCTTCGATGCCGAAATCCTTGAAGGCGCTCTCCATCTCCTGGATCAGGGCCTTCTCCACCTGGGCCTCCGCGTCGACCACCTTGCCGATCAGCCGGCCGCCCAGCTTGCCGATGCGCTGGCGGACCACGTCGCGGGCATTGGTGACTTCGATGAGCAGCACGACCGGCCTGCGTGGGGCGTCACCCTATCGGCAGAAGGGGGCTCCGGCAGCGGTTCTCAGCAAAAGGGTTGCAGCACGTCTTCCAGATCCCGCAGCTGGCCGGCGGGCACCAGCCGCGCCAGGGGCAGGCGGGTGGCGCCACCGCCGATCGGCACCTGCACCGCTTCCAGGGCCTGGCGAGCGCAGATGGCCGCGCCCTGATCGAGCCGGGCGGCGCATTCGATCGCGAGGGTCTGGGCCAGGCCGGCATCGCCCAGGTACAGATGCCAGCCGGCCACCTGCACATAGAGCCGATCGGCGATCGCCCGGCTCAGTTCCTCGAGATCGGAGGCGGCAAGCGTCATGGCTGGGGGGTGGGGCGTTGCAGGATCACCACGCTGCCATGGGCGAGCAGCAGGGCGGCCCAGCCGACCGTCAGCCATCCGAGGTGAGACCAGGGGTGGCGCAGCCCCTGCACCACCCAGAGGCCGCTGTTCACGGCGGAGAACAGGGCGGCATGCAGGGTGAGATTGACGATCCGCTCGAAATGCCGGTAGGTGGGATCGTCGGGATCGGCGGGGCCGTACCAGCGGATCGGCATGGTGGGGAATCCGTTCGCGGGCGCAGGATGGGACTGAGCGGACCCTATCGGGCCGATGGGGAAAGGGCGTTGTTGACGGATCGGCACCCCGTGGGGTGAGAATGATGTGGCAGGCGCTTGTAGCTCAGCGGATTAGAGCATCTGACTACGGATCAGAGGGTCGGGAGTTCGAATCTCTCCAGGCGCGTTTCTCTCCAGGCCGTCCTCCGGGGCGGTTTTTTCATGGCCTTCGGTCGTCGTTTCCAGCAGGCGGCCCGCCCCCCCTGTTTGCCTACGATCAATGACGACACCGAGCAGCTCCATGGTGGAACGAGCGGATCACGGCCCTGCGCCCGCCCTGGCGCCCATCGACAGCCCCCTGGCCAGCGGCGATCCGGCCATCGCTGCCCTGATCGGCAAGGAGCTGCGGCGGCAGCAGACCCATCTGGAGCTGATCGCCAGCGAGAATTTCGCCTCCCGGGCGGTGATGGAGGCCCAGGGGTCGGTGCTCACCAACAAGTACGCCGAAGGCCTGCCCCACAAGCGCTACTACGGCGGTTGCGAGCACGTCGACATCATCGAGGAGCTGGCCATCGAGCGGGCCAAGCAGCTCTTCGGCGCGGCCTGGGCCAATGTCCAGCCCCACAGTGGTGCCCAGGCCAACTTCGCCGTCTTCCTGGCCCTGCTCCAGCCCGGCGACACGATCCTGGGCATGGATCTGTCCCATGGCGGCCACCTCACCCACGGCTCCCCCGTCAACGTGTCGGGCAAGTGGTTCAAGGCCGTTCACTACGGCGTTGATCCGGACACCCACCAGCTCAATTACGAGCGGATCCGCCAACTTGCCCTGGAGCACCGGCCCAAGCTGATCATCTGCGGCTACTCGGCCTATCCCCGCACGATCGATTTCGCCGCCTTCCGGGCCATCGCCGACGAGGCGGGCGCCTACCTGCTGGCCGACATGGCTCACATCGCCGGCCTGGTGGCCGCGGGGGTGCATCCCAGCCCCATCCCCCACTGCCACGTGGTCACCACCACCACCCACAAGACGCTGCGGGGCCCCAGGGGTGGGCTGATCCTGGCCTCCGACGCCGGCTTCGGCCGCCAGTTCGACAAGGCCGTCTTCCCCGGCTGCCAGGGGGGGCCTCTGGAGCATGTGATCGCCGCCAAGGCCGTGGCCTTCGGCGAAGCCCTGCAGCCCAGTTTCCGCAGCTACAGCGAGCAGGTGGTCCGCAACGCCCAGGCCCTGGCCGAGCGCCTCCAGGAGCGAGGCATCGCCGTGGTTTCCGGTGGCACCGACAACCATCTGGTGCTGCTCGACCTGCGCTCCATCGGCCTGACCGGCAAGGTGGCGGATCTCCTGGTCAGCGACGTCAACATCACCGCCAACAAGAACACGGTGCCCTTCGATCCCGAATCGCCGTTCGTGACCAGCGGCCTGCGCCTCGGCAGTGCCGCCCTCACCACCCGGGGGTTCGATGCCGAGGCCTTCCGCGAGGTGGCCGATGTGATCGCCGATCGCCTGCTGCACCAGGACGATGCGGCTGTCGAGCTGCGCTGCCGGGAGCGGGTAGCCTCCCTCTGCGAGCGCTTCCCCCTCTACGGACGCCAGCGTGAGCTTCAGCACGCCTGACGGCCCCATTCGTACGTAACGTGTCGCCCTCAGGACCGCTGCATTCCGGCCCGACGTTGTGACCCTCGCCTACAGCCCCAACGCGGCGGCTCTGCTCACGGCCACCGCGGCGGCCCTGCTCACGGCGGTCATCGTGCCTGTCGTGCGTGCCCTGGGCCTGCGCCTGGGGCTGGTGGATCCCCCCGATGCCCGCAAGCAGCACACGATGCCCATGGTGCGCCTGGGTGGAGTGGGCATCGTGGCGGGTTTCAGCCTCTCCCTCGCCTGCACCTGGGCCTTCGGGGGCTTCGCCGAGCTGCCGCCGGACAAGGATCAGCTGATCTGGACCAGCCTGGCCGGCGCCCTCTGCTATTTCGTGATCGGCCTGGCCGACGACCTTTTCGCCCTGCCACCCCTGCCCCGCCTGCTCGGCCAGGTGCTGGTGGCTGCAGCGGTGTGGAACCAGGGGGTCCGCATCGGCAGCATCGACCTGCCCTTCGGGCTGGGGCAGGCCACGTCCTTGCTGGCCCTCTCGGAGGGCCTGAGCCTGCTGGCCACCGTGGTCTGGCTGGTGGGCATCACCAACGCGATCAACTGGCTCGATGGCCTCGACGGCCTGGCGGCCGGGGTGAGCGGCATCGCGGCGGTGGGCCTGCTCTCGGTCAGCTTCAGCCTCAGCCAGCCCGCCGCGGGGCTGCTGGCGGCGGCCCTGGCGGGGAGCTGCCTGGGCTTCCTGCGCCACAACTTCAACCCCGCCCGCATCTTCATGGGTGACGGGGGCTCCTACTTTCTCGGCTTCGCCCTGGCGGCGATCAGCATCGTCGGGCCCGCCAAGCGGCTCACCAGCGTCAGCCTGCTGCTGCCCCTGCTGATCCTCTCCCTGCCCCTGGCCGACATGTCGGCGGTGATCATGGGGCGCCTCAAGGAAGGACACTCGCCCTTCTATCCCGATCGCCGTCACCTGCATCACCGGCTGCTGCGGGCCGGCTTCAGCCATCGCCGCACCGTGGTGCTGATCTACGCCTTCACCCAGTGGCTGGCGGCCATCGCCCTGGTGGTGGCCAATGCGGAGATGCGCTTCCTCTGGCTGGCCCTGGCCACCGCCGTGCTGATCGCCGTTCTGGTGGTGAGCCGGCGTCAGATGCAGGAGGAGGCCCAGTGAGCAGGGCCCCCGGTTCCACCGGGGTGGAGGTGCTCTGCATCGGCAGCGAGTTGCTGCTCGGCAACATCGTCAACGGCAACGCCCGCTGGCTGGCCGAGGAGCTGGCGGCCCTGGGGGTGGCGCATCACCGCCAGGAGGTGGTGGGTGACAACCGGGAGCGGCTGATCGAGGCGGTGCGGCAGGCGGCAGGACGCTGCCGGGTGCTGATCACCACCGGCGGACTGGGCCCCACCCCCGACGACCTCACCACCGAGGCGATCGCGGCCGCCTTCGGCACCGATCTGGTGGAGCACGAGGAGATCTGGGCGGCGATCCAGGCGCGGATCAGCGCCCGGGGCCGCCCCGTGGCCGCCAGCAACCGCAAGCAGGCCCTGCTGCCGCGCGGTGCCGAGGTGCTGGCCAATCCCACCGGCACGGCCCCCGGGATGATCTGGACCCCGGTGCCGGGCTTCACGGTGCTCACCTTCCCGGGGGTGCCCAGTGAGCTGCGGGCCATGTGGCAGGCCACCGCGGCCCCCTGGCTGCGGAAAGCCGGCCTGGCCAGCGGTGTGTTCGCCAGCCGCATGCTGCGCTTCTGGGGGGTGGCCGAATCCGAACTGGCCGAACGGGTGGGGGATCTGCTGGTGCTGGAAAACCCCACAGTGGCGCCCTATGCCGGGGCGGGTGAGGTGAAGCTGCGGATCACGGCCCGGGCCGCCGATGGGGCCGCCGCCGCAGAGTTGCTGGCCCCGGTGGAGGCGGAGCTGCGCCGCCGGACCGGCGCAGGCTGTTACGGCGCCGATGGCGACAGCCTGGCCTCGGTGGTGCTGGAGGGCCTGCGGCGGCGCGGCGAGACCCTGGCGGTGGCCGAGTCCTGCACCGGCGGCGGCATCGGCGCGGCGCTGGCGGCGGTCCCGGGGGCATCGGAGGTGTTTCTCGGCGGCGTGATCTCCTATGCCAACAGCGTCAAGCAGGACCTGCTGGGGGTGCCGGCCGCGCTGCTGGAGCGGCATGGAGCCGTGAGTGATCCGGTGGCCGAGGCCATGGCCGAAGGGGTGCGCCGCTGCACGGGGGCCACCTGGGCCGTGGCGGTGACCGGGATCGCCGGGCCCGGCGGAGGCAGCGTCGCCAAGCCGGTGGGGCTGGTGCACATCGCCGTGGCCGGCCCCGAAGGCTGCCGGAGCCAGGCGGTGCGCTTCGGCAGCCGCCGTGAGCGCACCTGGATCCAGACCCTCACCGTGGGGGAAAGCCTGAACCGGCTGCGGTTACGGCTGAACACCGACGGACTCTGAACTGGTCGCCATCGGAACTTCTGCTGCCGCAGCCGCCAACGATCACGAATCCTGAGGCATGGACTTTTCCCCCGTGCTTCATTGTTTTCCCCCGAACCCCGGGCCTTTTTCCACAGGGGCTCGGGTCGGTTTGGGCCCTGCCAGCCCTTCCTGCCTCCGCCCTGTGGGAAAGGCGTTCCCCCCTTGACCGCACCCGGCCATCGGGGCCGGTCCGGACGCCACCGACGACCGGGGGCCTGGAAGCCGCCCCCCGCCGAGATTCTCAGCGGCGGACCCTTGGGACCGGCCCCATCCGCCCCGCTTTGACGGGGGGAATGCCCCCATGCCCTGATGGTGAGGACCGACCACCCGTGCCGCATGAGCCAGATTCCCGACCACGCACCCCGCACCGTGAGCATCGAGAACCAGATGCCGGAAGACCTGTTCGAGGCCATGCGGGAGTTCATCCGGGTGCACCCCCAGTGGGACCAGTACCGCCTGATGCAGGCGGCCCTGGCGGGGTTTCTGTTCCAGCACGCCAGCCATGACCGGGCCGTGGCCCGCCACTACCTCGACGGACTGTTCCGGCGGGAGCCCTCCCCGGCGGAACCGCCGGCAGGCGGTGGGGAGGCCCGTCCGGGGGTGTCGACCGGGCATTGCCCCGGAACACCCTCCTTCTAGGCTGGTTGATCCTCGTTCCGCCCCCATCCCTTGAGCGCCGGCACTCTCTACGACAAGGTCTGGGAGCTGCACCGGGTCGCTGATCTTCCCGGTGGTGCCACCCAGCTGTTCATCGGGCTGCACCTGATCCATGAGGTCACCAGCCCCCAGGCCTTCGCCGCCCTGGATGACCTCGGCCTGTCGGTGCGCCACCCCGAACGCACGGTGGCCACGGTGGACCACATCGTGCCCACCACCTCCCAGGCCCGGCCCTTTGCCGATCCCCTGGCCGAGGCGATGCTGGCCACCCTCGAGGCCAACTGCGCCGCCCACGGCATCACCCTGCACGGTCTCGGCAGCGGCCGCCAGGGGATCGTCCATGTGATCGCTCCTGAGCTGGGGCTCACCCAGCCGGGCATGACCGTGGCCTGCGGGGATTCCCACACGTCCACCCACGGGGCCTTCGGGGCCATCGCCTTCGGCATCGGCACCAGCCAGGTGCGCGACGTGCTCGCCAGCCAGAGCCTGGCCATGGGCAAGCTGAAGGTGCGGCGCATCCGGGTGGAGGGGGCGCTGCAGGAGGGCGTTTTCGCCAAGGACCTGGTGCTCCACATCATCCGCCGCCTGGGGGTGAAGGGCGGCGTGGGTTACGCCTACGAATTCGCCGGTCCGGCGATCGAGGCTCTCTCGATGGAGGAGCGGATGACCCTCTGCAACATGGCCATCGAGGGCGGGGCCCGCTGCGGGTATGTGAATCCCGACGCCATCACCTTCGCTTACCTGAAGGGGCGCCCCCATGCCCCCACCGGGGAAGCCTGGGAGCGGGCCGTGGCCTGGTGGAGCAGCCTTGCCTCCGGCCCCGATGCCGTCTTCGACGACGAAGTGGTGTTCGACGCGGCCACCATCGCGCCCACCGTCACCTGGGGCATCACCCCGGGGCAGGGGATCGGCGTGGACGAAACCGTGCCCACCCTGGAGCAGACCGAGGCCGATGAGCGGCCGATCGCTCAGGAGGCCTACCGCTACATGGATCTCCGCCCCGGAGTGCCGATCGAGGGCGTGCCGGTGGATGTGTGCTTCATCGGCAGCTGCACCAACGGCCGGCTCAGTGACCTGCGCGCCGCCGCCGCCGTCGCCCGCGGCCGCCATGTGGCGGCGGGCATCAAGGCCTTCGTGGTGCCGGGCAGCGAGCAGGTGGCGGCCGAAGCCGAAGCCGAAGGCCTCGATGCGGTGTTCCGCGAGGCCGGCTTCGAGTGGCGCGAGCCGGGTTGCTCCATGTGCCTGGCCATGAATCCCGACCGGCTCGAGGGCCGGCAGATCAGCGCCAGCTCCAGCAACCGCAACTTCAAGGGGCGCCAGGGGTCCGCCTCCGGCCGCACCCTGCTGATGAGCCCCGCGATGGTGGCGGCGGCGGCGGTGAGCGGCCATGTGGCCGACGTGCGCCGGATGATCCGTACGCCGCCCGCCGGTGCCCCGACGACCCCAGAGCCCGCAGCCACCTCCGCATGAGCACCACTCCCTTTCCCTCCGGACCGATCCCGGGCTGCCGGGGCCGTGCCGTGGTGGTTCCCGGCGACGACATCGACACCGACCGGATCATCCCGGCCCGGTACCTCAAGTGCGTCACCTTCGACGACCTGGCGGAAGGGGTCTTCGCCGACGATCGCCGCGAACGGGGCGGCGAGCACCCCTTCGACCGGCCGGAGAACCAGGGCGCTGCGATCCTGGTGGTGAACCGCAACTTCGGCTGTGGCTCGAGCAGGGAGCATGCGCCGCAGGCGCTGATGCGCTGGGGCATCCGGGCGGTGATCGGTGAGAGCTTCGCCGAGATCTTCTTCGGCAATTGCCTCGCCCTGGGCATCCCCTGTCTCAGCGGCGACCACAAAGCTGTGCTGGCCCTGCAGGCGGCCATCGCCGCCGATCCCGGCGCCGCTCTCCAGCTCGATCTCGACCCGCCCAGGGTGGTGCTCAGCTGCGGTGGCGAATCCCGGGAGTGGCCGCTGAACCTGGCCGACGGCCCCCGGCGCATGTTGCTGAGCGGGGAATGGAACGGCACCGCCCAGCTGGTGGCCCATGACGCCGAACTGCGCGCCACCGTCGCCCGGCTCCCCTATCTCAGCGGTTTCGCAGCGGCCTAGAAGGGCCGCTTCAGGGCGTTCCCGGTGGAGTGGTACGGAATGAACGGCGTTCCAGGGCCGGTGAAATTGAAGTCGTTCAGCCGCACGCGGATCCCGCCGAGGCCGTCGTAGGGGCTGTAGTACACCCCGATTTCGTAGGCACGCCGCTGCCAGCGAAGCTCCAGGTAGGAGCCGGTGACCTCGCCATAAAACTCCGAACTGGGATCGACGTTGAGGCCGATGCCGCCGCTGAACACCAGGGGGCCCACCAGCTGCTGGGCAAGACCGATCCCGAGCGTGCCCAGATCCACGGCCCGATCGAAATTGAGGGGGCTCTGTCCCTGTCTCAGGGTGATGCCGCCGGTGACACTGATCTGGGTGTAATCCAGGAAGGGTTTCTCGAAATGGCCCAGTGTCAGGGTGGGCCCACCGGAAAACTCAAGCGTGTTCTGGTTGGTGCCGTCGCTGAAGTACGCGGCCACACCGAGCACGTTGGCGTTCAGGCGCAGACCGGGCGTGATCAGGGTGGGCGTGTTGGCCAGCGCCAGCGGCAGCGGGCTGGTGGAGGGTTCGCCGGTCCAGAGGGGGTAGGAGAAGTTCATCGAGCCGACGGCATTGGCGCGCCAGACGCTCAGCAGATCGGCGTTGCCAGACCGGTTGGCTGTGAAATTTCCCACCCCCATGCGCCAGTAAACACTCCTGCTCAGTTTCCCCCAGTTGGGTAAGTTGCTCTGCTGTTCAAGGGAGACGCCGTAGGCGGAATAGACATCCTGTTCGCCCAGAGAGCCGTTCCAGGTGCGGAAGCGGTAGGCGCCATAAATCCGGAAGGTGCTTTCCCCCAGCAAGGGCATCGTCACCAGCCGGGCGAAGTCGCCGTAGCTGCGGGTCCCATCGGCGATGTTATCGGGATCGAGGGTGGAGAGGCTCAGGTTGGCATTCGCTCTGAAGCCCAGCAATGGACCCGTCAGATTCGCCTCCAGACCGAAATAGTCCCCGGTTTTGGCCGTTTGCTCAACGGTGCTGGTGGTTCCCGCCGGTGACCCTGGCAGCGGATACGCGTCGGTGGTGCCGTTGAAGAGGCGCTGGATCATCACCTGGGGCTGGAGGTCCAGCCGCCATTTCTGACCGAGCCTGATCGGCACGTTGTAGCCGACGAAGAAGCCGTCCCGGTCCTCCGTGTCGTTGCCCAGCACGAAGCGGTTGGTGACCTCCTCCTCCTTCTCGAAGCGAGTCTCGCGGGTCACGGGAATCGGCAGTCGATCCTCGAGCCTCAGCAGGTTGCGATCGGCCTTCACCACGGTGTCCCCGCTGGGCATCAGGGTGATCACCACATCCTCAGAATCCAGCCACGACTGGGCCGGGGTGAAGGGGTCATTGGTGAAGCCCACCCGGTCGCCTTCCAGCGTGTTGGGGGAGAGGCGCAGCTTTCCGGCCTGGAACCGCCAGCGGCTGATCGTGCCGGTCACCAGATCCCGGTTGTCCTTGGTGGTGAGATCCCTCAGCTGCTCCGGCCGGACCGAGCCAAAATCATTGGTGGCCGTTGAGGTGTCCAGGCTGTTGGGGAACCCGTAGCGACGTTCCGCGGTGAGGCTCTGCTGGAAGGCAACATTGCCGACCCGCTGATCAATACGGGAGATCGCCTCGCGACGCGCCCGCTCCTGGGCGCGGGCCCGGCTCCACACCGAGCCGCCGGAACGGGCCGCCTGGCCGGTGGTGTCAGCGGCACGGGGTGGCGGGGGGGTCTTGTCCGGACCCATCGTCACCTGTTCGAGCTGCTGGGCGAGGCCTTCGGGCGGTTCACTGCCTGGAGGTGGCGCGCCAGGGCACCCCTGGGGTGGGGGCAGTTCGGGGGTGGTGAGGGCCGTGGAGCTGCTGCCCGTGCGATAGCGCAGCCCGAGCAGATAGGCGTTGCTGCCTTCGGTCACACCGTTGAAGGTGCCGAAAGCGCCGGAACGGTGGTGAATCCGGCCGACGAGCGACCACTCGGGGGCGACGAGGACTTCGATCTCGAAGGCCAGGTAGTTGAGAAAGCGGCTCGACTTTCTCCGGTACGTGCTCTCGTAATTGCTGAGGTCGGTGAGCACACTCACGCCTTCCTCGAAGCCGAGGTTGAGCCAGGGTTGCAGCCAGACCCGCAGCATCAGCCCGCCGGTGAACTCGCTGAAATACTGCCCGTCTGTGCTCAGATTCCTGACCTGACTGGTGGTCAGCGGGCCGGTGTAGCGTCCGCCCTTCTGGGGCGAGGCCCAGTGGTTCTGCCAGTTGAAGTCAAGCTCCAGTGAGAAGGGCCCCGCCTGGGCGATGCGTCGCTGCACCCCCAGACCGGCGACGTATTCGGGCCGGAACACACCCTGCCCGAGGAAGGTCTGGCCGAAATCGGAGTGGAACATCTGTCCCCCCCAGGCGGTGAAGGCCCAGGGATAGGGATGCCATTCAGGAGGAGGCGGCAGGTCCGGGGGGCAGCTGATCGGCTCCGGTGGTGGCAGGGGCTGGGAGGCTTCCTTCTCGAGGTCCAGATCCTCAGCGGTGCTGTCGAGATCGATCACGCCGTAGACGTCGTGGATCTCTCCCACCCCTTCCAGAAGCGCATAACGCAGCCGGCTGGCCTGGAGGTACTGCTGGCCGCGCCGAAAGCGCACGTTGCCCACCGCATAGAGGGTGCGGGTGCTGGCCTCGTATTCCAGCCGGTCGGCCAGCAGCCGGCCCCCGGCGAAGCGGGCCATGACGCTGCCAGTGGCCACGAAGCGCTGCAGCTGGCTGTCGTAGCCCTGCTGGTTGGCGGTCAGCTCGATCTCCAGGGGCACCGCCGCATCGGCGGGGACCGGGCTGTCTGCGGGCAGCGGCGGGCGGGGCTGCGCGGGTGCCGTCGCCGCCGGAGGGGTGGCGGGCGCGGATGCCGGAGCGGCCGCAGGATCGATGGCCTCGTCTACGGGGTCGGTGATCTCGGCGCCGGGTTCGTCGTCGAACGGATCAGGGGTGGCGGCGGCGCCTGTGGCCGGGATTGGGGCCACCTGGGCCGGCGGCGGGTCTGCGGCAACGAGGCTCCTGCCCCCATCAGGCCTGGCCCGGGCCGGGGTGGCCGCCAGCACCAGGGCACCGCAGAGCCCCAGCCACAGGGCCAGGCCAGAGGGAAGGCGGCAAGGAGCCTGGCGAACTGCCGTCCGGGGATGGAGCACCACAGGCAGCAGAGGGAAGGCGTGAACGCGGCCGATCCTGCCATGGGGGTTCGGTGGATGTCCCTTGGTCGGACCGGTTGTCGGGACGGGCGAAGGCTGACGCCGCAGGGGCAGCGGTCAGCGGAAGGGGAGGGTCAGTCCTCGAGGTCCTTGCGGCTGGGAGAACGGGTGGGATCGCTGGCCAGGAAGCCGAAGACGAAGATCCCGATGAAGAAGAAGACGACCGAGTAAACCGAGATCTTGAGAGCGAGCATGGTCTGTCCGGCGGGTGACAGGGAGTGACAGGCGCCGGTACGGGTCTCGAGGACCCCTCGGCAGCCGCATCATCTTATGGGTGGTGGTCGGCCCCCCAGCCTGTCCGAGGCCGTTTGGCGGGGCCACAGGCTCCGATTGAAACGTTTCAGTCACGTTCCCCATGCATCGGCCGCAGGATCTTCAACCCCGCTGGCAAAGCCTTCAGCCCGGGGGCGGCACCGGACCGGCCCTGGGGGCCGCCTGGGGGCGCGCCCACCGGCCCGACTGGGCCGCCCGGGGCCTGATCATCTGGCCGAGGGGCGGTCAGTGGTGCCGGCTCCGCCTGCGCTCCACCTGCCCGGAGGCCTGGCTGCCCCTGGCGAGCGGGCCGGGCCGCCCCGCTGCCGCCCGGGCCCGGCTGGCGCTGCGCTGGTGGGCCGACCGGGCGGAACTGTGGGTGGATGGGGAGCCCATCCACCGCGGTGATCTCTTCGACACCGCCTGCCGCTGGCCCCTGCCTGCCCGCTGGTGGGAGGGGGAGGCCCTGGAGCTGGAGCTGCGGCTGCGCAGTCCTCTGCATGACGACGGTGCCCTGATCCAGAGCCGGATCGAGCTGGAACCCCTGGATCCCGCCGATCCCCACGGCCTGCTCACGGCCACCGCCGAGGCGCTGCGCGCCCTGCGCCGCGAGCATGGCCACGGGGAGGCCCCGGGGAAGGGGGTGCTGCAGGTGCTGGGCCATGCCCATCTCGATCTGGCCTGGCTGTGGCCGGTGGCCGACACCTGGCAGGCGGCGGAACGCACCTTCGCCTCGGCCCTGGAGCTGATGGAGCGCGACGGGTCGCTCCACTTCGGCCATTCCACCCCGGCGCTGTACGCCTGGCTGGAGCGCCACCGGCCGGCCCTGTTCGCCCGTATCCGCCAGGCGATGCGGGCCGGCCGCTGGGAGCCCCTCAACGGCCCCTGGGTGGAGAACGACTGCGTGCTGGTGGGCACCGCTTCGCTGCTGCGCCAGTTCCAGGAGGGCCAGCACTACAGCCTGCGCAGCTTCCCGGAGTGGAGCCATGGGCTGGCCTGGCTGCCGGACAGCTTCGGTTTCGCCGCCGGGCTGCCGGCGGTGGCGACCGCCACGGGGGTGCGCTGGTTCTGCACCCACAAGCTGGCCTGGAACGCCACCAACCCCTTCCCCCATCGCCTGTTCCGCTGGCGCAGCCGCTGCGGCGCCGAGCTGCTGGCCCTGATGACGGCGCCGATCGGCACCGACGGCGACCCGGTGGCGATGGAGCGCTACCGGCTGGAGTGGCAGCGCGCCAGTGGCTGCGCCGATGCCCTCTGGCTGCCGGGGGTGGGGGACCACGGCGGCGGACCCACCGCCGAGATGCTCGATCAGCTGGCCCTCTGGCAGGCGCAGCCCGTGGCCGCGGGCCAGCGGCACGGCACCCTGCGGGCCTACCTGGAACCGCTGGCGTCCCTGGCGGGGCAACTGCCGGTGTGGCGGGATGAGCTCTATCTGGAGCTGCACCGCGGCTGCGCCACCAGCCGTCCGGATCAGAAGCGCCACAACCGCACCCTGGAGCGGCTGCTGCGGGAAGCCGATCTGGCCGTCGCCCTGTTCGGGGTGGGGGCCACAGGGCCGACGGAGAGGGCCGCCGCTGCTGCGCAGGGGGAAGGCGACTGGCGCACCCTGCTGTTCCAGCAGTTCCACGACATCCTGCCGGGCACCGCGATTCCGGAGGTGTTCGAGCAGGCCGAGCCCCAGTGGCGGGACGCCCGCCGCCGGGCGAGCCGCCGGCGCGACCGGGCCCTGCAGCAGGGGCTGCGGAGGGAGCCGTCGGCCGGAGCGGAGGCGTGCTGGTGCGCGGTGCAGCTTCAGCCGCTGCCGGCGGCGTCCCGCACCCTGCGGTTGCCGGCCGGCGCCTGGAGGCTCGAGGCGGCAGGCGACGAGCGGCCGCTGGCGGGGCAGCCGGCCCCCGGGGGCGGCCTGTGGCTGCAGCTGCCCGGGATCGAGGGGGTGGGGGTGCGGCGCCTGCGCCGGCAGCGGGCCGGCTCCGGCCCGCCGGCCGCCGCCAGGGCGGAAGCCTGGCCCGTGGAGGGGGCGGTGCATCTGGAGCCGGCCGGGGAACTGGGACCGGATCACTGGCGCCTCGGCAACGGCCGGCTCTCCGTCCTGATCGGACCCCGGGGGGTGGAGCAGCTCTTCGATGGGGCCGGCGGGCCCCAGCTGGCCGGCCCCCTGGCCTGGTGCCGCTGGCGCGACCGGGGGGAGTTCTGGGATGCCTGGGATCTGGCCGCCGACTATCGCCGCCATCCCCTGCCCTGGACCTGGCAGGGGGTGCCGGAATGGCTCGAGACCGGTCCCCTCTGCGCCCGCTTCCGCTGGCGTGGCCGCTGCGGCGACAGCCCGGTGCGCCTGGATGGCCGTCTGCTGGCGGGCAGCCCCTGGCTGGAGCTGGTGATCGGCCTCCACTGGCGCCAGCGGCACGAGCTGCTGCGGCTGGAGATCCCCCTGGCCCGGCAGGCGAGCCGCTGGGCGGCCGACACGTCCGGGGGGGTGATCGAGCGGCCGGCCACGCCCCTCACCCCCCGGGAGCGGGCCCGCTGGGAGGTGAGCGCCATCAGCTGGATGGCCTCGGTGGCGGACGGCTGCGGGGATGGCCTGGCGGTGCTGCTCGACGGGCCCCAGGGGGTGTCGGCCACGGAAGGGCGCCTGGGGGTGTCCCTGCTGCGGGGGCCGACCTGGCCCGATCCCGGCGCCGACAACGGCTGGCAGCGGCAGCGGCTGGCCCTGCTGCCCTGCCCAGGGGGCTGGCGGGCGGCGGGGGCGCCGCAGCAGGCCACCCGGCTGCGGGAACCGCTGTGGTGCCGGCCGGTCCCGGGCATGGGGCAAGGGGAGGCCGGGGCCGAAACCTTCTTTCCCTCCCTCGGGGATGACCTCCAGCTGGTGGCCCTGGCCCCGGCGGTCCCCGGGGGGCCGGAGCAGGGCGCGGACGAGCTGATGCTCAGCGTTCAGAACCTGGGACCGTGCCGGCGCCGGCTGGTGCCTGGCGCCGACTGGGAGCGGGTGATCCCCTGTGACGGGCTGGGGGAACCCCGGAGCCGGGAAGGGCTCAGCGACCCTCTGGCGATCGGGCCCTGGCAGCTGGGGCACTGGCGGCTGAAGCGCCGCCGCAGGGCTCAGCTGTCGTGATCGTCAGTCGTCGTGATCGTCGAAGGGGTCGGTGAGGCCCTTGGAAGGGGGGCCGAAGGCGGTGTAGACCCCGAAGCCGGTGAGGGCCAGGAGCACGGCGAGCACCGCGAGGGCCACCGAAAGGGCGGGGGAGGTGCTGGCAGTGGGATCCATGGCTGGCTGGGCGGGCGGGGGATGCGGGCTTCCGTCACAACTCTCGACAGCCCAACTCGGTGGGGCCGGCGAGACCCTTACAGTAATCACCGCGATCCAGTGCCCGAGAGGTCCGAGCTGCCATGGCCCAACGCACCCGTCTGGGAGACCTGCTGCGCCCCCTGAATTCCGAGTACGGAAAGGTGGTGCCCGGCTGGGGCACCACTCCCGTGATGGGCGTGTTCATGCTGCTCTTCCTGGTCTTCCTGCTGGTGATCCTGCAGCTGTACAACAAGTCCCTCCTGCTCGAGGGCATCAACGTCAACTGGAACGGCTTCGGCTGATTCCTCTCGCTCCCTGCCCATGAACATCTTCGGCATCGGTCTGCCCGAGATGGCGGTGATCGCCGCCATCGGCCTGCTGGTCTTCGGACCGAAGCGGCTGCCGGAGCTCGGCAAGACCCTGGGGCGCACCCTGCGCGGCTTCCAGACGGCGTCCCAGGAATTCGAGAAGGAGTTCCGCAGCGCCGTGGGCACCGAGCAGTCCCTCGAGTCCGAGCCTGCTCCCCCCGCTATCGCGGCGGCCACACCGGCTGTGGAGCCCACGGCCGGCGAGAAGGTGGAGGAAGGGGTGGAAGAAGGCGCCAGCGCCCCTTCCTGAGGGCCATTCGCACCATTGGATCTGCAACTGCTGGTGGGGCTGGGCAACCCCGGCGCCCGCTACGCCGACACCCGCCACAACGTCGGCTTCATGGTGCTGGAGCGGCTGGCCCGCTCCGAGGGAGCCGGCTTCCGCAACCAGCCCCGGCTGCATGGGCTGCTGGCGGAAACGGGCCAGGGTGAGAAGCGCCTGCGGCTGCTGATGCCCCAGACCTTCATGAACGACAGCGGCCGCTCGATCCGCGCCGCCCTCGACTGGTTCCGGCTCGATCCCTCCCAGTTGCTCGTCCTGGTGGACGACATGGATCTGCCCCTGGGGCGCCTGCGGGTGCGAGCCGCGGGGGGTGCCGGCGGTCACAACGGCCTGCGCAGCACCATCGCCCATCTCGGCAGCGAGTCCTTCGCCCGGCTGCGCATCGGCATCGGGGCGCCCGCCGACAACCCGGAGGAGCGCCGGGCCCGTACCGTGTCCCATGTGCTGGGCCGTTTCTCCGCTTCCGACCGGCCCGTTCTGGAGCGGGTGCTGGAGGAGGTGGAGGCCGGCATCGACCTGATCCGGCGCCTCGGCCTGGAGCGGGCCGCCAACCGGTTGAACAGTTTTCGCGCCGATCAGCCGCCATCCTGAGTTCCGTCACCGACCCTGAAGGTCCTCCTCCCACCCGATTGCCGTGAGTCGCCTCCCCGCCACCACAGCCCAGGTGCGGGTGCTGCGCCAGAGCTTCAGCCCCTGCCTGCTGGAGGGAGAGATCACGGCGGGCAGCTTCCAGTGGAGTTTCCACTGGGCCTTCGACCGGGGCGAGCTCCGGGTGGAGCCCTCTCTGGGGCGGGCCCTGATCCAGGACGCCCTGCTGCGCTTCCTGCTCAAGGCGGACTACCAGCTCGAGCCCGGCGGCGACTATGTGTTCACCGTCCGGGCCTCGTTCTGAGCCCCGCGGCGGGGCAGGTCCCGCCCCAGCCACCGCTCCAGCAGCAGCTGGGCCACCACGTCGTCCCAGTCCCGCGGCGGCTGGCGCAACCCCGGCGGCAGCAGCCGTCGCCAGCCCCCGGGGGGAAACAGCTGCCAGTAGCGGTCCCGTGCCGCCAGGGTGGTTCCCCGCTCATCCACCACCTCCACCGTCAGCAGGGGAGCCAGGCGCTGACGCCAGGGGCCGCTGCCGGTGCCGTCGCCGATCACCACGACCGCCAGGCCCCGCTGTCGGTGCCAGTCCTGGAGCCGTTGCCAGGCGGCCTCGGGGGGGAGCACCAGCGCTTCGCTGATCGTCAGGCGGGCCGCATCGGTGAGCACCAGGCCGCACTTGCTGCGGCCCGGATCCAGGCCGGCCAGCGGACCGTCCGCCGTCTGGGGCCCCGGGTCGGCCGGCGTCATGGCCGCAGGGGCCTCCGGTTGCCGGGCTCGTTGCGGACCCAGCGCAGCTGCACGGAAATCGGGTCCGGCGTGTCGGCGTTCTGGGTGGCCACGGCCTCCAGATTGGCGGTGGCCCCGGCGGGTCTGCCGCTCAGATCGCGGGCCAGGGCGGAGAAGCTGGCGGCATCGAACTGGAGGCCGCTGACCAGGGTGCCCTGGCGCTGGACCTTGGCGAAAGCGGCGGCCAGCAGCAGGTTGAGGCGGCTGCGCACGGCTTCCGGGTCGCGCACGGCCGGCTCCAGGGCGGTGCGGGCCAGCACCTCCCCCTCCACCACCACCTGGCGGTTGGGGCGCAGGTCCGGGAAGGCCAGAACCTGGCCCTCCCCCCGCAGGACGTTGGCGGCGGAGCGGATGCTGACCACCCAGGTGCCCGGCGTACCGAGCAGGGATTCCAGCCGGTTGATGTCGCTGCGGGGCACCAGCAGGATCTGGCGGTTGGGCGGCTGGTCGGGAAGCAGCTGCTGGAAGGCCGCCCGGTTGGCCTGCTGCAGCAGGGCATCGATCACCTGCCGGGCCTGATCGGGACGCTGCAGCTGCACCTTGGCGGTGGCCAGCGGCTGGCCGCTGGCGATCACCACATCACCCCGCCGCAGGGCGATCACATTGGTTTCGAGGTCCTTGAGCTCCTTCTCGCCGGCGGCGATGCGGCGACGCACGCTGGCCAGTTCGGCCTCGGTGCGGCGGATCTCCGCGTCGCGGCCCTGCACCTCCTGACTGAGCCGGTCCCGTTCCGCCTCCAGCCGGCGGCGCTGGGCCTGCAGGGGTTGCAGCTCCCGCCGCAGGGTGTCCCCCCGCTTTTCCGCCTCCAGCAACTGCTCCCGGGCCCGGCGCTGGCTGGCCAGGGCCTGGTCGCGGCGCTGTTCGGCGGTGGTCAGATCCAGGCGGCTGCGTTCCAGTTCCCCGCGGGTGCGGCCCAGCTCCGCCTGGTTGCGCTCCAGGGCGGCGCGGCTGTCCCGCAGGCGATCCTGGATCTGGTCGAGCTGAAAGAGCCCCACCCGCAGCCGTTCGCTCACCAGCAGCATCAGCCCGAGGGACATGGCGCTGATCAGGCTGCCGGTGAGCACCGTGATCACCACGGCCGTCTTGCGGGGCCGCAGGTTGAACAGGCTGAGGCGCGCCTTGCCCACCCGGCTGCCGAGCCGATCCCCCAGGGTGGAGAGCACTCCGCCGAGTACCAGCAGCGCCAGGATCAGCAGCCAGCCCGACACCTTCTGCGCCTCGGTTCCGCGGTGTTTCAAGTATCCCTGCCGGTGGCCCGGGGGCGGCAGGAGGGAGTGAGTTGCTCAGCTGAATCGCTTGGCCAGGGCGATGGGATCGAAGACCGTGATCTTCTTGCGATCGATCTGCACCAGGCCGTCGTTGCGAAGATCGCCCAGCAGGCGGGTGATGGTGACCCGGGTGGAGCCGATCGCCTCGGCGATGGCCTGGTGGGAGAGGCGCAGATCGATGGTGATCCCCTCGCTGCCGGGCACACCGAAATCGCGGCAGAGCACCAGCAGGAAGCTCACCAGCCGGGAGGACATGTCCCGGTGGGTGAGGGTTTCGATCATGGTTTCGGTCTGCAGGATCCGGGAGGAGAGCCCCTGGAGCAGCAGCAGCCCCACGCTGGCATCCTGCTCGATCGCCCGCCGCACCGAGGTGGCCGGGGCCGTGACCATCTCCACCCGGGTGAAGGCGATGGCGTGATAGAAGCGGTCGGAACGCTGGCCGGTGAGCAGGGAGAGAACCCCGAAGAGACTGTTCTCGCGCAACAGGGCCACGGTGATCTCCTCGCCGGACTCGTACACCCTCGACAGCCGCACGGCGCCGCGGCGCAGCAGGTAGACCCGTTCGGCGGGATCGCCGGGGAAGAAGATCGTCTTGCTCCGCTCGATCGTTTCGACGCTGCTGCCCGACAGGCCCTTGATCACCTCCACCAAGGTGGGGGAGTTGGCCCCGGGGGCACCCATGGAGGTCACCGAACCGGGAGATCCGCTGGAGGGGCTGTTGGGGTAGCGACTGAAGCCACGCGTGGCGGCAACCATCGGGGCGCGGCGAATGGATAGGAACTTATGGATCGTCATGGGCGATCCATGTAGCGAATGACACTCTTTGTCGTGTCTCGCCGTTTTACGGGGCGGGCTGGGTGCCCGGGGCAACTGCCGGGAGGGAGGGAGCCAGTGCCAGCGCCTGCCGCTGGGCCTCCTGCAGGGCCCGCAGCCCCGGCTCGGCCAGATCCAGCAGGGCGTCGAGCCGGGCGCGGGGGAAGGGGGCTCCCTCGGCGGTGCCCTGAATCTCCAGCAGGCGTCCCTGCTCGTCCATCACCACGTTGAGATCCACCTCGGCGCGGGAATCCTCCGAATAGTCGAGATCCAGCAGGGCCTGGCCGTCCACCAGACCCACCGATACGGCCGACACCTGCTGGCGCAGGGGCGAGGTGGTCAGCAGCCCCCGGCTCTGCAGCCGCTGGAGGGCGGCCGCCAGGGCGATCCAGGCGCCGGTGATCGAGGCGGTGCGGGTGCCGGCGTCGGCCTGGAGCACGTCGCAGTCGACCAGCAGGGTGCGCTCGCCGAGGGCGTCGAGGTCGAGGGCGGCCCGCAGGCTGCGGCCGATCAGCCGCTGGATCTCCTGGGTGCGGCCGGAGAGCTTCATCAGCTCCCGCGACTGGCGGGTGGGGGTGGAGGCGGGCAGCAGCCGGTATTCGGCGCTGAGCCAGCCGCTGCCCGACCCCCGCCGCCAGCGGGGCACCTCCTCATCGAGGCAGACGCTGCAGAGCACCCGGGTGCGGCCCGCCTCGAACGTGACCGAGCTGAGGGCGAACCCCATGGGATCCCAGAGCACCTGCACCGGCCGCAGAGCATCGGGGCTGCGGCCGTCGTTGCGGGGGCCGCTGGGGGCTGGGGTCACGGGGCCGGAGGCAGGGAAGCCGCAGCGTAGGCGTCGCCGCTGGTACGCCTGTTTCCACTACCGATGGTGTGCGCTCCGGGCGATGCCCGCTACATTCGGGAGGTGAGGGGCCCGGGAGATACCCCCGTCCCATCCGCCCGCCGCTTCCATGGGTGCCCATGACCGCCAGCCTCGTCGACCCCGGCCACACGCACCGATCGGCGGCCGCTGACCGACCGGAAGGGCTGGCGCTGGTGCCACCGCCGGCGCCGGCGCTGCGGCTGGTCACCCAGCCCGAGGGCCTGCTGCAGATCCATACCGCTCCCTTCCGCGGCAGTTTCGCCGCCGTGTTCAGCCAGGCCCTGCGCACGGCGGGGCTCGGCAGCCAGGTGCTGGTGAGCCAGTTCCTCAAGGGCGGCGTGGAGCAGGGGCTGGAGGGAAGCCTGTGGCTCTGCGGCCGCCTGCAGTGGCTGCGGCCGGCCACGCCCCACTGCCTCGATGGGCCGCCCGGCTCCCAGGGGCCGGAGGGGGCCGCGGCGGAGGACGGCCTGGCGGCGGTGCGCCAGGTGTGGGACTACAGCCGCGAGCGGCTGCTGGCCGGTGATCTGGATCTGCTGGTGCTCGATGAGCTGGGGCTGGCGATCGAGCAGGGCTATCTGCCGGCCCACGAGGTGATCGCCACCTTCGAACAACGCCCGGCCCATCTCGATGTGATCCTGACGGGCCCTTCCATGCCCGCCAGCCTGATGGGGATGGCCGATCAGGTCACCCAGCTGCGCCGGGGCTGCTGAAGCCATGCTCAAGAACGACCACTGGATCAACGAACAGGCTGCCGGTGGGATGCTGGAGCCGTTCCAGCCCACACTGGTGCGCCACCTCGATCCGCAGGCCCGCACCGGCCCGGTGCTCAGCTTCGGCTGCTCCTCCTACGGCTACGACCTGCGCCTGTCGCCGAAGGAGTTCCTGATCTTCCGCCACGTGCCCGGCACGGTGATGAATCCGAAGCGGTTCAATCCGGCGAATCTGGAGCCGGCGCCGATGCACAGCGATGGGGACGGCGACTACTTCATCCTGCCGGCCCACTCCTACGGGCTGGGGGTGGCCCTGGAGAAGCTGCGGGTGCCGGCCAACATCACGGTGATCTGCCTGGGCAAGAGCACCTATGCCCGGCTGGGCATCATCGTCAACACCACCCCGGCCGAAGCCAGCTGGGAGGGCCATCTCACCCTGGAATTCAGCAATTCCTCCGGCGCCGACTGCCGCATCTACGCCGGCGAAGGCATCTGCCAGCTGCTGTTCTTCGAGGGGGATCCCTGCGCCACCACCTACAGCGACAGGGAAGGCAAGTACCAGCACCAACCCGAGCGGGTGACCCTGGCCAAGGTGTGATGGGGGAGACCTTTCAACGGGAAGGGCAGATGAATGTGGCTTCGGTTGGAGGAGCCAACCCGTGAAAGAAATGGCGGCGACCCTTGGGGCCCTTTGTAGCGGGAAGGACAGTGTGTTAATGGGTCCGTATAAGACTCGGCGAGGGGAAGACGCCTATCGCGGATGGGCTGCCCCGTCTTGGATCTGGCGGAACGGCCGGGGAAAGGGACGGATCTTATGCGGCGCTGAGGGGTTCGAAAGGGGTGGTTATCGGAACCGCCTATGTAGGCGTGACGAACCCTACACTAGGAAAACCACCATACAACAACTATTCCCTACCACGCATGTAGGATCAACATCGCACACCCACTAGAACTAACAACGCCCACACTCATCAAGGCCGCCCCCTTCTCCCCAGATGAATTTCTTTATCAAGCAAGACAACGAGTCCTTGGTACCCTGACAAATCTTCCTCCTTCTTTACACAAAATCCATACAGCTTTTTTACTCAAGACCCCCTCTACCATACCCAATACTTACCTAGTCTTTTCTATACAATGGGGTACCCCCCCCGCACACTGTCGTTGTCGAAATCTACTCCGAATCTATTCCATTAACATTTTCAATAGCAAACTTTCAGATTGTGAATGGCTGCCGGACCTCACATGTTCTCTTTGAGAATCGTCTGGAGTTACCGATGAGCTTGATGGTTACGTTAAAGGTAGTTGAGACGTCTGACGAAGAGGTGTTCGGTACCAGTCCACTGGCTAGGGCTACTAGTGGTCATCAAAAGGTGAAGATTCACAATTCCTGTCAGTCTTGAGCAGTTGCTAGGCGAGTTGAAGAGGATTTCAATACTTATGAAGAGCAAGAGGTCGGCTATTCTTTGTGGCGACAGTGCCCAGCAGTACGTCGGCAAGGGGATTCCATGCGATCAGACAAATTACTCTTCACAACGCCGCAAAGTGTGTTTGCGCAATGTTTTACTAAGGGCCGGTCTTGCCTTCAAATACCCCAAGCGAATGTACGAAGAGTTTGGCAAGAGAATTGGGTGTATAATCAGTGCCTAAAGCCAGGCCTTGATGCGGCTGATCTCCAGGGGAATGGAGTCATCTGAGCGGCGGTACTTGTGAACACGATTTATATTCTCCATCGTCTTCAGTGACTTGCCCATGGCAGGGGGGAGAGCAATGGCGAAGGTCATTCCTTCATTGCGCGGTCCCTCAAAAATGGAGGAGAGCCAAGGGAAGGGTGGAGGTGTGGCGTTAAAGGTTCTGCATGGCTGGCCCTGAAACTCGATCTGGTTGACTCCAAATCGGCACCAGCTGGTGATGAGCAGCGTTCCTGTCATGGGATCGATGCCGAGGGGTAGATGTCTGGCTGCTGCAGAGTGACCACCTCCGCGTTCCAGCTGCTCATGGCTCGCAACGTAATCCAGATGTTCGTCAATACTGTTGTCAACGCTATGCCGAATACGGCCAGCCAGCTCTGCCGCGTCCGCCTGCTCCGCAACCGGCACCAAGATCCCCCCGATGAAATTTCCCAGGAGCTGAGCAGGCATGCTCAGCCGGGACCTCCAGTTGATCGAAAAAGCCAGCGTATGGGGGCGAACCACCGGGTCGAGCGGTAGAATTGACCATGCCAGATGTGCGCAGAGCGCGTCGTTTCTGGTCAGTCGATGGCCAGCTTTCTCACTCAGGTCGGCCCGCATTGCCTCGAGTTCGGCATCGCTGAAGTAGAAGCACGCGCGTTCCTGCTTCTTGGCGCTGAAGATCATGTACGCCAAAAAGCGCAGGAGCTGCAGGTTCCCCAACCTGCGGATCCCCGATCGGGCAGGACCGCGTCCCTGGATGGCTTCGATATATGTAGCGTGGCGGTCCACCGGGATGATCGGTGTTGGAAAGGTTTCTCCCCGAGTGTGGGCAGCCCAGGCCAACATGAGTTCCATAAGTGTGGCCATGTCGCCCACGCTGTGGTGCCAACAGATGCCCAGAATAGTTCCGCGATCTCGGGGCTGATTGAATCGGATGGTCAGCAGTGGGCTCTTTCCCTTGAGGGCACGGCTGGGGCTGATCATCTTGCACAGACCTTCCGATGCTCCGGTGGCCAGACGTTCGAGCTCGTCGGTGAGGTTTTCCTCAAGCTCGACAACATTGGCCGAAATACCCTGGTCTTTGCAATCAATGTAGAGTTGATTGTTATGAAGTCGTAACCGCCCCGCAAAGACGGGAAAGCTCTCCAGCGTCGTCTGTAATGACTGCAAGAGCGGCTCTGGATCAAGGCGTTCCTCAAAGGTGAATGTTACCCCCACGGGTATGTTCTGAAGGAGTGCATCCAGGGAGCTACAACGCACCGTAAATGGGGTCAGTCGAACCTTTGAGCTGGGTGCGGGTCTCTTCTCCCTGGTTGGAAGACTTTGCGCCTGCGTTGATTCAACACTCATCACACCAACCTAGGACAAAATGCCTCAGGTTTTGACGGTCGTCGCCCGAGCAGATAAAAACTTGGCTCGTTGAACGACCATGCGCATTGCCAACCTCATCCCCTATTTGATGCCGACAGCCAGGGCATGTTGGCGTGTCACACACTTTCAATCACACCTGCCGACGATTGTTCGAGCGACCAACACTCTCGTTGATGGATCCAGGCTAGTCAGGTGCCGGGCACGTGAAAGGACACCCCGAAGGTCATGGGCTGTCCATCCAACTCACCGGCCCACTTGCATACGCTGACGTTGCCTGCCCCTTCGATCCGCTCATGGGTGAACAATGGCTCCCCGCTTTCGAGCACGCTCCGGTCGTTGGCCTGCAGGGTGGCGGCGGTGGCAGCCGACTCGGCATCCGGTCCCAAATCGGCGTCGGTCCGTCCCGTCACCGATCCTCCTACGAAGAGATCCATCGGGGTGCTGCCCCACAGGTACACGCCATTGGCGTTCTTGACCCAGAAGTAGAAGGGAACTTGCTTGAACGGTTCGAGATCGGCGAGGCGCATGCGTTTGTTTCCGACCATGCTGATAGAAGGGTTAATCATGGCACTGTTGCTGAGGTCTCGGGAATCTCGAGGCTGCGCCGACCGTCCTTCTGATCGCCCCATCCCCCTCCCATGGGCATGTCCACCACCGGTCTGCAGCGCCTGCTGGATGATGCGCTGAGGCGCGATCCAGGCCGGCCGGCGTTGTTGGCCCCGGGGCCTCCCCTGAGCTATGGCGCCCTGCAGGAGGCCGCCACCGTGGTGGCTTCAGGCCTGTGGGCCCATGACATCCGGCCCGGCGATCGGGTTGCCTGGCGACTCCCAAACGGCCCCGAGGCGATTCTGCTCTCTCTGGCCTGTCAACGGATCGGGGCGATCTCTGTGCCGATCAACGCGCGGCTGGCGGCGGCGGAGGTGAGGGTGATGCTGGCGCGCATCGAACCAGGGGGTGTGGTGCTGCCGGCTGAGGAGGCGGAGCAGGGGGCTGCCCTGGGCCAGCCGGTGCTCCCCTGGCCGGCGCTGCTCAGCGAACCGCCGATCGATCCGGTGCAGGATCTGCCCGATGAGCATCCAGCCCTGATCCTGTTCACCTCCGGCAGCACGGGCCAACCGAAGGGGGTGGTGCACTCCCACCGCGGCTGCCTGGCCGCGATCGACACCTGCCGCCTGGCCCTCGATCTGAAGGCCGATGACGTGGTTCTCGTGGGCAAGCCCCTCTGCCATGCGGGCGGTCTGCAGACCCAACTTCTCCCCAGCCTGCGCGCCGGAGCGCGGGTGTTGCTGGCGATGCGGCCTCCGGGGGCAACAGCCGCCGGGCTGATCCAGGAGCACGGTGTCAGCGAGTTCGGGCTGCTGGCCAGTGATCTGCTCGATTTCGTCGATCATCTCGAGAGCCATCACCTGGCCCTTCCCTCCCTGCGCAGGGTGATCGGTTCCGGCGACACCGTGCCGCTGGAGCTGCAGGAGCGCTTCCGCAAGCTGTTCGGCTGGCCCGTGCTTGAGGGCTGCGGCATGACGGAGGTTGGTGGGTATTACGCCATGCATCCGATCCATCGCGAGGGCAAGCCTGGATCGATCGGGCTTCCCACCCCCGGCACGGAACTGCGGATCCTGCCGGAATCGGGAATCATCGAGGTTGCCCCCGGCTCGGTGGGGGAATTTGCGGTGCGCACGGCCTCGGCCACGATCGGTTACTGGAAGGACCCTGAGGCCACACAGGCACTGTTCCGGGAGGGCTGGTTGATGACGGGGGATCTGGGCCGGCGTGATCTTGATGGCACGCTCTGGTTCTGCGGCCATCGCAAGCTGCTGATCGTGCGGCGCGGCTCCAACATCGCTCCTGCGGAAATCGAGGAGCTCCTCGATGCCCATCCGGCCGTGCATGCTGCCGTGGTGGTGGGGGTGCCCCACCCGCGCGACGGTGCGGTGCCGGTGGCCTGGATTCAGTCGCAGTCCGGCGCCCCCGCAGCTGATGGGGAGAGTCTGCGGACGTATCTTGCCCAACGCCTGGCGGACGACAAGCTGCCGGTACACTTCCTGCCCAACGCGGAACTCCCCCGCAACAGCACCGGCAAGTTTGACCGCAGGAGACTGCGAGAACAGGCCATTGCCCAGCTGGGTGGCGATGGGAGGCCCTCCCCGTGAGCGATCCCCCAGGCGGAAAGGGCAACGACAAACCATCCGCAGAACGATGACGTTCTCAAGCGTGCCGGACTGGTGATGGCGTTGGCGGCTTTGGGAACCTACATCAATTTTGATGTCGAGATAGCAAAGGAATGGCGTTGGGGTAATTGCGATGCAGCTTTGGCAATGAAGACGCTTGGTGCTCTTATCGCCAAAAGATCTGATGCGGCGCATCAAGCTATCATCTTCCCGCAAAACGGCTCTGTGCCGCAAAAGCATGAGCTCGCAGACACGAATGAGCAGAAGTGAATGCCGGAGATCAGCTGATCAGGGGGAAGTCTGCTGATTGTCGGCATCGATCCATCGCTCCTTGATCTCCTTGGTCCGGCCCTGGCGTTGGAGGTCCACAACGGCCACATCCAACACTTTGCGCAGGGGATCATCCTCCTGCAGAGCAATGCCGTAGGGCTCAGTGGCCAATAGAAAAGGGGCTATTTTCAGTCCGGCATCAGAATTCTGCTGCAGGTAGTACTCCAACGCTGGCGTATCGAAGATCACCCCCTCCACTGCCCCCTCTTTCAGCAGGGCAATAGCCTCATCGAGGCTGGCAGCGGATTTTGTTTTTGCCTTGTAGTACTCGCCAAGTTTGACACTCGTGGTGCCGGTAACAACGGCCATAGAGGCCCCACGTAAATCAGCTGCATCGGTGAAGTTGTCAGCCGTGATTCTGGCCAGGGAGATCGTGAAGGCAGAGGCAAGACCTGCCGTGATCGATGAGACGGCGATCAGCGTCACAATCATCCAGACACCGGCGATCCAACGGCCAACAGCGGTGACAGGCGCACGATCGCCATAGCCGACTGTGGTGAGCGTGACCAGGGCAAACCACATGCCATTGCTGACACCTCTGAGATACTGGGGCGGAAACTGTTGATGATTACGATGGCGCTCGGCAAGCCAGATCAGGTTGCCGACGATGAACAGGCTGAAGAAGAGAACAACCACAGAAGACAGCGCCGCCACCCCGAAGAATGGCTTGATCCTGCTCCACAGACTGGGATTCTCTTCTGTCGTAAGGACGCCGACATGGCTGATGAAATAGGGCTGTGTGAAGTCGACTTTGGTGTCTTTCAGCCGTTCGGGAGTGATGCTGATCGGCCCGATCGCCACATCCAGCTGACCACGGGCAATCGATGCAAGACTTGCCTGGGGATTGGGCTGGGAAATGATCTTGTATTCAAGGCCCTCCATTTCTGCAATCTCCTTCCAGATGTCAAGGCTGATTCCCTCGTATTGCCCTCCATCTTGGATTACGAATGGCTCGGACCCCGTGATTCCCACTCTCAGCTCCCTGGCGAATGCGGCGAAGGGCAAGCTCGCCTGGGCCAGGGAAAGAGAAAACATCAAGGCCATGAACAGCTGAGAGCGCCGCCATCGCCCTGTTCGCAGGGCTGAGCGGCCCAATGCCCGCTTATCTCGGAGGTGAGCAGCAACTTGGGAGAGAAGCACAGACATCAGATCTTTCTACGAAGCAACCTTAACGGATTCTTGAGCACGGCAACACGGGGGACTTTGGCTATCCAGGCAAGAATCATGCTCAACGCCAGCTCAGAGGCAAAACCCACGCCTGAAGATTGCCATCAAAATCCGAATCTGATTTCACCTCCGGCCTATCCACTCTTATGCTTATCCAGGAAAGAAACGGAAGCAGTAAACGCCATGAAGAAAAGGCATCGGATTCAGTTTCCCAAGCAGGAATCAACTTCGCTGCACCAGGACGAATCCTACTTCCATCTCCAGGAGCCCAGCGGGCAGCGAAAGATACGCTTTCATGATTATAATGCAATTTATCAGGTGCCGGGCTTGTATGAACAGGTTTTTTATGACCGGCTGAAATGCTCTTCGCCAGAAAAAGTAACGTCAATTCTTGAGGCTTCTGTCAAGCAGTCTGAAGACAGCCTGTCTGAACTTCGCGTGCTTGACCTGGGTGCCGGCAATGGCATGATGGGAGAAGAGTTGAAGAAGCATGGCGTGTCACGTCTGATCGGCGTGGACATCATTCAGGAGGCTTGTGATGCCATGGTTCGTGACAGGCCGGGGATCTACGATGCCTACTACGTGGCAGATTTCGCGCATTTGTCTGGCGATGTCAGGGAAGACATCAAATCATGGCAATGCGATTGCATGGTCACGGTAGCCACGCTAGGTTTTGGCGATATCCCTACGAAAGTGTTCCTGGAAGCATTCAATATCATCAAGGCGCAGGGGTGGGTGGCTTTCAATATCAAGGAGACATTTCTGCATCCCACCGATGAGAGTGGATTCTCAAGAATGATCCGTACTCTTTTATTTTCAGACTTTTTTGACGTCTACCGCATTGAACGTTATCGGCATCGACTGTCCATCGAAGGTGAGCCTCTCTACTACTTTGCGATTGCCGGCAGGAAGAAAGGCAATGTGCCGGAAGGGCTCTTTCTCGGATGAGAGAGCCTGATGACGCGCCGAGCTGAATGGATCCCGGCCTGGCCCAAGGCAGATGCCGGTTTCAGCGCTTTGCTTTGCTCCCCCGCGAGGCCCGACCCCAGGGCGCTTCGGCCTTGGGGTCGGCGCAACAGCCTTCAACGAGGCGCGCCGTTGTAGGCCACCTCCACCACCGAACGCCCGTCCGCTGAGATCAGGATCTCCGTTTCCATCGTGGGGCGCTGGTTGTCCCGTTCCCAATCCGGCGACCCTCCCATGAAACGGAAGCGATAGCCGCTGCCATCTTCCCGGATCAGGCAAGAATTCCCCCTTGTGGCCGCAGGCGCGAACATGCACTGGGCCGGGCTATAGACACCGAGCCCGCCATTCAGCCCGATGGTGTGGGTGCGGGCCAGGCTGATGGCGCGCGCGGCGGGCCGAGGTTCGCCGTTGTAGATCACCTCCTTCACCATGCGCCCTTCCGGATCGACCAGGATCTCGGTTTCCCGGGTGGGCATGCGGTTCCGCTGCTCCCAGGCCGGTGGTCCGCCCACGAAATGGAACAGATAGCCTTGCTCGTCATCCCGGCTGAGGCAGGAATTGGTCGGCACCGGGCTGGAGAACATGCACTGCGCCGGTCGATAGGTGCCCAGCCCGCCATTGAGGCGCACCACGGTGCTGCGCGCCAGATTGATCGCCCGGACCGCGCTTGGCGGCACGAGCGGCTGGGCGTGGGCAGGGGCTGTCAGCCGGGCAGGCAGCATCGGAGGGGCGATGGCCAGGCCGATGCCGGCCAGCAGCGGCACCAGCAGAGCCGAGCGCAGCCCGACGCCCGGGCGAGAGCGAAGCGTCATCCTCAGTCCTCAGTGGGAGACCTGTTCATTCAACAACAGGCTGCGTCGGCCAGGGCTCGCGACCGGGCGATGCCCCCCCGGCGGATGCCTGGTGAAGAGTCCCATCACCAGCTTCCATTCCCTCATGTCTCCAGGCTGTGCCACCCCACCGCATGGATGAGCTCCACCTCCTGATCGATCTGCACAAGGACGCCCATCGGCAGGGCCCGGGTGGGGAGGCCGAGACGGAGCTGGCGCTCCATCTGGCCGGGGTCGATCGCAGCACGCCATTGAAGATGGCCGATATCGGCTGCGGCACCGGAGCCTCCACACTCCTGCTGGCCCGGCTCCTGCAGGCACAGATCACCGCCGTCGACCTCCTGCCGGAGTTTCTCGAGGTGCTCAACGCAAGGGCGCAACGCCTGGGGGTGGCGCAGGCGATCACCACCCTGGCCTGCTCCATGGACCACCTGCCCTTCGCCGAGGAGGACTTCGATGTGATCTGGTCGGAAGGGGCCATCTACACCATTGGCTTTGAACAAGGCATCTCCGACTGGCGGCGCTACCTGAAGGTGGGCGGCCTGCTGGTGGTTTCCGAGATCACATGGACCACCGAGACCAGACCGGCTGACCTGCAGCGCCACTGGGAGAGCCAATATCCCGAAATCGATCGGGCTTCGGCCAAGTTCCGTCTACTGGAACGGCACGGCTATTCCCCGATCGGTTATTTCCTGTTGCCGGAACACTGCTGGCTGGACCACTACTACCGGCCCCTGCAGGCCCGGTTCGCCGATTTCCTGAACCGCCATGGAGACAGCGACGCCGCCCGCGTCATCGTGAGCGCCGAACAGCAGGAAATCAGTCTCTACGAGACCCACAACTCCCACTTCGGCTACGGGGTCTACATCGCACGACGGTGTGGGTAGGCAGGATCAGGCCCCACACCCACCCATGCCCATGCCCCGCCAGCCGATCGTGATCCTGGGTGGTTTCCTGATCAGTCCGGAGGCCTACGCCCCGATGGCGGCGCGGCTCGAGCAGCTGAGCGGCCAGCCGGTGCGGCTGGTGGCGGTCGGCAAGCCCGAATGGCTGCTCACCGTGTTCGCCTTCGCCTGGGCGCGGATCCTGGATCGGGTCCAGACCACCGTGGCCGAGCTGGCTCGCTGCTCCCCCACCGGCCGGGTGACGCTGATCGGCCACAGCTCCGGCGGGATCATGCTGCGGCTGTTTCTGGATGACGCCCCGTTCCAGGGCCGCCGTTACGACGGCAAGCGCCTGGCCGACACCCTGGTGATGCTGGGCAGCCCCCACACGGCCCTGAAAGCCACGGTGCTGCGCCGGATGGTGGAGCAGCGCCTGCCGGGCTCCCCCTTTGCCGATCGGGTGAGGTATGTGTCGGTGGCGGGGGATCTGGATCTGGAGACGGCCACCCCCATGGCCCGCCGCCTGGCCCCGACCGCCTACCGCAACAGCACCGGCGATGCCCACGACCGGGGTGACGGCCTGGTGCCGGTGGCCTCGGCCCTGCTGGCGGACTCCACCCCACTGGTGTTGCCGGGGGTGGCCCATGGCGGCGCTTTCGGGTCCCGCTGGTACGGCAGTCCGGAGGTGGTGGAGCGCTGGTGGAATGCCGGGGTCGGCGAACCCGGGGGCGCAACGGGCTCGTGAGCGCCTTCAGGGCGCCAGGCGCGCCCTGTGCAGCCTGCTCTTCTCGTACCAGTCGGCGAACTGCGGCACCCACTGCTGCAGATGGGGCCACATCAGATCGCAGAGCTCGCGGATCTCCTGCTGGGCATCGAGCTTGGCCCGCAGATCGAGGAAATGCAGGAACGCCCGCAGGGTGAAGCTGACCACGAAGTGCTGGCGGTAGTCGAAGGGGAGAATGCCGCGGGCGTGCTCCTCCGCAAACCCGGCGTCGAGCAGGTCGCGATAGCGCGCTACCGCCGCCCGGCAGAGCTCCAGGTCGATGGCCCGCTGGCCTTCGTCGTAGGTGTACTTCTTGCCCTGGCGATCGCTGTAGGTGCCCACGGGCCGCAGGTAGATCACCTCCTCCAGCTCCAGTTCGCCGTTGGCGGCCCGGCGGATGCGGTCGCCCGTGTAGCGCATCGAGTTGTGGACCACCAGGCCATTGGCCACGAAGTTGTGCCACGGGGCTTCCACTTCCAGGTCGTAGGTCATCTGGGGGCCCAGGAACTCCACGTTCACGACGGTGAGCGGATGGGCGCGCAGCTTGCGGCCCTCGGGGCGGGGTTTGCTGGCCCAGGCGCCGATCGGCACGCGCTGCTCCCCCCAGGCTGCGGCGAAGGCGGCTTCCTGGTGATGGGCATGGATGAAGCTGTGACAGGGCTGGCACAGGGACACCAGGTTGTCGCTCGCATACGCCAGCGACAGATCGGCATAGACCGGCACCAGGTGATGGGCCTGCAGTTGCTGGTTGCTGCCCCGTTGCCCGCACCGTTGGCAGGTGTAGTCGAACCGGCGATGGATCTCGGGCGCCATCTGGCGTGTCCAGGCACCGATCCGTTCCCGCTCGCTCGACACACCGCCCTTCCAGAACGGCGAAGCGGCCCCCCGTTTCGTCATCCGTTGGGCGTGGGCGCGTCGGGTCTCTCGGGAGGCTTCACTGAGTTTCAGGGCGTAGCCCCCGCGGTTCTTGTTCCATGGGGTCATCCCCTTTCGGAACCCGGGCGGCCGGCGGTTCAGGCTCAGCCCATGGCGATACACCCATTTCTTGATCGCTTCCTCAGAACATCCCGCCAGGGCGGCCATCTCATCGGCGTGGAGATTGTCCTGCAGCCTCTGGTCCAGCCATGACCATTGCCGGTAGAGCGCGTCTGGGTCGTGGTTCCAGGGCTTCTGGCCAGGCTGGAAACGGGTCTGGCGCTGCGGCAACGCGATCTGATGGCGTCTGGCCCACGCCCGGATCGTGGCGGGCCGGCACCCCACCTGCTGCGCCATCTCCCGCACGGAAACACCGTCTGCGATCTGCCTCTCCAGCCAGGCCTTCTCCCGGTAGGCCCCGGTGCCGGCGGCCACCAGGCCGTTGGCCAGCACCCGGGCGGTGCGGCGGAAGCCACGCACCCTGCCATCGCTGCGGGTGACGAGGCTCACGGCCTCACCCATGGTCTGCCATCCCTCGGTGGTGAGCAGGCGATGGTTGGCGGTGCAATCCAGCGTGCGCCCGTCTTCCATCGTGAGGCGGTATACCGGTTGCTCGCCGCTGCACATCACCTCCTTGATGTGACTGGTCTGGAACACCCCGGTGTCCTCGTTGAGCACCCTCAGGCGCATGCGCTTGAGCCTCTGACGACAGTCGCGGCGGTAAGCACCGGGTGCCTCCCCCTGGCGGCCGCGGACGCCCCGGTGTCGGACGGCCTTTTCGCCGTTGCTCCAGAGGTCGTGGAGCTCCCCGATCGCCACCTTGTGCAGGGCACCGGAGGCCTTCACGAAGGTGACCTGGGTGTCGCCGGACAGGCATTGCACATCAAAACTGACCCCCACCCGATGGGTGCGGGCCTGCTGCATCACCGAATGGGGGAACCAGCCCACGTTGAGCACGATCTGGGCGTGCTCCAGGGGGCCGTAGTGGCCCCGCTCCCCAGCCAGCAGCCGCTTGACGCAGATCTCACCGGCCTTGGTCTCATCGGGCCAGTCGGCCCGGTCGGCGGCCACGAAGCCCTCGCTGTAGTCCTGGTGCATCCCGGCGTAGACGCACTGCTGGGGATTCGGGGTGGCGGCGATCAGGCTGACCCGGAAGCGGGGATCCATGGCCATCCACGGCGCGGAACGCATCGCACTCTGGCAGCGGGGCCTGCCCCAGGATGGATCCAGCACCAACCACAACGGAGCCTGTCGCCATGCAAGGAACCTGTCTCTGCGGTGCCATCACCGTGCGGACGCCCAACACGACATCGGTGGATGCCTGCCACTGCGGCATGTGCCGCCGCTGGGGCGGAGGCCCCCTGATGGTCGTGGCCTGCGGGGCCCACGTGCAGATCGATGGGGCCGATCAGCTGAGCGTGTATCGCTCCTCCGAGTGGGCGGAGCGGGCGTTCTGTTCCACCTGCGGCACCCACATCCACTACAAACTTCTGCCCACCGGCGACCACTTCGTGCCCGTGGGTCTGTTTCAGGACGGCGAAGACTTCAGCTTCAAGGAGCAGATCTTCATCGATCGCAAGCCGGCGTTCTACAGCTTCGCCAATCAGACGCTGAATCTCACCGAGGCCGAGGCCTTTGCGAAGTTCAGCTCCGCTGAGGACACGTAAGAGCACGCCAACCCCACCCCCTCTGCCTGGAGGCCTCAGTCGGCAATGGTGGATCCCCAGGTGAGGGCGCCCACCACCCCTTCCTGGTTCGTGGAGGGCACACCATGGCTCTGGGCGCGGATCACGGCGGCCCTGGTGCGGGGGCCGAAATCCCCATCTTCGGGGCCCGCATCGAATCCCTGGCGGTTCAGGCCCAGCTGCAGCCGGGCCACGTCGTCCCCCTGGTCCCCCTGCCGCAGGAATTCACCCGGTTCACGGGGCCAGGTGGGTGGGCTGCGGTCGGGCTTGGGGGCGATGCTGCCCCAGGTCTGGGGACCCACCACCCCATCGACCACCAGGGAGCGCCGCGTCTGGAACTGACGCACGGCGGCGTCGGTCTTCGGGCCGAAGAGGCCATCGAAGCCTCCCAGTTCAGCTTCATCGATGGGGCTGCGGAAATGCAGCAGATACTGAAGATCGACAACTTCAGGGCCCGTGGAGCCCGAGCGCAGAATGGTGACGGACATAGCTCCTTATAGCAATTGTTGTGAATGTTCAGCCTATGGGAATGGCGGGCCTGGACCCCCAGGCTTCTTCAAACTTCTTGCCTGAAGTGGTTCGCAATGGAACTTGATCACACGGGAGCGACGGTGAGATGCTCATCCCGATCGTCCGGAATTCTGTGAATTTCTCAGCTCAGATGTTTTCTGTCCGCTGTGTCCTGCTTTCCCCGCTCTCCGGTCGATCGCCCCCTCCTCAGATCTGCTCCGCAACTAGCCGTGGCTGCGCGGCCCTGCAGGCTCAGAAGGGTTGGCGGCTTGCTGCTCCAGGGCACTGGTGGCGCCCACCCCCGCCAGCCGGGGCAGGGGCTCGCCCTCGACCAGGGCGGTGGTGAGGGCCTCCAGCTCGGTGCCGCTGCGGGCGCCGATGGAGCGGCCCACGGTGCTGCCGGCCCCATCGAAGAACTCCAGCTGGGGGATCCCGTTCACCTCGTAGCGCTCCAGTTCCGGCTGCCAGCGGGGGTTGTCCACGTTGAGCAGCACCACATCCATCTGCTCGCGGCGCTGGCGCTCGATCGTCTCCATCGCCGGGGCCATGGTGCGGCAGGCCTCGCACCAGTCGGCGTAGAACTCCACCAGGGTGGGGCGCCCGTCGGCCAGGGCCACCGTGAGCTCGGGCGACTGCCTGGCCAGGCGCTCCAGGGGGGCCTCGGGGTGCAGGCCGCCCCGCAGCCACACCACCAGCACCACCAGCACGGCCGCCACGGCCGCCAGGGCCATGCGTTCGAGCCGGCCCGGGGCTGGCGTGGGGGAACTGCCCGAGGGGGCCATGGACGGCATCCGTGGGGAATGGCGTCCACTCTGGCAGCGGCCTCCCTCCGGCAGTGGCCCCCGGCCCGGATGGCCCCGGACAACGTTGCTAGCGTCTGATCTCCCGGTTCTGGAGCGGTGAAACGTCGCCTCACTCTCCATTTCCCCTCCGAAGCGGTGCATCAGCCGATCACCTACCGGCTGGCCGTGGATTTCGACATCGCCGCCAAGATCCTGCGGGCCCAGATCGCTCCCAACCAGAGCGGCACCATGGTGGTGGAGCTCTCCGGCGACATCGACGAACTCGATGCGGCCGAAGACTGGCTGGAAGGCCAGGGACTGGGCCTCAACCACGCCCCTGCCGAGATCCAGCATCGATCCGGAGCGCTGCGTCGACTGCGGCATCTGCTCCAGTGTCTGCCCCAGCGGCGCCCTCCAGTTCCCTCCGGCGACGCAGCGGTTGCATTTCGAGGCCTCCCGCTGCCTGGTCTGCGAGCAGTGCATCCCCAGCTGCCCGCTGGAGGCCATCACCCTGGTGCTGGAGCCATGAGAAGCGCCTTCCGGCTGATGCTCCTGCCTCTCCAGGCCCCGATGCTGCTGGTGCTGGTGGGGGTGAGCACCTACATGGGCATGCACTGGAGCCGGGCGATGGATGTCGGCGACTCCCGGATGCAGGAACTCACCACCCTGCTCTGGTCGGCCGAGTGCCTGCAGGCCCTGCTGATCGTGGTGATCTGCACCATGCCCGATCTGCTGCTGCGCCAGGTGTCGATGCTGATGGCCGCCAGCCGGGTGGTGAGCCTGGTGGTGACCCTGCTGGCGGTCACGGTGGGGGGCCTCTACCTGCTGCACCTCAACGTGCTCGCCAACGTGCTGATCCTGGGTTCGGCGGTGCTGCTGGCCCGGCTCGATCTGGTGCGGGTGCGGGTGGTGCCGCCGCCGCTGGTGCTGGCCGGCGCGCTCACCCTGCTGGTGCTGGGGAGCGCCAACTTCGGCCGCATGATCGTGCGCTGATTCAGCAGCCCGGTTCGCTGCCCTGCTGGTAGCTCCAGACGTTGCCCAGCACCTTCTTCACGTACAGGCGCGTTTCGGGGTAGGGAATCGCCTCCACCCACAGCTCCGGGGCGCTGGCGAGCTGCGGCCCCACCCAGCCGGCCACTGCTCCCGGCCCGGCGTTGTAGCTGGCCACCGCCAGCAGCGGATTGCCGTTCCACTGGCTCAGCATCTGCGCCAGGTAGCGGCCGCCGAGGAGCGCGTTCTCGGCAGGGTCCTCCAGCACCGTCTCCGGCACCGGACCACCGGCCAGTTCGGCCGCCGTGGCGGGCATCAGCTGCATCAGCCCTGTGGCGCCCACCGGGGAGCGCACGGCCGGGGTGAAGCGGGACTCCTGCTTGGCCACCCCCAGGAGCAGCTCCTCCGGCAGCCCGGCCTGCTTCGCGGCCGCCGTGAAGGCCGCCGGGAAACGAACCGGATGGAGGCTGCGCTCCAGCTGGCGCTCCAGGGCGCACTGGTCGCCGCCGAGCCGCAGGCCGGCCCGCTCCAGCAGGCCGAAGGCGGTCCAGTCGTCGCCGACCCCCTGGCGCAGCCGCCCCTCCAGCAGCAGCTCCTGGCTGCCCTCCGGGTCGCGGCGACCGCGGCGATGGCGCCAGGTCTCCCAGGCTTCGGTGCGCTGGTCGAGCCGCCACAGCCGATCGAGGGTTCCGTCGCCGCTGGCCAGGGGCCGCCACTCGGAGAGGCCGCCATGGCTGTCGGTGTCGGCCAGAGGCCGGTGGGGGCCGGCGCTCAGGTCCAGGTCCCCTTGCCCCAGGCGCACCGAGGCGCGCCAGCCGTAGTAACCGCCGGGATGGCGCCGCAGCAGCGCCTCCCACGTGCCCCGGGCCGCAGCGCCCTGGCCGAGCTGTTGCTGGGCAAAGCCGATCCAGAAGCTCTGGCGCGCCGCCAGGGGAGGCGGCAGCCGTTCGGTGGGGATCGCCTCCAGCAGGGTGAGGGCCTCCCGCCAGCGGCCGGCCAGCAGCCGTTCCCGCACCAGGTCCCATTGCAGCTGTCGGCTGGCGCGATCCAGCGGCCAGCGGCGCAGCAGGGCCAGGGCGGCCGCGTCGGTGGCGGCATGGGGGCCCGGGCCAGGGGGTTCGGCGTCCAGGATCCGCCGCGCCTGCACCGGAGCGCTGTCGCGCCAGCGGGCCGGCAGCTGGCCCAGGGCGGCAGCGGCGTCGGGGCCCTCCAGCTCGCTGAGCAGGCGCACCGCCGCGTCGGCCTCGGGGGAGGTCGGCGCGATGGTGGCCACGCTCAGCAGCAGGCGCTCGGCCTGGCGTTGCTGCTCCCCATCCCCCACCAGCAGGGCACGGGCCAGGCTGAGGCGGCCGCTGGCGGGGAGGGCCGCTTCGGCCGGCCCCAGGCAGTCCAGGGCGCCGCTGGCATCGCCCAGTTCGGCCAGGCCCTCGGCCAGCTGGGCCTTCTGCTCGGGGGAGAGGGTGGCGGCGTCCTCTTCGCAGACCAGCCGCAGCCGGGCCAGGCCGCCGGGCCAGCGGGCGCCCCAGCGGGCCAGGTGCAGGGCGCCATCGCGACGGGCGGCTGGATCGGGCCCGGCGGCCAGGCCCGCCGCCAGGGCGGCGGGATGGGCCGGAAAGCGCTTCAGCAGCAGGCGGCGCTGGGCCGGATCCTGCTCACCGAGAAAGTAGAGGGCATCGGCGCGGGCCGGATCGGCGGGGAAGCGGTGGTCGAGCTGACGCCACAGGCTCAGGGCCTTCTCCGGCCGTCCCAGGGCCGCGGCGGCGAGGGCATCCTTCTTCAGCACCAGGGCGGCCAGGGGATCCGGGCCCCAGCCCTGGCCGCGCAGCCACTGGCGCTGCTCCACCGGTGTCCTGCTGCGGGCCGCCAGCAGCAGGCTGGCTTCGCGGCGTCGCCAGGGGTCGGGATCCCAGCGCTGCAGGGTTTCCAGCCGGGCCGTACTGGCGCCGGGGGTGAGGGTCGGCCGGCGCGCCAGCAGGTCCCGGCCGCCCAGCAGGGCCAGCCCGGTGCCCAGACAGGAGAGGGCCAGCAGCAGGGGGAGTCGGGCCAATGGCCATCGGACGGCGTCCGGGGCATTCTGGGCACGGCCCTGCGCCGCCTCGGGTGCGTCTGCCTTCCCTCCCTTCCCTGCCGCCGCTGTTCACCCGCCTGCCCGGGGCGGCCCAGCGCCGCAGAGCCCTGGCGGTGAGCCTGGTGGCTGGGCTGACTCTGCTGCTGCGGCCCCTCTGGCCCCTGCGGCACCTGCCCGGCTGGTGCGTGGGTCTGCTGCTTCTGTGGGCCACCGTGGAGCTGCTGCGCTGGCTGTGGTGGCCGGCCCGCTGGCGCTGAGCGGCTCCGGCCGGTTCCGCCTGGACCCGCCGGGAGCGCCGCGTAGCCTTGCCGCCAGTGATGGCAGCGGCATGGCCGAAGCGGCTTCGCATCCGGCGGTATCCCCCCTCGGCGCGCCCCTCGGGGAAGGGCTGGGCCGCTTCGGCACCGATGGCATCCGCGGCCGCGTCGGCACCAGCGTCACCCCGGCCCTGGCCCTGCAGGTGGGCTACTGGACCGGCGTGGTGCTCCAGGCCGAGGGCCCGGTGGTGATCGGCACTGACTCGCGCCGCAGCGGGCCGATGCTGGTGGCGGCCCTCAGCGCCGGGCTGATGGCCGCCGGACGGGAGGTGTGGCAGCTGGGCCTGTGCCCCACGCCGGCGGTGCCCGGCACGATCCGGCGCCAGCGGGCGGCCGGCGGGCTGATGGTGTCGGCCAGCCACAACCCTCCCCACGACAACGGCCTCAAGGTGTTCGGCGCCACCGGCGCCAAGCTGATCGCCGCACGCCAGCAGGCGATCGAGGCAGGCCTCCAGGGCCAGGCCGACCTGCCCCCGTTCCAGGGCTGCGGCACCGTTGCCGTTCGCTCCGATCTGATGGCGGACTACGTCCAGGCCCTGCGCTCCAGCGTGGCCGGCCAGCGGCTCGACGGCTGCCGCATCGTGCTCGACCTCTGCTGGGGCTCGGCCACCGCCTGCGGCGAGGCCCTGTTCCGCTCTCTCGGTGCCGATGTCACGGTGCTGCACGGGGTGCCTGACGGGAGCCGCATCAACCAGGGCTGCGGCAGCACCCATCTGGAGCCCCTCCAGCGGGCGGTGCTGGAGAGCGGCGCCGACATGGGTTTCGCCTTCGACGGTGATGCCGACCGGATGCTGGCGGTGGACGGCAACGGCCGGGTGGTGGACGGCGATCACATCCTCTACCTCTGGGGCACGGCTCTGCGTCGCGAGGGGGCCCTGCCCCACGATCGGCTGGTGGCCACGGTGATGTCGAACCTGGGCTTCGAGCGGGCCTGGCAGGCCAGCGGCGGCGTGCTGGAGCGCACCGACGTGGGCGACCAGCACGTGCACCGCGCCATGGAGGAGCTGGGCGCCGGGCTCGGGGGCGAGCAGTCGGGCCACATCCTCTCGGCGCGCCACGGCATGAGTGGCGATGGGCTGCTCACGGCCCTGCAGGTGGCCACCCTGATCCACGGCGGCGGCCTGAGCCTGGCCGAATGGATGGAGGGCAGCTTCCGGCCTTACCCCCAGCGGCTGGTGAACGTGACCGTCCCTGACCGGCAGCGGCGCCAGCAGTGGGAGGAGTGCGAACCCCTGCGGCAGGCGGTGGCGGAGGCGGAGGCCGCCATGGCCGGCCACGGCCGGGTGCTGGTGCGGGCCAGCGGCACCGAGCCCCTGCTGCGGGTGATGGTGGAGGCCGCCGAGCAGACCCAGGTGGACCACTGGAGCGACCTGCTGGCGGCCGCGGCGGAGCGGTATCTGAACCGGGGCTGAGCCCCCCCCGGCTCTTTCGTCTGCCATGCCCACCCGGAACGCCTGCGGAGCCCTGCCCGATGAATCCTCCCACGGATCTGGCGAGCCGGATGGCTGGTCTCCTATGGCCTGATCGTTCTGGGCATCGCCGTCCAGGCCCTGTGGCTGTCGCCGCTCCCCTGGCCGGATTCCCTGACGGCTCCGGTCCGCTTCCTGCTGGACCGCCATGACATCGGTGTCTATTTCCGTTCCTCCGCCTGGGCCGTGGGAGGGGGGACGCTCTACGTGGACGTTCCCTCCGAATATCCGCTCGCAGCCAACCTGATCTTCGGCACCCTTCGCTTTCTCGCCAGCCTGCTGGCGCCCCCGGAGGGTCAGGAGGGGCCTTCACCCTGCTCTGGATCCTCGCCGGCCTGGCGGTGCTGGCCGGCTGCCTTCGCCTGGTGATCCGTGAATCGGAGCCTGGCGTTTCTCTCCTCTGGCTGCTGCCGGCGGTCATTTACTTCGCGGCGCTCCGCTTCGACATCTATCCGGCCTTCACCCTGCTGCTGAGCCTGGCGGCGATGCGGCGCCAGCGCTGGCTGCGATCAGCCGGCTGGCTCGGTGCGGCCATCGCCCTGAAGGGCTTCGCCCTGTTCCTGGTGCCCTGCATGGCGGTTTTCGTGTGCCACCGTGCCGGGAGGCGAGCGGCCCTGATCTTCTCTGCGGCCTCTCTGGTGCCCTACGCCGCGACGACACTCGCCACCCTGCTGATCTCCGACCTCGACGGTCTGCTGTCCTCCTATCTGTTCCATGTCAGGCGTTCCTTCAATGGCGAAAGCCTGTGGGATGGGCTGAATCTCCGTTTCCTGGTTCTCTGGTTTCCGGGTCTGCCGGCCCTGCTCACCCTCGGCTTCTCGATCAGGGCGGCGGGCCTGAGGCCCCGATCGTTCGATCGCCTGGTCGATGCCTGTCTGGTCGCGGTCGTCGGTTTCACGGTGAGCACCGTGTTCTATTCACCCCAGTTCTGCCTCTGGATCCTGGCCATCGCCTCGTTCTCTCAGCGCCGGCGGATCCTCCTTCTGGTGTTCTGGCTCTGTCTGCTCACCTATTTCTATTTCCCCGTCGCCTATGACGTCGGCTGGAACGGGGGCAGCCCCATCCCCCTGCAGGTGGCCGTCACCGCCGTCAGCCTGCTGCGGCTGATGCTGATGGTCACGGCGGCCAGGGTCACACCCGGGCGATAGGTTGGAAGCGAAGATTCGATGGGGGTGACGTGCAGGTCCTTCTGCTCGACCTCGTCGTCATCTTCGGGCTCTCGGTCGTAGCGGCGATCCTGTGCCATCGCCTGCGGATCCCCACCTCCATCGGCCTTCTGCTGGCAGGGCTGCTGGCGGGCCTGATGCCCTCGCCCTAGTGCGCAGTCCCCACGACATCGAACTGCTGGCCGAAGTCGGCGTGGTGCTGCTGCTGTTCGTGGTGGGGCTGGAGATTTCCATCGCCGATGTGACGCGTCTGCGAAGGGAATTCATCATCGGTGGCTCGTTTCAGTTCTTCGGCACCGCCGCGGTGATCGGCCTGGCCCTGCTGCCGATGGGAGTGAATCTTCCCCAGGCCGGCTACATCGGCTGCGTGGTGGCGCTCTCCAGCACGGCCGTGGTGCTGCGGATGCTGCAGGAGCGGGCCGAAATCGAAACGCCCCACGGCCGCGCCATTCTCTCCACCCTCATCTACCAGGACATCGCCGTGGTTCCGGTGATGCTCACCGCGCCCTCCGCTGGCCGGACTCGGCCAGGGGCTCCCTGCTGGCGGCGCTCTCCGGACTGGCGGGGAAGATCCTGATCGTGGCGGCCTCGGGCCTGCTCGCCTATCGCTGGATCGTGCCCTGGGTGCTGGAGAACATCATTCGCACCCGCAGTTCGGAGGCCTTTCTGCTGGGCGTCTTCATGCTCTGCGTCGGCATTGCCCTGATCACCCAGTCGCTGGGCCTTTCCCTGGCGCTGGGGGCCTTCCTGGCCGGTTTCATCCTCTCGGAGTCGAAGTATTCCCACCAGGCGGTGGCGGTGATGCTGCCGTTCCGGGATGTGCTGATGAGCCTGTTCTTCATCTCGGTGGGGATGCTTCTGGACATCCCCTTCCTGCTCGAGCATCCCGTCCGCATCGCCCTGCTCACCCTGGCCGTCGTGCTCGTCAAGCCCCTGCTCGGGGTGGTCGCGGCGCTGCTCACCGGTCTGCCGCTGCGCAGCGCCGTGCTGGCCGGCCTGCCCTTGGGCCAGGTGGGTGAGTTCTCCCTGGTGGCCACCCAGGCGGCGGTGGTGGCGAGGCTGCTGACGCCCGACGTCTTCCAGTCGGTGCTCGACGTGGCGGTGCTCAGTATGATGGCCACCCCCCTGCTGGTGGCCGTGTCCGTTCCCCTGGCCGATCGGCTCTGCCGCACCCCCCTGATCCATCTCCAGTCCCAGGCGGTGGGCCCCGCCGCCACCGGGGAGAGGGAGGAAACCCTGCCCGACGGCGGCCACGTGGTGATCATCGGCTTCGGCGTCACCGGCCGGAACCTGGCCCGCTGCGCCCGCCGCTGCGGGGTGCCCTACGCCGTGGTGGAGCTGAACGGCGCCATCGTGCGCCAGGCCACCGAGGAGGGGGAGCCGATCCGCTACGGCGATGCCACCCACGCGCCGATCCTGGAGCTGGTGCAGGCGGAGGAGCCCGCGCCATCGTGGTGGTGATCGATGATCCCGGGCCGCCCGCCGCATCGTGGAGATCGGCCGGCGCGTGTCCCCGGGGCCTACATCCTGGTGCGCAGCCGCTACCTGCGGGAGGTGGAACCCCTGATCGCCCTTGGGGCCGATGAGGTGATCGCCGATGAACTGGAGGTGTCGATCGAGGTGTTCTCCAGGGTGATGGCCCGGATGCTGGTGCCCCGCGAGGACATCAAGCAGCTGATCAGCGACGTGCGCGGTCACTGGCGTGAGATGGCCCGCGGCCTGGCGGCCTCCGCCACCTCGGTGGCGGACCTGAAGGCGGCCCTGCCCGACCTGGCCACCCACACCCTGCGGCTGGAGTCCCATTCCCCCCTGGTGGGCTGCACCATCGCGGGCTGCGGTCTGCGGCCCGACCACGGCGTCACCGTGCTGGCGGTGACGCGCCAGCACGGCGAGACCATCGCCGATCCCCGCGGGCCCACGCGGCTGGAAGCGGGAGACATCCTGTTCGTGATCGGCCCGCACGGCTGGGACCCCCGCTCCGTGACCTGAGTCCCTCCATGGCCAACCCCCCCCTGCACGAGCGTTACGGCCCCTGGGCGGTGGTGACCGGCGCCAGTGACGGCATCGGCCTGGCCATCGCCCGGCAGCTGGCTGCCGCCGGATTGAATCTGGTGCTGGTGGCCCGGCGGCAGGAGCGGCTGGAGGCCCTCGCCGCCGAGCTGGCGGCGGGCTTCGGCATCGCTGTGCGGCCCCTGGCGATCGATCTGGGCCGGCCCGAGGGCCCGGACCAGCTGCTGGCCGCCACCGCCGATCTCGACGTGGGGCTGCTGGTGGCCGCGGCCGGCTTCGGGCGCGCCGGAGGCTTCCTGGAAGTGGAGCAGGCCACCCATCGGGAGATGGTGGATCTCAACTGCAGGGCCGTGGCAGCCCTGGCCCACGGCTACGGCCGCCGGCTGGTGGCCCGCGGCCGGGGTGTCCTGGTGCTGTTCAGTTCGCTGCTGGCGTTCCAGGGGGTGCCGATGGCCGCCAACTACGCCGCCACCAAGGCCTACGTCCAGTCGCTGGGCGAGGCACTGCGCCACGAACTGGCGCCCGCCGGCGTCACCGTGATCACCTCCGCGCCAGGCCCGGTGCACACCGGCTTCGCCGAGCGGGCGGCGATGCGGATGCGCTCGGCCCAGCAGCCCGAGGAGGTGGCCGCCGCCACCCTGGCCGCCCTGGGGAGGGGCGGCACGGTGCGGCCGGGCGCCCGGTCACGTCTGCTGGGCTACGCCCTGCTGCTGCTGCCCCGCGGAGCGCGGGTGCGGCTGATGGGCTCGGTGATGGCGGGGCTCCGTGGTTGACGTCCTTGGCCCCCTGGTGCCGACCGTGAACGGGGGTCCGCCCAGCCGCTGGAGGTTCTGCCTACGTTGCGGTTCGTGCGAGGAAGGGGATGTCTGCCCTGCCGGAACTGTTTCGCCAGCTGGCTCTGAACCTCGTCGTGACGGTGGTGGGGTTCCAGTTCCCCGACGTGCCGACCCTCTCCACCCAGCAGCTTTCCCAGTGGCTGGACGGTTCACGACCGGCACCGGTGCTGATCGACACCCGCGAACCCCGGGAATATGCCGTCAGCCACCTGCCGGGGGCCCTCGAATCTCACCAGCGCGGACGCCATTGCGGCGGCGGCGATACCGATGAAACAACCCATCGCGGTGTACTGCTCGATCGGGCTTCGTTCCGCCGCTCTCGCCAGGCAGCTCCAGGGCATGGGCTACCGGAATGTCCACAACCTGGAGGGTTCCATCTTCCAGTGGCAGAAGCAGGGGCTGCCGCTGCGCTACATCGGCACCCGGTGAACAAGGTCCACCCCTTCGACGACCTCTGGGGAGCTCTGTTGAGCCTTCGGCGGTGTCCTATCGCTGAAGCCGATTCCAGGGGCGCCGGTCCACCGGGAGGCCGAGGGCCCGGACGGTTCATCGGCGGCCGATCCTTGAAATCGTTCCATCAGAGGTGGGCAGCGACATCACCAAGGGATCTTTCCCGGGTTTGATGAACGAAGGAAACACCAGGAGACACCCTCCGGGCTCTGCATCAGCCGACCAGTCCCACCAGCACCAGAGCGATCGTCGCCAGCGCCAGCACGCCGGTGGCGGCGGTCCAGAGGCCTTGCCAGCGGCGCGTTGTGCGCAGCAGCGCCTCCTCGCCATCCCGCCGGATCAGAACAGGCCCCCTGCCCTGGTCGTCCGAGGGACAGGCGTCCTGTGGCACGCTGGCTTCGGCCACCACGAAGATCCGCCTTGCGGCCCGCAGCACCTGTTCGCGTCGGCGCAGTCCGAGGCTGCGCAGCCGACCTGGATCGCCCCAGGGTGATGGAGCCGCTGCGGGCGCGATTCGGCCTCGGGCTCCAGGTTGTCGACCACGGTCTCCAGCTCCAGTTCGGCCCCCGTCGGATCCACCGCCAGCTCCAGGTCGTCCTGGCGCAGACCGAAGGGGCAGCGGCGTTCGAGCCGGCTCACCTGCTCCTCCCGCTGCTCCCAGTGGCTGCTGCGGCTGGTCCTGCCGTCGGCTTCGGTGGTGGTGGTCTCCACCTGTTCCTGGAACACGTGGTGCACCGTGTCGATGCAGGGCTGGCCACGCAGGCCTCCCCCGACCAGGGCGCCTGCAGGCCATCAGCGCACACCAGGCACCCCTCCAGCTTCACCGCCTCCCGGTAGGCGCCGCCGCCCATCTGCTCGGCCACGCTGGTCTGCAGATCCTGCAGCTCGGCGATGCTGGTGCTGCGGGCCGCCAGCAGCCGCCCCAGCCGCCGCCCCTGCTCGCCAGCGGGCCACACCGAAACCAGCGGCAGCGGCGGCGGCGCGATCAGCGCCGCCACGAAGACATTCATCCGCCGCCGAACCCGAAGACGATCCCTTCGATCATCGTGC
>CALNZO010000016.1:0-89096 GCA_942491175.1 uncultured bacterium | reverse complement strand
CGGGCCCGGCGGGTGATCTACCAGGCCATGGAGATCGAGGAGGTGGAGCTGCGCTGCGACACCATCCAGGTGCGGATGGGATCCCTGGTGCGCAACCAGGCAGTGCAGCTGGAGCAGCCCTTTCGCATCCAGGGGCTGGTCAGCTTCAGCGGCGATGGCCTCAGCCGGTCCCTGAGCAGTTCCGCATGGCGCAGCCTGGGCGACGGTCTGGCCGACGATCTGCTGGGTCTGACCCCCCTGGCGGGATTGCGCATCCTGGAAGACCGCCTGCTGCTTCGGGCCTTACCCAACGGGCACCGGGAGCCGGTGGAGCGGGAGGTGCGGGTGGAGGCCGTGGAGGGAACCGTGGAACTGCGCTGTGGGACCGGTGCTCCAAGCAGCCGACTGCCGATGGATCCGAACATCCGCATCGAACGGGCCGAGCTGGGCGCCGGCCTGCTGCATCTGGAAGGGGAGGCACGGGTCTCACCCTGAGCACCGCGGCCACGACGCGCCAGGCCCGGGGACTCAGCCGTGCTGAAGGAGGGGCAGGACGAGGGTCACCAGGGAGTAGACCACCGCCGGCACGAACAGGTAACTGTCGATGCGGTCAAGGATGCCGCCGTGGCCGGGGATGGCATCGCCGGAGTCCTTGAGGCCCGCGTCCCGCTTCATCATCGACTCGGTGAGGTCACCGACCAGGGCGAACAGGGAGACCACCGCCCCCAGGACGGCCCCGATCAGCCAGCCCCAGCGCCAGCCCAGCAGCACCCCACCCAGGGAACCCACCAGGAGGGCACAGAGCACACCACCGAGAGCCCCCTCAACGGTCTTTCCGGGGGAGATCGGCGAGAGGGCGTGGCGGCCCAGACGGCGACCGATCATGTAGGAGCCGATGTCGGTGGCCACGATCATCAGACAGGCCAGCAGGGTGAGGGCCATGCCGGGGCTCCAGGGCCAGCCCATCCCGTCAAGGGCGGGGGCCAGGGCCGGGTCGGTCAGGTCCCGCAGCTTGATCCAGTGGCTGGGCAGGAAACCGAGATAGAAGAGGCCGAAGACCGAGGCGGCGATGTCGGCGATGGTGCCGGTGACCGGCTGGAGCAGCAGCCAGCCGCAGATCACAGCCCCGGAGGCGGGCAGCACGGCAGCGGCCACATCGCCCGCCACCCCACCCCCCGACCAGGCGCTGCCGGCGGCCGCCTGGGTGGAGACCAGCAGCAGCTGCACCGCCACCAGGGTGGTCTTCGCGGCGGGCCGGATGCCCTTGAACTGGGCCATGCGGAAGAACTCCAGCAGCCCCAGGTGCACGATCACCCCCACGGCCACGGTGAACCACCAGCCGCCGAGGCCGACCACCACCAGGCCGAAGCCGCCGGCCAGCCAACCGCTCAGCAGACGGGGGAGGGAGGTGGCGGTGCGGGGGGATGGAAGCAAGGGCTCGGACTCAGCGCTCTGCGGCGATCACGAACAGCGGTTCGGCGGCAGCCAGCTTGGCCTGGCTGCCGCGGCGCTGCATGCGGTGCACGGTGGCCTGCACCACCTGGACATCGTGGGCTCCCAGCTGGGCGAGGGTGTCGGTGGCCTTCACCAGTCCCTCCAGATTCACGGTGCTGATCACCAGCCGTCCGGCGGGCTGAAGGGCGTCCCAGACAGCCCGGAGCACGTCCTCCAGGGGCCGGCCCACCTCCAGAAGCACCCGGTCGGGCTGGGGCGGCAGGAGCGCCAGGTCGTCGGGGGCCTGGCCGGCATGGATGTGGAGGTTGTGGATGCCAAAGCGCTGCTGATTGCGTTCGAGCAGGTCGATGGCCTCAGGATCACGTTCCAGTGTGTGCACCGCCCCGCATGGCATCAGCCGGGCGATCTCCAGGGCCAGGGCGCCGGTGCCACCGCCCACGTCCCAGACAAGGGAATCGGCCCGGGGGCGCAGATGGGCCAGCAGCATCACCCGCAGCTCCATGGGCGTGGGGCTGAATCCGGGGGCATCCTCGAAGGCGCTGTCTGGCAGCCCGGGGGTGACGAAATCCCAGTGGAACGGGTTCGGCAACGGGCTTACGAACCGGCCACGACCCACACCGTATCAGCGATCTGACCGGGCCAGAGGCACCTCTGGGCCTCCAGCCAGCCGGCGCGATCCGGATCGATCCGCTCGCCGGGCACCAGCAGCGGAATCCCCGGGGGATAGGGACAGATCGGTTGGGCCGCCACACGTCCTGAGGCCAGCTGCAGGGGAACCTGCTCCGCCGTCGCACGCCAGGCCTGGCCGATCGGCAGATCCGGCGCCGCCACCAGGGGCAGGGGGGGCGCCAGGAACGGGGGGAGGGGGTCTCCCCCCAGGGTCCGGCGCAACCCCTGCAGCAGTGGAGGCAGGCGTCGCTCCAGACCCCTGGGCGGGTCGAGCCCCAGACAGAAGGTGAGGGCTCCTGGTTCGGGCAGCTCAGCGGTCACCCCCCGGGCCAGCAACCAGGCGTCGGCCTCCAGGCCATTGATCCCCAGCGGGGCCGTGGCCAGCACGAGGCGGAGGGGATCCCCATTGGCCACCAGCGGGAACGCGAGGGCCTTCAGTCGCCGTTGCAGCCGGGCGGCCCGGACCTCGGCCCGGTGCCTCTGGCCCTGGCCAGCAGCCGTGGCAGCGTGCTCCAGTGCCGCCGCCGAGGAGGCCAGCAGCAGGGCACTGGGGCTGGAGGTCTGCAGCCAGAGCAGGGCCCTTTCGATCGCGTCGACGCCGACCCGCTCCCCCCGGGCCAGCAGAACCGCGCTCTGGGCCAGGCCAGTGCTGCTCTTCTGCAGGGAGAGCACCACCAGATCGGCGCCGGCGGCAAGGGCCTCGCCGCCGCCGTGGGCCTGATCCACCAGCACCGGCAGCCTGGCCCGGTGAGCCAGGGCCACCTGGGCCGGCAGGTCGGCCACCAGCCCCTGGTAGGTGGGATCCACCAGCACCAGGGCGGCCACCGGACCCTGGGCGAGGGCCGACGCCAGCACACGCTCCAGCCGCTCGGGCTCCGGCGGCAACCACAGACCGGTGACGGGATCGATGGGCAGATCGAACAGGAGCGGTTCCAGCCCCCCCAGCACGCAGCCATGCAGAAGGCTGCGATGGAGGTTGCGGGGCAGCAACACCCGGGAACCTGGCGGACAGAGGGCCAGCAGGCCGGCCTGCAGCAGGCCCGAGGCCCCGTTCACTCCGAACCAGCAGCGATCGGCCCCCAGCAGAACGGCACAGCGGTTCTGGGCCTCGGCCACCGATCCCTCCGGCTCCAGGGGCCCCCCGAAACCGGGCAGTTCCGGCAGGTCCCAGCTGCCGGGGGGCTGGCGCAGCAACCGCCGCAGGTCGGGAGCCAGGGCCCGTCCCCGGCCGTGGGCCGGCAGATGCAGGGCCAGCGGCGCCGGCCGCCAGAGAGGGCCCATGGGCCGGGAAACACACTTCCTAGAGTCTGGTCATTGCTGAGGCAGGACCCTGGCTGAGGTTGTCACTCCCACCGTCGGCGCCCCGGCACCCATCCCCGTGCCCGCAGCCCTCGGCCCCACCTTCCCCCGACCCGACGGGACCCCGGCCCCCCGCTACGACCCCAACGCCGATCTGCGCTGGCTGCTGCTGAGGCCCTGGATCCTGGTGGGCCGTCTGATCGTGGTCCTCTGGCGCCTCACCGGGCTGGCCCTGCGACTGGCGGTTCAGTCCAGCAGCACCGATGAGCGGGTGCAGCAGCGGCTGGCCCGCGCCATCCTGAGCACCCTCAGCGATCTGGGGCCCTGCTTCATCAAGGTGGGCCAGGCCCTCTCCACCCGGCCCGACCTGGTCCGCCGCGACTGGCTCGAGGAGCTCGCCCGGCTCCAGGACGATCTGCCCCCCTTCCCCCATCGGATCGCGCTGGGACTGATCGAGGAGGAACTGGGGGCCCCTGCCCACCAGCTGTTCGAGGAATTCCCCGACTACCCCATGGCGGCAGCCAGCCTGGGGCAGGTCTACCGGGCCCACCTGGCCGACGGCCACTGGGTGGCCGTCAAGGTCCAGCGGCCGGGGCTGCCCTTCATCCTGCGCCGCGATCTGGTGATCATCCGCTCCCTGGCGGTGCTGGCGGCCCCGTTCCTGCCTCTGAACCTGGGCTTCGGGCTGGGGGCGATCATCGATGAGTTCGGCTTCACCCTTTTCGAGGAAATCGACTACCGCCGTGAGGCCGACAACGCCGAACGCTTCGCCCGCCTGTTCGAAGGCCATCCGGCGGTGACCGTGCCCACCGTGGTGCGGCCGCTCAGCAGCCGCCGGGTGCTGACCACCAGCTGGATCAACGGCACCAAGCTGCAGAGCCGACGCGAACTGGAGGCCCATCACCTGGATCCGGCGGCCCTGATCCGCACCGGGGTGATCGCCGGGCTGCAGCAACTGCTCGAGTTCGGCTATTTCCATGCCGATCCCCACCCCGGCAACCTCTTCGCCCTGCCGGGCAGGACCAACGACCTGGGCCATGTGGCCTACGTCGATTTCGGCATGATGGACTCGCTCAGCGATGCCGACCGGCTCACCCTCACCGGGGCGGTGGTGCATCTGATCAACCGGGACTTCGATGCCCTCGCCAGGGACTTTGTGGTGCTCGGCTTTCTCAACCCCAGCACCCCCCTGGGGCCGATCATTCCCGCCCTCGAGGAGGTGCTGGGTGGTGCCCTGGGCGAGAACGTCGGCAGCTTCAACTTCAAGGCGATCACCGATCGCTTCTCGGAGCTGATGTTCGACTATCCCTTCCGGGTGCCGGCCCGCTTCGCCCTGATCATCCGGGCGGTGGTGAGCCAGGAGGGGCTGGCCATGCGGCTCGACCCCGATTTCCGCATCATCCGCGTGGCCTATCCCTATGTCGCACGGCGTCTGCTGGCAGGGGACACGGCCGAGATGCGCGAGAAGCTACTGGAGGTGATCTTCGACCGGGACGGCCGCCTGCGGGTGGAGCGGCTGGAGAACCTGCTGGCGGTGGTGGAGAACGGCGCCGCCTCCCCCGACCTCCTGCCCGTGGCCCGCGATGGCCTGCGGTTGCTGCTGGGCAAGGAAGGCACCAGCCTGCGCCAGCGGCTGCTCCTCTCCCTGGTGAGCCACGACCGGCTGCACACGGACGATCTGCAGGCGCTCCTGGGGCTGATGCGGCGCACCTTCTCGCCCCGCAAGCTGGCCGGAGGCCTTCTGTCCCGGCTCAATCCCCTGGCGGCCTGATACCCCCAGAGAATCTCACGGCCCTGGGGATCCTTCCGAGCCGACGGGTCTGGGGGAGGTTGCTGCAGGCCTTTCCTCCACAAAGCATGACGACGAACGATCGGCCCGGGTGAAGACGGTTAGCAGATAGGTCACCGGACCACCGCCTGCCACGCCTTGACCGAGGCCTTGCTGCTCATCGTTCTGCTCCTGCTGATGGCCGCATGGGTTCTGCAGAGGCGAGCCCTTGAGCAACGGCTCAGGCGCCTTGAAGCCCATGTGGCCTCCCTGAGCCAGCGTTTCTTCGCCCTGTCGCTCTGGAGCGAGGCCCTGGAACAGCGGATGGAGGGCGAGCCAACTCCGGAGCTGGCACGGATCACTGCTGCGCGACCCCCGGCGCCAGCCCCACCCCCCCCGGCGCCACCGGCTCCCCTGCCCCCCGCAACGTCGCCCCCGCCAGCTTCTCCGCCCCGGGGGCCCCTGCAGGGGAGCCGGCGGCCAAGGCCGGCGCGGGGAGCCCTGCTGTGGAAGCGGATCGAGGGTCTGTTGGTGGAGAACTGGAGCGGCCTGCTGGGGGTGCTCGTGGTGGTGGCGGGCGTCACGTTCGTGATCATCAACGTCGGGCTGCAACTGGATGCCCGGCAGCGGTTCCTGCTCACGCTGCTGGCGGGGGCGGCCCTGGCGCTGCCGTCGCTGGTCTGGGGCCGGCAGGAGGGCTGGCGCGATCTCACCGACGGGATGCGCAGCGGCGGTGGCGCCCTGGTGCTGTTCGCCTGCGCCGCCGCAGGAGGGCTGCCCCGGCTCGGGATGCAATGGATCGAGGCACCGGCTCCGGCCCTGGCCCTGCTGGCGGCGGGGGTCGTGCCGAACCTGGCCCTGGCGGCGATCGCCCGCACCCCCTCGATCGCCTCGCTGCACGTGGCCGTCAGCCTGGTGCCCCTGGCGATCGGCCCCCAGGGGGCCACTCCCCTGGCGCTCGCCAGCGGCATCGCTCTGGTGGGGTCCGGGTTGCCCCTGGGGCACCGCTGGGACCAGCACCGACTGATCGTCATCGGGGTCTATGCCCTTTTCCAGGGGGCCTGGTTCCTGCGCAACGGTCCCCCGCTGGCCGCCTCCGCCGATCTGGCGGCTGGTGCTGCGCTGACGGCGGTGCTGGTGTTCGGAAGCGGGCTGCTGCGGCTGCATCGGGAGGGCGGGGCGCCCCCACGCGTCCAGCCCCTGCCCCTGGCCCTGCTGATCAGCCAGTGGGGATGCCTGGGTCTGGCGCTGCTCGTCTATCCCAGGGCGGCGGCGTCCAGGGCGGCGGCCCTGGCGGTGGCCGCCGCCCTGGCTCTGTTTCTGGCACGAGGGGCTCGGCGCCGGGGGGAAGCCTGGCTGGCCCTGGGCGATGGGCTTGCAGGCCAGACCCTGGTGGTGGCTGCCCTGCTGAGCCTGGCGCCCCTGATCGCCAACGGGCCGCTGCTGGCCGGCGCCCTGCTGGTGGAATGCCTGCTGTTTCTCGGCATCGGTGTGCGGGAGCAGGCCGCCACCATCCGGCGCATCGGCTGGTGGCTCAGCGCGCTGGCGGGCCTGCTCCTTGCCCTGACAGGCGTGGGGGCCGCTCCGCTGACCCTGGATCCCACCCAGCAGCTGCAGAACGGCGCCGTGCTGACCGCCGGTGCCGCCCTGATGACCTGGGCCCAGGTGCTGCTGCGGCGGCAGGCCGTGCCCCTGCCTCTGCCGCCGCTGCTCGGCTGGCTGGCCGGCCTTCAGGTCTTCGTGGGGGCCGTGCTGGTGGGCCCTGAGGAATGGCGGCCCGGCCTGAGCCTGGCGGTGATGGGCACCTTCCTGCTGGTCGCCCGGCGCTGGCGCCCCCCTGGGCTGCTGCTGGGGGTCAGCATCGCCATGGTCGCGGGGCACGGCTTCACCTGGCTCCAGCTGCTGGCCCGGGAGCCCTGGCCGGCGGCGCCGCTGCTGCACCAGCTGCTTCCCCTGATCGGCCTGGCCCTGCTGCTGTTGGCCTCCGCCGCAGGCAGCCGTCTGCAGCGCCTCGGCCTGGTCCTGCTGGGCCTCGATACTGGCCTGGGGACCCTGCTTCTGCTCGATCCGATCTCACCTCTCCTGCCGGGAACGGCCTGGCTGCTGCTGGCCGCAGTGAGCCTCACCGCCACCAGGCGACTACGGGGAGCCAGCGTTGAGACCGTCCTGGCCCTGGCCCTGATCTACCTGGCCGGCTTCACGGCCTCCTACCTGCTGGTGATCGGCCCCAGCCTGGAGATGGTGCATCTCGGTGCCCTGCAGCTCCGGGGCCGCTGGCTGATCAAGCTGCTGGCCATCGCCGTCTTCCTGCAGGGCTGGTTGTTGCGTGCTACCCCCGAGCTGGCAAGGCTACGGGCCTGGAGGGTGGTGCAGCCCTGCTTCCTGGAGGCCACGCTGGGAACGATGGGGCTGATCGTCGTGGGAGAGATCAGTGCCCCCTGGCGGCCCGTCGCCTGGACCCTGCTGGCCCTGGCCCTGGTCTCCCCAGCGATCAGCCAGCGTTTCCCCCTACGGCTCCAGATCTACGGGGTGATCGCCTACTGGCTGGCCGTGGCCAGGCTCGTGGTGAGCCTTGGCGGAGGCCCCGACGACGGACCGGCCCGGGCCGCGGGCCTGCTGGCGATCGCCCTGCAGGGGCTCTTCGTCGTGGCCTCCCACCGCTGGCTCGACCGGGGGAAGCTGGGCCGACCTGGAGGCCTGCCGATTCTTGCCTGGATCGGCAGGCGGGTGGCCGAGGCACGCAACCGCTGGCTCTACTACCCCCTGTTTCTGGCGGTGGCCTTCGTGCTCGCCACCGGTTACGACCGCTCCCTGCTGACGCTCCTCTGGACAGGCGAAGCCTTCGCCATCTACCTGCTCGGAGTGGGGCTGCGGGAGAGCCAGTTCCGGCACCTGGCCCTGATCGGCCTGGGGATCTGTCTGCTGCGGCTGCTGGCCATCGACATGGCCCAGGAGGACCTGGGACTGCGGGGTCTGGTGTTCATCGGCGTGGGACTGCTGCTGATGAGCCTGAACGCCATCGTGCATCGCTTCGGAAGCCGGCTCGAGTGAGCCTCGGCGGGTCGGCATCGCCGCCTAGGGTCAGGCCCACTGCCTGCCGGAATCCCTGCCGTGAACCTGCTGCTGGCCGCCCTCGACAACGCACCGGTGACCCTGCAGCAGGCGGGGCTCGACCAGGCCAGCGGGGACTTCGGCGATCTCGACGCCATGGAGATCCTGCTGGAGTACGCCCCCCTCACCTATCCGCCTTACATGCTGGCGGGCATCGGGCTGGCCATGTCCGTTCTCTGCGGGCTCACCTTCGCCAAGATGGTCCAGAACCGCCTGGAAGGCTGGAAACAGGACCGGCTGGCCCTGCTGCCGATCACCAATCTGGAAACGACCCTTCCCTACGCGGGGATCGTGATCGGCGTGACCCTGTTCATCGGTGCCAGCCTGCAGGTGTTCGGCTTCGCCGCCGGCGCTGCCGTGCTGGTGGCCTTTGTCCTGTCACTTCTGACAGGCGGAGCCCTGTGGGTGCAGCTGGAGCGACTGATGGGCCAGGTTCAGGATGGCACCTTCCGTGCGGTGGATTTCGACAACTTCGACCAGTTTTTCTGAGGCCCGCTCACGGCGTAGGAGGGGCCCCCTCGCCCAGAAAAAAGGGGGCTGTACGGGTATCCCCAATCCCTGGCCAGGCAAGGCACTGTAATGTTCTGAAACATTCAGAGCAACTCATGCAGGCATCCCTCTCCCTCAACCGTCAGTTCTCCATCGCCGTCCATTCCCGGGCGATCGACAGCTGCAACGACATCGAGGAGCTCCGCAAGGTCGCCAAGACTCTCCTCTCCGCCTGGCAGCACCAGGCTGAATTCAGCGAGAGCTACGGCGCCCAGCTTCTGGGCATCCGCAAGTAGGTCAGTCGTCAGGGTCTCCCTCCCCATGGGGCCTGCCCCTTCCACGTCCGCCAACCACGTCCGCCAAGGTCTCCTGGCGGCCTCAAGCCACTTGTTAACAAGTCCTACTGTGCCTCAGGGTCGGTTCTTCGCTCCTGTGGTCCGCCGCAGGATCTCTACAAGCCATCCATCGGCGGATCGGTGCGGTAAGGCCCAAGCAGGGTTGTAAGATGGGGGTGATTCTCAGATCTCTCTTCGGCGAGCCACAACTTCCTGCAGGGCTATCGACGAATCGGTTCATAATTTTTCACTCTGTTCATGACGATTTACGTTGGCAATCTCTCCTTCGACGCGGAGGTGGAGGATCTCAACCATCTGTTTGCCCAGTACGGAGCTCTGCGCAACTGCAGCCTGCCCCTCGATCGGGAAACCGGTCGCAAGCGGGGTTTCGCCTTCGTTGAGATGGCCAATGAGGCCGATGAAACCAAGGCCATCGACGATCTCCAGGACGTCGAATGGATGGGCCGGATGATCCGGGTCAACAAGGCCCAGCCGCGCACCGGCGGTGGCGGCGGTGGTCGTGCTCGCTACTGATTGCTCCGCAACAGCCTGATCCGAGGTTCATGGCAGTCCGCGGGGATGGCAGGCGGCCATCACATCCTGAACCCTTCAAGCAACCTTCGGATCGGCCTCCTTCCTCGCCCCCTGCCTCCTGGCAGCTTCTCTGGAGCCACAGGCTGTTGATGGTTTGACCTGAAACTCCAGGCTCTGCTTGGAGTTTTTTTTGGCGGCAACGCTCCGGAGCCTGACCTTAGGATCCCGCATCAGTGGGGTTGGTTGGGAAGTTGAGACAACGCTGGCTGGGCCCGTTACTCGGTCTTCTCACCGGGTGGCTGTTGCTGACCCACGGAAGTGCGGTCGCCGCAGGCAACGTCAGCATCACGCAGAGAGCCCAGAAAGCTCCCGTTGTTCTCGACGGCCGGGTGCTGTTTGAAGTCAATGATCTGCCGTCGATTCCAGCCGCCGATCGGGCCGAACTTGCCAACAGGACTCTCCAAGAATTTTTGGATCAGACATCTCCAGACCGGGAGATACCTGTCAAACAGCTCGTCCGGAATCAGCTCATCACACTGCGGCTTGGTGACGAGCACTTCCTGACCGTGACAGACGAGGATCTGGTCAGTGGGATGTCCGAACAGGATCAGGCGAATCGATGGATATCACGACTTCGCTCAGGCATCGTTCAGGCCAGAACGGAACGCACACAGGGCTATCGATGGGACGCGGGGTTGCGGTTGTTCGCGGGCCTCGGGGGCATGACAGCCCTTTCATTCTTTTTGCGCTGGCTGAGGAGGCGATCAAGACGTCGACGCAACAAGTCGTCGGGCTTGAATCAGTTCTGGTCAGAGACAGGCTTCTTTCTGATGCAGGTCACGGGATGGACCGCAGTGCTTGCCTGGACAACAGGACTCTATCCGGAACTGCGGCGAGGACGGTTTCATATTCTGCAATTTCTTCAGAATACTTTCAGCTCGGATCTCATCAATCTAGGAGGCCAGTCGTACTCGGCCATAGACATAGGCCGGTTCATGGTTTTCATCATTGGAGTCTGGGTCGCCGTGAGATGGGTCACCAGGATCTTCAAATCACGAATCTTACTGGGAATGAAAGTAAGCCCAGAGACCCAGGATACGATTACGCTGCTATTTCAGATCATTCTTATTTCCCTGAGCTTATTGGTACTGATGGAAATCATCGGCATCAACGTCAGCTCCCTCGCGATTCCCCTGAGTGTTCTGGGTGTAGGCGTAGGTTTTGGCCTTCAGAATATTGCCAATAACTTTGTCAGCGGTGTCATCATCAAGCTTGAACGCCCTATTCAAGTAGGGGATTTTGTCAATGTTGACGACCTCACAGGAACGATTGAAAGAATCGGGATCAGGAGCACGGAAATAAAAACCATTGATCACATCGCGATCATCATCCCCAACTCAGAGTTCATCGATCGCAAGGTTCTCAACTGGAGCCATGGTATACCTGTGTCAAGGCTGCATATTCCACTCGGTGTTGCTTATGGCTCTTCAGTCGCCCTGGTACGCAGCGCCATTCTGGGAGCCGCCGCAAAGCATCCGAAAGTGCTGCGATTCCCAAAGCCTCAGCTATGGTTTGACGGCTTTGGAGACAGCTCTCTGAATTTTGACTTACTGGTGTGGATAGGAGAACCGCGTATTCAAGGCCACATCAGAAGTGATCTCTATTACCTGATTGAAGACAGTCTCCGGCAGCATCACATCGAGATACCCTTTCCTCAACGGGACATCCATCTCCGATCCGGAAATATATCCTCACTGAGCGAGACATCTTCACCTCCTCTCAGTGGATCACCGGCTTCAGACAGCGACACTGATGCAATGGACTGGGCAGAGATTCTGGAGTGCTCGGATCAACCAACAGCTTCTGAAATCACCTCCCTCGTCAGGGAGATGAAGGGGCCGGATGGGGTGGACATCCGTGATCGACGCCATGGCATCCAGTCGTTCCCCAGATGTTTCATTGGCCAGGACGCCGTGGCGTGGTTCATGAAGACCCAACGAGCTTCAGAGTCGGAGGCGATACGCCTGGGGCAGATACTCGTCGACAGATGCTTTATTCACCATGTCACAGATGAGCATGATTTTCGCAACGAGTATCTTTTTTATCGCTTTTTCTCGGATGAGCAATTCGAAAGGGACGCCGATCACCTGAAGACATAGGGTTGGTGAACCGTGGATCTCGGCCCTGCCTTCTCGAGCTGTGCTGCAGATCCCAGACTTCGCACCCCCTTCAGGCCGCCAGGTAGGCCTCGAGACTGCGTGAGTGATGGCGAATCCCCTCCAGGGCCCTGCGCTCCAGGTTGCGGGTCTTGTCGCGGCTCATGCCCAGGGTGCGGGCGATGCCGGTGAGGCTCATCGGCTCCTCGCCGTCGATGCCGTACCGCATCTTCAACACCCGGCCCTGCAGATCCGGCAGCTGCTCCAGCAGTGCCCGCAGGTCGCCCTTCAGGCATTCCCCGTCCACCAGTTCCCCCGGCAGCAGGTCATCCCCCGCCAGCAGGTCCAGCAGCTCGGTGTCCTCCCCATCCCCCACCTTCGTCTCCAGGCTCACCGGCTGCCGCGCCCGGCACAGCAGGTCCTTCACCTCCTCCTCCGGCAGCTCCACCGCCACCGCCAGTTCGCTCAGCGTCGGCGTGCGGCCCAGCTCCTGGCTCAGCTCCCTCTGGCCCTTCTTCAGCTTGTTCAGCGTCTCGGTGATGTGGATCGGCAGCCGGATGGTCCGGCTCTTCTCCGCAATCGCCCGGGTGATTCCCTGGCGGATCCACCAGTACGCATACGTCGAGAACTTGTAGCCCCGCGTCGGGTCGAATTTCTCCACACCCCGCACCAGACCGATCGTTCCCTCCTGGATCAGATCCAGCAGCTCCATGTTCCGCTTGGTGTACTTCTTCGCCACGCTCACCACCAGCCGCAGATTCGCCGCCACCATCCGCTCCTTGGCCCGGCGTCCCGCGTGCAGGCGCCGCCGCAGCAGCTCGGGACGCAGACCCGCCGCCGCCGCCAGCTCCTGCTGGCTCGGCTCCGAACCACCGGAACGCATCTTCAGCTCCTCCCGCAACTCCTCCAGTGCCATGAGCTCCTGCACCTGCCGGCCCAGGGTGATCTCCTGCTCATGACTCAGCAGCGGCACACGGCCGATGTCACGCAGGTAGGAGCGGAGCGAATCGCCGGTGGGGAGCTGCAGGGACACGGAGGGAGCCGTGAGGGTGATCGAAGGCATCGTCCCTTGTTACGAAACCAGTTGGTTTCGTAAATCTATCATCACTTTGCGGACTCTCTCCGACCTGGAGCCGTTCGCAGAATGGGGCGATGGGCACCGAGAGGCTTCAGAAACTGATGGCCGCCTCCGGACTCTGCTCCCGGCGGCAGGCGGAGGCCTGGGTGCGGGAAGGCCGCGTGCGGGTGAACGGTGAGCTGGCCCAGCTGGGCGATCGCGCCGATCCCGACGGCGACCGCATCAGCGTCGATGGGCACCCCCTGATGCTTCCCAGCGCCAGAGTGACGCTCCTGCTCAACAAACCCATCGGGGTGATCAGCACCTGCCGGGACACCCACGGCCGTGCCACCGTGCTCGATCTGCTGCCGCCGGACCTGCGCCACGGCAGGGGGCTGCATCCGGTGGGACGGCTCGATGCCGACAGCCGGGGCGCCCTGCTGCTGAGCAACGACGGGGCCCTGACCCTGCAGCTCACCCACCCCCGCTACGGCCATCGCAAGACTTACAGGGTCTGGGTGGAGGGCTCGCCCCACCCCGCCACGTTGGAGCGCTGGCGAGCCGGCATCCCCCTCGACGGGCTGCCCAGCCGTCCGGTGCAGCTCCAGCAGCTGCGCCATCAACGGGGGGCCACCCTGCTTGAGCTGGTGCTGCGGGAGGGACGCAATCGCCAGATCCGTCGCACGGCCGAGATTCTCGGCCACCCGGTGAAGGATCTGCAGCGGGTCGCCATCGGCCCGCTGCACCTGCGCGGCCTGCCGGAAGGATCCTGGCGCGAGGTCAAGCCCCGAGAATGGGGCGACCTGGCCGCCGCTCCCTGAGCGCCCCTCCCTTGCCCAAGCCGGCCTTTTCACTCCTCCAACGCCTGCGGCAGCGGCTGCCGGGGCGACGTCCGAGGCCCAACCCGGCTGTCCAGGAGCAGCCCCAGGACCCGTTGCTTCTCGCCGGGCAGCAGCTGCGCGAAGCCCGAGAGGCCCAGGGCATCGGACTGCGCCAGCTGGCACTCGACACCCGCATCAGCACCGCTGTGCTGGAGGCCTTGGAGAGGGGCTGGCGGGAGCGGCTGCCGGAGGCGGCCTACCTGCGCACCATGCTGCCCCTGCTGGAACGGCATCTGCAACTGCCAAGCGGATGTCTGGATGGGGTGCTGCCACCGGAACGGGACCGGCTCACCGGGCGCCGCCGGGAACCGCTACTGCTCCGCTTCACCCCCGGTTCGATCGATGTCTTCACCACCTGGCAGGGGACGGTGCTCTACGGGCTGCTCTGCGCCGGGCTCATCTACGGGCTCAACCTGCAGCAGCGACGGCTGGCCGCCAAGGGCCTGTTCGCCCTGCGCCCCATCCCCCCTCTCAGCACGGCCCAGACCGCCCAGGCAAATGTGGAGGACGCGGACCAGGCCATTCTGGATGCCTATCCCGACCTGCGGCCCCTCGGCAAGGCCGCCTCGGGCCAGGGCCTGGCACAACTGCGCGACGAACTTCGTCGCAACCGGCCCGATCTGGCCCTTGGACTGCTGCGGCTCGAGCTGACCAGGCCCACCAAGGTGGCGCTGACCAGCGACAGGGGCATCCTCTCCCAGTTGCCGGCGGTGCAGGGAAAACTGAGCCTGCCGGTGTTGCCTCCGTTCAGGCTGCGACTCGAACCACCCCCGCCGGCCGATGCCGTGCGCTGGAACGGCCAGCCACTGAAGCCCTCCACCGCTGAGAACCGGACGTCCGCCCGGTACGTCTATCCACCGCCACCGCGAGCCCCCTCTCCCACCCCACGGCCATAGCGGCCCGCCATGGCCCCGAAGCCGTGCAGAGCACCGCCGAGGTCAGCCACGGGCCGGGTCAGTCGCCAGGTCCAGTTGCCCTCGGAGGTCCCGGGTGTGTTGAAACGGGCCTCGTCGCCGAGTTCCAGCAGATCCTGCAGCGGCACCACCGCCAGTTCGGCAGATGAGGCCAGCGCCACCTCGAGCAGCTGCCAGCTCGGGGCCCGCACCTCCCCGCCCACCACGGCGGCGACCCGGCCCCGGGCGCCCTCGTCGAGGTCCCGCCACCAGCCGAGGCTGGTCGCGTTGTCGTGGGTGCCGGTGTAGACGACCCAGCGGTCTCCCAGGTAGTTGGCTGGGAGGTACGGGTTGTCCTCGTTGCCGTCGAAGGCGAACTGGAGGATCTTCATCCCCGGCAGGGCAAAGCGGTCCCGCAGGGCCTCCACCGCCGGGGTGATCACCCCCAGGTCCTCGGCGATCAGAGGCAGACGCTCGCCATCCAGCAACTGGCCGCCGCGACGGCAACGCCTCCACAACCCGTCCAGCAGGGAGCGGCCGGGTGAGGCACACCAGGTGCCGTTCTCGGCGGTGGCATCGCCCCCAGGAACGCTCCAGTAGGCCTCCAGGGCCCGGAAATGATCGAGGCGCAACAGATCCATCAGCTCCAGCTGGCGCATCAGCCGTGCCAGCCACCAGCGGAAGCCGGTGAGGCGATGCACCCACCACCGGTAGACCGGGGTTCCCCAGAGCTGGCCGGAGGCGGAGAAATAATCCGGCGGCACGCCGCTCTGCTCCACCAGACCCCCATCGTCCCGAAGCGAGAAGAGCCGCCGATTGCTCCAGACATCGGCGCTGTCGTGGGCCACATAGAACGGCAGATCCCCCACCAGCCGCAGCCCCTGGCCATGGGCCCGATCCTGCAGCCGGTGCCACTGGGCCTGCAGCTGCCACTGAAGCAGAGCCTCTTCCTGCAGGGCCTGGCTCTGCTCTTCCTCCAGAAGCCGCAGGGCCCCCCGGCGCCGCCGTGCCAGGTCCTCGGGCCACTCCCACCAGGGACGGCCTCCCTGAAGACGGCGCGCCACCATGAAGCGGCAATGCTCCACGAGCCAGAAGCGCTCGCGCCGCTCCCAGCGATCGAAGGCCTCCCGGCACTCCCTCGGCTGATCGGGCCATCCTCGCCGCAGGGCCGCGGCGACGGCCGCCGACCGCTCCCTGGCGCGGGCCGGATCCAGGTGGTCCCGAGGCCCCTGGGGCAGGGCCTCACGATCGGCGGCAGTGATCAGGCCATCGGCCACCAGATCATCGGCATCGATGAGCCACGGGTTGAGCGCCGAACCGCTGGGGGAGCTGTAGGGGGAGCCGGTGGCATCGGTGGGGGCCAGCGGCAGCAATTGCCAGACGCGGATCCCCTCCCGGGCGAGCAGGTCGATCCAGTCGCGCGCAGCAGCACCGAAACTCCCGCAGCAGGGACTTCCCGGCAGGGCTGTGGGGTGGAGCAGCACCCCACAGGCGCGGGCATGACCCCTCACGGCCGGGGAAGCCGGTAGCGGCTGACGATACGGCGTGCGAAAGCCGGGATGTGGGCCTCCACCTTCTCTGGATGGTGCCGTTGGAGCCACAGGGCATTGCGGGTGAAGTGGGAATCGATCGAGAAACGGCCGTACTCCAGCCCCTTCGGCCCGAAGCGTTGCACGAACACCCCCACCAGCTCCGCAAGCCACATGGGCAGCTTGAGGGACTTCTCGTAGGCGTCGATGCCCTGCTGCACCGCCTGGCGCCGGTCACCGCCGCTGGCGACAGGCGCCAGATCGAGTTCCGCCTCGACCAGATCGAGCAGCTCCTGGCCGGTGGCATTGCGGACGGTGATCCACTGGCGGCCGAAGCTGGCGCCCATGTAGCCCACCACGAGATCGGCGCCGGCATTGGTGTAGTCGAAACAGCTGAGGCAGCTGGGAGCGAACACGTCCTTCAGGGCGGGGGTGTCCAGGCCGAAGAAGGGCACCGTCTCCTGGCGCCCGTCACTGTGGCGGAAGTGGATGCGGAAGTCCTGCATGAACTCGTAGTGGACCACGGTGTCCGGCGAGCGGCTGGCACTCTCCAGGAAGGTCTGCAGACCCTGACGACTGACGTTGTCCACGCAGGGCATCCCCAGCACGTAGAGCTTCTGCAGCGGCAGGGTGTTCTGCACAGCCCGCAGAGCCTGGATCTGGCAGCCGACCCCGATCGCCAGCAGTCGCTCGATGCCACTGCCCGGGAGCTGCTCGAGCACCTCCAGATTGGGTGAGAGGGTGGGCTTGTTGACCCTGGCCGCCAGCACCTCCTCGGGGGTGCGAGCCAGGATCGGCACCGGGGTGAAGCGATCCTCCGGGCTCTGCTGCACGCAGAGCACAGCGTCCACCATCCCGGTCTCCAGGGCCCTCATACCGATGCGACTGACGATGCCGGTCCACTGAGCCCCTTCGATCGGCTGCTGCAGCCGGGCGGTGACCATCCGCTGGTGCACCCCGAAATAGAGCTCGTCCTCATCGTCGAGCAGGCGGCTGCGGCCGTGGGCCAGCTCCTCCATGGCCTCGAAGCGTTGCTCCAGGAAGGCGCAGGCGCGACGCACGTAGGCCACCCAGCGGCTGTCGCAGAGACCGCATTCGCTGCACAGATCCCGGGCCGGCTTGAGGCTGCCCCTGGCCAGCGGTCGGGCGCGATCGTGCGGCGCCGCGGGGGACGGCGCCGGTGACGGAACGGAGGACAAGCGGACGTGGGCGCAACGGCTCGACGCTCAACCTATCGGCCGCACTGTCCCCATGCCGATGCCCCATGCCGCAGGCCCATCCGGGGAGAGCTGGGAAGCCTGCGTCAGAGTGCTCCCTGCCCCATCCCTTTCGGCACCGATGCCCGCCCGCCGGAACCCCCGCCGTCCACCCGACCGGCCGGCCGACACACCCACCAACCCCACAGCCGCCGGCAAGGCTGCCGCCCCCCGGCGGCGGCGCCCCTTCACCGGACGCTCGCTCCGTCTGCTGGCCACCACCGCGGCGGGGGCCGTGGTCGGCATGGCCACCCTGGGGCTCCTCTGGCCGGAACCGGACAGGGCCCTGGCCCCCACGCCCGAGATCGGTCCAGCGGCCCTGGCCGCCAAGCCGTCACGGGCCATCACCCTGCTGGTGATCGGCAGCGATGCCGAGCGGCTCGGCGCTCCCCTCAACGGGGCCGCCCCCGCCGGCCCCGCCAACGCCGATGCCCTGTTGCTGCTGCGCATCAACCCGGAGGGCCCCCTGCAGGTGCTCAACCTGCCGACGGAACTGGCCGTCAACGTCCCCGGCCAGAAGGGCCTGAAGCGACTGGGGGACCTCTACCGCATCGGCGGCGTGGCCCTGACCGCCGATGCGGTGCGGGAGCTGGTGGGCCTGGATCCCCCCCGACCGGATCGCTACCTGGTGCTCCCCAGGGGCGCCCTGAGGGATCTGGTCAACGGACTGGGCGGCCTGGAACTGAGTCCTCCGCGTCGGATGAGCTACACCGACAAGACCCAGAAGCTGACCATCGACCTGGAGGCGGGCCTGCAGCAGCTGGGCGGGGCCAAGGTGGAGCAGCTGGTCCGTTTCCGTGACAAGTGGCTGGGGGAGTCGGGACGACGCAGCAACCAGCAGCTGGTGCAGAGAAACCTGCGGGAGCGGATGCTGGAACCCGATCGGCTGGTCAAGCTGCCGTTCCTGGTGAGCCAGCTGAAGGCGAAGGTGGAGACCAACCTCTCACCCGCAGAGACCCTCAGCCTGCTGGCCGCCGGCCTCGACGGCACCGGACCCGTGCAGTTCTCCAACCTGCCGTTGGAACCCGCTCAGGAGAAGCACAAGGGCTTGCGCCAACTGGAATCGGATGCCACCCCTCCTCTGTGGAAACCGCCCGCCTCCTAGGCCGCCTCCAGCCTTCGCAGGCGGGACCGCAGCACCCCCTGCAGCGCCGCCAGAGCCTCCTCGTCCTCCCCGGGCGGCTCCGGCAGCCATCCCAGCCAGGCCAGGCCATCCCGGCGGCGTTCCAGGGGTCGCCACTCCCCTCCCACCTGGATCAGCCCCACCAGCGGCACCCGCCAGCGCTCCAGCAAGGCGGCACCGGCCGCCGGCAGGCCAGTGGCCATCTGGGCCTCGCTCACCGTCAGCAGGCAGCTCTGGCGCCAGGCTCCGAGGGCCTCGGCCCAGCTGCCGCCCCGCCCCAGGGGTAGCCCGGGATCCAGCGGCAGGGCCGCCAGCCAGTCGGGGGCATCGGCCTCGACGCCGGCGGCTGTGCCCGCCGCCAGCGCCGTCAGGGCGGCATCGGGATCCTGTGGGTCGCTCACCTTCCGCAGGCTCATCGGCCAAGCCTTCGCCAACCGGGCGGCGATGGCCTCCAGGACGACCAGCTCCTGGGGAGAACCCAGTCCCACCAGCAACAGCCCGCCGGTCGTAGCTGGGCCGGCATCCGAAACCGACACGGTTGTTAGCATTTTTCAGGCGGCCTCGCTTCTACCATCGTGCTGCGAAGCATCGCCGCCTGCACCCTTGTCCACTTTCTCGACCGCTGAACGGGTGGAGCAGAGCGGGCAGCCGCCCCTCACCAGCCATGACCCCCAGCGGCTGCGGCTGTTCTGTGGCAACGCCAACCCCGTGCTGGCCAGAGAGATCAGTGCCTATCTGGGCGTTCCCGACGGCCCGAGGGTGATCAAGCGGTTCGCGGACGGCGAGCTCTACATCCAGATCCAGGAATCGATCCGGGGCTGCGATGTCTTCCTGATCCAGCCCACCTGCGCTCCGGTGAACGATCACCTGATGGAGCTGCTGATCATGGTGGATGCCTGCCGGCGGGCCTCGGCGCGTCAGATCACCGCCGTCGTCCCCTATTACGGCTACGCCCGGGCCGACCGCAAGACGGCCGGCCGGGAATCGATCACCGCCAAGCTGGTGGCCAACCTGCTGGTGAAATCAGGGGTGGAGCGCGTACTGGCCATGGACCTGCACTCCTCCCAGATCCAGGGCTACTTCGACATCCCCTGCGACCACATCTACGGATCCCCGGTGCTGATCGACTACCTGGCCACACGGGACCTGGGCGAGGTGGTGGTGGTCTCTCCCGACGTGGGCGGCGTGGCCAGAGCCCGCGCCTTCGCCAAGCAGATGCGGGACGCCCCCCTGGCGATCATCGACAAGCGCCGATCCGGCCACAACGTGGCCGAGAGCCTCACCGTGATCGGCGACGTGGCCGGCAGGACGGCGATCCTGATTGACGACATGATCGACACCGGTGGCACCATCTGCCAGGGAGCCCGGCTGCTGCGGCAACAAGGCGCCTCCAGGGTCCTGGCCTGCGCCACCCATGCGGTGTTCTCCCCCCCGGCCGTCGAGCGGCTCTCCGAGCCTGGGCTGTTCGAGGAGGTGGTGGTGACCAACAGCATCCCCCTGACCACGGATCGTCATTTCCCCCAGTTGCGGGTGCTGTCAGTGGCCAACATGCTGGGCGAGGCGATCTGGCGCATCCATCAGGAGAGCTCGGTCAGCTCCATGTTCCGCTGAACAACCCCGCAATGCCCGCCGGGACGCCGACCGCCACCAAGGCGCCCCATGAGCGTCTTGCCCATCTCGGACGCCATCGGCCGCTGACGCTCATCCTGCTGCTGGCTGCTCTGCTGGGGGGGGGCCACGGGGGCCTCCGGCCGGCCATGGCGCAGGGCCTGCCCAAGCCCCTCGAGCGGCGGGTGGGGGTCTGGCTCACCAACAGCCCCAGCCCCCTCTACTACGACCCGAACCGCATCGAAACTGCCGTGCAGCAGCTGGATGAAGCGGGTTTCAACACCCTCTATCCCAATGTCTGGAGCCGGGGAGCCACCTTCCACCGCAGCCGCTGGGCCCCGCTGGAGCCCGCCCTGGCCCGGAAGAACCCCAACCTCGACCCGATCTGCCGGATCACCAGGGCGGCCCACCGCCGCGGCATGCAGGTGATCCCCTGGTTCGAATACGGCCTGATGGAGCCGGCCGATGCGGAGGTGGTGCGACGCCATCCCGAATGGATCCTGCGCCGCGCCAACGGCAGCCCCCTCTACGCGATGCATGGCGCCAACCTCAAGACCTCACCGCTGAAGGATCTGAGGGTCTGGCTGAACCCTGCCCATCCGGAGGTACGCGCCCGCTTCATCGGCCTGATCAGCGAGATCGTCAAGCGATGCGGGGTGGACGGCATTCAGCTCGATGACCACTTCGCCTGGCCGGTGGAGCTGGGCTACGACGCCTATACCCGGTCCCGCTACAAGGCGGAGTTCGGGAGGGAGCCGCCCGCCGACTTCACGAACCGCTACTGGATGAAGTGGCGCCGTCAGAAGCTCACCGACCTGCTGCGGGAACTGCGCAGCTCCCTGCGGGGGCTGGGCAGACCGCAGCGCACCGTGATCAGCCTCTCCCCGGGCCCCTTCCGCTTCGCCTACAACCGCTGGTTGCAGGACTGGGAGCTGTGGTCCGTGGGAGAACTGGTGGACGACCTGATCGTCCAGAACTACGCCTACTCGGTGAAAGGATTCGCCCGCGACCTGAACCAGCCGCCCCTTGTGAAGGCGCGACGCTGGGGCATGCCCGTGGAGATCGGCATCCTGGCGGGATTCGGCGGCCGCACCACCGACATGGCAACCCTGAGCCAGAAGGTGCGCCTCGCCGCCGCCCGAGGGCACGGCGTGATTTTCTTCTACTGGGAGGGGCTCTGGGGAGTCCACGCGGGCAAGGAGGGGCCCGCCGTGCGGCAGGCCGCCTTCCGCCGCCTCAACCGTTCGGTGTTCGGCACCGGCAGTGGGGGTAAGGGGCGGCCGGTCTCCCCAGCCTCCCCGAAACCGCTACCGCCCATTCCTCCTTCCCGCCGCTAGGGGACGTCCACGGGCGTGCCGAGGCACTGCCCCACCACTTCACGGGTATTGGCGGAGAGCTCCGCGGTCGCCAGCTGCTGGAGAGCCTCCCGCATCCGCTCGCGGCGCCCCGGGCCGTAGCTCTGCCAGCGACTGAACAGCTTGGCCATGCGGGAAGCCGTGATCGGATTGCGGTGATCGAGGAGGGCGATCTGGGCGGCCATGAAGCGATAGCCGCTGCCGTCGGCCGCATGGAACACCGGCGTGTTGCCCGCCAGGCCTCCCAGCACCGCCCGCACCGAATTGGGGGCCGCCGGATCGAAACGGGGATGCTCCAGCAACCGCCGCACCCGCTCCTGGCCATCGGCGAAGGGGGCACCGGCTTCAAGGGCGAACCAGGAATCGAGGATCACCGGCCTCTCCTGCCAGCGCGCATAGAACGCCTCCATCGCCTGCGCCCGCGCCTTGATGGGATGGTCCTGGAGGGCCCTCAGACCCGCGCGGGCCAGGGTCATCGACGGACCGTCCACCGCCTGCCGGGCGGCGTCGATGACGGCGGCATCACCGGCGGCCGCCCGCCAGCTCCAGATGGTGGCGGTGAGCATCCGGTCGCCGGTCCCCTCAGGCCAGGGCAGGGCCCATTGCTCGCTGCAGCGCTGCAGGGCGCGCTGAAGGGGCTCGGCCAGGGCCGTCCCGAAGCGGCAGCGGAGGGCCTGCAGGGCGGCGAAGAGGGCCGGTGGATCAGGCTCCGATGCCGCATCCTCCAGTTCGGCCAGGCCAGGCAGGGCCATCAGCACGCTGCGGCTGGCTTCGGAAAGGGAAGGATCGGCCAGGATCCGCTCAAAGGCGGCGATCAGGGATTCTTCGAGGACGTCGTCCACCCGGCCGGCGGCCCGGCGCAGCACAGCCCTGACCAGCAGCAACTGGCCGGCGTCCCAGCGAGCGAAGGGGTCACTGTCGGTGGCGAGCAGGTGCACCAGCTCGCTGCTGGGTCGCCCCAGCTCCACCCGCACCGGTGCGGAGAAATTACGCAGCAGCGAGAGGGCCGGAGGCGGCGACTGGGCCGGCAATCCCTCGAAACGGAAACACTGCTCCGCCTGGTCGATGAGCAGCAGGCGGGTGAGCGCCCCCCAGCGGCGCGGCAGCAGGGGGGCGGCCCCGTGGCCGGGATCCTCGGCCATCAGGCGCATGGGCAGGGGCTGGCCCGCCTGGCCCACCAGCCCCACGGCCAGAGGGATGGCCAGCGGCTCCTTGGCGGGTTGGCCGGGGGTGGGGGGTGTGGCCTGGCGGATGAACAGCTCGAGGCATCCGGCGGCCTTGTTCCAGCGCCGCCGGATGCGCAGCACGGGTGTGCCCGCCTGGTGGTACCAGCGCCGGAACTGGCTGAAATCGAAAGGCGGCAGGCGGCAGCCGGCGGCCGGCTCCCCGGCCGCGTCCTGCATCGCCTGGACGAAGTCTTCGCAGGTGGCCGCCGTGCCGTCGTGGCGCTGCACGTAGAGCGCCATACCCCTCTGGAAGGTTTCCTCCCCCAGAAGGGTATGCAGCATCCGGATCAGCTCGGAACCCTTCTCGTAGATCGTAGTGGTGTAGAAATTGTCGATCGACTGATACTGATCTGGCTGCACCGGATGAGCCGTAGGTCCCGCATCTTCCCGGAACTGAGTGTTGCGCAGCATCGCCACGTTCTCGATTCGATTGAGCGCATGGCCGTGCAGATCGGCGCTGAAGCATTGGTCGCGGAAGACGGTCAGGCCCTCCTTCAGGGAGAGCTGAAACCAGTCACGGCAGGTGATTCGGTTGCCGGTCCAGTTATGGAAATATTCATGGGCGATCACGCTTTCGATACGCTCCAGCTCGGCGTCGGTGGCGGTGGCGGCATCAGCCAGCACCAGCTTGGAGTTGAAGATGTTGAGGCTCTTGTTCTCCATTGCGCCCATGTTGAAGTGACGCACGGCGACGATGTTGAACTCGTCGAGGTCATACTCCAGCCCGTAGACACGCTCATCCCACTCCATCGCCCGCTTCAGCGAGGCCATGGCATGGGCGGTGAAGGGGGCATCTCCCGGCTCCACATGCAGGCGCAGCTGCACCGGGCGACCGCTCGCGGTCACGAAGACATCCCGGATCTCCTCCAGCCGGCCCGCCACCAGGGCGAAGAGGTAGGAGGGCTTGGGGAAAGGATCGTCCCAGACGGCATAGTGGCGGGCCTCCCCACCGGTGCCGTCGGGCGGAAGGTCGCCGGCCTCAACGCAGTTGCCGTTGGAGAGCAGCACCGGCGCGGCCGCCCGATCCGCCTCGATCCGCACCCGGAAACGGCTGAGCAGGTCGGGGCGATCGGGGTGATAGGTGATGCGACGGAACCCTTCCGCCTCGCACTGGGTGGTGACCATCCCCCCGCTGACATAGAGCCCCTCGAGGGTGGTGTTGGTCTGGGGCACCAGCCGCACCTCGCTGGCGATCACGAAGGGGCGCTGGGGCGGCCGCCGCACGAGCAGCCTGTCACCATCCCTTGAAATGGCCTCACCTTGAAGGGGGACACCATCGAGATCCAGGGAGAGGAGTTCCAGATCCACGCCCATGAGCTCCAGCGGTTCGAGGAGCCCATCAGGCGAGCCGGACCCAGACCGGGGGGTGAAGGCCAACCGTCCCGCCACGAGGGCATGGTCGGCGAACAGGCGCACCGTGAGATCGGTGCGCTGGAGCAGGTAGGGCGCCGGACGGTAGTCGGCGAGGTGCACGACAGCCATCGCAGGGAAGAAGAAGGACAGAGGAAGGCGACAGTGCCCTCACAGACTCACTATGAACCTGGCCTGGCGGAGCCCTGCTTCTTGATGGCGTCCTGAACTTTCTTCATGACGTCGGCAGGTACTTCCTTCGGGCAGATTTCCACCGCTCCAAGCACGGCCGAATTGATCGAGCCGCGGCGCAGCTCCTCCAGGCTGAGGGCCTTGGTGCCCACCTGCTGGATCTCCCCCTGGTGCTGACCGATGATCAGCTGGGCGATGGTTTCACCGGCGATACCCACCGACTTGTCGAAGTCGATGCCGGCGGCACGGGAGATGCAGACATTGACGGCGGCAATGCGGGTGTAGAGGCCCATTTCCGCGGGAGTGGCAGGGGCGGCCTGGGCGGCCCCGGGAGCCAGCAGCAACGGCATGACCACCAGGGGTGCCACCAGCAGCGGCCGGATGCGGCGAAGCAGGAGAGACAAAGGGTTAGGGATCCGTACATCCCCATCGTGATGCATGGGAGCGGCCGCCGGAACCGACCCTGGGACCGCTCCGCCAGCCGGACCCGGCCGCGGCGATCCAGGCCTGCAACGGGATCAGCCGATCGGTTCTCCCGCCGCCTCCAGCCGGATCTCATGATGGATCTCGGCCAGATCGAGCACCCCGTGGCGCCAGGTGTGGATCGAGCGGGAGCGGTAGCGGTCCTGGTCCACCAGGCGGATCTGCTCAAGGATCTCCCAGTCGTCGTAATGGGACTGGAAGGCCATGGTGTGCTCATCGATCTGGCGGATCTGACTGACGGTGGGGGCACCCGTCAGGTAGCCGCAGCTGCGCCGCAGCTGGTGGCCGCAGAGCCAGGCCTCCATGGTGCCCTCGGCCCTGAAGCGCGGCTTCTGCTCGAAGAACCCAAGGTCGTTCTCGGGCCACCAGGTGAAGCGATAGCCCTCGTCGCCCTCCCCCGCGTCGGCATGGATCTCGATGCGAAGGACCATGTCGACGCGCAGCACCTCATCGTCCTCGGTGAAGAAGTAGGTCCGGCGGGACCGCCACAGCCCCAGGTTGCGGGCGAACCAGCGCCTCAGGTTGGTGTCGAGGCGTATGCGACTCCGCAAAGGGCTCCCGGCTGAGGGGCGTGGATGGGTTGGTGTGGTCATGGCTGGCCCACCCCGGCCCGAAATCACGATCTCCTCAGTCCTAGCGACGGTCCGGGGTTCTGCCCAAAACCCCATAGGGTTGGTGGCATCACCGCTTGCCACCTGTTGCCGGTCTCGGGGGAATCCCAGTTGCCGACCTCGGCGTTGCCATCCACCGGCGCCGAGGGCAACCCCAGCGGAGGCGAGGGAAGCCCCAGCGGGGGCGAGGCCAAGAAGCCGCTGAAGCTGCTCCTGGTGGCCGCACGCCACCATCTGGCGTCCGCCGATCTGCGGGCCCTGCTGGCCTTCCTCAAGTCGGACGATTGCACCTGCAAGGTTTCGCTGGAGGTGGCCGATCCGGCCGACCACCCGGAGCTGCTCGAGTTGCACCGGCTCGTGGCCACCCCGGCCCTGATCAAGCTGGAACCTCGTCCGAAACAGGTGTTCGCCGGCAACACCCTGGCGGTGCAGTTGCGCACCTGGTTGCCCCGCTGGCAGCAGATGGAGGCGGTCACCGGCCTGGGGCTGAGCCTCAGGCCGGCGGAGATCGACGGCAGCCGCAGCCAGCGGGAGGTTCAGCTGGAGGACCAGCTGCTGGTGCTGCGACAGGAGAACGAAACGCTGATCGAACGGCTCGGCGTCCAGGAACGGCTGCTGCGCATGGTCGCTCATGAGCTGCGCACCCCCCTCACCGCGGCCAAGCTGGCCCTCCAGAGCCATGGGCTGGGCCAGATCGACGAGAACCGCTTCCGCGATGTGCTGTTCCGCCGCCTCAATGACATCGAGGACCTTTCCAGGGACCTGCTGGAGGTGGGCACCACCCGCTGGGAAGCCCTGTTCAATCCCCAGCGGCTCGACCTCAGCCAGGTGGCGGCCGAAGCGATCCTGGAGCTGGAGAAACTGTGGCTGCGGCGGGGACTCCACCTGGTCACTGACATCCCCGCCGACCTGCCGGACGTCCACGCCGACCAGCGACGCATGCGCCAGGTGTTCCTCAACCTCCTGGAGAACGCGCTGAAGTTCACTCCCGACGGCGGCAGGGTGAGCCTCAGCCTCATGCACCGCACCAGTCAGTGGGTGCAGGTGAGCATCTGCGACAGCGGACCCGGCATTCCCACTCAGGAGCAGCGACGCATCTTCCAGGACCGCGTACGGCTCCCCCAGACCTCCGGCACCACCTCAGGCTACGGGGTGGGTCTGTCGGTGTGCCGTCGCATCACCGAGGTGCACGGAGGCCGCATCTGGGTGGTGTCCGAGCCAGGCGAGGGCGCCTGCTTCCATTTCACCGTGCCGGTCTGGGCCGGCCAGAGCTCCCCCGAGATGCAGCATGCCGAGCCTGACCCCGGCGAGCAGGAGGCCGTCGCCGGAGCGGACCTTCCTTGACGAAGGGTCCCATCGGCCCGTAGCTTCCATCACATCAGTCCGGTTTCTGGCCGGCTGTGGCCTCGCCCCCATCGTCTAGAGGCCTAGGACACCTCCCTTTCACGGAGGCGACAGGGGTTCGAATCCCCTTGGGGGTATTGATCGGTGCCGCTCCGACGTCACCGCCACAGATGTCATCGTCCGGTCTGATTTCACCAGTGGCCACCGGCCTCACCGGTGTCGGTGTCCTGCCGGACAAAGGCCAGGTCGACGCGCTCAGGCCTGCTCGGCCCGGCGCTGGGCTTCCCGTTGAACACCCCTCAGGTTGTTGGCCAGGTCCTCCTTGAGGCGCTGCTCGATCAGGCCGATCGGCATGCCTGGCTTTCCCTGAACCGTGAGGTCATAGAGGAGCCAGGTGCTGGTGGCGTCGGCGCCCACCTGCCATACCCCCTGGAAGCAGCGGAAATCACCCTCCAGCATGCGGAAGGCCAGGCGACCCTCTTCCGGCTCCTCGCTCAGTTCCAGCTGCACCCGGGCACTGAAGCGCAGGCCACAGAACTGCTGGGTGCCCACCTGCTCCAGGGCCACTCGGTTACCGCGGCGCCAGAGCTGGCGGGAACTGGCCAGGTTGGGAATGAACTGGTCGAGATTGTCGTAATCGGTGAGCACCGACCAGATCCACCCTGGAGAAAGGGCCAGGCGCAGCTGGACCGCCAGTCGTCGGGTGCCCTGGGGAAGCCGTTCCATCTCCTGCTGGATCGTGTCCAGCGAGCAAGCGGCCTCGCTGGCGGCCATGGCTTCAGGGCGCGGGAGAAGCACGGAGCTGGGGAACGGTGCCAGAAGCTGTGCCAAGACGGGTCGGAGCTCGCTTGGAGCTTGCTTGAGGGTCGCAGCGGCCGACACCGAAAATGGTGCGGCAGAACACAAACTAACCGGAGTTCCCGGCATCCGGTCAACGAACCCACACCGATGGCCGGTGGGGCAGGTTCTCTATGATCGGCGCGATTTTCAGGTCCTTTGTCCGCATGCGTGTTTCCACCGGCAAGGCCACCCAGACCGACGGCCGCATGTTCACGGTGGTGGTCGAGGGCCTCGGAGTCGGCCCCCAGCGGCGGGCCGAGCGACGGCTGACGGTGCCGTTCGGCCAACTGCAACGACTGATGCAGACCATCGCCCAGAAGGGTGGTCGGATTCGGCTGGTGAGCGCCGATGAGATCCCCGCCGGTGCTGGCCCGGCAGCCTCGCCCCCAGCCACCACCTCCGCCAGCAAAGCCCCCACCGCCAGGAAACCCCCCGTGAGCCACGCCGACGTACCGGTCAACCTCTACAAGCCGAAGGATCCCTTCATGGGCACGGTCATCGGCAACTACAGCCTCCTGTCGGAAGGCGCCATCGGCCGGGTGAACCACATCACCTTCGACCTCTCCGGCGGCAATCTGCACTACGTGGAGGGTCAGAGCATCGGCATCATTCCCGATGGGGAGGATGCCAACGGCAAGCCCCACAAGCTGCGCCTCTACTCGATCGCCAGCACCCGCCACGGTGACAACTGTGAAGGCAGCACTGTCTCCCTCTGCGTCCGCCAGCTCCAGTACGAGAAAGACGGCACCACCATCAACGGCGTCTGCTCCACCTTCCTGTGCGACATCGAACCCGGGGCCAAGGTCAAGATCACCGGACCCGTCGGAAAGGAGATGCTTCTGCCCGCCGATGAGGAGGCCAACGTGATCATGCTGGCCACCGGCACGGGCATCGCTCCGATGCGGGCCTACCTGCGTCGCATGTTCGACCCTGCCGAGCGGGCCAAGAATCCCGACTATCAGTTCCGTGGCAAAGCCTGGCTGATCATGGGTGTGCCCAAGACCCCCAACCTGCTCTACGAGGACGATCTGCAGCGCTACCTGGCGGAGTATCCGGATCACTTCCGCTACACCAAGGCCATCAGCCGTGAAGAGCAGAACCCGAGCGGCGGCCGCATGTACATCCAGGACCGGGTGACCGAGCACGCCGATGAGATCTTCTCGCTGATCGAAGATCCCAGGACCCACGTCTACATGTGCGGCCTGCGGGGCATGGAGCCCGGCATCGACGAGGCCATGACCGCCGCCGCGGCCGCCAAGGGTCTGGACTGGAGTGAACTGCGGCCCCGGCTCAAGAAGGCCGACCGCTGGCACGTCGAGACCTACTGAGCTCAAACCCCCGGAGACGTTCCGCCACCAAGGCCCGCCCCAGGCGGGCCCTTTTTCATGGCCGTTGATCCCGGCGGCGGCGATCCGAGAATGCACACACCGGGCCGCTCCCCTCCTCGCCGACGCAGCGCAATGCCGGAGCAGCCGTTAAACCAGAGGGGTCCAGACGCTCTCCCCATGACCGCCATCCTCACCAATCCCCTGCGGGTGGGTCTGCGCCAGGAGCGGGTGATCTCGCCCCAGTGCATCGTCATCTTCGGGGCCAGTGGCGATCTCACCCACCGCAAGCTGATACCGGCCCTGTTCGAGCTGTTCCGCCAGCGGCGGCTGCCCAGCGAATTCGCCGTGCTCGGCTGCGCCCGGCGCCCCTGGAGCGACGAGGAGTTCCGCGAGAAGATGGGCGCCGCCCTGGCCGACGAGATCGCGTCCCACCGCGCCGCCTGGGAGCAGTTCGCCCAGGGGCTGTTCTATGAGCCGGTGGACCTGCAGCAACCGGATCATCTGGTGCGCCTGGGCCAGCGCCTCGAGGGCATCGACCGGCTGCGTGCCACCCGGGGCAACCGCACCTTCTACCTGTCGGTCTCCCCGGAGTTCTACGGCAGCGGCTGCCGGGCCCTGGCAGCGGCCGGCCTGCTGGCCGATCCCGAGCGCAGCCGGGTGGTGATCGAGAAACCCTTCGGCCGCGACTACGCCAGCGCCCAGGCCCTCAACAAGGTGGTGCAGGCCTGCGCCAAGGAAAGCCAGGTGTTCCGCATCGACCACTACCTGGGCAAGGAAACGGTCCAGAACATCCTGGTGCTGCGCTTCGCCAACACGATCTTCGAACCGATCTGGAACCGCAACTACATCTCCAGCGTCCAGATCACCGCCGCCGAAACCGTGGGGGTGGAGGAGCGGGCCGGCTACTACGAATCCTCCGGCGCCCTGCGGGACATGGTGCAGAACCACCTGACCCAGATCCTGGCGCTCACGGCCATGGAGGCCCCCGGCCGCTTCGATCCGGAGGCGATCCGCAACGAGAAGGCGAAGGTGCTCCAGTCGGCCCGCCTGGCCAACGAGGACGAACCCTGGAAGTGCTGCGTGCGGGGCCAGTACGGCGCCGGCGGCAGCCTGGTCAGGCCGCTGTCTGGCTACCGCCAGGAGCCGGGGGTCAACGCCAACAGCACCACCGAGACCTACGTGGCCATGAAGGTGGCGATCAACAACTGGCGCTGGCAGGGGGTTCCCTTCTACCTGCGTACCGGCAAACGGCTGCCCAAGCGCCTCAGTGAGGTGGTGCTCACCTTCCGGGAGGCCCCGGTGCACCTGTTCGATGCCGCCGGTGGCGCCCCCACCCCCAACCAGCTGATCCTGCGCATCCAGCCCGATGAGGGCGCCGAGTTCAAGTTCGAGGTCAAGGCCCCCGGCTCCGGCATGCGCAGTCGCCCTGTCGACATGGCCTTCAGCTACGACGAATCCTTCGGCGAACCCTCCGACGAGGGGTACGTGCGGCTGCTGGCCGACGCCATGCTGGGGGATCCCACCCTCTTCACCCGCAGCGATGAGGTGGAGGCGGCCTGGCGGCTTTACACGCCGTTGCTGGCGCTGATCGAGGAATCCCCCTGGCAACTTCCGGTCCACCCCTACGAAGCCCGCACCTGGGGTCCCGCCGCCGCCGACGGGATGCTGGCCGACGACGGCCTGATCTGGCGGCGTCCCTGAAGCCCGCGCTCCCCGCCACACGCCTCCTCCGTCCCGCCTTCCCGCCCCATGGCTCCCCAGCTCACCCTCCAGGCCCCCCTCGATCTCCCCCCCCAGGAGGTGACTCCCTACCTGCAACGTCTCTGGACTCACGATCTGGAGGGGTCCACCGGCGCCGCCACCTTCACCCTGCTGGTGTGGGAACCCTCCTGGCTGGAGCAACAGATGGTGCGCCTCGGCCGGGTCGACGGGCCGATCACCGGCCTGCTGCGCAATGAACTGCTGGAAGCGGCTCGGATGGCCGTGGGCGAGACGGATCTGCCCCTCAGCACGGCACCGATGGATCCCCGGTTGGCCTGGGCCATCGGCCAGATGCCAGGAAGCCACAAGAGCCAGGACCTGCGCGGCCAGTTCGTCGAGAGCGCCATCAGCGCCCACATGCCGCGGCGGCTGATCACCCTGGCTCCCACCCTCGACGCCGGCCATCCCCTCGAGACCCTGGTGGCGGCCTACTGCCCCCTGCCGGAGGAGGGTGGAGCGGGCGCCGCCTGCGGTGATGTGGTGGTGCTGCGAGGCGGCATGGGGGCGCTGCGGCAGAGTCTGGACCTGATCCAGCCCCTGGTGGATGACTCCCTGCCCTGCTGGGTGTGGTGGAACAGCAGCCTGGATGAGCCCTCCGAGATGCTGGAAGCGCTGGCACCGGTGCCCAGGCGGCTGGTGATCGACAGTTCCCTGGGGGCACCGCGCCGCTGCCTCGACCTGATGCTGGATCGCATCAGCGCCGGCCAGGCCGTCAACGATCTCAACTGGCTGCGCCTGCGCACCTGGCGCGAATCCCTGGCCATGGTGTTCGATCCCCCGTCCCGCCGGGATGCCCTCGGCCACGTGGTGCAGCTCGACATCGACGTGGAGGGGGACCATCCGGTCAAGGGCCTGCTGCTGGCCGGCTGGATCGCCGACCGCCTGGGATGGCACCTGGTGAGCAGCTACATGGTGGAGGTGGACGGACCGGCCCAGGGCATCTCGGCGGAATTCGAGCGCACGGATGGGGCCGGGGTCCAGTTCACCCTGATGCCGGTGCCCATGGGCGCACCCAAGACCCATCCCGGCGCCATCGTCGGGATGCGGCTGATCTGCGAGCCGGAGCACCGGCCGCCCCTGTGCGTGATTCTCTGTTCGGAATCGGGAGGCTGCATGCGGCTGGAATCCGGCGGCATGGCCAGCATGGAACTGGCGGAAGATGTGGTGCCCCTGCCCGAGGAGAGCGAGGAGATGGAAATGGCCCGCCTGCTCTCCGGTGGCCACGACTCCACGGCCCCTCTGCTGGCGGCGGCCGTTCCGGTGGCAGCCAGCCTGCTGCCAGGCTGAGGGGCTTCCCTCCCAGGCCTCGCCGCAGCACCGACCGCATGAGTTGTCTGATTGCGGCACCCTGCAGCGGCAGCGGCAAGACCCTGCTGAGCCTCTGCCTGGCCGCCGTCGCCCGGGCACGGGGGGAGAGCATCCAGCCCTTCAAGGTGGGGCCCGACTACCTCGACCCCCAGCTGCTCGGGGCGGTGGCGGGGCGCCCCTGCCGCAATCTCGACCCCCTTCTCTGCGGAGAGGACTGGGTGCGGCGCAGTTACCGGTGGCACGGCGGCCGGGCGGAGAGGGTGCTGGTGGAAGGTGTGATGGGCCTGTTCGACGGTCGGGGAGCCGGCAGCGAGGGCAGTTCCGCCGCCGTGGCCCACCTGCTGGGGCTGCCGGTGGTGCTCGTGGTGGAGGCCTCCCGCCAGGCGGGCAGCCTGGCAGCCCTGGTGCGCGGTTTCCGCGACCACGGTCCGCCCCGGGTGAGGCTGGCCGGAGTGGTGCTCAACCGAGTGGGCAGCGAACGACACCACCGCCTCCTGGCCGAGGCCCTGGCCGCCATCGAGGTCCCCCTGCTGGGGGTGCTGCCCAGCCATCCCAGCCTGGAGCTGCCCTCCCGCCACCTGGGCCTGCTGCCCCCCGGGGAACTGGGTGACCTGGGAGACCGCCAGCGGATCTGGGCACGGCTGGCGGAGGATCACCTCGACCTGGCCAGGCTCTGGCCCCTGCTGGCGCCGCCCGCCGACCCTGCAGGAACGGCAGGATCCGATCCGCTGGTGCCTGCAGCAGGGGCCCGACGGTCCCCCCCCCACCGGGAGGGGCGACCCCCTGCCCGTGGCGATCGCCGCCGACGCCGCCTTCCACTTCCGCTACCCCGAAGCCCAGGAGCTGCTGGAGGGTTGCGGCCTGCAGGCCATCCCCTGGAGTCCTCTGGCGGATGCCCCCCTGCCAGGGGACTGCCGGGCGGTGGTGCTGCCCGGCGGCTATCCCGAGCTCCATGCGGGGCAGCTCGCGGCCAGTCGGCGCAGCCTGGCCTCCCTGGCCGCCGCGGCCCGCGCCGGTCTGCCGGTCGTGGCCGAATGCGGCGGACTGCTGCTGCTGGGCCAGGAGCTGGAGGATGACCAGGGCATCGGGCACCCCATGGCCGGGCTGCTGCCCTTCAGCGCCCGCCGTGGCCCCCTCAGCCTCGGCTACCGCAGTGCCCTGCCGAGTAGGGATGGTCTGCTGGTGCGGGGCGGGGAAGCGCTCTGCGGCCATGAGTTCCACCGCTGGCAGCTGGTTCCCGGCCGGAGTGCGGCGGGGAGTTGGCAGGGGCCGAAGCACTGTGGCAACTTGAAGGCTGGGGATTCCCTCCGCGAATCGAAGGATGGACCGCACCGAACGTTCACGCCAGCTGGCTGCACCTCCACTGGGCTGGATGCCCGGCGATTCCCTCGAGGCTGGCCAGAGCCGCCGCCAGCGCCGGGCCGCCGCGGATGAACGCCGGTTCCTGCATCCCAGCCTCCGGGCGTCGTCCACACCCCATGAACGCTGGCGAATGACCGTGAGAGGGCTGGTGCAGGGGGTGGGATACCGGGCCGACTGCCGCCGGCGGGCCATCGAACTCGGCCTGAGCGGCTGGGTGCGCAACCGCCCGGACGGTTCGGTGGAGCTGGAGGCCGAAGGGCCGGCCGAGCAGCTGGGCGAGCTGCGTCTCTGGTGCGAGAAAGGCCCGCCGGGTGCCCATGTGAGCAGCGTCTCCGCCGGCCAGATGGCCCTGGTGGGCTCCGACTGGTTCGAGATCCTTGCCTGATCAGACCGCTGCCCCGCTCGGAGAGGATCCCAGACTGGAGCTCTGGCTGATCCGCCACGGTGCCACCGAATGGGCCCGAGGCCGGCCGACACACCGGCCGCACCGATGTGCCCCTGCTGGAGGAAGGCGAAGCGGAAGCCCGGTCCCTGGCCCCTTCTCTGGCCCGGCAGCGGTTCCTGGCCGTGCTCACCAGTCCGCTGCAACGGGCACGGCGCACCTGCGAACTGGCCGGCCAGGGGGCGGGAGCCGAGATCTGCGACGATCTGCAGGAGTGGGATTACGGCGCCTACGAGGGCATCACCACCGCCGAGATCCGCCTCAGCCGGCCTGGATGGACGGTCTGGAACGGAGGCTGCCCCGACGGGGAGGACACGGCCGATGTGCAGGAGCGCTGCGAACGGGTGATCCGGCGCTGCCTGGCCCTGAGCGCCACAGTGGACCGTGCCCCCATTGAAAGCACCGGCGCAGCCCCCCGGATCGCCCTGTTCGCCCATGGCCATCTGCTGCGCAGCCTGGCGGGCACCTGGCTTGGCCTGGGGGCGGGCGGCGGAGCGCTGCTGGTGCTCGGCACCGGAGGCCTTTCCGTGCTGGGTCACGAGCGCCACACCCGGACCCTGCTGCGCTGGAACGTGCCGGCGACCTAAAGATCCACGGCCAGATCGGCCAGCTGGCGCCGCAGGGCGTAAGGCTCATCCCCCAGGGGATCCTGCAGGCCCAGGCCCCGGCGCCAGTCCGCCAGGGGCCTCTCCCAGCCCTCCTCCCAGCGCTGCACGCAGAAGGGCGCGCTGGCCAGGCCCATGGCCATGCCGCGGGCGATCGCCTGGCTCATCAGGGCATGGCGCTCGGGCTGGAAGCGGAAGCTGCCGAAGGCCGCGGCGGTGTTGAGGATGACGAAGGCGGGAAAGCCGATCTGCACCGCCGTGATCGCCAGCACCCCGTTCTCCCCCTCGCCGACGGTGGCGAAACCGCTCACCACGTGGTGGATGTCATGGGTGGTGGCGAGGCGCTGGATGAGCCAGCGCTCCGGGGTATCGATCGGCCGGGGGCGGGCGAAGTCCGGGTCGTAGCCGAGCCGCTCCAGCACTCCCGCCACGCTGTGACCGAGTGTCCCCCGGGGCAGGGCCAGGAAACGCTGTTGAGATCTCCGCCAGTGCGGCCGATATCCCCCAGCAGTCGCAGGGTGCGCAGCGAGCGCAGGGCCTCCTGAAGTCGGGCCATCAGACGGGGGAAGGAGCCTCCGCGAAGACTGATCCCGCCCGCGCGCACCGGCAGGCGCCCGGGGGGATGGGCACGGAGAATGGGGGGTCTGGCACCCTGTCGATGTCGACCACCAGCCTCTGGCGAGAACTGTTCGGGTTCGGCCTGGCCATCAGCTTCAGTCCGCCACACATCGGCTTGCTGCTGCTGCTCCTGGTCGGCCCCCAACCCCTCAGGCGGGGCAGCTGGTTCGTGCTGGCCTGGCTGCTCACCTCCGCGGTCGCCATGGGCCTGCTGCTGAGCGTGGGCCATGGCCTGCTGCTCACCATGGAGAAAGGAACGGATCAACGCACCGGCCTGGATCTGCTGGCAGCAGGGGGACTGCTGGCCCTGGGCCTCAACGAACTGGTGGCCAACCGTCAGGGGGCCGCCTCCCAGAAGTGGACACGACGGCTGGATGGCTTCTGTGCCTTGCCCCTGCCCCTGCTCCTGGGCCTGAGCGCCACCGTGCAGCTGGCCAGCCCGGACGATCTGTTTCTCTACGCCAGGACCGCCGCCAGCCTCCTGGAAGCGGGGCTGAACCGGTCCCTGGAGGTGGTGTCGACGGGTGTCTTCTGCCTGCTCACCGGCACGATGCTGGTGGTGCCTCTGGCGGCTCTGGCCGTGGTGGGCCAGGAGCAGCTGACACCCGTACTGCAGGCGGGCAAGGGCTGGCTGTTCGACAACGCCGAACTGATCGTGGCGACCATCAGCATCGGCCTGGCGGCTTACCTCGGCTGGCAGGGGATCGAGGGATTGCGGGCCGCCTGAATTCAGGATCCCTCGGGGGGATCGTCGTTCTGGAGGATGCGGCCGAGATACTTGGGGTCGTGCAGCATGCCGTGACGGGAGAAGGGCAGGACCGGCTCCCGGGGCAGGCCGGGAAGGGGCTGGCGGGCCCGCAGGTTCAACCAGCGGCGGACCAGCACGATGCCGGCCACCAGCATCCCCACCATCGCCAGGGTTCCGATTTCCGTCAGCAGCGCCGCTGAACCATCGGAAGCCGCCTCAGCGGAGAGATCGCCGGGATTGCTCTCCGCCGGCTGGATGCTGCCAGCGTAGGGGGGCTCCTGGCTGCTGGGCGAGGAGGGAATTCATACCGGCACCGATGGTGAAAATCTGGTGGATGTTTCCTTGGAACTATTCAAGATTTCCGGAATCATAAGCGTCCTGCCCAGCCCCTTCGGGTTCCCGCAGCCAGCGCCCCCAACGCTCCCTTTCGGCGCCATTCCCCTGTCCGGCCATCAGGGTCACAGCCTGGCTGGCGCGGCTGACCGCCACATAGACCAGACGCCGTCGCAGCTGGGGATCCCGGGGCCAGAAGACGTCGTCGTCGATGAAGACCTCGGCGAAGGTGCTGCCCTGGCTGCGATGGACGGTCAGCACGGCCGCCGGGCCGAGGGAGGCGAAGGCGTCACGGACGAGGAAATAGCGGCGCCAGAGGGCCTTCCCATCCCGCTTGCCCGCCTCACGGGCCTGCTGCCGCAACCGCTCCAGCACCCCGTCCAGGGCAGCGCGGGGGACGGAGCCGATGGGGGGGAGCAAGCGCAGGTTCAACTGGGCCTCCCCCGCCTCCACGGTGGCGGTGAGGGTGTCGATCACCGGGGCAGCGAAGGAGGCCTCCACACCGAAATCCGTCAGATCGCAGCGCTCGGGCCTGACGTCCCGCACCACCAGTTCCCGGTTGCTGCCCAGGAGCAGGTCAGGCTCCTCGGCGGCGGCGTCCCCCTCGCGGCAGGCCGGTGCCATCACCGCCGTGCGGGTGATCAGCACCTCACCGGGGAGCACCGGCAGCTGGTCCGCCATCGCCCCATGCAGGGCCCGGCGGGCGATCGGCACCAGTCGCTCCAGGGAACGGTTGGTGTAGCAGAGGATCCTGGCCAGGTCAGGATCATCCGCCTCGGTACTGCGCCGCAGGCCCGCCTGGGCGGCCTCCAGCCAGTCGTCCCGCTCCAGCAGCGACACGCGGCCTTCTCTGGTCTGGATGGGCGCCAGCACCGGCGGCCGCAGGCAGGGCAGGGCCCCTTCCCGCAGACCGCCGGCCAGGCGCAAAACCGGTCCGTGGTGACGCACCACATGGGTCAGGGCCACCCGCCGGGATCGGGCGAGGGCAAACACGGGGCTCTGCTCCTCCCCCACCGGCGGCAACTGGGCCGGATCCCCCACGAAGACCAGCCGGGTGCGGAACGGATGGGCGCAGCGGAGGGTGATCTCCAACAGGGACCCATCGACCATGGAGGCCTCGTCGACCAGCACGAGACCCAGGTTTTCGAGCGCCTGGGCGGTCTGCCCGGTTTCCTCACAGCGCTCCCGGTCCCGCTCCCGCTTCAGCTTGAGCCGCAGCAGGCGGTGAATGGTGGAGGGATACCAGGTGGGCTGGAGCCGGGCCAGGGCCAGATGGTGGCGGAGGACACCCACCGCCTTGTGGGTGGGGGCGACCACGGTCCAGCAGAGGCCGGCCCGCTCCGCCTGGGCCAGAAACCGCATCGACAGGAAGGTCTTGCCGGTGCCGGCATAGCCCTCCAGCACGAAAGGCGCCCCGTCGGAGGGAGCCGACAGCCAGGTGCAGAACGCCGCGGCGGCGTTCTGCTGGTCGCCGCTCAGACCGGTGAAATCGCTCACCCCAGGGGCAACCAGCCGGCCTGCAGGGCGATCTGCCAGGGAGATCCCAGCAGGGCCAGGCCGGGAAGAGCCACCAGGGGGCCGATCAGGCTGCCGATCAGCACCTCCTGGCGGGTGTGGCCCAGGTTCTCCTTGAGGGGGCGCAGCACGGGAACGGCGGTCGGGTCGCCCGCCAGGGGATGGGTGTCCCACAGACCATCGGGGAGGCCATTCACCCGTTCCGCCGTGAGACCGGCGGCCCGCCGGACGCCGCTGGCGTCGTAGAGAACGATGAAACTGAGCACCGCCGCCAGGGCGAACAGGGGATCCCCAAAACCCAGTTCCCAGCCCAGGGCAGCGGTGGTGCCGGTCATCAGGGCCGAATGGCTGGAGGGCATTCCGCCGGTTTCCACCAGCACCGCCGGCCGCCAGCGCCTGTGGAGCACCAGCTCGATCAGCAGCTTGGAGAGCTGGGCGACCCCGCAGGCGACCAGCCCCCAGGCCAGCACCCCGTTGGACAGGATGTCACCGAGGGCGTCGAGGGCACGGACGGCCTCGCTCATCGATCGCGTTTGGTGATGTAGTCGGCCAGGGCGAGGAGGGGTGTGGCCCGGGCGCTCCAGGGATCCAGCGCCGCCTTGGCCTCCGCCACCAGGTCCTCGGCACGCCGGCGGGATTCCTCCAGGCCCAGCAGCTTGGGGTAGGTGGTCTTGTCGGCGGCCAGATCCTTGCCCGCCGTCTTGCCCAGCACGTCGCTGCTGGCGGTGACATCGAGGATGTCGTCGATGATCTGGAACGCCAGGCCGATCCCCCGGGCGTAGGTGCGCAGTGCCGTGAGCAGGTCTTCGGAGGCACCGGCGATCAGCGCACCGGTGATCACACAGGCCCTCAGCAGGGCGCCGGTCTTGTGGAGGTGGATGTACTCGAGGGTGTCCAGATCCACCTGGCGGGCCTCGCACTCCAGGTCCACCACCTGGCCGCCCACCAGACCTGGCGCCCCGGCCGCGAGGGACATTTCGCCCACCACCTGGAGCAACCGTTCCGGCGCCACCCCCGGGCTGCGCATCGCCACCATTTCGAAAGCACGGGTGAGCAGGGCATCGCCGGCCAGGATCGCCTTGGCTTCCCCGTAGACCTTGTGGTTGGTGGGCCTGCCGCGGCGCAGATCGTCGTTGTCCATGGCGGGCAGGTCGTCATGGATCAGCGACATGGTGTGGATCATCTCCATGGCCACCGCCGTGGGCATGGCCAGATCTCCATCGCCGCCGGCCAGTTCGCAGGCCGCCAGGCAGAGGATGGGCCGCAGCCGCTTGCCTCCGGCCAGCAGGGAGTAGCGCATCGCTTCCCGCAGCGACTCCGGGCGTTCCGGCCCGAGAGAGTTCTCCAGGGCCGCCTCCACCCGCCAGCGGGCCGCCTCCAGATAGGCGGTGAAGTCGAAAGCCGTGCTCACCGCCGCGGACATCACTGAACATGGGTATCGGGGCGGATTCTCTCAGGCCGAGGGCCGGGAGAGGGGTTCGTCGTGCGCCAGAGGGGCCGACAGACAGTATGGGTGCCGGGACCTTGATGAATCGACATGATCCGCCCCGGGGAATGAAGACCGATGAAGCGGCCCCGTCCCAGGGGGAAACCCCCGTCATGCTCAGAGCAGCGATTCGCTTGATGGCGATGCAGGCACCCCAGGACAGCAGCCCCGAACTGGTGCCCCTGATCTGCGGGAGTCTGTCCGGGTTCCTGCTGGCCGGGTTGCTGCTGGCCTCCGGCCTGGCCCAGATCAGCCTGGTGATGCCCCAGCTGATCGGTGCCGGCGAGGCACCAGAGCCCGCTGCGGAGAGAAGCCTCCGGCGCTGAGACGTGCCTCAGGGCAGCAGGTCGGCCAGGTCCGTCGTGGTCAGCCCGTGGCGATGGCACCAGGCCACCACCGTGTTCACCAGCAGCATGGCCACCGTCATGGGCCCCACCCCTCCGGGCACCGGGGTGATCGCCGCAGCGATCGGCTCCACGGTCCCGTGGTCCACGTCCCCGCAGAGCTTGCCGTCCAGCCGGTGGATGCCCACGTCCACCACCACCGCCCCCGGCTTGACATGGTCGGCGCCGATCAGGCGGGGACGACCGGCCGCGGCCACCAGCAGATCGGCTCCCCTGGTCACCTCGGCCAGCTGGCGGGTGCGGGAATGGGCCACGGTGACGGTGGCATCGGCGGCCTGGAGCATCAGGGCCATGGGCTTGCCCACCAGGATGCTGCGGCCCACCACCACCGCCCGTGCTCCGCTGATCGGCACCCCGGCACTGTTCAGCAGGGCCATCACCCCGGCCGGGGTGCAGCTGCGCGGTCCGCTCTCGCCCTTGAGAAGGCGGCCGAGATTGAGGGTGTGGAGACCGTCCGCGTCCTTGTCGGGGTCGATGGCCGCCAGCAGGGGGCCTTCCGCGAGCCCCCCCGGCAGCGGCAACTGCAGCAGGATGCCGTCGACCGCGGGATCGTCGTTGAGGCGGCGGATCACGGCCAGCACCTCTTCGGCCGGGGTCTGGACCGGCAGGTGGGCCCCGTGGCTGCCGATGCCCACCCGGGCGCAGGCTTTCTGCTTGTTGGCGACATAGACACCACTGGCGGGGTCATCGCCCACCCGCAGCACCGCCAGACCGGGAGGGCGTCCCGCCGCCGGCCGTCCTGCCGCGACCACGGCGGCCAGCCGCCGCTCGATGTCCGCCGCCAGGCGCCTGCCGTCCAGAAGGGTGGCCATGGGGGTAGCAAACGTACCTGCCCAGCATGCCCATGCCCGGTAGAACGGGCGAGTCAGATCCTGCTCGGTGGACTTTGCCCGGTGGTGCCTTCAAGGTCGTTATCGCTTCCAGACCACCCCTGAGGGCCTCGGCGACCATCGGCACGCGGACATTGCTTAGCCTGGTTCCATGAGATTCGGGCTACGGCGGATCAGGAGGCTGTGGCGTCAGTTGCTCCGGCTCGAGCGTCCCCGCGAGGCCCTGGTGGCCTGGCGCAGCGGTGGCGCTGCCCTCGTCCTGCTCCTTTGCCTGCTGGTGGCCCTGCTCTCCAGCTGGCCCTGGCTGGTGGAACCCAATCTGCGCCCCTGGATGGCAGCCCCCTTCACCGCCAGGGCTCCTGCCGATGCGACGGTGATCGACAGCACCGCCCTCGAACAGCGCCGCAGCCAGATGCTGCCCCGCAGCCAGATCCAGGTGGTCGACCCCCAGGCCAGCGCCCTCCTGGAGGAACAGCTGGAGCAGCGGCTCCAGAATGTGCGCCAGACGGTCGCCAGCGACCAGCCCCGTCCCGATTCCCTCAACCTGACCGACGAGGAACGGCGCTGGCTCGAGGGGCTGACCCCCGGCCAGCTGGTGGGCTGGGAACGCTCCCTGCGTCAGGCCCAGCTGCGCATGCTCAGCCAGGGGGTGGTGGAGAGCCTTTCGGAAGGCCAGCTGCTGCAGGCAGCGGGGCTCCAACTGGACGGCCTCTCGCCCCCCGCCCGCAGCCTGGGCAGCCGCCTGCTGGTGGCCAGCATGCAGGGGCGCACCAACCTGCGCAGCGACAGCTTCCTCAGCCAGCGACGGATCGAGGACCTGCTCACCCGTCAGGGGCTGCCTACGATCCGGGTGCGGCGCAACGATCTGATCACCCGTCAGGGGGAACCGATCAGCCCCGAGTCCTTCGATGTGCTGGAGCACTTCGATCTGGTCAACCGTCGCCCTCGCCCCCTGGCCTGGCTGGCCCGCTTCACTGAAGCCCTGGCCGCCTGTGGCGTGATGCTGCTGGTGATGCGCCGCTGGCGGGCCAGCCTGGAACCCCGTCAGGCCCTGCTGGCCCTGGCGATGCTCGTGGTGGTGCAGGGCTTCAAGCTGTGGCTGGGCGACCAGGCCAACCCCCTGGCCCTGCTGGTCCCGCCCACCCTGCTGCTGGCCCAGGGGCTGGGCACGGCCGCCGGCCTGGCCTGGCTGGCGGTGGCCAGCCTGCTCTGGCCCTTCCCGGTGGAGGGCCTGCTGGTGCCCCAGCTTGCGGTGGCGGCGCTGGTGGCGGCCATCGCGGCGGTGATGGCCGGTCGCCAGCGCAACCGGGCCCAGCTGCTGCAGGTGGCGCTGCTGCTGCCCGTCGGCGCCATGCTGCTGCAGTGGCTGCTGATCCAGGTCTTCAACCTCAGCGGGCTGGACCCTGGCCATGGCCCCATCAGCGGCAGTGATCTGCTCCAGGAGGCCCTGCTGGTGGCCGGGCTGCTGATGGCAGGCCTGCTGCTGGCGCCACTGGTGGAAAGCTTCTTCGGCCTGCTCACCAGGGCCCGGCTGATGGAACTGGCCGACCTGGAACGCCCCCTGCTGCGACGGCTCTCCAAGGAAGCGCCGGGGACCTTCGAACACACCCTGATGATCTGCGGCCTGGCGGAGGAAGGGGCCAGGGCCATTCACGCGGATGTGGATCTGATCCGCACCGGCGCCCTTTATCACGACGTCGGCAAACTGCACGGTCCCCGGTGGTTCATCGAGAACCAGGAGAACGGTGTCAACCCCCACGATGAACTCGACGACCCCTTCGCCAGCGCCGCCATCCTTCAGGCCCATGTCGACGAGGGGCTGAAGCTGGCACGCCGCTACAGGCTCCCCCGCCCGCTGGCGGATTTCATCCCCGAGCATCAGGGCAGGCTCAAGATGGGTTACTTCCTGTACCAGGCCAGAGAGAGGGATCCGGCGGTGAGCGAAGAACAGTTCCGCTACCACGGTCCTGCCCCCCGCAGCCGCGAAACGGCGATCCTGATGCTGGCCGATGGCTGCGAAGCCGCCCTGCGTTCCCTGCCGCCGGGCACCACAGAGGTGGAGGCCCGGGCGATGGTCAGACGCCTGGTGGAGGCCCGCCAGAATGATGGCCAGCTCGACGGCAGCGGCATCTCGCGGGCTGAACTGGAACTGGTGATCCGGGCCTTCGTGCAGGTCTGGAGACGCATGCGGCACCGGCGCATTCCCTACCCCATCCCCGCACGGAAGGCCTTCAGCGCCTGAGGCCTTTTGCGCTTCCGATCCTGGCCCCACCGCCACCAGCCCCCCCAGCAGGCTGACCAGCACCACGATCAGGACCTCGAGGGGACGCCCGCGGCGCAGGGCCCCGTCGCCGGGGGGAAGCCCCCATCTCAACCGCCCCTACCGTGGGAGCGGCCGTGAGCCCGGGGGCTGGCCAGGAAGGCCCGCAGGCTGCGTTCCAGCCCAATCGTTGTCGGCAACGGGGTGAACAGCCCGTCCATCGGAAGGAACATGACAGTGGTGTCGGTGCGGCGCACGGACTTCACGGCTTGGGGAAGAGGAGGAGGGGGGTGAGCGAAGCCGCTGCTTCAGCGGGAGTTCTCACCACGAGGGACTGCATGGCGATGGCCGCTGGACGTTCAGCATGGAGGCATTCCGCCCCTTCCGCCATGGCCCTGAGCTTCCGCGAACTGCAGGGGCAGCTGCAGGCCTCGTGGGGCAGGGAGATGGCCGAAGGCTGCGGCGATCTGGATCTGCTGATGGTGCCCTCTCTCACCATGGATCCCGCCCAGCTGGAACTGGTCACGGGGGCGCACCACTACGAGGAACGGCAGCTGTTCTCCCTGATGCGGTTGAGGGATCCCGCCGTGCAGGTGGTCTATGTGACCAGCAAGCTGCTGCCGGAGCTGGTGGTCGACGCGGTGCTGGAGCTGATGCCGGGCGTGCCCACCTCCCATGCCCGACGGCGGCTGCACCTGTTCGACACCGACGACGGCTCCTCCCGACCGCTCACGGAAAAACTGCTGGAGCGGCCGGCCCTGCTGGGGCGGATCCGGGAGCGGCTCAGACCCGGGCGCAGCTTCATCAGCTGCTACGTGGTGACGGAGCTGGAAAAAACGCTCTCCGAACGGTTGCAGGTGCCCCTGCTGGGCACCGACCCGGCCCTGGGCTACTGGGGCACCAAGGCCGGCAGCCGGGAGCTGTTCGCCCGCTGCGGCGTTCCCCATCCGCCGGGAACCGCCCTGGTCCACAGCCTCGAGGATCTGGCGGAGGCGATCGGCGATCTGTGGGAGACCCATCCGGATCTGGGCAGCTGTGTGGTCAAGCTGAACCAGGGCTTCAGCGGTGAAGGGAATGCCCGGTTGGCCTTCGGCCCCCTTGAGCTGGCGGGGCTGGCCAGGAAGGAGCGGGTGGCACGCCTGCGGGATGCCCTGGAAACCCTGCCGATGCCGGCGGCCGGATGGAAAGGGCTGGTGAACCGCCAGGGGGCCCTGGCGGAAGCCTGGCTGGAGGGGGGCGACGCCATCCGCTCCCCCAGCGTGCAGGGGACGATCCACCCGGGGGGGGAGGTGGAGGTGCTCTCCACCCATGAACAGATCCTCGGCGGTGCCGGTGGCCAGACCTACCTGGGCTGCCGCTTCCCCGCCGACGCGCCCTACCGGGTCCGGCTGATGGGCCATGGCCTGGCTGTCGGGCAGGCGCTCGCCGCCGAAGGAGCCCTGGAGCGCTACGGGGTGGACTTCATCGCACGCCGGTTCCACGAGCACTGGGACCTCCAGGCCATCGAGGTCAACCTGCGGCAGGGGGGCACCACTCACCCGTTCATGGCCCTGCGGGCCATCACCGCGGGCAGCCTGGATGCCGACACCGGCCTGTTCCTCTCCCCCACCGGGCAACCACTCCACTACCGCGCCACCGACAATCTCAGCGACCCTCGCCTGCGGGGCCTGATGCCGGTCGACCTGGTCGACATCGTGGCCGAGGCCGGCCTGCACTACGACCCTGCCCGCCTGCAGGGCAGTGTGTTTCACCTGCTGGGCTGCCTCTCGGAATTCGGCAAGCTCGGCATGACCTGCATCGGCCGGGATCCGGAACAGGCCGCCGCCGTCTACCGCTCCACCGTGGCGGAGTTGCTGGAGGGTGCCGCTGTCCGCAGGGGCGACACCCTACCCCTCCCCGACCGCTGACGCCATGGGCGGATGAGGCCAGGATGGAACAGCGCCAGGACACCATGGTCTCCATCACCGACCTCGATCACGACAGGTCCCGACGCCGCCCGCACACACCGCCCGGCCCACCCTCCTGGATCGGCTGGCTGCAGATCGGCCTGAGCACCATGCTCGGGGTGCTGTTCCTGGTGATGCTGGCCAAGACCCGGGAACAGAATCAGATGCTGCAGCGGCTGGAGCAGCGGGTGCAGGGACTGGAGAACAGCCGGGCTCTCGATCGCACCTCGGTGCTGGAGGAGCAGCAACGGGCGATGGTGCAGCGCCTGCAGAGCCTGGAAGGGGAGGCCGGACGGCTGGAAGCCATCGAGCAGCAGCAGGAGCAGTGGCGGCAGGCTTTCGCCGATCTTCAGGGCCGCGCCGTGCGGCGGCCGGAGCCTTTGCGGCCCCCCTACCCCTCCCCTAACCGGCCCACCCCGGCCCCTGGCGCAGGATCCGCCCCTTCCCAGCCCTCCCGCAATTCCGGGGACGTGCTCCGTCCCCCCGGCTCAGGAAGTCCCTGAAGGCGGGCTGGCCGCCTCATCCCTTGACCGCGTCGCCGCTGGCGCTGGGCAGGATGTAGCGCTGCAGCAGCACGAAGAGCAGCAGCACCGGCAGGATCGAAACCACCGATCCGGCCGCCACCAGCCGCCAGTCGAGGGAGAAGCTGCTGGCCAGCTGCTGCAGGCCCAGGGGCAGGGTGTAGAGCGTGGGATCGTCGAGAATGATCAGGGGCCAGAGGAAATCACTCCAGGTGCCGATGAACACGAACATGCCCAGGGTGATCAGGTCGGCCCGGGCCGCCGGCAGCATCACGTTCCACCATTCGCCGACGGGGGTGCAGCCGTCGATGCGGGCCGCCTCCTCCAGCTCCACCGGCACGGCCAGGAAACTCTGGCGCAGCAGGAAGATGCCGAAGGCGGTGGCGGCCTGGGGCACGATCAGGGCCCAGAGGGTGTTGCGCAGGCCGATCTGCACCATCAGGAGGTAGAGAGGAATCATCACCACCTGGAAGGGGATCAGGATCGTGGCCACCACCAGGGCGAGCACCAGCCCCCGGCCCCGGAAGCGCATCCGCGCCAGGGGGTAGGCCGCCAGGGAACAGAACATCAGATTGGCCAGCACCGCCAGGGCGCTGACGATGGTGCTGTTGAGCAGATAGGTGCCCATGGGATTGGCGGCGAACAGGCGTCCGTAGGCCTCCAGGCTCGGCTGAGCCGGCAGCAGGGCGGGGGGGCTGGTGAAGATGTTTTCCGCCGGCCCCTTGAGGGAGGTGCTGACCAGCCAGAGCAGCGGCAGCAGCAACAGCACGGCCACCAGCAGCAGCACGGCCAGCTGCAGCCCCGTGGACAGGGGGGATCGGCCCGGCGACCTCACAGCCGCGGCAGTTCCGCCACCGGCAGGGGGGTCTTCTGGGGGTGGAGCGGGGCGCGCTGGCTGCCGGCCACCAGCCGGTTGAGGGCATTGACGAAGGCCTGGGCCGCCGCCACCACGATGTCGGTGTCCGCCGCGTGGCCGGAATAGAGCACCCCCTGGTGGCGCAGACGGATGGTCACCTCCCCCATGGCGTCGATGCCCTCGGTGACGGACTTGATGCTGAACTCCACCAGCTCGTTGGGCACCTGGGCCAACCGATTGAGGGCCTGGCAGACCGCATCCACCGGTCCGGTGCCGATCGCCGCCTCGGTGAGATCGACGCCGTCCCCGTCCCGCAGGGTGACCGTGGCGGTGGGCTGGAGGTTGCTGCCGCAACTCACCTGGACCGATTGCAGGGAATAACGGGCCTCATCCTGCTGCTGCACCTGCTCGCTGACGATCGCCTCGAGATCCCGGTCGGTGATCTCCCGCTTGCGGTCGGCCAGCTCCTTGAAGCGGGCGAAGGCGTCATCCAGGTCGTGGCGCTCGAGGGTGTAGCCGAGTTCCTCCAGCCGGGCCCGGAAGGCACTGCGGCCCGAGAGCTTGCCCAGAGAGAGCCGGTTATCGGCCAGGCCGACCGTGCGGGCGTCGATGATTTCGTAGGTGAGCCGGTTCTTGAGCACACCGTCCTGGTGGATGCCGGACTCATGGGCGAAGGCGTTGGCCCCCACGATCGCCTTGTTGGGTTGCACGGCCATGCCGGTGAGGTTCGACACCAGCCGGGAGGTCTTGGTGATCTCCTCGGTGCGCACGTTCGTGAGGGGATCGCGCTGGTCGGCCGGGCGGCCGAGGAAGGGATTGAAGTAGCTGCGGCGCACGTGCAGCGCCATCACCAGCTCCTCGAGGGAAGCATTGCCGGCCCGCTCGCCGATGCCATTGATGGTGCACTCCAGCTGGCGGGCCCCGTGCTTGATGGCCTCCAGGAAATTGGCGACCGCAAGCCCGAGATCGTTGTGCCCATGCACCGAAATCACCGCCTGATCGATGTTGGGGACCGAACGGTTGATGCCGGCGATCAGCTCACCGAATTCGGCCGGTGTGGCATAGCCCACGGTGTCAGGAATGTTGATCGTCGTGGCGCCAGCCGCGATGGCCGCCTCGATCACCTGGTGCATGAACTCCGGATCGCTGCGACCGGCGTCTTCGCAGGAGAACTCCACGTCGTCGACGAGGGAGCGGGCATAGGCCACCATTTCGGCGGTGATGGCGAGCACCTCGGCGCGGGTCTTGCGGAGCTTGTGCTCGAGATGGATGTCGCTGGTGGCGATGAAAGTGTGGATGCGGCGGCGGGCGGCGGGCGCCACGGCCTCGGCGCAGGCCTTGATGTCACCGTTGGCGGCCCGTGCCAGGCCACAGATCACGGGCCCGTCGGGGGTGCCGACGGTGGCGGCGATGCGCTGGACGGCATGGAAATCGCCGCTGCTGGCGAAGGGAAACCCGGCCTCGATGATGTCCACCCCCAGGCGGGCCAGCTGCTGGGCGATCGCGAGCTTTTCCTCGAGGTTGAGGCTGGCGCCCGGGGACTGCTCCCCGTCGCGGAGGGTGGTATCGAAGATCAATACCCGGCCGGGATCGCGGGCCATGGGGTCCAGGCGGAACTGGTATGAGTTGAGCTGACTGTAGGGGGCTGATGTCCCGGTCCAGGCGCTCCCCGCAGGCGGCCACGCTCGCTGCGCTCGCTCGACGCCGCCTGCGGGGAGCGCCGGGCCGTGGATGCCTAAGGAGGGGTGGGGTGGAGAGATCGCCCCGAGGGGGATCGATGGGGCGGCGGCAAGCCTCACCCCGACCATCGGCTCGGCTCGGAATACCTGCCCAGGGCCGGAACGTAGAGTGCTTTGACAGAGGGGAGTCCATGGCCGCAGGCGATCTGGCCCTGGTGCTGCATGCCCACCTTCCCTACGTACGCTCAGGGGAACCCGGCTCGCTTGAGGAGGACTGGTACTTCCAGGCGCTGCAGGAGTGCTATCTCCCCCTGCTGGCCCTGCTCGAGAAGGCGGCCGCCGATCCGGAGCAGCGGCCGAAGCTCACCCTCGGCCTTTCCCCCACCCTGCTGTCGCTGCTGAGCGACAGGGATCTGAACGATCGTTTCCCCGGCTGGCTGGCCCAGCGCAGGGCCCTGCTCGAGGAAGCCCCCACCGACCAGGTGGTACCGGCCCGTGCGCTGCAGAGAACGCTCAGGGCCATCGAGGCCCAGTGGCGGGAACTCAGCGGGATGCTCCTGCCCCGGTTCCGCCGCCTGCAGGAGCAGGGGGTTCTGGATCTGATCACCTGTGGGGCCACCCATGGCTACCTGCCCCTGCTGCGGGATTCCCCGGAAGCGGTGCGGGCCCAGCTGCTCACCGCGGTGCGGGAGCATCAGCGGCTGCTCGGCCTGCGCCCCCTGGGCATCTGGCTGCCGGAGTGCGCCTACTACGAGGACCTCGACCGGCTGCTGGCCCAGTGCGGCCTGCGCTACTCCCTGCTCGACGGCCACGGCCTGCTCCACGCCCTGCCCCGGCCCCGTTACGGGGTGTACGCCCCGATCTGTTCCCCGGCGGGAGTGGCCTTCTTCGGCCGCGACAGCGAATCCACCCTGCCGGTGTGGAGTGCCAGCCAGGGCTATCCCGGCGATGGTGCCTACCGGGAATTCCATCGCGACCTGGGCTGGGACCTGCCGGAAGAATCCCTGCGCGCCGAGGGCATCCGGGACCGTCGCCCCCTGGGGCTCAAGCTGCACCGGGTCAGTGCCCAGGGTTGTCCCCTCGAGCAGAAGCGGCCCTACGACCCTGAGCGGGCCGCCGAGAAGGTGAAGGAGCATGCCGAAGCCTTCCTGCGCGGTCGCTCCGACCAGATGCAGCGGCTGGCCGCCGCGATCGAGCAGCCGCCGTTGCTGGTGGCACCGTTCGACGCCGAACTCTTCGGCCACTGGTGGTTCGAGGGCCCCCAGTTCCTGGCGGAATTGTTCCGCCTGGGACCGGCCATGGAGGTGAGCTTCATCCACCTGCGCGATGTGCTGAGCCAGGAGCGGGCCCTGCAGGTCTGCCGGCCCTCCCCCTCCAGCTGGGGCCAGGGGGGCTACCACGACTACTGGCTGAACGACACCAACGCCTGGGTGGTGGCCGAGTGGCAGCGCGCCTCCCGGGCCATGGTGCGGCGGGTGAACCGGGGCGTGGGCAGTGCCCATCAGCGCCTGCTGCTGACCCAGGCGGGCCGGGAGCTGTTGCTGGCCCAGAGCTCCGACTGGAGTTTCATCCTGCGGGCCGGAACCACCACCGGCCTGGCTCGAGAGCGGATCAACCGCCACCTCGATCGTTACTGGCGGCTGATGGACGCGATCAATCACGGCACCGATCTGCCGGAGGAATGGCTGGCAGGGGTGCAGCGGGAGGACGGGCTGTTCCCGGAGCTGAACGCCGCCGACTGGGCCAGCCTGCCGATGACAGGGGCCTGAACCGGACACGGCCCCCCATGGGGCTGCCCTTCAGAGGATCTGATCGAGAAATTTCCGCGTGCGCTGGTGGGAAGGGTTGGTGAAGAACACCTCCGGTTCGGCCTCCTCCACCACCACCCCCTCGCTCATCAGCACCACCCGGTGGGCCACCTGACGGGCGAACTTCACTTCGTGGGTCACCACCACCATGGTGATGTCGTCGTTGGCGAGGGCCTGCATCACCTCGAGCACCTCACGCACCATCTCCGGATCGAGGGCACTGGTGGGTTCGTCGAACAGCAGGATGCGGGGTTCCATGCAGAGCGCCCGGGCGATGGCGACCCGCTGCTGCTGGCCGCCGGAGAGCTGACCGGGGAACTTGTCGGCCTGCTCGGCGATGCCCACCCGCTCGAGCAGCTGACGGGCCTGGCGTTCCACCTCGGCCCTGGGCCGCCCCCGCACCAGCACGGGCGCCAGGGTGAGGTTCTCGAGCACCGAGAGGTGGGGGAAGAGGTTGAACTGCTGGAACACCATGCCCACTTCCCGGCGCACGGCATCGATGTTGCGCAGATCATTGGAAAGGGCGATGCCGTCGACGCTGATGCGGCCCTTCTGAAAGTCCTCCAGAGCGTTGAAGGTACGGATGAAGGTGCTCTTGCCGGACCCAGACGGCCCCATGATCACCACCACCTCGCCGCGCCGCACGGTGAGATCGGCACCGCGCAGGGCATGGAAGCCGTTGGGGTACCACTTCTCGACCGCCCGGGCCTCGATCATGGTTTCGGCGCTGGGATGGCTCATGGCAGGGCGTCGGTCGGGGGAGGGGATCAGGTGGTGGAGGGAATGGTCTGAGGATCGAGCCGCCGCTCGAGGGCCCGGCTGCCCAGACCCAAGGCGGCGCAGCAGCACCAGAACAGCACCGCCAGGGTGAGGTAGACCTCGGCGTTCTTGCCCAGGAAAGCCGGATTCGCCATCACGGTGCGGGCCGTGCCGAGCAGTTCCATCAGGCCGATCAGGGACAGCAGGGTGGTGTCCTGCAGCAACGAGATGAACTGACCCACCATGGCCGGCAGGGCCACGCGCATGGCCTGGGGCAGCACCACCTTCGCCAGCGCCTGGGGATAGGAGAGCCCCAGGGAGCGGGCCGCCTCGAACTGGCCGTTCGGCACAGCCGCCAGACCCGCCCGCACGGCCTCGGCCAGGTAAGCGGCCGCGAAGAAGGTGAGCACCCAGGCCGCCCGCCAGACCCGCTCCGGTGCCAGGCCCCCCGGCAGGAGAAACCCCAGGATGTTCTGGCCCAGGAAGAGCAGGGTGATCAGCGGGGCGCCCCGGATGAATTCGATGTAGACCACCGAACCCCAGCGCAGCAACGGCAGATCACTGCGCCGACCCAGGGCCAGCAGCACCCCCAGGGGGAAGCAGAGCAGGATGGCGAAGCTGGCCTCCAGCAGGGTGAGCAGCAGGCCACCCCACTCGGAGGGAGACACGGTCACCAGGCCCAGTCCACCGCTGATCAGCACCATCCCCACCAGGTAGAGGACCGGCCAGATCAGGGCCACCAGCCGCAACCCCAGGGACCCGAGGCGGCGCGCGCAGCGTCCAGCCAGCCAGCGGGCCAGCAGCAGAAGGGCCACCAGGCCCCACCAGCGCCCCTGCAACGAAAGGTCCAGCCCCAGGGCCCAGGGCCCCCAGAGCCCCACCAGCACCAGCAGCACCGCTGCGATCCTGTCGTTGCGGGGCCAGAGGACCCCGGTGCGATCGCGGCGGGGATGGCCGCGCAGCACCCCCCAGCTCAGGCCCGTGGCGGCGAACAGCAACCAGAGCAGCAGCCACAGCCGCCACTGCTGCTCGATCGGATAGCGACCCACGGCAAACAGGGTGGAGTTGGCCTGGATCACCAGCCACTGGGCCTGGAGGAGGGCCCAGCGCAGGAAACCGAATCCGGCCAGGGCGATCAGGCCCAGCAGCACCACGCTCAGGGCCGCATCCCCGCGGGTGGGGAACAGTTCGCTGCGGATCCGGCGGAGAAGTGCGGCCATCTCAGCGCTCCCGGATCTGCACGAACCGGTCGAGGCCGTTCATCAGCAGGGAGATCAGCAGATCCAGGCCCAGGTAGGCCCCCAGCAGGATCAGGTAGACCTCGACAGCCCGGCCGGTCTGGTTGAGGGTGGTTTCGGCCACCGAATAGAGGTCGGTGTAGCCCACCGCCACGGCCAGGGAGGAGTTCTTGGCCAGGGAGATGTACTGGGTGTTGAGACCGGGCACGATCACCCTCAGGGCCTGGGGCAGGACGATCCAGCGCAGGGTGGCCAGCCAGCCGATCCCCAGGGAGGAGGCCGCCTCCCACTGCCCCCGGGGCACGGCGGCGATGCCGCCGCGTACCACCTCGGCAATGAAGGCCCCCGAATAGATGATCAGGCCGGTGAGCAGGGCCCCGAACTCCACCGAGAGCCGCAGGGGGGCCTGCCAGATGTCGTTGACCAGGTGGGGAACGGTCCAGCGGAATCCTTCGCCGAATCCGGCCAGATAGAGCCCCGACTTGGCCAGCACCACGCCTGGGATCTGTACCGCCGCGGCGCCGTTGGGCAGGGCCAGGAACACCACGAAATACCAGAACACCAGTTGCAGCAGCAGGGGGATGTTGCGGATCACCTCCACGTACACCCGGGCGATGCCCCGCAGCAGCCCATTGCGGCTGAAGGAGGCCATGCCCGCCAGGGTGCCGAGGGCCGTGGCCCCCGCCAGGCCCACCAGGACGGCCCGGAGCGTGTTGACCAGCCCCGCCGCCAGGCCGCGCCAGTAGGGCATGGCGGCATCGAAGGGAAGGATGGTTTCGGAGATGTCGAACCCCGCGGGCTGGTTCAGCCAGCGCCAGCTGAGCAGCAGACCGGCGGCCGTGAGGTTGCGCACCAGGTTGCCGAGCAGGAAGGCGATCAGCACCAGCACCAGCAGGCCCACCACCACCTGCACCACCCAGGGCAGCACCCGCCGGTCGCGCCACCAGGGGGTGGAGCGGCCGGCGCCGGGCAGGTTCTCAGGCCCCATCAACGGAACGGGGGCGAATAGATCAGGCCACCGTCGGTCCACTGGCGATTGACGCCGCGATCGAGCTGGAGCTTGGAGCCGGGACCGACGTTGCGATCGAAGATCTCGCCGTAGTTACCGACGGCCGTCACGGACTGGACGACGAAGTCGGAGGGGAGGCCGAGCTGCTTTCCGAAGTCCCCCTCCACGCCGAGGAAACGGCGCAGGTCGGCCTGGTTGGGATTGGCCTTGGCTTCCGCCAGCTTGTCGGCCACGTTGGCCTGGGTGATGCCCAGTTCCTCCGCCTGCATCAGGCCGTAGACGGTCCAGCGCACGGCATCGGCCCAGGCGGGATCACCGTTGACGGTGGCGGGGGAGAGGGGCTCCTTGCTCATCACATCCGGAAGCAGCACATGCTGAGCCGGATCGGGGAAGCTGGTGCGCTTGGCCGCCAGCTGGGAGCGATCGCTGGTGACGGCGATGCAGCGGCCCCCCAGGTAGGCGGCGTAGGTCTGATCGCCGGTCTGAAACTTCAGCGGGGTGTAGGCCACGTCCAGTTCCCGCATCCGGTCGGCCAGGTTGAGCTCGGTGGTGGTCCCGCTCTCCACGCAGATCGGCTTGCCCGCCAGGTCCTTGAGGGTCTTGATGCCGCTGTCGGTCGGGGTCATCATCCCCTGGCCGTCATAGAAGGTGGTGGGGGCGAAGCTCAGACCGTTCCCGCCGGGCGCATCCCGGCTGAGGGTCATGGTGGTGTTGCGGGAGAGCAGATCCACCTCACCGCTGGCCAGGGCGGCGAAGCGCTCGCTCGAGTTGAGGTCGCGGTATTCGACCTTGTCGGGATCACCCAGGAGGGCGGCGGCCATGGCCTTGCAGACGTCCACGTCGAGACCGGTGTACTGGCCGTCGGGCCCCACGAAACTGAAGCCAGGCAGCTTGCCATCGACACCGCAGACCAGCTTGCCGCGACTGTTGATGGTGGCCATCTTCTGGCTCTGGACGCCGCTGCCGCTGCCGTCATCGGAGGCACAGCCAGCCAGCAGGGCCCCCAGCAGGGCGGTGAGCGGCCAGATCAGGGACCGACGGAACGCCATACCGAGCTTCACAACGACGCCGCATTGTTGCAGACCTGTAAAGGGATGGCGGATCATCCGCCCGGTTTCCTCGGGCCCGTTTCACCCCGGCAGGATCACCCGGTCGATCACGTGAACGATGCCGTTGTCGCAGAGGATGTCGGCGCTGACGACCGTGGCGTTCTTGACCTCGAAGGGATCGGCCCTGCGGATCGCCACCGGAGCCCCCTCCAGGCTTTCCCATTCCGGCTGATCCACCAGGGCACTGCGGGGATGGGCGCCGCTGAGCACGTGGAACTTGAGGATGCGCGCCAGCTGGGGAGGGTTGTCCACCAAGGTCTGCACGCATCCAGGCGGCAGGGCGGCGAAAGCGTCGTCGACGGGGGCGAAGACGGTGAAGGGGCCGGGGCTTTCGAGGGCGCCGGTGAGACCGGCCACCTCGACGGCGGTGAGCAGGGTGCCGAAGACGCCGGCGCCCTTGGCGGTTTCGATGATGTTGGCCATGGGGAATCTCCTAGCGGTAGTCCTGGGTCTGGATCTGGGGCAGGCGGGCCTCGGGCCGCAGGAAACGGTCCATCTGGGCTTCGAAGAAGCGCCGGTTGGCCATCAGGTGCTCGGGATCGGTGTCATCGAGCGGATAGAGCAGGGCGCAGCGCAGGGCCTGGATCACCGCCGAGGTGACGTTGTACATGGAACGCTGGAAGGTGACTCCCAGCTGGATCAGCACGTCTTCCTCACCGCGCCTGTGCTTCTGATAGAGATCCACCAGATAGGGCGGCAGGAAGTGGAGCATGTCCTGCATCAGCAGGGTGGGGGGAATGCCCGCCGAGCCCACGGGGAACACATCGGCGTAGAGGATGCCGTAGTGGAAATCGGCCTGCTCGGAAGGCACCTGGCCGGCCTGGGCGTTGTAGCTCTTGGTGCCCCGGAAGGGTGCCGTGCGGTAGAAGACCGCCTCCACATAGGGCAAGGCTGCCTCATAGAGCCAGGTGAACCCTTCTGATTTGGGAATGATCTCGAAGCATTCCCCACCGATGTAGACATGATGGTAGATCGGCCGGCCGGCCACAGCGAAGATGCCGTTGACCAGGAAATCCATGGCGTCGGGCACCCCCTTGAAGCCGCCTTCGTCGTAGATGTCGCTCATCTCGAAGAACACCGGCGCCATCACCTCCCAGAACAGGCCGAGATTGGCGTAGTAGCTCATCTCCTTGACCTGCTCCATGAACATCTCGGGGAACAGGCGGTAGAGCCCCAGCATCAGCGGATTGCCGCGGAAATAGGCCCGGATGGCCCGGTCGGCGTTGGCCCGGTAGGTCTCGCTCGCCAGGTAGTCGTTGAAGCGGCCGCCCATGTTCTGGTGCCAGAGCATGGCGCGCATGCAGGCCTCGGCGAACTCCATGTTGATGCGGTCGTGCCAGAGGTGGTGCAGCAACTTGGGCATGTTGCGGGTTTCCCCTTTGGCCATGAACTCCAGCAGCTCGGGATGGGCCGTGGCCTCACCGCGCCAGATTCGCAGCTTCGACTGGTCACCCGCGTAGGAGTTGGGCAGATCCAGGTACTCCTGGGAAGGGAAGTACTTGAAAGCCGGCAGGGGATCGAGGAACACCCTCTCAGCGATGTAGAGGAGATCCCGCCAGTAGAAATCCATCGGCACGGCATAGGCCTTGTAGATGCCGATGATCTGCATCAGGTTCTCGGGTGTGTCCGGCAGCATCGAACCGCCGGCCTCGAGCCGGTGGATCACCTCGGCATAGCGGTGGGTGGAAGGGGGGATCAGGGGCTGACGGACCGTGTCGCTGGCCGTGGCGGTGGGAGGAGTCATGACGTCAGGAGCTCCGGAGCGGTGGCGATGGTGGGGGGAGCGATGGCGATGGCGTTGATGCCGGAGCTGGCGACCTCGGCCAGCAGGTAGGGCTGGGAGCGCACGGCCAGCAGGCTGGTCTCGGCTTCACTCCAGCCCGTCAGGGCCGTGGGCCAGATCCCGGCGGCGAGCACCAGCAGGGTGAGGGAGATGGCGGGGGCCCGTTCCCCCCAGCTGGTGGGTTGCCAGTCGGCCCGCTCGTTGTCGAGACGACCGAAGCCGACCCGGTTGAACAGCCTCACGGCGTAGACCGCGGTGAAGCCGGAGGCGATCAGGCTCACGGTGGTGGTCCGGGGGAAGACGGTCCAGCTCCCCTCGAACACCATCAGTTCCGCCGGGAAGCCCGCCAGCCCGGGGATGCCGGCGGCGGCCATCATCGCCAGGAGCAGCATCCCCATGGTGAAGGGAAGCCCCCGGAGGGGGTTCATCAGGCCGGAGAGCTCGGGGATGGAGGTGGTGCCGGTCTTGCGCTCAATCAGGCCGACACAGGCGAAGAGCAGGGCCACGATCAGGCCGTGGGCCAGCATCTGGGCCACGGCGCCCTGCAGGCTGAGCGGGGTGGCGGCGGAGAGACCGAGCACCAGCAGACCCATATGGCCCAGCGAGCTGTAGGCCATCAGCAGCCGGATGTCCTTCTGGGCGATGGCATTGAGGGCGCCGTACACGGCACTGGCCGCTCCGGCGGCCGCGATCCAGGGGGACCAGGCGGCCCAGGTCTCGGGGAGGAACCCCACGCCGAAGCGCAGCAGCCCGTAGGCGCCCAGCTTGGAGACGGCGCCGCCCAGCAGCATCACCACCGGTGTCGCCGTCTGCCCGTAGGTGAAGGGCTGCCAGCCATGCAGGGGCACGACCGGCAGCTTGAGGCCGAAGGCCAGCAGCAGCAGCGCCAGGATCACCGAGCGGGCTCTGGGAGAGAGCTCGGCGGTGGCGAGATCCCCGTAGCCGAAGCTGAAGCCGTTGGCGTTGAAGAAGCCGAACGCCAGCACCGCGATCAGCAGGCACAGCCCGGAGACGGCGGAATACATCAGGAAGCGCACCGCCGCTCCGGCACGGCGCTCACCACCCCAGATCGCCACCAGCAATGTGGTGGGGATGAGCACGAGCTCGAAGGCAAGCAGGAACAGCAGGGCGTTGCTGGCCAGGAACGCGCCGACCACCCCGAGGTTGGTGGCCAGCATCAGGGAGAAGAACAGCCGCGGCCGGCTCTGGGTGTCGCTCGCCGTCAGGATGGAGAAGGTCGTCAGCAGTGCCGTGAGGACCACCAGCGGCAGGGACAGGCCATCGAGAGCGAGATCCAGCCCCAGGCCGAGTTTCGGCAGCCAGGGGACGTGGAGTTCAGCGGGAAGGTGGTGCCAGTGGAGCAGCGCCGTCAGCAGCTGAAGGGCGGAGATCAGAGCGGCGATGCCGCGCACGGTGCCGGAGGGCAGGCGCGCCGGCAGCAGCGGGAGGACGAGAAGCCCTGCCAGGGGGAGGGCCGGCAGCAGGAGAAGCGAAAGGGATCCCATCAGCGGAACAGGGGCAGCTCGGAGAGAAGGGAGGAACGGGAGCTGAGCAGCCAGGCGGCCATCAGCAGCACCCCCAGGAGAAGGGTGAGGGCATAGGCCTGGGACCGGCCGGAGGTGGTGAAGCTGAGCCGACGGGCCCCCGCGAGGGCGGCACCGCCGGAGGCGCCGCTGAAGCCCTCGAACAAGCGCGCATCGACCACGGCGCTGAGCCGGGCCAGGGCCACCACCAGTCCCACCACGGTGCGGTGGTAGAAGCGCTCGGTCTGCATGTCGTGGGCGAGCCAGTCCTGCAGTCCGCCGAGAGCCGCCGGCAGATGGGCGAGGGGATGGGGCCGCAGGTAGAAGAGGGCCGACAGACCGCCGCCCACGAGCGTGGAGAGCACCAGCGGCACCGCCATCGGGCCCCAGCCGGGGAGGGGCGAGAGCGCGAACACGCCGCTGGACACCAGAAGCTGAGGAAGGTGCAGAACGAGGCCCATCAGCACCATGGTGGGCAGGGCCATCAGCCAGAGCACTTCCGGCGACCGGGCCGTGAACACGGACGGTGGGCCGCCCCAGATCAGGCCGAACACCCGGATCAGGCCGGCGCTGAACAGGGCATTGGTGAGCAGCACCAGGCCGCCGAGCAGGACCGGCTGGGTGCTGGCGGTGGCCAGCGCCAGGAGCTCCCGCAGGGCCGCGAAGCCGCCGAAGGGCGGCAGGCCCATCAGGCCGGCGGCGCCGGTGAGGAAGGCCAGCCCCATCAGCGGCCTCTTGGGCCACAGGCCGCCGAGCTGGGTGAGGTCCTGGGTGATGTTGGTGAGCACGATGGCTCCGATCGCCATCAGCATCAGCGCCATCGGCAGGGGATAGACCAGCAGCAGGTGGTCGGCCACGTTGTAGTCCCCCAGTCCCACGGCCACGAACAGAAGACCGAGCCAGCTGCTCACCAGGAAGGAGAGGGCCCGCTTGACGTCGATCTGGGCCAGGCCGATCAGCGCCCCGGCCACGGCCGAGGTTCCACCGACGATCACCAGAACGGTCTGCACCAGGGGGCTGAGCTCGATCAGGGGCTCCAGCCGCAGCAGCACCCAGGCGCCGCCCACCACGACGACCGAGTTGCGCAGGATGGTGGAGGGCAGGGGGCTTTCCATGGCCTCGTCGAGCCACAGGTGCAGGGGAATCTGGGCGCACTTGCCCATCGGCCCGGCGATCAGCGCCAGCAGGATGAGCTCCAGGCCCGCAGGCAGTGGGGTGTGGTTGTTGACCAGATCCGCCGCCCAGCCCTGCAGCTCATGGAAGTTCCAGCTGCCGGCGATCGGCAGCAGGGCGATCACGCCGAGCAGCAGGATGAGGTCGCCGATGCGTTTGGTGAGGAAGGCATCGCGGGCCCCCTTGACCACCAGGGGCTGGTTGTACCAGGTGCCCACGATCAGGTAAGTGCCGAGGGTGAGCAGCTCGAGGATCACGTAGCTGAAGAACAGGGAGTCGGTGAGCACCAGGGCGCAGAGGCCGGCCTCGAAGAAGCTCAGCGAACCGAAGAAGCGCGGCCAGCCCCAGTCCATCTCCAGGTAGGCGATGGAATAGGACTGGACCAGTACGTGCATGCCTGTGATCACCGTCATGGCAACCAGGGCCTGTTCGGTGATCAGGCCGTCGAAGCCGACGCGCAGACCGGCGGTGTCCAGCCAGGTCCAGCCGAAGCTGATGGGCTGGTAGAGCGCGGCGGAACCGGCGCTGGAGTTGGAGTGGAGCGCGATCAGGGCGAGGACGCTGTGGGCGAACGAGACGCTCACCATCAGCAGGTTGATGTAGCCGCAGGGGCGCGGTCCCGTTCGCCAGATCACGCCCGGGGACCAGGCGAAGGAGGCGACAGCCGCCAGCAGCGGATAGAGGGGAACCAGCCAGGCCGTCTGGGCGAGGAACAGGGTCATGGCGAGGGAGGAGGCACGGGCCGTGCGGTCAGGGGGAGAAGCAGACGCAGGGCGGGAGATCGAATCGTCGGCCGGCGCCCCTGGGGGAGCCGCAGACGAGGCAGGAACCTGGTGGGTGGCGGGGACGTGGATGGCGGAGTGCCGCTGACGCTAGATCGGTGGAGCGGGCGGGGGAAGGCTTTTCGCCAATGGAAATGTGATGGGGCCGAAAAGCAGGACTGAACAGTGCTGGTGAGCAACCCGTGCGCCGGCCGATTCGGTCATGCACGAAACCACGCGATGCCAGGAAGAACTTGCGTGCTGGCGAGCGCAGAACTCCTGGAGATCAGCAGGGAATTCGTTCACCTCCTCCACACAGCTGGGAAGCCTCCCTACACATCCGCCGCCCACCGCCGTCGCAGCAGACGCCACACCTTCTCCAGTTCCAGGTAGAGAAAAAACACCAGACTGAAGCCGATGCAGATGGCAAGATCCTGCAAAGACAGAGGATCTGTACCGAAGAATCGAGAAAGAAAAGGCAGGTATAGCAATGACAACTGCAGCAGGCTGGTGAACACCACCGCCCCCAGCAACCAGGGGTTGGAGAACGGGTTGACCTGGATCAGGGGCCGCTCACTGCGGGCCGCCAGGGCATGGCCCATCTGGGCGAGGCACAGGGTGGTGAAGACCATGGTCTTCCAGGGGCCGCCGGTGCTGGAGATGGTGAGCATCAAGGCGATGGTGATGGTCGCGAACACCACACCGATGCGCAGGATGTAGCTGCCCACGCCCCGGGCAAAGATCGATTCCCCCGGCTCGGCGGGGGGGCGCTGCATCAGGCCCTCCTCGCCGGGCTCAAGGGCCAGCGCCAGGGCGGGCAAACCGTCGGTCACCAGGTTCATCCAGAGGATCTGCAGGGGCGTCATCGGCACACCCACCAGACCCAGCAGGGGGGCCGAGGCGATGGTGATCAGCTCCCCCACGTTGCTGCCGAGGATGTACTTGATGAAGCGGCGGATGTTGGCGTACACCAGGCGGCCCTGCTCCACCGCGTTGACGATGGTGGCGAAGTTGTCGTCGAGCAGCACCATGTCGGAGGCCTCCTTGCTCACCTCCGTGCCCGTGATGCCCATGGCCACGCCGATGTGGGCCTGCTTCAGGGCCGGGGCGTCGTTGACCCCGTCGCCGGTCATGGCCACCACCTGCCCCAGGTCCTGGAAGGCCTTGACGATCCGCAGCTTCTGCTCGGGCGGCACCCTGGCAAAGATGCTGCAGCGGCTCACCATGGCGGCCAGCGTCTCATCGTCGGCGGCCTCCAGCTGCTTGCCCAGCACCACCTCGGCATCGGCCCCCACCAGCCCGATCGAGCTGCCGATGGCGGCGGCGGTGAGGGGATGGTCGCCGGTGATCATCACCGGCCGGATGCCGGCCTGCCGGCAGCGGCTCACCGCCAGGGCCACCTCGGGCCGCGCCGGATCCAGCTGGGCCATCAGGCCGAGCAGCACCTGATGCTCCAGTTCCTGCTCCGGGCTGGGGTGGTGGGGGGCGCAGGCGAAGGCCAGCACCCGCAGGCCCGAAGCCGCCAGCCCCCGGGCCTCGGCCAGCCACCACTGGCGCTGGGCTTCGCTGAGGGCCACCACCCCGGATCCATCCAGCCAGCGGTCGCAGGTGGCCAGGATCACCTCCGGGGCCCCCTTGCTGATCATCAAGGTGGTGGACCCGGCCGATGCCTGCCCCAGGGGGATCTGCAGGATGCCCTCCCGGTCCTGCACCCAGACCGCCATCAGCTGGCGCTCGGAGCTGAAGGGAATCTCCGCCAGGCGGCGGTAGTGGCTGCGCAGGGCGAAGCCGTCGAGGTCCGCCTTGGCGGCCGCCACCACCAGGGCTCCCTCGGTGGGATCGCCGAGGATCTCCCAGCGGCCGTCCGGTTCCTGCTTGAGCTCGGCGTCGCTGCAGAGCACCCCGGCCTGCAGCAGCAGGTCCCGGGCACCGGGGGCCAGGCCGGCGATGGCGCCCTCGGGCGGCACCAGCTCGGCCGCCCGGAAGGCGCCCTTGGGCTCGTAGCCGTTGCCGCTCACCGCCACCGATCGGGTGCCGCTGCGCAGCTCCTGCACCACCTGACGGTTCAGGGTGAGGGTGCCGGTCTTGTCGGTGCAGATCACCGTGACCGAGCCGAGAGCCTCCACCGCAGGCAGGCGGCGGATCAGGGCGGAACGCCGCACCATCCGCTGGGTGCCGATCGCCAGGGTGACGGTGATCACGGCCGGCAGGCCCTCCGGCACGATCGCCACCGCCATCGACAGGCCCACCTCCAGCAGATCGAGGAGCCGCTGGCCCATCAGCCAGCCCAGCAGCACCACCCCCGCCACCAGCGCCAGGGCCGAGGCCACCAGCACATTGGCCAGACCATCCAGGCGCTCCTGCAGCGGCGTGGTCTCGCCGCCGGCGCTGTCGATCATCCGGGCGATCCTGCCCAGCTCGGTCCCCATGCCCGTGGCGGTGACCACGGCCGTACCGCGCCCGCGCACCACTTCGGTGCCCTGAAAGAGACAGTTCTGGCGTTCCAGCACCGGGGTGGAGGCCTCCAGCACCAGATCCGCCCGCTTGGTCACCGCCTCGGCCTCACCGGTGAGGGCCGCCTCCCGCAGCCCCAGTTCGGCCACCTCCAGCAGCCGGCCATCGGCAGGCACCCGATCGCCCGCCTCCAGCCGGATCAGATCGCCGGGGACCAGCTGCTCACTGGAGAGCCGCTCCCAGATGCCGTCGCGGCGCACCGTGACCAGGGGCTGGGCCATGTCCCGCAGGGCCTTGAGGGCCTGCTGGGCACGGCTCTCCTGCAGGTAGCCCAGCAGGGCATTGAGGCCCACGATGAGCACGATGGCGATGGCGTCCTTGGGAAAGCGCTGGGCCGCGAAGGCCACCCCGGCCGACACCGCCGCCACCGCCAGCAGCATGATCAGCATCACGTTGCTGAACTGATCCCAGAGGATGCGCAGGTTGCTGCGTCCCCCTTTCATCTCCAGCCGGTTGGGGCCCAGCCTGGCCAGCCGCTCGGCGCCCTGGGCGGTGCTGAGGCCTTCCGTGCTGCCGTCGACGGCCTCGAGGCACTCCCGCGGCGCCAGCGCATGCCAGGGGATCGCGACGGCGGCGGATGGCAACGGATCGGCTCGCTCTGGGCCGAACCTTAGGCGGCCTCTTCGATCCGGCGATCCCAGGGCTGCCCGGGGACAGGCCCCATTCCCGGGGCGGGGCGTCTCCCAGGCAGCGGCAACGGGAGCGACCTGCTAGATCGCTGACAACAGAACGCTCCCATGCAAAGTTTCCTCGCCGTCGCCAGCACCGGTCCGGGGCTGATCACCCTGGGGGTGTTCCTCGGGGCGATCGTGCTCTTCGTGACCGGCAAGCTCGCACCGGAGGTGACCGGCCTGCTGGCGGCCGCCCTGCTGGTGACCCTGGGAGTTCTGACTCCCGAGGAGGCGGTCAAGGGGTTCGGCAGCCCCGCCCTGATCACCCTGGTGGGCCTGTTCGCCGTGGCCTCCGGCCTGTTCCGCAGTGGTGGCCTCGACCGGCTGCGGGCCCTGATCGGCTCCGATGCGGTCCGCAGTCCCCGGCGGATGATCGCCCTGATGGTGGGAGTGGTGGCCCCCATCTCGGGCTTCATCCCCAACACCCCGATCGTGGCCACCCTGCTGCCGGTGCTGGAGGGCTGGTGCCAGCGGCGCGGCATCTCCCCCTCCAGGGTGCTGCTGCCCCTCTCCTTCGCCACGATCCTGGGGGGGACGATCTCGCTGCTGGGCACCTCGACCAACCTGCTGGCCAGCGATGTCAGCCGGCAGCTGGGCTATGGCTCCCTTGAGCTGTTCAGCTTCACCGCGATCGGCATCCCCGTCTGGCTGATCGGCAGCACCTACATCTTTTTCTTCTCCGATCGCCAGCTGCCCGATCGGGGCTCGAGCGACAACGATCTGCTGGTGAGCCTGGCCCGGGAGGGCTACATCACCGACGTGCTGATCCCGCCGGGATCGGAACTGATCGGCAGTTCCCTGCATGACAGCCGCCTGCAGCGCCGCTTCGACGTGGACGTGCTGGAGCTGCACCGGGGGCCGGAAAGCTTCAGCGCCCCCCTGGCCGATCTGCAGCTTCAGGCCGGGGACCGGCTGCTGCTGCGCTGCAACCGGGACAACCTGCTGAGGCTGCAGCAGGAGCACACCGTCACCCTCGCTCCGGTGGGCGATCAGGAGGACGACCTGCGCGAACTCAGCGGCGCCACCGAGTCGCCCCAGCGGGTGGTGGAGGTGCTGCTGCCCAACGGTTCCACCCTGGCCGGGGCCAGCGTCCGCGACCTGCGGTTCCGCCAGCGCTACAACGCCACCCTGCTGGCGGTGCGCCGGGGCAACCAGGTGCTGCGGGAGCTGCTGGGGCGAGTGGTGCTGCAGGCCGGCGACGTGCTGCTGCTCCAGGCGCCCCTCGATGCCATCCGGGGGATGCAGGCCAACAACGACCTGGTGCTGCTCGACGAACTGGAGAAGGATCTGCCGACCACCGACCGCAAACTCACCGGGATGATCATCGCGGCGCTGATGATCCTGCTGCCGATGTTCAAGGTGCTGCCGCTGATGCCGGCGGTGCTGCTGGCCATGGTGGCGATGGTGGCCAGCGGCTGTCTGCGACCGGGGGAGCTGCAGCGCTCGATCCGCTGGGACGTGATCCTGCTGCTGGGCTCCCTCTCCTGCTTCAGCGTGGCGATGCAGAAGACCGGCCTGGCCGAGGCCCTGGCCGATGACCTGCTGAAGGCCCTGCAGGGATGGCCCGCCTATGCCGTGCTGCTGGTGATGTTCGTGCTGGGGCAGGCCTTCACCGAAGCCCTCAGCAACGGCACCACGGTGGTGCTGCTGCTGCCGATCGCCACGGAACTGGCCAAGGGGCTGTCCATGCCGCCGATGGCCTGCATCTTCGCGATCACCTTCGCCGCCAGCCAGAGCTTCCTCACCCCGATCGGCTATCAGACCAACCTGATGGTGTTCGGCCCCGGTCGCTACCGCTTCCTGGACATGGCCCGCTACGGGGCGCCGCTGTCGATCAGTCTGGCCCTCACCGTGCCCTGGCTGATCTGCCGTCACTTCGGCCTGTAGGGATCTGTCGAGCTTCAGCCAGGTGTTCCCCTGACCCGGCGGTCTCGCATCCATGGAGGACCCGCGAAGGTCAAGCCCCCGAGACGCCCGTTGCTTCGTGGGGTGGTGGATCGCCGGCCTGGAGGCCTGCCCAGGGGGCGCGAGGCAGGAGGCGGAGGACTGGGTCGAAGCCCGAGACCAGGACTCAGGTTCTGGCTGAGGACAGGCTGACGGCGTCCGGGCCCTGCAGGGCCCTGCCATGGCGCTCCCATCGAATGGCCTGACGCTTGGCCACAGCGTCAAGCTGCGGCGGGTTCAGCAGGCGCGCCAGCACAGAAGTGGATGCTGCCCTGAGGACGACCAGCCGGACAACGGCCACTGCTCCCCCCTGGCCCGGACAGGCAATGCAAATGATTGTCATCAGCAACATTGACATAAGTTATTGCGCTAATGTGTTAAAAACCATATCGCTAATAGCTTTGGTATCTCTAGAGAGGAAGTGGAGGGCCATGGGTGGCGCCCAGCCGTGCCATCCGCCCCCCCCGAAACCGCAGCTTTGGAGTTTCAGTGATGGCCAGAACAAAAACAACAAACGAGACTGAGTCATTTTTGCTACCCGATTACAGCGCGTTGGTGGCGGCGGCGGAGTCGGGGTTGGCCATCACGTCAGAAGCCGAAGAGAACGAGTCGCTGGTGAGCGTGACCCATGTTCAGGCCTGCATGTCTTCAGCATTGACGACATCATCGGCGATTTTGAAGCCAACACCTACGGCGACGATCAGTCTGAACCTCCGACGCCTCCAATCATCGCCATCGGCGGCACGGTGGAGGTTCCAACCCTGGAAGACAAGGATGGCAACATCCTCAGTCCGATCGACAGCGCGTTCGGCTTCGTCGTCGTACTTCTCGGTGCCGAACAGAAGACCCCGATGGCGTCTACACCGAAGGCTGGGCCGGCAACATCCATGCCGAAGACTCCGAGGACGAGAAAGACATCGTCGGACTCGCCCTGGTGAATGCGGAGACCGACACCTTCAAGTCGGGCCAGCCACTGGGGACATGGGCCGCAGGCCTCGGCGGGAACTCCGTGAAGGCGTCCACGGAGCACTACAACGTGATGGCTCAGCTGCTGTCGGATCAGGCCTATGCCCAAGATCCGGACGCTGCCTATGAGCTGGACAATGATCTGCGGATTCTGGACCTTTACGAGGATGGAGCCGGCGGATTCGAAGAGGGCGTTCTGCACAACTTCTACGTGAAGGAAGTGGTGGATGCCTTGAAGCTGGCGATCAGCAACAAGAACCAAGACCCTGATCAGAATCCTCTGGAGTATCCAGAACGACTGGCATTGGCGGCGTGGACTTTGATCGCGATGGCACCGTTGATCCCTTTATCACACGAACGGTCACGATTGAAGTCGATACGAACGGCGATGGCATCCTGGAATCGCTGGATGTAGGAGCCATTGATTTTGCGAAGAATGGCTATGACGGTTACGACGTGATCGACAAAGGACTCAACGGCTTCGACCATGCCGACATCGTTGACATCCTCTCACCGAATGAAAGCACCGTCACCAACAACATCGCCTATGGAAATGATTACTCCGTCACCCTGAAGGACGATGGAAAGCTGCTGTTCCGCTGGGGAACGATCGTCAAGCGACCCAACGACATCCGGATGCAGGTGACTCTGGATGTGCCGGACCTCTGGACGCAGGATCTTGATGGGGATGGATTGTTCGATGCCTATCACGTCAATCGTGCCGAACTGGTCATCACCCATGACATCACCAACAATCCCAATGATCAGGTACGACCCGAAGACTATGAAAACGAGGCCGCAATCGGGCGGAAACCTTCTTACTACATTGTTGTCGATCCTGACGACCCAACCAATACTCTCTGGGTCTCGCCCGTGGATTCATACGCCGGCAGCGGCGCCTTTCTGCCCAGTTATTTCAAGCTGACCGACACAGGCCAGATCGACCTTGGCGCCGGTGGAACTGAGGTGTATGACCCAGAGGGAGAGTTGGTGGGCTACCGCAACACCGACGAAGACGGCAACCCCATCGGCACCGTCCTCAAGGATCCCTCCCTGATTGACCTCAATGCTGCAGCGGAGTTGCCCTTCTCCTCCTCCGATCTTGCCGGAGGCTTCACACCGGCGTTTTACACCAGCACCGATCGCGATCCCTTCGAATGGTCCTATGACAGTGATCCAAGCCCGTATCGGCAGGTTTTTGTCGGCTTCTCCAGCCGGGAAGAAGCTGAGGCGGCCGGTTTCACCGACGAGCAGCTGGTCTCAGGCCCCCGCTGGAGGCTGAAGTCCAACAAGTTCGGCCAGGATATTCCCGGGGTGGAGATTCCCCTGATCCCCAACAGCCAGCCTCCCTTCGAAAAAGAGAACATTCGCTATCCCGTTGGGGAATTCACTACAACCACGATCAACCTGCTGGACTGGGCTGATGAGAACGGAAACGGTGTAGCGGATGATTCCCCACTGCTCTCCAGCCACGGCTGGGTGTTCGTCGACCCCACCCGCCTGGATGTGGATGCCGATGGAGTCATCGATGAGGGATGGCTTGAGGTCACCGATAGTGGCGGAGGTGTGAGCGCAGCGGGTGACGCCCTCCCCGCATTTCCGATCCTTTCCGCCATCACGCCCAATGGGCTTCGGCTGACACCGGAATTCGACACAGCCGTCTACCTGAAAGGAGATCGACGCGATTCTGCCAAGATCTACGATATCCAGCTCGTTCTTGAATATGGCGCGGATCCGAACGATGTGGCCCTGTACGACTACGGCGATGCTCCAGATGATGACTTGCTGTTTAACTATCAGACAGTATCAGATATGCAGTTGGCGGCCCGGGCTCGGTTGAAGGATGGCTTCTATCTGGGCGCTCCCGTGGATGGAGAGGCGGTTCTCGAGCCGGACATCGACTCGGAGGGAGGGGCACTTGCTGATGCTCAAGCGCTGGGGGATGACCTCTCGGCCACCGATGACGAAGGCAATGCTGTCTTTTTCCTCACTCCCCTCACGGCCTCGCAGCCCGGTGAGGATCCATCTGTTGCCTATCTGGAGGTCACCGCCTCCATCCCCGAGGGAGAATCCGGCTATCTCTCCGCCTGGTTTGATTTTGACGCGGATGGCATCTGGAGCAGCACTGAGCAGGTCCTCACCGGTGAGGCGCTCAGTCACGGTTCACAGGTGGTTTCTTTCGAGGTTCCTGAATACGACCCGTCTCTTCTGGCGGACAACAGGGTGTATGCCCGATTCATTCTCAGTGATACCGCAACACCTGGTCCCTATCGGAATCCTCTCGATCTGGACTTCTACGGCGAAGTGGAAGACTATCTGGTGGATCTCACCAGTGGGTTTGACGATGTGATCGGCCGCGATGGCTCTACCTGGTGGGCGGGTCTTTCCGATGGTGAGCAGTTCTCCCGCGACAACTATGGGAATTCACAGGAGAATCCCTGGCTGACTGCGGCTGCCGCAGATCTCAACGGCGATGGCATCGATGATGTGGCGGGCTATACCGCTGGTGGCTGGCGTGTGGGGATCACAGACTCCACCGTCAGCCTGGCAGCGGATCCTCCACTGGTTGCCACAGATGTCGAGGTCTCCTGGAAGTTCAACTACGAGACTCTCACTGGAGCGGGAACCAGCGAAACCCCGGCTGATGAAGCATTGGCTCTGGATCTCAATGGGGACGGGAAAGATGAGATCGCCTACCGCAATGCCGCCGGGCAGTGGACGTTCCTGAGTTATGACGGGAGCTTTACCGATCCCGGTGGATTGCCCACCTGGGATCTGAAAACCTACGTGGACGTCCGTGCCGGTGATTTCGACGGCGATGGAAACGAGGAGATTGCCGGCCGCAAGATCGAAACCGGTGGTGCGGCCGACAACTGGCAGGTGATCGACTACGACACGGATGGTTCCACCCTCGAGAGTTCTCGCTGGGGAGGTTCCTGGAAGCCCGTCCCCTATCTGGTGCTTGCTGGAGATTTCAATGCCGATGGCTTCGATGATCTTGCCGGGCGCAACAGCCAGGGCCAGTGGATCGTGAGCACATCAGATGGAGAAAGCTTTGATAGCGGCAAGAACTGGGGCAACCTCAACCCCTCCTATCTGGTGATCGGAACAGGGGATGTGAACGGGGATGGGGCCACCGATATCATCACCTATGACCCCGCCAAAGCCAACTGGTGGGTTGGTGTTGCCGACTCAGACAAGGAGAACTTCAACTTCACCCAGTTCGGCAATCTCAACAAGAAAGTGAAATGGGTGGATTTTCGGATCGGTGACTACACAGGAGATGGGCGGGATGATGTCGCCACTCGCAACTCCAGGACAGGACAGTGGACCGTTGCAGTCTCCACAGGCGAGGACTTCGACCCCACTCCCTTTGGGGTGTGGGACAACGACGTGGATTGGCAGAATGTCCTGGCCGGCAACTTCGATGCCATTCCCACCATCATCAGTGAGCAGGAAGAAACGCCAGCTGTCGAAGGAGGAGATGGCGGCGGAGGTGGAGGAGGGGGCGGACCGGTCGAGATTCCACCGGACATCGATGTACCCCGCACTACGGATCCTGACTACACATCCCTGCATCTGTTTTCTACAGTCGATGTGATCGGCCGATTCGATGGAACGACCCAGGGTGACCTGAAAAACAACGACATTCCCATCATCAACTTTGATGGTCTTGCCAAGACTTCTAAAGATGGTGTCGCCCTATATCCAATCAACAGCGAATTCGGTTTCAACGTCACGGACTTCGAAGGGGCTGAGCAGAAAGACTTCTTCTTTGATCCGGAATATGCCGAGGGATTTGCAGGAGACATCTTCGACGAGAACGGTGTCCCGATTGGCCTTGCGGTCTCCGACGCCCCCACGGATACCTTCAAGACCCCCTTCCGCCTCGGCACCTGGCTTGTCGGCATGGGCGGCGATGCCGTGAAGGCGGAGACGGAGCACTACATGGTGATGCAACAGGTGCTCTCCGACCAGGCCTTTCCTGAGGATCTTGAGGCCTTGCTGCCGCTGGACGACGACTTGATCGTCATCGGAGGTGACAATGATGGCAAGCGAGTGGCGGCCCTTGTTGACCCCAATAATCCTGACTATGTGGGTGATCTGAATGGGGATGGTGTTGTCGATATCCGGGACGTTCTGGAGCCGAATGAAAGTACCGTCACCGAAAACATTGCCGCCAGCAGTGATTACTCGGTGACCCTGAAGGACGATGGCAAACTGCTGTTCCGCTGGGGCAATCTGGTCAAGCGCCCCAACGATGTACGGCTACGTACAGAGATCGCACTGCCGGAGGAATGGGCGATCCCGGTGGACAAGAAAACAGGGGTTCTTCCGCTTCATCGCATTACTGAGGCTGAACTCGTCGTTCGCCACACCATCAGCAACAACCCCAACGACCAGATCCGTCCGGAGGATTACGAAAACGAAGGCGCCACAGGACGGTTGCCCGAGTACACAGAAATCACCTCTGATGTGACCCTCTCTGATGGCACGGTTTTGGTGGCAGGCACATGGGTCAGCAACTCGGACTTCTACGCAGGAGATGGATCTTTCTATCCCGGCCTCGACCCTGATGACATCGACTACACGGGTGTCTCAGCAGACCAGATCACTGTGCTGAGGGATCCAAATCTGATCGCACAAGCCCAGAATACGACCCTTGACACAATCGGCGCCCTTTCATCCGACTTGGTCAGTGGCCTCACCAACGCCTGGTACACCACCCAGGATCGAGATCCCTTCGAACCCGTGCCCGTCGAAGGCTCCACCTACGACGTCGGCCCGCGTTGGCGCCTCAAGTCCAACAAATACGGGCAGGATCTACCGGGCGTGGAGATTCCCCAGGACCCCTCCGCTCCTCCTCCTCCCACCTCCTCCGAGATCAAGTACGAGGTGGGCGCTTACACCGAGACGGTGATCAACCTGCTCGACTGGAACGGCATCTCACCGCTCTCCCTGAGCACCGGCTGGATCACCATCGCCCCGGGGCGTCTGGACGAGGATGGAGACGGTCTCATCGATGAGGGATGGAGTTCGGTCAATGACAGCCTCGAAGCAAACGATCTGCTCCCCACCGATCCCATCATCACGGCCGTCTCCCCCAACGGTCTTCGGCTCTCACCCAACTTCGACGTCTCCTTCTACATCAAAGGCGACCAGAAGCCGGTGGAGCTCTATGACACCGAACTGGTGATGTCCTATGAGGAGGTGCCGATCGCTGAACGAGGCGACAGCATCACCGGAACTTCGGAAGGCGATGTGCTTGCCGGCGCCGGTGAGAATACCTTCTTCGGCGACGCAGGGGCTGATCTGTTCGTCCTCAACTACGGATCCGACAGCATTGTTGCCAGCACCATCGAGGATTTCACCCTTGAAAAAGGGGATGCCATCGGCCTGATCGGTTTTGGCATCACCGCTGCCAACTTCGACGACACCCTCTTCCAGCAAGTCTCAGGTACCGATCTCAACCTCTACGCGGGTTCCAGCACCTCAGATCCGTTGCTCGCCACCCTCACCGGTGTCGATCAACTCCTCGGGGTGGAGAGCTTCTATCTCGCCTGAGCCGTTCCGCTTCGGCGATTCCCCGCCAGGCGCCCATGCCAGCCCCGGAGTGCCCCTCCGGGGCTTTCGTGTGATCACCCCACCTCCAGGCGGGAGAACGCTTGGAGCAGAGGATCGTCAGGGCAGGCTCCGGTCCACGGCATCTGAGATCAGCTCAGACCGGAGGCTGCGGTTCCTCCCGCTCCAGCTGCCGTTCCTGGAAACGTTCGAGCAGCTTGGGGACCACCAGCACCAGCAGGAACAGCACCAGGGCACCGAGGCCGAACTCGAAGACGCCGCTCACCATGCGATCGAGGGGGATCCAGCGGCCCCCCAGCCAGGCCAGGCTCACCATGGTCGAGGCCCAGAGCACCGCTCCGGTCACGTTGAAGAGCAGGAAACGGGGATAGGGCATGCGCACCGCCCCGGCGATGGGACCGGCCAGCACCCGCAGCACGGCCACGAAACGGCCGAGCAGCACCGACTTGCCCGCATGTTTCAGGAAGCGTTCCCGCAGGACCTCCATCTGCTCGGGACTGCGGCCCAGCAGGCGACCACCCCACAGCAGCAGCCCCCAGCCGGCCCGGCGTCCCACCCAGTAGCCCATGCTGTCGCCCAGGATCGCTCCGCCGGCCGCGGCCCCCATCACCCCCAGCAGCTGGAGCTGGCCGCTTCCCGCCGCGTAGCCCCCCAGCAGGGTGACGGTCTCCCCGGGCAGGGGCACACCGGCATTCTCGAGCAGCATGGCGCCGAACACCACCCAGTAGCCCCAGTGCTGGAGCAGGCCTTGCAGCGCAGCGGTGCTGAGGGTCCCGTCGAACAGGGCCAGGGCCAACGCCATCAGAAGCTGGAAGGGAGCCAGACCCTATCTCCCCCGGCACCTGTTCCAGGGGCCCGGCTCAGCTCCGCTGCCAGGCCAGGGTTCCGGTCCAGAGCCAGCGACGGCGGCGCAACAGGTTGGGGTGGGGCCCCGGCCAGGTGTAGCGGGGCAGGGCCAGGGCCGGGGTGGCGGGAGTGATCAGGGCCCCGTCGACGGTGGCCACCTGGTGGTAGTGGCGGCCGCAGATCTCCTCGTCGCCGGGAAGGTGGCTGTTGAAGGGATAGGAGAAGGCCTGGGGCGCCTCCCCCAGCACCCGCCCCAGCAAGGCGGCCGAACGGCTCAGCTCGGCCTCGAACTCCGCAGCGGTGATGTTGCAGCGCGGGAGGTGGTGATGGCCGTGGCTGCCCACCTCGTGGCCGGCCGCCAGGGCCTGGCGCAGATGGTCTTGGCTGGGGTAGATCCGCTCAGCTGCCGCGGCCCGCTCGGCAGCGGTGTCGAAGCGCTCCGCCATCGCCGCCAGCAGCTCCCGCACCCGGGCCACCGGGGTGCGATCCCGCAGCGTGGCGATCAGGGCCTCGCCCACCAGGTCGTCGGGCAGCCCCAGGCGCTGATGGGCCAGATCCTCCAGAGGGGAGGCCAGGGTGGGGTGGGCGCCGTACCAGTAGAGGGTGTGCTCCCAGACCAGCTCCCCACCGGCGAACATCCCGGTGGACTGGAAGAACACCGCCGGGATGCCCAGCGCCTCCAGCACCTCCAGGCCCTCCCGGTAGTTGCTGAGCAGGCCGTCATCGAAGCTGACGATGACGCCGAACTCGCCGGCGGCGGGAAAGCGGCCCCGCCGCAGATCGGCGAAGGTGAGGAAGCGGGCTCCCCGCCGCTGCAGGAAGGCCAGTTCCGCCCTCAGCTCCTCCGGGGCGATCGGCGGCACCCCGAAGCGATCCAGGAAGGGAAGCCTGCCCGGACGATCCACCCGGTGGTAGAGCAGGCACATCACCTTGCCCCGCAGGCGCCGGCGCCAGAGGCGATCCAGCGGCGGCAGGAACAGCAGATCCGCCGCCCGGTTGGCCAGGCGCCCCAGCCGGCTCAAGACTCCACCCCCCGCACCACCCGCACCGCGGCATCCCTGGCGGGCCGATCGGCCAGGTAGGCGCGGACCATGCCCCGGGCGATGCGGCGATTGGTCACCAGACGCTGCCAGGGTTCGTAGACGTAGCCGGTGCGCCTGAGAAACAGCTTGCCCTTCTCCCACTGGGGCACCCGCGGGGCGGTGCCGGCCTCCAGCCGGCGGGCCGCTTCGATCAGCAGTTCGATGCCCACGTGAAAGCTGCGCACATCGATGGTCTCGACGTCGTCGTCGGGCTCCATCGGCACCTGGGCCGAAAGGATGATGTCGCCGCTGTCGATGCCCGGATCGATGTGGTGCACCGTGACGCCCACCAGCTCGGGATGCCCCTCCATGAGCATGTAGAGGTTGCAGTTGGCCCCGCGGGAATAGGGCGACAGCCCCGTGTGCAGATTGACGATGCCGTGGCGGATGGCGGGGATCAGCTCCAGGATCGGCGCTCGCAGCAGCTGGGTGCCGTTCACCAGAACGATGTCGGGGGCCAGCTGGCGCAGGAAGGTGGCGGTGCGTTCCTCGTTGATGGCCGTGGTGACCAGCACCGGCACCTCCGGCGGGAGTTCCGGCGGGGCGCCGTGATGGTGGAACAGACGCCGCTGCAGCTCGGCACCCCTGCGGTCGTGGGGGCGCAGCAACAGCCGGGCCAGCAGCTGGCGCAGCAGCCGCAGCGGCCGGCGGTACTTCGCCAGCCGGGCCCAGGGTCCCCCGCCCATCAGGGGGCGGCTCCTGCAGAACCACACCGGCCAGAGTGAACTCCTCCGCCACGCGGCGGATCAGGTGGCGCTGATAGAGGCCTTCGCAGCAGAGCACGGCCACCCGCAGGGAGCTCATGGCCATGGATTCGCCGAGCGCACCAACATGAGCGGATGGTACGGACGTTGAGGGTGGTTGGCGCCACAGTGGGCGGAACCCCATGGCGCCCATGACCGTCCGCGACGTGCTGACCATCGGCGATCCCCGTCTGCGGCAGAGGAGCGCGCCGGTGGAGCAGTTCGGCGGAGCGGATCTGCACGCGCTGCTGCAGGACCTGCGCGACACGATGGCCGCCAGTGACGGCGCCGGCCTGGCGGCCCCCCAGATCGGCGTGCCCCTGCGGGTGGTGATCTACGGCATCACCCGCAACCGCCGCTACCCGGAGGCCCCGCCCATTCCCGAGACCGTGCTGATCAATCCGGTGCTCACCCCCCTGGGGGAGGAGCAGGACGACAGCGTCTGGGAGGGCTGCCTGAGCGTGCCGCTCTGGCGGGCCCGGGTGCCTCGCTGGCGCCGCCTGCATTACCGGGCCTTCGATCCGCTGGGACACCCCTTCGAGCGGGAGGTGGAGGGCTTCCATGCCCGGGTGGTGCAGCACGAGTGCGACCACCTCGACGGCGTGCTGTTCCCCGACCGGATGCCGAAGGAGCTGCCCCATGGCTGAGCCATCGGACGTTTCGCCCCGCTGGTGGGTCCGCGGCGACCTGGATGGGTTCCTGGGCCTGGGGCTCGACAACCTGATCCAGATCCTGCTGATCGTGGCCCTCTGCCGGGGGGTGCTGGGCTACCCGGATGAGCTGATCTTCGCCACGATCCTGCCGGCCACCGGCGTGAGCCTGGTGGTGGGGAATCTGGCCTACGCGATCCAGGCGCACCGCCTGGGCACCCGGGAGGGCAGAGGCGACCGCACCGCCCTGCCCTACGGCATCAACACGGTCAGCCTGTTCGCCTACGTGTTCCTGGTGATGCTGCCGGTGAAGCTGGCGGCCACCGGCCAGGGCATGGAGCCCCAGGCGGCCGCCCTGCTCTCCTGGCGCGCCGGCCTGCTGGCCTGCCTGGGGTCCGGCCTGATCGAGGCCGGGGGCGCCTTCGTGGTGGCCCCCCTGCGGCGCTGGCTGCCCCGGGCGGCCCTGCTCTCCACCCTGGCCGGCATCGCCCTGGGGTACATCGGCCTGGGATTCCTGCTGCGCACCTACGCCGTGCCGGTGGTGGGGCTGGCGGTGCTGGCGGTGATCCTGCTGGCCTACTTCGGCAAGGCGCGGCTGCCCCTGCCCGGCGGCGTCCTGGCGGTGCTGGTGGGCGTCGCCCTGGCCGGCGTCACGGGTCTGCTGCGGCTGGATGGCCCCACCTGGCAGACCAACCTGGCCCAGGTGGGGCTGCACCTGCCGGTGCCCCGTCTCGGTGCCCTCTGGGCGGGGCGCAACGAGCTGCTGCCCTGGCTGGGGGTCACCGTGCCGATGGGCCTGTTCAACCTGCTGGGATCCCTGCAGAACCTGGAGAGCGCCGAAGCGGCCGGCGATGCCTACCCGGTGAAGAGCTCCCTGCTGATCAACGGCATCGGCACCGTCGCGGCCGCCCTGCTGGGATCGTGCTTCCCCACCACCATCTACATCGGCCATCCGGGCTGGAAGGGCATGGGCGCCCGCATCGGCTATTCCTGGCTCAACGGCCTGGTGATGGGCCTGGGCTGCCTGCTGGGGCTGTTCGGGGTGGTGGGCCAGCTGGTGCCGATCGAGGCCGGCATGGCGATCGTGCTCTACATCGCTCTGGTGATGGCCGCCCAGGCGTTCCAGGCCACCCCGCGGGATCATGCCCCGGCCGTGGCCCTGGGTCTGCTGCCCGGGCTGGCGGGCTGGGGAGCGTTGATGCTCAAGGCCGGGCTGCGGGCCGGGGGCAGCGGCACTCCCGCCAATCCCTTCGGGCCCCAGCTGCTGGTGCCCCTGCAGCAGGCGGATGTCTGGGCCGCCGGCGCCTTCGCCCTCGAGCAGGGCCAGATCCTGGCGGCCATGCTGCTGGCGGCGATGCTGGTGTACGTGATCGAGCAGCGCTATCGCGCCGCCGCCCTCTGCGCCCTGGTGGCCGCGGTGGCTTCCTGGCTGGGCCTGATCCACGCCTGGAGCTTCACCCTGGCCGACACCGTGCTGTCCCCGGGGTGGGGCAACGGCACCCCCTGGGCCCTGGGCTATCTGGCGATGGCGGTGATCTTCGTGCTGGGCCGGCGGTACCGCTGAGCGGCGCCGGGTTGATCATGGCGGGGTCCTCCCTCCACCGGACCGGTCATGCCCAGGGACCAGGGCCGCGAAAGCAAGAGCCGGCACCGCCACCGCGAACGGCACTACAGCCATCGGGTGGGCTGGTTGCGGGCCGTGGTGCTCGGCGCCAACGACGGCACCATCTCGGTGGCCTCCCTGGTGGTGGGCATCGCCGCCTCCGGAGCCCCGAGGAGCACCATCCTGCTGTCGGGCGTTGCCGCCACCGTGGCCGGGGCCATGTCGATGGCGGCGGGGGAATACGTGTCGGTGCAATCCCAGGCCGACACCGAACGGGCCGATCTGGCCAAGGAGCGGCGCGAGCTGCAGACGGACCCGGCCGGGGAGCTGGCTGAGCTGACCGAGATCTACCGGCAGCGGGGGCTGGATCCGGCCCTGGCCCGCCAGGTGGCCGAACAGCTCACCCTCCATGACGCCCTCGGCACCCATGCCCGCGAGGAACTGGGCCTCAGCGAAACGAGGCGGGCCCGGCCGATCCAGGCGGCCCTGGCCTCCGCCGCCAGCTTCGCGGTGGGATCGGTGGTGCCCATCGCCACGATCCTGTTCAGTCCCACTGAGCGGATCACCCTGATCACCACCCTCGGCGCCCTGGTGGCCCTGATGGCCCTGGGCGGCCTGGCCGCCGGTGCCGGCGGCGCCTCGATCCGGCAGGGGGCGCTGCGGATGCTGTTCTGGGGCGCCATGGCCATGGCGCTCACCGCGGCGGTGGGCCACCTGTTCGGGGTGAGCAGCCCCTGAGGCCGGCGGACCGGTCCGTAGGGTTGGTCTGGTCTGCACCCGATGGCCACGAGCGATCCCCCCCGCCTGACCCTGCGCCGTCCCGACGACTGGCATGTGCACCTGCGCGACGGGGCCCTGCTGCAGGCGGTGGCACCGGCCACGGCCCGCACGTTCGCCCGGGCGATCGTGATGCCCAACCTCAACCCGCCGATCACCACGGTGGAGGCGGCCCTGGCCTACCGGAGCAGGATTCTGGAGGCCCTGCCCGACGGCCACCGCTTCACGCCGCTGCTCACCGCTTACCTCACCGACACCATCGCGCCGGAAGAGATCGCCCGCGGCCACGGCGAAGGGGTGTTCACCGCCTGCAAGCTCTACCCGGCCCACGCCACCACCAATGCCGCCGCCGGTGTCAGCGACCTGGCGCGGATCGAGGCGGTGCTGGCCACGATGGAACAGATCGGCCTGCCCCTGCTGATCCACGGCGAGGTGACCGACCCGGAGGTGGACATCTTCGATCGGGAGGCGGTGTTCATCGAGCGCCACCTGGCGCCGCTGCTGGAGCGCCATCCGGAGCTGAAGGTGGTGCTGGAGCACATCACCACCGCCGATGCCGTCGCCTTCGTGCGGCAGGCGGGGCCCCACCTGGCGGCCACCATCACCCCCCACCACCTGCACATCAACCGCAACGCCCTGTTCCAGGGCGGTCTGCGGCCGGACTTCTACTGCCTCCCCGTCGCCAAGCGGGAGCGGCACCGGCTGGCCCTGCGCCAGGCGGCCACTTCAGGGGAGCCCTGGTTCTTCCTCGGGACCGATTCCGCCCCCCACCCCCGTTCGGCCAAGGAGGCCGCCTGCGGCTGCGCCGGCATCTACAACGCGCCGTTCGCCCTGGAGAGCTACGCGGAGGTGTTCGAGCAGGAGGGCGCCCTGGATCGGCTGGAGGCCTTTGCCTCGGAATTCGGTCCGCGCTTCTACGGCCTGCCGGTGAACGAGGGCACCATCACCCTGGTGCGGGAGGCCCACACGGTGCCGCCACGGCTGCATGGCAACGCCGCCGGCGGCGCCGCCACCGAGCTGGTGCCGTTCCATGCCGGGCAGGTGCTGCAGTGGCGGGTGCTCGACCAGGGGTGACGGGTGCAGGGTGAACATCACAGGAACCGTGATGCACTCAACCTCAGCGGAAAGAGTGGTCCAGAACACAGGCACCGCGGAGGATTCATGATGGACCACCTGGAGGCGTCGGCAACATTGGCGGCAGAACAAGGCCGTGAATGCACAGGTCGGGATCATGAAGGAAGATCTGGCCAGTGCATCCACCCCATGAGACCAGGGACTGCTTGCATAGCGGAACAGTGATGCACGCAGCACCAGGGGCTGCGATGCGCCAAAGTGGCCGTCGTTGCAGGGTTTTGGCGATCAAGGTGCAAGAGACTGGCTCCATAGGCGGCGGCGCGAGAGGCCTCAGGAGTGCATCCCGGAACCACCCATTTAGTTGTTAGGCGGACTTAAGCAAGCCCCGCACGAAAATGCCCGTGTAACCCCAGGCGCGCGACTTTAAAAAGCAGCCGGTTCGGTGATTACGAGCAGACCACGCCCGACCCGCGAGCGTTTTTTGGCCGAAATGGAAGAAGGTGGTGCCGTGGAAAGCGCTGATTGATCTGATCGAGCCCCACTATCCCAAGATCAGCTCCAAGGGTGGTCGCCCGCCCTATCCGCTGGCAACCATGCTGCGCATCCACCTGCTCCAGCAGTGGTACGACCTCAGCGATCCAGCGATGGAGGATGCGCTGATCGAGGTGCCGACGATGCGCCGTTTTGCAGGGATCGACATGATCAGTGACCGGATTCCTGATGAGACCACGATTCTCGCGTTCCGGCACTTGCTGGAGAAGAACGATCTCGGCAAACAGATCTTTGAGGTGGTCAAAGCCCACCTCAAGGCCAACGGCATGGCGATGAAGCAGGGCACGATCATTGATGCCACCTTGATCGCGGCGCCCAGCTCCACCAAAAATGAGAAGAAGGAGAGGGATCCGGAGATGCACCAGACCTGCAAGGGCAAGCAGTGGCACTTTGGGATGAAGGTCCACATCGGCGTGGATAGCGAGAGCGGCATCATCCACTCAGTGGAAACCACAGCTGCCAATGTGCATGACCTAACCCCAGCCCCTGATCTCCTGCACGGCGAGGAGACCCTGGTCTATGCAGATGCCGGCTACCAGGGAATCGAGAAGCGAGACGAGATGAAAGGCCGTGGGATCGGCTTCCGCGTCGCCATGCGACCCGGAAAGCGCCGAGTGCTGCCGGATACGCCGGAGGGCCGACTGGATGATCTGGTCGAAACTGCCAAAGCGCATATCCGCGCCAAAGGAGAGCATCCGTTTCGGGTGATCAAACAGCAGTTCGGCTTTCAGAAGACCCGGCTGCGGGGAATGCTCAAGAACCGCTGCAAAGTGAATGTGGTGGTAGCCCTCTCGAACCTGTTCATGGCACGTCGCAGGTTGCTATGCAGTACGTGATCAGAGGATCAGTGTGCCTGTCGAGGGAAAGAATCGGCCAACATGGGCAGATTTTGGCTCCCGAAAGGGTGAAATCAGGCCAAGCCAACCTCAGATTCGCCAAAAGTTGTTCATTCCGAGCAAATTGCAACCTTGGACCCTCTTTCAGGGCTCGTTGCCCAGAGGCTCCTTAAAGCCTGGAGGGAAACATCAAATTGATCTGTGCCCAGTGAGTATTCCACTCGCACCCTGCGCTGGGAACTTATGCAGATCTGTATAAAACGGCCACGAAGTGGCACACCGACGAGCGATGATACTGCGTCAAAGTGGCTCGCGGAGACAGCGGACTAAAGGGGCAGAACCTTTAAGGAATGTGAAGCCAAGGTTGCTCTATGTAGGCGTATTTAGCTAGCAATGGGCAAGGTGATTATCTCCGCAGGCGCAAGCGGCTGTTCGTGTTTCATCTTTACCTTTTCTCTCACTACACCGGAAAGGCTATTCATGGCCCCTAAAAAACAACTAAGTTTTGATACAAAGCTCTGTTGGATATAAATGAACAAGAACAACAAAAAGGAGGTTAAACACTATGTCACAAGAATTCAAACAGATTGATAAATACGATTTGTCCCGAATGAGCAATTCCGGGGGACTGCTGGCTACCATCTGGCTTCATTCTAAAACAACTGTGATCGCCAAATTGGAGTTTCGCGATACCAATGTTCCTAAAAAGCTAAAAATGCAGCAGTACCAGTGGGGCACAGTTCCTTTTATCTATTATCCCATTGAGGCCTTTCCTCATATAGTTGATATTCTGCGTAACGAAAAGCCAGTTTGGCTTACATACAGTGTGAGCATGGGATATGCACGCATTACGACGGATGCGGAGCCTATTGGAGAAGGAGAAGACTCCACGTAATAAGGAGGTTCAAAGCTATATTTCTCACCTGACAGAAGAAACGAGGAGGATTACTGTGAGATGGAGCTATTTGCCTAACAACGGCATTCAATCGGACCCTCGTACCTCGGGCCGCTGATGCCAAGTGTTAGCCGAGGCCACGTGGGCGATAGCATCCATTGTCGGCCAGTAGCTCATGGGCTACAGTGGTGGGATGAGGGTCGCCAAGACAGATGCCTACCAAGCGTGGATTGACAGCCTCAAGGATCAAGTCGGAAGAGCACGCGTGCTCATGCGCGTTGATCGCCTCATCCATGGCAATCCCGGGGTCTTCCGTAATCTCACGGAGGGTGTTTCTGAATTGAAGATTGATGTGGGACCTGGCTACAGGGTTTACTACTCCACACGAGGTGATCAACTCCTACTACTTCTGGCAGGAGGCAGCAAATCAAGTCAGTCAAAAGACATCGCCAAGGCCCTTGAGTTAAACTGCCAATTTCAGAACTACTTTCAATGACCCAAACACAATCAGTTTCCAATTCCAAAACCGCCAGGATTACTCCCTATGACGTGGCTGAGCATCTTAGAACGCCTGAGGAAATGGCCGCATATCTAGATGCTTGGCTTGAAGAAGCACCTGAGGATGTTGCCGGTATTGCACGAGCCTTGGGAGATATTGCTCGAGCTAAGGGTATGTCACAAGTGGCAAAGGATGCTGGCCTTAGCCGAGAGAGCTTGTATAGGGCACTTAGTTCCGAAGGAAATCCTAGTTTCGCGACAGTACTCAAAGTAGCCAAAGCTCTTGGGTTGCGACTTCATGCGCAGGCCATTGATTAAGCCGGCTAACAAGCCCCTCGAGTGGACAGGCCACCACAAGTTCACTTCTGTGGCCAAATGCTCTTTGCCTGCCACCTCAGGGCCAGCGTTCAAAGGATCGAGGGAGGGCCTCAGGCCTCTGCATTAGGAAGAACAATCAGATGCCTACTTCGCTAAAGTCCTTGCAATCATGGGGTGAATGCAGCATCGATTTAAATACCTTGGCTCAAGGCACTCGCCATCGCCGCTAATTTGGGCTATATTGTACAGAAAGAGAATTGGAATTAGAATGACCACCGCACTCGCCTACACAGCTGTCATTCGACAGGATGGCCCATGGTGGATTGGCTGGGTAGAAGAAGTCCCTGGCGTAAACGCTCAAGAGGCAAGTCGCGAGACACTTCTCGAATCACTGAGAGAGGTTCTCCGTGAAGCTCTTGAATTTAACCGCCAGGATGCACTTGAAGCCGCTGGACCTGGGGCAGAGGAGCTTGCGTTGATCCTGTGAAGCGTAGAGATTTACTGCGATATCTCAGCAGCCATGGCTGCGAGCAGCTGAGAGAGGGCGGAAATTATTCCTGGTGGTGGAATCCAACACAGAATCGCCGTAGCTCAATTCCACGGCATAATGAGATTAGGGAACTACTCGCTCGAAAGATCTGCAAGGATCTTGGCCTGCCTCCTCCATGCATAAGGTGATGGCTAGTTTGTTTGTGGCGACGGTCCGCACACAGTATCGGGAGGATCGCGACACTTCGAACACACCCCTCCAGTGGACAGGCCACCACCAGTTCTTTGCTTAGCCGCCCCAAGCACCTTGCCTACCACTCAGGGGCAGCGCTCGAAGGATCAGGGGAAGGCTCCACCTATGCTTATCCTCTACAAAGAATGGAGAACTAATTACTGTAAGCTCCACCGATGTAGAAGATTCCTGATGTAACGTACTGGAATGAAGATCCTTAGTCTTTCATGAAATATGAGACCTGGGCTACCATGTGCTGAGTACGGCCTATGACAGAAATGTCGATGACCTTAACCTTCACCGCCGTGATTCGTCAAGATGGTCCTTGGTGGATAGGCTGGGTGGAAGAAGTTCCTGGCGTAAATGCTCAAGAGAACAGCCGGGAAGAACTGCTGGAATCACTAAGGCAGGTTCTCCGTGAAGCTTTGGAGTTCAATCGCCTGGAGGCGTTGGAGGCAGCTGGACCAGGATCTGAGGAACTTGCTCTGAGCCTGTGAAGCGAAGAGATCTGCTTCGTTATCTCAGCAAGCAAGGCTGCGAGCTCCTGAGAGAAGGAGGAAATCATTCATGGTGGTGGAATCCATCTCAGAACCGTCGCAGCTCAATACCGCGTCACACTGAAATCAAGGAATTACTTGTCCGCAAGATATGTAAGGATCTTGGGTTGCAGCCACCTTGAAGCGGATAAAGGCATCATGGAATGTTGGCTGTGATTATGTTCGCGTCATTTAGAAATGGTCGACACATTCAAGGGTCTCACTCGATGGCCTGCGGACGATGCTTGTCGAGAGGCGACACTTCGAACAAACCCATCGAGTGGACAGGCCTCCACCGATTTCCTGCTTGCGCTCTATAGTTCTTGCATGCCACTCAGGGGCAGCGTTCGGAAGTGGCTCGGTCCTGAGCCTTACCGGCTCTTGGCTGGCTCTCTCCACAACAGGCCGGCGATCCCGGTCCCGATACCGGCTCCGCCCAGGAGATAGCCGATCGGAATCAGGGCGAAAGCCTCCCTGAGCGTGCCATCGGCCTCTACCCGCACCCCGATCAGTCGGTAGGCCACGGCGCAGACCACCGCGCCGGTGAGCAGCAACAGCGATAGGCGGATCAGCGTGAGCGTTTCATGGCCGCAGCTGCTCCAGCAGGGTCTGGGTGAGCGCCAGCTCACAGCGCGTCGTGACGATTCCGTAGCCCGTCCCCTGGAAGCTCACCGACTTGGCGTAGGCGCACACCTTGCGGCGTTCGGCTCGGAAAGCACGCGCCTGCTCGTTTGGGTCGGCACTCGTCTTGTAGAAGCCGGTGAGGTTGTCGCGCCAGAGCGTCTGGAAGGTTTCGCTGGGCACTTGCCTGGCCTCGCTGGCCACCCGCACCAGGGCCTTCTCCAGCTTTCGATCCTTGGCTTGGAGGGCTTCCATCACGCAGCGGGTTTCGGCCACGGTGCTTTCTGATGGGGTGCAGACCTCCGCTGCTGGTGACGGCAGCGGCAGCAGCAGCGGCACCAGGGAGGCGGCCAGCAGCAGGTGGAGACAGGTGCGCACCGTGGGCCTTTTCTCCAGACGGATTTTCCCCGGACAGATTGTCATGCTGGATGCTGCTGTTCCGAGTCGCCGCGCCTCTTCCCCGTGACCAGCCTGTTCTCCCGCCGTCTCCCCCTGCTGCTCACGGCCATCGCCGGCTGCCTTGTCAGCCACCCGGCTGCCGCATGGGCAGCCCCGGCAGGCAGCAACCTTGCGGTGCTGCTTCAGGCAGCGGGCGGCCAGCCCCTGGGCCTCTACGACGGTGTGCGCTTCGTGCGCATCAACGCCTCCGACGGCACCCGCATCACCGTCACGATCAACTGCGAGCAGGAGCTCTGGCGGGTGGCCCGCATTGAGCCCAGAACCGGCCGAGCGGACTTCCGCGACGATCGCTTCCAGAGTGCTGCCGGCATCGGCCGCAGCCGCTGGTGCACCACCCCCGTGCGCACCATGGAGTGAGTCTGGGCTCACTCCTCCAGCAGCTGCACCTGGTACACGGCCACATTGCTGTGGGCCAGCGAGCGCACTATGTCGGGCACCATCTGCATCGGGGTGCAGAGCGTCAGCGAGCGGCGCCTGCCGGCGGCCATCTCCGCCAGGTGCTGGGGATCGATGCTGGTGGAGCGCTGCTGCGCTGCAGCCTCAAACACCTCCACCGCTGGGCTCTGCCCGGAGCCCAGCACAAACAGCACCCGCCGGGGCGTCTCGCTGTAGTCACGGCTGAGGGCCTCCAGGGCAGGGATGTCCGGGTGTGTCATGGCCTGCTGGTGGCGGGGGGATTGCTACACCCACCTGGATAATCGATTGGCTTTCCTTTGCTCACGCATGCTCCACCGCCGCTTCCTCGCCATCGCTGCTGTCAGCGCGAGTGTCATTGCCGGGGCCTCCCTGGTGCGTCCTGCCACGGCCGCCCAGACGCTGGACTGCTGGATGAACGACAGCAAGCAGACCTGCCAGGTGCAGCCCTGGGGTAACGGGGGCTTTGAGATCCGCTTCAGCGGCAGTGCCATCTATCGCTTCGTGCCGGCCGGTCCCCCAACCACCGACAACCGCCGCATGCGGGATGAGCAGGGCCGCATCTGGCTGATGAGCGGCCACCACAGCTTCACGCTCAGCGAGCAGAACGGCGATGGCAACCGAATCGCCGTCTCCAACGTCAAGAGTCGGCCCGCAGCGGCCGTGGATCACCAGGCCCACAGCAAGGTGAAACTCAGCGGCCATGGTCAGCCCACGGTGACCCTGTACGCCAAGCCCAACTACGGCGCCGCGATCGCGGGGATGGGGGTGTCGGGGGAAACGCTCGACAAGCTGGCGTGCACCTCAAACAGCCAGGGCACCTGGTGCCGGGTGGGCTACCCAGGCCAGAGCGGCCGGGTGCTGTGGGTGAACCGGGATTCGCTGATCTTCCTGGGGGACGGGGAGTAAGTCATCGCCCCTGCATTTGCTTGCCCTGGCCGGGTTCTCTGCCCTGGCCTTTGCAGCTGCCCATGCGATCGGGATGGAGAAGCGCATCACCCAGCACTACGGCCGCTCCAGGCCGTCCCGTCCAAAAGCCCCGCTTCATGCCCGCCGAGGGGGCCCTTGCGCTGGCGCGCAAGCTGGCCGGCAGCGCGAGCAAGCAAAATGTGTATGACATACCTACTCTCTACACATAAGGGAGACCGGCCATGCGCACGAACATCGTCATCGACGACCAGCTGATGCACGATTCGATGCAGGTCACCGGCGCCCGCACCAAGCGGGAAGCCGCCGAGATCGGCCTGCGCACCCTCGTGGAAGCCGGGCTCGCCCAGCATTACAGCCCAGGTGTGCCTCATTTGGCTGGCAACGTCCAGCCCTGCTCGCCCCAGCTGGGCGCCAATACCCTGGCAGCGGTAGGTTGATGCCACGGCCAGTGGAGCCAGACCAACGCCGGTAGGTCCCGCCGCCGTGCTGACCGGCGAGAAGGCCACATGGCCGACGATCTGTTCCTGATCTGTAGCGACGAGGGACACCGTGAGCCGCCCGGCTTGGCGCAGTGCCATGACCAGCCTGGCCTCCGCTGGGGTGGGGAAGCAGCTCTCCAGCAGAGCAGTGATCGCTGGGCTGTCACCGGGGCCCTCTGCCCACCTCCCAGCCTGGATGAGAGCCTGGCCGCCCAGGCACCGTTCATCAGCTCGTTACTGGTCAAGGATGGGCAGCTGCATCAGTGCCTTCTCGCTTGTGGCGGCATTCTGTTCTAGGTAAGGAAACTCTCACGCTCCTGTAGGGGCCCTCGGTAGTGAACGGTGGCCCTCCTCGCTGAATTCCTGGTCGGACAACCCGGCCACATTCTGATTGTGGCCCTGGTCCTGCTTGCTGGCTGGTCCCTGCTGCGCTTCTCCGGTGCCGTCAGCGGGCCGTCAGCCCGCCCCCTGCTGTGGGCCTCCCTGGCCTGGGGGGTGTATGCCGCCTGGGAGGCTCTGGTGCAGCTACGCACGCCTGAGGCCAACATCCGGGTGGATCTGCTGCTGATCTGGCCGCTGCTGGCCGCGCTGACGCTGTTCGGTTTGATCAGGGGAACCATCGGGGCAAGACGGTGAGCAAAGGGTCCAATCGGCATGGCCTAGCCCTGAAGCGTGTGATATGTGTCAAACGTGGACTGTCAATGAGGCGGTCTAACCAGAATTTCACTTTCCGCATTAACTATGGTTCGTAGCTTTCGTCAAACCTCTGCAGCCCTCGGCGCGGGACTTCTGCTGGCGGGGCTTTCCGCCCCCTTCGCCCCAGCGGCCATGGCCGAAGTGCTGGTCCGGGCCCAGGGCCGTTGCAAGCTGATGAGCGGTGGCTACGAAGCCTTCAATGGACACTGCACCTTCAAGCACAAAAAGGCAGGCAACACCAATGCCTATGTCGTCAAGCTCGATGACGGAACGGATTTCAACTTCTCGGGCCCAGGCGTGCAGGCCCTGAGCGTGCAGACCTACGCCGGTGTCCGCAACGTGAAGCACAAGGCTCAGGCGGATCATGAGGTCTTCAGCTGGAACGATGGCGAAGCCCGCAGGCTCTCGGTGCGTCTCGACCAAGTCCAGAATCCCGATGTCCGCTTCGACGATGCACCCCAGAAGGCTGACGCCGGCTCCCTGCTGGGCGCGGCGGTGGGTGCCCTGATCGGCGGCCTGATCACAGGCAAGCCGGTCACCACCACGGAGCCTGCCCGTGAAGGTGCTCCGGTGTCCGATCTGCAATCGCTGGTGGGCGCCAGGGGGGGGCAGGCCGAAGGAACCCTGACATCGAAGGGCTACACCTACCGCGGTGGCACCAAGCTGGCCGACAGTTCCTTCACCTACTGGGAGCAGCCCTCCACGAACAACTGCGTGACCATTCGCACCACCGACGGCCGTTATCAGTCGATCACCTACACCAACCGGAGCGACTGCAACTGAGTCATCAGCATGCTCAACCCCTGGGTCTAATCAGCCCCAGGGGTTTTTTATAGAGCCTCGCCCTTCAGACGCGCCTGATCACCCGCAGCACCACCAGAAGGATCACGGCGCCGAGCGTGGCCACCACGATGCTCCCCAGCACACCCCCTCCGACGGCACCACCCAGACCGCTGAAGAGCAGGCCACCGATCAGGGCCCCGATGATGCCGACAACCAGATCACCGATCAGGCCGAAGCCACCGCCTTTGACCAGGACACCAGCGAGCCAACCGGCAATGACCCCCACCAGCAGAAACCAGAGAACGTTCATGAGCTCTCATCCTTGTTCTTGAAGATCAACAAAAACGTAGACGCGAGAGCAAGCCAAGAGCCATGCAGGCTTAAGTTCCTTACAGACTTGTTGCAAGTCCTGGGCATTCGCCAGATCAGAGAGAATGGGGGCACTCCGAACAAGCCCCTGGAGTGGTCAGGCCGCCGCAGCTCTCTGCTGCTCCAGTCACCCATTGCCTGCCACTCAGGGGCGGCGTTGATGGAACATCCGTGACGCATCCATGCTCGAATGACAACTTCACCACTATCAGTCAAACCAAGGCAGTTTCAAACCAAAGGCATCAATTTGATCCATCACGATTTTGTTGAGCACACGGCCTAAAACGACTTGAGGTTCATCGGTACGAATTGGGACGACGGAATGTTGAAGGGTCTTCGATTGATTCGGCCCTCTGACAATGTTGCGCCTGATCAGTGAGTTCCCTGCCTCCAGCCCACACACATAGGCTCTTTCCTGACAGAGACCTTTGGCACCATGTTCTTTGTTGCCCATACGCACCCAGTCACCAGCACAGACAATCGTCTCTACTGAGGTTTCCAAGGGAGGTCGCTTCCTGAAACTGCCTGGCGAGAAGAGAGACACAGAACCAGGATAGCGGCGCACCTCGGAATCAACCACCTTCGCGTTCTTAAATTCTGGGTGAGCAATGGGAAGCAGATCATGGATGAGACGATCAATAATCTCTTCATCATGCATCATTGCAATAGCAGATGCGTTGTAGAAGTCGCTTGCAACTACGGAACCCTGCGGCTGCTCATCACCCCAAAGCGCCCGCTCCGAATCCTTTTGCAATTGATCCAGCATGAAAAAGGTACCACCAGCACCCTTGAGCGATTCGAAGCGAGAGAAAACATTGGCTGGGTAAGCAATTGGAACATAGCGATCCAGCCACAGACGTGTTGAAACGACATCGATCGAACCGAGAGAGGCAGCGGCAACAAGCTCTGGTGCTGCATGGCTGCACGCTGGAGATTGAGACATCAGGGATTTGAGCCCTTTGCACCCATCGCTAAAACCACAGCATCAACATCCTCAATCAACTTGGTCGTTTTTGTATTCACGCTTTGCGTTTCAACCGAGCTGATCTGTTGCGTCTCAGTCGACACATTCAGCCGTGTCGCCAAAGTCCCCCCAAGGACCCGCATATGATGACGTGATATGAGCCTTCGACTGAGAGGCTCAAACAGATGTTCCGCGATACTTTTTGAATTGATCCAACGGACATCAAACGAGTCTTGGTGGGCCAGTGCATAGTAATAGAGGAGCTCCATGGTGACCGCTGCCGAAAGTTCTTCGGGGGGCTTGAATAAGCCAACCAGCAAGATTGGTCGCAGGAAGTCATTGATGAGACGATCGCTGATGCCAAGTTTTTCAAAGAGCGATTGTGCGCTTAGATTGTCGTATTTCTGGAAAACCTCTTCACTGCGATAGAGGTCCAGCATGGCATAAAGCAATCCTGCAACACTGAGTCGATCCTGAATGGGAAGGCGCTTGAAGTTACTCACTGTTGCAATCACTTGGCCAAGGGGACTTGGCCAATGGGGTGGCCCTCCGAAAACAGGAGCTGACGCTTCCAAGCCATCGGGTGACCAGAAAGCACTGGTTGTGAAGTCAGTGAAAATACGGTCTATATTGAGCTCTCTTGTGAGGGCATTGATGTTGGGATAGTCCTTCCAGAATCCTCTGGTGCCCGCCTCAAATGGTTTACCACTTCTGGTTGTGATGGGTTGACTGCCGGTTGGATCGGCCATGCCATCGATCAAGGTCACACGAACGCCGGCTTCGCAGAGTGACTTTGCGGCACCCCAGCCAGCCCATCCGCCTCCGATGACGACAACATGAGATTGTCGTTCGCCGGGCTTGGTTTCATCTGGCATAGCTCATTCCAGTGTCAGCCCATCCCCTGCAAGATACTCAATGCCCGTTGGAAAAGACTGTTGAAGCGATGGACAGGAATGGTCCTGCCCAGGTCAGCCTGATGTCCGCACCACTGCCGCCGGGTCAGATCGTGCCGGCCCGGCCGATCGGGGCGTCTCTACCGGTTCGAAGCCCACGCTGCAGCCCAGGGGATATGGCTGTACCACTTCCTGGTGATCGACATCTGGAGCCCCAGGGAGGCGGAACGCACCTGCCTGGGGGAATGGATCAGCAAGGCCCGCCGCCAGCCATTGATCCTCCATGCCGACAACGGCAATGCCATACGCGCCGCCACCCTCGAAGCCCGGCTGGAGGAGCTGGGGGTGCTCAGATCCTTCTCCAGAGCGAGGGTCAGCAGCGACAACCCCTGCTCGGAACCGCTGCTCCGCACGGCCAGGTACAGGCCGGACGACCCCAGACGGCCATTCCGCAGCCGGGAGGAGGCCTGCGGCTGGGCCTGTGCATCACGGCCTGGTACGACCACCAGTACCGCCACGGGGGCCAGGCCGAGCCAATCTGCAGCCTGCCTGCCCGCGTCTGTGCGCAGGCCCGTCAGCGTCACCCACGCCGTTGGAGTCGAACCACCCGCTGTTGGCGTCAGCCGGAGGTGGTCTGGATCAATCCCCCACCACCAGAAAACGACCCCATACCGGCTACTTTGGCGAGGACCGCCTGATGGGCGGCAGGGGCGTCATCTTTCCTGGCCGTCACCGGGGCGGCGTTGGACAGGGTGTAAATGTCGACGCAGGCAACTCTTACCGGCAGAAGTTACTCACGCAGGCTGCCCATGCCAATCATCGCAGGGAACTCGAAATGCTGATCGGTCATTGGGCCAACAAGAACATCACGGCCAGGTCTCGCCTGGAAGCTCCACACTTCTCCCAAAAAGAGTTCGCGGCAGATCACAACCGGAAGCAGCCACTGATGGTGAGAAACACCCCAAAACCGA
>CALNZO010000015.1:0-32323 GCA_942491175.1 uncultured bacterium | reverse complement strand
CTTGAATGGGTCGCCTAGATTCGAACTCAGGACCAGTCGGTTAAAAGCCGAATGTACCGCTGAGCTAGCGACCCGTCGCTGGGGAAGCTATCACCCGGCTATGGCACCCCTCTCCAAGAAGCCGCCCGCGGCCGCCCCGCCATGACCAGCTCCGACGCCGCGGGGGACGCCAATCACTGGCCGGCTGCCATGGCTAGCCCCCGCATCGACACCGCCGCCTGGGTGGCCTCATCGGTGGTGATCGGCGATGTGGAGCTGGCGGCCGGCGCCAGCCTCTGGCCCACCGCCGTGGCCCGCGGGAGAGGGTCTGCGCGATCCATGTGGGCGAAGGCAGTAACGTGCAGGACGGTGCCGTGCTGCACGGCGATCCCGGCCAGCCCGTGCGCATCGGCGCCGATGTGACCATCGGCCACCGGGCCGTGGTCCACGGCGCCACCGTGGAGGACGGCTGCCTGATCGGCATCGGCGCCATCATGCTCAACGGCGTCACCGTGGGGGCCGGGAGCCCTGGTGGCGGGCCGGCGCGGTGGTCATCACCCGCGACGTGCCCGCCGGGGCCCTGGTGATGGGGGGCTCCCGCCCAGGTGAAGCGCCAGCGCGCCTCGATCCGGCCATCGCGGCCCAGCGCCAGCACGCCCGCCGCTACCGCGAACTGGCCAGGGCCCACGCCCAGCTCAGTTAGGATCCCCCCATCTTTCCCCTCGTCACCGCCATGGACCTCCGGTTGCTGCTCGTTGCTGCTCCGATCCTCCTGGCCGTGGGTTGGGCCGCCTTCAACATCGGCCGTGCCGCCATCGGCCAGCTGCAGCTGATGCTCAAGCGCGCCCGCGCCTGATGGTGCTCGTCATCGGTGCCGGCCTCGCCGGCACCGAGGCTGCCTGGCAGATCGCCGCTGCCGGTGTGCCCGTCCGGCTGATCGAGATGCGGCCGGTGCGCCTCCTCCCCTACCACCACAGCGGCGAATTCGCCGAGCTGGTGTGCAGCAACAGCTTCGGGGCCCGCTCCCCCGACCGGGCCGCCGGCCTGCTCCAGGAGGAGCTTCGCCGCCTGGGTTCGGTGGTGATCGGCACCGCCGATGCCCATGCGGTCCCCGCCGGGGGCGCCCTCGCCGTCGACCGGGGCCGCTACAGCGCCGCCCTCACCGCCGCCCTCGAAGCCCATCCCCTGGTGACGGTGGAGCGGCGGGAGCAGAGCCAGCTGCCGGATCCCGACGCGATCACGGTGGTGGCCACGGGTCCCCTCACGGCTCCCGATCTGGCCGAAGACCTGCGCGCCTTCACCGGCCGCGAGGCCTGCCACTTCTTCGATGCGGCCAGCCCGATCGTGGAGGGCGAGGGTATCGATCTTGGTGGCCTTCCGGGCCAGCCGCTACGACAAGGGCGAGGCCGACTACATCAACTGCCCCATGAACCGGGAGCAGTACCTGGCCTTCCGCCAGGCCCTGCTGGAGGCCGAGAAGGCGGAGCTGAAGGATTTCGAGCAGGAGAGCGCCAACTTTTTCGAGGGCTGCCTGCCGATCGAGGAGCTGGCCCGCCGCGGCGAGGACACCATGCGCTACGGGCCGCTCAAGCCGATCGGGCTGTGGGATCCGCGCTGGGGCGACCTGTACGACCGGGACGTGCGCCGGGCTGCGGCGTACCCATGCGGTGGTGCAGCTGCGCCAGGAGGACCGGGACGGGCGCCTGTGGAACCTGGTGGGCTTCCAGACCAACCTCAAGTGGGGTGAGCAGCATCGGGTGCTGCGCATGATTCCGGGCCTGGAGAACGCCTCCTTCGTGCGCTTCGGAGTGATGCACCGCAACACGTTTCTGGACTCCCCCGAGCTGCTGGAGCCCACCCTGCAGTTCCGCGGCCGCCCCACCCTGCTGGCCGCCGGCCAGATCACCGGCACCGAGGGCTACGCCGCCGCCGTGGCCGGTGGCTGGCTGGCCGGCACCAATGCCGCCCGCCTGGCCCGCGGCCTCGATCCCCTCAGCCTGCCGGCCACCACCATGGCGGGCGCCCTGCTGGCCTTCGTCTCAGGCGCCGGCCGCGCCGGCGGTGGCCGCAGGGGGGCTTCCAGCCCATGCCCCCCCAGCTTCGCTCTGGTGCCCGAGCTGCCCAGCCGGGTGCGCGACAAGCGCACCCGTTACGGCGCCTACCGGGACCGGGCCCTGGCGGACCTGGCCGCCTGGAATGCCCGGCGCCGGCCGCCCGGCTCCCGACTGCCGGAACCCGCGACGGTCTGAAGCCATGCACAACGTCTTCTGCATGGCTCCGCAGGTGCGCGAAGCCTTCGAGCATGTGAAGGAGGTGGAGAGCTACCGGCTGGAGGGCCGGCTCGATCCCCGCGACATCGACGTCTTCTGGTTGCGTTTCGAGCGCTACTTCGAGGATCTCTACCACCCCCTCTCGGCCCTCTACGGCGAACGGGACGACGCCCTGGAGAAGTTCGGCGAGCTGTTCGGCCGGATGGTGGAGGCCTACGGCCAGCGCCCCCTCGACCTGAAGCTGCTCGACCTGGAGCGCCAGTTCACGCCCCAGTGGTTCCAGCGCAGCCACATGGTGGGGTACACCTGCTACGCCGACCACTTCGCCGGAACCCTTCAGGGTGTGCGCGGGCAGCTCCCCTACCTCGAGGAGCTGGGTGTCACCTACCTGCACCTGATGCCCCTGCTGGAGCCCCGCGAAGGGCCCAGCGACGGCGGCTACGCCGTGAAGGATTACCGCAAGGTGCGCCCCGATCTGGGCACCCTGGTGGATCTGATCGAGCTGGCCGACGACCTGCGCGCCCGCGGCATCTCCCTCTGCCTCGATCTGGTGCTGAACCACGTGGCACGGGAGCACGAATGGGCCCTGCGGGCCCAGGCCGGGGAGGAGCGCTATCTCAACTACTTCCACACCTTCCCGGATCGCCGCCTGCCGGACGCCTACGAACGCACCCTGCCGGAGATCTTTCCCGAGGAAGCGCCCGGAAACTTCACCTGGGTGGAGGGCATGGGAGGGAAGGGCCGCTGGGTGTGGACCACCTTCCACGCGTATCAATGGGATCTCAACTTCACCAACCCGGAGGTGTTCCTTGAGATCGTCGAGCTGATGTTCTTCCTCGCCAACCTCGGCGTCGACGTGCTGCGGCTGGATGCGGCCCCGTTCCTGTGGAAGCGGATGGGGACCAACTGCCAGAACCAACCGGAGGTGTTTCAGCTGATCCAGGCCTTCCGGGCCATCGTGAGGATCGTGGCGCCCGGGGTGATCTTCAAGGCCGAGGCCATCGTCCCCCCTGATGCCCTGGCCCAGTACCTGGGGGTGAAGTCGACGGTGGAGAAGCAGTGCGAGCTGGCCTACAACAACCAGCGCATGGTGCTGCTGTGGAGCGCCCTGGCCACCGGACGGGTCACCCTGTTCACCCACGTCATGCACCGGGCGCCCCAGCTGCTGATCGGCTGTGCGCCGATCAACTACCTGCGCAACCACGACGACATCGGCTGGGCGATGACCGACGAGGACCTGCAGGCGGTGGGGGAGACCCCCCATCTGCACCGCCGTTTCCTCAACGAGTTCTACAGCGGTCGCTTCGAGGGATCCTTCGCCCGCGGCGACCTCTTCGGCGTCAATCCCAGCACCGGCGATGCCCGCGTCACCGGCTCCACCGCCTCCCTGGCGGGCCTGGAGCTGGCCCTCGAGCAGGGCGACGAGGCCGCGATCCACCGAGCCATTGGACGCATCCTGCTGATGCACGGCCTGACCCTCGGTGCCGGCGGTATTCCCCTGCTGCACATGGGTGACGAACTGGGGCTGCTCAACGACCCCAGCTACCGGCAGGATCCCCTCAAGGCGACCGACAGCCGCTGGCTCAACCGGCCGCCCATGGACTGGCAGAAAGCGGAGCGGCGCCACGACCGCCGCACGGTGGAAGGGAGGATCTTCCAGGGGCTGGTCCATCAGATCCGCACCCGCCGCAACACCTCCCTGCTGCACGGCTTCGCCCTGCTGCAGCCGATGTGGAGCGGCAACGACCATGTGCTGGCCTACGGGCGCAAGCGGCCCGAGGGCACGGTGCTGGTGTTTGCCAACTTCAGCGGCGACGACCAGGCGATCGACGCCCAGCTGACCCGCTGGGGGGGCCTGGAGGGGGAGCTCATCAACCTGTTGATCCCCGGACGGGCGGTGCCGGTCGACCGGGGCTCCCTCTGGATCGCCCCCTACGAGGTGATGTGGCTGACGACCGTGGAGAACGCGGCGCCGGCGGAAGCCTGCTGCGGCTAACTGGGTCCCTAGGGTCGGAAGCCGCCCCCGCTGGATCCCGTTGACCGTCACGGCCCGTTCGACCGCCCCCTCCCCCGCCGCGCCCCGGACCGGTCCCTGGGACGTCGTGGTGAGCGGTTCGGGCATCGGCGGGCTGGTCACCGCCAGCCAGCTGGCCGCCAAGGGGGCGAAGGTGCTGGTGCTGGAGCGCTACCTGATCCCCGGCGGCAGCGGCGGCAGCTTCCGCCGCGACGGCTACACCTTCGACGTGGGGGCCTCGATGATCTTCGGCTTCGGTGAGAAGGGCCACACCAACCTGCTCACCCGCGCCCTGGCGGAGGTGGGTGAGCACTGCGAAACGATTCCCGACCCCGCCCAGCTGGCCTACCACCTGCCCGGCGGCCTGGAGGTGGCGGTGGACCGCGACTACGAAACCTTTCTGGCCGATCTCATCGCCCTGTTTCCCCATGAGGCGGCCGGCATCCGCCGCTTCTACGACACCTGCTGGCAGGTGTTCCGCTGTCTCGATGCCATGCCCCTGCTGTCGCTGGAGGATCCGGCCTACCTGGCCAAGGTGTTCTTCCGGGCGCCCCTGGCCTGTCTGGGTCTGGCCCGCTGGCTGCCGGTGAACGTGGGGTCGGTGGCCCGCGCCCACATCAGCGATCCGGCCCTGCTGAAGTTCATCGACATGGAGTGCTTCTGCTGGTCGGTGATGCCGGCCGACCGCACCCCGATGATCAACGCCGGCATGGTCTTCTCCGACCGCCACGCCGGCGGCATCAACTACCCGAGCGGCGGGGTGGGGGTGATCGCCGAGAAGCTGGTGCATGGATTGGAGAGCCAAGGCGGCGCCATCCGCTACCGGGCCCGGGTGGTGAAGGTGCTGCTGGAGGGCGAGGGCAGCCAGGTGCGGGCGGTGGGGGTGCGGCTGGCGAGCGGTGAGGAGATCCGGGCCCGGCGGGTGGTGAGCAACGCCACCCGCTGGGACACCTTCGGCACCCTGGTGGATGAGGCTCACACCCCGGCCGCCGAGCGCACCTGGCGGCGGCGTTACAAGCCTTCCCCCTCCTTCCTCTCCCTGCACCTGGGGGTGAAGGCCGAGGCGATTCCGCCGGGAACCCACGTCCATCACCTGCTGCTGGAGCGCTGGGAGGACATGGAGGCCGAGCAGGGCACGATCTTCGTGTCGATCCCCACCCTGCTGGATCCCTCCCTGGCCCCGGCCGGGCACCACATCGTGCACACCTTCACCCCTTCCTCGATGGAGGCCTGGCAGGGGCTCGCCCCCGGGGCGTACCGGGATGCGAAGCACGCCGCCGCCGCCCGGCTGATCGGCCGGCTGGAGGCGATCCTGCCCGGCCTGGGCGCCGCCATCAGCCATCAGGAGATCGGCACCCCCCGCAGCCACCGCCGTTTCCTCGGCCGCCACGGCGGCAGCTACGGGCCCGTGCCGGCCCTGCGGCTGCCCGGGCTGCTGCCGATGCCCTTCAACCGCACCGCCATCCCCGACCTCTACTGCGTGGGGGATTCCTGCTTCCCCGGCCAGGGACTCAACGCCGTGGCCTTCAGCGGCTTCGCCTGCGCCCACCGCATCGGCGCCGACCTGGGTCTCAATCCCTGGTCTCTGCCGGCCTGAGGCCCGCCGACCACACCCGCCACCCAGCGGCCGTAGGATTTGTGAACATTTGTTGCGAGTCCATGGCAGCTCCGATCCCCAGCTCCGCCGATCTGGCCCGCTACCTGGAGGCCCGTGGTGAGATGGGCAAGCCCTGGATGTGGCACCTGCTGAGGCTCACCAAGCTCAAGGAAGCGAAGGACTCCATGGATCCGGAGGCGTACGTCGAGCACCTGGGGGAGGCCCACGCCGATCTGATGCGGCTCGGTGAGTTCTGGAAAGGTCGGGAGGCCGAGGTCTTCGGGGGCCGGTACCAGCCCTCCCAGGTCATCGAGCCCCTGCCCGGTTCCCCCGACGACCGATGAACGGCGATGGTGCCTGCCACCGCTACCCCATGGCGCCCCTGATCCGTTTCACCCTCCTGGGCCTTTACCTGGCCCTCGTGGTTCCCCTTCCGGTGATGGCGCCAGGCCCTCTGAAGCTGCCGCTTCTACTGGCCTCCTTCACGGGCCTGCTCCTGGTGTCAGCAATCACCAGCGAACGGGTGGAACTCGATGACAGGGAGCTGCGGGTCGGCCACCCACGCTGGTGCGCCTGGCTGTTGCGCCGTGGCTGGCAACTTCCCTGGAGCCATATCACCGCCCTCACCCCGGTGACCACCAGTCAAGGGGGTCGTGTCTACTACGTGCGCAGTGGTGCCACCGCCGGTGATACCAGTGGCGGTGCCTGGCTTCTGCCCCAACGGGTGGCCAGCTTCGAAGATTTCCTCGAGCGTTTCTCTGCCGCCACCGGTCTGAGCACCGCTGAGATCGGCCGGATCAGTCCTCCCTGGACCTATCAATTGCTCGCCCTGTTGTCGGGCACGCTGCTCGCGGGAGAGCTGATCACTTTTTTCGTGTTCCGTACCTGACCAGGACACAGACACCCATGGGGTCAGGCGAAATCGTCTCGCTCAGCCGAGACGCCCTGAAGCGGTGGCGGAGGGGAGAATCATCGAGGAGGCAGCCGCTCCGGAGGAGTCTTCGCTGGCTTCCGGCAACGTATCCAGGCTGAAGCGGTATCCCTGCTGACGCATGGTTTCGATGCCGCCGCCCTCACCGAGTCCGGCCTGCTCCAGCTTGCGCCGCAGGGTGAGCACCTGGGTGTCCACGGAGCGTGGACCACCGCTGAAGGGAGGCCAGGCCATGCGCAACAGCTCCTGCCGGCTGCGCACGACCCCGGGGGGCATGAGCAGGGCACAGAGGAGGGCGAATTCCCGGGGACTGAGCTCCACCGGCTGGTCGCGGAGGGTCACCTGACGAAGCAGCAGATGCACCTCAAGCGGTCCGACGCAGACCCGCTCCTGAAGGCCACTGCCACTGCGGCGCAGCAGGGTACGGCAGCGGGCCGCCAGCTCCTCAAGCCCGAAGGGCTTGCGCAGCACGTCGTCGGCGCCGGCATCCAGCAGGGCCACCACGGGTTCGGAACCGGAACGGGCGGTGAGCACCATCACCTGACAGTGAAGCTGGGCCGCCAGGCGCAGGGCTGATGTCTCCTCGAGCAGCTCGGCACTCACCAGCAGATCGGGGGACTGTTCCTGGCAGATTTCCAGGGCTTCTCGCGCCGTGGCCACCGCTGCCGCCAGATGGCCGTCCTGACGGAGGCGCTGGGCAAGCACCGTGCGGAGCGTGGCGTGGGGATCGACGACCAGGACCCGGTGCGGGTTGCCTCCGGGATCACTCACCTTGTCCTCGGCCATGGGTGTCTCTCGGCATCACGATGTAATCAGGAGCGGGAGCGCCGACAGCCTATTGAGTGTTCCTACGCTAACAAGAAATGTACGGACATCCAGGCAGGGGCGCTGCCTTGTCAACTGTCCGCATCAATCGGTCCGCGCCCACCGGCTGCAGATCCACTGGTTGCACATCCACCGGCCGCTCCCGCTTGGAGGCCCCGGCACGGCAGGATGGTGTCATTCGCCGGCTTTCGCAGGCACATTGACTCCAGGGGCATGAGCCCAGCCATGACAGCACTTCAGCATCCCGACGCGATCCGCCACTTCCAGTCCCTGTGCGATGCGTGCCAGGCCCTGTCCGATCGCCACCATGGTCCTTCCGAGCTGCGGCTCTACGCCGATGGCTACCTCCATGCCCTCCGCCGCACCGGGGTGCTGGACCACCACTCCCAGCGGCGGCTGGAGGAACTGATCGACCGCTGGATCCTCGATCCATCCAGCTTCCTGGGCCCCGACGGCCAACCTCGCCTGCTGATGGAGACGAGCCGCCTCTGAGCGGCTTCGCCATCCTCCGGGATGGCTGCGGCTCCTCCGCCGCCAGCAAGCCGGAGGTGACTAGGACGCCAGCGCCACTTCCAGCTTCTCGCGCAGCTCACCGCTGTTGTACATCTCGATGAGGATGTCGGACCCGCCGAGGAACTCCCCGTTCACGTACACCTGCGGGATCGTGGGCCAGTCGGAGAATTCCTTGATCCCCTGGCGAATCTCCATGTCGGCGAGCACGTCGAAGGTCTCGAAAGGCACACCGAGCGACTGCAGGATCTGAACCACATTGTTGGAGAAGCCGCACTGCGGCATCAGCTTGTTGCCCTTCATGAACACCACCACCGGATGGGAGGTGATCAGGGCGTCAATGCGTTGGCGGGTGCTGGCATCCATGGTGGGGGAGTTGGGAAGTGAAATCAGGCTGGGAGGGAAGTCTGGACGGCGAGGGCATGGATCGCCTCGCTGGCCAGCTCGCTGCGAAGGGCGCCATAGACAAGCTGATGCTGACGCACCCGGTTGAGTCCGGCGAAGGCACCGGAGACCACCCTGACCTGCAGATGATCGCCACCACCGGTGAGATCCTCCACCTCCACGGCGGCGTCCGGGAGGGCGCGGCGGATCGCATCCTTGACCTGCTCCGGTTGGACCATGGCGGCGGGGTTCGGGGAAAGGACAAGCGGCTGGAATCTAGGCGTGATCATCCCCCCGCGGACGATCCCGGTGCGGTGTACGGGGTGGTCACGAAGCCCAGCTCCACCAGTTGCTGGTAGGCCTTGCGGCCCGCTTCGTTGGTGGGCGTCATCGTCTTCACCACCTCAATCAGAAGAGGAACCGCCACCTCCGGCTCATTCTGACGCCGGAACAGGGCCGCCAGCCTCAGATTCGCCTCGGCCAGCAGGGAGAGGGTCTCCCGGCCCTTGTCATCCATCTCCCTGGGGATACGGGCGTCGAGACCACGGAAGGCGCCGCTGATATCTCGGTAAAAGCCCAGCAGGCGACGGCTGGTGTCCCGGGCCAGGTCATACAGGCGCCGGCCTTCGGCCAGGTTGCCGCTGGCCACTGCCGCATCACCCCGGGAGAGCAGGGACTTGACGGCGGAGATGTCGAAATCGGTGCCGGCGGGCTGCACGGTCTGGGCCGGACCCTGGGCCCGAACCGGCAACGTGGTCGGGGGCAGAGCCAGGGCGAACAGGGCGAGGGAGCTTCCCCAGATCCGGGCCAGGCGCGCCGGTCGGCCGGATCGAGGGGAATGGACGGCGGTAAGCCTGATCACGTCGACGCCTGACGGGTAACCGGCGAACTTTACGGGGAGCCGATCGGTCTCCCGACCGCCGATCGGGCCGCTTGCTCGGCCGACTCCATCGCCTTGGCCAGCTCGGAACTGAAGCCGAGGGCGGCTTCGCGGCCCTGACCCTCGGCCCGCAGCGGGCGGCCGAAGCACAGAGCTGCCCTGTCACCGGGACGGGGATCGGCGTGGCCGTAGGCGATGCCCACCGGCACCACCGGCACATCCACACCCTGGCTGGCGGCGAGCAGGGCCAGGCGGGCCAGTCCCTGATGCAGGCGGATGGGCCCGTCGTCGCGCCGGATGCGGCCCTCGGGGAAGACCACCAGCTGCTGGCCGCAGCCAAGCAGTTCGACCGAGAAGCGCAGGCTGGCCAGGGTGGGGCGGCCCTGATTCACCGGGAAGCAGCCCAGGCGATGCAGAAACCAGCCCTGCAGCCCCTTCATCTCGTCGGCCGTCACCATGAAGCGGCAGTCGCGGCCGGTGACCCGGCGGCCTGCCGCCCAGGGCAGCATCAGCGCATCCCAGCGGGCCCGGTGGGTGGGGGCCAGGAGCACGGCACCCTGGCGAGGCAGATGCTCGGGGCCGAGCACCAGCAGCTCGCCGAAATACCCCTTCAGCACGAAGTCGATGGTGACCACCATCGCCAGCGGGGACAGCCAGGGGCTGATGCCGTTGCAGAGGGAACTCTCCCTGGCAGTGATCACCAGGGGGGAGGTTGTCGTAGGGGGCGTCTGCGCCACCAACACGCTCGATCAGGCAGGACGTCGGCCAAGAAACTAGGAAACGAATCCATCTCTGACGGGCACCGGCGGGCAGTTGGCCCTGCGGCCTGGGTCCGGGTCCCTGCCCGATCCCGGCCGGCGACGTGGTTCGGCAGGATCGATACAGCCGTCTTCGCGCCCATGGCCAGCCTCGGGGTCAACATCGATCACATCGCCAACGTGCGCCAGGCCCGGCGCACCGTCGAACCCGACCCCGTGCGCTGCGCCCTGCTGGCCGAACTGGGCGGCGCCGATGGCATCACGGTGCACCTGCGGGAGGACCGGCGCCACATCCAGGACCGGGACGTGGAGCTGCTGCGGGCCACCGTGCGCACCCGGCTCAACCTGGAGATGGCCGCCACGGCGGAGATGGAGGCGATCGCCCTGCGGATCCGCCCCGACATGGTGACCCTGGTGCCGGAACAGCGCGAGGAAATCACCACCGAGGGGGGCCTGGACGTGGCCGGGCAGGGGGAAGGCATCCGCACCCTGGTGGGCCGGCTGGAGGGAGCCGGGATCGGCGTCAGCCTGTTCGTTGATCCCGACGCGCGCCAGCTGGAGGCCTGCCGGGCCTGCAGCTCCCGCTGGGTGGAGCTCCATACCGGCACCTACGCCGAGGCCCCCTGGGAGGATCAGCCCCTGCAGCTGGCCCGGATCACCGAAGCCACGGCCATGGCCCGGGGGCTCGGCCTGCGGGTGAATGCCGGCCATGGCCTCAACTATCACAACGTGGAGCCGATCGCCGCGATCGAGGGCATGGAGGAGCTCAACATCGGCCACACGATCGTGGCCCGCGCCCTGGCCGTCGGCCTTGAGGAAGCGGTGCGGCAGATGCGGGCGCTGGTGCAGAATCCCCGCCGCGACCCGCTCTTCGGCGACCGCCAGCCCTGAGGCCCCTCCCCCTCCATGACCCAGTACCACTTCGTCGCCGCCAGCCGCAGCTTCCTGATCGAGGAGGAACCCCTCGCGGAGGTGCTGCGCGAACGGGTGCGGAATTACTCCGAGAAGGACAAGGCCATCGACTTCTGGCTGGTGGAGCGGCCTGCCTTCCTGGAGGCTCCCGAACTGGCCGGCAGCGTGGCTTCGGTGCCGCGGCCTGCGGCGGCGGTGGTCTCCACCGACGAGAAATTCATCACCTTCATGAAGCTGCGCCTGGAATTCGTGGTCCAGGGAAGCTTCGAAGCTCCCAGCCCCACGATCCCTGATCCGCTCGCCACCCTGGACTGATCAGACAGGCGGATCAGACCCGAATCCTCCCCGATCAGAAGAGGCCCAGAAAGCGGCGTCGGGGCGTGTCCTCCTCTGCGGAGGCCGGAGGCCGGGGCTTGCCCTGGCCCCCGTCCTGTTGATAACGGGGCTTGCGGTCGCCGATGGTCAGGGGGGCTTCCTTGTTCTTCCACCAGATCCAGTCCCGGATCGGTGGGGTGTTCTCCAGGTCCCAGCGGGTCAGGCCCAGGCCCAGTTTGCTGGAGGCATCGAGCAGCACGTCGAGCATGGCCTCGCCGTCGCCGCAGCGGGCCAGGGCCTCGTTGGTGCGCTTGGCACCGTCGAGGGCCCTGACCAGGGCATTGACGCGCTGGCTCACCGGAAGATTCTTCAGGTCCATCGCCCGCTCCGTCCGTGGGCGCACGGTATCAGCGCTGGAGGCTGTCCAGGATCGCTTCAGGGGGGTGACAGAAGCGCCCCCCAAGGGCAACACTGATGGGGAAGCATCTCTTTTGATGACATTCCCGGATCGGAATTCCCCCCACCACTGGGTCATCGGGGATGTCCATGGATGCGCCGAAGCTCTCCAGCAGCTGGTGGCGCTCCTCCCTCCGGGCGACCGGCTGGTCTTCTGCGGCGACGTGATCAACCGCGGCTCCCGGATCGAGGCCGCGATGCACCTGGTCTGGGACCTGGTGCGCCGTGGTCGGGCGGTATGGCTCAAAGGAAACCATGAACGGGATCTGGTGGCCCGGCTCGACGCCGGCACCAGCCCCTGCCACCCCTCCCTCAACGGAAGTGACACCTACCGCCAGCTGGGGGAGGCCCGCTGCCGCCTGTGGCGGGACCGGCTCGACCGGCTGCCCCTGGCCTACTGGGGCCGGGGCTGGGTGGCCACCCATGCGGGCTTCGATCCGCGCACCTGGCAACCCGATCTCAACATCCGCCTCGCCTTCTGGCAGGCCTACGACGACCGGTTCGGCGAAGTGATCGTCGGCCACACCCCCGGCCCTGGCCTGCGCCGGGTGGGCTCGATCGTCCTGCTGGACACCGGCGCCTGCTACGGCGGCCAGCTCACCGCCTACTGCCCCGAAACCCGCCAGACCCGCCGCGTCAGCGGTCTGCCCACGCTGGCCGATCCCATGGAGGCCCTGACGCCCGCCTCGGCCCTGAGCTGCGTCCTCTGAACAGTCCCCCTTGCTGACGGTCTTCCGCAGCAACCGGGCCGAACTGCTGGCCCGGTTGCTGGCCACCCAGCTGCGCCTGCAGCCCCCGGCTCCCTTCGAGCAGGTGCAGGTGGTGGTCAACACCTGGCCCACAAGCCGCTGGCTCGGGGAACAGCTGGCCATCCACCTCGGCGGCATCGCCGCCAACCTGCGCTTCCCCTTCCCCGGCGGTCACCTGCGCCAACTGGTCGAACACCTCCTGGCGGTGGGCGCTGACGGGCCGGCCCCAGAAGCCCCATCCCCCGAGGCCTGGCGCGCCGACCGGCTGGTCTGGCCCCTGCTCGGCCTGCTGCCGGCGATCGCGGCGGAACCCGAAGGGGCCCCGCTGCGCCACTGGCTCGGGACGTGGGGGGCGGGGCTGGGACTGGAACTCGGCCACTGGCAGCTGGGCCGTGCCATCGCCGATGCCTTCGACGATTACACCCTCTACCGGCCGGAGATGCTGCGGGCCTGGGAGCTGGACGAGGCGATCGATGCCCTCGGCCGGCCGCTGCCTCAGGGCCAGCGCTGGCAGCCCCTGCTCTATCGGTCCTTGCGCGGGGAGCTGGGCGGCGATCCCTTCGGACGGCGGGTGCAGGACCTGATCGCCCGGCTCCGCCGCGGCGAACTGGCCGCCGAAGCCCAGGGTTCTCCGCTGCGCCTGTTCGGCCTCAGCAGCATGGCGCCGATCCAGGTGCAGCTGCTGCAGGCCCTGAGCCGCCATCGCCCGGTGGATCTCTATCTGCTGACCCCCTGCCGCGACCTCTGGCGCCGCTGCGGCGAACGCCGCCGCCAGCTCAGCGATGCCCTGGCCCTGCGCCAGCCCCTGGACGCGGCCTGGCTGCTGGAGGCTCCCGGCCTCGAGGCCCGCTTCGGCCGGCTGGGGGGGGAATTCCAGCAGTTGCTGGAGGGCACCGGCGAGGCCCAGCTGGGGGAGGAACAGGAGAAGGACCTCTTCTTCGCCCCCGCCACCAGCGCCCGGCAGGCCGATCACCGCCCCGGGGAGCCCCCCCGGCCCGCTCCCCTGCTGGCCCAGCTGCAGGAGCAGCTCGCCGACGCCGAGGCGAGCGGCGGGCTGGTGCTGGATCCGGACGACCGCTCCCTGGAGTTCCATGCCTGTCCGGGCCGGCTGCGCCAGGTGCAGATCGTGCGCGACCGGCTGCTGCAGCTGCTGGCGGCCGACCCGAACCTCGAACCCCGCGACATCCTGGTGATGACCCCCGACATCGACGGCTTCGCCCCCCTGGTGGCCTCGGTGTTCGGCGACGCGGCGGCCACCGGGGTGGAACTCCCCTGGCGCCTGACCGACCGCAGCCAGCAGGAGGGGGCGGGGCTGGGCAGCACCCTGCTGATCCTGCTGGAGCTGGCCGGGGCCCGGATCACCGCCTCCGGCCTCGAGGCGCTGCTGGGCTGCCCCCCCCTGCTCAGCCACTTCGGCCTGGAGGCCCGGGAGTCGGCCCGGCTGGTGGAAGCGCTGCAGGAGGCGGGCTTCCGCTGGGGCCTCGACGGGAGCGACAGGGGTCCCAGCGGCAGCGCCGGAGAGCACGAAGGGCAGGAAGAGAACACGGCCTGCCACAGCCTGGCCTGGGCGATCGATCGGATGCTGCTGGGCCTGGTGCTGCCCGCCACCCCCGGGCTGGCGCCTGGGCTGGCCGCCCCCTTTGAGGCCGGGGTGCCCCTGGAGCTGACGGGCCGCTGGCTGCATCTGCTGGGCCGGCTGCGCCACTGGCTCGGGGAACTGCGCCGCGGTGGCGATGTCGAGGTCTGGGAGCGGCGGCTGCGGCAGCTGATCGCCGATCTGTTCGGAGAGGGGGGCGAGGCCTCCGCCGAACTGCCGGACCTGCTGGCGGCGATCGACGCCTGGCGAACGGCGGCCGCGGGCTGCCCGCTGTCCCTGGAGGCCCCGGTGGTGGCGGCGGTGCTGCGGGAGGCCCTGGGGGCCGAGAGCGGCCGCTTCGGCCACCGCAGCGGTGCCCTGACGATCAGCGCCCTAGAGCCGATGCGGGCGATTCCCTACCCGGTGATCGTGCTGATGGGACTGGAGGCGGGTGTCTTTCCCCGCCAGGGCGATCGCCCCGCCTTCCACCTGATGGAGGCCCAGCGGCAGCTCGGCGATCCCCACCCCGCCGACCAGGACCGCTACGTGCTGATGGAGGCGCTGCTCTCCGCCAGGGACCATCTGCTGATCAGCTGGAGCTGTCGCGACGATCGCACCGGCGCCGCCCTGCCCCCTGCCAGTCCCGTGGGGCAGTGGCTCCAGTGGCTGGCCGCCCAGCTGGGGACCGGCACCTGGCAGCGCCTGCTGGTGGAGCACCCCGCCAACCCCCTGGATCGGCTCCAGTTCCTGCCCCAGGCCGGTCGGGAGCCCCCCAGCTGCGACCGACGCCTGCTGGAGGCGGTGAGGCGCCTGGCCGGTGATCCGCCGAAGCCGCCCACCGGCCTGCTGGGCGGTGACAGCCCCCCTGCGCCTCCCGCCGCCCCCCGGGACGATGCCTTCAGCGACCTGCGGGACTGGCTGGTGGCGCCCCAGAAACACTGGCTACGGTCCCTGGGCCTGCGGCCCGGGGAGTGGGAACGGCGGATCGACGATCTCGAGGCCCTCTCTCTGGGGGAAAGGGAGCGCTCGAGCCTGCTGCGGGGCGTGCTGCAACGCAACGACACCGAGCCGCAGGCCCGGCCCCCCGCCAGCGCCGCCGACTGGCAGGCATTCAGCCGGGGCCAGGGCCTGTTGCCGCCGAAGGCGGCAGGAGCCATCGCAGCGGAGGCCCTGCAGTTGCGCTGGTCGAGCCTTCAGAACGCCCTGGAGGCCCTGGGCCCGCCCCGGCGGGCCAGCCACCGCTGGGGGCCCTGGCAGGCCCCGGTGGGCTGGCGAGGCGACACGGTCGTGCTGGTCCACACCGCCCAGGCCCGGGTGGGCCACCGGCTGGAGCTCTGGCTGCAGCTCCTGCTCGCAGCCGCCGATGACGGCCTCCCGGCGTCCCCGCCGCGCCGGGGGGTGCTGATCGCCCGTCAGGCCGACGTCTTCGCCCCGGTCCTGGAGCTCACCCCCCCGGACCCTGGGGCGGCGCGGAATGAGATCGAACGGCTGGCCGCCCTGCAGCAGGCCTGGCGGGCCCCTGGCTGGCCGGTGCCCCCCGAAACGGGCTGGAGCTACGTGGCCGCGGAAACGAAGAAAGCGGGCGACGGGCGTCCGAGGGCCGCCAGCACCTGGGAAGGGTCCGGCTTCAGCCGCGGCGAGCGGGAGCGGGAGGAGATGGAAGCCTGCTTCGGCGCCGCCCTGCCGGCGGACGACCTGCTCAGCCCGGAGGTCCTGGCGCTGGCCTGGGAACTGTTCTCGCCCCTGCTGGCGGCGCTGGGGGCACCATGACCGCGGCGATCCCCGAACCCTTCGACCCCAACAGCTTCCGCCTCGACGACGGGGTGGTGCTGCTGGAGGCCAGCGCCGGCACCGGCAAGACCTTCGCCCTGGCCCATCTGGTGCTGCGGCTCCTGACCGAGCGGCGGCTGGGCCTGCGGCAGCTGCTGGTGGTCACTTACACCAATGCGGCGGCGGCGGAGCTGCGGGATCGCATCGGCCGGCGCCTCCAGGACGCCCTCAACGGCCTCCAGGCCCCTGGCGACTGGCAGGCACCCGATCCCGTGCTCGACCAGTGGCTGGAGCGCCTGCCGGCGGAGGCCGAAGCCCGCGCCACGGTGCAGGGGCTGCTGCTGCTGGCCCTCGAGGAGCTCGACGCTGCCGACATCACCACCATCCATGGCTTCTGCCAGCGCAACCTTCGCCGCCAGGCCATGGAGGCGGCCAGGCCACCGGAACTGACCCTGGAGACCGACGCCACGGAGCTGGTGCGCCAGGTCGCCCACGACTACTGGCAGCAGCAGGTGCTGGCCCTGCCCCCACACCTGGTGGAGGGCCTGGAACAAGGCATCAGCCTGGAGGATCTGGAGCGGCTGCTGCTGCTCCTCGACGGCGACCCCGGCCTCGCCCTCGATCCCCTGCCGGCGGAGCTGAACCTGGAGAGGCCGCTGGTGGAGCAGCTGGAGGCCCTCTGGCAAAAGCCCTGGGCGCGCTTCCGGCAGAGCTGGCCCACGGAGGGCCCTGCCCTGGAGCAGGCGTTCCGTGCCGCCGCGGCGGCCTGGCGCGCCGCGGGCTCCGGCAGCACCACGCCCTACGCCGCCAAGCCCCGGAAGGACCGCTGCGGTCTGGTCGATGGCTGGCTGGCCCGCCAGCCCGAGCGCGGCAGCTACGTCGCCGCCAGGGCCCAGAAGGAGCTGGGTTCCTACTTCCATCCCGATCCCTTCAGCCAGATCGGCCGGAAGGTGGCAGGCCAGGGGCGGGAGATCCCCCTGCCCTGCCCCGGGCTGATGGAAGCGCTGGCCGGGTTGCAGGAGGGTCCGGCGGAGGCGGTGCTGCTGCACGCCTGCCACTGGGGACGGGCCGAAGTGGCCCGCCGCCGGGCCCGCAGCGGCAGCGTCGGTTTCGCCCAGCTGCTCGAAGGACTGGACCCGGGACCGGAAGCCACCGCGCCCACCTCCCTGCTCCGGGCGGTGGGGAACCGCTACCGGGCCGCCCTGATCGACGAATTCCAGGACACCGACCCGGTGCAGTGGCGCATCCTGCAGCTGGCTTTCGCCGATGGGGCCCACCTGCTGGTGATGGTGGGGGATCCCAAGCAGGCCATCTACCGCTTCCGCGGTGGTGATCTGGACACCTACCGCAGGGCCCGCCGGGCAGCCGGGCGCATCCATGCCCTGCTGGAGAACCGCCGCTCCAGCCCGGTCCTGCTCGGCACCCTCAACCGGCTGATGGCGCCGGCGGGCCTGCCCCGCTCCGCCCTGCCGGCACCGGCGGTGGAGGCCCGCTCGAGCCGCCGCGGTCCTGAAGGGATGGCCCCGGTGCGGCTGCTCTGGCTGGGCAGCGACCGGGCCGCGGGCCATCCGCCCCCAGCAAGGAGCGAGCTGGAGACCCGACTGCCTGCCCTGGTGGCGGATGGCGTCCAGGAGCTGCTGGGGGAGACCCCCGGCCTGGAGGCGGGCGATGGCGGGCCGGTCCGGCCCCTGCGGGCCGGCGACATCGCCCTGCTGGTTCATAACCATCGCCAGGCGGAGGAGCTGCGCCGTGCCCTGGAACGGCGGGGCATCGCCAGCCGACTGGTCAGCAAGGCCGACGTCTTCGCCAGCCCGGCGGCCACGGCCCTGCAGCGTCTGCTCGACGCCCTCGCCGATCCGGCCGATCCCAACCGGCTGCGGCTGCTGGCCGCCTCCCCCCTGCTCGGCTGGTCGGCCGGGAGGATCGCCTCCGCCAGCGATGGCGCCTGGAGCGGACTGGCCGGTCAGCTCCAGACCCTGGCAAGGGACCTGCCCCACCGGGGGCCGCTCGGGGTGCTGTCCCGGCTGGTGGACGGCGAGGGCCTGGCCCGGCTCAGTGCCGGTGGCCGGCTGCTGGCGGATCTGCAGCAGGTGGCTGAGCTGCTGCAGGAACGGCTGCACGCCGAACGACTCGGGCTGGCCGCCGCCGCCGACTGGCTGCGGCGCCTGCGTCTGGACCGGACCAGGGCCGCAGGGCCCATCCCGGAGGCCCACCAGGCCCACAGCGACAAAGTGGACGAGGCGGTGACCGTGATCACTGTGCACCGCAGCAAGGGCCTGGAATTTCCCGTGGTGTTCTGCCCCTACCTCTGGCAGGCGGCCGGCACCCCCGGTGCGCGGGGCCCCCGGATGGGAGCCCGCTGGCAGCCCCGGCGGGGGGGGGAGGCCCACCTGGACCTGCACCTGCGAACCCACTGGGGCCAGGGTTGGCGGGCCCACCGTCAGCACCGGGACGCCGAGCGGGCCGAGCGGGAGCGCCTGGCCTACGTGGCCGTCACCCGGGCCCAGCACCTGCTGGTGCTCGCCTGGGGCCCCGCGAAGGGCCAGCAGGCCAATCCGCTCTTCCCCTGGCTCTTTCCCGACGAGCCCCTGCCTGATCCCGATGACGACACCATCGCCGGGCGCAGTGATGGGGACTGGCGCAATCGGCTGGAGACGGAGATCGAACGGCGGCAGCTGGGCCTCGATCTGTGGGAGCCCCGCGAGGCGCCGATCGTGGCTCCGGCCACCGGGAGAGCGGTGGATGGGGGCGCAGCCCTTCGCTGCGGACCGGTGCCCCTGCGCCCCCTCGACACCCGCTGGGGGCGCAGCAGTTACACCGCCTGGACCCGATCCGCCCACGGCGTCCCAGCGAGCCCGGTGGCCCTCGACGAGGGAAGGGACACCAGCGATCCCAGCCCGGAGGGCGAGGCTCCCGAGACCGACGCCGCCGCCGGCCCGTGGCCTGAGCAGGGACCTCTGGCGGACTTCGCCCGCGGGGCCACGGCCGGGGATGGCCTGCACCGGATGCTGGAGCAGCTCGACTACCGCCTGCCCTGTGACGCACCGGCCAACCGGGAGCTGGTGGAGCGGGAACTGCGTCGCGCCGGACTGGGGGAGGAGCCCATCGAGCCCCTGCTGCAGGGGCTGGAGCAGATGCGTCTGTGCCCCTTCGGTGGCGAGCTGGGTGACCTTCGGGTGGCCGACCTGGGGCCGGAGCGGCGGCTGAACGAGATGAACTTCGACCTCACCCTGGGCTTCGCCCGGGCCGGGGGGCTGGCGGCGGCCTTCCTCGACCATCCCGGCGGCGCCTTCGGCACCGCCTATGCGGAGGCGTTGCGGGCTCTGCCGGTGGCCAGCCGCGGCTTCCTCACCGGCTCGATCGATCTGATCTTCACCGCCTGCGGCGCCGATGGGGAGGAGCGCTGGTGGGTGGCCGACTGGAAAAGCAACTGGATGGGCCGGCGGGATGGGGAGGGGCGGCCCCGGGCCTGCGGTCCGCGCCATTACGGCCGCGAGGCGATGGCCGCGCTGATGGCCGACAGCCATTACCCCCTGCAGGCCCACCTCTATCTGGTGGCCCTGCACCGCTACCTGGGCTGGCGGCTGCCCGGCTACACGCCGCAACGACATCTGGGCGGCTACGCCTACGTCTTCCTGAGGGGAACCCCGGGGGAGGATGGCGTCCGGGCCCTGCCCGGGGCGGTGCCGGGCATGTTCGTGGAGCGTCCCCCCTTCGCCAGAATCCTTGCCCTGAATGATGCCCTGGGGGGCCACCAACCGGCCTCCGATGGGCGGGAGGACCGGGCGTGAAGGGCTTTCCCGGCCCTCCCCAGCCCTGGGTGTCGGCCCTCGCCGGCAGCCTGGCCGAGGCCCTGCCCCGGCTGCACCACACCGCCCACGATCCCCTCGTGGGTGAACTGATCTCCGCCCTCACCTCGGCCCTGGAGCGGGGGGAACTGGAGCTGGATCTGGAAGGGAAGGCTCCCCTGGAAGTGAGTGAACCTCCATGGCCCCAGGGGCACCTCCAGGCCCTGCGGGCGAGTCCCCTCTGCCATGACCCCGACGGCCCCCTGGCCCTGGAGGGATCCCTCCTGCAGTGGCGCCGCTGGCAGCGCCAGCGCCAGCAGGTGATCGAGGCGCTGATCGGCCGGGCCCGATCCCTGGAGCCCCTGGCGCCTGCCAGGACCGGGGCGGTGCCCCTGGGCCCGCTGCCTCTCGATGCCCAGCAGCGCCAGGCGGTGGCGACGCTGCTGCACCAAGGGCTGGTGCTGCTGGAGGGGGGGCCCGGTACCGGCAAGACCAGCACGGTGGCAAGCATGATCGCCGCTCTCCTGGCCCGGGAGCCAGGCGCCCGCATCCACCTGGCGGCGCCCACCGGCAAGGCGGCGGCGCGGCTGCGGGCCGCCACCGGGGGCGCCCTGCCCTGCACCACCCTGCACCGGCTGCTGGAAAGCCGGGGGGAACGCTTCGCTCGCCATCGCGGCCGCCCCCTCGACCTCGATCTGCTCGTGGTGGATGAAGTCTCGATGGTGGACCTCGGCCTGATGGGGGCTCTGCTGGAGGCCCTGCCCGACGACTGCCGGCTGGTGCTGGTGGGCGACCCGGCCCAGCTGCCCCCGATCGCCCCGGGGGCGGTGCTGCAGGAGCTGCAACGGCCCGACCGCCGGGATCGGCTGGGGGCCGCCGCCATCACCCTCGACACCACGTACCGCAACGCAGGGGCGATCGCCGGCGTGGCCACCGCCCTGCGTCGGGCGATCGCCACGGGGGCTGGCCCATCGGAACCTGACCCGGTGGCCCTGATTCTGCCGCTGCTGCGCCAGCTCGGCAGCTCCGACAACCTGGTCTGGCTCCCCTGCTCAGGGCGGACCCTGCCGGTGGAGCTGGTGACCCGGCTCCGCGCCCACCAGGCCTCCCTGGCGCTCAGGGCGGAACGCTGCACGCCCGGATCGCCTGAGGGCTGCCGGGAATTGCTGGCCGAGCGGGACCGGCTTCTGGTGATGGCCCCCCAGCGCCAGGGACGCTGGGGGCTGGAAGCGATCCATCGGGCCCTGCTGGGGTCGCGACTGGAGGGCGAGCTTGAGGACCTGCCGGCCGGCACCCCTGTGCTCTGCCGCCGCAACCTGCCGGAGCTGGATCTGGCCAACGGGGATGTGGGGGTGCTGGTGGGAGGACCGGGCCCCGCGGCCAGGCTGCTGTTCGGCGACGGCGGCGGGGAGGGCTTCTGGATCCACCCCGGCCAGCTGGCCGGGGCCGCCGAACCCGCCCTCGCCCTCACGGTCCACAAGGCCCAGGGCAGCGAAGCCGAGAACGTGATCGTGCTGTTCCCCCGTGACGGGCGCCGTGACGGGCGCCTGCTCTACACCGCCCTGACCCGGGCGCGAGCGGGGGCCCTGCTGCTGACGGCGACGGTGCCCCCCGAAGACCAGGGCCATGACGATGACGATGGGGCGTAAGCGTTCTTCATGCATCGCCACGAGCAGAAATGTGTCAACGAAAAATGAACCTCCCGCCGCGGGCAACGCCCCACGTTCCATACTTCCTCCATCGGCGCGGAACCCCCGGGCCGAACTCACCGAAGCCCCTGCTCCAATAGTCTCCACTTCTGGGATCTCCCCCCCCCCCCGGGAGCCCCTTCATTCCCCGAGATCCCCTCGGAGAATGGCCTCCTGCATCGCAAAGAAGGCCCTGCCCGGCACCACCGGAGCCGGCCCTCCAGGTGCCCTGAGGTCAACAGGGACAACCCCATGGATTCCCTGGCCCCAGGTGGCTCCGGTCAGTCTTTTCCCAACCACAGATCCGTCCTGAAGGAGTCTTCGGGAAGATCCGCAGACGGAGCCCTGCCATTGAGCGCCCCCGCAGTCAGAAAAGCTGCAATCAGAAAAGCTCAGAAACGCTCCTCAGAAACGCTTCGTTGATCAACACGTCATGGCCACCACTCCATCGGAGGAGCCTTTCGACGGCTGAACCATGCCTGAACGTGTCCATCGCCCCTGGGGTTGGTTTGAAACCCTGGTGACGGGAAACGGCTATCTCGTCAAGCGGCTGAGGATCACCGCGGAGCGCCGCATCAGCCTGCAGCGCCATCACCACCGCAGCGAGCATTGGGTGGTGGTCGACGGCGAAGGGGTGATCACCTGTGATGGCGAGAGCATGGCCGCCGCCCCAGGTTTCACCCTGTTCATTCCCTGTGGTGGGCTGCATCGGGCAGCGGCGGGATCCCACGGCCTGGAGATCGTTGAGGTGCAGCGGGGCGAGGAACTGCGGGAGGACGACATCGAGCGTTTCGACGACGATTACGGCAGGGTGGTAAGGTGATCAATCAACCTTTGAGCAAGGGCAAGGCAGCCCGGGTGCGAGACACCCATTCCCAAGGTCCGCTGCCGGCCTGCGTTGAAGGATTCACCAGGCTCCAGCATCCGTGACCCAGATCATTGACGGCAGCACCCTCACCGGTGCCGCCGATTCCCAGGCGGCCATCGAGCAGTCGCGCGAGGCCGTGGTCCTCCCGCCCGCCACTGCCGAAACCCCCGAAACCAGCCCTGACTCCAGCGCGGAGAGCACCGCAACTCAGGCACGGGACGGCGACGAGATGACCGAAAACGCCTTCGCCGCCTTCGGCTTGCGCCGCGAGTTGCTCGATGGCCTGGCAGCCATCGGCTTCAAGGAACCCTCTCCGATTCAGAAAGCCGCCATCCCCGAGCTGATGCTCGGCCGCGACCTGGTGGGCCAGGCCCAGACGGGCACCGGTAAGACAGCAGCCTTCGGCCTGCCCCTGCTCGAGCGGCTCGATCCCGACCAGCGCACCCCCCAGGTGCTGGTGCTCACCCCCACCCGGGAACTGGCGATGCAGGTGGCGGAGGCCTTCAACAGCTACGCCGCCTGCATGAAGGGCGTTCGGGTTCTGCCGATCTACGGCGGTGCCGACTTCCGCGACCAGATCCAGCACCTGCGCCGCGGTGTGCAGATCGTGGTGGGCACCCCGGGCCGCGTGATGGACCACATGCGCCAGGGCACCCTCGACCTGTCCGCGCTGCGCAGCCTGGTGCTGGATGAAGCCGATGAAATGCTCCGTATGGGCTTCATCGACGACGTCCAGTGGGTGCTCGAGCAACTTCCCGCTCAACGCCAGGTGGTGCTGTTCTCCGCCACCATGCCCAACGAGATCCGCCGCATCTCGCAGAAGTACCTCAACGATCCAGCGGAGGTGACCATCCGTCAGAAGGCGGCCGATGGCCGCCGCATCCGCCAGCGCCATCTGGTGGTGAATGGTCCCCAGAAGCTGGAAGCCCTCGAAAGGGTTCTCGAGGCCGAGGGAAGCGAAGGGGTGATCATCTTTGCCCGTACCAAGGCCATCACCCTCACGGTGGCCGAGTCCCTGGAGCAGCACGGCTACGACGTGGCGGTGCTCAACGGCGACGTGCCCCAGAACCAGCGGGAGCGCACCATCGAGCGCCTGCGGGATGGACGCGTCAACGTGCTGGTGGCCACCGATGTGGCGGCAAGGGGCCTTGATGTCGATCGCATCGGCATGGTGATCAACTACGACATCCCCTTCGACGGTGAGGCCTACGTGCACCGCATCGGCCGCACCGGCCGGGCGGGGCGCAACGGCGAAGCGATCCTCTTCCTGACGCCGAGGGAGCGGCGCTTCCTGGGGGGGCTGGAACGGGCGGTGAACCAGCCGATCGAGCCGATGGAGGTGCCCGGCAACGCCAGCATCAACCAGCACCGGCTCGACCGGCTGCGCGAAAAAGTCACTGCCGCTCTGCAGCAGCCGGCCAGCAATCCCGAGGAGCGGGCCCTGCTGGGGGAGATCCTGCAACGGGTCGCCCAGGAACAGAACTGCACCCCCGACCAGCTGGCCCTGGCGGCCCTGGAGCTGAGCCTCGGCGGCAAACCCCTGCTGTTGCAGGGTGAGCAGCGCTGGGGTCAGTCCCGTCCTGGAGCCCCCACCTCCCGCGACCGGGATCGGAGTCAGGATCGGGGGGATCGCCGACCCTTCAACGACCGCAACCAGGAGCGGGGCGCAGACGGGCCCGAGGACAACATGGAACGGTTCCGCATCGAGGTGGGCTGGCGCGATCGGGTCAAGCCGGGCAATATCGTCGGAGCCATCGCCAACGAGTCCGGGCTCACCGGCCGATCGATCGGAAAGATCCGTATCTTCGACGCCCACAGCACGGTCGACCTTCCCAAGGGCATGCCCGACGACGTCTTCGACGACCTTCGTCGCCTCCGGGTGATGAACAAGGAGCTCCAGATTTCCCGCCTGGGCTCCTGAATTCCCTCCCCGGCGCGCACCGCGCCGTCTTCCCCATGCTTCCCCTGCCGCGGCACCGCCACCAGCCCCATGGAACCCGCCATCCGGCCATGCCGCTTGGCCTGATCGTCTCCCTGGTGGCGCTGGCGGTTCCCGGCCTTCTCGAAAGAAAGGCCGAAGCCGGCTCCGGCCCGATCATCGAAGTGGTCCGCTCCTTCTGTCTGTCCGCCTTCGAGACGGAACTGGCCCAGTCGGGCAAGACGGCTCCCGACGGCATGGCTAACTTCGCCTGCAGCTGCGTGGCTGACCGCATCTCCAGCGGCAGCAGCATTGCCTCGGCCCGCAGCAGTTGCAAAGCCGCCACCGCCAAGCTCTACCCGATCTGATCAGGCGCACATCCGTGTGACCTCCTCACTGGCCACGACCTCGAGATCGGTGACCGAAAGCTTCTCCAGAGCCGCGATCATGGACGTCTGGACATCATGACTTTCGCTGGCCACCAGGACCTGGAGAAGATCGAAGAGATCCTGGGATCCCAGCTCACCATCCTCTTTCCAGGCGAGGCTCCACGGGACGGGGGTCGCTTTCATGGGATCAGGGTCATCAGGGTTTGCTGACAATGGGACACCCCGGCCATGGGTGGAGAAAATTTCCTATTTGCTTCAGATCTGCTTCAAGCTTCTCCATGGAGGCCTGGGGCTCAGTTGTAGGCTTCCAGAAGTTCCATGCCGCTCTGGCTCCCTTAGGCACGCAACGCCGGCTCGGGTTCACAGGGACCGGCCCCACCCCGGGATCCGATCTCCACGCCTCGCCGACCACCTGCTTCCCCTGGGATTCCCGACACCGGAGGAATCCGTTCCAGCTTTTTCATTGAATGACCATTTACGTCGGCAACCTCTCGTTCCAGGCCGAACGCGAGGACCTTCTCGATCTCTTCGGCCAGTACGGCGAGGTCCGGCAGTGCAGCCTTCCCCTCGACCGTGAAACCGGTCGCAAACGCGGTTTCGCCTTCATCGAATTGGCTGATGATGCCTCCGAACAGAAGGCCATCGATGACCTCCAGGACGTGGAGTGGATGGGCCGGATGATCCGGGTCAACAAGGCCACACCCCGTGAAGGCGGTGGCGGTGGGGGCCGACCCGGCGGCGGTTACGGCGGCGGTGGCCGTTCCGGTGGCGGCGGCTATGGCGGTGGCGGCGGTGGTGGCGGCGGCTACGGCGGTGGTGGTGGCGGCCGCTCCGGCGGGGGCGGTGGCTATGGCGGCGGCGGCAATCGCTGGTGAGTTCCCCGGCGGCCATGGCCGTTGAGGCCAGCCGCCCGAAGATCTCCCCATCTCCGGGGCTGGCTCGCCTCCTTCGCAGCCTGCGGCCCCACCGCAGGCTTGCCTGGATGGCGGCCAGCTGCTCCGTCCTCAACAAACTCTTCGATCTGGCCCCGCCCGTCCTGATCGGACTGGCGGTGGATGTGGTGGTGCAGCAGCGCACCTCCTGGCTGGCCGGCCTTGGCTTCAACACCGTGCCGGGGCAACTGGGGGTGCTGGCGGTGCTCTCGTTCCTGATCTGGAGCGCCGAATCCCTCTTCGAATACCTCTATGCGCTCCTGTGGCGCAACCTCGCCCAGACCGTCCAGCACGAACTGCGCATCGAGGCCTACGACCATCTCCAGCACCTGGAGATGGCCTTCTTCGAGGCCGGCAGCAGCGGCAGGCTGCTCACCATCCTCAACGACGACATCAACCAGCTGGAGCGATTCCTCGACCACGGGGCCAACGAGATCCTTCAGCTGATCACCACCGTGATGGCGGTGGGCGGCGCCATGCTCGTGCTCTCTCCGGCGGTAGCGGGGATCTCCTTCCTGCCGATCCCCGTGATCCTCTGGGGGTCGCTCCGCTTTCAGCGCCGCCTCGCACCCCGCTACCGAGAGGTGCGTGAGCGGGCCGGTGATCTGGCCGGCCGGCTGAGCAACAACCTGGGCGGCATGCTCACCATCAAGAGCTACGCGGCCGAGGACTGGGAAAAGCAACGCCTGATCGAGCAGAGTCAGGCCTACAGGGCCAGCAACAGCCGAGCCATCCGCCTGTCGGCGGCCTTCATTCCCCTGATCCGCTTCGCGATCCTGTTCGCCTTCCTGGCGATCCTGGTGATCGGCGGTCTTCAGGCCTGGCAGGGCGCCATCGCCATCGGCACCTACAGCTTCCTGGTGTTCATCACCCAGCGCCTTCTCTGGCCCCTCACCACCCTGGGCCGTACCCTCGACGACTACCAGCGGGCCATGGCCTCCACCCACAGGGTGATGGACCTGCTGGACACCCCGATCGCCATCCCCAGCGGCCACCGGCCCCTTCCCTTCGCCGCGGTCCGAGGCCACATCCGCTTCGAGCGGGTCGACTTCGCCTACGCCGGCCGCGACCCCCTGCTGCGCCACTTCGATCTGGATGTCCCTGCCGGCACCACCGTGGGCATCGTGGGAGCCACCGGATCCGGCAAGAGCACGATCGTCAAACTGCTGCTGCGGCTGTATGCGATTCAGGCGGGCCGGATCCTGCTGGACGGGGTGGCGATCGAGGATCTCTCTCTTCAGGACCTGCGGCGGGCGATCGGGCTCGTCAGCCAGGAGGTGTTCCTGTTCCACGGCAGCGTGGCCGAAAACATTGCGTATGGCAGCTTCGGGGCCAGCCGGGTGGCCATCGAACGGGCCGCGGGCCTGGCCGAGGCGGCGGGATTCATCACCGCTCTGCCCCATGGCTACGACACCGTGGTGGGCGAGCGGGGTCAGCGCCTTTCCGGCGGCCAGCGCCAGCGCATCGCCCTGGCCCGGGCCATCCTCAAGGACCCGCCGGTGCTGGTGCTGGATGAGGCCACCGCTGCCGTCGACAACGAAACCGAGGCGGCGATCCAGCGCTCCCTCGAGAGGATCACCGCCGAGCGCACCACCCTGGTCATCGCCCACCGGCTGAGCACGGTGCGCCACGCCGACCGCATCGTGGTGATGGAACACGGACAGATCGTCGAGAGCGGTCGCCACGATGACCTGCTGGCCGGAAATGGGGCCTATGCCGCCCTCTGGCGGGTGCAGACGGGGCTGCGGCCGGAGGAAGCCCTCCACTGAGCTCAGGTGTCTTAAGTTGAGCTTCGATGAAGATTTCCCCGCACAGCCCTGGACGCCGGCGCAGCCAACGCGCTCCCGTCCTGATCGCCATGGCCATCGGCCTCGGAGGCGGTCTGCTGCTGGCGGCTCCCCTCGCCCAGGTGATCACCGCCGGGGCCAGTGAGGGGGGTGGACTCTCCAACTCGATCACCAATCCCTTCGCCGCCTGGAGTCGTGGCATGGGCCGGCAGGATCTGCTGATCCTGGGCACCGACGTGGGTGGTGGCAACACCGATGTGATCGCCACCCTGCGCATCGAAGGGGACCGCACCCAGATCACCCAGATCCCGCGGGACACCTACATCGAGGCCGAGAGCTTCGGACCGGTGAAGATCAACGCCCTTTACAGCCTGGGGGGCACCGATGCGGTGAAGCGGGAGATCTCCCAGAGGCTCGGCCGGCCGATCCAGCACCACCTGGTGGTCAACCTCGCCTCCATCCGCCAGATAGCCGACATGCTCGGTGGCATCGAAGTGGACGTACCCAAGCGCATGTTTTACGTCGACCGCAGCCAGGGACTCTCCATCGATCTGCAGCCCGGGGTGCAGACCCTGCGCGGCAAGGATCTCGAGGGGTTCCTGCGCTTCCGCCACGACGAGACCGGCGACCTGGGCCGGATGGACCGCCAGCAGCTGGCCCTCCAGTCGCTGTTCCGCAAACTCACCCGGCCCGAATATCTGGTGCGGCTGCCGGCTCTGATGCTGGTGGCCCGCAAGGAGATCCGCACCGATCTGGGCCCCATGGAGCTGGGTGGTCTGATCACGGCCATGGGCCGGACCCAGCTCAACACCCAGCGGCTCGATGGCAGGCCTTTCTACAAGGACGGCATCAGTTACTGGGACGCCGCCTGGCCGCCCCCTGCCGGCGAACCACTGGAGGAGAAGGAGGAGAGCGTGGTGAGCGGAGGCCGCCACCGCTTCCTCTTCTGACAGCCTCGTCCGCGGCGCCTCGGCGAGCAGCCCAGCAGCCTGAACGCCCATAGGCTCCACCTACTCCCGAGGTCCCGGAGGTCTGTGCGATCCGCCTTGCTGCGCAACGGTCTGAGGCTCGGGGTGGCCGCCTTTCTCACTGCCGCCCTGTCGCTCTGGTTCGAGCGCATCGCCTACGTCTGGTACCCGATGCTGGCGGTGATCACCGTCATGGAGGACGGGGACGACCTGAGCCTCAGGGCCGGCCGGGTGCGGGTGTTCGGCACCATCACCGGCGGACTGGTGACCTTCCTGGTCCATACCGTGCTGGACGGCTGGACGGGGGTGCTGCTGTCGATGCTGCTCATCCTGCCCCTGCTGCGCTGGCTCGGCTGGCAGTCGGCCGCAGGGACCGCGACCCTGGTGAGCATCATGTTCCTGATGATCCCGAGTCACGTGGCCCTGGACTGGAGCTATGTGTTCAACCGCACTCTCGACACCGCCGTCGGTTGCGTGATCGCCATCCTGGTGGGCCTGCTCTTCTGGCCGCGGCGGGGATTCGATCGGCTGATGCGGTTGGAAGCTGGGCTGCGAGACACCTACACCCAGCAGCTGGAACGCCAGCGAGGCTGGCTCGACGGCCGGCAGGAGCGGCCCCGTCCCCTGCTGCCCGGCAGCCTCAGCCGGGACCTGGTGGCCATGGAAGGACTGGTGGCCCAGGAGCGCGGGGCCCCTCATGGCCGTCGCCTGCTGCGGCAGCGCTGGTCCCAGAGGCTGCAGCTCTGGGCCTCGGTGCAGCACCACTGGCTGCAGTGGGAGCGGCTGCTGGCCGGCCTGAGCGACCACCTGGGCACCCCGGGGGCACCCGATGCGCAGGGGGCCGGCGATCCACTGCGAACCGGCATGGCGTGCATGGCTGCTCACCTTGAGGGTCACCCCGCCCCCGCACCGGCCCGGGATCCCCTGTCCTGGCAAGGTCTGGCCCGGAGCCGCTCGATCCCCCTGCTGCCCCTGCTGGCCCTGGCGGAGGAGCAGCACCCCCTGATGGCCAGCCTGCGGACCCTGGCGCTCGTGGCCCGATGCTGATCCGCCGCTCCGAGCTGAGGCTGGCCCTGACCGCCGGACTGATGAACGGCTTCGGGGCCCTGGCTCCCGTTCCCTTCGGCTTCTACGCCCCCATGGCGGTGCTGGCGGTCTGCACCGGCACCTACGGGGGCTCGATCGGCCTGGGCCGCCAACGGCTGCTGGGGTCGGTGGTGGGAGCGATGGTGCTGCTGGCGGCGTACGCCGGCCTGAGCCATCTGCCCCTCCCCCTGGGACTGAGCCTCTCCCTGGTCGGCATGCGGCTGCTGGGGTCGGCGTTGGGTCTGGAGGTGGGATACAAGGTGGGGAGCAACATCATCGTGATGGGCTGGCTCGTCCACGACAGCAACCTGGAGCCGTGGGTCCCGTTGCGGCTCTTCTGGACCGTGGCCGGCATCCTGGCGGCCCTGCTGAGCCTGCGCCTTTTCTGGCCCGACCTGGCGGTGGACGGCAACCGCAGGCGGCTGCGCCAGTTGCTCACTGACCTCTCCGCCAGCCTGCTCGCCCAGGCCGACCACATCGAAGCGCCCGCCTCCCCCCATACCCTTCGGGAACCCAGGGGATGGCCCGGCCAGCCAGGGGCCGGACGGTGCAGGGGTTGCGCCGCCAGCTGGTGAGCCTTCGCGAGGCCATGGCGGAAGTGGCTGATGAGCTCGGCAACAACCCCAGCAGCCATCCCACCTACCGACTCTTCCTGCTGCTGAATCGAACCGGGTCCCAGCTGGTCGGCGTGGTCGACGGCCTTCAGCTGCTCACCCACACCCGCGGCGATCGGGGCCCCCTCAGGGACATCCACACCGCCGAGGCCGAACTGCTGAGGGCAGTGGCGGGACGGCTGGTGCAGTGGTGTCAGTCCCTCGAGGGATCCCACCGCCACCGGCCCTCCCCCCCCGCCGCAGTCCTGGAGGTGCCGGCCCGCTGGCAGGCCCTCGAGCGGTGGCTCCATGATCCGGATCTGGACACCATCGATCTCACCCACCTGCAGCGCAACGCCAGCCGGCTGGTGCTCTGCGGCCAGGCTCTGCGCAGCATCGAGCAGGCAGAACAGCGCTGGCAGGCTCTGGCAGCTCCTGCTGCGGCCTGAACCGGGCAGGGAAACGGGCACGGGAAGGACGGGATCAAGAACGGCGGAGAAACCGGCCCTTCCACCTGGCGCCCATCGCAGCCTCCATCATCCCTGCGGATGATCCACTGCGACGCCGCCGATCGGGTACCCGGCTCCTTGCTGCGGCCGACCACCGGGTTTCCGTTCCTGGAAGCCCCCGATGGCGATATCGAGCAAACTGGGCGCCGGATGGGGGAGGCGGTGGGCCATGGGGGGGAGCGGAACGGGGCGTCCCCTGGACAGATGGATCGGCGCGGGATTGGCCCTTGGGCTCGTTCTCTGGCCCAGGGCCCTCCCCGGCCAGCCCCTGCCGGCCCGGGGCGGGGGCGATCAGGACCGGCTGGAGCGCAACTGGAGGGAACTGGATCGTCAGATCCGGGCCCTCGATGCCTTGCTTCCCGCCCAGCCGGAGCCTTCCCCCGGCAACGTGATGGGCACCTCGCCGCTCCCGGAAACCCTGCTCCAGCCGAATGCCCCCCTCGGCACCGCTCCTCGAACCCGCAGGAGGCGACCTCGCCCTCCGCCGCTGGCCCTCCCACGAGGCCACAAGCCTGCAGGACGGCCGGATCCAGGGCCTGAGCCTCGAACAGACCCTTGCCATCGGCTTTCGCCAACAGCCCCACCGTGCAGGCCCGCAGCGAGGAGGTGGCCGCGGCCCTCGCCGAACTGCAGAGCCGGCTGGGCGCCTACTGGCCGCGGATCTCGGCCTACGCCACGGGCGGAACCGACCAGGACAGCACCCGCTTCTTCTCTCCCACCGGCTCAGGGAGCCTCGATCTTCCATCCCAGTAGTCCCTTCTTCATACCCCCCGGCGGCCGGGCCTCCCTGAACAGCAACACCCATGGGGTGGTCGCCGGGCTGCAACTGCGATACGAGCTGCTGGATTTCTCCCGCACCCGTCCATCCGAGCCCGGCCGGCGGGCGGGACTGCGCAGCGCCAGCCAGGGCTACGCCAAAGAGCTTCGCCAGCTGCAGCTCAGCCGTGAGCGAGAGTTACTACCAGCTTGCAGCGGACCGACCAGATCGTGCGCATCCGCGAGGCCGCGGTCCACAACGACCTGCTGATTCTTGAGGACAGCCTGGATCTGAAACAGGCAGGGTTGGTGCCCTGGATCGATGTGTTGCGCCGGCGGGCGATCGAAGCCAGTGATCAGGAACTGCTGGTCCAGGCCCTCGCCGATCGGGCCATCGCCCGCCGCCAGCTGGCAGTGGTGCTGAATCTGCCGCCGGACGTGACACCGGCCACCAGCGATCCGGTACGGCTTCAGCCTCGCTGGCCCCTCGATCTCGAGGAAAGTCTGCTGGCGGCGTACCGATCCAACCCGGAACTCGAAGCCATCCTCGCCACCCGCGAAGCGCTGGCGCCACGGAAAGATGCTGTGGCCGCGGCGCTTGCTGCCGAAACTGTCCCTGTTCGCCAGCGCCGGTGGCAGCGCCAGCAATGCCAACGCCTGGAACGTGAGAACCAGCAATGGTGGCTGTTGCGGCAGCACCGTGGCCACGGCGCTCAACACCAGCGGCTACGACTGGTCGATCGGCCTGGCGGCCCGTTGGCTGATGTTCGATGCGGGCACCACCCGCGGCCAGGTGCGTGCCCTGGCGATGGGAGAGGCCGTCTCGGTGCAGCAATACGCGGCACGCCGCAATGCGATCCGGCTACGGCTTGAGCAGGCATTCTTCAATGCCATGAAGCCAGTCTGGCCCGCCTCCTTTCGGCTCGCCGCGGCGTGGCGGCGGGCCTGGAGGCCTTCCGCGATGCCCGTCTTCGCTATCTCACGGGGCTGAGCAGTGAGCTGGATCTCTCCAACACCCAGGAACGACTGATTCTCTCTCTGGTCCAGCGACTCGATGCCACCGTGAACGTCAACATCACCTATGCCCAGTTGTTGCGGGAACTCCTTCCCATGCC
>CALNZO010000014.1:0-134497 GCA_942491175.1 uncultured bacterium | reverse complement strand
AGCCGGCCGCTGGCTGTCACCAGGGGCAGCGGCAGCCGGAAGGAGAAGGGACGCCAATGGAGGCTGAGCCGCTCCGCCGGGACCGGTGCGGCCGCTGGGGTGTTCACCGGCCCCCCAGCCCCCCCAGCCAGGGGCCCACCGCCAGGCCGCAGGCCAGACCGAAGCCATTGAGGGCCTGGAAGCGCAGGGCCAGGAACTTGCTGCCGGCGATCCGCTCCGGCCGGTGGTGTTCCTCCCCCAGCAGCCGGATCAGGGCCCGGGCCGGTGGCAGGCCGATGGCCCCCAGCAGGGCCGTCAGCGGCCACCAGCCCAGCAGCACGGGAGCCCACTGGAGCGCCAGGGCAGCGGCCACGAACCAGGGCACCAGCGCCGCGGCCCTCCGGGAGCCGAGCCGCACCACCGGCGAGCGCTTGCCATGGGCGGCGTCCTCCCCCACCTGGTGGAAATGGGAGCAGAACAGCACCAGCGTGGTGGCCACCGCCGGGCCGCTGCCCAGCACCAGAGCCGGCCCCCAGGGGATCCCGACCGGGCCGGCCGGGGCCAGGGCGAGCAGGGCGGCAGCGGTGGCAAAGGGGCCGAAAGCGAGCCAGCAGAGGGGTTCGCCCAGACCGCGGTAACCGAGGCGGAACGGCGGCCCCTGGTAGAGGTAGCCCAGGCCGCAGCAGAGCAGCACCAGCAGCAGCACCGCGGCGCTGCTGCGCAGAGCCACCAGGGCCATCACAACGAGTCCGAGCGCCAGGCAGCCGTGGGCCAGCAACTGGACCCGATCCCGCCGGCCGGTGAGGTTGACCAGCGAATGGGGCTTGCCCAGGGTGTCCACCCCCGTGTCGGCATCGAACACGTCGTTGGCGAGGTTCTCCCAGGCCAGCAGCAGCACCGCCGCCAGCAGGAACAGCAGCAGCTGATCCCACCGCAGGGCCTGGCCCTGGCCCAGGCGCCAGCCCGCCGCGAGCAGCACCGGCATCACCGCCACGGCGTACATGGGCCATTTCACGGCGGCACGCCAGAGGCGACGACGCTCGGCGGCCCTGCCCTCCGGGGCGTAACGGCTTGCGACGACCTGTGGCTGGGACATGGTGGCCGCGGGCATTGGGTGGGGAAAGGCCCATACATTTGAGCAGCCCTTCGCCCCGGACCCGCGGCCCCTTGGTGCAGGCCCCTGCCAGCTTCACCGCGCTGCTCACGGCAGCCACCGCCGCCAGCGGGCGTCTGGAAGAGGAGGGAGTGCTCAGCCTGGCCCTGCCGATGGCCGGTCTCGACCCCCTGGCGGCCCTGCCGCTGCTGGGCGGAGTCAACGACTTCCGCTTCCTCTGGGATGGTGCTCCGGGCCTCAGCATCGCTGCCACCGGGATCTGCAACGGCCTGGAGCTCAGCGGTCCGCGGCGCTTCGAGCTGGCCCAGCGCTTCAGCAGCCTGAGCCTCAGCCGCCTGGCCCGCGAACCGTCCCCCACGCCGGCCCTGGCCCGCCCCCGGGTGCTGCTGGCCTTTGCCTTCTTCGAGAGTCCCCTGCAACCCGGCACCGGGGCGGCGGGAGTGAAGGCCGTCCTGCCCAGCTGGCAACTCAGCCGTCAGGGCCGCCACTGCTGGCTGCGCCTGCAGCGCTGCCTGGGGGGCGGCGTCACGGCACGCAGCGTCGCCGAGGAACTGTGGGACACCCGCCGCCGACTGGAGGCGGTGGCGGTGGCCGGCCAGCCTGGGACCCATTGCGGCGAGCCGGTGGGCATCGCCCATGGCTCCAGCTGGCACGCGGGCTACCGCTCGGCCCTGGATCGGGCCCTGGAGCTGGTGGAACGGGGCGACCTTCAGAAGCTGGTGCTGGCGGTGCGCCAGCAGCTGCTGCTGGACGGTCCCCTCGATCCCCTCACCCTGCTCTCGCACCTGCGTCGCAGCCAGCCCGGCAGCTGCCGCTTCCTCTGGCAGCAATCACAGCGGGACGCCCTGCTGGGGGCCTCTCCGGAACGACTCCTCACCCTCCGCCAGGGCCAGCTGCGCAGCGATGCCCTGGCGGGGACCGCCCCCTTGGGGGCCCCGGCTGACGACCTGCTCCATTCGCTCAAGGACCGGCACGAACACGAACTGGTGGCCGAGACGATCACCGCCGTGCTGCAGAAGGCCGGCCTCGATCCGCGCCGGCCCCGCCGGCCGCGACTGGCACGTCACGGATCCCTGGTGCATCTGCACACACCGATCACCGCCGCGCTCCGGGGCCAGGCCCCCCTCACCCTGGCCGAAGCCCTCCACCCCACCCCGGCAGTGGCCGGGCTGCCGCGCCGGGAGGCGATGGCCTGGCTGCGCAGCCTCGAACCGTTCGAACGGGGGCACTACGCCGCGCCGATCGGCTGGATCGACACCGAAGGGGACACGGACCTGCGGGTGGCGATCCGCAGCGGCACCCTGCGGGGGCGCCACCTGGAGCTGACCGCCGGCGCCGGGCTGGTGCGCGGCTCCCATCCGGAACGGGAGCTTCAGGAGGTGACCCTCAAGCTCGGGGTGCTGCAGCAGCAGCTGAACCTGCCCGTGGCCGGCGCCTTCGGCTGAATCCGATGAAACCGGCGGCCGCCGGGCTCAGGCGGCGAGCAGCCGCTCGATGACCAGATCCGCCAGCGGAATGCGGCCCAGCAACTCCACCTCGCGTACACCGGTGGGGCTGGTGACGTTGATCTCGCTGAGGCGCCCGTCGATCACGTCGATGCCGACGAAGAAGAGCCCTTCGGCCCGAAGCACAGGGGCCAGCTCGGCGCAGATGCGCTGTTCGGTCCCGCTCAGGTCGGCAGCGACCGGAGCGCCACCCAGGGCCAGATTGCTGCGGAACTCCCCCGCCTTCGGCAGCCGGTTCACAGCCCCGAGCGGCTCCCCGTCCACCAGCAGGATGCGCTTGTCGCCGGCGCTGACCCCCGGCAGAAAGGCCTGAACCATCACGGGCAGCTGCTCCTGCTGGGTGACCAGCTCCAGCAGCGCCCGCAGACCGGGGGCCGCCGCCGTGACCCGCACCACCCCCTGACCGGCCCGTCCCGCCAGGGGCTTGAGCACCACCTCGTCGTGCCCGGCGGCGAAGGCCGCCAGCTGTTCCACCCGGGCACTCACCAGCGAAGGCGCCATCCAGGAGCTGAAGCGCAGGGCACCGAGCTTCTCGTTCCAGCCCCGCAGGGCCGCCGGGCGGTTGAGCACACGCACACCGACGGCTTCCGCCATCTCCAGCAACTGGGTGGCGTAGAGGTAGGCCTCGTCGACGGGCGGATCCTTGCGCATCCAGACCCAGCGAAAGTGGTCCAGCGGCAGCTCCCGGGGCTCTCCCGCCTCGTACCAGGGTTCCGGCACGATCCAGGCCTCGTCATCGGGGCGCACGTCCGCCAGGCGCAACGGCCGGGCCCAGGCCAGGGGAAGGTGGGAGCCATCCTCCGCCCCCGCCGTGGAAAGGTCGGCCTGTGTGCACACCCAGACGGCAAGTCCGGCGCGCTGGGCCGCCTGCATCAGGGCCACGCTGGAGTCCTTGGCAGGCCGCAGCCTGGCGAGCGGGTCGACAACGAACAGCTGGGCGTCCCTTGCGCGAGCGGTCGGGGAGGTCACTCGGGCAAACGCAGCAGAGCAAAAATTTCCCCGACGTTGGCCAGATTCTGAAGTTCGGAATAGCCACCGATCGCCTTACCGTCGATGAAGATCTGGGGAACGCTGGTATGACCTCCGGCGCGCTTCATCATCACGTCCTTGTTGAGGTCGTCGTCGTCGACGATGTATTCGTTGTAGGTGACACCGAGGCGATCCAGCAGCCCCTTGGCGCGGATGCAATCGGAGGAGAAGCGAAAGGTATAGATCTCCACCTTGGCTGGCGGTTTCACCTCCAAAGACTCCTGCCCGGACTCCGGGGGGGGGACTTCTGGGTGGGCCATTAAAACGCTCGAGTTCTTTTTGGTTAATCATCTTAGAGGCTCAAGCCCCATCCGCCCTGATACGGTCATGTCAAAAGCTCTGATGGTTGCGGTGCTCGATCTCACCGATTTCAAGCGGGACCTGTCCCAACTCACCGACCGCCTGGGCCATGCCCAGGACTGTCTTTGACGTACCGGCCCTGAACGCCCGCCAGCGGGATCTGGAGCAGCGAGCCGCCCAGCCCGGCTTCTGGGACGACCAGCTTCAGGCCCAGAAGCAGATGCGCCAGCTCGATGAGGTGAAGGCCCAGCTGGAGCAGCTGACCCGTTGGAAGGCCGCCGTGGATGACGGTCGGGCCACCCTGGAGCTCTACGACCTCGAGCCCGACGAGGATCTGCTCCGCGAGGCCGATGAGGGCCTCAGGCCCTGAAGGGCGACCTGGATCGCTGGGAGCTGGAACGGCTGCTGAGCGGCCCCTACGACAAGGAGGGCGCGGTGATCTCCATCAACGCCGGCGCCGGCGGCACCGATGCCCAGGACTGGGCCCTGATGCTGATGCGGATGTACACCCGCTGGGCCGAGGACCACGGCATGAAGGTGACCGTGGACGAACTTTCGGAAGGGGAGGAAGCGGGCATCAAGAGCTGCACCATCGAGATCGACGGCCGCTATGCCTACGGCTACCTGCGCAACGAGAAAGGCACCCACCGGCTGGTGCGTATCTCGCCGTTCAACGCCAACGACAAACGCCAGACCAGCTTCGCCGGGGTGGAGGTGATGCCCAAGCTGGAGGAGGAGGTGAAGCTCGACATTCCCGACAAGGACCTGGAGATCACCACCTCCCGCTCAGGAGGAGCCGGCGGTCAGAACGTCAACAAGGTGGAAACGGCCGTGCGCATCCTGCACATCCCCACCGGCCTGGCGGTGCGCTGCACCCAGGAGCGCTCCCAGCTCCAGAACAAGGAGAAGGCCATGGCGCTGCTGATGGCCAAGCTGCTGGTGATCGCCCAGGAGCAGCGAGCCTCCGAGATCGCCGACATCCGCGGCGACATCGTCGAGGCGGCCTGGGGCAACCAGATCCGCAACTACGTGTTTCATCCCTACCAGATGGTCAAGGATCTGCGCACGGGGGAGGAAACCACCGACGTGCAGGGGGTGATGAACGGCGATCTGGATCCCTTCATCCAGTCCCTGCTGCGCCAGGGTGTGGACGTGGCCGCCGAAGCGGCCGCCTGATTCCCCCCAACCCCACCCATGCCCGAGCGCGCCACTCCCCGACCCTCCGCAGCCGGCGGCCCCGGGGAAGAGAGTCCCAGCTTCGTCAAGCTGGCCATGCGCAACATGGTGCGCAAGGGGCGCCAGAGCCTGGTCCACTTCGGCCTCACCGCCCTGGGGCTCTCCGGCTTCCTGCTGCTGATCGCCTGGCTGGGCCGACCCACCCTCCCCCAATGAACCGCGTCTTCGGGGCCGGCCCCCCCCCGGCCCTCGATCTGGCCTTCCACATCCAGAGCGGGGCCGGAGCCGAACCCTCCTCCGCCAGCCGGCTGCTGGATCCCGCCGGGGCGGAGAACCGCTGGAGCGCCCATCTGACCACCTGGCTGGATCAGTTGCAGCCGGAGCTGCCGGCCCATCTGCAGGCGCCTGGCTACAGCCTGGGGCTGGAACTCTGCGACGATCCGACCATCGCGGAGCTCAACCAGGCCTGGCGCCGGACCACCGGCGCGACCGATGTGCTGGCCTTCGCCGCCCAGGAGGAGGCGCCCCCGTCGCCGATGCCGGAGGCCGGGGCGACAGGGGCCAGCTCCTGGCTGGAGCTGGGCGACATCGTGATCTCCGTCGACACGGCCCGCCGGCAGGGGATCAGCGCCGGCCATGGCCTCGAAGAGGAACTCCTGTTCCTGGCCAGCCACGGGCTCCTGCACCTGCTGGGCTGGGATCACCCCGATGAGGCCAGCCTGGCCGTCATGCTGAAACGTCAGACGGCACTGCTGCAGACATCGCCCCCCTGACAGGGGCTGTTCGTGCCGGCCATCGGCGGTAAGGTGCCGCAGGTCCATCCCTCGGCGATGCGATGCCCATGCTCCTTCCAGAGGAACATCCGCCGGCCCTGCGGGACGTGACCGGTGACGTCCAACGGCGGGGCAGGCGGCTGAGAGTGGGAGCCTGGAAGGTGGCGGGTGACCTGCCGGCGAGTTTCCGTTATGCCGCCCAGGGTCTGGCCTACAGCCTCGCCAGCCAGCGCAACTTCCGTATCCACGTGTTCACCGGCGTGGTCGTTTTCGGCCTGGGGCTCTGGCTGGAGCTGGCCGCCGACCGGCTGGCGGTCCTGGTGCTCACCGTGGCGGCGGTGCTGGTGCTGGAGCTGCTCAACACCGCCACCGAAGCCGTGGTGGACCTGGCCATCGGCCGCCAGTTCCACCCCCTGGCGCGCATCGCCAAGGACTGCGCCGCTGCCGCCGTGCTCGTGGCCGCCCTCTCGTCGCTGCTGATCGCCCTGCTGCTGCTGGTGCCGCCCCTGCTGAGACGCCTCGGCGCCTAGACCGACCCCATGCTTCTGGTCCTCGACAACTACGACAGCTTCACCTTCAACCTGGTGCAATACCTGGGTGAACTGGCCGCCGAACACCCCCTGGCAGCCGAGCTGCGGGTGGAGCGCAACGATGCCCTCGATCTGGAGGCGATCCGGGCGCTCGATCCGGCGGCGATCCTGATCTCCCCTGGCCCCGGGGATCCTGACCAGTCCGGGGTGTGCCAGGAGGTGCTGCGGGAGCTGGGACCCACCGTGCCGGTGCTGGGCGTGTGCCTGGGCCACCAGTGCCTGGCCCAGGTGTTCGGGGGGCGGGTGGTGCGGGCCGGCGAGCTGATGCACGGCAAGACCTCCCCGGTGCATCACGCCGGCCAGGGGGTGTTCGAAGGCCTGCCCGAACCCCTCACAGCCACCCGGTACCACAGCCTGATCGCCGAACGGGAGAGCCTGCCCGACTGCCTGGAGATCACCGCCTGGCTCGAGGACGGCACGATCATGGGACTGCGGCACCGGCAGCACCAGCATCTGGAGGGGGTGCAGTTCCACCCGGAGAGCGTGCTCACCCAGGCGGGCCACCAACTGCTGGCCAATTTTCTGCGCCAGGCCTCCCACTGAGCCCGCTCGGGGGGAGAAACGGCTACGCCACTGCTAACTTCGCGCCACACCACGGGCCCGGTGGGGCCATGCGCAATTCCATGCTCGACCCCACCCCCCTCTCCCCGGCTCCGCTGCGGCGGACCACCAGCGTGGGTCTGAGGATGGGCGTGGGTCTGGCCCTGGTGGCCGGCCTCGGTCTGCCGGCCCTGGCCCAGGGAGGTGGCCGTGGCGTCACGATCACCAGCTACGGCCACAGTGCCCTGCTGATCCAGGGGGGCGGCGCCCGGGTGCTGCTGAACCCTTTCCAGGCGGTGGGTTGCGCCGCCGGTCTGGCTGAGCCCCGGGTCAGCGCCGATGTGATCCTCGCCAGCAGCAGGCTCAAGGATGAAGGGGCGTCGGTGGCCAGCGGCAGGTTCCTGGTCAAGCCCGGCTCCTACCGCCTCGCGGGACTGCAGATCGAAGGCATCGCCGTCCCCCACGACCGGGTGGGCGGTCGCCGCTTCGGCAACGCCACCCTCTGGCGCTGGCGCCAGGGGGGCCTGGACATCGCCCACCTGGGCGGCACCGCCGGCAGCCTGAGCCCGGCCGACCGGGTGCTGCTGGGACGCCCGGACGTGCTGATCATCGGCGTGGGCGGCGGCGCCAAGGTCTACACGGGACAGGAGGCCGCAGAAGTGGCCCGGGAGCTTCAGGCCCGCCGGGTCATTCCGGTGCAGTACAGCCGTGGCAAGCCACCGGCCGGCTGTGACCAGGGACCGCTCGAGCCCTTCGTGCAGGCCATGGCGGGCGCCAAGGTGCGTCGCAACGGCCGCACGTTCTCCGTGCTGCCCCCCGTGGGCGATGGCACGGTGATCGAGGTGATGCCCTGAGTCCTCAGGTCGGTACGTCGATGCGCCGGTAGGCCTCCCAGAAGCGATTCATCTGCTCGCGGGTGCCGAGACTGACCCGCAGGGAGCCGTCGATGAGGGGCTTGCCGGCCATCGAGCGCACCAGGATGCCCGCCCGGCGCAGGTCGGCCTCCACTGCGGCGGCGGATCGCCGGGGCCAGATCAGCAGGTAGTTGCCTCCCGCGGCGTGGTGACGCACGCCGGTCCGTCCCAACTCCCCCACCAGCCAGGCCCGGGCCTCCAGCACCCCCGCCACGTAGGCGTCCACATAGGACTGGTCCGCGAGGGCCGCATGGGCGGCGGTGACCGCGAAGCTGTTGACGTCGTAGGGACCGCAGACCCGCCCCGCCCGCTCCACGAGCTCCGGCGCGCCGATGGCGAAGCCGATGCGCAGACCGGCCAGGCCGGCCGTCTTGGCCAGGGAGCGCAGCACCAGAAGGTTGGGAACGGCGGCGAAGATCCCTTCGGCTTGCGGACCGGAATCCCAGCGGTCCTGCAGATGGGGCAGCAGGCTGTCGCCCGTGAAGGCCTCGTAGAGCTCATCCACCACCACCAGGGTGGCGGGCGCCGCCAGAGCCAGTTCCAGGATCCGCTCCGGCGCCAGCCGGGTGCCGGTGGGGTTGTTGGGGTTGCAGATCAGCAGGATCCGCGCGGGTTCGCCGCTGCCGAGGGCGGCCCGGATCTCCTCAAAGGGGAAGGCGAAGTCGGGCCGCCGGTAGGGGATCGCCTCGATCCCCATGCCCTGCATGGCGGCACAGGGGGCGTAGTAGCCGAAGGTGGGGCTGGTGGTCAGCAGGCGCTCACCCGGGGCGCCGAAGGCATGGAAGATGGCGTGAAGGGCATCATCCACCCCGTTGAACAGACCGATGCCGGCGGGGGAGAGGCCGCGGCCCCCCAGGGAGGCCACCACGGCCTCCCGCAGGCCGTCGTATTCGGGATAGATGGCGTAGTGCTCCGCCGGGATGGCGCGGATCGCTTCCACCACCTTCGGGCTGGGGCCGATGGTGTTCTCGTTGAAGTCGAGTCGCAGCAGCCCCCTTCGGCCCTCCAGGGGGGCGCTGTAAGCCTGAAGGGCCTCCACCTCCGGCCGGGCAGGGATGCCGCTCACGCGCCTCGATCAAGCCAATGCCCGGCAGTGTCGCAGACGCCCCCCCCGACCGACTTCGTCTGGTTTCAGCGGCCGAGCCTGGCTCCAGCTTCCGGCCAGGCCTCAGCTCTGATCCTGATGGGCCACCCTGCCGAGGGCGAGCTGCGCGATCTCATCCGGCTCGGCCAGATCGCGCCGGGCCGCTGATGTCGGTGAGGCGTTCGTCATCTCCTTGGAGCGGCTCTGGGATTTCCACCACTCGAACCGCACCCTCGGAACGTGGCCACCTTTTCCGCCATGGCAAGGAGAAGCACCCAGGCGGCGAGCCGCCGCCGCAGGGATCGGGGCGAGGCCTGTGCCATCCCGACGGAGCGACGGCCATGGGCAAACAGGCCGATCTACCCCCACAATGGCGAGGAGCCAGGTGAGCACTGTGATTCGCCTGTGCCTCCGCCATGGAAACCTCCGTCTGCCTCGATGCCGCTGAGCTGGCGGCCTTCCCCTTGTTCGCAGAGCTGGAGACCTCCCTGCTCGAACGGTTTCTGCAGGACCACAGGGTCCTGATGGTGCCGGCGGGCCACCAGCTGGTCTTCGAAGGGGACTGGAGCGATGGGCTGTTCCTGATCCGCTCCGGGGTGGTCAAGGTGCGCCACATCACCCTGGACGGCGAAGAAGTGGTGATCGCCCTGATGGGAGTGGGTGAGATGTTCGGCGAGCTGGCGATGCTGCTGGGGCATGGCCGGCGCTCCGCCGACGTGGTGGCTCTCACCCCGATCGAGGTGATGAAGGTGCGCTGGACATCCATTCAGCAGGAACTGGATCGGCTGCCGGCGTTTGCGCTGGCGATGGCACGACTCCAGGCCACTCGCCTGCTCACGCTGGGGAAGCGGTTCAGTCTGCGGGGCGAAGATGCCACCACCCGGGTACTGGCCACGCTGCTGGAGCTGGCCTGTTGCACCGGTTACGAAAATGACCCCCAAAGCCTGATTCCTTGCCTGAGCCAGACGGAGATCGCCACGATCGCAGGGCTGGCCAGGGGCACCACCTCGAAAGTTCTGACCCAACTGCGCTCCCGCGGGACGGTGGTGGACACTCCGGAGGGGCTGCGGATCAGCGATCTGGGGCCTTTGCGTCGCAGAGGACTGCTCGAGAATTCAGTCCAGCCAGGATGACGGAACGTTCGGCCAGATCACCACCCAAGCGAAACTCATGGGATGCACCCACAAGAAGATGCGATGAACAAAGGATGAGCCACAACATCCTGCCGGATTGCGTTCTGACCAGTGGGACTCCCTCTGAACAGCTGGTCTTCCTTCTACCGCCGGAAACCCTCTGGAGGGTCAATGGGTTGGAAGGCACGAGCCTGGTGGGCCGATTGCCGCGCCCCCTCACATCCGCTCCAGCGTCGGGATCCCCAGCAAGCCCAGTCCCAGTTTGAGGGTGTCGGCCGTGAGGCGGCAGAGGGCCAGGCGGGAACCGCGGGCGGGTTCCTCGGCCTTCAGCACGGGCACCTGGTCGTAGAAGCGGTTGAACACCTGGGAGAGCTCGAACAGGTAGCTGCCCAGCCGGTTGGGCAGCAGTTCCTCCTCCACCTCCAGGATCACAGCGTCGAACTGCAACAGCTGGCGCACCAGTGCCCACTCCTGGGGCTCGCTGAACACCAGGGGATCGGGGAAGGCCGCAGGGGCCGCAGCCCCGCCGTCACTGGCACCCCCTTTGCGGGCGATCCCGGCGATCCGCACCACCGCATAGAGCAGATAGGGAGCCGTGTTGCCCTGGAGCGCCAGCATGCGATCGAAGCTGAACTGGTAGTTGGTGATCCGGTTGGTGCACAGATCGGCGTACTTCACCGCCGCCAGGCCCACGGTGGTGGCGACATGGGTGATGAAGGTCTCGTCCTCCTCGCGGCCTTCCTCCTCCAGGCGACGGCGCAGGTCGGCCTCGGAGCGCTCCACCGCCTCATCCAGCAGCTCCCTGAGCCGCACGGTGTCGCCCGAACGGGTCTTGAGCTTCTTGCCGTCCTCCCCCTGCACCAGGCCGAAGGGCACGTGCTCCAGCCGGGCCCCTTCTGGAATCCAACCGGCACGACGGGCCACCTGGAACACACCGGCGAAATGGCTGGCCTGGCCAGCGTCGGTGACGTAGATCACCCGCCGGGCACCATCGCCCTCGGGGGGCGGAGCGAAGCGGTAGCGAATGGCGGCAAGGTCGGTGGTGGCGTAGTTGAAACCGCCGTCGCTCTTGCGCACGATCACCGGCGGTGCCTGGCTCACCTGACCGCCGTCCCCCTCGAGGAACACACACTCGGCGCCTCCGTCCTCCACCAGCAGGCCGGCCGAGGCCAGGTCCGCCACCACCGCCTCCAGGTAGGGGTTGTAGAAAGACTCACCGCGCTCCTCCAGACGGATGGCGAGCCGGTCATAGAGAAGCTGAAACTCGCGGCGCGACTGATCACACAGCAGTTGCCAGGCCCGCCGGGACACCGGATCCCCTCCCTGAAGCTTCACCACCTCCTCGCGGGAGCGGTTCTGGAACGCCTCGTCGGCATCGAAACGGGCCTTGGCCTGGCGGTAGAAGGCCACCAGGTCGCCCAGGTCCACCGCATCGGCACGCTCGAGGGCCTGCGGGGCCACTTCCTTGAGATGGGTGATGAGCATGCCGAACTGGGTGCCCCAGTCGCCCACATGGTTGAGACGCAGCACCGGATAGCCCCGGAACTCCAGGACGCGGGCCAGGGCGTCGCCGATGATCGTGGAGCGCAGATGGCCCACATGCATCTCCTTGGCGATGTTGGGGCTGGAGAAATCCACGATGACCGGTTGAGAGGCCTCCGCCTCGCCGACTTCGCTCGGCACCCCGAGACGGGGATCGTTCAGACGCGCGGCCAGCTCGGCCACCAGGGCCTCGGGCCGCAGGGTGAGGTTGATGAAGCCGGGACCTGCGATTTCGGGGGGGAGACAGAGGGCCGCGAAGGCGGCATCCGCCCCCAGGGCCTCGCTGATGGCGGCGGCGATCTGCCGGGGGGCTCGCTTGAGAGGTCGGGCCAGGGCCAGGGCACCGTTGGCCTGGAAGTCGCCGAATTCGGGCCGGGAGGCCGGCGTCAGCTGGGGATCGAGGGCTTGGCCCGCCTGCCTGGCGGCCTCCGCGGCCTCAGGGAATGTGCGCTCCATGGCGGCCGACAGCCTGGTGTGGAGCGCACGGAAGACAGACAGCATGGAGAGATCAGGCGGGTCGCTGCTGGGAGGTTCAAGGCTCTGATCATGCCTCTACACCCCTGCGGCCTCGGCCAGATGGTCGGAAGGTGGTGGCTGGAGCCCCGCAGGGAGGATCTGCTGATGAAGGCCCAGGGATCCGGCAACAAAAGTGTTTAATTCTGTTCTATCAAAGAACAGTCATCGACAGAAGTGAGAAAATTAGGCTAAAATCACGCAACTAAACAGGTGCGAAGGCTCATCCCTCTGGGCAACACTGTCAGGAAAAGCCCATCAACCATCCCTACAACCCTCCGTTTCCGGTTTGACCGCATTCATCCCCACCCCTCAATCCTCACAAGCTGCTTCCGGCCCGGCAGGGACAAGCAAATTCGTGCTGGTATACCACCGCTCACCCTACGAAGAAAAGATTGACGCCGATGGAAATCGGCAATGGGTTGACCAGAAAAGCCCGAACGGGATTATTCCCACATTACGAAATCTGTTTCTAGAAGAGCGTTCGGGGACCTGGATCTCCTGGCGAGAGGATGCCGAAGGTTCCGCCAATGGCGATGAACGCATCAACCTTTCGTCACCCAGCCCATTTTCCCTGCGTAGGCTGCCACTGACGCCGAAACAGATCGCGAGTTTCTATCACGTCACTTCCAAGGAATCATTCTGGCCGATCCTCCACAGCTTTCCTGGCCTGTTCAGTGTTGACAACTCCGACTGGAAGATTTTCGAGGAAGTCAACCGATCCTTTGCTCGAGCTGCCTGCGAGGAGGCAGCGATCGGTGCCACGATCTGGGTTCACGACTACAACCTGTGGCTCGCTCCGGCTTTGATTCGCGCCAGTCGGCCTGACGTGAGGATCGCCTTTTTCCATCACACACCCTTTCCTTCCAACGACGTTTTCAGCATCCTTCCCTGGCGTGATGAGATTCTCGACAGCCTGCTGAGCTGTGATCTGGTGGGGTTCCACATTCCTCGCTACGCCAATAATTTCGCCCGCTCCGCCATGAATCTGCGCGGGGTGGCAGGTGCTGAGCCGGTGCCGGTGGCCACCAAATTCCGCCGCTACGGCAGCGCCCTTTCCGAGCCGACCGTTGTGCCCTGGCTGCAGGCCGGGGACCGACGCGTTCACATTCAGGCTTCCCCGGTCGGCACCTCCCCCGAAGTGATCCGTCAGCTCAGCCACTCGCCCGACGTGCAGCGGATGGCGGCCCAGATCAAAGAGCAGCACGAGGATTGCAAGCTGATCCTCTCAGCCTCCCGGGTGGATTACACCAAGGGCAACGAGGAGATGTTGCTGGCCTATGAGCGTCTGCTCGAGCAGAAGCCCCAGTGGCACGAAAAAGTGGAGTTGTTCCTGGCCTGTGTGGCCGCTGCCAGCGGCATGCGCATCTACGAAGACATCCAGCGCTCGGTGGAGGAGATCGTGGGCCGCATCAACGGTCGCTTCGGACGGCTCGATTGGACGCCGGTGCGCCTGTCCACCCGCCGCACCCCCTACGACGAACTTGTGGCCTGGTTCAGCCAGGCGGATATCTGCTGGATCACACCCTTGCGGGACGGCCTCAATCTCGTCGCCAAGGAATACGTGGCGGCCCGCCAGGGCCAGGGTGGCGTCCTGGTGTTGTCGGAATTCACCGGTGCATCGGTGGAACTGGAGGATGCGGTTCTGACCAACCCCTATTCTCTGCGCAGCATGGATCAGGCCATCTCCAAGGCCCTGGAGATGCCGGAGGAGGAGCAACGACAACGCATGGAATCAATGACCCAGGCTGTGGAGGAATTCACCGTGCGGCATTGGGCGGAGCAACAGCTGGGTACCCTGCGGGCAATCTGAGCGCCCTCCGGCAGGATTCTGCTTTGTGCCAGATCATTGGCAGGGCTTCGGTTTCCGCCTAGACCCGGGTCAGATCAGCGTCCAGCCTGTCGATGGCCAACCGATCGCAGCACTGGTGGGAAGGATGTGTGATCTATCAGCTGATGCCCCGCAGCTTCGCCGATGCGGACGGCGACGGCATCGGTGATCTGGCCGGAATCACCGGCAAACTCTCCTATCTGGAGTGGCTGGGGATTGATGCGATCTGGCTCACCCCGATTTATCCCTCCCCCCTGAGGGACGGGGGCTACGACATCACCGATTTCACGGCCATCCACCCCGACCTGGGCACGCTGGATGATCTGACGGTCCTGCTGGAGCAGGCCCATGGCCACGGCATCCGGGTGATTCTCGATCTGGTGCTCAACCACACCAGCGTTCTGCATCCCTGGTTTCAGCGGGCCCGCTGGGCACCCACCGGCAGCAGCGAGCGTGATTTCTACGTGTGGCGCGACGACGACAAGGGCTATGCCGATGCGCCGGTGCTGTTCCGCCACTTCGAGACCTCCAACTGGGAGTGGGATTCCGTGGCTGGCCAGTTTTACCTTCATCGTTTCCTGCGCCACCAGCCCGACCTCAACTACGACAACCCGGCCGTGCAGGACGCGATGCTGGAGGTGGTGGACTTCTGGCTGGGGAAGGGGGTCGATGGCTTTCGCCTCGATGCGGTGCCGTTTCTGTTCGAGCGGGAGGGAAGCCGCTGTGAAGGGCTGCCGGAAACCCATGCCTTCCTCAAACGGTTGCGAGCGCGAGTGGACGGGTGTGGCCGCGATGTGCTGCTGATCGCCGAGGCGATCCAGCCGGTGAAGGAATCGGCGACCTACCTGGCGGACGACGAACTTCATGCCGCCTTCGACTTCGCCCTCACCGCCCACCTGTTTGCCGCCGTGGCCCATGGGCGATGCGCCCAACTGCGCCGATGCCTGGAGCATGCCCAGGCCATGGTGCCGGGCTGCCGCTGGGCCCTGCCTCTGCGCAACCACGACGAGCTCTGGCTCGGCGATGGCCACCTGGTGGAAGACGCCGTCGTTCAGACCGTGCTTACCGGTTTCCCCAATGCCAGGGAGCACTGGCTGAACTGGGGCATCAACCGAAGGCTGGCACCGCTGCTGAACGGCGATCCCCGACCCAACACGCTTCTGCATGCCCTGCTGTACAGCCTGCCGGGGCTGCCCTGCCTGTACTACGGCGACGAACTGGGCATGGGGGACTGGCCCGGGCTGCGGGACCGGGATCCCAACCGCACCCCCATGGCCTGGACCGGGGATCGCAACGGGGGGTTCTCCACCGCCCCCGATCCCCTGCTGGTGCTGCCGCCGATCACGACACCCGGCTATGACTACCGCGTGGTGAATGTTGATGTTCAGCAGCACCTGTCGGGCTCTCTGATCAACTGGCACCGACGCATGCTCACCAGCCGGCGCATCCTGCCCGCCCTGCGGCAGGGAGCCTTCGAGCTGCTGAAGAGCAACCATCCGAGCGTGCTCTGCTATGCCCGCTCCAGTGAGGGGATGACGGTGGTGGTGGCGGCGAACCTGGGGGCGACCGGTGCCTCCACCCGCCTCGATCTGGGCCGGTGGAGCGGCAGCCGCGTGCGGGAGGTGTTGGCGGGCTGTGAATTCCCCGAGGCCAGTGGCGCCTGGTTCATCTACCTGCCGGCCTATGGATTCTTCTGGTGGCTGGTGGGAGAGGACGGCCAGGAGTCGAGCTCCTGATCCACCAGGGCCTGCACCGCCGGCCCCAGGCGTTCGCTCTCGCCACGATCCACGAAGGTCAGCCGGCAGCGACGGGCCAGCACGTCATCGGCGCTGCGGGCCCACTCGTGGCGCACCGCATGGCGCACCTCGGCGGCGGTGAGCGGAATCACGTCGCTGAGGGGTTGAAGCTCGGTCGGGTCGGCGGCGCAGGCCAGCACGTCCTCCACCCTCAGCCCGTGGCCGGCCAGCAGATGCTCGATCAGGGCAGCGGAGGGATCGGGCAGCTTGCGGGCCATCGAAGCTCGCAGACGGTCGAGACCCTGCAGAGTGGCTTCAAGGCTGTCCGCGGCCCCATGCAGGGGGATCCCTGCCGTGGCCGGACTGGGAGAAGGCAGGGGGCGCTCCAGCTGCAGGGCCGCCGCCTCCAACCCGTCGAGGGCCATGGGCCGGCAGGTGGTCCACTTGCCGCCCATCACACTCACCAGCCCGCACGGAAGGGTCTCCACCACGTGCTCCCGCACCACCGTGGAGGTCTGGCCGGAGCCGCCATCGCTTCGCAGCAGGGGCCGCCCGCCCGCCCAGCGGCTGCTCACCACGGGGTCGGTGTGGCCAGGAAACCAGCGGCGTACGTAATCGAGCAGGTAGGCCTCCTCGGCGGCACTGGGCTGCTCGGCGTCGCTGCCGGTACAGGCGGTGTCGGTGGTGCCCACCAGGGTGCGGCCATGGAAGGGCAGGAAGAACAGCACCCGGCCATCGTCGGTGGAGGGAATCAGCAGGCCCGTGCCCGACGGGCAGAGATCCGCCTCCAGCACCAGATGCATCCCCCGGCTCACCTGGACCCGGGCCGCCACATCCGGCTGGGCCATGCGGCGGATGGCATCGGCCCCGATGCCGGTGGTATTGACCACCACCCGGGCCTCCAGGTGTCGTTGCTCTCCACTGATGGCATCTTCCAGAACCGCGCCGTTGAGCCGGTCCCCCGATCGCGTCAGCCCCACCACCGCCGTGCGGGTGAACACATCGGCCCCCAGATCAGCGGCGGTGCGGGCGATGAGCAGGTTGAGCCTGGCGTCGTCGAACTGACCATCGCTGTAGGCCACACCCCCGTAACCAGGCGCCAGATCCGGCAGGGCCTGACGCACGGCATCCGGCAGCAGCCACCGGCTGGACCCGATGCCGCGCCGGCCCGCCAGGGCGTCGTACGCCACCAGACCGATGCCGTAATAGAGCTTGACCAGGGGATGGGCCGTGGGCAGCAGCAGCTCCAGACGGCGGGCCAGGAACGGCGCCGCCGCCAACCAGTGGGCCCGCTCCGCCAGGGCCTCGCGCACCAGTTGCAGCTGGCTCCAGTCGAGCCGTTTGAAGGCCAGCTCCAGATAACGGACACCCCCATGGAGGAGTTTGGTGCTGCGGCTGCTGGTGCCGATGGCGATGTCGCCCGCCTCCACCAGGGTCACCGACAGCCCACGGCGCGACGCCTCGAGGGCGAGGGAGGCTCCGGTGGCCCCTGCCCCGATCACCAGAAGATCCACGCTCATCGGACCTCCTCGTGCCAATGGAGGCTGCGTTCCACGGCTGAACGCCAGCGGCGGCGCCACTGTTCCCGCTGGTCGGAATCGATCAAGGACATGAACCGTTGGATTCCATCTTCGTCCATTTCAGGTCCCCAGGCCTCAAGGGATGGCACCACACCGGCCTCCACTCCGGCCAGCAGGGCCACCCCACGGCTGGTGCTCTCCAGATCGGCACGGCGGCGTACGGGCAATCCGGTGGCATCCGCCTGGGCCTGCAGCAGCAGATCCGCCGCCGCGGCGCCACCGTCGGCAGCCAGTTCCGCCAGGGGTTGGCCCAGGGCCTCCTCCGCCAGCTCCACCAGGGTGGCGACGGCCAGGGCGATGCCCTCCAGGGCGGCGCGAGCGATCTGGGCTGGACCGCTGTCGCGGGTCAGACCGATCAGCAGCCCCCGGGCCCCGGGGTCCCAGTGGGGTGTGCCCCAGCCGGTGAACGCCGGCACCAGCATCACCCCACCGCTGCTGGCGCAGCCGGCGGCCAACTGATTGACCTGGTCGGAGCGCTCGATCAGCCCGAGCCCATCCCGCAGCCACTGGATCACGGTGCCGGCGTTGAACAGACTGCCTTCGAGGCAATAGGTGGGCCGGCCCGCCGCATCACTCCATCCCACCGTGCTCAGCAGGCCGGCACCGGAGCGGCGGATCGATCCGCCGGTGTTGATCACCAGGAAGGCTCCGGTGCCGTAGGTGCACTTGCCCTCACCGGGCTTCAGGCAGCCCTGGCCCAGGGTGGCCGCCTGCTGGTCGCCGAGCATGGCGGTGATCGGCACACCGGCGAAAGGCAGGCCAGGGGCGATGGAGCCGAAGGCGGCCCGGCTGGGGAGCAACTCCGGCAGGGCGTCGGGGGGGACCCCCAGGGCGGTGGCCAGGTCCGGATCCCAGCGCAGCCCCTCCAGATCCATCAGCAGGGTGCGGCTGGCATTGCTGAACTCCGTGGCATGGCGAGCTTCGGCGGAGAGACGCCGCAGCAGCCAGCTGTCCACCGTGCCGAAGCAGAGGCTGCCATCGGCGGCGGCCGCCGCCGCCGCCGGGACGTCCCGCAACAACCAGACCACCTTGCTGGCGCTGAAGTAGGGATCCACCACCAGGCCGGTGAGCTCCCGGATCCGCGCTTCCAGCCCGGCAAGTTTCCACTCGGCACAGAGAGCCGCGGTGCGGCCGTCCTGCCAGACGATCGCCGGCCCCAGCGCCTCCGCGGTGCTCCGTCGCCACAGCACGGTGGTCTCCCGTTGGTTGGCGATGCCGCAGGCCGCCACGGCCCGCCGCTGCTCCGGGGAGAGACGCTGCTCCAGCTGGCTCAGGGCCCGAAGCTGGCTCCGCCAGATCGCCTCGGCGTCCTGCTCAACCCAGCCATCGGCCGGGTAGCGGCTTTCAAGCGGGGCCGAGCAACTGAGCAGTCGTCGCCCTCCGGCATCGAAGAGGGCGGCCCGGGAGCTGGTGGTGCCCTGGTCGATGGCCAGCAGCAGGGGGGAGGCCATGGGGGAGCCGCTTTGGTGTGTGCTAGCGCTGGAGTGAGGACAGGGGCGAGCGAATGTTTGGTTTTGAAATGACGCCGCTGCTGAAATGACACCGCCCTTGACGTGACCGTGCCTTCTTCTCCTGACGGAGCCAACCCGGCGCATCCGGCCTGGGTGGCCGATGCCGTGATCTACCAGATCTTTCCCGATCGCTTCCGCCGCAGCGGCCGTGTGGCGGCCCAGCGGGGGCTGGATCTGATGCCCTGGGGAAGCGATCCGGCGCTGCAGGGCTTCCAGGGAGGGGATCTGTACGGCGTGATCGAGGCCCTCGACCATCTCCAGGATCTGGGCATCACCTGTGTGTCGTTGAATCCGGTGTTCGCCTCGGCGGCCAATCACCGCTACCACGCTTACGACTACCTGCGGGTGGATCCGCTGCTGGGGGGTGATGAGGCGCTGCATGCGCTGATCGCGGCCGTGCACCGGCGCGGCATGCGGCTGGTGCTCGACGGGGTGTTCAACCACTGCGGGCGGGGCTTCTGGGCCTTCCACCACCTGCTGGAGAACGGCGAGCGCTCCCCCTACCGCGATTGGTTCCACGTGAAGCACTGGCCGCTGCAGCCCTATCCCCAGACGGGGGAGAGCTGCGGGTACACCTGCTGGTGGAACGATCCGGCCCTGCCCAAGTTCCGCCATGACCACCCGCCGGTGCGGCGCCACCTGCTCGCGGTGGCGCGCCACTGGATCGAGGCCGGCATCGATGGCTGGCGCCTGGATGTGCCCGATGAGCTGCCGGACGATTTCTGGCCCGAGTTCCGTCAGGCGGTGCGCAGCGCCAACCCCGACGCCTGGATCGTGGGGGAGATCTGGGGCGACGGCTCCCCCTGGCTGCAGGGGAACAGCTTCGACGGCGTCATGAACTATCCCCTGGCCTGGTCCCTGCTGGGTTATTTCGGCGCCGCCACGGTGCTGCGGGAGCTGAAGCTGGCCCCCCTCCCCGAGCCGCCCTATCAACCCCTGGATCGACCTGCGTTCCAGGAGCGGGTGGAGCGGGAGCTGGGCCGGTATTCAGAAGCGGTGACCCGTTGCCAGCTCAACCTGCTCGACAGCCACGACACCCCCCGGGCCCTCCATGTCCTCGGGGGCGACGTCGAAGCCCTGCGGCTGGCCCTGCTGTTCCTGTTCCTCCTGCCAGGAGCACCCTGCATCTACTACGGCACCGAGATGGGGCTGGATGGAGGTCCGGAGCCGGGCTGTCGGGAAGCCTTCCCCTGGAACGGGGTTCCCGGAAAGCTGCAGGGATGGTTGCGGGACCTGGCCGCCCTGCGACGGCGCCACGGGGCCCTGCGCTCCAACCCGCTCACCTTCGAGAGCAGCGACCACGACGATCTGCTGCTTCTCCGGCGAGGCAGGGGCTCCGATCGGCTCTGGGTGGCGATCAACCGGGGCGATGCCTCCCTGCCGCTCAAACCACCGGCCCGCCATGGTCCAACGCTGTGGACCAGCATGGCCGACGGGGACGGTGGTCCCGGCTCCCCCCCCACGCTCCTGCCGGGCCGGGCCGCAGTCATCCTGGCCGCCCCGGAAGCCTGAAACGCCCTGCCATGCCCCCCTCCCGTTCCCTGTCCACCCCCGACGACCTGCTGGAGGATCTGGCGGGCGGTGATGACCTGCTGATCGTCCAGGACCTCGATGGGGTGTGCATGGACCTGGTGCACGATCCCCGCCGGCGAAGCCTCGATCCCCTTTACGTGGAAGCCGCCAGCCGGCTGGACGGGCGTTTCGTGGTGCTCACCAACGGCGAGCATGAAGGCAGCCGCGGTGTGAATCGCCTGGTGGAACGGGCGTTATCGGGCAGGGCGGATCCGGCCCGGCAGGGGCTCTACCTGCCCGGTCTCGGGGCCGGGGGGGTGCAGCTGCAGGACCGTTTCGCTCAGGTGAGTCACCCCGGTGTGAGCGCGGCCGAGCTGGAGTTCCTGGCCTCCGTGCCGCAACGGCTGGCCGATGGGCTGCGGCGCCATCTGCCCGACCTGCTGCCGAGCGTCCCGGCGACCGCCATGGAGGCCCTGGTGGAGGCCGCGGTGCTCGACAACCCCCTCTCCCCCAGCCTCAACCTCAACCCCCTGCTGAGCGAAATTCGCGGAGACGTGCCCCGCCAGCAGGATCTGCAGGCCCTGGCCATGGAGCTGATGCAGGAGCTGTTGCGCGACGCCAGCACCGCCGGGCTGGGCGACTCGTTCTTTCTTCATCTGGCCCCCAACCTGGGCAGCCGCGACGGCCGCGAACAGCTCAAGCCCGCCGGCCCCGGGAGCACGGGCACCACGGATCTGCAGCTGATGCTGCGGGGAGCCCTCAAGGAGGTGGGCCTGCTGGTGCTGGTCAACCAGGCCATCGCCCGCAGGACCGGCACCGCGCCCCTGGGGGAGACGTTCAACGTTCGCACCGCCCCCCACGACCATCCCAGCCTGCTGGAGCTGGCCCGGGCGAGGATCGATCCCGCCCTGATGCCCCGGCTGGTGGGGGTGGGAGACACGATCACCTCCCAGCCGGCCCCCGACGGCCGGGGCTGGCTGCGGGGCGGCAGCGACCGGGGCTTCCTCACCCTGCTGCAGGAACTGGGGCAGGTGTTCGGCACCGCCAACCGGGTGGTGCTGGTGGACAGCAGCGGCGGTGAGGTGGACCGGCCATCGGTGGCCGACGGCAGCCTGGAGGGCCTCTCCGACCCGGAGGATCCGCTGCGCATCGACGTCACCATCCCCGGCGGCCCCCGCCAGTACATCCGCTTCTTCCAGTCCCTGGCGGAACGGCTGGGGTGAGGAGGACGCGGGTGATCAGAGCGCTGGTGGAGATCAGGTCCACCCCGTAACGGGCCTGCGGGTATCGGCCGGCACCTCAGGCCGCAGAGTGAGATTGATGAAGCCCGGCCCGCGATCTGCGGCCGAAGGCAGGGGTCCGCGATGGCGGGGTCGGCCTCCAGCTCGGCATTGAGTCCCCGTGGATCAGAAGCACGGAGGCGATGGCCTGGAAGGATCCCTTCCGCCTGTTCGGCAGCCGGTGGGAAAGGGGAGAGAACGCCCCATCGCCCAGGATGCCGCTGATCAGCTGCAGCGAGATGCCTCGGATCTGCCCAGCGCCCTGGATCCGCCCTGGGAAGGCTCGGGCTCGTCCTCGCCGGTGAGACCACCCCTCGAACAACAAGAACCCTGCTCCCGCAACGACTCTCAGGAACTTCCAGCGACAAGAATCTCAGCCAGCTGACACCAGAGGCTCACCCGTCGTTCATGAACAAAATGGAGAAAAGTGAGGATTGACGGAATTGGAGGGGTGTAGGCCTAGAGAGTCATAAATAACTTCCAATGCCCATGCTAACCAAGCTTGCAGGAGCGGGTACGGCTGCCCGCTCCCTGGGGGTCGCAGCCGCTGCCGGAGTGGTGAGTGTCCTCGCAGCCACGCCCGCCTTGGCGTGGACCCCTTCTTCACGCTTAACTTCACTTCCAATTCCTCCAGCAGCACCAATGGGGGGATCACGGGGATCCAGGCGGAAGCCACCTACACCTTTTCCGAGTCCACTGTTGGAGATGTGACTCTCAGCCTGAAGAATCTCTCGGGATCTCCAGTAACGAGCTCACGGCTTGTTGGCACGGGTCTCAATCTGCCCACGAACCCACCAGCTCCCGCCGACATCGGCATCAGCGGGTTTTCACAATCAGATCCCGACTGGACTGTTTCCTTCGGCGACTAGCCTGAATCCCCCATTCGGAGTCTTCGACGTCTGCGCATCCTCTCGCAACCTCGTGGCATGTGACGCCCCCGGAACTCTCCCAACGACGGTCTGCTCAACTGGTGAGTCCACGACCGTTGGTACTTTTTCTCTCAACAGCATGATCCCACTCTGCTCACCGCCACCGCCTACCGCGATGCCTTCGTGGCGATGTTCCAGGCCCCGCCGTCTGGCGGATCGGCCGCCAACTTCGATGGCAACTACTTTGTGCGCTTCAAGGCCATTCAGCCCGGGGGCGGCAGTGACAAGGTCTGGGCGACAAGTATTACAACGGGTGGCAACGGCCAGAACCCTGGAGACAAAGTTCCCGGCCCCCTTCCTCTGTTCGGTGCTGCAGCCGCGTTTGGTTACAGCCGCAAACTGCGTCGCCGTCTGAACGCAAAGGCGTTCATCAATTGAACATTCTCAATGGCTCAATCACATGAGCCTATCACCATCCTGAATCCTTCAGCCTGTTCACTCTGAACAGGCTTTTTTCTCTTTCCCTTTTCCAGCTGGGCAAAGAAGCCGGGCAGGAGGCAAAAAGAACTATCAGCTGATTGAACCGCTTCAAGACAGGTTTCACCTACACCCCCATGAGCCAGACCCCAGAGAGCAGAGACCTTGACGCTGCGATCTTCGCCGATCGTTTGGGTGTGGTCAGCATGGCTCTGTTCGCGGTCTATCTCGTCTCCGTTCTGGCGTTCATCCTGCCGCCCAGGTTGCTCGATCCCCTCTGGCAACTCAGCAGCATCAAGGTCGCGGTTGAAGCGGCACCCATTCCTCTGATCGGACTGGCCCTCCTTCACCTGGGAGCCTATCTCTGTCCGCAGCAGACCCAGCTGCAGAACCGCCGGAAAGTCCTGGCCCGGTGGGCCATCCTGGCCGCTCTGGGATTTCTGCTGATCGTTCCCTTGCAGGGCCACGCCGTCCTGAAGTCCTATCGCCGTTCCAATTCCGCCGCGACTCAGCAGCAGGCCAGCGCGACCCAGCGGGCGGATGCCGTTCGCCTGGCCATCGAGCAGGCCACCAGTTCTGAAGACCTTCAGAATCGCCTTCTGGATCTGCAGCGCCGAAATGTGCTGCTCAACCTAGATATCAAGCGATTTGAGGCCATCCCCCTGCCATCGCTCAAACGGCAACTTCTCGCCCAGCTGGACCAAGCCGAAGGTCAGTTCAAGGCAAGAGTCGCACCCATCGACACTGCCACGAGCGACCGCATCACTAGGGAGACCCTGCGCATCACAGTCTCTTCCTTCGCTTTTGCGCTCGCTTTTGCAGCCTGTGCCCAGCGAAAGAACAGCACCGTTCCTTTCCTGGTGGAGCTTCCCTCCCTGCCCGCCCGCCTGCTGGCATCGCTGCTGCCTCGGCGGAGCCGCTCCGGCCAGGGGAGTGCCGGTCTGAACTTCCTGAAATCGCCTTCCAAACGCGAAGCGGAATTCTTTGAATCCCTCGCCCACCCTAAGGACGAGACACCTCCTTCACTCTGATGCTGGCGGCCCTCCTTTCGGGGGCCAGCGGGCGTTCCCATCCACAGATCGGAGGTTCCCTTCCCTGACCGCTGCGAACCCGGATCCTCCACTCCCTCGAAGGTGCCCGCAGGGACAGGGACAGCTGCTGCGCCTGGGGGCCTCCTGCCTCCAGCAGGGGACTTTTCCCGAGCATGGACATCGATCGGCGGCCCCGAAGGCAGGGGGAGGCAAGGCCCAGCCTTGATCCTTAGAGAATGGCTGAAATTTCCTTGCTGCAAGGCGGGATTCCTTGGGCTAAGGTGAGAGGACATTCACCTCTTATCAATGTTGTCCCTGGATCGGCGCGGTCAGCTGGTGACCGTGGGTTGCCTGGCTGGTCTCATGGCCAGCGCGTTGCCCGTGATGCTCATGGCCCAGGCGGCGGCCCATGCCCAGGGCTTCTCGTCCTTCGACGTGAACTTCGACAGCGGCGTCCCCAACACCAGTACCGGGTCCACAGGGGTCAGCGGCATGATGAGCTTCGCATTCACAAAAAACAGCACGAATCCCACCGACAACACCTACACCCTTGATCTCACGATCGCCAACACGTCCCCCGTTGTTGGCAATCCAAGCGGAACGCTGGTGGGGTACGGCTTCAATACAGCTCCTGCCATCAAGTTGCTCACCTACAACCCATTGAGCTCCAATTTCGGCGATGTCTTCGGGGCAACGTCCAGCGGGTCTGAAGCCAACGTAGCCAACAACACTGTCCTCAACATCGATCCCAATCCTCAGCCCGCCAGCTTTTCGCCCTTCGGGTCCTTCTCGTTCTGTGCGCGGGATTCGGGCAACAACTGCGTCGGAGGCCCCCCCAATGGCCTGGCCGACGGTCAATCGACCGCCGTGCGCTTCACCCTTTCCTCCACCGAAAGCAGCATCGACACGGCAGAAGAGGTGGCCCAGTCCTTCTACAACCTCTTCAGTTCCTGGAATCCGGCCACTGATCCCAACGCTCCCCAGGTGGCGCTGCGCTTCCAGAACGTCACCACCTCCGCAGGTGCTGGCGGGCAGAGTGAAAAGGTGGGTGGCCTACCCAAGCCACCTCAGGGTCCCACCGATGTCCCGGGCCCCCTGCCGATCCTGGGGGCGGCCACGGCCTTCGGCTTCAGCCGCAAGCTGCGCCGCCGGATTGTGGCCCGAGGGCAGGGAGCAGCCATCCCCGCCTGACCAGCCAGAACAAGGACAACCCCTGCCTCAGGGCCTACCCTTCGGATCCCCGATGGGTAGAGCTTGCCTTTGAGAATGCATTCAGGCACGGGCGGACCGACAGGACGGCCCTCGATTGACCAAGATCGCTTGCACTGAGCGCCCATGGCTTCCAAAACTTTGGGCTTGAGGGATCACGATTCGCCCTTGCTGGCCGATCGCCTTGAAGTGTTTTCGATGGCGCTGTTTGTCCTTTATTCCGTCAGAGTCGCAGCGGCCGTGGTTCCCCTCCGGCTGTTCGATCACCAGTGGCAGCTGAGCGCTGTCTCCGCCTTGCTCGATTCCGCCGCCATCCCCCTGGTGGCCCTGGGTTTGCTGCATCTGGCGGCTTACCTCGATCCTGCCAACCAGGCCCTGGGCCTGCGCAGGAATGCCCTGGCACGTCTGGCGATCCTCGCCGTTCTCGGATTTCTGCTGCTCATCCCCCTCCAGGCCTTCGCGGCATGGAACAGCGTGGCTGCAGCCCAGGGCAACGTCTCCCGGCAGCAGACAACAGCAACGAGCAACTTCGCGCTGATCCGGGAGGCGATCAATGCCGCCACCAGCCTCGACGATCTCCAGGAACGTCTGCAATCCCTCCAGACCCCAAACCTGACCATCCGATTCGAGAACCTGGGCCTGCCCCTGGCCGAAACCAAGCGCCGCCTGCTCATCCGCCTGAACGCAGCCCAGAACGAGGTGAAGACGAGGATCAACGCCCCGCCCCCCCGGGTGATCGAAGACGTGGCCATCAACAGCCTGAGGGTGATGAGCTCCTGTGCGGTCTTCGCCGTTGCCTTCGCCATCGCGGCCCAACGCCGGGGCAGCGAGGTTCCCTTTCTGCTGGAGGTGCACACGATCTGGAGCCTGAGGGGAACACCCACCACGCCAGCGCCAGGCAGTGGCCCAGCCGGCCGTCGCCTGCTCGGATCGCCTGCGGCTTACGAGGAGGACTACATCGAACTACTGGTTCCGTCCGATGAGCGCGCTTCCGATTCCGCCTGAATCCCCCTGAAACCAGCCATCGATCGGAGCCAAGACAGCAGGCAGGAAACAGGAGCCAGGATCGGAATGGCTGCCTACGATCCCTGAGCGTTCAGGCACCCTCCCATCAACGTCCCGGCAGGCAACTTCGCTTCCCAGCTTTTCTGATGACAAGCAGCAACGAACTCAGAGAATTTGATGGAGCCATCCTGGCCGATCGGCTCGGGTTCATGGCGATCGCCCTGTTCGTGATCTACATCATCACCCTGCTGGCCACCATTTTTCCGGTTCGCCTGCTGGATACGGCCTGGCAACTCCGCTTCATCTCAGCCTGCCTCGATTCTGCACCGATCCCACTGGTGGCACTGGGTCTGCTCCACCTGGGGGCCTATCTCGATCCTGGCAATCCCGTTCTGCAGCAGCGGCGGGATCGGGTGGCCCGCCTGGCGATTCTTGCCGTCATCGGCTTCCTGCTCATCGTCCCCCTGCAGAGCTATGCAGCGTGGAGAAATCATGCTCTGAGCAGGACCAACCTCGCCCGTCAGCTCACCGCCGCCAGGGACACCTTCGATCTTCTGCAGAACACCATCACCCAAGCAACCAGCCTCGACAATCTTCAGGCTCGCCTTCAGGCGACCCAGGCACCAAGCCTGGGGGTCCCGATCGGGGATTCGGGCCTGCCTCTGCCGGAAACCAAGCAGAAGATGCTTGTTCGCCTCCAGGAGGTGAGGAAGCAGGTGGAAACGAGGATCAGGGCCTCCTCCCCTGGAGCCATCGGATCCCTGGTCAGGGACAGCCTGCGGGTGATGATCTCCTCCCTCGCCCTGGCCATCGCGTTCGCGATGGGAGCCCAGCGCAAGGGAAGCGAGGTGCCTCTGCTGGTGGAGTGGCACACCATGCTCAGCGTCCAAAGCCCTCAGGTTGCCCATCCTGGCGGAGGGCTGCTGACGGACCTTCCCATTCCAGGACGTCGCACCCTCTCGGAAGCAGACCACCTCGCCCAGCTGGGGCATGAGGACGACGACGCTTCAGAGACAGGAGCTCCGCCTGCCGGCTGAAGCAGACCTGCGCACAGTGCGTGCCGGCGGCAGGCTTCGCGGTTGCCCCATGGGCTTGCAGTCACGCTGGGCCTGGCAGCTGCTGGTGTTGGTGCTGGTGCTGGTGCTGGTGCCGCTGGCTTAACAGCGCTGAAGCCATCCATGGGTGACCGTCCGACCTTCGGAAGGCCCTGCTCACGAGGGGTTCAAGCCCCTTGCGCCATCCATGAACGTGCCGGAATGGGTGCTTTCTCGATGCGCAGGAAAAGCCACTGGAGCAAGTTTACAGATATTCATGAGGCTGAACCGACAAGATCAAAGGCGGGATCTTAAGACTGCCTTCAGCCCCTGCCACGCAACTCCCCCGCCGAGTCTGCCTTAATACAAAGACACAACTTGTCTTCCCGACCGACAATCATTCGGAACGAAAGACACTCTCCACCACCAGCGACGCCGCAAAAAAGTCATCCCAGCCGGCACCCTTGGGCCGATGACTTTGATGCCGTTCTGAGGAATCAAACTCTCGAGAGTTTGATTCTGTGGATTCAATGCGGCTGCCGTCGGTGGTCCCTTCTCAATACCTCATGACTGACTCTGTCAAAGTGGCGAGAACCCTGAAGCCTGCTTTCCTCTCTCCTGAGCCCACGAGCCAAGCCAGCAGGTCTTCCGATCCGATCCTCCCCGTTCAGGCCGACGCTCCCCCGGCTGCACCGGGCGGTCTTGGTGCGTCCTTCACCGAAACACCCGCCGCAGCAGAGGCCATCCCTTCCCCGCGGGCCCGCAGTGCCCGGGAATCTCTTTCGCTTTCATCCATCGACGTGGCTGCAGGCAACCCTGGAGCGGCAGCGGCCTTCCAGAACGGTGTCGAGATTCCCTCCACTCCTGCCGTGGCCCTCGACAGCCATCAGCTGTTGAGCGATTCCTTCCCCGCAGCCACCGCCGCGAGCACCGGTGCGACCACCGGCGCGATGGGACCCTGCTGCGCCTGCAAGGACTGCAGCCAGCTGACCATCGACAACGACCCGGCGGCAGCCACCTCGGACACCGCCGAGGGGGCCCCCATCGTCCTGGAAGGTCTGGCCACTCTCGAGGCGGGCATCGACCTGAGCAAGGTGTTCCAGCTGCACAGCAACCCGAATGCCACGAAGACGATCTTCCTCGACTTCGACGGCTTTGCCATCAACAGCACCCCATGGGAAAACGGAGGCGCCCTCAGCCTGCAGAGTTTCTACACCAGCTTTGATTCGGCGGCACTCACCAATATCCAGAGGATCTGGCAGCGCGTCGCCGAAGACTTCGCACCCTTCGAAGTCAATGTCACCACGGAGGACCCAGGCCGTGACAACCTCCGCAAATCAGGCTCCGGCGATGACCGCTGGGGCATCCGGGTGGCCTTCACCAAAAACCTCAACCTCCTGACCGGCAAGGCCATCACGAATGCCGGCGGCGGTGGGACGGCCTACTACAACAGCTTCAACTGGAGCACCGACGATGTGGCGCTGGTGTTCAACAAGAGCGAATACTCCGCTGCCGAAACCGCCAGCCACGAGGTGGGCCATGCCCTTGGTCTCACCCATGACGGATCCAGCTCCACCACCTACTACGCCGGTCATGGCAGTGGAGCCACCAGCTGGGGCACCATCATGGGCGCCCCCTTCCTGGGGGCCGACGAAAACCTCACCCAGTGGAGCAAGGGGCAGTACTCCGGCGCCAACAACACCCAGGACGACCTGGCCGCGATCACCAACGGCAACGGATTCTCCTACGCCGCCGATGACCACGGCAATGGCTTCGCCACCGCCACGGCCCTGAGCGGAATCAGCTTCAGCAGCTTCGGCGTCATCGAGCGGAACACCGATGTGGACATGTTCCGCTTCGACACCGGCGCCGGTCTGGTGAGCTTCGACATCGTCAACGCCTCACGGGCCTACATCAGCAACGGCGGCAGTTTCAGCACCGAGTATCTCGCCGCCCGGGGCCCCAACCTGGACATCGCCGCGACCCTCTATCGGGCCGATCAGAGCGTCGTCCAGACCTTCAACCCCACCGATCTCACCACGGCCAGCTTTTCCATCGAGCTCGACGCCGGTACCTACTTCCTCGGCATCGACGGGGTGGGGGCCGGCAATCCCTTCTCCTCCACCCCCACCGGCTACACCGACTACGGCAGCCTCGGCCAGTACATGCTGAGCGGCACGGTGCAGGACGGTTCGCTGGTGACAACCTCAACCACTCCCCCGCCGCCCCTGCCGGAAGCCTCGATCCTGGTGACGTCGGAGGGCACGCTGATCACCACGGAGGACGGTGGCAGCGCCAGTTTCCAGGTGGGCCTCTCCCGAGCCCCCACCAGTGATGTGTTCGTTCAGATCAGCAGCAGCGACAGTGGGGAAGGCAACGTCAGCGACAGCCAGCTTGTCTTCACCGCCGCCAACTGGCAGAGCCCCCAGACCGTCACGATCCAGGGGGTGGATGACAGCCTCGTGGATGGCGCTCAGCCTTACAGCATCCTGCTGAGCAGCTCCAGCAGCGATGGGGCCTTCGATGGGCTGAGTGGACCGACGGTCTCGGCCGAGAACAGCGACAACGATGTCGCCACGCCACCGCCTTCCGGCCCGGTGACCTTCCAGGCCAGCGCAGGAGGGCTGACCGGCAGGACTTACATCACGGCACCGGCGGTGGAGGGGCCCCTGGAGGCGACGTATGCGAGCGACGACCAGCGCCTGACCATCACCGAAGGCAGCTTCATCAAAAAGCGCGGCACCGCCATCGGCCTCAGAGACTATCGGTGGACCTTCGACAACCTCAGCAATGCCAGCCAGCTGGTTTTCGAGGGGTATCGCAACGCCGGTTCCAACGACAACTTCAGGATCCAGTACTCCGCCAATGGGGGGCGCAAGTGGGCGACAGCCTTCACCATCAACAACACCACGGAGAAAACCTTCACCTTCAACCTGCCCAGCCCGGTCAGTGGCAAGGTGCTGGTGAGGGCCCTCGACTCCAAAGCCAACACCCGGGACCAGTCGTTCGACACCCTCTACGTGGATCGGCTGGTGTTCCTGGCCAGCAGTGCGGCAGCTGCCGGGAACCCGATCGATCCCCTCACCGGCTCGGCGGACCTGCTCGCCCCGGAGGAGGGCCACGGCTTCGACCATGACCACGGGGCTGAAGGGGATGTCCTGCCTGAGGATCTGTCGATCGCCTCGGCGCCCTTCCCCTCCCTGGAGCCCCTCAGCTGCTGTGGCGAAGCGGAACCCACCCCCACGGACCCGCTGGCGTCCCCCTTCCCCGCCGACGGCGTCTTCCCCTCACCGACCACCGACTGGCAGGCCCCCACCCCGCCCCTGGTCTGAGCCGATGGCGAGTTCCTGCTCCATGCCCGCCAGCGCCACATCGGCCACGGCCTTGATCCGGTAGCGGCAGGCCTGGGTTTCGGTGCAATCGAAGCTGCCCCGTTCCCAGTATTTGTTGCTGCCGGCCCCACCCCCGCAGAGGCCGAAATAGTCGCAGCTCCGGCGGCAGCTCTCCACACCGGCAGCCATGTCGCGGTGGATCCGCTGGAACTTCTCGGTGGCCAGCACCGATTCGAGGCTGTCGGTGCGGACGTTACCGAGGACAAAATCGCCGTACTCCCGCGTCTTCACCGCCAGCAGTTCCGGATCGAAGGTGGAGAAATTTCCTTCGTGATCCACGTTGAGGATCACGAACGGCTTGTTCATGTCGGTGCGCTCGAGGCGGGCATCGCCGCAGGCCAGGGCGCAGACCTGCTCGAATTCCCGCAGCCGCAGCGCACCGGGACGGCGGCCGGTGAGTTCCCAGAACCGCTGCAGGAAAGCGCGCCAGCGGGCCTCGGTGCCCGGACGCTCCAGGCTGGAGACCCGGTTCTCCCCCTCCGTCTCCTCCATGTTGAAGCCCACCTCCTCGATGCCGCTGGCGAGGAAGAAGTCGAAGATCGCCTCGGCATGGTCGAGGGCGTTCTCGGTGATCACGCTGATCACGTGAAAGGGCAGGCCACGCCGCCGCAACCAACCGATGCCGCGCATGGTGGCGTCATGGCTGCCCAGACCGGTGCGGGTGCGGCGATGGGCATCGTGCAGGTAGGCGGGGCCATCGAGGCTGACGCCCACATCGATGCCGTTGCGCTCGAAGCAGTCGCACCAGGCCCCATTGATCAGGGTGCCATTGGTCTGGATCGCCTGTCTCACCTCGACGGCCGGGCCACCATGGCGGGCCAGCGCCGAACGGATGCGTGCGCTGGCCTCGTCGTAGAAGGCGATCGGCACGGCCAGGGGCTCACCGGCGTGCCAGAGCAGGGTGAGCGACTCCCCCAGAAAGGGACTGGCCAGCACCCGCTCCAGGATGGGTTCGAGCAGGGCCGGATCCAGCCGGCCCCGGTTGTCCCGCTCCGGCAGGTAGCAGTAGTCGCAATCCAGGTTGCAGAACGGCGTGGGCTGCACCACCAGCAGCGAGAGGGGGCCGCAGCCGACCGGCGGGAGCGGCATGGGGCCTACCAGTTGCGGAACACGCCGCCGCGGTACGGGCGGCCGTTGACGAAACCGCCGCCGTATCTGGCGTTGACGAAGCCACCCCCGCCGTTGGCGAACGCACCGCCTCTTCCGTAATAGGGGTGCGCGTTGGCGAAGCCGCCCCGGTAGCCGCGGCCGTTGGCAAAGCCGCCGCGGGGGCCGTTGCCGAACCCGCCACGGGCGCCGTTGGCAAAGCCACGGCGGCCGCCGTTGCCGAAGCCGCGGGCCAGCTGGCCGCCATCGGGGGCCTTGTCCGGCGTCTCGAAAGCCTCGCCCTGGCGCTCGCGGATCGCTGCTGCAATGCGCCGCAGGCGCATCTCGATCGTGGAGGTCGTCTCCTCGGCGGCCGCGCCGGCCTGAACCGCCGGTGGTGCGGCCAGGGCCGCGATGGCCAGCAGAGCGCCCAGCAGGGCCGTGCGGGAGGTGATGGGCATGGGACTCACCTGGGGGCGGTTGAAGGGGGGGCGGCGGTGGAGGAGGTGGCTTTGGAGGAAGGGGAGGCGGCAGGAACGCTGATCGACTCATAGCCGAGCAGGACCGACTGGAAGTAGGTCCGGATCACCTCGGCAGGCAGCTCCAGGATGCCCTTCGGGCCCAGCCAGCGTTCCACCATCTCCACATCGGCCGGGTTGCCGTTGAGGTAACCCTGCAGAAGCTTGGCGACGGCCAGGTTGACCAGATTGCGGAAGGTGGACTGATTCTCGGGCAGGATGCAGCCCACCGCGTAGCGGCTGAAGGCCTCGGCGGGCACCAGGCCGTAGCCCTTGCCCCCCAGGCCCTCCACCGCCCCGGCCAGGAGCAGGGAATCCCCGGCGACGGCCGCCACCTTGCCGGCCATCAGGGCCCGCACCGCCGGCTCGATGCCGGCGAAGGGAACCGCCACCGCCTTCGGCTGCAGGGCGGTGAGGGTGGCGCTGCCCAGGGAGTCCTTCACCACGCCGATCCGCTGGCCCGCCAGGGCGGCGGGGTCGCCGTCCAGACCTCCCTGACGGGTGAGCAGCCGGATGCCCGAGAGGCCGAAGGGCATGGAGAAGTCGACGTGCATCTCCCGTTCCCAGGTGAACTGCACCCCGCAGGCCAGGTCCACATCGCCGGTGTGCACGTCACGGAACAGGGCCGCCGGATCCTCCTGGACCGTGTAGACGACCTTCACCGGCCGGCCCAGGTAATCGCCCACCTCGGCCTCGATCCGCCGGGCCACGTCCAGGCTGTACCCCACCAGCTGTTTGCTGTCGTTCACAAAGGACAGCGGCACCACGTCGACCGGGCCCGCCATGGTGATCTCACCGGTGCGAGCGGCCTGCTCGATCACCGTTTCCGCCCCGGCCGCCAGCGGCAGGGCCAGGGCAGCGGCCAGGCCGGCGGCGAGGCCGACCACCCTGGCGCTGAGGGCAGAGGGAGGCCCGGATGAAAGGACGCGCTGCGGCACGAAGGGGCGGCGGGGGTCGCGCCCGCCACTGTGGCAAGGTTTCGCGGCAAAGCCGACGGGCGAAGCGGCACCGTGGGGATTCTTCACCGGCCCGGCCACCCCGCAGGGATCAGGCCAGGGTGGCCTCGAAGCGCATGCTCAGATCCAGCCAGGGGCTGCGGGTGACCGGGGCGCTGGTGGAGATCAGATCGATGCCGGTGGCGGCGTAGGCCGCCAGCTGGTCGGGCCGCACCCCGGAGGCCTCCAGCATCACGGCCGGCGCCAGCTGCCTCAGCATCGGCACCAGCGCCTTCAGGGCCGCCGGCGTGAAGTCGTCGAGCAGCACCGCATCGGCCCCCGCCCGCACCGCCGCTTCGGCTTCGGCCGCGGTTTCGGCCTCCACGATCACCCGTGCCGGCCAGGGGGCCGAAGCCCGCACCGCCGCGATGGCCCCCGCCATCCCGCCTGACCAGGCCAGGTGGTTCTCCTTGAGCATGGCCGCATCGTCGAGGCCGAGGCGATGGTTGCAGCCACCACCGCAACGCACGGCGTATTTCTCCAGCACCCGCAGGCCCGGGGTGGTCTTGCGGGTGTCCGCCAGCCGCACGCCGCTGCCGGCCAGGACCGCCACCAGGGCAGCGGTGGCGGTGGCGATGCCTGAGAGGCGCATGGCCAGGTTGAGGGCCGTGCGCTCGGCGGCCACCAGGGCGGCCGCCTGCCCCTCCAGTTCCAGCAGCCGCTGGCCGGCCCGCACCGGCTCCCCGTCGCCCACCAGCAGCCGCACCGAAGAGAAGGGATCCAGCAGGGCCAGCAGCGGCCCCACCAGCACGCCGCCGCAGAACACGCCATCCCCCCGACTGACCCAGTGGGCCTGGCCGCCGCGACCGATCAGGGCCGGCGCGGTGAGGTCGCCGCGGCCGATGTCCTCCGCCAGCCAGGCCCGCAACTGGGCCTCCAGGGCGGGGGTGAGGGGCAGCACGGGGAGACCGGCCACGGCAGGGGGCGCGAAGCCCTCCCATGATGAAGCTCCGGATGAGGCGCCGTCTGCGGTGGGCCTGTTCAGCTGCCAGGTTCGGCGAAGGGCGGGCAGACCCGTTTCACCGGATCGCAGGCATAGATGGTGGGCTTCTGCCAGGACAGGGGAATCTCCAGCAGATCGCGACTGCCGGTGATGCCCTGCACCACGAACAGCACCGCCGCCAGGGCCGAGGCGGTGAGGTGCAGCCGGCGCCAGCGCAGGTCGCGCAGGATCTCAGGGCGGGCCGCCAGGGAGAAGATCATCAGCCCCACCACAGCCACCCCCGACCAGTAGTGGGATTGCCAGAACGCGGCGCTGAAGGGGTCGTCGCTGAGGCGCCACACCTCCGGCTGGGCGCCGAGCCCGAGCACGCCGGCCCAGGTGAGCAGGGCGAACACCAGCCGGTAGCCCTTGGCCTTCACCCGCCAGAGGGCCAGGAGGGACACCACCGTGCCGATCAGCACCAGCAGCAGCTGCAGGGCGCGGCCGACGCCGCCCTCGAAGGCCCCCGGCGGCTGCTTGGTGGCGATCACCACCGTGAGGGCGACCAGCACCAGCAGCACCACCCCCGCCGCCAGCCACTGGCCCAGATCGGCATGATCGCGGCCGGTGGTGGGGGGCAGCTTGGCCTTCTCGACGCGGCGCGCCCGGGCCTGGATGCCAAGGCGGGCCACCATGCCGATCAGGGGATAGATCACCACCACCGCCAGGGCGGGATGGAGGATCCAGAGCCAGTCGATGGTTTGCATCCGTCGCCGCTCGATCGGTTTCCAAGCATTGGTCCAGGCCGACCGACGGTCAACAAGCGTGAGGATTTCGTGATGGCCGGGGCGCCTATTTGCCGATGCAGAAGCGGGAGAAGATCCGATCCAGCACCGCCTCGCTCACCTCCTCACCGGTGATCGCCCCCAGTGCCTGGATGGCACCGCGCAGGTCGATGGTCCAGAAGTCCCAGGGCAGCCCCTGGCCCGCCGTCTCCAGGGCCCGCCCGAGGCTGGCGGCAGCGCTGGCCGCCAGTTCCCGCTGGCGAGCGTTGAGGGCCACCTGCAGCCCCTGGATCTCACCGGCGCCGCAGCAGCCCAGCAACGCCGCCACCAGAGCGTCGCGGCCCTCGCCGGTGAGGGCGCTGATCGACACCACCGCCGCCAGAGGCCGCGCCACAGCAGGGGCTGCGGGGGGGACGGCGCCATCGCCACGCTCAAGAGCATCGAGCTTGTTGCCCACCAGCAGCAGGGGCACACCCTCGGGCACGAGCGCCATCAGTTCGCGGTCGGCGGCGGTCCAGCCGGCCACCCGATCGAACAGCAGCAGCACCACGTCGGCGGCGGCCAGGGCCTGGCGGCTGCGGGCGATGCCCAGTTGCTCCACCCGGTCGGTGGTGGGGCGGATGCCGGCGGTGTCGAGCAGGGTGAGGGGCACTCCGTCGAGCACCAGCTCGCTTTCCAGCAGGTCACGGGTGGTGCCGGGCAGGTCGGTGACGATGGCCCGCTCGCGGCGGCTGAGCAGGTTGAGCAGGCTGGACTTGCCCACGTTGGGCCGGCCGACGATGGCCACCCGCAGGCCTTCCCGCAGCAGCTCCCCCTGGCGGGATTCGGCCACCAGGCGCTCCAGCTCGCCCCGCACCGCCGCCAGTTCGGCCTGCACCGCCGCCCCGTCGAGGGGGGGCAGGTCCTCCTCGAAGTCGACGCGGGCCTCCAGTTCGGCGAGCTGATCCAGCAGCCGCTCCCGCAGGCCGGTGATGCGGTGCTGCAGGCCGCCGTCGATGCCGGCCATGGCCAGGTCGGCCGCCCGGCGGCTGCGGGCGGCGATCATCTCGGCGATGGCCTCGGCCCGGGTGAGGTCGAGCCGGCCATGGAGAAAGGCCCGCTGGCTGAATTCCCCCGCCCCGGCGAGCCGGGCGCCGGCGGTCAGCGCCAGCTCCAGCACCCGCCGCACGGCGATCAGGCCGCCGTGGCAGTGGAACTCCACCACGTCTTCGCCGGTGAAGCTGCGGGGTGCCCGCATCAGCAGCAGCAGGGCCTCATCCACCCGCCGGCCATCGGCCGGATCCACCACATGGCCGTAGAGCACCCTGTGGCTCTCCCAGATCTGGGCGCCTGGGGGCACGAACAGGCGCCGACCGATCGCCTCGGCCGCCGGTCCCGAGAGCCGCACGATCGCCACGCTGCCGGCCCCGGGCGCGACGGCGGTGGCGATAGCCGCAATGGTGTCCCCGTTATGGTTCGCCCCATCCATGCCCTCTCCCCGCGTCACTGGTTGCATGGCACCGTTTCGCCGTCAGTCTCCGTCCCTGCCGCGGGCACTGGGCGCGCTGAGAAGGAAGTTGCGGCAGTGGATCGAGTGGCTCTGGCGCCAGGAGGGCAGCCACGGCCAGCGGGCCCGGGGCCTGGCGGCGGGGGTGTTCATGGGCTGCTTCCCGATCTTCGGCTTCCAGACCCTGCTGGGGGTGGCCCTGGCCAGCCTGGTGCGGGGCAACCACCTGCTGGCGGCGGCCGGCACCTGGATCAGCAATCCGATCACCTATGTGCCCCTCTACTGGTTCAACTACAAGCTGGGCTGCCTGGTGCTGGGCCCGGGCAAGGGCTGGCCCGGTGGCGCCATGCTCCGCCAGGACACCATGAGCGAGCTGGGCTGGAGCTTCACCGCCCGGCTGCTGGTGGGCTCAAGCCTGGTGGGGCTGGTGGCGGCCGGCAGCAGCGGCCTGCTGTACTGGCGATGGCTGGAGCGGAAGCAGCGGGCGGTCTGAGGCGGTGGCAGGGCAACCTGACGGCCCGGGCCGCCCATACACGCCGGGGCGGCCGTCCCCTGAGGCTCAGGATTCGGCCAGGCCCGGAAACACCATCAGGTCGATATGGCCGTCGGCGGGCTGGCGCCATTCGCGGAATTCGGCGGCCAGGGCCCGGTGTTCGTGATCGAGGCACTGCGATTCCAGGTCCAACAGGCGTTGATGCACCAGATCGAGGGTGTTGTCGATCAGCTGGGCAGCCTGTTCGGAGGTCATGGCATCGCTGCGATGGGAGAAAAGCCTGAGCTTCGGCGTGTTGTAGATGACACGGCCGGGGCGGGCTGTAGCCCCTGACACGGGGCGTGTCTCCGGTCGGGGTCATCGCACCGCACCCGATCACCCCCGGTCGGAGGTTGACGGGGCCACCGTCAGCGCCAGCCACTGCTGCAGGGATGTCCAGTCGTCCTGCTCGTCAATGGCGGCCCAGATCCGCTCGATCACCGGCCGGACCGGCGTCTCCGGCAGGTTCCAGCGGGCAAGGGTGGCCGCAACGGAGGCCGTGGCGTGGCTCCAGGCCCACCAGGCGTTCCGCCAGGCCAGCCATTCGGCCCGCGGCGGCTCGGCGGCCTCCGCCACGAAGGGCTCCAGCTCCTCCGCGGTGGCCGGCAGTCCCCCCCGCCGGATGCGCTCGGCCAGGGCGGCGAAGAAGCGCCCGTAGGGCACCGGCCAGGCAGCCAGCAGCTGCAGGGTGGGCGGCACCGGGTCGGGCAGCTCGGCGCCACGGGCGGCGGTCAGCGCATCGTCCTCGAAGCCAAGGCGGCGGCGCATCCTGCTGCGGTAGTGGGCGTCGTAGGCGGCGGGGAACCGCTCCAGGGCGGCCTCCAGGAGGGGCCGGGGCAGCAGCATCGCCAGCGGCTCCTGCAGCCGCCGCAGGTTGTCCTGACAGATCAGGGGCTGGCGGCCGTAGGCGTAGAGACCGCTGTGGTCGAAGTAGGCGGCGGTGAAGCCCGGATCCCAGGTTTCGAGAAAGGCGAAGGGGCCGTAGTCGAAGCTCTCGCCGGCCAGCGACATGTTGTCGGTGTTGAGCACCCCGTGGGTGAAGCCCGCCGCCATCCATTCGGCGGCCAGCCGGGCCAGCCGCTGCACCAGTTCGCCGTAGAAGGCCAGCAGCTGGGGTTCGCTGCCCCCGGGCCCATCGGCGGGATGGGCAGCAGCCAGATGGGGGTAGTGGATGGCCACCACATGGCGCAGCAACCGCTCCAGCTGGACCGGCTGGCGCAGGTGCAGCAGCCGCTCGCAGGTGCCGAAGCGCAGATGGGTGCGCGCCAGGCGCACCATCACCGAACTGCGGGTAGGGGAAGGCTCATCGCCGCGCCAGAGGTCCTCGCCGGTTTCGATCAGGGTGAGGGTGCGGCTGGTGGTGACGCCCAGGCGCTGCAGGGCCTCGCTGGCGATCACCTCACGGACGCCCCCCTTGAGGGTGAGGCGGCCGTCGCCGCCGCGGCTCCAGGGGGTGGTGCCGGAGCCCTTGGTGCCCAGGTCCTGCAGCTGACCGTGGCGATCGCGCAGCTGGCCGTAGAGAAAGCCGCGGCCGTCGCCCAGCTGGGGGTTGTAGGTGCCGAACTGGTAGCCGTGGTAGCGCAGGGCCAGCAGGGGGGCGCGGCCCTCGAAGCGGCCATAGGCGGCCTCCAGATCAGCGTCGCTCACCCCGGCCGGATCGATGCCCAGCTGGCGCAGCAGGGGATCGTTGCGGAAACGCAGGCGCGTCATCGGGAACGGGGCCGCCTCCACCAGGTCCCAGTAGTCGGGCCCGAGATCCTCGAGGGCGCTCTCGAAGGGCAGGCCCAGCAGGGGATTGGGGCTGGCGGACATGGACGGGGATCGCAGGCGCGCGGCCCTGGGAGCCGATGGATGGGGGGACCCTAAGGAGCACGGTATGGACCGGGCGGGGAATGCTGGACGCAGGGTCCGCCGCCAACCGATCAACCCAGATGCCAACCCACGACGAGCCCCACGCTTGCTGGAGAAGCTGAGGGAGGAGCTGGCCGTGCGTCATTACGCCCGCCGCACCATCGGGACCTACGAGCAGTGGGTGCGGGGCTTTCTGAGGTTCCATGGGCTGAGGCCACCGCGAGAGATGGGGCAGGCGGAGATCAATGCCTTCCTCACCCACCTGGCGGTGGACCAGCAGGTGAGCGCCTCCAGCCAGACCCAGGCGCTCTCGGCACTGCTGTTCCTGTATCGCCATGTGCTGGGAATCGATCCGGGAGAGCTGACCGGAGTGGTGCGGGCGCGCGTGAAGCGTCGCGCGCCCGTGGTGATGACCCCGACGGAGGTGCAGAAGGTGCTGGAGCAGCTCGAGGGGACCCCGGCCCTGGTGAGCGGACTGCTCTACGGAAGTGGCCTGAGGCTGATGGAGGCCCTGCGGCTGCGGGTGAAGGACCTCGACTTCGAGCGCAGGGAGATCACGGTGCGCAGCGGCAAAGGAGACAAGGACCGCCTCACCCTGCTGCCAGAGCGGCTGATCACGCCGTTGCGCAGCCATCTGAAGGAGGTTCGGGCCCTGCATGCCGCCGACCTGACAGCGGGATGGGGAAGGGTGGTATTGCCCCATGCCCTCGATGGGTGCTCCCCCAGAACAGGCGCTGGAGAGATACGACCAGCCGGAGGGAGGGACGCCACCATCGAGATGCCTCCATCGTGCAGAAGGAGGTGCGCCGGGCCGTTGTGGCCGCGGGGCTATGCAAACCGGTGAGCTGCCACACCTTCCGGCACTCCTTCGCCACCCACCTGCTGGAACGGGGCGCGGACATCCGCACCATCCAGGAGCTGCTGGGCACAGCGATGTGCGTACCACCATGATCTACACCCATGTGCTAATCCGGGGGCCCTGCGGTGTGCGCAGCCCCGCGGATCTGCTCTGATAAGCCGACGGCGGTGTGATGGGTGCATCTCGGTTCAGGAGATGCATCCCGTCACTGCAGCTCGTAGTAGTAGGAGCGCCTTTTAGAAAAGGGATCCCGGCGAAGAGGCCCCTGGCAATCTGTGCAACATGGGCGGCAATGGAAGGCCTTCAGAATCTCCCTGGATGGTCCGGAATGCGCAAACCGCCGATGGGAGCCGTGGCTCCAAGCCCGGAAGCGCGTAGATCACGGGTCCGTTATGCATTCGGACTCCTGGACGCGAATTCGCGAGTATTGTTTGAGCGGTTGGGACTTGGACGATCGGCATGGAAAACCGCCCGTGCATAGGCGGCATTCTTGGCAGGGGCGTGAGTGGATCTCGGAACCGCCCATTTAGCTGTTGGGCTCAATAGACACTGACATGGCAATAGATTTCTTTGAGAATGGGCTCTGCTTCTACTGTCATTTGGCGAAGAACGAGCTACAAACCTATTCTGAGTTCCACTCGGAAACAGAGGCGGCATGGAAACAGAAGGATGATCTTCTCCAGAAGGAGCTTGACTCCATCCTCAAGAAGTACCCGGAAGCCGACCACGACGAGATCGTTGAAAGCCACGGTTGGGAGCTTCATCTGAACCATTTCAAATATCCGGATATTCACAGAGCGGCGCTTGTCGTCGCCATTTATGTGTTTATCGAAGACCAGTTGAATGGTCTATGTGAAACGCTCAGGGAGTCACTCGACACTAAGCTGAGCCTATCGGATCTGAGCGGTCAGGGGATAGAGCGAGCACTTTCGTTCATATCGAAGGTCGCCTTATTCAATCTTGGTGACATCTCATCTTTAGCACTGGTCAAAAACGTTAACAAGCTCCGAAACAAGCTCGTACACGCGGGAGGCATTCTCCCTGACGCCGTGGATGACAGGCTGAATATATTTGTCAAAGGAACGCGGGGCCTGCGCGGCGAGCCGGGCGGGCGTGTACATATTGAGGCCTACTTCATTCATGACCTTATTGAGGGCCTTATTGGCTTCTTCGACGAGCTCGATGGGCAGGTGCAGCTATTCATGGCGCGAGCCCAACAATCGCTTCAAGCCGACGGCTCCGCCTCCGGCGGGTCCGCGACTTAAGCTTGGCGTTCTGCGGCACAGAGACGCTGCGTTGCTTGTCCGGCAGGCCTGGCCGGTGCATGGCGGGCTTGAGTAGACTTAATTGAATACCTCAGTTCAACAGCAACCGGAGGAACATTCCATGCAAAAGATTAAGTACGTTCATTGGCAGGAGGATGATTCCTGGCTTGGCTACCTTGAGGAATATCCTGATTACTGGACTCAAGGCGAGACCCTGGCTGATTTAGTTGAGCATCTGAAGGATCTCTACCTTGACCTCTCAGGCGGACATATTCCGGGTGCTCGCAAGGTCGGTGAATTAGTCATGCCATGAAGCGGGCTGATTTAATCAGGACGATCGAGCAGGGTGGATGCATGTTGGTACGGCACGGAGGCAAACATGATTGGTATCGGAATCCAGCTACAGGTGTCTCGCAGCCGGTGCCTAGGCATCGAGAAATCAAGGAGCTGCTCGCACGCCGCATTATCCGTCTTCTGCTGGATAGCTCGATAGATCCTTCTACCGGGGATCATTGACTGTCCGCAGAACGATGCCATACACCAGACCCGCTGCCTAGTTGATCTTGTTTCCCTTTTGCCATCTTGCGGGCTGGCGATGGCAAGCGCTGGCCCCCATGACTGACCCTGTCTGGCACAGGCTCAGCGATGCTGTCAGCGCGCGCGATTTCCATCAAGCAGAGAAGCTTCTGGCCGAGAACCCTGGGCTACCTACTCTGCGTAACGGCATCGGCGAAACCGTGCTCCACTTCCTCGCGGTTGAGAACGATAGGGAGGGCGTCTCATGGCTCCATTCGCGTGGGTTCTCGCTCAACGAAACGAACGCGTTCGGCATCCCCATGATCTTCGAGGTGGCCCAGCTGGAGTACAGGGACCTCTTCCTTTGGTTCACCCATCATGGTGCCGATTTATCAGAAACGGCCGCAGGGAGCCACTGACTCGATCCCACCCGTTTCCTGTTCCAAGGAAGGGGCTCAGCCGATGCCGGTGCGGCAGAGATCGAGCACGTCGGCCATGGAGCGGATCTGGTCCATCGTGGTGCGCAGCTGGGCGGCACTCACCAGTTCGACCCGCAGATCGATGCGGGCCGGCTTGCCGGCGCTGGTGCGCACCCGGGCATCGCTGACGTTGATGCGGTGGTCGGAGAGGCGCATCAGGATGTCCTTGAGCACCCCCACCCGATCGAGCACCTCGATGCGCAGCCGCACCGGGTAGCGGCGCTGATGGGCCTCGCCGAGCGGATTCCAGCGCACGGGCAGGCGACGCTCGGCCGGCACCTGGGTCACGTTGGCGCAGTCCTGGCGGTGGATGGTGATGCCATGGTTGCCCAGGGCCACGGTGCCCACGATCCCCTCGCCGGGCAGGGGGCTGCAGCAGCCACCCAGCCGGTACTCCAGGCCCTCCAGTCCGAGGATCGGGCTGTCGGTGGGGTGCCCGTGGGGCGCCTGGCGTGGCTGGGCCGCCGCCACACCGGCCGCCACCTCCTCGTTGGTCTGCTCGGGGGCGGCGGTGGTGGTGCTGAGGCGCACCTCCTCCCGCAGGCGGTTGAGCACCTGCTGCAGGGTGACCCCGCCGAAGCCCAGGGCGGCGAGCAGATCCTCGGTGCCCACCAGGTTGCAGCGCTTCGCGACACGGGCAATGGCTTCGCCGCTGAGCAGGGCGTCGAAGCCCTCGCGGCCCAGCTCCCGCTCCAGCATCTCCGTCCCCCGCTGAATGTTCTCCTCGCGGTGGCTGCGCTTGTACCAGCCGCGGATGCGGTTGCGGGCCGTGGGGGTGGCCACGAAATTGAGCCAGTCGAGGCTGGGGTGGGCATTCTTCGCGGTGATCACCTGCACGAAGTCGCCGTTCTTGAGCGGCGTGGCCAGGGGACACAGGCGGTCGTTGATGCGCGCGCCCTGGCAGTGGTTGCCCACCTCGGAGTGGATGCGGAAGGCGAAATCCACAGCGGTGGACCCCTTGCGCAGCCCCACCACATCCCCCTTGGGAGTGAACACGAAGACCTCTTCGTCGAAGAGGTCCTCCTTGATCGAGGCCAGGAAGTCGCTGCTGTCCTCGCCGCCGTCGTCCTTCTGCCAGTCGACCAGCTGCCGCAGCCAGTTGAAGCGCTCCGTGTCGCCGGCGGCGGGTGAGCCCCCCTCCTTGTACTTCCAGTGGGCAGCGATGCCGTATTCGGCCACCTGATGCATGTCGGTGGTGCGGATCTGCACCTCGATCGGCCGGTGGCGGCCGATCACCGCGGTGTGCAGCGACTGATAACCGTTGGGCTTGGGCAGGCCGATGTAGTCCTTGAAGCGGCCGGGGATCGGCCGGAAGGTGTCATGCACCACCGCCAGGGCCCGGTAACAGCCCTCCACGTTCGGGCAGAGGATGCGCAGGGCCGCCACGTCGTAGATCTCGTGGAACGCCTTCTGCTGGCGCTGCATCTTGCTCCAGATGCCGTAGAGGTGCTTGGGCCGGCCGCTCACGTCGCAGTCCGCCAGCCCCACCGCCGTCAGCCGGTCGCGCAGCAGCTGCACCGTGGTGCCGAGCCGCTCCTCCCGCTCACTGCGCTTGGTGGCGACCTGCTGCTGCACGTCTCGGAAGGACTCCGGCTCCAGCACCTTGAAGGCCAGATCCTCCAGTTCCCACTTGAAGCGGCCGATGCCCAGGCGGTTGGCCAGGGGGGCGTAGATGTCGCGGGTTTCCCGGGCGATGCGCTGCTGCTTCTCCGGCTTGAGGGCGCCGAGGGTGCGCATGTTGTGCAGCCGGTCGGCCAGTTTCACCAGCACCACCCGGATGTCACTGGCCATGGCCAGGAACATGCGGCGCAGGTTCTCCGCCTGGGCCTCGGTGCGGTTGGTGAAATGGATTCCCCCGAGCTTGGTGACCCCCTCCACCAGGGCCCGCACCTCCTCGCCGAAGCGGGCCTCGATCTCCTCCGGCGTGACCTGGGTGTCCTCCACCACGTCATGGAGAAAGCCGGCGGCGATGACCGCCGCACTGGCGCCGATATCGCGCAGCAGACCGGCGACGGCGATCGGATGGACGATGTAGGGCTCCCCGCTGGCCCGGAACTGGCCGTCATGGAGCTGGTAGGCGAAGTCGAAGGCGGTGGCGATCAGGGCCTCCGGGTCTGCCGGGATGGCCTCGTCGCCGGGAGGCGGCAGGTGCTGGAGGCTCTCGCGCAGCCAGCCCGGCAGGGGCACGCAGTAGCCCGGCTCAGGACCGGCCTGGGTGCGGGGGGAGATGTGCGGCGAACGTGCTGCATCCACGACGCCTGTGGCACCAGGGCTTGCCGCCGGGGGGCAGGCCACCGGAGAGGGAGCTTGTTCCGGCACCGCTCTCAGCATCACACCCAGCAGGGTTCTCCCATGGTATGGGGCATTCGTCACCAACCTGGAGATATGGGCGTTCGGCCATCCAGACTGAGCGCCGCCGGCGTCGACCATGGCCCTGCCCGCCCCCTCCCCCACCCCGGCACCGGTGCTGCGGATCGGGGCGTTGCTGGTGCAGTACCCCGGCAGTGGCAAACCCACCCTGGACGGCCTGGATCTCACCCTGAGCGCGGGCGAACGCCTGGCCCTGGTGGGTCCCTCGGGCTGCGGCAAGAGCACGGTGGCCCGGGCGGTGCTGCAGTTGCTGCCCCCCGGCAGCCGCTGCGAGGGTGACCTGCTCCTGGCAGGCCAGGATCCCCGCCGCCTGAGGCGCTCCGCCCTGCGGCGGCTGCGGGGCGAAGCGGTGGGCCTGGTGTTCCAGGACCCGATGACCCGGCTCAACCCCCTGCTCACCATCGGCGAGCACCTGCGCGACACCCTGGCCGCCCATCGCGGCGGGGGGCGCCAGCAGGCCCGGGAGCTGCTGGCCCGGGTGGGCATCGCCCCGGAGCGCTACGGCAGCTATCCCCACGAATTCAGCGGCGGCATGCGCCAGCGCCTGGCCATCGCCCTGGCCATGGCCCTCCATCCCCCCCTGGTGATCGCCGACGAACCCACCACCAGCCTCGACGTGGCCGTGGCCGGCCAGGTGATGGGGCAGCTCAGCGACCTCTGCACCGAGGCCGGCAGCGCCCTGCTGCTGATCAGCCACGACCTGGCCATGGCCGGCCGCTGGTGCGACCGCATCGCCGTGCTCGATCAGGGCCGGCTGGTGGAAGAGGCCCCCAGCCACCAGCTGCTGACGCGGCCGGCCTCCCCCCTGGCCCGGCGCCTGGTGAACGCCGCCCGCGAGCGGGAGGGCGGCCGCAGCGAGGCGCCGGCCGCCGCGCCGGTGCTGCTGGAGGTGGAGGAACTGCGCAGCTGGCACCCCCTCCCCTCCCTGCCCTGGAACCCCCGCTGGATCAAGGCGGTCGACGGGGTGAGCCTCACCCTGCACCAGGGGGAGACCATCGGCGTGGTGGGGGCCTCGGGCTGCGGCAAGAGCACCCTCTGCCGGGCCCTGATGGGTCTGGCCCCTGTGCGGGGCGGGGCGGTGCGGCTCCAGGGTGTCGACCTGCGCCAGCTGCGGGGCCGCCCCCTGCGGCGGGCCCGACGCCGGCTGCAGATGGTGTTCCAGGATCCCCTCGCCTGCCTCAATCCCCAGATGACCATCGGGGAGGCGGTGGCCGACCCTCTGCTGATCCATGGGCTGGCCCCCCGCCCGGAGGCCCGCCGCCGCGCCCGCCGGCAACTGGCCCTGGTGGGGCTGGATCCCCCCGAATCCTTCGAGAACAGGCTGCCGCGCCTTCTCTCCGGCGGCCAGCAGCAGCGGGTGGCGATCGCCCGCGCCCTGATCCTGGAGCCCCAGGTGCTGCTCTGCGACGAGAGCGTCAGCATGCTGGACGCGGAGGTTCAGGCCGAGGTGCTCGCCCTGCTGCGGCGCCTGCAGAGCGAGCTGGGACTGGGGATGCTGTTCATCACCCACGACCTTTCGGTGGCCAGCGGCTTCTGTCACCGCGTGCTCGTGCTCGACGGCGGCCAGGTGGTGGAGCAGGGAGCCGGTGCCGATCTGCTGGCCCACCCCCGGGCCGCGATCACCCGCACCCTGGTGGAGGCCTGCCCCCGCCTTCCCGCCGTCCCCTAGCCGCCATGCTGCAACGCCTGCTCGTCCGCGCCCGCTATCTCACGCTCGTTCCGGTCCTGGCGCTGCTGGCCAGCTGCCTGGCCCTGTTCATCCGCGGCAGCCGGCTGATCCTGGAGCAGCTGCGGGTGGCCCTGTTCGGCTCCAGCGATCTGGTGCATCTCAGCCGTTTCGAGGTGGACCTGCTCGAAGGCATCGATCTGCTGCTGGTGGGCACGGGCTGCCTGGCCCTGGCGATCGGCATGTTCTCCCTGTTCATCAGCGAACTGAAACTCCCCAGGACCCTCAGCTTTCGTAACTTCCACGAAGTGAAGGGGATGTTCGCCAACTTCATCATCCTGGCCATGGCGATCGCCTTCCTCGAACAGCTCAACAGCTTTCAGCAACACGATTCGTCTTTCCGCTCCAGCGGCGCCGAGATCTTCTTCTCGGGCGCCGGCATGGCGGTGGTCACTCTGGCCCTGCTGGCCTTCAAGTACTGGGGCGGGGAGCGGGCCGAACGGCGTTCCGAGGCGATGGAGCAGGAGTGAACCGTCCGGTGCGGCGGCGGCGATCAGCGTTGCCGCTTCCACCCCTTCCCCTGGTCAGCAGGTCTGGCCGACCCGGGTCCTGAGGACCTTGAGCAGTTTCTCGAACACCGCCGGCAGAGGCGCCTCGCACACCAGGCGCTCACCGCTGATCGGGTGATCCAGCCCCAGCTGCACCGCATGCAGGGCCTGGCCGGGCAGGGCCACGGGCAGCTTGCGGCAGCGGCCGTAGGTGGCATCGCCCACGATCGGATGGCCCATGTGGGCGCAGTGCACCCGGATCTGGTGGGTGCGCCCGGTGTCGAGCTGGAAGCGCAGCAGGGCGTAATCCCCGAGCCGCTCGATCAGTCGCCAGTGGGTGCAGGCATGACGGCCGGTGTCATCACCCACCACGGCGTATTTCTTGCGGTCGACAGGATGGCGGCCGATGGCCCCCACGATCGTGCCCTCATCCCCCGCCGGCACCCCGTGCACCACCGCCAGGTACTCCCGCGAGGCGATGCGCTTCTGGATCTGCACCTGCAGCTTCACCAGCGCTTCCTGGCTCTTGGCGACCACGATGCAGCCCGTGGTGTCCTTGTCGAGCCGATGCACGATGCCGGGCCGCATCTCCCCGCCGATGCCCGGCAGGTCGGGGCAGTGGTGCAGCAGGCCGTTCACCAGGGTGCCGTCCTTGTTGCCGGGGGCCGGATGCACCGTGAGGCCGGCGGGCTTGTTGATCACGATCAGGTGGGCGTCCTCGTAGAGCACATCCAGGGCCATGGGCTGGGCCACCAGGTAGGGCAGGGGCTCCGGCGGTGGCATCCACAGCTGCACCTCGTCGCCCTGACGCAGGGGTGTCTTGGCTTTCCCCGTCACCCCGTTCACCCGCACGTAGTCGGCGTCGATGAACTTCTGGATACGGGCCCGGCTCTGCTCAGGCCGCTGGCTCACGAGCCAGCGATCCAGCCGCATCGGCAGGGGTTTGGGGTAGTGCAGCGTGAGCAATTCCCCTTCGCCTTCTCCGAAGCCACTCATCGGCAGTCCTGAGCCTGGTCCCGAGCTGGCGTGGGAAGCCTGATGGCGGACCCTGGCGGAGATGACCCTGGGGATGGGGACAACAGGCTCCTAAAGTGATGCTTGATGCTAAGGCATGCGATGCGCACCACACTGAGCATCGACGATGACGTCCTCGCTGCCGCCCGTGTGCTGGCTCGGCAGCGTCGCACCAGCGTGGGGGCCGTGATCAGCGCCCTGGTGCGCCAGTCCCTGGCCCCTCCGGCGACCGAGGAGGCCCGATCCAGCACCTCCCGCCATGGCCTGCCGCTGCTTCCCTGGCGGGAGGACGGCGGGCCGGTGGATCTGAGCCTGGTCAACCAACTGCGCGACGACCAACCGTGAGCGGCGTGGCGCTGCTGGATGTGAACGTGCTGATCGCCTTGATCGATCCCCGCCACGTCCACCACGACATTGCCCATGGTTGGTTCGCCGCAAACCATGCTCTGGGGTGGGCCAGCTGCCCCCTCACCGAGAACGGTGTGCTGCGCATCCTGGGGCATCCGCGCTATCCCAATAGCCCCGGATCTCCTGCCCTGGTCGCCCCACTGGTGGCAAGCCTGCTGCGCCATCCGGACCATCACTTCTGGCCTGATGACCTGAGCCTTCTTTCCCATGGGCAGATCCTGCCGGCAGAGATCCTGGATTCCGGGCGGGTCACCGACACCTACCTGCTGGCCCTCGCCGCCCATCACCGCGGCCGGCTCGTGAGTCTCGATCGACGCCTGACCACCCGGTCCGTGATCGGCGGTGAGGAGGCCCTGGAGCGGATCGGCGGGAGTGATGGCGCTTGAGCTTCTGCCCTTCTCGCCACAGTGCATCGCTCAGCCCTGGGGGCCCGGCAGCTCCAGAGCGATCGGCCCCATCTTGCCGCGGCGGAAGTCGTCGAGCAGCCGCTGGGCCATGCGGGCCGTGTCGCCGCTGGTGTGGCGGGCGGCGGCGGCCTCCAGCCACTGGTTCGCATCGGGCCCGGCCACGCCGTAGCGGCGCTCCAGCAGCCCCGCGGCCACCCCGGCGGCAGGCACCGCCTCGAGGCGGCTCAGCAGCTGGAGGAGGGCCTGGGCCACCGCTTCGCCGTCGTAGGCGGCCTGGCCGATGTCGTCGCAGAGGGCGAGCCGCAACCCGGCCAGCTGGTCGTCGAGCCGGGGCGGCAGCACACCCGGGGCATCGAGCAGATCCAGGTCCTGGCCCAGCCGCACCCAGCGCAGGCTGCGGGTGACGCCGGCCCGGCGGGCGCTCTCGACCACCTTCTGACGCACCAGCCGGTTGATCAGGGCCGACTTGCCCACGTTGGGGAAGCCGAGCATCAGGGCCCGCACCGGCCGGGGCCGCATGCCGCGGCCGGCCCGGCGGGCATTGAGCTGCTCACCGGCCCGGATCGCCGCCTGCTGCAGCTGCTTCACGCCGGTGCCCACCTTGGCGTCGCACCACCAGGGCACCTCCCCCCGCTGGCGGAACCAGCCGTCCCACGCCAGACGGGCCGCTTCGCCCACCATGTCGCGGCGATTGATCACCAGCAGATGCTGCTTGCCCCGGATCCAGCGCTGCAGGCGCGGGTGGCCGGTGGCCAGGGGGATGCGGGCATCCCGCACCTCGATCACCAGATCCACCTTCTCCAGGTTGGCGCTCAGGGCCTTCTCCGCCTTGGCGATGTGGCCCGGGTACCACTGGATCGGAGGAGCGGCCGTGCTCAGGCGGACCGGATCGCCGAGGTCCGGCATCAGGGCACCACCAGCACCGGACAGGGCGCCAGCTGGAGCACCATGGCGGCCGTGCTGTGGTGGTTCTCCTCCAGGGAGATGCCCCGGGTCCCCATCACGATCACGTCGGCATTGATCTCATCGGCCACGTCGCCGATCACGAACGCCGGCTTCCCCTCCCGCTCGATCACCTCGCAGGAGATGCCGGCCTGGGTGAAGCTGGAGCGGGCCTGCTCCAGCAGGCGGGCCACATCGGCCGGATCGTGCATCACACCCTCCTCCGCCTCCACCACCGACAGCAGCACCACCCTGCTGCCATGGCGCTGGGCGAGCTGGAGGGCGACGGCCGCCGTTTCCATCGTCTGGCGGCTCTGGTCGATGGGGAACAGGAGGGTGTCGAACATGGCGGAAGGCCCAGCCCCCTTGTCCTAGCGCCGACCGATGCGGCCGCCAGGCGCGAAGGCGGGAAAGCACCGAATCGCGTCGTGGCCGTGGCGGGAGGGGCTGGGGGCTAAGGTCCCCCCGCCTTTCCTTTACACATACCCATGGCGAAGCGATCCCTCTCCAGCCTCAGCGCCGACGAACTCCGCGGCAAGCGGGTGCTGGTCAGGGTCGACTTCAACGTGCCCCTCGATGACGCGGGCGCCATCACCGACGACACCCGCATCCGGGCCGCCCTGCCCACCGTGCGCCACCTGATCGACAGCGGTGCCCGGGTGCTGCTGGCCGCCCACTTCGGACGGCCCAAGGGTCAGGTGAACGAGGCCATGCGGCTGACCCCGGTGGCGGCGCGCCTCGGGGATCTGCTCGGCAAGCCCGTGGTCAAGACCGACAGCTGCATCGGCCCCGACGCCGAAGCCAAGGTGGCCGCCATGGCCGATGGTGACGTGGTTCTGCTGGAGAACGTGCGCTTCTTCGCCGAGGAGGAGAAGAACGACCCCGACTTCGCCGCCAAGCTGGCGGCCCTGGCCGACGTCTACGTCAACGACGCCTTCGGCGCCGCCCACCGCGCCCACGCCTCCACCGAGGGCGTCACGAAATACCTCAACCCCAGCGTGGCCGGCTACCTGATGGAGAAGGAGCTGCAGTACCTGCAGGGCGCCATCGATGAGCCCAAACGGCCCCTGGCCGCCATCGTGGGCGGCTCCAAGGTGAGCAGCAAGATCGGCGTGCTCGAGTCGCTGATCGACAAGTGCGACAAGGTGCTGATCGGCGGCGGCATGATCTTCACCTTCTACAAGGCCCGGGGCCTGGCGGTGGGCAAGAGCCTGGTGGAGGAGGACAAGCTGGAACTGGCGAAGGAACTGGAAGCCAAGGCGGCCGCCAAGGGCGTGCAGCTGCTGCTGCCCACCGATGTGGTGCTGGCCGACAACTTCGCCCCCGACGCCGCCAGCCAGACCGTGGCGATCGACGCCATCCCCGACGGCTGGATGGGCCTCGACATCGGCCCCGATTCCGTCAAGACCTTCCAGGCGGCCCTGGCCGATTGCAAGACCGTGATCTGGAACGGCCCCATGGGCGTCTTCGAATTCGACGCCTTCGCCGCCGGCACCAACGCCATTGCCCACACCCTGGCCGATCTGAGCGCCAAGGGCTGCTGCACGATCATCGGCGGCGGCGACTCGGTGGCGGCGGTGGAGAAGGTGGGTGTGGCCGAGCAGATGAGCCACATCTCCACCGGCGGCGGCGCCAGCCTGGAACTGCTGGAAGGCAAGGTGCTGCCCGGCGTGGCGGCCCTCAACGAGGTCTGAGGCCCGCCGACAACGACGGGATCGGCTTCAGACCGCGCCGGGGTTGCCCCGGCGGCCCCCACCCCATTTGCCCTTGCGGTCACCCTTGCCCCACTGGGGCAGGGGGATGCCGTTGCGCTCGAACAGGGCCTTCATCGCGGCCCGGTACTCCTTGCGCCGGCTGTAGTAGGCGTCACGCTCCTGTCGCATGCAGGTGCGCAGGGCCTCACTGCTGCCGGCGGCAGACAGGCAGCGCTCTCCGTCCTGAAGGATGGCGATGCGGGCCTGGTGATCGGAGATGGCCAGGCGCTTCTGTTCGGGGAAGATCTTCTGCATCTGGGCCGGGGTGGGCCGGCTCGCCCCAGCGGGCCCCGCCTGGGCCAGAGCGGCCCCGGTGGAACCCAGGGCCACGGTCAGCAGGGCGATCGGCAGGGAATGGCGAAGAACGGAAGTCATGGGAGGAGCAGACGTGAACATGGCCATCGTGACGCTTGGGTGTGACGGGAGTCAGACTGGCCTATGGGGACTTGTGACCGGATCCAACTGAGAGGCAAGGGCGGATCGGGCGGGGCCTCACCAGGCCGGCAGGGGCCAGCCTCTCAGCGCCACCGCGAAGCGCCCCGGCACCGGTTCGGCACTGCCGCCCGGGGCCTGCAGCCGCCGCAGGTCGCCGCCGTGATCCCGGGCCACCTTGGCGGCGATGGCCAGGCCCAGGCCGCAATGGCCCTCACCGCCCCGGGCCTGATCGAGCCGCTGGAAGGGGGTCAAGGCCTTCTGCCACTGCTTCGGGTCGATGCCGCTCCCGCAGTCCCAGACCTGGATTTCAAAGCCGCTCGCCACCACCCCGGTCCTGCCGGGGGACCGCCCTGCCCCTTCCCCCGGGCCCAGGGGCCGCAGCACCACCCGCAGGGGCGGCCGGCCGTAGGCCAGGGCGTTGTCGAGCAGGTTTCCCACCGCCCGTGCCAGGCCGATCGGGTGGACCCGCCGGACCAGGGGTTCCAGATCCAGCTCCAGGGGCACGTCCCCCGCTGCCGCCGCAGCTTCGGCCACCAGGGCATCAAGGGGGACCAGCACCGGGACCTCAGCGGCCTCGGCCCCAGCGAAGATCATGAACTGGCGCGTGATCCGCTCGATCGAGCGGATGTCGGCCTGGGCCCGCTCCAGCTCCTCCGGCGCCATGGGGCTCTCGGCGGCAAGGGCCAGGCGCAGCCGCAGGCGGGTCAGGGGACTGCGCAGGTCGTGGGCGATGCCGGCCAGCATCGTGGTGCGCTCCCGGCCGGACTCCTCCAGCCGCAGCAGCATGGCGTTGAACCGGGTCGTCAGCTGACGCACGGCGGGCGCCCCCCGGGCAGGCAGGGCGGCGGGCAGGGCCTCGAGTCCGACGTCGGCCAGGGCCTCCTGCAACCGCAGCAGGGGCCCCTGGATCTCCAGGGTCAGATAGAGCAACAGGGCTCCGAGCCCTCCCAGGCCGACGGACAGGGAGAGGAGAAACGGATCGGGCGGCCAGCCCCGCAGTGAGGGCAGGGAGGTGAACAGCCACACGGACTCCAGGGGGGAAGCCATCTCCACCCACACCCCCCGGCGGGGGGTGTGGGCCGGCCGTACGGCGGGACACCGCTCCAGGCGCCGGCACAGTTCCCGCCGGAGCCTCAGGGACTGCCACCGCAGGCGCCGGTCCGCCGGCGCTTCCGGGCCGCCGTCGCCCCGCTCCCGCGGTTGGCCCACCATCAGCTGCATGCCGCTGATCTCACTGAGCACCTCAGGGCTGAAGCGCTCCAGGGCCACCTCTCCCAGCAGCAGATTCGAGGCCACCTCGGAGCCCTTCTGGATCAGCTGCTGGTGGGCCAGGCGTCGGCCCACCAGCAGCTGCAGCATCAGCAGGGAGAGGACGGCCACGCCGCTGCCCACCAGCAGGTAGCTCAGCGTGCGCGCGAGCGAAGGCCGCCAGGGGGCGGGGTCAGGACTGACGGGGTTTGCCATCGGGCACGAACACGTAGCCGTACCCCCACACGGTCTGAACGTAGCGGGGGCGGGCCGGTTCGGGCTCGATCAACCTGCGCAGCCGCGACACCTGCACATCCATGCTGCGGCTGTCGGTATCGCTGCCGGGCCCCCGGGCCAGCTCGATCAGCCGCTCCCGTGACAAGGGCCTGTGGGGGTGCTCCACGAAGGCCGCCAGCAGCGCGAATTCACCGCTCGTGATCGCCACAGGCTCCCCCCTGCGCTCCAGGGTGCGGGCCGCCAGATCCACTTCCACCTCGCCGAAGGCATGCCTGCCCCCGTCCGGCTGGGGCAGGCCGCCGGGCAGGGTGCCACGACGGCGCAGCACCGCTTCGATGCGGGCGCACAGCTCCCGGGGCAGGAAGGGTTTGGCCAGATAGTCGTCGGCGCCCTGCTCGAGGCCGATGATCCGGTCGACCGCATCAGCCCGGGCCGTGAGCATCAGCACCGGCAGATCGTCGTCTCCGTCCCGCAGGCGCCGCAGCAGGGTGAGGCCGTCATCGCCGGGGAGCATCAGGTCGAGCACCAGCAGGTCGGGGCGCTGTCCTTGCAGGCGGGCCATCATCTGGGCGCCGTCCCCCATGCAGCGGACCTCGTAGCCCTGCTCCCCCAGGTAGGTGGACAGGAGTTGGCGCAGGTCCGGATCGTCATCCACCACCCAGATCCGATGCGGTCGTCCCATGGGTCAGGGATCGAGCGACTTGCGGTCGGAGACGACGCGCACACGCTTGGTGGCGCTGACGATGCCGTCGGGGTGGACCAGCAGCACGGCCCAGGTCTGGGATCCGGGGGAAAAGGGCGCCTGCACGGTCTTGAAGATGCCGCCACCGCCCAGGGCTCCGAGTTCCACGCTCGGACTGGCCATCGCGGCCTGCTGCTGGGGGGTGACGGCCGTGATGCCACCGGCGGCGAGGGCACCGTCGAGGGGCTCATCGAAGATCACGTCGACGTCGTAGCGCTGGCCGGTGAGAACGGCATCGGGGATCAGCAGGCTCACCGCCAGGGGCTTCTCGCCGCTGCGCAGCAGGGATCGCTCCTGCAGCACCGTCTGCCCGTTGATGCGGCTGCCGTCGCTCTGGAGCGCCAGCTGCTGCTCGGCCTCCAACCGGTAGGTGGTGCCGCCCTGGCGGCGGGTTCCGTCCACCTTGAGGGTGACGGTGGGCTGGCCATCCCGCAGCGGCGCGCCGGGGCTCAGCTGCCAGCGGGCATCGGGGAACTGCTGCAGCAACAGCCGGCGGCGACTTTCCATCCGGGCCGGATCCAGACCGGGGCCGGCCTGCAGAAGGCCGGCCAGGGCGTCGTCGGAGCCGCTGTTGAGCGCGCTTTCCAGGGCCTGCAGCTGGGCGGCGGTGGGTGCTGCCGCCAGGGCGGGTGCTCCGCCGCCGCCAACCGCGCTGGCCACCGAGGCACCCAGCAGGAGGGCGCCGAGCAGGACGGAAGACAGAGGAGCGTTCAGCGGACGGGACGGGGCCATGGAGAGGGAGGGACCGGGGGGCGGCGGTGGGCGGACCGGAATCGGCTTTTAAGTTAGGCGCGCCGCATCCCACCGCCCATGCCGACCCTGCTGATCGCCGCCAGCGGCACGGGTGGCCACCTCTTCCCCGCCCTGGCGGTGGCCGAGGCCCTGCCGGCCGATTGGCAGGTGCACTGGGTCGGGGTACCCGACCGGCTGGAGACGGAGCTGGTTCCCCGCCGCTATCCCCTGCACACCGTTCGGGCCGCGGGGCTGCAGGGCCGTGGCCTGCGCCGGCTCTGGCAACTGCTTCAGCTGCTGCTGGCCACCCTGCCCATGCGCCGCCTGATCCGACGGGAGCGCATCACGGCCGTCTTCAGCAGTGGCGGGTACATCGCCGCCCCGGCGATCCTGGCCGCCCGCTGGTGCGGGGTACCGGTGGTGCTGCATGAAAGCAATGTCATCCCCGGCCGGGTGACGCGGCTGCTGGGTCCGCTCTGTTCCCGGGTGGCGGTGGGGCTCTCCCAGGCCGCCGACCGCCTGCCCCGCTGCCGGCCCCTGGTGAGCGGCACCCCGGTGCGGCGGGCCTTCCTGGCTCCGGCGGCCCCACCGGACTGGGTGCCGACGGGCCACGGTCCCCTGCTGCTGGTGATGGGGGGCAGCCAGGGGGCCCTGGGCCTCAACCGGATGGTGCGGCCCCTGCTGCCGCGGCTGGCCGCCAGCGGCTGCCGTGTCGTGCACCTCACCGGCAGCCAGGATCCCGACGCCGGCCGGCAGACCATCGATGGAGTGGTGGAGAGGGCCTTCAGCGACGATCTGCCAGGGCTGCTGCAGCACTGCGATCTGGCCATCAGCCGGGCCGGCGCCGGCAGCCTCAGCGAACTGGCCGTCTGCGGCACTCCCGCCATCCTGGTGCCCTATCCCCAGGCCGCCGATCACCACCAGGACGCCAATGCCGCCGCCGCCGCCGCCGTCGGCGCCGCTGTGATCGTCTGGCAGCACGACCCCGGGGAGCCGGCCCTCGGCCGGGCGGTGTGGCGGTTGCTCGGCCCGCGCCTGCGGGGCACGCCCCCAGCCGCCGACCCGCTGGTGCAGCTGCAACGGGGGATGGAGACCCTGGCGGTGCGAGATGCGGACCGGCGCCTTGTGCAGGTGCTGGAGCAGGTGATCGGCGGCTCCCGAAGGGTCGGCCCGGGGCCCTAGGAGGCGGACCCGGACCCGACGGACCGGTGCAGGGCCCGCAGGAGGCGGCGGTTGCCGGCCCGGCCCTGGAGAGCGATCCGCAGCCAGCCCGCCCCCAGACCCTCGAAGGAACGGCAGTCGCGCACCAGGATCCGGTGACGGCGCTCCAGCTCCAGCCTCAGGGGCGTCAGGGACGCCGCCGGCCCGCCACTGCGCACGAGCAGAAAATTGGCTGCCGAAGGCTGGGGCCGGAGCCCGGGCACCTCCGCCAGCCGGGCCGCCAGCCAGGGCCCCTCAAGGGCCACCCAGTGCTGCACCCGCTGCTGCCATCGCCGCAGGCCGGCCTGATCGGCCAGGAGGTCTTCCCCCGCTGCAGCCGCCAGACCGTTGACGGGCCACGGATCCCGCCAGTCGGCCCAGCGGGCGAGGCGATCGGGGGCGCCCAGGGCATAGCCGAGACGCAGCCCCGCGATGGAGAAGAGCTTGGTGAGGCTGCGGATCACCACCAGGTTGGGGTGGGCCGTCAGCAACGGCACCAGCGAATGGGTGTCACCGTCGGGCACCAGCGGCAGAAACGCCTCGTCGACGACCACCAGGGCGAACCGTTCCAGAAGGGGCTCCAGGGAGGCCCGGCTCCAGAGCTGGCCGGTGGGGTTGTGAGGATTGGTGAGCCAGAGCGCCGCCGCACGACCGGCTGCGGCCGCAGAGGCCACGGACGAGCGGGCGGCGGCTTCCAGCGGCCAGGCGGAGGGACCTCCCTCCGTCCAGATCAACGGCAGGGGCAGGGACTGCCAGCCGCCGCCCCAGCAGGTCAGGGCCCGGCGATAGTCCCCGAAGCCGGGGGACGGCAGCAGATTCGTCCCGCAGGCGACGGCATCGCGGGCGACCCAGGTGAACAGCTCGGCGGCGCCGTTGCCGGGCAGCACCATGGCCGGATCCAGGCCGTGCCAGGCGGCGATGGCCTGGCGGAGGGCCCCGTACGCCCGGTCGGGGTAATCGCGAAGGCCCATGGCCTGGGCCCGGCGGAGATGGCGTCGCAGCCGGGGGGGTGGCCCGAAGGGCACCAGGGAGGCGCTGGCATCCAGCAACTGGCCCGGGCGGCATCCCAGCCGCGCCGCGGCGGCCTGGCGGTTGCCGCCGTGGGGAAGGGGAGGATCAGAGTCCTGCGTTGCCGGGAGGTGAACTGGCACCGAATCCAGCGAACGTTGAAAGGCAACGTTAATGCGGCTGTAACACGCGGGGGGGGCAGGACTGCTGCAATGGATGGGCCTTCGGACCGCCACCCCTTCTCTGTGGACCCTTCCCCGCTTCAACCGGTCATCAGCGCGATAGGAGGGGTGTTGCTGGGCAAGGAACATCAGGTCCGTCTGGCCCTGGCCTGCCTGCTGGCACGCGGCCACCTGCTGATCGAGGACCTGCCCGGCATGGGCAAGACCACCCTGGCCGAGGCCCTGGCCCGCAGTTTCGGGCTGGGCTTCAAGCGGGTGAGCTTCACCAGCGATCTGCTGCCCGCCGATCTCACCGGTCTGAATGTGTTCGACCCGAGCGATGCCAGCTTCCACTTCCAGCCGGGGCCGCTCTTCAGCCAGGTGCTCCTCGCCGACGAGATCAACCGGGCCAGCCCCCGCACCCAGAGCGCGCTGCTGGAGGCGATGGCCGCCCGCCGGGTGAGTGTGGACGGCACCAGCCACACCCTGCCGGAGCCGTTTCTGGTGATCGCCACCCAGAACGGCCTCGACCAGGGCGGCACTTCGGCCCTGCCGGAATCCCAGCTGGACCGGTTCCTGATGCGCCTCAGCCTGGGCTACCCGCCCCGCCAGGCGGAGTGCTCCCTGCTGCGGGGCGAGGGACAGCGACCCGATGGGCTCGACCAGGCGTTCGGGCCGCACGATCTGCTGGAGCTCCAGGATCGCTGCGATCGCCAGCACTGCAGCGCAGCCCTGCTCGACTACGTGCTTGACCTTCTGGCCCGCAGCCGGAGGAACCCGGCCCAGGGCCACCCCCTCTCCCCCCGGGCCGGCCTGGCGCTGCTGGCGGCCGCCCGCGCCTGGTCGCTGCTGGAAGGCCGCGACCATGTGATCCCGGACGACGTTCAGGCGGTGCTGGCCGCGGTGTGCGAACACCGCATGGACGGGGGCCAGCGTGGGGCCAGCGAAGCGGAACTGAGCCAGCGTCTGCAGGCAGAGGTGGATGGACTTCGGTAAGCCCCAGCAGGGGGAAAGGGTGCGCCTGAAGATGCGCAACCTCTACATCCTTCCCACCCGGTTCGGCTGGCTCTGGCTGGCGGGCACGGTGCTGATCCAGGTGGTCGGCATTCAGATGCAGAGCAACGGCCCGCTGTTGCTGAGCTTCATCATGCTGAGCCTGTTCCTGCTGGCCCTGCATCTCACCCACTTCAACCTCCAGGGTGTCGAGCTGTGGTGCGGCGCCGCCGTTCCGGGGTTTGCCGGCGCGCCGGTGACCTATCCCATCCGCCTGCGCTGCCCCGGTCGCAGCGAAGGGGTGTCCCTGCGCCTCGAGGGGAAGGGACCGGCCCTGCCCATGTCCCTGCCGCCGGGGGAGCACGAGGTGGCGGTGACCTGGAACCCGCCGGGGAGGGGCTGGCACCGGCCGGGCCTGCTGCGGGTCCAGACCACGGCGCCCCTGGGATTGTTCTGCTGCTGGTCCCGCTGGCAGCCGAGCGCGAGCCAGCTGATCTACCCGGCCCGCCGGGCCGGACCTGTCCTTCTGCTGACCAGTGCCACCGCCCCTCTGGTCGGGGAGCGAGCCCTGGCCAGCCAACGGGACGGCGGCGACGACTGGCGGGACCTGGCTCCCCACCGTCCCCAGGACAGCCCCAGCCGCCTGGCCTGGAAGCTGCTCGCCCAGGGTCGGGGGGAGTACACCAAACGCTTCAGGGATCTGCCCGATGCGGCGCCCCTGCTGGCCCCGGATCCCGGCGTTCCGCTGGAGGAAGCCCTCGAGCACCTGAGCGAACGCATCTGGCGGCTCCACGGCCAGGGCCTCAGCTACGGCCTGGAGCTGCCGGGTCAGACCCTCAACCCTGGCCGGGGTGTGATCCACCGCGACCAGTGCCTGGCGGCCCTGGCCTGGTGCGAATGAGCCGCGCCGCCGCCCCCCTGCAATGGCTCACCATGGGCCTGCTGGCCCTGAGCCTCCTGGGCCTGAGGCCGAGCCTCACCCTGAGCCTGCTGGCCTTCGGCCTGGCCGTGCTGACAGCCCTCAAACTGCGCGAAGCGCGCCGCATCGAGGAACGGCGGGTGGTGGCCCTGCTGCAACTGGTCTGCGCCGGCCTGCTGGCGGCCCTGCAACCTGAACTGGGGCCGAGTCTGCTGCAGGGTCTGGCCATCCTGGTGGCCCTGGCGGGCCTGCTGGCCCTGGAACTGGGGGTGGGTCCCGACTGGAAGGCGCTCCTTCGCCGCAGCCTGCAGGTGCTGCTGGCAGCGTTGCCGATCGCTCTGGTCCTGTTCCTGCTGGTGCCCAGGGTGATGCCCTTCACCAGCCTGGGCTGGGGCCAGGGCATGGGGGCGGTGACCGGTCTCAGCGACACCATGGAGCCCGGCGCCATCGCCAGCCTCGGCGTCAGCCGGGACGCCGCGGCCCGGGTGGCGTTTCCCTTCGGCGGCGGCCCCCCGCCCATGGAGCAGCGCTACTGGCGGGTGCTGGTGCATGAACGCTTCGACGGGCAGACCTGGCGCAGCAGCCCGCCCCGCGCCGGTTTCCCGCCGGACGCGACGTCCTCCGTGCCGCCAGCGCCGGCCCGCCTGGAGGATGGGATCCAGCTCTGGCTGACCGAACCCAGCGGCCTGGCGGCCGTGCCCTGGAGCGGCAGGGGACGGCCCCTCTCCTCGGACCTGAGGCTCAGGACCAGCGGCGAACTCCTGAACCGGTCCCCGGGAAGTCAGCGTCGGGTCTATGCCCTGACCGAAAGCTCCAGCCAGGACGACTGGCGCAGCCAGCCCCCCGGGCCCTTCGACCTGAACCTGCCCCGGGGAGAGAACCCCCGCCTGGAGGCCCTGGCCGCCGACTGGCAGCGCCTGGGCAGCGACCGGGAGCGGCTGCGCGCCGCGGAACGCTGGTTCCGCAGCCAGCCGTTCAGCTACACCCTGGAGCCCGGGGTCCTTCCCGATCAGGCGCCCCTGGACAGCTTCCTGTTCGAAACCCGCCGGGGCTTCTGCGGCCATTACGCCAGCGCCTTCACCACCCTGATGCGGGCGGCCGGGGTGCCGGCGCGGGTGGTGAGCGGCTACCGGGGTGGCGAGTGGGTCCAGCCCCTCGGCGGAACGGGCTATCTGGATCTGCGCCAGTCGGATGCGCACGCCTGGAGTGAGGTCTGGCTGCAGGGAGAGGGCTGGCGCCGGGTCGATCCCACCCCCTGGGCAGACGGCGATCCCCTGACGAACGGGGCAGTCGCCGAAGCGAGCGGCGCCGGCACAGGCCCGCTGAGCTGGATGCAGCAGCAGTGGTGGGGGCTCGACGTGGCCTGGGCCCGCTGGTGGCTGGGGTACGACAGCGAACAACAGGAGGCCCTGATCAGCCGGCTGCTGGGGGACCGGCGCCATTGGCTCGGGCCTCTGCTGCTGCTGGCTGTGGGCCTCTGCCTGGCCGTCAGCCTGGGGAGCCTGGGCTGGCTCGGACGGCGCCGCAGGGTTGATCCCCTGCGCCTGGAACTGGAGCGAACCCTGCGGATTCTCGCCAGACAGGGCCTGGAGCCCCAGCCGGGGGAGACCCTCCCCGGCTTCGCCCAACGGATCGGCCAGCTTCGGCCGGCGCTTGCCGGCCCCCTGAGCGCCTTCGTGAATCTGTACCAGCGCCAGCGCTTCGACCCCAGCCCCAGGCAGGCGGGGAAGCGGGAGACACGACGGCTGGGCCGGGCCCTGCGCCGGTCGCTGAGGGCCGGCAGTGGGGCGCCGGAAGCGATACAAAGGGTGCGAACCTGAGGTGGCGACCATGCGCAGCGTCCACGGGCCCGCCAGCCGCCTTGCCCCAGGCGCCCAACGACGCCTTCCGGGTGGGGGGAGCAGCCGCCCTGGCGTTGCTGGCCCTGCTGATGTCCACCCCGGCGCGGGCGGGCAACGACGTTGACCTGATCCGGCTCCTGGAGCAACGTGACTGCCCCCGCTGCAAGCTGCAGGATGCGGACCTGGTCCATGCCGACCTGCGGGATGCGGATCTGAGCGGCGCCCAGCTGCAACGGGCCAACCTCAGCCAGGCCCGGCTGGATGGGGCGCGACTGACGGGCGCGGACCTCAGCTTCACCAGCCTCCAGGGGGCATCCCTTCAGGGGGCCGACCTGCGCGGAGCCCGGCTGGAGGGCACGGATCTGCGCCAGAGCGATCTCAGCGGAGCCCTGATCGACGCCGGTGGTCTCGCCCGCAGCCACTGGCAGGAGGCCCGGGGGGTGGGACCGGAGGTGCTGAGTTACCCGGAACTGCACAACGCGGGCGTCAGCGAAGCGAAGGAGAACAGGTTTCCCCAGGCGGAACAGCTCTTCTCCGAGGCGATCCGGCTCCAGCCTGAGGCGGCGATCACCTGGGTGGCCCGGGGCCTGACCCGCAGCGAACAGGGCAAGACCGAGCTGGCCGCCCAGGACCTGACCTACGCCGCCGCCCTCTACAGCAGGAGCGGGGATGAGGAACAGGCGAAGCAACTGACCAAGGCCTCGGAAGCCCTGCTGGCACCGGCGCGGAAGGCGCAGAGCGGCAACGGCATGGGGGGGCAGCTGCTCACCGGAGTCGCCGGATTCGCCCAGGCGCTGGCACCCCTGGCCGTGAAGTTCCTGCTGCCCCTCGCCTTCTGAGCAGGATCAAGGGAACCGCTGATCAGGGGTTCAGCGGAGGCTGGGGCGCACCGCCGAGGAAGGCACGGGAATCCGGGGTGGAGGGTCGATAGCCGTAGCCGTAGGTTCCGCCCTCGGTGTCGTTGATGATCCTCGGGGTGACCATGATCACCAGTTCACGCTTCTCGCGGTTGTTGGAGGAGCCGCGGAAGAACTGGCCGATGATGGGGATGTCGCCGAGGATCGGCCACTTCGAGACCACGGCTCGATCGAAATCGGAGATCACGCCGGTGAGGATGAGGGTCTGGCCGTCACGCACCCGCAGGACCCCCGTATCCAGACGCCGCACCCGCAGGATGCTGATCGGAGGGCATTGGTTGCCCGCTGACACCTCCCTTTCCACAGCGGAGATGGAAGGAGACAGGGAGAAGGTGACGAAGCCGTTGTCGTCGATCTTCGAAACGCGCGCCCCGAGCACCAGGCCCGCCGTGGAGAGTTCGCCGATGGTGCAGGAGGTGACCCCGGTGGTGGCGGCCACGTCGGAGGTCACGTTGGTGGGAACATTGACGCCCACCCGCACGACAGCCTCGTTGCCCCGTCTCCTGCCGATCGGGGCGTCAATTTCGCTGAAGGAAGACGAGAAGACGCTGGCGGCACCATCGCCACCCCCGCCGGAGCCTCCGGCCTCACGCATAATCGAGGGATCCTCCTGAAGGATCAGGGTGGGGCTGGCCAGCAACTTGGAATTGTCAGCCAGGATCCGAGCCTGGAAGAAATCGAAGAAGTTGTTGTCGGGATAATTGAGGCCTGGATTGGCCTGGCCCACGAAACCCGCCAGGGGGGCCCCTGGCAACAAAGGAGCACTCAGGTTTCTCTGCACGGAGGAGCCACCGAGAACGCCACCGAAATTGGCTGCCAGGGTGCCGTTTTCGTTGACGATGAAATTATTGCCCCAACGGAAGGCAAAACTGTTCAGGAGATCGGTATCGTTGCTGAGGTTGACATCAAGAATCTTCACCGACATGGCCACCTGGCGCTGGCGAAGATCCAGCTGCTTGAGGTATTGTTCGGCGATGGTCACCAGCCCGGGACTGCCCACCAGGGTGATGGTGGACAGGCGGGTGTCCGTGGTGGCACGAAGCCCCACCAGCGGACCATTGGTGGCTCCGTAGGCCTCCACCGTGGTGGTGGTGCTGGCGGTGGTGGTGGAGGCCGTCGGGCTGCCGGCGGGGGCCGCGGTGGCGGCGACACCTTCGGAGATCGAGGTGCTGATGGTGTTGGTCTTGGTCACCTGGGCCCCCAGGTTGGCCAGATAGTCGGCGGCCGAATTGGCCGGCACCTGGTTGAGGCGATAGACCTTGGAGAGCTGGGCGCCGAAACTCTTGGCCAGCACATTGGGACCGGCAAAAATGGTGTTGCCGTCGCGCTTGCCCTGCAGCCCGGCCGCCAGCAGGGCCGAATTGATGGCCCTTCCGTAGCTCTCGCGCCGGAAGGAGATGGAGATCGGCCGCATCGCCGCCGAGTTCGTGGCCTCAGGGGCACCGCCGGGGCCGGCTTCATCCACATAGACGAAGCCGTAACCGCCCAGCTGGCTGAGGGCCATCAGCACATCCTTGGCAGGGGCATTGCGCAGGGTCATGGTGACCGGCGGGCCGCTGACCTTCACATAGCTGGGATTGCTGATGGTCATCGAGCCCACGGCCATGTCGCCGAGGGGAGGGGCGACGGCGCGGGGCTGAAGCTGCGGCACGAAGCCGGGCTGGGGGACCCGCCCAGGGGTGGTGACGTTGGGGGTGAGGGTCTGGAGGGTGGGCTGGGGCGGGGCGATGAAGGTGAGGATCAGGCTGCGGCCATCGCCACTGACCACGGGGCGGGCGACCGGAAGACCGGGGGTGGGAGAGACCTTCAGTTCGAAGAGATTGCCCGAGCCTTCAAACGTGACGCTCTGCAGGCCGGCCTCGGGAAGGGAGAGCCGCTGAGGGCCGGCCCTCAGGGACATGGGGGTGGCGGTCTGCAGACGCCCCAGCCAGGTGGCCCCCTGGGTGGTCTGCTGCAGAAGGGGGGAAGGGCCGGTTCCTTCGATCACCACCTCGACGGAGTCGGGCAGCCGGCGCAGCTTGATCTCCAGAGAGCCTGTGGCCTGGGCGAGTCGCCCGTCAGGCCGGGATGGGGAGGCTCCGGAAGGGGCCGGCAGCACGGCCGCTCCAGCCGCGCTGAAACCAGCCCACGGCTGCAGGGCCACAAGGGCGAAAGACGCGGGAAGAACGTGTCGCCACCGAGGTTTTGCCACGTTTCCCTGATCTCCAAATCGGACGAATGGTATGCGCGGATGGGCGAAACGGCCACATGCCGGATCCCGTGGTGTTGGCATGGCTGATCGGGCGATCTACTGAGGGGCTGGAGCTGGAGCTGGAGCTGGAGCTGGGCGCGGGCGCGGCCGGCGCCGGGGGGGCGGGGGCGCCCGGGACTGGTGCAGCGGCGGCTTGCCGGCTGTAGAGGCCCAGGGTGAGTTTCATGACCACGGGGATGTCCGGGTTGAGCGGCTTGCCGCCCGCAGCCTGCTCATCGGAGAGCGTGAGACTGAGGTCGGTCTGCACCACCAGCACGTTGAGAGCCTCCAGGCGACGGAGGAACGCCAGCAACGCCGGGAAGCGGCCACGGGCCGAGACCAGCAGGAAACGCTGGCTGAGCCCTTCGAGGGCCACGGGACCGGCGGGGGCGGCGCCAGCCCCCGGGGCCGGGGCCGGGGCTCCCGGCGCTGGTGCCGGGGGGGGTGGAGCGGCCGCCGGAGGGGCATTGGCAGGGGCAGGTGCTGGCCCGGTGGGCTCGTAGAGGTTGAGCTGAACCCCGCTGGCCCTGGCCTCCCGGTCGAGCATGGCCAGGAAGGTGGAGAGGTCGCCGTTGCCCGTGATCAGCTTCACGATCTTGTCCTTGCTGGCGGAGGCTGTCTCGGCCTTTTCCCGGATGGCAGCCTGCTGACTTCGCAGCAACGTGACCTGGTCACGGAATTGTTCGAGTTCCTGAAGCCTCTGGGTGTCCCGCTGCAGGCTGGCCCAGAGGGGCAGCAGGCCCGCCAGGATCACCAGCACACCGAGGCCGCCGAGCGCACCGAGCGGCACCAGGAACCAGAACCGTCGCAGGGTGGGTCCCGAAAGCCTGGAGGCACCGTCCTGAAGATTGGTCATGGGATCAGACCCTCCGCCTGGAGCAGCTGAAGGCGCCGCGCCATGCCCTCGGAGCCGAGCTGCTTCATGACGGCGAGCTGGCGGGAGGGGGGCAGGCTGGCGAACGGGCCGGTCATCTCGAACTCGACCATCGAGGGGGTCGCCGACCCGCCCGGCTTGTCGGAGCCTGCCTTGCCTTCGACCCGCTCCAGCTTGACCAGGTTCACCCCACTGGCATCCATCAGGGGAGAACGGCGCCATTCCAGTTGCATCGCGTTGATGCGGGCGAAGGCCAGGGGATCCACGGCCTGTCCCTTCAGCACCAGGGACGCTCCTATGGCCTCGGCGCTGGTGATCCGGATTCCCTCCGGCGTGCGCAGCTGGAGATCGGCCAGCAGGGCCGAGGAGGTGCGCAGGGTGGTGAGGGCTCCGGTCAGGCTGCGATTCGTGGCGGTGAGCTGATTGAGCCGCGCCTGGCTGGCCGCCATGTCCGCCTGCAGCTGGCTCGCTTCGGCTTCGAATCGGGTGAGCTGGCCGGTCTGGGCCTTCACCAACTGCTGCCGCAGGAACACCCCGGCGGTGAGGACCAGCGACACACCAAGGATGGCCGCGCCGATGAGGGCTCCTTTGATCAGAAGAGGGCGCCGATCGAGCAACGCCGTGGCCATGCTCTCCTGACCCAGCTCCTGCCGGCGCTCCCGCAGCAGATCGAGGTTGGATGCGCTCATCGGTCCCGCTCCACCATCGCCAGACCCTGAAGAACGAGGCTCCCATAGGGCTCGGGGGTGAGGATTTCGGCCCGGACCCGGAGGGAGTCCTGGAGTTTCTCCTGCCCGTCCACCGGGGCGCTGAGCAGAAGCCGCAGCCGGCGCACCGCGGGATCCTGCCGCCGGTAGAAGGCCACGCAGCGGTTCACCTCCCGTACCAGCTCGTCCACCCCTTCCGGCAGGGCCCAGTCGAAGACAGGCTCGGCACGACGCAGCAGGAGCAGGCGGGCACCCACCGCCAGCGGATGGATCAGGACGGTCAGCTCGTCCTCCGGTGCCCGGTCCAGCACCGCATTCACCGCCGCCAGCCGACAGGACTGGGCCGGGGCCAGCCGCTCCAGCTGGGCCCCGGCCAGGGAGAACACCTCGATCCAGTCCTCCACCAGCTTCTTCGACGCCACGGCGAGCAGAAGATGGGAGGAAGAGGCCCCCAGCGGCCTCAGATCGATGGTGGCGTCGGCCAGGGGGACGGACAGGGGGAGGGGGGGGTCAAGGGTCCGCAGCACTTCGATGGGGTCATCGGGGATCGCCTCGAGGGGCCACTCGATCACTCGCCACTCCACCGCCTCCTCGGGCAGGGAGGCGAGCACATAGGCATCGAGCAGGCCATCGCGAACGAGCAGATCGCCGATCAGATCCCCGAGGGGCTCCTTCTCCAGGGGCTGGCCGTCTTTGCAGGTCAGCGGGGGGAGCGGCAGATCGATGCTCACCGGTTCCGGGCTGGCCCCCTTCAACACCTGACCCATCAGGGCGTCATCCCGCAACTCCAGCAGCACCTGTTGTGGGAAAAGCAGCGCGCCGAGAGGCCGCAACCTGGTTTCCAGATCATCCCTCAAGCCGACCAGGCTGGAAAAAGCCAATGCTCCGATCCCATGCCTGCGAAAGTTACCGAGTCATGGCCTCCAGGGCATCCCTGAACCCACAACTTCAGAAAGCGTCCTGCAGCCATGTCGATCGAGCTGGAGGATCAATCCCTCCAGAATCGAAGGCACAAGTGCCGGACCTTCGTAAATCCAACCGGTGTAGATCTGAATCAGGGAGGCTCCGGCGCTGATCCGCTCCCAGGCCGCCTCGGCGGAGTCGATCCCGCCCACACCGATCAGGGGCAGGGCGGGTCCGGCCGTGGCGCGCAGGCGTCGCAACACCTCCACGGCCCTTCGCCGCAGGGGGCGGCCACTGAGTCCACCGGCTTCCTCGGCGAGGGTGCGACCGGAGAAGGCCAGACGCCGGTCTTCCAGCCCCAGACGGTTCACAGAGGTGTTCACCGCGATCACGCCGGCGAGACCCTCCTCATAGGCCAGGCGGGCAATGGTGTCGATGGCGTCGTCCTCGAGGTCGGGCGCGATCTTGACCAGGAGGGGAGGGCAGGCCGGCAGGCGCCGCAGCCGCTCCACCAGCCGGCGCAGCTGGGCCTCCTCCTGCAGGTCCCGCAGCCCCGGGGTGTTGGGGGAGCTGACGTTGACGACGGCGTAGTCGGCCAGGGGAGCCAGCAGTTCGAGGGAGGCGGCGTAATCATCCGGGGCCTTCTCCAGGGACACGGGCTTCGATTTGCCCAGATTGATGCCGAGCACCGCCGGCCGCTGGCCCGGCGGTGGCAGCTGCTGCCCTTCCAGGGTCCGGCGGACGGCCCGGGCCCCGTCGTTGTTGAAGCCCATGCGGTTGAGGGCCGCCCGCTCCTCGGCCAACCGGAACAGCCTGGGCCTGGGATTGCCCTGCTGCGGCTGCCAGGTGACGGTGCCCAGCTCGGCGAAACCGAAACCGAACAGATGCCAGATGGCGGCCGCCACACCGTTCTTGTCGAAGCCGGCGGCCAGACCCACAGGGTTGGCGAAGCGGCATCCGAACAGGGTCTGCTCCAGGCGGGGATCCCGCCGCTGCAGCTCGGCCCCCAGCCCCGCCAGGCTGCCGCTCACCAGCGGCCAGCGGCGACGCAGGGCCGCCTGGCCCAGGGCGGCCAGGGTGAGGCGACTCAGTTGCTCGGCATCGGCGCCATCGTCGGTGCGGAGCAATGGCTCAATGAACCGGGCGTAGAGGGCGCCGGTTCCCGACGGGGCGCCGCCGGTTGATTGCTCCTGCGGCATGCCTGTCTCCTCACGGCTGCGAAGCCAATCCTCCCGCGCCGCGCTCCAGACGCCAGCGTCCATCGCCCATGGGGCACACGAGCCAGTCGCGCCAGGGCCAGGGAGCCACTTTCCCCTCCAGGGAGGCGATCGGCACCTCCAGCAGCCGGGCCAGCTCCACTGTGGTCAGTCCGTAGCCCCCGGCAGCGAGACGGTCCGCCAGCTCCAGCCTGGAAAGCAGCTGCTGGAGCGGCTGGGGGGCCGGATCAGGCCTTTCGGCCGCCGCTGCAGCGGCGGCGACCGCTGGCTGCCCTGCCGACGCCTGGCTCTCGACGGCCAGAGAGGGCCGCTGGCCCCGGGAGAAGGCCACGGCGATCGCGTCACAACGGTCGTTGTCCGGATCCCCGCTGTGGCCGCGGACGTGGCGCAGGGCCAGGCCCGGCAGCCTGGCGGCGTCCAGCTGCTCCCAGAGATCGCGGTTGAGCACCGCACCGCCTGAAGCGGTGCGCCACCCCTTGCGCTTCCAGCCGGCCATCCACTTCTCGAGGCCGTCGATCAGGTAGCGGCTGTCGGTCCGCAGCACCAGATCCGGATGGCGGGGCAGGTCCCTGAGGGCATCCAGCACCGCCAGGGCAGCGGTGAGCTCCATCCGATTGTTGGTGGTGGCCGGTGCCGCCCCTCCCAGTTCGCGGCGAGAGCCATCCTCAAAGCGCAGCAGGGCGCCCCAGCCCCCGGGGCCCGGGTTACCGCTGCAGGCCCCATCGCAGGCGGCAGCCACTACACGCACCGGACGATCATCCTTCACGGCCCTTGACGGCATCGCTTGAATTAGTCCCTCATTCCCGGAGAACGCCCGGGCCCTGGAGGTGTTCCCATGAAACGAACTTACCTGGCCCTCGCGGGCCTGGCCCTGGCCGGGGGAGCCGGCCTGCCCCTGCTCCATCCCCCCCTTGCCGCGGCCGTCGGCATCTTCCAGACCGCCGAGGTGGAGGCGGACAGCTTCGCGGTGCTGGCCAGGCCGGTGGGAGACAACGACTGGACCCTGCTGGTGCTCGAGCAGCTGGCTGCCGAACCCTCCTGCTGGGACGATCGCAAGGATGGGCTGGTGGATCCGGCCCTGAACCGTTTCGACTACACGGGCATCTGCAACCGCTACCTGGACAGCAACGGCTATTCCCTGCGGGTCGCCGAGGAGGACATGGGCACCACCTATCGCCTGCGGGTGCAACAGGTGGGATCCCGGCTGGAACTGCAGGCCTCCTCCCCGGACAGTCCCACCGTGCTGGTGCTGGGCAGCGGTGAAGTGCCCCTGCGCGATCGGGATGCCTTCGTGCGCCTCAGGCTGGAGCCGGGCTGGGAGCTGAAGCGGCGCACCTACGACGAGCGGGTCCTGTCGCACATCTATTTTTCCAGCCCGACCTCCCTGGACCAGCTGATCGCCAGGGCCGGGGGTGGTGAAGCCGATCGGCTGCCTGGTGCCGAGCAGGCCCAGCCCCGGGAGGTGGCCCTCAGCGAAGACGCGGAAGCTGAAGGGGAAGCGGACAGCCGAGTCGACGAAACCTTCACGGGGACCATCCCCGGACGGGCCATCGCCCTCCAGGTGATTCCCTTCTCCGGCGTCAGCGGGGAAGGTCGCTGAACCCATGGCCATGGCCAGTTGAATCACCGACCTTCCCCCCTCGCACCCCCTGATCCCCTCAATTACTTTTGTCTTGTGAGGAGTGAAGGACGCACTTCCGGGGTCGAAACGAGGACAGACTCCCAGAAACGTTCCATCTCCAGAGTCCTGCCTTCGGCGGGGCTCTTTTTTTTGCCCCGGCCTCTGGATCCCGCCGTGAGGGCATGAAAAAGCCGGTCCTTCAGGACCGGCGATCGAAAGCGGGAGGAAGCCGGGCCGGTGATGGACGGCTCCGGCCGGTCACTTGATGGAGACCTTGCCACCCACCTCTTCGATGCTCTTCTTGAGAGCCTCGGCATCGTCCTTGGAGATGCCTTCCTTGACCGCCTTGGGAGCGGCCTCCACGAGGGCCTTGGCTTCGCCCAGACCGAGGCCGGTGGCCTCGCGGACGGCCTTGAGCACCTTGATCTTGGCGGCCGCATCAAAGCTGTCGAGGATGACGTCGAATTCGGTCTGCTCTTCAGCGGCCTCGGCGCCGCCACCGGGGGCGGCGGCAGCCACGACGACGCCGGCGGAGGCGGCGGCGGACACGCCGAAGGCTTCTTCGATCTGCTTGACGAGCTCGGAGGCCTCAAGCAGGGAGAGGGTCTTCAGTTGGTCGAGAATCTGGTCGGTTGTAGCGGACATGGGGGGGGAATCAGCAACAGAACGGGAGGATCGGTGGAGCCCAGGGGTTCGCGGCAGGCGAACTCAGCCTTCGCCGGATTCGGCATGCTGGTTGAGCGCCCTGGCGAGACCGGACGGAACCTCGTTGATGCCCACGGCCAGCTTGGTGGCCAGGCCATTGATCGCACCGGCGATCTGGGCCATGAGCACCTCCTTGGAGGGCAGATCCCCGATGGCCTTGATGTCGCTGGAAGAAAGGAGCTTGCCTTCGAAAAGGCCTCCCTTCACATCCGACTTCTTCGTGTCCTTCTGGAAGGACTGGAGGGCCTTCACCGCACCGCCGACGTCGCCCTTGACCAGGACGAAGGCATTGGTACCGGTGAGCAGGGAATCGAGTTCCGACCAGGCGCTGTCACCATCGATGGCACGGCGCATCAAGGTGTTTTTGGTCACCTTGCACACACCGTTGCTGGGCTGCAGACGGGTCCGCAGATCAGACATTTCCTTGATGGTCAGGCCCTTGTAATCAAGGACCAGCGCCAATTCGGCTTCACCGAGGAGCCCCTTGAGCTCTTCGACGATCTGTTGCTTGTTCTCCAGCGTGCGGCCCATAGGAGGTGGATCGGATCGGGGGAACAAGCAGGGAACGCGGCCCGGACGGCCCCCTGAAAGGGAGGCTTCGAGGCCGCTCATCGCTCCGTTCCGATCGATGGGACTCCAGGGGAGCCCCCCATCACGGGCCAAAACCATTCGCGTGGACCTCGGCAGGACTTACGTGGATGGACCGTTACCGACCGAAATCGGCGACGACCCTGACGACCTGCTGTCTTGGGTGGGGCGCGTGCCCTTCTGGACGAATCCAGCGTTTCAACTTACATCACGGCAGCCCCAGTTCCCGCAGCCGGCTTTGCCAGCGGGCATAACCGGCGGGGTTGAGATGAACACCATCGACGGTGTAGGCGCGCTTCAGCCCATCAGCATCCGCCATCACCCCGGTGAGATCGACGTAATCCTCGCGGGGAATCCGGCGCGCCAGCAGGCGGTTGAGTTCCGCCACCCTCCGCAGGCCGTCGGGACCGCAACGGAACCGGGCGCAGGGGATGGTGGACTGGACAATCACACGGGCGCCACTGCCGAGAAGCAGGCCGGTGCGCAGCCACTGGATCCGGCTGGCGATCCCTTCGGGGTTGTCGCCCCGGGCGATGTCGTTGATGCCCACCATCACCAGATAGGTGCCGGCCCCCGTCTGCCGGAGAGCCGGCAGCCGGGCCATCAGCTGGAGACTGGTGTCGCCGCTCACGCCCCGGTTGAAGACCTTCCGTTCCGGGAAGGCCGCCTGCCAGTCCCCCCCCGCGGTGAGCGAATCCCCCACGAACGTGACAGGGCCCGGCTGGACCGCCGACTCCCTGGCCGGGGAGGCGGTCGGGCGGGGGCCAGGACGGGGCAGAACGGCCCATCCCAGGCCGAGCAGGGCAGCGGCGGCGACGCCCCAGCCGCAGATCCGCAGCCAAGGCGCCCGGACCCACCGGGGGCTCACCCCTCCTGCTTGATGTCCTGGAGTGCGGCGAAGTCCACCTGGACCGAAGGGCCCATGGTGGAGGCAACGTACAGGCTTCTCCAGTAGCGACCCTTGGCACCGCTGGGCTTGTTGCGGTCGATGGTTTCCTGCAGGGCCTTGAGGTTCTCCAGCAGCTTGGCGGTGGGGAAGCTGGCCTTGCCGAAACGCACGTGGACGATGCCGGCCCGGTCGGCACGGAATTCCAGCTTGCCGGCCTTGAACTCGCCGATCGCGCCGCCGAGATCGGTGGTGACCGTGCCGGCCTTGGGATTCGGCATCAGACCGCGGGGACCGAGCACCCGGCCCAGCTTGGCCACCTTGGGCATCATGTCCGGGGTGGCGATCAGCAGGTCGAAGTCGATGGCCCCAGAGGCGATCTGATCCACCAGCTCATCGTCTCCGGCCAGGTCGGCACCGGCCGCTTTGGCTTCGGCCACCTTCTCGCCCCGGGCGATCACGGCGATGCGGATGCTCTGGCCGGTGCCGTTGGGCAGCGCCACGGTGGTGCGCAGCTGCTGGTCGGTGTACTTGGGATCGATGCCGAGCCGCACATGGGCTTCGACGGTCTCGTCGAAACGGGCGGTGGCGGTGTCCTTGACCAGCTCGAGGGCTTCGAGCGGTTCGTAGGCGCGGTCCTCGACCTTGGCGGCGAGGGCGCTGAAGCGTTTGGAGATTTTCGTCATCGGAGAAAGGGGTGCGGACGACCGTGGACGGTCTCCCCCGGGTAGGTGAACGGAGAAGCGCGACGGACCGGAAGGATCAGTCGCTGACGGCGACGCCCATGTTGCGGGCGGTGCCCTCGATGATGCGCATGGCCGACTCGACGCTGGAGCAGTTGAGGTCGGGCAGCTTGGTCTTGGCGATCTCCTCGAGCTGGGCGCGACTGATGGCACCCACCGCCCCCTTGGAGGAGGTGGCGGCACCCTTGTCGATGCCGGCCGCCTTGGAGATCAGCACCGAGGCGGGCGGGGTCTTGGTGATGAAGGTGAAGCTGCGGTCTTCGAAGACCGAGATCTCCACCGGGATCACATACCCGGCCTTGTCCTGGGTGCGGGCGTTGTACTCCTTGCAGAACGCCATGATGTTGACCCCGTGCTGACCGAGGGCAGGGCCCACCGGCGGCGCGGGGTTGGCTTTGCCGGCCTGGAGGGCCAGCTTGATCACAGCTACGACTTTCTTGGCCATCGGCTGGGCTGGGGGACGGATCTCCCTTACGGGAGCGCGGAACGGAGCTCCCGTAAGGGAGCGTTGCGGATCACCGGGGCGAAACCGGCCCGGCGGCGTGGCGGCCCCGTGAGGGGTCACCCGGGGCCGCCCTCCGCAGGGAGGCGGCCGCCGTCGATCAGCTCTGTTTGCTGATCTGGGAGAACTCGAGCTCGACCGGGGTCTCCCTGCCGAAGATCGACAGGAGGGCCTTCAGCTTGCTGCGTTCGCCGGAGACTTCGATCACTTCGCCCTGGAAGTCCTTGAAGGGACCGGCCGTGACGAGGATCTGGTCGCCTTCGCTGAGATCCACCTTGAGAACGGGCTTCTTCTCGGCGGCACGCTTGAAGATGCGGTCGACCTCCTGGCGGCTCAGGGGCCGGGGCTTGATGTGGCCCCGGGCCTTGCCCGTGGTGCGGCGCTCCTCCTGGCCCACGAAGTTGATGACGTTGGGTGTGCTGCGCACCGCCATCATCGTGTCCTCGTCGAGCACCATACGCACCAACACGTAGCCGGGAAACACCTTCTCCTCGACGGACTGGCGGCTGCCGTCCTTCTTCAGCTTGACCCCGGGAGTCTGGGGGATCTCGATCTCGAGGATCCGGTTGCTGACCCCCAGGGTGACGGCGCGCTGCTCGAGGGTGGCCTTCACCTTCTTCTCGCAGCTGGAAGCCACCTGCACCGCGTACCAGCGGGCGACCTGGGGCTTGGGAGCTTCCACGCCCACGCCCGTCTCGGCGGCACCCTCGGTACCTTCGCCAGGCAGCTCCAGGACCTGGGGAATGTCCGGTTCGAACTCGGGCACGGTCTCGGGCACAGCGGACAGGGGAAGGGACATCAACGGAAAATCTGGGACGACCCCCAGAAATAGAAGCGGTCGATCGCGGCAATCGCCGCGGCCGAAAGACTCACCATCAGGATCACCGCCACCGATTCGCTGAACAGCTGCTGACGGCTGGGCCAGACCACCTTGCGCAGCTCCGCCAGGCTCACCGCAAGAAAGCTGGTGGGTGCCTGCTCACCGGGGAAGAGACCCTCGGTCCCTTCTTCGGGCTGAGTCGAACCGGCCCCCTGGGCCAGGGGCCCGTCGGGGCTGCTCGTTGTGGTGGTGGCGGGGGGGATGGGTTCCACGGCGTGGATTCCACTCAGTGGAGGCGGGATGGATGGTGGCGGGTGGGAAGTCCCACAGAGGCGTGCCGGTTCCCCGGCACCCATCGGCAAACAGTCACCCTACCGGACGTCCTTCCCCACCAGCCGGCAGGGGGACGAAGCGGAAGCCCGCCTCCCCGGGTCCGGCAAGCTCCAGCCGCACGCCCCTGGCCGCCGTGAAGTGATCCTCCAGCAGTTCGGTGGCGAGGGGGTTCTCGATGCGGCGGCGCAGCACCCGCCGCAGGGGACGGGCCCCATATTCCGGCTCGTAGCCCTGCTGAGCCAGGGCCTCCACCACGGCCTCGTCCACCTCGAGTTCCAGCTGCTGCTCCCGCAGCAGGGCCGCGAGCTCGGCCAGCTGCAGGCGCACGATCCGCCTGAGATCGCTGCGCGACAGGGGACGGAAACGGATCACCTCATCGATGCGGTTGAGGAATTCCGGGCGGAACTGGCGGGCCAGGGCCTCCTCCACCGCCAGATCCAGATCCCGGTCCAGATCGCGGATCCCCGGCTGATGCTCCTCTCCAGGGCGAAGGTCCTCGGGACCGGCGGAGGCTTCGGCGGCGCGGGCACGATCCAGGATCGCCCGGCTGGCCAGGTTGCTGGTCATGATCACCACCGTGTGGCGGAAGTCCACCGTGCGCCCCTGGGAATCGGTGAGCCGTCCGTCGTCGAGCACCTGCAGCAACAGGTTGAAGACGTCGGGATGGGCCTTCTCCAGTTCATCCAGCAGCAGCACCGCATAGGGGCGGCGCCGCACCGCCTCCGTCAGCTGCCCCCCTTCCTCGTAGCCCACGTAGCCGGGAGGCGCCCCCACCAGACGGGCGACGGCATTGCGCTCCATGAACTCGCTCATGTCGAGCCTTACCAGGGCCTCCTCCTCGTCGAACAGAGCCGCTGCAAGCGCCTTGGCCAGTTCGGTCTTGCCGACGCCGGTGGGGCCCAGGAACAGGAACGACCCCACCGGGCGGGTGGGGGCCTGCATGCCGGCCCGGGAGCGCCGGATCGAGGCCGCGACCGCCGCCACAGCCTCGGCCTGGCCGATCACCCGCTCGCCGAGGCGCTGCTCCAGCTCCAGCAGCTTCTGGCGTTCGCCGGCGAGCAGCCGCTGGACGGGAATGCCGGTGGAGCGGGCCACCACATCGGCGATGTCGCCCTCCTCGACCTGTTCGCGCAGCATCGGATCGCTCTGCAGTTCAGCCTCCAGGGCCGCCCGGCGCTGCTGCACCCCGTGCAGCTGGTCGTACTGCAGACGGGCCGCTTCCTCGAGATCCCCATCCCGCTCGGCGTCGGCGATGGCCTGGCGCAGGTCCTCGTCCTGCTGCAACAGCTCGCGCAGCTCCTCCAGCCGCTGCCGCTCCCCGGCCCAGCGGTGCTGCAGGCGCTCCAGCTGGTCGTGGGCAACGCGGCGCTGCTCCTGAAGCTGCAGCCGCTCCTCCAGCGGTGCCGCTTCGGCGGCGAGCAGATCCAGTTCCACCCGGCGCAGTTCCGCCTCGGCCGCCTCCACCACCTGGGGTTTGGAGGTGGCCTCCATGCGCAGGTTGGCGGCGGCCTCGTCGATCAGATCGATGGCCGAATCCGGCAGGCAGCGGTCGCTGATGTAGCGGTCGGCGAGGCGCCCCGCCGCCACGAGGGCCCCGTCGGTGATCGTGACCCCATGGTGGAGCTCGTAGCGCTCCTTGAGGCCCCGCAGGATCTCAAGGCAGGTGGGGCCATCGGGCTCGCGGATCACCACCTGCTGGAAGCGGCGTTCCAGGGCCGGGTCCTTTTCAATGCTGCGCCGGTAGTCCTCGGGGGTGGTGGCGCCGATGCAGCGCAGGTCGCCCCTGGCCAGCACCGGTTTGAGGATGCTGGCGGCATCGGTTCCGGAGCGGTCGCCGCCCACCACGGTGTGCAGTTCGTCGATGAACAGCACCACCCCGCCGGCGCAATCGCTGTCACGGACCTCGGCCAGCACGCTGCGCAGGCGCTCCTCGAACTGGCCGCGGAATTTGGCCCCGGCGATCAGGGCCCCCAGATCCAGGGCCACCAGGCGCAGGCCCCGCAGGCCATCGGGCACCTCGCCGGCCACGATGCGCTGGGCGAGGGATTCGGCCACGGCCGTCTTGCCGACACCGGGCTCGCCGATCAGCACCGGGTTGTTCTTGCTGCGGCGAGAGAGCACCTGGATCAGCCGGCGGATCTCCGGATCCCGTCCCACCACCGGATCCAGCTCCCCGGCCCGGGCGGCGGCGGTGAGGTCACGGCCGTAGCGGGCCAGGGCTCCGGGCTCGGGCTCCCCCTCCCGCTGCAGGGTCTCGGCAGGCTCCACAGCCGGGGCCTGGCGCGAGGGTGGGGACGCTGAGGCTGACACCGAGGGGGGCGCCGCTGGCGGGGAGGCCACAGGGCGGGTGACCACGGGGGGCGGCACCGCGACGGAAGGCTCCGGACCGGTCGGCTGCGGCCGCAACCGGCGCAGCAGCAGGTCCTCGCTGAGCCCCTCCTCCGCCAGCAGGGATGCCCCGATCCGCGGCTCCTCCAGCAGGGCCAGAAGCACATGGGGGACATCGAGCAACCGGGATCCCCAGGCCCCCCGACGCCGATCGGCCGCCTCCAGCAGATCCTCGAGAGCGTCCCCGATGTAGAGGGTGCCACCCCCGCCCGCTGGCTGCTCGGCACAGAAGGCTTCGAGCCGATCAAGCAGCCGGTCCTCGTCCAGCGACAGGGGAGCCACCCAGGAGGCGAAGCGGCGATCCAGCAGCAGGGTGAGCAGCAGATGCTCCACGTCCATGGAGCCGTGGCGCCAGCGACGCGCCTGCTCCTGGGAGGCGATCAACAGATCCCAGGCGGCATCACTGAAGCGATCGGGGTCGCTGGTGACGCTGGCCGCCGCACCGGCCGTGCCCGGCCCATCCCTCAGCCGGGGGTCAGTGCGCATCGGTTCGGGAGGCGGTCTGGATCAGTTCCACCTTGTAGCCGTCGGGATCCTCCACGAAGGCGATCACGGTGCTGCCGTGCTTCATCGGGCCGGGTTCACGCACCACCTTTCCCCCCTTGCCGGCGATGGCGGCGCAGGTGGCGTGAATGTCATCGACACCGATGGCCAGGTGGCCGAAACCCGTGCCGATCTCGTAGTGGCTGGTGTCCCAGTTGTGGGTCAGTTCCAGCACGGTGCTGTCCCTCTCATCGCCATAGCCCACGAAGGCCAGGGTGAAGGCGCCTCCGGGATAGTCCTTGCGGCGCAGCAGCTTCATGCCGAGAACCCCGGTGTAGAAGCGCAGAGAGCGCTCCAGATCGCCCACCCGCAGCATGGTGTGAAGGAGTCGCATGGCAGCAGAGGTGATGAGCGACGGGGAAGGCAGCCCATGGCCGCATCGGGACATTCTGACCACCAGGGCTTCCGACCCGGGCGATTCGGGGGGTGATGGCACAGGGAACACAGGCAGGCGGGGAGGTGCCCCATAGGATTCGCCCACCAGCACACCCTCTGTGTACGACTCCCTCGACCTCGTCATCGACTCGATCGTTGCCCGTGAAGTGCTCGACTCCCGTGGCACTCCCACGGTGGAGGCCGAGGTGTACCTGGAGGGAGGCGCCAGCGGCAGGGCCATCGTGCCCAGCGGCGCCAGCACCGGCGCCCACGAGGCCCATGAGCTGCGCGATGGCGAGAAGGCCTACTTCGGCAAGGGGGTCACCAAGGCGGTGGAGAACATCGAGGAGCGCATCGCTCCGGCCCTCTGCGGCCTCAGCGCCCTCGACCAGGGCGCCGTGGACGAGGCCATGAATGAACTGGACGGCAGCGACAACAAATCGGCCCTGGGGGCCAACGCGATCCTGGCGGTGAGCCTGGCCACGGCCCATGCGGCCGCCAAGGCCCTGGGCCTGCCCCTCTACCGCTACCTGGGCGGCCCCATGGCCACCCTGCTGCCGGTGCCGCTGATGAACGTCATCAACGGGGGCGCCCACGCCTCCAACAACCTGGATTTCCAGGAGTTCATGCTGGTGCCCCATGGAGCCGGCAGCTTCCGCGAAGCCCTGCGCATGGGCGCCGAGGTGTTCCACACCCTCAAGGGTCTGCTCAAGGACCAGGGCCTGTCGACGGCGGTGGGCGACGAGGGCGGCTTCGCCCCCGATCCTGGCCGGCAACGAGGCGGCCGGTGAGCTCCTGATCCAGGCGATCGAGAAGGCCGGCTACCGGCCCGGTGATCAGATCTCCCTGGCCCTCGATGTGGCCAGCACCGAGTTCTACGCCGACGGCCGCTATGCCTTCGGCGGCGGCAGCTTCACCAGTGCCGAGATGGTCGACCAGCTGGCGGCCCTGGCCGCCAGATTCCCGATCGTCTCCATTGAGGATGGCCTGGCCGAGGACGACTGGGAGGGGTGGCGGCTGCTGACCGAGCGCCTGGGGGGCACCGTGCAGCTGGTCGGCGACGACCTGTTCGTCACCAACACCACCCGCCTGCAGCAGGGGATCGATCGGGGCATCGCCAATTCCATCCTGATCAAGGTGAATCAGATCGGCTCCCTCACCGAAACCCTGCAGGCGATCGACATGGCCGGCCGGGCCGGCTACACCAGCGTCATCAGCCACCGCAGCGGCGAGACCGAGGACACCACCATCGCCGACCTGGCCGTGGCCACCCGGGCCGGCCAGATCAAGACCGGCTCCCTCAGCCGCAGCGACCGGGTCGCCAAGTACAACCAGCTGCTGCGCATCGAGGACGAACTGGGCAGCCAGGCGGTCTACGCCGGCGTGGAGGACAGGGGGCCGAGGGGACGCGGCTGAGGCCCCGGGCTGGTCATTGCTCCGGGCCCGTGATGCGGACTTTCAGTTCCGGGGCTTCCACCAGGTGGACGGTAGTGGAGGCAATCTCCACCCTGCCATTGGCGGAGAGAAATTGATCGAGGATCTTCGTGTACAGCTGATCCTTGGTGAGTCGGCGACTCTTGTAGTCGACCACATAGCGGATGGTGAACTCCATCCAGTTGTCCGTGATCACCAAAGTGACCGACGGTTCCACCCGGGCGTTCTCGACCACGTATTTTCTGACCATTGACTTCCAGGCCGTCATGGCCATGTTTGTCGTTCCGAGAGAAACCACCTCCTGCACCACCTGCTCGAGAATCTGACGAGCGAGACGGTGGTCGCTGCCGTATTTCACGGGCACTTTGATCTCGTCCCAGAGGAAGGGAAAGTCGCCGGAATAATTGAAGACAGGCTCCTTGAAGACGAAGCTGTTGGCGATCCGTACGATCCTGCCGGTATAAAGGTCGGACTCGACCCATTCGCCCAGTTCCATCAAGGTGGTGCGCAGGATGCCGATGTCGATGATGTCGCCCCGGATGCCACCCAACTGCACCCGGTCGCCCGTTTCATAGAAGCCGCCGAAGGAGATCGCGATCCAGCCCGCCACGCTGGCGATCACCTCCTGCAGAGCGAAGGCGATGCCGGCACTCGCCACGCCGATGGCGACGGAGAGCCCCCCCAGGCTGTTACGGAAGATCGAGGCGACAAGAATCAGCGCCCCGAAGTAGCCGAGGAAGGTGATGATCTTCCTGGCGTAGTAGCGACTGTTAGAACCTGGTAGATAGCGGGGCAGCGATCGCTTCGCCAGGATCGAGACGATCGAAATGAAGCAGACTCCCGCGATGGCAAGCGCAAACTTCCTGACATAGGGATCAGCCAGCCATTGCCCGATCAGGCGGGACAGATCCTCCATGGGTGCTCAGGCAAGAAGACAAGGGCAGGACCGGAAGCAGGGGGGCAGGACCACCTGCTCCGCTCACTCCCTCCCGGGCTGTGCCGCGACCCCGGGCAGCTGATCCAGGCGGCCATCCCGCTTGAGCCGGGCCTGCAGCTTCAGCCAGGAGAGACCCACCGGCAGCCCCAGCACCAGGGGCACGGCCGTGAGGGCCGGCCGGCTGCTGGCCGCCAGCAGGGCCGCTGCCACCCCCAGACCCCCCAGCAGGAACGACTGGCCGGCGCTCTGCTGGGCCAGGGCCAGGCGCCGCAGCAGACGATCGGTTTCCCCGGCACGGATCTGCACCTGAAGATCACCCTGCTCAATGCGGGAGAGGCTCTCGTCGAGGCGCCGTGGAATGCCGAGAGCCCGGCTGCCCACGTCGGCGGCCTGGCGGGTGATCTCGCTGAACAGTTCGTTGGGGCCGTTACCGCTGGCGGTCATGAGGGGCAGCAGATACGGACGGGCGATGGCCATCAGGCTAAAGCCCGGATCGAGGCTGCGGCCCACCCCCTCGAAGGTGGAGAGGGCCCGCATCACGAAGATCAGTTCCGGTGGCAGACGGAACGGTTGGTCGTAGACCAGCTCGTAGAGATCCCCGGAGAGCTTCTCGATCACGTTGGCGCTGAAGGGCGGTGTGAGTGCTTCGGTGAGCATCACCCGCACCAGCCGACGCACGGGCCCGGCATCGATGCCCGGGGCAATCACCCCGGCCTCCTGCAGCTCCTCCACCAGGACCGAGGCATCCCGGCCCGCTGCCGCCCGCACCATGCGTCCCAGCCGGCTTCGGAGCCGCTCGGAGATCTGCCCCATCATCCCGAAGTCGTAGTAGATCAGGGATCCATCGGGGGCCACCGCCAGGTTGCCGGGGTGGGGATCGGCGTGGAAGAACCCGAAACGGACCAGTTGCTGCAGGTAGCTGGCGGCGCCCTTCTCCGCCACGGCCGACGGGTCGATGCCGGCGCGCACCAGGGCCTCCCGGTCGTTGATCTTGATGCCCGGCACGTAGTCGAGACAGAGCACCCGGCGGGAGCTGAGCTCCCAGACCACGGCAGGAATCCGGATGCCCGGATCATCGAGAAACTGCTGGCGGAAGCGGGCGGCATGCTCCGCCTCGAGCCGGAAATCCAGTTCCCGCAGCAGCACCCGCCGGCATTCCTTGGCGATCCCCACCCAGTCGCGGCCGGCACCCCAGCGGGGATGGCGCTGCACCACCGCCGCCACCTGCTGCAACACCTCCAGATCGAGGCGGAACAGCCGCTCCAGCCCGGGCCGCTGCACCTTGAACACCACCTGGCGGCCGCTGCGCAGGCTGGCCCGGTGCACCTGGGCCAGGCTCGCCGAGCCGAGGGGATCCACCGCCAGATCGATGATCTCCGCCCGGCGCTCCCCCAGTTCCTGCTCCAGCAGGGTCTCGACCACGGGGAAGGGGAAGGCGGGCACCCGGTCCTGAAGATGGGCCAGCTCCTCCACCACATCGGCGGGCAGGACGTCGGGCCGGGCCGAAAGCAACTGACCGAGCTTGATGAAGGCCGAACCGAGCTCGAGGAACTGGGCGGTGAGCCAGCGGGCCCGGCGGCGCACGCGGGCGGCCTGGCGTTCAGGGGTGCGGCCGCCGGGATAGGTCCAGGCCCGGCCATCCCACCAAAGACCAGCCAGGAGCTGGACAACGAGGCGCCAGATACGCAGGGGCCGCCAGAGGCGGGACAGCAGGTTCCCGGGGGGCCTGGGGGCAGCCATCAGGCCTGCCCCGGAGGCCGGGACGGGCCATCGGCGGCGGCCGGTCCCTGATCGAGGCGCCTGGAAAGTTCCGCCACCTTCGCCCGCAGGGCGTCGATCCGCTCCTGCGGGTCGTTGGCGGTACCGGGCCAGGCCGAGGGATTCGGATCGCTGCCGTCGTTCTCGATGCGCTCCGCTTCCATGGCCACCTCCTCCAGGAACAGGCTGAGCTCCTGCTGCAGCCTGGCGGGCGCCTCCTGGGCGAGAACCGCCAGGCCTGCGGCGACATCGGCCAGACCGCTGCCCAGGCGAGCGGCCAGACGGTTCATGGCCGCCTTGGCGAGGGACTGCGGCGCACTCATGGCAAGGCCGGACGTTTCACCGAACTGTGGCAGATCAGGGCTGGGCTCCGGGAGGCGGTGGCGCACTCAGAGGTGGTGGAGCGACCGGGGGCGCCAACACCCGGGGCGGAGCGGCCGGGGGCGCCACGACCTGGGGCGGGGCGGCCGGCGCCGGAGCGGCCGCCTCCCGCACCCGGGCAGGGGGAGTGCGGGTCGGCCGCGGGACGGGAGCCGGTGGGGGTCCGGCCTCGATCGCAGGAGGTGAATTGCCACGATCGGGTTCGGTGGGGCGATCGAGGGCCTCACGCTGCCGTGCTTCCCGCTCCTCCAGGGCCGCCCGCCGCTTCTCGATCTCGGCTGCCTCCTTCTGCTGCTGTTGCTCCAGTTCGAGCAAGTCGAGATCCCCGCGGATGTCGGTGGCCTCGCCACCGAAGCGCTGGCGCAAAGATTCGAGGCCTGTTCCTGGAGCGGGCTTCACTTCGAAGCGCTCGCTGGCGCCCGTTTCCTCCTCGACGCCGAGATTGAGCAGGCGGTGGCTGACGCCGTAACCCAGTCCGAAGCAGAGGCCCACGAGCCCCCAGATCCGCCAGTCCCATCCTCGGCGGGCGGCGGCGCGGGGCCCCTGACCCCTGGGGGGGGCACTGCCGGGAGAGGAGGGGGGCCGGGCCGTGACCATGGAGGCAGATCAATCAATGCCATCTTGCCCAGCCATGGCAACCCCACCCGTCTGGCCCGACCGGCCGGATCAGGTGGTGTAGTCGGCATTGATGCGGACGTACTGGTCGGAGAGGTCACAGCCCCAGGCGGTGCCGCTGCCTGGCCCGGCCCCGATCCGCAGCCGGATGGCGACGGTGTCATCGATCAGATAGGACCCTTTTGCCCGTTCGACCATGTAGCGGGAGGCCGCCGAACGGTCGAACGCCAGGGGCTGGCCCGCCGCCATCAGCTGATGCTCCCCCAGCCAGAGGGCCACCGCCTCGGGATCAAAGTCCACCCCGGCCCGGCCGGCGGCGGCCACGATGCGGCCCCAGTTGGGGTCACGGCCGTGGATGGCGCACTTCACCAGGGAAGAACCGGCGACGGTTCGGGCGATGCGGCGGGCCTCGGCGTCGTCGGCGGCCCCCTCGACGCTGATGGCGATCAGGCAGGTGGCACCTTCACCGTCACGGGCCACGGCCCGGGCCAGATGCTGGGCCACGGCCGTGAGGCCCTCCTCCAGAGCGGGGAAGTGGCCCACATCCAGGGGCTCGCCCGCAGCGAAGGCCAGGAAGGTGTCGTTGGTGCTGGTGTCGCCATCGACGGTGATCGCGTTGAAGGAGCGATCCACCACCCGGCGCACCATCGCCTGCCAGAGAGGGGCCGGCACGCCGGCATCGCAGCTGAGGTACGCCAGCAGGGTGGCCATCGAAGGGTGGATCATCCCGGAGCCCTTGGCCATGCCACCGATCCGCACCGTCCGTCCGCCCAGGTCGGCCTCCAGGGCGATCTGCTTGTCCACCAGGTCAGTGGTGAGGATCGCCTCGGCCGCCGCCGCGCCGCCGTCGCCGGAGAGGGCCGCCACCAGCGGTGCGAGGCCCGCCAGCAGCGGTTCCATCGGAATCGGCACGCCGATCACCCCGGTGGAGCAGATCAGCACCTGCTCCTCGGCCAGGCCCAGCCGTTCGGCCAGGGCAACGGTGGCCTGGAGGCTGTCGTCGCGGCCGCGTTCGCCGGTGCAGGCATTGGCCTGGCCGGAGTTGGTGAGCACCGCTCGCACCCGGCCGTCCGTGGCCGCAAGGCGCTCGGCGCAGAGATCCACGCAGGCCGCCCGCACCCGGTTGGTGGTGAAACTGCCAGCGCAGACAGCTCCTTCCGGAGCCAGCAGCAGGCTGAGATCCGGCTTGCCCGAGGGTTTCAGGCCGGCCGTGATACCAGCGGCGCGGAAACCCGCCGGAGCGGTGATGCCAGCGGGGATGGGCTGCCAGACGGGGCAGGGTGATCCGGTCACGGCGCAGGGAACCAGGGCTTGACGGTCATCCTCTCCTCCTGGAGGGCCTTGGATCGGATGGGTTTTCGTACCCTTGATCCAGCCGGCTGGGCATGCCTCCGCGATGGGCCAGTTGTGGCAGAAGGTACGGGGGGAGTTCGTGGACGTCGTCGAGTGGCTCGAGGAGCCCGGCGCCGGGAGGGCGGGGGAGACCCTGGTCTGGCGCTTCGATCGGCAGGACCACGCCATCCGCATGGGTTCCCAGCTGATCGTGCGGGAGGGCCAGTGGGCCGTCTTCCTGAACGAGGGCCGGATCGCCGACAGCTTCGGGCCTGGTCGCCACCGGCTCGAGACCCGCAATCTGCCCCTGCTCACCAGCCTGCTGGCCCTGCCCTACGGCTTCGAGAGCCCCTTCAAGGCCGAGGTCTGCTTCGTCACCACCCGTCTGTTCACCAACCTTCGCTGGGGAACGAGCCATCCCCTGATCCTCCGGGATCCCGAGCTGGGGCCGGTCCGGCTGCGGGGCTTCGGCAGCCACACCCTGCGGGTGAACGATCCGGCCTGGCTGGTGCGGGAGGTGTGCGGCGGCCGGGGGCGACTGGGGGTGGAGGACATCCGCGGCCAGCTGCGCGGGATGATCGTCAGTCGGCTGGCCGAGGTGCTGGGACGCTCCGGCCATCCCGTGACACAGCTGGCGGCCCATTACGACGCCCTGGCCTGGGAACTGCGCGTCGGGCTGGGCGAGGATGTCCAGCAACTCGGCCTGGAGATCCCCAGCCTGCTGATCGAGAATCTCACCCTGCCGGCGGAGGTGGAAGCCGCCCTGGATCGGCGCAGCAGCCTGGCGCTGGGGGCACCCCCCGGGCCGCCACCCTCGGCGCCACCTTCTGCGCCACCGCCTCTGCCACCCCCCTGGGGGGGAGGGCCATGAACTGCCCCCAGTGCGGTGCCCCCCGGCCCTCGGATGGGGTGATCTGCGATTACTGCGGCAGCCGCCAGGACGTGGACCTCCAGGGCTGGGCCACCACCGCAGCCGCCGTAGACGGCGAGCACCTCCGCTGTCCTGACGACCATGGCCCCCTCGCATCGATCCGGGTGGCGGTCGAGGGGGTGCCTGATCTCCACCGCTGCGGCACCTGCCTGGGCCTGTTCCTCGGGCGCGGCGCCCTGGAGCACTGGCTCAGCCAGGCCGTCGGGCCGGTCTGGGAGGTGAACCGTCCCCTGATCCAGCAACTGATCGATCACCCCCGTCACCGGCCGGAGCAGCTGCGCTACCGGGCCTGCCCGCGCTGCGGCGAGCTGATGCATCGCGGCCTGTTCGGCAAGCGCAGCGGCGTGATCGTGGATCGCTGCCGGACCCACGGCACCTGGCTGGATGCGGGGGAACTCCGGCAGCTGATGGAATGGGCGCGGGCCGGTGGCCATCTGCTGCATCAGGAGCGTGCCGAGGAGGAGCGTCGCCAGCAGGAAAAGCGCAGCCGGGAGCAGCGGCAGGCCAGCGCCGCCGCCCTGCGTGAACTGGCGAACACGACACCGCCCCTCGCCTGCCTGGAGGACGAGGTGCTGCTGGGGCTCGCCAGGGCCCTGAGGAGCCTGGGCCGGCCCCGGCGATGAGCGGCCAGCGCCGCATCGGCCTCACCGGCGGCATCGCCACGGGCAAGAGCACGGTGGGGCGGCTGCTGGCGGAGGCGTTCGGCCTGCCGGTGCTGGATGCCGACCGGTACGCCCGTGAAGCCCTGGCCCCCGGCAGTCCCGCCGCGGCGGCAGTGGCCGCCAGGTACGGGGCGTCGGTGGCCAGCGGGGAGCCGATCAGCGTCGATCGCGCCGCGCTCGCTGGGATCGTTTTCGCCGACGCGGACGAACGGGCCTGGCTGGAAGGGTTGGTCCACCCGATCGTGCGTGCCCGCTTCACCCAGGAGCTGGAGCGGCTCGCCGGGGAACCGGTGGTGGTTCTGATGATCCCGCTGCTGTTCGAGGTCGGTCTGGAAGCGCTGTGCAGCGAGATCTGGTTCGTGGATTGCGATGAAGCGCAGCAGCTGCAGCGGTTGATGGCCCGTGATGGTGGCCATGCGGCCGACGCCCAGGCCCGCATCGCCGCCCAGTGGCCCCTGGCCCGCAAGCGTGAAGGCGCCGATCGGATCCTGAACAACCGCGGGCCGGTCGAAGGCCTCCGTGAGCAGGTGCAGCGGGCTCTCAGGGCTGGTGCCCAGTGCCAGTGCCTCAGATCAGGAGCAGAAGAGCCTCAACCTGGCCAACCCCACAGGCTGAGAAAGACTCAGAGAACCGCAGAATCGAGGGCCCCCGCTTCGTTCAGCCCTTGAGCTGCTCGCTGAGGATGCGGTTGGCCAGCTTGGGGTCGGCGCGGCCGCCGGTGCGCTTCATCAGCTGCCCGACGAAGAACCCCTGCAGCTTGGTCTTGCCGCCGCGGAAGGCCTCCACCTCCCCTGGATGGGCAGCCAGCAGCTCCTCCACGATGGCGGTGAGGGCCGCCGGGTCGCTGATCATCCCCAGGCCCCGGGATTCCACGATCTCCCGGGCCGATCCACCGTTCTGGAGCAGCTCGGGCAGCAGGTCCTTGGCGATCTTGCCGCTGATGGTGCCTTCCTCGATCAGCTGCACCAGCTCGGCCAGCTGCCCGGGCCGCAGGGGCAGCTCGGCGATCGCCAGCCGGTTGGCATTCACATGGGCGGCGATGTCCCCCGTGACCCAGTTGGCCACGGCCTTGGGATCGCCCCCGGCCGCCACCGCCGCCTCGAAGTACTCCGCCATGGCCCGCTCGTCGGTGAGCACGCGGGCGTCGTAGATCGACAGACCCAGCGCCTCGGCGTAGCGGTGCCGCTTGGCGGCCGGCAGTTCGGGCAGCTCGGCGCGCCAGGCCTCCCGCTGGGCCGGGGTGACCTCGATGGGGCCCAGATCGGGCTCGGGAAAGTAGCGGTAGTCGCTGCTGCCCTCCTTGCTGCGCATGCTCCTGGTGAGCTGCTTGCCCTCGTCCCAGAGGCGGGTTTCCTGGTGGATCGGTTCGCCGGCCTCGATCGCCTTGATCTGGCGCGCGATCTCGTAATCACAGGCCTTCTGGATCGCCGAGAAGGAGTTCATGTTCTTGATCTCCACCTTCACGCCGAAGGGGGCATCGGGCCCGCGGCGCACGGAGATGTTGACGTCGCAGCGCAGGGAGCCCTCCTGCATGTTGCCGTCGCTCACCCCCAGATAGCGCATGATGCGGCGGATCTCGGAGGCGTATTCAGCCGCCTCCCGGCCCGTTCGCAGATCCGGCTTCGAAACGATCTCCGCCAGGGCCACCCCGGCCCGGTTGTAATCCACCAGTGAGTGGGTGGAGCCCGCCAGGCGGTCGCTGCCGGCATGCACCAGCTTGCCCGCGTCCTCCTCCATGTGCAGCCGCTCGATGCCGATTTTCTTGAGGTAGGTCTCCTTGCCCTTCTCGGCCACCTCCACCTCGATCCAGCCGTCTTCGGCGATCGGCTGGTCGTACTGGGAGATCTGGTAGTTCTTGGGCAGATCCGGATAGAAGTACTGCTTGCGGTCGAACTTGCTGTGCTCGGCGATGTGCAGATGGAGCGCCAGCGCCGCCTTCACCGCATACTCCAGCACCTTCTGATTGAGCACCGGCAGGGTGCCGGGCAGGCCGCACACCACCGGATCGATGTGGGTGTTGGGCTCGTCGCCGAAGGCGGTGGAGGCGGCCGTGAAGATCTTGCTGGCGGTGCCCAGCTGCACGTGGGTCTCCAGGCCGATCACCGCTTCCCAGGGGGCTCTCCGCCTGCGGCGGCCGCAGAGGGGGAGGGGGCTGCGGCAACGGCGGTGCTGGTTGCTTGGCGTTGGGCGCTGGCCATGGGCTAGGGGTGCGGCACAGCGGCCGCTCGGGAGGTGCTGATCCTAGGTAGGGGTGTCGGGGGAGCAGTCATGGCACGGCAGGATTCGCACCAGGTGCTCGTCACCGGCACCGGCCACGGCGCGTGGTGCGATGCCACGGTCCATGGTCACGAATTGCCCGCCATTGTGCACGGCAAGCGCCAGCAGATAAGCGTCCGTGAGCTGCCGGGATCCCAGAACATGCGTCCAGTCGAGCAGCGCCGGGCTGAGCACACTGATGGTGTCGGGCCAGAACGTGTGCCAGGAGGTTCTGGTGGCTTCATGCAACAGCTCCTGGAGCACGGCCAGGGGCTGGACCCCCGGATAGGCCCGCTGCGACATGATGCGCAGGCAGCCGTTCTGGGTGATCGGGCATGAGGCCCAGCCCAGGTCGATGTTGGTCTCCATCCACTGACGCGCCATCTGGTGGTGCTGGTGGGCAGCATCGAGCAGGGCGATCAGCACATTCACGTCGAGGAGGGAGCGCATCAGATGCCGAGCTCGTCGCGCAGTCTTTCCACCGTCGCTTCGCTGACGATGCGGCCCGCCTTCGGCAACGGCCGAAAGCCGTGGCATGGCAGAACCTCCTCTTCCGTCTGTGTACGCCCTGCACCCGTCAGCGCCTGACGGGCCAGGTCGGACAGCACCGCGCCGGCGGAACGGCGTTCACGGCGGGCACGCTCTTTCACCACATTCAGGACTTCCGGGTCGATATCCAGGGTGGTGCGCATGGCCACAACACTCCGCGAGCCTGATGACATGATGCGTTGATGCTATTGCACCAATCCGGACGCCAACGCCATCGAGCCGCCGATGGCCGTCTGCATGAGGTGCCGCAGCAGATCGTGATGGGCCTGGAAAACCACCCACCCGTTCATCACGGGCTCCAGCCGCGAAGACCGGTTCTTCTTCGCTGTTCCCAACACCGATGACGTTGGGGATCCGGATTTCATGGCCCGCCAGCACGACGAAACCAGGGGGAAGGCGCGCGCCCTGCTGCTGGAGAAGGTGGGGTCCATCGATCCCGCTGAGCCGTGGCTGCCCTGGTGTCTCGCCGGTCCGCGACCATGGCCTCACGGCCTGTGACCTTACCCCTCTTCCCCCCCCGCGGCTCGGCTCTCTCCGCCAGGTACACCGCCCCCGCCTCCGGGATCCTCCCCCTCGCCGCCCCCCAGCCTGCCGCGGCCATCGCGGCGCTGCGCCCACAACGTCCCGGCATGGAAACCACCATCCCTCAGCTGCCCGCTCCTCGGCCCTGCGCCCCCCAACCCCCGCATCTCACCCCAACCCCACCCCCCTCGCCCCCCCCAGCCACCTTGCGCCCAGGGACCCCCCCACTCAACCCTCCCTCGACCTGGGCCACCACCCCCTCCCCTCCCTCCCACCCACCCCCCCCTCACCCAGCTGCAGCTCCCTCGGAACCCGGCCCCCCCCACCCACTCCCCCCCCCCCACTCTCCCCCCGACAGGACAGATCGGCGCCGGCCCCCTCCCCACGCCCTCACCGGGCTGCACCAGATCGGAACCGGAGCGGGCTGCGGGCCGTCGCGGCTCAACAGACAGCTCAGCTCCCTCGACCCCACCCCCCCGCCCCCACCTCCCTCCCCAATCCCCCCCCACCTCTCTCCTCGCCCTCCCACCCTCCTTCCCCACCCTGCCCCCCCCCTCCCCCCCGCTCCCTCCACCCCGGCCCCCCTCCCGCGCTCCGTTGCGGCTCAACCCCCCCCCTCCCGGCGCCCTCTCGTGCCGTCTGCCCCGCCTCGCCCTTCCTCCGCCCCCCCCCCCCCACTCCCGCGCCCGTGGCCCCCCCCCCCCCCCCCGCGCCGCCCCCCCCCCCCGCCCCCGCCCCCCCGGCCCCCCCCCCCCCCTCTCGGCTGTCTCCCCCCTGCCCGCGCCCCCCTCCCCCGCCCCCCCGCTCCTCCCCCCCCGCCCCCGCCCGCCCCCGCGCCCCTCCCCGCCTCCCGGCACCTCGCGCCCCGCCTGGGCCTGTCGCCTGCCGCCCCCACGCGCGCTCCCTCGGGACACCCCGACGGGGGCGCCCGCCAGGGATCCCCCCCCCCCCCCCACTACGCCCCCCCCCCCCCCCCCCCCCCCCCCCCCCCGCGGCCACCAGAGGGCTGCTGATTATTACTGAAAGCAAGGCTCTGGTGAGGAACACACCTATCGCCGCCTGGTGGGGCACACGCGCGGCGGCGAGCCGCAGATCACCGGGGTGGACGGCCTGGCCGCGGGGCCGCGGGCCGGTCCCCTTCCGCCGCCTACCTTGAATCGGTCCGATGCCCTGACTCCCCACGCTTCAGCTGGCATGAGCTCGATCACGATCCTCGGAGGCGGCCTGATCGGTCTGGCCATCGCCCACCAGCTGGCCCGCCGCGGCCGGGCCGTGACCGTGCTCAGCCGCCGGCGCAGTGAAGCGGCCGGTTTCGTGGCCGCCGGCATGCTTGCCCCCCACGCCGAAGGCCTCAGCGGACCGCTGCTGGCCCTGGGCCAGGCCAGCCTGGCGAGAATTCCTGCATGGGTGGCCCAGATCGAGGCCGACAGCGGACTCTCCTGCGGGATGCGGCCCTGCGGCATCGTCGTGCCCTTCATCAGCTCCGCCGACCGGGACACCTACCCCACCGCCGCCTTCGGGCTGGCCCTGGATCGCGCCGCCCTGGAGCGGGAGCTGCCGGGCATCGGTCCGCACTGGACCACCGGCCTGCTGTTTGCCCAGGACGGCCAGATCGACAACCGCCGCCTGCTGATGCGGGCTCTGGAGCGGGCCTGCGTGGCCCTCGGGGTTCGCTTCGAGGAGGGCACGGAAGTGCTGGAGCTGCTCACCGCGGAAGGGCCCACGGGCGGCGGCGGCCAGAGCGGAAAGCGCCTTCAGGGTGTGCGGGTTCTCCGGGCCGAAGGTGGTGAGCATGAGCTCGAGGCCGCCACGGCAGTGCTCGCCTGCGGCGCCTGGAGCGCCCGGCTGCTGCCAGGCCTGCCTGTCGGTCCTGTGAAGGGACAGATGCTGTCCCTGCAGGGTCCCAGGGCGGCCCTGGAGCGGGTGGTGTTCGGCCCGGGGATCTATCTGGTGCCGCGGGAGGACGGCCTGCTGGTGGTGGGTGCCACCAGCGAACCGGAGGCCGGCTTCGATCCCGGCCTCACGCCGGAGGGGCAGAAGCAGCTGCAACGGGGTATCGCCGAGCTGCTGCCCGAGGCGGCCCTGTGGCCACCGATGGAGCGGTGGTGGGGTTTCCGGCCCGGTACTCCGGACGGGGCGCCCCTGCTGGGACCGAGCCCCATCGAGGGGGTCTGGCTGGCCACCGGGCACTACCGCAATGGCGTGCTGCTGGCGGCCATCACCGCTGAGCTCATCGCAGAAGGCCTCACCACATCGGGGCCGCTGCACGGCGAGGCCGCAGCCCTGCTGGCGGACTTTGGCTGGGACCGGTCATTTCCGCAGACGGCCAGAGACTCCACCGACCGCATCACGGCGCCGGCGGCCTGAGAGCCCCCGGCAGCCCGGCTCGGCCGTTCAGCCTTCCACCCGCCACACCTGGTCGGCCGGCGTCCAGTCGCACAGTTCGGAGGGCTGGAACCAGAGGCCGATCTCGAAGACGGCCGTCTCGGGGGCGTCGGAACCGTGGATCACGTTGCGGCCGATGTTCACCGCCAGGTCGCCGCGGATGGTGCCGGGCTCGGCCTCCAGGGGCTTGGTGGCGCCGATCAGCTTGCGGGCGGAGGCGATCACCCCGTCCCCTTCCCACACCATGGCCACCACGGGACCGCTGGTGATGAAATCGACCAGGCCGGCGAAGAAGGGCCGCTCCCGGTGCACGCCGTAATGGCTCTCGGCCAGTTCCCGGCTGGGGACGAGCTGCTTGAGGGCCACCAGCTTGAAGCCCTTGGCTTCGAAGCGGCCGAGGATCTCGCCCACCAGGCCCCGCTGCACCCCGTCGGGCTTGATGGCGAGGAAGGTGCGTTCGGTGGCCATGGAAACGGTCCGGAGGATCGGGCCATCGTCCGCGCCGGCCCTCCCCCTTGGCAAGCGGCCTCCCCACCGGGGGCCACCGGGGCGGGCTGACTAGATTCCAGCGGCAATGCAGAGCCCCCCGGACCCATGGTGCTCGCCGATTCCCCCAGCGGCCTTCCGGCGGCCGCCCCCACCGGGCGGGCCGGCGCCTGGAGTGCCGCGGACGGCGCCGCCCTCTACGGCCTGGACCGCTGGGGCGATCCTTACTTCAGCGCCGGGGCCCGCGGCACCGTGATGGTGCAGCCCCGCGGTGAGCGCGGCGGCTCCCTCGACCTGGTGGAGCTGGTGCGGGAGCTGCAGGGACGAGACCTCTCCCTGCCGCTGCTGATCCGCTTCGACGACATCCTCGAAGACCGGCTGGAGCGGCTCCACGGGGCCTTCGAGCGCGCCATCGCCCAGTACGGCTACGACGGCCGCTACCAGGGTGTGTTTCCCGTGAAGTGCAACCAGCAGCGCCACGTGGTGGAGCAGCTGGTGGAGAGCGGCCGCCGCTGGCACTTCGGCCTCGAGGCCGGCAGCAAGGCCGAACTGCTGATCGCCCTGTCCCTGCTCGACGACCCGGATGCCCTGCTGATCTGCAACGGCTACAAGGACCGGCGCTACATCGAGACGGCGATCCTGGCCCGGCGCCTGGGGCGCCAGCCGGTGGTGGTGATCGAGCAGGCCGACGAGGTGGAGCGGATCATCGCCGCCAGCAGCAGCCTGGGGGGCGCGCCGTTCATCGGCATCCGGGCCAGGCTCTCGGCCCGCAGCACCGGCCGCTGGGGCAGCTCGGTGGGCGAGCGGGCCAAATTCGGCCTCTCGATCCCCGACCTGCTGACCACGGTGGAGCGCCTGCGGGAGGCCGGACTGCTGGCGGACCTGCGCCTGCTGCACTTCCACATCGGCAGCCAGATCAACGACATCGCCGTCCTCAAGGATGCCCTGCAGGAGGCGGGGCAGATCTACGCCGAGCTCACCCGCCTGGGGGCGCCGATGGGCTTCCTCGACGTGGGCGGCGGCCTGGGCATCGACTACGACGGCAGCCGCACCGCCAGCGCCGCCTCCACCAACTACTCCCTGCAGAACTACGCCAACGACGTCGTCGCCACCATCCGGGAGTGCTGCGAGCCCCACGGCATCCGCCCCCCCACCCTGGTGAGCGAGAGCGGCCGGGCGCTCGCCAGCCACTTCAGCGTGCTCGTCTTCGACGTGCTCGGGGCCGGCGGCCGCAGCGATGCGGTGCCGCCGGCGGCGGAGGGGGAGGCCCTGATCCTGCGCAACCTGCGGGACACCCTCGGAGTGGTCGAGGCGATCGCCGCCTCCGGCGGGGAGGACGGGGGCGAGAGGGCCGAGGTGGAACGGCTGCAGGAGGCCTGGAACGATGCCCTCAAGTTCAAGGAGGACGCCCTCAACGCCTTCCGGCTCGGCTACCTGAGCCTGCCGGAGCGGGCCACGGCCGAGCGGCTCACCTGGGCCAGCTGCCAGGCCATCGCCCGCCAGCTGGAGGGGCTGCCCGCCGGCACCGTGATCCCCCAGGAGCTGCAGGCCCTGCCGGCGGCCCTGGCCGGCACCTATTACGCCAACCTGTCGGTGTTCCGGTCGGCGCCGGACACCTGGGCGATCGATCAGCTCTTCCCGGTGCTGCCGATCCACCGGCTCGACGAACGCCCCACCCGGCTGGGCAGCTTCGCCGACCTCACCTGTGATTCCGACGGCAAGATCGCCCGCTTCATCGATCGGGGCCAGGTCAAACCCCTGCTGGAACTCCATGACCTCAGGCCCGGCGAGCCCTACTGGATCGGCCTGTTTCTGGGCGGGGCCTACCAGGAGGTGATGGGCAACCTGCACAACCTGTTCGGCAGCACCAATGCGGTCCACATCCGCCTGGCGGCGGGCGGCGGCTACCGGGTGGAGCATGTCGTGCGGGGCAACACCAACGCCGAGGTGCTCGAGGCCATGGAACATGATCCCGACCAGCTGCAGGAGCGGCTGCGCCTGGCCAGCGAGCAGGCCATCGGCCGGGGGGATCTGGCCATCAGCGATGCCCGCCGCCTGATGGCCCACCTGCGGGCCAGCCTGGAGCAGACCACCTATCTGGAGGCCTGAACCGTCCGCCCCGGCCACCACACCTCCACCTCCCCCAGGCTCTTGACCGCCTGGGGGCCGAGCGAGGCCACCGCCAGCCCGGCATCCTCCGCCAGCAGGGCGGCGGTGGCGGCATCGAACAGCACGGCCTCCTGCACCTGACGGGTGACCGACTCCAGCCGGGCGGCCAGGTTCACCGTGTCGCCGATCACGGTGAACTCCATACGCCTGGGGCTGCCGATCTGGCCCACCATCACCATTCCGCTGGCCAGCCCCACGCCGTTGTCGAGGGTGTCGATGCCGCGCCGGGACCAGTCCGCGTTGAGGTCCGCCAGGGCCTGCCGCATGGCGAGGGCGCAGCGCACCCCCTGTGCGGCCTCCGCCGCCACCCCGCGGCTCACCGGCGAACCGAAGACGGCCATCACCGCATCGCCGATGAACTTGTCGATGGTGCCGCCGTGGGCCGTGACCACCTCCACCATGGCGCCGAGGTATTCGTTGAGCTGACGCACATGCAGCTCGCTCTCTCCGGCCAGGCTGCGCCGCTGGGTCAGGCTGGTGAAGCCCTTGAGGTCGGACATCAGCACGGTGACCTCCAGCAGCCGCCCCCGCAGGATGCCCTGGGCCGAAGCCGGATCGGAGAGGATTTCGGCCACCACCCCCGGCGCCACGTAGCGCTCGAAGGTGCGCCGCAGCCGCAGCCGCTCCCGCCCCTCGCGCACGTAGGCGTCGCCGCCGTAGAGCAGGCCGAGCAGCGTCAGCCCCGTGAGGGGGGTGAGCAGGGGCAGCCAGCGATGGGCCGACTGCAGCGCCACCACCCCCGCCCCGAACTGGAGGGCCAGCATCAGCAGCACCAGCCCCAGCCGCCAGCGCAGGCCCGGCCGCAGCCGGGCCCCCAGCAGCACCAGCAGCAGGGGGGCCAGGGCCAGCAGGGCCCGGGGGGGGCCCTCCGCCGGCCAGCTCTGGAGGCCATCCCCCGCCAGGGAATTGGCGGTGGCGGTGCCCAGCACCTCCAGCCCGGAGAGGGGGCCGAAGGGGGTGGGGTAGCCGTCGATGCCCTGGGCCACCACCGGACCGACCAGCACCACGGCCCCCGCCAGGGAGGGCCGCAGGGGATGGCGGGCCCAGCGCTCGGGATCAAGCACCTCCCAGGCCGGAATCCGCGGGAGGGTCCCCTCGGGGCCATAGGGGTTGAGGGCGCTGATCACGTCGTTCTGGCGGCTGCGGCGACCGCCGAGACGCAGCAGGGTGGAGGAAAGGGCGCTCTGGGCGAGGGCCCCCTGCTGCGGCAGCACGCCGCGGGCATAGGCCTCCGGGTGGCGCTGGGGCTCGCCGGGGGTGCCGCTGAGAATGTTGGTGAGGCCCAGCGGACCAGCGCCGCCCAGCGCTTCGATGAACTCCTCGGGCCGCACCAGGGTGAGGGCCCCGGCCCCCTGGCTGTCGTTCGATTCGAGCATCTCCGCCGCCAGGGCGATCCGGCCAGGATGGCGCCGAAGGAAGCTGGCGAAGGCGTCGTCGTCGGCTGACCCCTTGCCGCTGGGCCCCTCGAACATGACGTTGATGGCCACAGCACCGGCGCCGGCCTGCAGCAGTTTCTCCGCCACCCGGCCATAGGTGGCCCTGGGCCAGGGGAGGGTGCCCATCCCCTGCGCCCAGACGGGGATGGGGCGGCTGTCCTCGAACCAGTCCCCCTGCTGCAGGGTGGCGTCATCCACCGCCACCAGCACCACAGCGGCCGGAGGCCTGCGGGAGCCCCGCAGCCGCAGCAGCTGGTCCTCCAGTCCCCGCTCGGCCACCCGCCAGCGGGGGCCCGGCCAGCCGGCGGTGAAACCGACCCAGAGCATCAGGGCGCCGGCGAGCAGGGTGAGCGTGGGGGGGCGGCCCATGGGGGCTCAGGCCTGCGGGGACGGGGGGACGGGCATGCTCGGGCCGGGTGGCGGTGGAATCAGAAGAATCGGGGCAGACCGAAAGGCAGCGAAGGGACGCTGATCGGGGCCGGCAGATTCACCCCCGGCACCTGGGAGCGGATGTAGCCCTCCAGGGACCCGTAGGCCGGCAGCGGCACCCGGAAGCCCTGGAACAGGGGGCCGCCCAGGATTTCGTTGTAGTCGCTCACGCTGAGCTTCAGGAGCGCCAGCACCACCCCATCCGCGGAGAGCTGCAGCTTCTGTCCCGCCTCCACCGTGGTGGCGGGCTGGCCGGTGGGCTCCCCTTCGGCGAGGGGTTCCACCTCCACGGCCCCCTCGAGCACGGAGATCTCCGACTCGCCCGCCTCATTGACGTCGACCACGTAGTTGGTGCCCCGCACACTCAGGCGAGCGGAACGGGTACAGCCGCTCTGCTTTCCGGAGACCAGGATCTGGCCCTTGTCGATCAGGAAACAGCCCTGCCCGAGCTTCAGCTGGGAAAAACGGTTGAGGCGGCCGGCGGCACCGCTGTCGAAGCGGATCTGGCCCCGGCTGTTCCGGGTGCTGAGCATCTGGGGAGTGTGGGCCTTCTGCTTCACCCTGGCGGTCTTGCCGTCGATGTAGAGCTCGTTGCCATCGAGAATCTCCTGCACCACGGCGCTCTCCGACGCCCGCACCGGCAGGGTGGGCAGGGCCGGACTGACGAGCAGCACCAGGATCGGCAGAAGCGGCAGGCGGCGGCGCGTGGGCATGCGCGGAAGACTCAGGATCCGGGTGGATCCTTCTGCCCATCTCCCCCGGAGACGCATCGGGCCTCTCTTGAGCCTCAGCGTGCACAGAAGCGCACCAGCAGGCTCAGCCGATCCTTCGGCAGGGCCAGTTCGGCCGGATCGAAGGGCGGCGCAGCAGCGTCGGCCATCGTCCGCATCGGTACCGGCCGCAGGTCGTTGCCGTTCACCTGCACCTCGAGGGGCGAGAGCTGGGCCAGACCGATGGCGCCGGCCACCTCCCCGGCCTGGGCAAGGGCGTCCTGGTAGGCCGCCCGCAGCAGCCGGCGCCGCACCGTGGCGTCCAGAGCCCGATCGGCTTCGGTGCCCACCGGCGCCAGGCGCACGCCGGGTAGAGCCCCCACCTCCCGGATCAGGGCCTGCAGCCGCTGGGGCATCAGCCGACCGCTGACCCTCAGGCTGGCCATCACGGCAGCCGGCCGCTTGCGATCGGCGGGGCGGCGCCAGGTGCTCGGTGAGGTGACCCGCAGGTCCTGCACCTGCTGCCGCTGCAGGGCGCTCCGCACGGCCGCCAGACGCTGCTGCAGGGACTGCAGCGCCCCATCGGCGCTGGGGTCCTCCGCCTCCAGGGACAGGGAGAACGAGAGCCGGCGGGTGGGGCGTTCCTCTTCGGCACGGCCCCGGGCCTCCAGCAGGGTGCCCTCGCAGCGCAGCTGCACCTGGGCGGCAGCGGGGCGGGACCAGGCAGCCATCGCCACCAGAGCCAGCAGGGCGGCGAACGGGCGCGCGGAGATCGGACGCATGGAATTCCGTATCAGGCTCTCCCAGCCTGCTTGCCCATGAAGCCGCAGGCCCGATTCGGCGGCAGGATGGGTCGACCGAAGCGAGCACCTTGGCCCTGCTGCAGACCTGGATCGTCGCCCTGGTTGCCGTGGCCGCTCTGCAGATCCTGGCGCGGGAGTGCCGGCGGCGCAACCTGCGCGGCATGCCGATGCGGCTGCCCCTGGCCGCCATCCTCCTCTGGGCCGTGCTGAGCTCCCTGCCGCTGCAATCCCTGCCGCCCGGGTATCGGCTCTGGCTGGGGCTCACCGACGATCTGCTGCTTGCCTACGCCGCCATCCTGCTGGCCCTGTGGGCGGCCCTGCAGGTCCCTGCCCAGCTGGGGCTGTGGCGGCCGCCCCCCCAGCTGCTGATGCAGCTGCTCACCCTGGGCAGCGGCACCATGGCCACGGTGGTGGTGGTGCGGCAGTCGGCCCAGCTCGACCTGGTGGGACTGGTGACCACCTCCGCCGTGCTCACCGCGGTGATCGGCCTGGCGGCCCAGGAATCGCTCAAGGATCTGTTCGCCGGACTCGAGCTGCAGCTCGGGGACGACTTCGTGGAAGGGGATTTCCTGGAACTGGATCAGGGGGTGCGGGGGGTGGTGGTGCGTCTGACCTGGCGGGACACCATGCTCCGCAACGTGGACGGCCATCTGGTGGTGGTCCCCAACAGCCTGGTGACCGAGAAGGTGCTGCGCAATCTGGGCCGATCCGGGGCGGTGAGCAACCGGTTCTGCGTCGGTCTGGACTATGAACTGCCCCCCGCCCAGGCCAAGACCCTGCTCGAGACGGTGGTGCTCCAGCACCCGAAGGTGCTGCGCGAGCCCGCCCCCCGCATCCGGGTCAAGGAATTCCAGGACAGCTCCATCGCCTACGAACTCCAGGTGTGGCAGCGGGAGCTGGGGGATGGCGCCATCAGCGACCTGCGCAGCGATCTGCTCGAGCACATCTGGTATTCCCTGGCCCGGGAAGGCCAGAGCATTCCCTTTCCCGTGCGTGAGATTCAGCCCCGCCGCGCCCGGGACAGACCCCCGCTGGCGGAGCGCCCCTCACCGGAGATGTGCTGCCAAGCACTGGCCAGCGAGGGCCTGTTCGCCGACCTGAGCAGGGAGCAGCTGGAAACCCTCGTCTCAGGCAGCCACCTGATCTCCTACGCCCCCGGGGAGGCGGTGGTGCAGGAGGGAGCCGAGGGCCGCTCCATGTTCCATCTGCTGCGGGGCTCCGTGGAAATCCTCAAGGAGGTGGAGCCTGGCCACACGGTGGCGGTGCGCGAGCTGGGACCCGGCCAGTTGTTCGGCGAGATGACCCTGTTTCTCGACGCTCCCCGCAGCGCCACGGTCAGGGCCATCAAGGAATGCCTGCTGCTGAAGGTGGACCGGGACAGCATCAAGGGCCTGCTGGAGGAGAACCCCGACCTGCTGGAGCGCTTCGCCGCCCTGGTGGAGGAGCGGCAGGCGGAACTGAATAGCCTGGACAGGGAACAGCGTTCGGAACGCTCCAATGCCCTGCTCGACTCCATGAAGCGACTCTTCTTCGCCTTCAAGGGCGTCTGATCACCGTCAGGGCAGGCCATCGCATCGGCCGCCCTGATCGCCAGGGAGCCACCGGGTGCCCATGGCCATGGCCCTCCTGCTGAGTCGGGAGCTCTTCAGCACCATCAGCGATCGCTGCCGAGCTCCTGCGCGAGCTGCTGCCGCGCCGCCTCCAGGGCGCCATCCAGGGCAGCACCGTCCCGTCCCCCCGCCTGAGCGAGCTGGGGCCGGCCGCCGCCGCCGCCGCCGCAGAGTCGGGCGATGCCGCCGATGAAGGTCCCGGCTTTCACCCCCGAGGCCACCACGGCCGAACCGAAGGCCGCCACCAGCACCACCTTGCCCATCTCGCCTGGATCGGGCAGCCCACCGAGCACCACCGCCGCCGCCTCCCCGAGCTGCTCCTGCAGGCCCCGGGCCGCCTCCTGCAACCCGGCGCCCTCCACCCCATCAAGGCGCTGTACCAGGAGATGATGGGCCCCGAGGGGTTCGGCCCGGGCTACTAACGCACCGGCCCGGGCCACCGCGAGAGCTCCCTGCGCCGCTGTCAGCGCCTTGGCGGTGGCCTTGAGTTCATCGGCCTGGGCGGCGACGCGCTCAAGGATCTCGCCCGGCTGGGCCTTGAAGCGATCCGCCAGTTCGCGCACCACCCGGTCCCGCTCTCTCAGATAAGGAAGCAGGGCCGGACCCGCCACCGCCTCGATGCGGCGGATCCCTGCGGCCACCCCCGTCTCGGTAACGATCCGGAACAGCCCGATCTCGGCGGTGTTGGCCACATGGGTGCCGCCGCAGAGCTCCATCGAGACACCGGGCACATCCACCACCCGGACCACATCGGCATACTTTTCGCCGAACATCGCCACGGCGCCGGCAGCCCGGGCCCGGTCCAGTTCCATCTCGCGCACCTCCAGGAGATGGGCCTCGGCGATCCAGCCGTTGATCAGGTCCTCCACCCGCTCCAGCTCTTCCGGGGTCAGGGCCCTGGGGCAGTGGAAGTCGAAGCGCAGCCGGTCGAAATCCACCAGGGATCCTGCCTGGGAGATGCCCTCGTCGACCACCTGCCTGAGAGCGGCCTGGAGCAGATGGGTGGCGGTGTGGTGGGCCTGGGCGCGGCGCCGGCAGGTCCGATCGACCCGGGCCTGCACCACCTCGCCGACCGCCAGGTTGCCGCGCTCGATGCAACCGCCGTGGACGAACACGCTGCGGTTACGGCTCACCGCATCGATCCGCACGATCACGCCACCTTCCACGCCGCTCCCTTCGCCCCCGGCGAGCAGAACGCCGCGGTCCCCCACCTGGCCTCCCGATTCCCCGTAGAAGGGAGTGCTGTCCAGCACGATCTGCACGGTGTCGCCGGCGCTGGCGACGGTGGCCGGTTCCCCGTTCGCCACCAGGGCCAGCACGCAAGCGGTCTGATCGAGGGCCTCGTAGCCCAGGAAACGGGTGGGCTCGAGCTCGGCCGCCACCCGTTCGATCGCCCCCTGCAGGGTCAGATCGACGCTCACGGCCGCCGCCTTGGCCCGCTGCCGCTGCCGTTCCATCGCCGCCTCGAAGCCCTCGACATCCACCGTCAGGCCGTGCTCCTCGGCGATCTCCTCGGTGAGCTCCAGGGGAAAGCCGTAGGTGTCGTAGAGCTCGAAGGCCGCTTCGCCGCTGATGCGCTCGGGCCGGGTGGCAAGCACCTCGGCCAGCAGCTTCTCCCCCCGCTCCAGAGTTTCCAGGAAGCGGGCCTCCTCCCGAACCAGCTCGGCCAGGATCACCTCCCGCCGTTCCACCAGCTGGGGGTAGGCCGGCGCCATCAGGGTGATCGCCGCCTCACCCATCGCCGCCAGAAAGGGCTTCTCGATGCCCAGCAGCCGGCCGTGGCGCACCACCCGCCGCAGCAGGCGGCGCAGCACGTAGCCGCGGCCCAGGTTGGAGGCGGTGACGCCGTCGCCGATCAGCTGGGTGATGGCCCGGCTGTGGTCGCCGATCACCTTGAGCGACGTCTGCCGGCGGCCATCGAGGGCGCGGTAATCGCCCCCCGCGAGGGCGGCGGCCGTTTCGATCAGGGGGAAGATGAGATCGGTCTGGTAGTTGTTCGGCACCCCCTGGAGGATCTGGGCCATGCGCTCCAGGCCCATGCCGGTGTCGATGCAGCACCGGGCCAGGGGCGTGAGAGTGCCGGCCCCGTCGCGGTTGTATTGCATGAACACCAGGTTGTAGAACTCGATGAAGCGGCTGTCGTCCTCCAGATCGATGCCGTCATCGCCCCGCTCGGGGTGGAAGTCGTAGTAGAGCTCCGAACAGGGACCGCAGGGGCCGGTGGGGCCGGAGGCCCAGAAGTTGTCGGCCTCGTCCATGCGGATGATCCGCTTCGGGTTCACGCCCACCACGTCCTTCCAGATCGCGGCGGCCTCGTCGTCCTCCCGGAAGACGCTGACCACCAGGCGGGCCGGATCCAGCCCGAAGACCTCGGTGGTGAGTTCCCAGGCCCAGCGGATCGCCTCCTCCTTGAAGTAGTCGCCGAAGGAGAAGTTCCCCAGCATCTCGAAGAAGGTGTGGTGGCGCGCGGTGCGGCCCACGTTCTCGATGTCGTTGGTGCGGATGCACTTCTGGCTGCTGGTGGCCCGCGGTGCCGGCGGCTCCGCCTGGCCGAGGAACACCGGCTTGAAGGGCAGCATGCCGGCGATGGTGAGCAGCACCGTGGGGTCCTCGGGCACCAGGGAGGCGCTGGCCATGGCCCGGTGGCCCCGCTGGACGTAGAAATCCAGGAAGGCGCTGCGGATCTCCGCCCCGCTGCGGGGCTGGGCCTGTCCGGCGGGGAGGGGGCTGGCGATGTCGTCCCGGCCGGCAGGCTGGCCCGGGGTGGCAGAGGAGACGGCGGCGGCCATGGTGAACGAAGGGAGCGATGGGCCTTCAGGGGCATGATGGCCCAGCGGGCCCGCGGGACGGCTGAGCGGCCCGACGCGGATGCACCGTTGGGGTGTCTTCGGGGAAGAACTGCAAGGGGCGGGACCTGGAGCCCTTGGCGGGGGACCGTGCTGGGGTTGCCGTTGCACATGGCGCGGTCGTGGGGCGAGAGAATCTCGATGTCGGCACTCGCACAGAAATCCTGAATGTTCTGGTGGATCTCCGAATCAATTCTGGCCATACTGCCTGGCCGATTTGTGTAGGCATTGAGCTGATCGCTCATGGAGAAGTCCTCAAGACTTTCCTGCAGGACAAAGGGCAAAGGATCCTGCAGGTTGTCAGGAATGGCGAGGGCAGACTGCATCAGGATGCTGTGCACCTTGCGCCAGGAGACCTCATCACCGATTGTGACCTTGGTGCAAAGGATCAGCGGGGGCGTACCGGGATCACTGGCAGCAGCGCCGTCATTGATCACATGGCGATCCAGAGCAGCGGCATTAGGGATGGAGATGACAACATTGCTGATGCTGCGAAGTCTGGTCACGAAGAGATTTCGGCTCACCACATCTCCCACGGTGGCGGAGATCTTGACGCGACCTCAAACACAGACAGATGGAAACACCCTGGAAGGCCGGCGTGCCGGAGCCAGGAAGACGATGGCCAAAAGGACCTACGTACCGAGGACCGTCAAGGCAGAAATCCGCGTCCCTCGCCATCGCGACAGCCTGTGAATCAGCCTCGGGGAGGCACAAAACAGGCCCACCGCAACGGCATCCACCTTCGCGATGGTGAGCAGAACCGTGCGCCCGACGCGGATATCGACGGTATCCGCCGCTGCATTGGCGACGATGTTGGCCTCGATGCGGAACAGGCCCCTGCCGGCGAGGGCCACCGGTGCCCCCTGGCCGGAGCAGGTATCAGCTGTGAGCACCTGGGCTGTGGGCTCCCAGGCGTGCACCGACGGCGGCCGCACCGTGCCAAAGGATTCGATCCATCCGCCCCATCGAGCGAACCCATCCCAGTTCCCCCTCAGGAAACTTTCGATCGCCAGCCGTTGACGGGCCGATCCCATGGGATGGCCAGCCTCAGGGCCTTCCATCGTCCCCCAGAAGCCGTGCTCCACTGGCGCGTCTGGCATGCGGCCACGAAGCCGATCTCACCAGCCCTGGAGGCGCGGCACCGGGGGAGAACAGCCCAGGGCGGCGAGCCCTCAGGCGGGGGCATCGGAGCTCACTTAAGGTTTGCGCGCCCATGGCCAGGCATGATCGGGCCATCGCCATGGCACTGACCTTGCCGTTGACCCAGGCGTCCGACGATCCCCGTGCCCGGCTGCGGCTGCAGTCCCTCTCCTGGGCGGCTCTTGGCGCCCTCACCGCCGGCCTGATCGGTCTGCCGGCCGGTCTGGAGAGTGGGCTGCGTTCTGCCGGCTGCGGCTTCTTCTACGGACTGCTGGCCTTCCATCTGCAGCGGGTCGACCCCGACGACGACCATCTGGCCGCGGGGCTGGTGGGGGCGGTGTGCGGCATCCGCAGCCTGGGGGCACCGGTGGCGGTCAACGCCCTGACCCTGGGCCACCAGCCCCTGGCAGGGAACGCGGCAGCGGCGATGATGGACCTGATCCGTGGGTGGCTGCCCCTCTGGCTGCCGCTGATCGGCAGCGCCCTGCTGCTGCACGGAGCCCAACGCCTCCTGCCCGCCCTGCGGCCATGAGCCTGCTGCATGCCACCTGGCTGTTCCCACCCGAAGGGGCTGGTGGCCGCCTGTTGCTGTGGGCCGACACCTGGAGGGTCGCTGCCCCGGTGGCGCCGCTCCTCACCGTCCCTGACCACCCCCTGGCCCTCGACGTCGACGATCTGGGCGCCTGGCTGGATGACCATGGCCTCTGGTCGGAGGCTTTCCGCCCCGCAGAGGCCCAGCTCACCCTGCCCAGCCGCAGCCAGGGGGCCCGGGGGCGGCGCAAGGCCGCCAGCGAGGGCCTGGCGGCCTGGAGCGGTCTGCCGCTGCAGGCGGGCGAGCCGATCCCGAAACAGGTGCAGTGGTGGCCCTGGCGGGTGGAGGGCCTGGCCCTCGATCCGGCGGGGGCGGCCGAGTGGCTGGCTGGCCTGCCCCTCTCCGGCAACCATCCCGGCCTCGCGGACGACCTGCGCTGGTGGAGCCACCTGGAACGCTGGGCCCTGAGCCTGATCGCCCGCGGCCGCTGGCTGCCCCAGGTGGAGGAGGACCGGGCCCGATGGCTGCCCCTGCTCAACCGGGAAGGGGACCGGCGCCGGCTGGAGGAACTGGCCATCCGTCTGCCCCAGGTGGCCACCTGCGCCATGGCCACCGGGGCGTCCGGGGACGGGGCCCTGGCCTGCCGCCGTCCCGGCAGCGGCCGCCTGCGGGTGGCCAGTCTGCTGGAGGCCCTGCTGGACGGTCAGCTCCGCGGCGGTTTCCGCTCCCGGGCCGAGGGGCTCGATCCCTTGCTGGGCGCCTGGGAGAAGGCCCTCGGACCCGGGCAGGGGCGTCTGGAACTCGACGAGGAGGAGCGGGAGCGGCTGGCCGTGGCCACCCACCACTGGCGCGAAGCCGTGGCCGGGCGGGTGGCGCCGGCCCGGGCCTGCCTGGAGCTGTTCACCCCCGAGGAGGGCGAGGAACTCTGGGAGCTGCGCTTCTCCCTTCAGGCGGAGGCCGATCCCAGCCTGCGGGTGCCGGCCCGCACGGTCTGGAACGCGGGCGACGGCATGCTGCAGCTCGGCGAGGTGGAGGTGGCTGAGCCGGGTCAGCTGCTGCTGGAGGGCATGGGCCGGGCCCTGCAGGTGTTCGAGCCGATCGAGCGGGGCCTCGATGCGGCGGCGCCCGAAACGATGCAGCTCACGCCCGCGGAGGCTTTCGTGCTGGTACGCACCGCCGCCGCCCGGCTGCGTGACGTGGGGGTGGGCGTGCTGCTGCCCGCCAGCCTCAGCGGTGGCCTGGCCAGCCGGCTGGGCCTTTCGATCGAGGCCGAGCTGCCGGAACGCTCCAGGGGCTTCTCCCTCGGCGAAAGCCTCGACTGGCGGTGGGAGCTGATGATCGGCGGCGTCACGCTGACGCTGAAGGACCTCGAGCGGCTTTCCGCCAAGCGCAGTCCCCTGGTGCAGCACAAGGGCGCCTGGATCGAGCTGCGCCCCAGCGACCTGAAGAACGCCGAGCGCTTCTGCGCCGCCGATCCCCACCTCAGCCTCGATGATGCCCTGCGCCTGACCGCCAGCGACGGCGACACCCTGATGCGGCTGCCGGTGCACCGTTTCACCGCCGGGCCCAGGCTGCACGCCGTCCTGGAGCAGTACCACCAGCAGAAGGCCCCCGATCCGCTGCCGGCACCGGAGGGTTTCGCCGGCCAGCTGCGGCCCTACCAGGAGCGGGGCCTGGGCTGGCTGGCCTTCCTGCACCGCTTCGACCAGGGCGCCTGCCTGGCGGACGACATGGGCCTGGGCAAGACGATCCAGCTGCTGGCCTTCCTGCAGCACCTCAAGGTGGAGCAGGAACTCAAGCGACCGGTGCTTCTTGTGGCGCCCACGTCGGTGCTCACCAACTGGAAACGGGAGGCCGCGGGCTTCACGCCGGAACTGGAGGTGCGGGAGCACTACGGCCCCCGCCGCCCCTCCACCCCGGAGCGACTGGCCAAGGCCCTGGAGGGCATCGATCTGGTGCTCACCAGCTACGGCCTGCTGCAGCGGGACAGCGAACTTCTGGAATCGATCGACTGGCAGGGGGTGGTGATCGACGAGGCCCAGGCGATCAAGAACCCCTCCGCCAAACAGAGCCAGGCGGCCCGCGACCTGGCCCGTCCCGGCAAGCAGGGCCGCTTCCGCATCGCTCTGACAGGCACCCCCGTGGAGAACCGGGTGAGTGAGCTGTGGGCCCTGATGGACTTCCTCAATCCACGGGTGCTGGGGGAGGAAGGCTTCTTCCGCCAGCGCTACCGGCTGCCGATCGAGCGCTACGGCGACATGAGTTCCCTGCGGGATCTCAAGGCCCGCGTGGGACCGTTCATCCTGCGGCGCCTCAAGACCGATCGCTCGATCATCTCCGACCTGCCGGAGAAGGTGGAGCTGCGGGAATGGGTCGGCCTGTCCCCCGAGCAGACCAAGCTGTACCGCAAGACCGTCGACGACAGCCTGGACGCCATCGCCCGGGCCCCCCTCGGCCAGCGCCATGGCCAGGTGCTCGCCCTGCTCACCCGGCTCAAGCAGATCTGCAATCACCCGGCCCTGGCCCTCAAGGAGGAGCGGGTGGACAACGGCTTCGCGGGCCGCAGCGCCAAACTGATGCGGCTGGAGGAGATCCTCGAGGAGGTGATCGAGGCAGGCGACCGGGCCCTGCTGTTCACCCAGTTCGCCGAATGGGGCCACATGCTCAAGGGCTACCTCGAGAAGCGCTGGCGCCAGGACGTGCCCTTCCTTTACGGCGGCAGCAGCAAGACCGAGCGCCAGGCGATGGTGGACCGTTTCCAGGAGGACCCGCGCGGCCCCCAGCTGTTTCTGCTCTCCCTCAAGGCCGGCGGTGTGGGACTCAACCTCACCCGCGCCAGCCACGTGTTCCACATCGACCGCTGGTGGAACCCGGCCGTGGAGAACCAGGCCACCGACCGGGCCTACCGGATCGGCCAGACCAACCGGGTGCTGGTCCACAAGTTCATCACCAGCGGTTCGGTGGAGGAGAAGATCGACCGCATGATCGAGGAGAAGTCCAGGCTGGCCGCCGACATCATCGGCAGTGGCGAGGAATGGCTGGGCGGGCTCGACGTGGGCCAGCTACGGGATCTGGTGGCTCTGGAGAACGACGGTTAGCGCCGGGCCATCAGCCCATGGACTGCAGCACCGGCAGGGTCAGCGGCGTGGTCGTCGCAGGGGCCTGTCCCATGCGCCGCAGCCAGCGGTAATGGGAGGCCACGCCCGAGAGGAAGGAGCGGTGGCAGCGGAAGGGAACGCCACAGTCCAGGCAGGTCTGCTCGACGATGCGGGAGATCTCGGGGTAGTGGATGTGGCAGATGCGCGGGAACAGGTGATGCTCCACCTGAAAGTTCAGTCCCCCCAGCAACCAGCTCAGCAGTCCGTTGGAACGGCTGAAGTCCACGGTGGTGGCGAGCTGGTGATCGGCCCAGGGTCCCATGGCCGCAGAGGAGGGGTCCATCCCTGGGAAATCAGCCTCCTCGACGCAGTGGGCCAGCTGGAACACCACGCTCAGCACGATGCCCTGAACCATCGCCACCATCACGTAGCAGCCGAGGACCGAGCCCAGGGGATGGCGCTGCAGCGGCACCAGGAAGGCCAGACTGAAGAAGATCAGCTTGCCGGCCAGGAACACCACCCAGTCGGCGGCTTCGAGGCGGGGGAGGGAACGATCGCCTCTGCCCCGGGCGGCCAGGTCGGCGAAATCATCGAAGAACTGCCACTTGATGGGCAGCATCCCGTAGAGGGGCCAGAGGTAGAGATGCTGCCAGCGGTGCCACCATTGATGGGGCTGGTGGGGAGACAGACGTCCGATCAGACCGAGGTTGATGTCATCGTCGTGGCCGGAGATGTTGGTGAAGGTGTGATGCAGGCCGTTGTGCTTGTGGGCCCAGATCAGGGAACTGCCGCCCAGCAGGTCGAGGGTCATGGCGGCGGCCCGGTTGACCCAGCGATGGCGGGAGTAGGCGCCATGACCGCCGTCATGCTGGATGTTGAAGCCGATGGCGGCGATCGCCAGTCCCAGGGCGATCGACAGCGCCACAGCCCCCCACCAGCTCCTGACCTGAAAAACCAGCAGCCCGTAGACCAGGACGAACCAGCCCAGGATCACAGCCGACTTGACCACCATGGCCGCGGAGTCGCGCCGCTCCAGACCCGTGCGGTCGAAATAGGCGTGAACCCTGTTGCGCAAAAGGCTGTGAAAACCGTCACCGGCGCCGAACGTGATGCGATTCGGGGTGCGATTTGAAACGCGATTTGAGGTGCTATTCAAGGACTCCACGCCCTGCGTCGGGACAACCTAGGCCAGTGGCCAAGGAGTGGCCTTGACGCGCCAGGGGATCGTGATGGCCGGTTCAGCCGATCCGCTCCAGCAGCTCGTCCACCGCGGCAGGCCACTCGCCGGGACGGAAAGCCCGCCGGCCGCCGTGGCCCCGCAGGCGCCGCTGGGGGCGGGTCGTGGCAGGGTGGTGCTCAGGCGCCAGGATGGGGTCGACAGGCCGGCAGCATGACCAGCTCCCTCTCCGGTGCCAGCGGCACCATCACCACCCAGCTGGGCCAGGAGGGCCTGGGCCAGCAGCCCTGGTGGGTGGAGCAGTGGATGGAGCTGATCCATTCCTACCGCTACAAGAAGCGCCTGGAGCGGGCCTGGAGCTACGCCCGCGAAGGCAACGTCGTCTCGATCCGTTTCGAGGGCCGGCGGGTCCATGCCCGGGTGCAGGGAACGGAACCGGATCCCTACAAGGTGAAGCTCTGGCTCGACGTCCTCAACGACGAGGACTGGGGCTACGTGCTCGAGGCTCTCAGCCAGAAGGCCCGCTGGTCGGCCCAGCTGCTGGCCGGGATCATGCCCGCCGACATCGAGCGGGCCTTCGCCGCAAGCGGCAAGCGACTGTTCCCCTTCAAGCTCCAGGAGGTGCGCAGCGAGTGCAGCTGCCCCGACAAGGCCAATCCCTGCAAGCACATCAGCGCCGTCTATTACCTGATGGGGGATCGCTTCAGCGAGGATCCCTTCGTGCTGTTCCAGCTGCGGGGCCGCACCCGCACCCAGCTGCTGGCGGATCTGGCCAAACGGCGGCGGGAGGGAGTGGTGGCACCGGTGGAGCACGCCCCCCATCCAATCCATCCCGCCATTGCTGATCCGGCCCGCTGGTGGCGCTACGACTCCCCCCTCGATCCGGACCTGGTGGTGATCACGCCGGCGATGGAAGGGGAAACGGGTCTGGATGGCGCCGGCCCCCTGCCCCTGGCGGAGGAACCGCGCTTTCCGGAGGCCAACCCCCTGTTCCTGGAGCGGCTGAAGGAGCACGGGGCCGTGATGGCCCAGCAGGCCATGGCCCGGGCGATGGCCACCGGGGCGGATGCCGAGACCTGATCAGGCCCCCTGGCTGGACGCCCCCGCCATCGCCACCGCCGGGCGGATCCTCCGCAGCCATCGGCTGGCCTTCGGCCGGCCGCTGCTGGCCGGCGTGGAGGAGGGCCGCTCCCCCCTGCAGGCAGCCCAGGAGCTGTTTGCCGCGTCCGAGGTGGTGCTGGCCCATGACGGCGGCGCCGATCCGCAGCTGATCTACGCCAATCGCGCCGCCCTGCGGCTCTGGCGCCGCCCCTGGAGCGGGATGGTGGGGCTGCCCTCACGGCTCACGGCCGAACCGGGCGAACGGCGGGGCCGGGCTGTGGCCCTGGAGCGGGCCCGCCGCTGCGAAGCCCTGGAGGGTTACGCCGGCATCCGCATCGACAGCGCCGGCCGCCGCTTCCGGATCGAGAACGCACGCCTGTGGACCCTGCGGGATCAGGAGAGCCTGGCCTGCGGCCAGGCGGCCAGCTTCGCCACCTGGTGGTGGCTGGCGGGGGAACGTTCCGGTTCTCCTCACCCTGATGGCGAAGGGGCCGAACCCTGGCGTGGGCACCGAACCTGAACCATCGGTTCTCCCCCTCGGAGGGATCATTCAAAGGGGGCACATTGAGCTGGCGGGTGGTTCCTCACCCGGATAACTCCGTCACCATCCAGCAACTCTGGCCACCTTCGGAATCATCACCATGCGAAACCTTCATCCTTCCCCCTTCGACCTGTTCGAGCGCCTCGAGCAACAGCTGCAGACCGCCGAACGGGTTCCCGCCGCTGAGATCCATGAAACCGATGGCGCCTACAGCATCGCCCTGGAACTGCCCGGGGTCGATCGGTCCAGCATCGACGTGAAAGCGACCGACCGCTCCTTGATCATCTCGGCTGAGCGCCGCGCCCAGGGTCCGGTCGGCAGCGTCAACCCTGCGGAGACCCACGGATCTGCCGGCGAGGGACACAACGCCGAGGCCAACCGGCGTGCTCCCCTGCTGAGTGAATTCCGCTACGGCACCTGGAGCCGCAGTTTCCGGTTCCCCGGCGGCATCCAGAGGGATGCCCTCGAGGCCCACTACCGCGATGGGCTGCTCACCGTGACGGCGCCCAAGGCTCAGACGCTGACAACGGTCAGCGTGAAGGTGGCGGACTGACATCCTCACAGGACCGGCCTGTCGATCAGTCCTCCATGCGGTCAGCCGACTTGAGGGAGATGCCGAAAACCGTGATGTAGCTGGTGTTTTCAATCCAGCGCACGGTTCCCGCCAGGGAGTAGGCCTCTCCCTCCCCGTCACCGATGGCAAGGGTGCAGTGCTGGCCCACGTCAATGTCGTGGCCGGCCTCGATGGCGATCTTCATCCCATCGAGACTGAGATCAAGAACCTCTCCCGGCAACCCTCCTGAAGAAGAAGTGGATGCGAGGTGAATACGGGCCGTTGCAAGATCCGTCGGTGGTTTGAAACGGTTGGAACGGGTGGCTTCCTGGAGGCGCTTTTCGAGTCGACGAAAGGCAGTTCGGAACCGTTCAAGGTCTCCAGTTGCCACCTGCGGTTTTCCATCAGATGTCTGGTCACGTTATCCACCTACCCGCAATTCTGCATGGGTGGACTTGCCGCAGACCAAAAGGCACCCGGCCCTCCCTACAGTCGTGGGCCTGCCGAAGGAGTCGGATCCCATGAGCAGCAGCACCCCCAGCGCCCCGGCCAGCGCCCCGGCCAGCCCCCAGTCCGGCGCCCCGTCCTCCCTGCCGCCAACGGCCCGGCCAACCCGCCTCAGCCTCCAGTGCGAGCCGATCGGCCCCGGCACCACAGCGATCCGCTCCCTCGACTGGGAGCGCAGTCGCTTCGACATCGAATTCGGACTCCGCAACGGCACCACCTACAACGCTTTTCTGGTCCGCGGAGAGCGCACGGCCCTGGTGGACACCAGCCATGCCAAGTTCCGCGACACCTGGCTTCCCCTGCTGGAGGGTCTGATCGACCCCACCGCCATCGACCATCTGATCGTGTCCCACACCGAGCCGGACCATTCCGGCCTGATCGGTGATCTGATCGACCGCCACCCGGATATCGAAATCGTCGGTTCCAAGGTGGCGATCCAGTTCCTGCAGGACCAGGTGCACCGTCCCTTCCGCAGCCGGGCGGTGAAGAGCGGCGACGAACTCGACCTCGGCACCGACCCGGAGAGCGGTGTCGGGCATCGGTTCTCCTTCCTCAGTGCCCCCAACCTGCACTGGCCCGACACGATCTTCTCGTTCGACCACGGCACCGGCATCCTCTACACCTGCGACGCCTTCGGGCTCCATTACTGCTCCGACGATCTCTTCGACGTCGATCCCGGTGCCATCGCCCCGGACTTCCGCTTCTACTACGAGTGCCTGATGGCCCCCAACGCCCGCAGCGTGCTGCAGGCCCTCAAGCGGATGGATGCGCTGCCGGAGATCACCACGATCGCCGTGGGCCACGGCCCCCTGCTGCGGGAGCACCTGCCCCTCTGGGTGGGGGACTACCGGGAGTGGAGCGGCCAGCGCAGCGCCGGGGAGACCTACGCCGCCATCTGCTATCTCAGCCAGTACGGCTTCTGCGACCGACTCAGCCAGGCCATCGCCCGGGGCGTGGGCAAAGCCTCCGGCCAGGTGCAGCTGGTCGACCTGCGCGCCACCGATGCCCAGGAACTGGCCGCCCTGATCGGCGAGGCCAGCGCGGTGGTGGTGCCCACCTGGCCCGCCGCCCCCGATGCCGAGCTGCAGAAGGCGATCGGCACCCTGCTGGCCGCCCTGCATCCCAAGCAGTGGGTCGGCTGCTACGACTCCTTCGGCGGCAACGACGAACCGATCGACACCCTGGCCGGCCAGCTGCGCAACCTCGGCCAGAAGTGGGCCTTCGAGCCGCTGCGCATCCGTCAGGTGCCGAGCGGCTCCGATTACCAACGCTGTGAGGAGGCGGGCACCGACCTGGGCCAACTGCTGACCAAGGAGAAGACCATCGCCGCCATGAAGGCCCTCGACGGGGACCTGGACAAGGCCCTGGGGCGCCTCAGCGGCGGCCTCTACATCGTGACGGCCCGCCAGCAGGATGGGGAGGGTGTCCGCAGTGGCGCCATGGTGGCCAGCTGGGTCAGCCAGGCCAGCTTCGAGCCGCCCGGCCTCACCGTGGCGGTGGCGAAGGACCGGGCCATCGAGGCCCTGATGCAGGTGGACGACCGCTTCGTGCTCAACATTCTCCGGGACGACAACCACCAGCCCCTGCTGCGCCACTTCCTGCGCCGCTTCCCGCCGGGGGCCGATCGCTTCGCCGGTGTGAACACCCTCGATGGCGTGGCCGCCGGCGGGCCGGTACTGGGCGATGCCCTGGCCTACCTCGGCTGCCGGGTGGCCCAGCGCATGGAGGGTCCCGACCACTGGATCATCTATGCGGTGGTGGAAGAGGGCAATGTGGCCGACACCACGGCCGCCACCGCCGTGCACCACCGCAAGGTGGGCAACCACTACTGATGACGAGCACCCCAACAGCGACCGATCGTCGCGTCATCCCTCTGCCGATCGAACCAGGGCTGGTGTGCCTGCGGGGCCTCAGCCCCAGGCGGCTGCGCTTTGAAGTGGAGTACGGCCTCGAGCGGGGGACCACCGCCAACAGCTTTCTCTTCCTGCCGGATGCCAGCGGAGGGGCTCCGGTGCTGGTGCACCCGCCGGGAACCTCCTTCGCCGCGCCCTTCCTGGAGCAGCTGGCCCTGCTCGTACCGGCCGACGCCCCCCTGAAGGTGGTCGTGGGCCACGTCAACCCCAACCGGGTGGCCCTGCTGCGACAACTGACCGCTGGCTGGCCGGCCACGGTGCTGGTGGCCTCCAACCCGGGAGCGCAGGTGCTCGCTGAACTCTGGGACCAGCGCAAACCGGCTCCCCCGGGGACTCCCGAGGCGACGGAAGCGACTGTCCCCCTCCCGCCGATCGAGGTGGTCAAGCAGGAAACCAGCCGGACCCTCTCCGGAGGCCATGTCCTCACCCTGATTCCCACCCCCACCCCCCGGTGGCCCGGGGGCCTGATGGCCTTCGAGGCAACCACCGGCCTGCTGATGAGCGGCAAGTTCTTCGCGGCCCACCTGTGCAGCGAGGCCTTCGCCGAAGCCAATCGCAGCAGCACCGAGGAGGACCGCCGTTATTACTTCGACTGCCTGATGGCGCCCATGGCCCGGCAGGTGGAGTCGGTGGTGGACCGGCTCGACGAGCTGCCGATCCGCACCATCGCGCCGGGCCACGGACCGGCCATCGCCCAGAGCTGGCGCAGCCTTCTGGCCGACTACCGCCGGTGGGGGGAGAGTCAGGAGAAAGCCAGCCTTGCGGTGGCCCTGCTCTATGCCAGTGCCTACGGCAACACCGCGGCGATCGCCGACGCCCTCTCCCAGGGGGTGGCCCGCAGCGGCGTGCGGGTGGAGAGCATCAACTGTGAATTCGCCCCACCTGAGCAGCTCTTGGAGGCGATCAAGGGCTGCGACGCCCTGCTGATCGGCTCTCCCACCCTCGGGGGCCATGCCCCCACGCCGATCGTCTCCGCCCTGGGCACCGTGCTGGCGGAGGGCGACCGCTCCAAGCCGGTGGGGGTGTTCGGCAGTTTCGGCTGGAGCGGCGAGGCCATCGATCTGCTCGAGGGCAAGCTGCGGGATGGTGGTTTCCACTTCGCCTTCGATCCGATCCGGGTGAAGTTCAGCCCGGACCTGGCCACCCTGCGGACGCTGGAGGAAACGGGCACCGCCCTGGGCCGCCGTCTGCGCAACCAGCAGCGCCAGGCCCAGCGGCGCAGCAGCGTCGGGGGGCTCAGCGAAAGCCGCACCAACCCGGCGATCCAGGCCCTCGGGCGGGTGGTGGGGGCCCTCTGTGTGGTCACCGCCCGCAAGGGGGAAGGACCCGGGGCCACCGCCGGGGCCATGGTGGCCAGCTGGGTGAGCCAGGCCAGCTTCAGCCCCCCGGGCTTCACCGTGGCGGTGGCGAAGGACCGGGCGATGGAGAGCCTGTTGCACGTGGGTGACGTCTTCGCGCTCAACGTGCTGGCCGAGGGGCGCCAGAGCGGGCCGATGAAGCGTTTCCTGCAGCCCTTCCCGCCGGGGGCTGACCGCCTGGCGGGGCTCGAGCTGGAGACCAGCCCGGGGGGCCAGCCCCTGCTCCCCGAAGCCCTCGCCTGGCTGGAGGCGCGGGTGAGCCAGCGGATGGAATGCGGCGACCACTGGCTGCTTTATGCCGAAGCCCGCTGCGGCGACCTGCTGGATCCCGGCGGCACCCCCGCCGTCCACCAGCGGCGCAGCGGCGCCAGCTACTGAGCCGCCACCCTGCATCAGAGCCTCCAAATTCAGGGGGTTCCCGCCTCAGTGATTCAGGATAAACGGGCTTTTTCTCATTACTTTTGGTATTTTGATTGTCCGATCATTTGAAGTGTAATCATCAAGAATGCATGACTTGGCCTTCACATCATCTCAACGGCCTTCAGAAGAATGATCAATGGAGACAAGGCTCATGGAGCATCTTCATGTCTACTGATTTTTCGGAAGTAATCTTCATCCGAACCAGCAGAGTCCTGTGAATTGTTCCGACGCATTAGCCGCCTCCCACCCAGACGAGACTGCCAAGACTCAAGAAGGGAAACATCGCTGTTGCTGCCCTGCGCTCCAGCTGCAAAAGCCAGAGCAAGAAAAAGTGAGGAGACGCCCAGCTTCAGTGCACTCTGGATCAATGACCAAACACCCTCACGGAAGGTTTCTGCAGCGCCGGCTTTACGTGCCTCCAGGTTTCCCGCGGCTTTATCAAGATTCTCCAAGAGTTGCTGTTTCAGACGCGGAAGAGGTTGGCGGAGATCAGAAGTCTTCAGGGGGGGAACACCAATGGTTTCTAGCCGCCGTTGCAGGTCCTCAGAGTTAGTAGCCGAAGAGATGATCTGCCTAAACTTGGAAATCCTACGAGTTGCATCCAGCTCAATCTTACTCCTGGTAACTTGAAGGTTACTCAAGCCTCTCCAGACTGCGTAGACGTTGAGTGGAATCAAGAGAAGAAAGCCGAGCACGGCCGAAATTGCCATCCGGGAAAATCGTTGCCTACGCGCTTTGAGGATTGCGTTACCGGGATCAACGTAGGCAGCAAGATGAACCAAGATCAATCCGAGCAGGGCAATGGGAGCAGCATCGATGAGGCCTGCGGCAAACTCCAACTGCCAGCTCGGGAGGAACAAGCGAAAGGGGACGATCCTTGCCAGCACAGTTGCTCCGTAGATCACAAACAGAGCAATGGCGATAGATCCAAGCCGGCGAGCAAATAGAATTTGCTGAACTCTGATCTCCTCGGAGGTTCGGACACGATGGAAGTTTTGGTGAGAAGCTGACGTCTCGATCTGGTTTTCGGAGGCGATGAAGGCGTCAAAGGAAGATACTAGTAAAATGATTTCAAGCCGCGAGAGTTTGTGGCCACATCTCAAAGTGGCGAGAGAAGCAAATTAGCTATAAGTTTGCCATGATTACATTTTCTTGGCACTTCATCATCTTGCTCATCGAAGCCTTTTCCGTCTCACACACATCGACACTGAGATGCTGAAGATCTGAACTCGAACCGCATGGGGCAGGGGTACGAACGTCCCCCTGCCCCATGGAAAAATCAAGCTGATGCCTAGCGTGCCGCGCTGATGAGCAGGCTTGATCCACCGAGCACCTTCAGCAAGCGATGGGATTTGGAGAATGGCTCTTCTCGAAAGAGCTCTCTGCCGTCCAGGAACTTGAAAGGAATCTCCTGGTTTCATGGACTGAGAAATTGCTCGAACTTAACCCGTTCTGCGTCAGAAAATCAAAGCTGACTATCCTTGGGGGAATATGGTCAAGCGAGGGGAACCTCGGCAAGATATTCGAGAAAAGAAGGGGCCCGACTTACACCGTAGCCCCTTATGGCATCAACACATCCGATCGTCTGAGCCTTTCACAGCTCAAGCCAGGGTGGCGAGGGTGATGCGCTTCCGCAGGCGGCGGCTGTAGCCGAAGGCCATGCCGGCTCCAAGAATGGGAAGGGGACCGGGAACAGCATCACCGCCTTGGATCTCCCTCTGAATCTTAAGTTTCACTGCATCATCAAAAGCAATGAAGCTGTTTGCCGGCAGAGTAAAGCCATCGGCTGTCTGTACATTGTTTTGATACCACGCCTCAAGACCAAATTCGCTGCCTAGGATGGGTAGGCCATTGATCTTGATCCCCAGTGCAGCAGCCGCATCACGGGCGGCAGTAGTGCTCGGGCCTGTGTTCGCAGAGCCATCACCAGAGACGTCAATAATGCTGGCACCGTCAAATTGGTTACCTTGCAAAGAAGCCACCGCAGCATTGATCCCGCAAGCCACGCAGGTGGCACCACCTGACTGTCTAGATATACCGTTGATGAGAGCGGCAAACGCATTGGAATCGGCCGCCGTTTTCAGCAATGTCCAATCCACGGCCAGAGGGCTGTCAGCGAATGAGCTCCACTGACCCAAAGCCACAGCAACACCATTCGGCTTGCTTTCAATGGCTTGATGAATGGCTGCATCCTGAAAAGCCGTGACGTAGCCTTGCCTTTGTAGGTTGTATTCGGTGGGGTTTACGCTTCCGGAGGTGTCAACGGAAAGGAACAGCTCCAGGTCAACGATTGTCTGAGCCGCCGCCATGGAGGCGGACAGGAAGGTGGAGGCGAATACCCCGGCAGAGGCCAGAGCAGCTTTCGCCCAGAGGGGCCGAAACAAGAGATTCATTGCAATCGGATGAAGATCGGAAAAGGAAAACCTTTTCAATCACAAAGGTACTTTCATGCAATCTTCACCAACCACCAAGCTCGCAGAATCGTAACGATTCTTCACGAAGCTCTCTGCAGAACTTCAGTAGCAGCCCCTCAAGCCGTGACCGTCCGGGTTCTTGCGCCTTACCCTTGGTAAAGAAGGGGGTAGACGTTCCTCCTTCGAAGGCGCTGGTGTGCAGCCATCAAACTCTAACGTCGGCCGACGCCTGCCTCGTTTCCCATTGCCGGCAGGCATGCACCAGACCCCACAGTGGTGATCACGCGGATGGCATGAACAACCTGGTGGGAAAGCACACCTAAGCTGCATTGGGGGGCGTGGGAGAACCACCATCGCCCACCTGGAAGGGGAGTACCAGGGTTGCCCAGTGGTCAGGGCGCTCGGGCCGGCGACGCCGGGCCCGGCGCACACCGAAGGGAACCCGCACCACGTTGGTGCCTTCCACCCTCTGGCTCGTCTCCGGCAGACCCGGCGCACGGCCCCCCGGGCCAGCCTCACCACCTGAACCGTCGTTGCCGTTCATGGACCCCATGTGATCAAAGGCAATGCCACCGGCGCAAAGGGGATGGCAGAGAAATGATGCGCCATGGCAGGGGGAAAAGGTACCCCCGGAACACTCAGGCGGCCAGTTCAGGGATTGCCACCTCCTCAACGCTCGGGCAGGTGCAGACCAGGTTCCGGTCGCCGAAGGCATTGTCGATGCGGGCCACGGCCGGCCAGAACTTGGCCTGGCGCTGGCTCTCCCCGGCAGGGAAGGCGGCCTCGGCCCGGCTGTAGGGACGATCCCAGCGGTCGGCGGTGACGGCCGCGAGGGTGTGGGGGGCCCGCTTGAGCGGATTGTCGAGGGGGTCGGCGGCGCCGGCCTCGATGGCCCGGGCCTCGCCGCGGATCGCCACCATGGCGGCGCAGAAACGGTCGATCTCCACAAGCGACTCGCTCTCGGTGGGCTCCACCATCACCGTGCCGGCGACGGGCCAGCTGACGGTGGGGGCATGGAAGCCGTAATCCATCAACCGCTTGGCCAGATCATCCACCTCCAGGCCACAGCTGCGCTTGAGGGGCCTCAGGTCGAGGATGCACTCATGGGCGACCCGGCCTCCGCTGCCCCGGTAGAGCACAGGGAAATGGGGCTCGAGCCGCTCGGCGATGAGGTTCGCCGACAACAGGGCCACCTGACTGGCGATCCGCAGACCCCCGCCGCCCATCATGCGGATGTACATCCAGCTGATCGGCAGGATGCCGGCACTGCCCAGGGGCGCCGCCGACACCGGACCGATGGCCTGGCCCGGCGACGCGGGGTCGTCCCCCACCCCGGCAGCCAGGGGATGGGACGGCAGGAAGGGCACCAGATGGGCGGCGACACCGATCGGACCCACCCCCGGACCGCCCCCCCCATGGGGGATGCAGAAGGTCTTGTGCAGGTTGAGGTGGCAGACGTCGGCGCCATACAGCCCCGGCTTGCAGAGGCCCACCTGGGCGTTGAGGTTGGCGCCGTCCAGGTACACCTGGCCGCCGTGGTCGTGGACGATCCGGCAGATGCGGCGGATGCCCGTCTCGAACACCCCGTGGGTGGAGGGGTAGGTGACCATCAGGGCCGCCAGGTCGGCGGCATGGGCCTCGGCCTTGGCTTCCAGGTCGTCGAGGTCGATGTTGCCCTGGGCGTCGCAGGCCACCGCCACCACCCGCATGCCGGCCATCACGGCGCTGGCCGGGTTGGTGCCGTGGGCGCTGGTGGGGATCAGGCACACCTGGCGATGGCCCTCGCCCCGGCTGCGGTGCCAGGCCCGGATCGCCATCAGCCCGGCGTATTCCCCCTGGGATCCCGCGTTCGGCTGCAGGGACACCCCGGCGAAACCGGTGATCGCTCCCAGCCAGCGCTCCAGATCAGCCACCAGGGCGGCGTAGCCCCCGGTCTGGTCAGCGGGGGCGAAGGGGTGGATCTGGGCGAAGGCCGGCCAGCTCACCGGCGCCAGCTCGGCGGCGGCATTGAGCTTCATGGTGCAGCTGCCCAGGGGAATCATCCCGTGGACGAGCGAGAGATCCTTGCTCGCCAGCCGCTGGATGTAGCGCAGCAGCTCGGTTTCGCTGCGATAGCGATGAAACACCTCCTGGCGCAGCCAGGGGACCTGCCGCAGGGGCACCCCATCGAGAAGCTCCGTCAGCGGCTTGCCCTCCAGGGCGATCAGACCGGCCTGGAGGGCGGTGCGAGCCCTGGCGGCGGCGCCCGGGTCCGCGGCCAGCGCCCCCAGCAGGGCAGCCAGTTCCTCCGCGGTGCTGAGCTCATCGAGGCTGATGGCCAGCCCCTCGGCGCCATCGTCGCCGCGAAGGCCGTTGCGGAGGTTGAAACCCGCGGCCACGGCCCGCTGGCGCAGGCCGGCGGCGGCGGGGGTGCGGACCACCACGGTGTCGAAGGCGGCCCCGGGATCGGCAGCCAGGCCCAGGGCGGCCAGAGCCGGCACCAGCGCCTGGCGCAGACCGAGGATGCGGCGGGCGATGGCCTCGAGGCCATCCGGGCCATGGTGCACCGCATAGAAGCTCGCCATCACCGCCAGCAGCACCTGGGCGGTGCAGATGTTGCTGGTGGCCTTGTCGCGGCGGATGTGCTGCTCGCGGGTCTGGAGGGCGAGCCGCAGGGCCGGGTTGCCTTCCCCATCCCGCGACTGACCCACCAGACGGCCGGGGATCTGGCGCTTGAAGGCTTCCCGGGTGGCGAAGAAGGCCGCGTGGGGACCGCCGAAGCCCATCGGCACGCCGTAGCGCTGCAGGCTGCCCACGGCGATGTCGGCACCGAGGTCGCCCACCGGGGCCAGCAGCACCTGGGCCAGGGGATCCACGGCCACCGTGCTGATCACGTCCCGGGCGCTGGCCGCCGCCAGAAGGGGCGAAGGGTCCCAGAGCCGCCCCTCGACGCCGGGCAGCTGGATCAGCAGGCCGAAGACGTCCTCCCCGAACGGGTCCTCCCCCGCCAGGCCGGCACTGATGGCTTGCGCCTCGATGGTCTCGATGACGATGCCCAGGGGTTCAGCCCTGGTGAGCAGCACGGCGAGGGTCTGGGGAAGGACGGCCCGGTCCACCAGGAACCGGCGGGCTCCGCGGCGCGGCGTCACGGCCGAAGCCATCGCCATGGCTTCCGCCGCGGCGGTGGCTTCATCCAGCAGGGAAGCGTTGGCGATGGGAAGCCCGGTGAGCTCGCTGACCAGGGTCTGGAAATTGAGCAGGGCCTCCAGCCGCCCCTGGGCGATCTCCGCCTGGTAGGGGGTGTAGGCGGTGTACCAGGCGGGGTTTTCCAGCACATGGCGCTGGATGAGCGCCGGCGTGGCCGTGCGGTGGTAGCCAAGGCCGATCAGGCTGCGCAGCACCCGATTACGGGAGGCCATCTCCCCCAGTTCCGCCAGGGCCTGCGCCTCCGGGCAGGCCGCCGGAAGGCCGACGCGGGCCTCTTCAGCCGTCAGCAGGATGTCGGCAGGAACCACCTCGGCCGCCAGCTGATCAAGGGAATCCAGACCCAGTTCCGCCAGCATCCTCTGCTGATCTTCGGGACCCGGACCCAGATGCCGGACCAGGAAGGAGGCGGACACAGGCTGTCGAAATGGACGTGGCGGGATCCTAAGGAAATTCATTCGCCGGAACGTGTCCCGGTGACGCCCTCCCTGCCGGCTCAGGACGCCTGCAGCTTGGCCCCGTAGGTCCCCGCATCCATCAGCTCCTCCAGCTCCTCGGGCGCGCCGAGCCTGACCAGCAGCAGCCAGCCTTCCCCGTAGGGATCGTTCTGGAGCTCCTCGGGGCTGGCCAGCACCGCCTCGTTGCGGGCCTCCACCGTGCCGCTCACCGGGGCCATCAGATCCTCCACCGCCTTGACCGATTCGACGCTGCCGAAGCTCGTGCCCCTGGCCAGGGCAGCCCCCACCTCCGGCAGCTCGACGAAAACGATGTCCCCCAGCTGATCGACGGCAAAGGAACTGATACCGAGCCGCACCAGATCACCTTCCTGGCGCACATATTCATGGGATTCGGAATAGCGGCAGTCGTCGGGGAAGGAGTGCGCCAAGGCCGGAGCGATGCGGAGGAGGCTGCCTCAGTCTGACCGAGCGGCGGCACCTGGGGCATTCGCCTGGTCCTCCTGGTCCGCCAGGGCGTCCAGGGCCCGCTCCAGGGCCAGGGCCACATGGCTGTGGTGGGTGCCGCCCTGGGCATAGAGCACGTAGGGCTCCCGGAGCGGGCCGTCGGCGGAGAATTCGCTGGTGCTGCCATCGATGAACGTGCCCCCCGCCATCACCAGGTCACTGGCATAGCCAGGCATGGGGGCCGGCACCGGATCCAGGTAGGCCCCCACGGGGGAAACCTGCTGAAAGGCACGGCACACGGCCATGAGCCGATCGGCGCTGCCGAGACGGACCGCCTGGATGACGTCGCTGCGCTCGGCACCAGGCTCCGGGTTCACCGGATAGCCCAGATCGCGGAACACCCGGGCCACCAGATCGGCCCCGATCAGGGACTCGGCCACCATCTGGGGGGCCAGGAACAGCCCCTGGAACAGCAGCCGGTGCAGATCGAATCCGGTGCCCCCCTCGCTGCCGATGCCGGGGGCGGTGAGCCGGCAGCAGGCCATCTCCACCAGTTCCCGGCGGCCGGCCACGTAGCCGCCGGTGGGGGCGATGGTGCCGCCGAGGTTCTTGATCAGGGAGCCGGCGATCAGGTCGGCCCCCACGGCGGTGGGCTCCAGCTCCTGCACCAGCTCCCCGTAGCAGTTGTCGACGAAGCAGACGCAGCCGGGCCGGAGCGCCTTCACCCGCTCGCAGAGCCGGCCGATCGTGGCCACCGTCAGGGAGGGACGCCAGCTGTAGCCGCAGCTGCGCTGGATCAGCACCATGCGGGTGGGGGGGGCCAGGGCATCGTCGAGCCCCGCCTCATCCACCTGGCCGTCAACGGTGAGCGGCAGCTCGTCGTAGGCGATGCCGAACTCCGCCAGGGACCCCTGGCCGGTGCCCCGCAGGCCGATCACCTCCTCGAGGGTGTCGTAGGGACGGCCCGTGATCGCCAGCAGCCGGTCCCCGGGCCGCAGCACGCCGAACAGGGCGGCGGCGATGGCATGGGTGCCGCTGACGAACTGGAGCCGCACGGCGGCGGCTTCGGCCTGCAGCACCCGCGCGAACACCCGATCGAGCACCTCCCGTCCCAGATCCCCATGGCCGTAGCCGCTGACGGAGGCGAAGTGGTGGGTGCCCAGGCGCTCGGCGGCAAACGCCTCGAGCACCCGAGTGAGGCGGGGGCGCACCGTGGCGGTGCGCTGAGCCGCCAGCGGCGCGATGGCGGCCAGGGCGGCGGTGACCCGACCGGAGGCAGGAACCTTCAGTGGGCGGGCTCCATCTCGGGTGAGACCCCGGCGGCCTCCTCATGGTCATGGTGACCGAGCAGGGCGTTGAAGTTGGACAGGGAGGCCAGGTGATGACAGATCAGTTCGTAAGCCCCCGTGCGGACCAGATCGAGAATCGCCTCGGAGCCAAGCGTGGCAAGCCTGTCCCGATCCACCAGGTGAAATCCCCGGACACCGGTCTTTTCACCGTCGGGGGCCGTGATTTCGACCACCTTGGGCTCAAGCAGATTCAGAGTCCTGAGCTTCTGGCAGAACGCCTGGGTGCGCAGTGCTTCCTTCTGAAAGTTACCGAGAAATTTCAGTACTTCCTGGGTGAAGGCGCTGGGCTTGCCATCCTGATCGAGGAGAGCGGAACCCTCTCCCTGCTGATTGAATCCGGGATAGTCCTCATCGATACAGAGAAAGAAATTCTGCCCCTCGGCCGATGGCGATGCTTCGGCCGACTGGGAGAAGATGAACGGATAGCGGCGAATGAAGGCCGGCATGTAGGTCCCATCCTCCCAGTGGCCGTCAGGCCCTACGACGACGTTCTCCTCCCGCCGCGCCCCAAGGAGCTGCACGGGGATGAGCTGCTCTTCAGCACCCGCGAAGACAATCGGAAAGCTCCGGCTGGCCTTGAGGAATTCCGCCGTCATCAGCGGAACGGAGGTGGTCCTGCCGGCGAAGGAATAATCTTTCAGGGTGCGGATGTGCCAGCCGGCATGGCGCTCCGGGGTGAGCGGCACGACGTTGTTGTAGAAGAGTTGCTGAACGGTCATCCTGGAAACAAGGTTTCATCAGAACTGACGCTAGCGAGGTTGCCCGGGGATTTCCCATTTCTTAAGCCTTTCCAGGCTTCCGGCCGGCTTCCCCCGTCAGCCTTCACTGACGGCCACGGCGAGGGCCGTCCCTGTCCCGGCCCGTCGGTGTCGGATTGGGATCAACCAGGCTCCTTGCGCGGTGGGCCGCCTCCACCGCCTCCAGGCGGGTGCGCAGCAGGCTCGCCAGAGCGGGCATGAGCGTGGCGTTGTAAAAGTCCGAGTGCTCCTTCAGGAAAGGATGCACGAGAACTCCCCTGAGGGCATAGAAGGACCAGATCCAGCGCTTCCGGCGCACCGTCGCAGCCGTGGCGATGACATCCACAGCGACCGGCAGCCGCGGTGGCCGGTAGAGGGCATGGACCCGCAGGAAGTAATCCGAGGAGACGGGCCTGGTGGGGTTCATGGCGATCGCAGGCAATCCCCCGTTGCCGGCTGGTTCCGACGGATGGGGCGACGACGGGCGGGATCCCCGCCGCTGCAGACCCAGCAGGTGGTATTTCAACGCCCGTGCGCGTGCTCTCAGCCACTGGAGGCCCTCCCGCCGCGATGGACCCGGCAGCTCCCGCAGCAGGATCCTCCCGCGCCGGAGAAGGTGGCGGCCCACCAGGGGGATCCGCACGCGCCGATGCACATCGGCCCCTGCATCGGTGTCGATCACACCCAGGAAGCCGATCTCCCCTCCGTGCCGGAGAAGTTCCGCCGCCACGGCGTGGGCGTACCACCCCCCGGCGGAGTAACCGAGCAGGTGATAAGGCCCCATGGGCTGAAAGCGACGGATCTCCGCCGCATAGTGAGCCGCCATCTCCTCCACCCGGTTCTGGCGTGGGCGGGATCCATCCAGGCCGAGGGCCTGCAATCCGTAGACGGGGCGCTCCGGCCTGAGGGCCTTGGCGAGGTGGAGGAACACGTACACATCCCCGTTGCCCCCGTGAATCACGAACAGGGGGGTGGCCTCTCCGAGCGGTTGCAGAGGCACCAGGGATTCGAAGGCCTTGTGCGTCTCGGTGGGTTCTCCGATCAGACCTGCCAGCTGGGCGATGGTCGGGGCCTGGAACAGCCGGGCGATCGGCAGGGTCACACCCAGACGCTGCTCGATCAGGGCGGTGACCCGCGCCGCCGAGAGCGAATGGCCACCCAGCAGGAAGAAGTTGTCATGGATGCCGAAGGCCTGGTGGCCCAGCACCTCCGCCCAGAGTTCATAGAGCTGGCATTCCAGGGGATGGCCCGGTGCGGTGATCGCCGCGGCACTGGTACCCGCCGGGGGCGGCGGCAACGCCTGCCGGTCCAGCTTGCCGCCGGCGAAGCGGGGGAAGCTCTCCAGCGCCACGAAGGCTGACGGCACCATGGGGTCCGGGAGCCGCTCCGCCAGGAACCCCCGCAGCTCCTCCGGAGAGGGGACCGGGGTTGCCGAGGGGATGAGGTACGTCACCAGCAGGGAGTGGCCGGCATCCCTCTGCCGCAGCACGACCACCGCGTCCCTGACGGCAGGGTGGGAGCGAAGGGCCTCCTCGATCTCGCCGGGGTCGATGCGGAAGCCCCGCAGCTTGATCTGATGATCGAAGCGGCCATGGAAAACGAGGGTGCCCTCGGCGGTCCACGAGGCCCGATCCCCTGATCGGAACAGACGCGCCCCGGGCGCGGCGGCGAGGGGATCGGGCAGGAAACGGGCGGCGGTGAGGTCGTCCTGATGGAGATAACCGCTAGCCAGACCCGGGCCGCCGATGTGGAGTTCCCCTGGAACGCCGATCGGGCAGCGCTGGCCGTACCGATCGAGCACGTGGACCACCGTGTGGGGGATCGGTCGGCCCAGCGGCACCGGCCCCGGCAGCGGCTCGCTGATCGGGTGGAAGGTGGCGGCGAGGCAGGTTTCCGTTGCCCCGTAGGACTGAATCAGGCTGGCGGGTCCCAGCTCCAGCAGGGCCTCGGCGAGTGGAGCGCTCAGACTCTCGCCCGCGGCGAGGATGTGCAGCCCCCGGCCGGCGGGCTGGAGCCTTGCCGCCAGCTCCCCAAGGAGTGCCGGGACAGCGGCGATGTGGCTGCAGCGGTGACGCTCGATCAGGGAGGCGAGCATGGCCGGGTCGCGCCGTTCCTCCTCGGAAGCCAGCACCACCGTGGCTCCATGGCAGAGAGGGAAGAGCCATTCGCGGAGGGCGTTGTCGAAGCCGAATCCGCTCTGAGCGAGCACGATCGCGTCGGGCCCCAGGGGCCATACCGCCTGGTAGTGCGCACAGCGGCAGGCCAGCGCCCGGTGCGGGACGACGACCGTGGCGGGCTGTCCCGTCGTGCCCGAGGTCTGCAGGACGTGGGCCGGGGAAGACGCCGCCACCGTGCGCGACACGCCCGTTCGCGGGGCTCCGGCCAGGTCGAGATCCTCCAGCACGAGGAGCACCCCGCTGGCACCGGCCAGCCGCTCCTGCAGACCGGCTGACGTCAGCACCAGGGAGGGACGGACCTGGGTGAGCGTCGCGGCGAGGCGGGCCGCAGGCAGGGCGGGATCGAGCGGCAGGTAGGCGCCTCCGGCCTTGAGGATGGCCAGCAGGGCCACCACCAGCTCGGTGGAGCGGGGCAGACCCCCCCCCCCCCCCCCCCCCCCCCCTCTCCCCCCCCACCCGCCCTGACTCTCTCGCGGGAGCCCCATCTACCAAACCCTCCTCACAGCCCGATCCCTGATCGGAACAGACGCGCCCCGGGCGCGGCGGCAAGGGGATCGGGAGGAAACGGGCGGCGGTGAGGTCGTCCTGATGGAGATAACCGCTGGCCAGACCCGGGCCGCCGATGTGGAGTTCCCCCGGAACGCCGATCGGGCAGCGCTGGCCGTACCGATCGAGCACGCGGATCACCGTGGCGGGGATCGGTCGGCCCAGCGGCGCCGGCCCCGGGAGCGGCCCGCTGATCGGGTGGAAGGTGGCGGCGAGGCACGTTTCCGTTGCCCCGTAGGACTGAATCAGGCTGGCGGGTTCCAGCTCCAGCAGGGCCTCGACGAGTGGAGCGCTCAGACTCTCGCCCGCGGCGAGGATGTGCAGCCTCCGGCCGTCGGGCTGGAGCCTGGGCGCCAGCTCCCCAAGGAGTGCCGGGACAGCGGCGATGTGGCTGCAGCGGTGACGCTCGATCAGGGAGGCGAGCATGGCCGGGTCGCGCCGTTCCTCCTCGGAAGCCAGGACCACCGTGGCTCCATGGCAGAGGGGGAAGAGCCATTCGCGGAGGGCATTGTCGAAGCCGAATCCGCTCTGAGCAAGCACGATCGCGTCGGGCCCCAGGGGCCATACCGCCTGGTAGTGCGCACAGCGGCAGGCCAGCGCCCGGTGCGGGACGACGACCGTGGCGGGTTGTCCCGTCGAGCCCGAGGTCTGCAGGACGTGGGCCGGGGACGACGCCGCGACCGTGCGCGACACGCCCGTTCGCGGGGCTCCGTCCAGGTCGAGGGCTTCCAGAACGAGGAGCGCCTCGCCGCCGCCCAGCCTCTCCTGCAGACCGGCTGAGGTCAGCACCAGGGAGGGACTGACCTGGGTGAGCGTCGCGGCGAGACGGGCCGCAGGCAGGGCGGGATCGAGCGGCAGGTAGGCGCCACCGGCCTTGAGGATGGCCAGCAGGGCCACCACCAGCTCGGCGGAGCGGGGCAGACAGAGCCCGACGATCTCCCCGGCGCCGAGTCCCTGCGCGATCAGCCGATGGGCCAGCTGGTTGGCGCGCTGGTCGAGGACCTCGTAGGAGAGGCTCACCTCGCCGCTGCGGAGGGCGGTGGCCCCGGGGGTGCGTGCCGCCTGCGCCTCGAACAGCTGATGGGCGCGAAGCTCCGGCTCCTCGGCGCTTGGCCCGCGCTCCCAGGTTCTGAGCTGCAGGAGCTCCTGCGGCGTGAGCCAGGGCTGGTGCGGGAGGGGCCGATCAGGATCCCGGTTGATGCCCTGCAGCAGGGTCTGCAGATGGCCGGCGAGCCGATCGATGCGATCGGCCGTGAAGAGATCGGTGGCGTAGCTCACCCTTGCCTGCAGGCCCTTGCCGGCGTGCCGGAAGTGGAAGGAGAGATCGACCTTGGCCCCCTCGTTGCCGGTGGGCAGGGGCTCGCTCTCGACACCCTCGAAGCGGAGGGAGGATTCCGGCAGCTCGATCAGCTGCAGCATCACCTGCACCAGCGGGTTGCGGCTGGTGTCCCGTTCCGGCTGGAGCTCCTCCACCATCCGCTCGAACGGCAGCTCCTGGTGGTCGTAGGCCGCCAGCGAGGTGTCACGCACCTGCCCCAGCAGCTGGCGGAAGCTCTGATCCGGCCGCCAGCGGCTGCGGATCGGCAGGGTGTTGATGAAGAAGCCGATCAGCGGCTCGAGATCCGGATGGTTCCGGCCCCAGTGGGGAATGCCGATGGCGATGTCGTCCTGGCCGCTGATGCGGTGCAGCAGCAGCGCCACCAGCGCCAGCAGCCCCATCTGCAGGGTCGCCCCCTCGGCGCGGCAGAGCGCCTCGAACGGAGCCAGCAGATCCGGCCCGATCGGGAACGCCAGCTCCTCACCCCGGTGGCTGGGCAGCGCCGGGCGGGGGTGATCGGTGGGCAGCTCCAGCGGCTCCAGCCCCTGCAGCTCGCCCAGCCAGTAGCTGAGCAGCGTCTCCAGGCGTTCGCCGCCGAGCCGCTGGCGCTGCCAGGCCGCGTAGTCGCTGTACTGGATCCGCAGGGGAGCCAGCCGAGACGGACGCCCCTCGAGAGCGGCGTTGTAGAGCTCGGAGAGGTCCCGCTGCAGAACGAACTGAGACCAGCCATCCCCGGCGATGTGATGGAGCGTCAGCAGGAGGAGATGGTCGTCGGCGGCGATCCGCAGCAGCCGCCCCCGCAGGAGCGGATCAGCTCCGAGATCGAACGGGGTGCGGTTGTCCCGGCCCAGGAGCTCAGCGGCGGCCTCGGCCACGTCGCCGGCATCCGCAGGGTCCAGCGCCAGTGGGAAGGGACCGGCCGGGTTCAGCCACTGCAGGGGATCGGCCTCCCTGAGCGTGAAGGAGGTGCGCAGGGTCGGGTGGCGCTCCACGAGACCGGCGAGGGCCTGCGCCAGCGCAGCGGTGTCGAGCTCCCCCCGCAGCCGCCACAGGGCCGGCATGTGGTAGGCGGTGAGGCCGGGCTGGAGCTGATGCAGGAACCACAGCCCCGCCTGCGCGAAGGAGGCCCGGTAGGCCCGGCGGCCGCCGGCGGCCTCGAGGGGCGCGATCGGTGGGATCGCCGAGGCGATGGGGGCCTCGGCCTCCCCGCCGCTGGCTGGCCTCAGCCCCTCCACCGCCCCGGCCAGCTCCTGGATGGTCGGCGCCTGGAACAGCCGGGCGAGCGGCAGGCTGATGCCCAGTTCCTGCGCGAGGCGTGAGACCAGCCGCGCCGCCGCCAGCGAATGGCCACCCACCTGGAAGAAGTTGTCGGTGATGCCGAAGGCGTCGTGGCCGAGCACCTCGCTCCAGAGTCTGTGGAGCCGGCGCTGGAGGGGGCTGGAGGGAGCGACGCGCTGCTGCAGGTCCCCCGAGAAGGACGGAGCCGGCAGGGCGCGCCGATCCAGCTTGCCGTTGGCGGTGAGCGGCAGGGCTTCCAGTTCCACGAAGGCCGAGGGAACCATGAACTCCGGCAGGCGCCCGGAGAGGAAGGCACGCAGCTGATCGGCGCTGGCCGAGGTGGCGGCGGCGGCTGGCTCCGGAGGGTGCGGCACCCAGTAGGCGATCAGTCGCGGATGGGCCGGATCGTCGGCCCGCAGCACCACCACCGCCTGGGCCACCGCCGGGTGCGCCAGCAGATGGGCCTCGATCTCGCCCGGCTCGATGCGGAAGCCGCGCAGCTTGAGCTGCCGATCGATCCGGCCGTGGAAGGCGAGCGTGCCATCCGCATTCCAGCTCGCACGATCTCCCGATCGGTACAGCCGCGACGACGAATCCTCCGAGAATGGATCGGCGATGAAGCGTTCCGCCGTCAGCTCCGGCTGGTTCCGATACCCCCGCGCCAGGCCCGCCCCGCCGATGTGCAGTTCACCGGGAACGCCGATCGGGCAGGGGTGACCCGCAGGATCCAGCACCCGCACCAGGGTGCCGGCGATGGGGCGTCCGATCGGCAGCCGCAGCGGATCGACCGCCTCCCCCGCCGCCATCCGGTGGCAGCAGGTGAAGGTGGTGTTCTCGCTGGGGCCGTAGCCGTTGATCAGCTCGTGCCCGGCCGGGAACAGCTCCAGCAGCCGCTGGACGGGCCCTGGGGCCAGCACGTCCCCACCCGCCAGCACCTGGGCCACCCCGGCGAGGGCGTCGGGATGCTCCTCCACCATCGCCTGGAAAAGCCCCGCGGTGAGCCACAGGGTGGTGATCCCCTGCCGGCGCAGCAGGTCCGCCAGTTCGGCCAGCGCGGGCAGGCCGGGCGGAGCCAGCACCAGGGTGCCGCCACCCAGCAGCGGTCCCCAGATCTCGAAGGTGGCCGCGTCGAAGGCCAGGGGGGCCAGCTGCAGCACCACCGCCCCCGCCCCCAGCCGGAAGCCGTTGGCCGGATCGACCAGCCGCAGGATGGAGCGATGCTCGATCGCCACGGCCTTGGGCACCCCTGTCGAGCCGGAGGTGTAGGTGAGGTAGGCCAGGCGGCGACCCTTCGAAGTGGCCATCGCCGGCCCAGGCTCCGCTCCGGCCGCCGCCTGCGGGGTGCGGCGTGCCAGCCGTCCGCCCGTCCGGGGAAGGGGCAGGAGGTCCCAGCCCTCGGGGGCCGGATCGGGGCCGGAACGCACCAGCCACCGGCAGCCGGCTTCGCGCAGCAGCAGCTCCTGCCGTTCCCGGGGCCAGCCGGGATCGAGCGGCAGGTAGGCACCGCCGGCCTTGAGCACGGCCAGCAGCGCCACCACCATCGCGATGGAACGCTCCAGGCCCACCGCCACGATCGTTTCCGGCCCCACGCCCAGCCCCCGCAGCTCACGGGCCAGCCGGTCGGCGCGCCGGTTCAGCGCGTCGTAGCTGAGCGAGCGATCCCCGCAAACCAGCGCGATCGCCTCGGGGGTGATCTCCACCTGCCCCTCGAAGCGCTCATGCACCCCCAGGTCCGGCACCTCGATCTCCGGCCCGCGCTGCCAGCTCTCGATCCGCTGGCGCTCCGTGTCCGGCAGCAGCTGGAGGCCAGCGGCCGGTGCATCGGGCGCCGCCAGCAACGAGGCCAGCAGTGTCTGCAGATGGCCGCTCAGCCGCTCGATGCGATTGGCGCTGAACAGGTCGCTGGCAAAGGTCACGCTGCCCTGCAGGCCGTTCCCACGGCGCCGCAGCACGAACTCCAGGTCGAACCGGGCCGATCCGGCGGGCGTCGCCACCACCTCGGCCTCGAGTCCCTCCAGGCCCTGCAGCGACGCTTCCCCCACCTCGATCAGCTGCAGCATCACCTGCACCAGAGGGTTGCGGCTGGTGTCCCGTTCCGGCTGGAGCTCCTCCACCATCCGCTCGAACGGCAGCTCCTGGTGGTCGTAGGCCGCCAGCGAGGTGTCACGCACCTGCCCCAGCAGCTGGCGGAAGCTCTGATCCGGCCGCCAGCGGCTGCGGATCGGCAGGGTGTTGATGAAGAAGCCGATCAGCGGCTCGAGATCCGGATGGTTCCGGCCCCAGTGGGGAATGCCGATGGCGAGGTCGTCCTGGCCGCTGATGCGGTGCAGCAGCACTGCCACCAGCGCCAGCAGCCCCATCTGCAGGGTCGCCCCCTCGGCGCGGCAGAGCGCCTCGAACGGAGCCAGCAGATCCGGCCCGATCGCAAACCCCAGCGTCTCTCCCCGGTGGCTGGGCAGCGCCGGGCGGGGGTGATCGGTGGGCAGCTCCAGCGGCTCCAGCCCCCGCAGCTCGCCCAGCCAGTAGCTGAGCAGCGTCTCCAGGCGTTCGCCGCCGAGCCGCTGGCGCTGCCAGGCCGCGTAGTCGCTGTACTGGATCCGCAGGGGAGCCAGCTGAGGCGAACGCCCCCGGAGGGCGGCGTTGTAGAGGGCGACCAGATCAGCGGCCAGCACCGATGTGGACCAGCCGTCGGAAGCGATGTGGTGGTGGTTGAGCAGCAGCAGATGCTCATCAGGGGCAAGCCGGAGCAGCCGGGCCCGCAGCAGCGGACCGGCATCGAAATCGAAGGGCGTGGCCTGTTCCTGCACGAGCCACTCACCGATCACCGCCTGGGGATCGCGATCCCCAGGCACTTCGGCCCGCAGCGGCACCGCAGAGGGGGGATGGAGGATCTGCAGCACCTCGCGGCCCTGCAGCCGGAAGGAGCTGCGCAGGGTGGGATGCCTCTCCACCAGGCCGGTGAGGGCCTGCGCAAGGACAGCGGTGTCGAGGTCCCCCCGCAGCCGCCACAGGGCCGGCAGGTGGTAGGCGGTGAGGCCGGGCTGGAGCTGATGCAGGAACCAGAGGCGAGCCTGGGCGAAGGAGGCCGGGTAGGCCGGGCCCGCTTCGGGATCCTCCAGAGGCACGGACGCCGCCGGAGGGATGGACGTGGCCTCCAGGGAAGGCTTTGCGCCGGAGCTCTCCGCCAGCAGGGGCTCCAGCGCCGCGATGGTGGGGTGGCTGAAGAAGGCGGACAGGGAAGGGGCACGGCCCAGGTTCCGCTCGAGGCGCGAGACCAGACGTGCCGCCGCCAGGGAATCGCCGCCCAGGAGAAAGAAGCTGTCGTGGATCCCGAAGGAGCCGTGGCCCAGCAGCTCCGCCCAGAGGCCATGGAGCCGGATCCCGAGAGGTGTCGAAGGAGGAACCCGTCCCGGCGACCCGCTCGTCGCCGGGGCCGCCGGCAGGGCCCGGCGATCGAGCTTCCCGTTGGCGGTGAGCGGAAGGGTGTCGAGCCGCACGTAGGCCTCCGGCACCATGAACGCCGGCAGGACACGGCCGAGGAAGGCCCGCAGCTCCGCGTCGTCGAGACCCTCCGCGCATCCCTGCCGGACCCGGGCCGGGACCCAGTAGGCCACCAGGCGCTTCCCGGCTGGACAGTCTTCCCGGCAGAGCACGTGCGCCCTGGCAATGCCGGGATGGGCGAGCAGCGCCCTCTCGACCTCACCGGGTTCGATCCGGTACCCCCGCAGCTTGATCTGCTGATCGATCCGTCCGTGGAAGGCGAGGGTGCCGTCGGCGTTCCAGCTCGCCAGATCACCCGATCGGTAGAGGCGCGCGGAGGGATCGGCGCTGAACGGATCGGCGATGAAACGCTCGGCGGTGAGCCCGGGGTCGTTGAGATAGCCGCGGGCCAGACCCGCCCCGCCGAGGTGGAGTTCACCGATGACCCCGATCCCGCAGGGCCTCAGATCCCCATCGAGGACATGCACGCTGGTGTGACTGATGGGTCGCCCGATCGGCACCGAGGGGCCCTCGGGTGGGCAGTCGGCCGCCATCCGGTGGCAGCAGCTGAAGGTGGTGTTCTCCGTGGGGCCATAGCCGTTGATCAGGCACCGGCAGAGTCGTGTCAGCTGTTGGGCCAGATCCTCTGACAGGGCCTCCCCCCCGATGAGAGCAATGAGGCGTTCGTTCCTTGGTAGGCCGGCCTCCAGCAGCAGCTCCCACTGGGACGGTGTCGCCTGCAGAAGATCGATGCCCTGCTGTTCGATGCACTGCACTAGAGCTGCGGGGTCGCGATTATCCGCTTCCGTGACGAGGCAGACCTGATCCCCGCAGGTGAGGGGGATCAGCAACTCCACGATCGAGATGTCGAAACTCAGCGATGTGTGCGCCAGGACGCGGAAACCGCCGCCCATCCCCAACCGCGCGGCCAGGTCAGCGCAGCGGACGCTCAGGGCGCCATGGTCCACCAGCACACCTTTAGGAGTTCCGGTGGAACCGGAGGTGTAGAGGAGATAGGCCGCAGAGCTGATCGGAGAGGGAGCAGCCGGCTTGGTCTCTGGCTGCCCGCTCCAACCCTCAGCTGAGTGCTGCAGTGAAAGGACAGCAGGCGCCCGCAGATCGATCCTGGCGGTGACGCGATCGGTCAGAGCCACAGCGGCCCCGGAGGCTTCCAGCAGGCTCTGCAGGCGTGTCTGGGGCCAGGCGGGATCCAGCGGCAGATAAGCGCCTCCGGCCTTGAGCACCGCCAACAGCGCCACCACCATCTCGATGGAGCGCTCCAGGCACACCGCCACGATCACCTCCGGCCCCACCCCCAGCGCGCCCAGGTGATGGGCCAGCTGGTTGGCGCGGGCATTGAGCTCGCCGTAGCTCAGCTGCTGATCCTGAAAAACCAGGGCGATCGCCTCGGGGGTGCGCTCCACCTGCTGCTCGAACAGCTCGTGCACGCTGGCCTCCGGAATCGCGATCTCGGGCCCCCGCTGCCAGCTCTCGATCCGCTGCCGCTCCGCCTCCGGCAGCAGGTTGAGGACACCGGCCGGGTCCGCGGGTGCAGCCAGCAACGAGGCCAGCAGCGTCTGCAGCTGGCCGCTCAGGCGCTCGATGCGGTCCGCCTCGAACAGGTCGGTGGCATAGACCACACTGCCCTGCAGGCCGTTCCCGCGGCGGCTCAGGATGAACTCCAGATCGAAGCGGACCGATCCGCATGGGCCCGCCACCGCCTCGGCCTCCAGTCCCTCGAGGCCCTGCAGCGACGCTTCCGGCAACTCAACCAGCTGCAGCATCACCTGCACCAACGGGTTGCGGCTGGTGTCCCGCTCCGGCTGGAGCTCCTCCACCATCCGCTCGAACGGCAGCTCCTGGTGGTCGTAGGCCGCCAGCGAGGTGTCACGCACCTGCCCCAGCAGCTCACGGAAACTCTGCTGCGCCTGGAACCGGCTGCGGATGGGCAGCGTGTTGGTGAAGAAGCCGATCAGCGGCTCCAGATCCGGATGGTTCCGGCCCCAGTGCGGAATGCCGATGGCGATGTCGTCCTGGCCGCTGGTTCGGTGCAGCAGGAGGGCAACCAGCGCCACCAGCCCCATCTGCAGGGTTGCCCCCTCGGCGCGGCAGAGCGCCTCGAAGGGGCCAAGCAGAGCGGATTCGATCTCGAACGAAACCTGGCTGCCCCGGTGGCTGGGTGTGGCGGGCCGTGGGTGATCGGTGGGAAGCTGCAGCGGCTCCAGCCCCTGCAGCTCGCCCAGCCAGTACCTGAGCAGCGTCTCCAGGCGTTCGCCGCCGAGCCGCTGGCGCTGCCAGCTGGCGTAGTCCTGATAGTGAACCCGCAAAGGCGGCAGCTGGGGGGGGCGGCCCGCCTGATGGGCGTTGTAGAGGGCGACCAGATCAGCGGCCAGCACCGATGTGGACCAGCCGTCGGAAGCGATGTGGTGGTGGTTCAGCAGCAGCAGATGCTCATCAGGGGCGAGCCGGAGCAGCCGGGCCCGCAGCAGCGGACCGGCATCGAAATCGAAGGGCGTGGCCTGTTCCTGCACGAGCCACTCACCGATCACCGCCTGGGGATCGCGATCCCCAGGCACTTCGGCCCGCAGCGGCACCTCAGGGGGGGGATGGAGGATCTGCAGCACCTCGCAGCCCTGCAGCCGGAAGGAGCTGCGCAGGGTGGGATGCCTCTCCACCAGGCCGGTGAGGGCCTGCGCCAGCGCAGCGGTGTCCAGGTCCCCCCGCAGCCGCCACAGCGTCGGCAGGTGGTAGGCAGTGAGACCGGGCTGGAGCTGATGCAGGAACCAGAGGCGAGCCTGGGCGAAGGAGGCCGGGTAGGCCGGGCCCGCTTCGGGATCCTCCAGAGGCACGGACGCCGCCGGAGGGATGGACGTGGCCTCCAGGGAAGGCTTTGCACCGGAGCTCTCCGCCAGCAGGGGCTCCAGCGCCGCGATGGTGGGGTGGCTGAAGAAGGCGGACAGGGAAGGGGCACGGCCCAGGTTCCGCTCGAGGCGCGAGACCAGACGTGCCGCCGCCAGGGAATCGCCGCCCAGGAGAAAGAAGCTGTCGTGGATCCCGAAGGAGCCGTGGCCCAGCAGCTCCGCCCAGAGGCCATGGAGCCGGATCCCGAGAGGTGTCGAAGGAGGAACCCGTCCCTGCGACCCGCTCGTCGCCGGGGGGGGCGGCAGGGCCCGGCGATCCAGCTTCCCGTTGGCGGTCAGCGGAAGGGTGTCGAGCCGCACGTAGGCCTCCGGCACCATGAACGCCGGCAGGACACGGCCAAGGAACGCCCGCAGGTCCGCGTCCTCGAGCCCCTCGGATTCACCGTGCTGCCCCGGGGCTGGGACCCAGTAGGCCACCAGCCGCTTCCGGTCTGGGCTCTCCTCCCGGCAGAGCACGTGCGCCCGGGAAATGCCGGGATGGGCGAGCAGCGCCCTCTCGATCTCACCGGGTTCGATCCGGTACCCCCGCAGCTTGATCTGCTGATCGATCCGGCCGTGGAAGGTGAGGGTGCCGTCGGCATTCCAGCTCGCCAGATCACCCGATCGGTAGAGGCGCGCGGAGGGATCAGCGCTGAACGGATCGGTGATGAAACGCTCGGCGGTGAGCCCGG
>CALNZO010000013.1:0-296390 GCA_942491175.1 uncultured bacterium | reverse complement strand
GTCCACATCGGCGACGCCATCGCCGTAGGTGAAGCAGAACGGTTCATCCTCCGGCAGGAAGCTGCGGACCCGGGCCAGACGGCCTCCGGTGAGGGTGGCGTCGCCGGTGTCCACGAGAGTGACTTTCCAGGGTTCCGCCTTCTGCCGATGCACCTCCATATGGTTCAGATCCATATGAAAAGTGACATCACTGGTGTGCAGAAAATAGTTGGCAAAATATTCCTTGATGACATAGCCCTTGTAGCCGCAGCAGACGATGAAATCGTTGATGCCATGGTGGCTGTAGATCTTCAGGATGTGCCAGAGAATCGGCTTGCCACCGATCTCCACCATCGGCTTGGGCCGCAGATGGGTTTCCTCCGCCAGTCGAGTCCCCAGTCCACCGGCGAGGATGACGGCTTTCATCAGGAAAAGGCGTCGGAGGGGGGGACTTGCCCGAAGACGCGAGGCGTTCCTGCAGGCACTGAAGCCGGGCAACTTAGCAAGGCAGCTCAGACATCCTGAACCTGCTTGAGCACTCTTTTCCCCCGACTGCAGGGATCAGCTGCTCACCGTTTCCACCGGAGCCCTCTGTCCCTGTGCATGGAGCACCTCCTCCAGGCCCGCCAGATCCTCGTCGGTGATCTTGGTCTGCATCGGGCAGTGCTTGGGTCCGCACATCGAGCAGAACTCGGCCTGCTTGTAGATGTCGGCCGGCAGGGTCTCGTCGTGGTATTCGCGGGCCCGCTCCGGATCCAGGCTCAGCTCGAACTGGCGGTTCCAGTCGAAGGCGTAGCGGGCCCGGCTCAGCTCATCGTCCCGGTCGCGGGCGCCGGGGCGGTGGCGGGCGATGTCGGCGGCGTGGGCGGCGATCTTGTAGGCGATCAGGCCCTCACGAACGTCTTCGGCGTTGGGCAGGCCCAGGTGCTCCTTCGGCGTCACGTAGCAGAGCATGGCCGTGCCGTGCCAACCGGCCAGGGCCGCGCCGATGGCGCTGGTGATGTGGTCGTAGCCGGGGGCGATGTCGGTCACCAGCGGACCCAGCACGTAGAAGGGCGCCTCGCTGCACTCCTCCATCTGCTTCTTGACGTTGAACTCGATCTGATCCATCGGCACGTGGCCCGGACCCTCCACCATCACCTGCACATCGTGCTTCCAGGCCCGGCGGGTGAGTTCACCGAGCGTCTTCAGCTCGGCCAGCTGGGCCGCATCGGAGGCATCGTGCTGGCAGCCGGGCCGCAGGGAATCCCCCAGGGAGAAGCTGCAGTCGTAGCGCTTGAACATCTCGCAGATGTCCTCGAAACGGGTGAACAGAGGGTTCTGGCGGTGGTGGTACAGCATCCACTGGGCCAGGATGCCGCCGCCGCGGCTGACGATGCCCGTGAGCCTTCCCTTCACCAGCGGAAGGTGTTCGATCAGCAGGCCGGCGTGAATGGTCTGGTAGTCGACCCCCTGCTGGCAGTGCTTCTCGATCACATGCAGGAAATCGTCCTCATCGAGCTTCTCGATGCTGCCGTGCACGCTCTCGAGGGCCTGGTACACGGGCACCGTGCCGATCGGCACCGTGGAAGCGTTGATGATCGCGGTGCGCACCTCATCCAGATTCACGCCGCCGGTGGAGAGGTCCATCACCGTGTCGGCGCCGTATTTCACAGCCAGCTTCAGCTTCTCCACCTCCTCGTTGAGATCGGAGGCATTGGGGGAGGCACCGATGTTGGCATTCACCTTGCAGCGACTGGCGATGCCGATGGCCATCGGCTCCAGATTCGGATGCTCGATGTTGGCCGGGATGATCATGCGGCCCCGGGCCACCTCCTCCATCACCAGGGATTCGGGCAGGTTCTCCCGCTGGGCCACGAAGGCCATCTCCTCGGTGACCACCCCCTGCCGGGCGTAGTGGAGCTGGGTGACGTTGGCTTGACCACGGCGCTTCTGAATCCAGGCGCTGCGCATGACGGAGAGGGCGGAGGACGGGCGGGGCGCAGCCTGAGAGATACCGCACTTCCCTGCGCCGGCATGACCCGGATCAGGTTCGGAGGGTGTGATCTCAGCCCAGGACCGCTGCCGGCCGGGCACCCCTAGTGACAACAAGAAGCTAGCAAGATCTCAGGTCTGCAAGACCGTCCAGGGCCACGGCCGCCACCCGGTGATCCCCATCGCCCTGGAGCCCCGCCAGGGCCTCGCGGGCCTGGGCGGCCTCCGGCCCCTGGCCCTGGCGCACCAGCCGTCCCAGGATCTCGGCGCCCCCCACCCGCACGGTGCCATCACTGTCGGCAATGGCCTCCCGGGCCAGTTCCAGCAAGGAGGCAACCGGCATCTCCGGCTGTTCCGCCAGGGCCGAGAGGATGCTGCAGCGCACCAGCCACTGGTCATCCGCCACAAAGGCATCCCGAAGCAGGGGCCAGGCCCTTTCCACCCCGTAGCTGGCGAGGGCGTTGGAGGCCTCGGCACGGACATTGGCGTCCTCGTCGTGCCGCAGGGCGTTCACCAGGGCCTGCCAGCCGGCCTCGCTGCGCTTGACGCCCAGGCCGGCGCAGGCCAGCGAACGGATCACGAAGGTGGTCTGCTCCAGCCCCAGCAGCAGCAGGGGGATGGCCGCCTCCGGTGCCACCTCCCGCAACCCCGCCAGGGCCGGCATGGCCCGGCCCGGGTCGCCGGAGGCGATCGCCTGCCGCACGGCTTCGAGGTCGGGGGTGGCTTCACTCACGGTGATCACGGCGGGGCCCTTCACCTTGGCGCAGCGGACTTCAGGTGGGTGGGACCGGGGGAGACGGCGGGGCCGTGGCGGTGGGCCGCTCCTCGCGCAGGGCCCGCAGCAGTTCGGCCCGGCGGCGACGGCGACGGACCCAGCTGGTGCCCAGGAGCCCGGAGCCGATCACCAGGGCGGGAACGGCCGGCAGCCGGTCGCTCCCCTGCCGCTGCAGCAGGACCACCAGGGCCAGCAGGATCAGCAGGGGCGAGGAGAGCGCCAGCAGCGCGGCCCGGAAACGGGAAGGCCGTCGGGGGCTCAAACCGGCCGCTCCATCCAGCGCAGCAGGCTGAGGGTGAGCACCTTGATGCCCACCGCAAGACAGCCCTCATCAGGATCGAAGCTGTTGCTGTGCAGGGGCGTGCAGCCATCGGGCCCCGCCACCCCCAGCCGGAACATGGTGCCGCGGGTGTCCGCCAGCAGCTCGGCGAAGTCCTCGGCCCCCAGGGAGGGCTGCTCCAGCCACTGCACCCGGGACCGCCCCAGCAGGGCCACTGCCGCGTCCGCCACCAGCTGGGTGAGAGCCGCATCGTTGTGCACGGGAGGGGAGATGCAGCGGTAATGGACCCGGGCCTCACCCCCATGGCCCCGGCAGAGGGCATGGACGGTGTCCTCGATCCAGCCGGGCAGCTGGGCATGCACCTCCAGATCCAGACAGCGGACGGTGCCCAGCAGCCGCACGTGGTCGGCGATCACGTTGAAGGCCTTGCCCCCCTCGATGCGGCCGAAGCTGACCACCACAGGATGGAGGGGGTCGAGCCGCCGGCTGATCGCCTCCTGCAGCCCGCTCACCACCCGGGCGGCGATCCAGATCGCGTCGGTGCTCTGGTGCGGGCGGGCGCCGTGGCCCCCCTCCCCCAGCACCTCCACCTCCAGTTCTCCCGCCGCCGCCGTGAGGCTGCCGCTGCGAACCCCCACCGTGCCCACCGGCAGGCTGGGGAAGACGTGGACGCCGAACAGGGCCTGCACCCCCTCCATGGCGCCGTCGGCCCGCATCCAGGCCGCCCCCTGGGCGGTCTCCTCCGCCGGCTGGAACAGCAACCGCACCCGGGCCGTGAGCCGATCGGCGACGCCGGCCAGCAGCCGGGCCACCCCCAGGCCCACGGCGGTGTGAATGTCATGGCCGCAGGCATGCATCAGCCCCTGGCGGCTGGAGGCATAGGCGAGCCGGGTGCGCTCCTCGATCGGCAGGGCATCCATGTCGGCCCGCAGGGCCACCAGGGGACCATCCACCGGGCCCAGCTCGGCCACCACACCGGTGCGGCCCACCCCTTCGCGCACCTGCCAGCCCCAGCGCCGCAGCTCGCCGGCCACCAGCGCAGCCGTCTGCTGTTCGTGCCCACTGAGCTCGGGATGCCGGTGGATGTGGCGACGCACCTCGATCAGCTCCGGCAGCACCTCCTGGAGGGTCGCCTCCAGCCCCAGGACTTCCCAGGGATCCGCTCCGGCCCCGGCGGGGGGGCCACCGGCGGCGATCGGGGACAACGAGAGAGGGTTCATCGAGGGAGGAGACGGCAGTTCAGGGGGCCAGCGCCAGGAACTGGGCCAGAGCCTGCACGGGAACGGGCGGCCAGCGCCGTATCTGCAGCAGCCATTCCTGCTGGCGGTAACGGGGGTCGAGGCCGGAGGCCGCGGCCCAGTTGCTTTCCGCCTCGCCCCGGGCGCCCCGGCGCCAAAGCAGGGCCGTCAGGCCCGCCCGGGCATCGGCGAACAGGGGATAGCGGCGGATCAGGTCGCGCAGCTGCTTCTCCGCCACCGCGGTCTCCCCCAGCTGAAAGGCGGCCAGGGCGGCACTGGAGCGGGCCATGGCAAAGCCCGGCCGGGCGGCCACGGCGGCTTCGAAGCGGCGGCGGGCCGCCTCCCAGTCGCCCTGGGAGCCCTCCACGTTGCCCAGGTTGTAGAGGGCGGAGGCATCGAGGGGATCCCGCTCCAGGATCCAGCCGTAATCGGCGGCGGCGGCCGACCAGAGGCCCAGGGCCTCTTCGGCGGTGCCGCGGTTGAGATGGGGGTCGATGCTGGCGGGCTCGAGGGCGATCGCCCGGTCCTGGTCGGCGATCGCCGCCCGGGGATCGCCGAGGGCCAACAGCACGTTGCCCCGGTTGCTCCAGGCCGAGGCATCCTGCGGTGCACGCTCCACCACCTGATCCCAAAGGGGCAGGGCATCGCCGAAACGTCCCTCACGGCTGGCCGACAGGGCCTGCTCGAACAGCTCCGCCAGAGGCTCCGCGGTCTGGCTGGTGTCGGCCCGTACGGCCGCGGGCCACAGCAGCAAGACCGCCAGGAGCCCCGCCAGCAGGGCCAGGGCCCTGCCCCCCGGACCGGAGCCCGGGCGGGGGTGGCCGGGGGGCCTTCCGTTCACAGGCTCCGCCGCGACGGATCGGTCAACGGCTGTGCGCCAGCCCCTGAACCCACCGCTTCTCCCGACACCAAGAGGATCGCCATGAATCGAGGGTACCGAGGGCGAAGCCTGCCCGGAGCCTCCATCGCCGGCCATGATCAGCGAGTCCGCCGCCCTCCTTCTCAAGCGGCCATGGGGGCGGAGCCGTCGAGATGGGCGCGGCCGGCGGGGGTGACGATCCGCCCGCGGGGGGTGCGCTGCAGGAAGCCCAGCTGCAGCAGGAACGGTTCCACCACGGCTTCGAGGGTGGCAGGATCCTCCCCGAGCCCGGCAGCCAGGGTCTCCAGTCCCACCGGTCCTCCCCCGTAGGTCTCGAGCATCAGTCGCAGCAGCCGGCGGTCACTGGCATCCAGGCCTCGACCATCCACCCGGTGCAGGGAGAGGGCCTGATCCACCAGGGCCCCATCGATGCAGTCATGTCCCCCCACCGCCGCCACGTCCCGGACCCGACGCAGCAGCCGGTTGGCGATGCGAGGCGTGCCCCGGCAGCGTCGCGCCACCTCCTGGGCCCCACAGGGTTGCAGGGCCAGCTGCAGCAGGCCGGCGGCCCGCTGCACGATCGCCTCCAGGTCGCCCTGGCCGTAGAACTCCAGCCGCTGGATCAGGCCGAAGCGATCCCGCAGCGGTGAACTGAGCGATCCGGCGCGGGTGGTGGCCCCCACCAGGGTGAAGGGGGCAAGCGTCAGGCTGCGGGTGCGGGCGGTCGTGCCCTTGCCCACGGTCAGATCCAGGCGGAAATCCTCCATGGCGGGGTAGAGGATCTCCTCGGCCACCCGGTTGAGCCGGTGGATCTCATCGATGAACAGCACCTCGCGGGGCTGCAGGTTGACCATCAGACCGACGATGTCGCGGGGCCGCTCCAGGGCGGGGGCGCTGGTGATCCGGCAGCGCACCCCGAGCTCCTCGGCCAGCACCAGGGCCATGGTGGTCTTGCCCAGACCAGGGGGGCCGTAGAGCAGAACATGATCCAGGGCCTCCTGGCGGCTGCGGGTGGCCTCCACGGCGATGCGCAGTACCTGCTTGAGTTCACTCTGGCCGATGTAGTCCGCCAGCCGGCGGGGCCTGAGCCCGTCCTCCCGGACCACCGGTTCCTCGTCGGGGCAGGCGGTGGGATCGACCAGCCGCCCGGCCGGGGCCGCCCCGGGGTCTGTGGACCCTGGCCGGGGCGAGCCGGCGAACCGCTCTCCGGGGCCGGGTCCCGGCGAAGCCATTCCTCCCGAAGAGATGATCGCCATGGTTGGAGGGTACCGGCTGCTGCCTAGGGTCGGGAACACCTAGGCGATGGGAGGGGTGATGGCGAAAGGGCCCGGCAGGAAGGGCGGCGGCGCCAAGAGTGCCGACCCGGCCAACCGGCTGCTGGCCGACAACCGCCTGGCCCGCCATCAGTACGAGATCCTCGAAACCCTGGAAACCGGCATCGAACTGCTGGGCACCGAGGTGAAGTCGATCCGGGCCGGGCAGGTGAACCTGCGGGACGGTTTCTGCCTGATCCGCAACGGCGAGATGCAGCTCCACAACGTTCACATCTCCCCCCACAGCCACGCCGGGCGTTTCTTCAATCACGACCCGCTGCGGGTGCGCAAGCTGCTGGCGCACCGCCGCGAGATCGAGAAGCTGCGCATCGCCCTCGACCAGAAGGGCCTGACCCTGGTGCCGCTCAACCTGCATCTCAAGGGGTCCTGGATCAAGGTGACCATCGGCCTGGGCAAGGGCCGCAAGCTGCACGACAAACGCCAGGAGGAGAAACGCAAGCAGGTGGACAAGGAAACCCGGGCCGCCATCGCCCGGCTCTGAGGGACTTCCTCAAGGGTTGGGGGGGGCCACCGGAGGGGGCGCGGTGGGGGGCTCCGGAGGCCCATCGGCGGAAGTCTCTGGAACGTCAGGGGACTGCGGGGCGCGGATGGGCGGCGTTTCCGGCGTCTCACCAGGGATCGGGGGGGGCTCCGGGACCGGAATGGGGGTGGGCGGAGGTGGATCGGCCCGCAGCGACAGGCGGATCAACGCCGGGGCGACGCCGTCGTTGGTGAGCAGCAACTGGACCGGAGAGCTCTTCTGGGGAGCCAGCGTCACCACCCGCAGCGGCCCCTTGCGCTCCAGCAGGGTGCCGTCGGAGGAGAACACGCTCATCTGCAGCAGGGGCGAGCCGTTGACCCCGAGGGCCAGACCATGGCTGGAGGGCAGGCGGATCGGGAAGAGCCGGGCACCGCTGGCGGGCACCTCTGCCGACAGCACCTGGGTGGCGCCGGAGGCGGTGTCGATCGGCTCGATCCTCAGGTTCTCCAGGGTGAGTTCGGCGGCTGCGTACCAGATCTGGCGGAAAGGCTCCGGCGGCATGGCCTGGGAGGCCCGTCCCGGCAACAGGTTCTGGACACTGGCCGACACCAGCTCCCCCAGCACCGCAGGGCTCAGCCCCTGGCCCACCAGCGTGGACTGGCGCTGCTCCCAGTCGGCGGCGCGGAAGCTGCCCAGGCGGCGACGCAGGGGCAGGGGCAGCTGCTCCACCCGGGCCAACCATTCCTGGGCGAGCTCGTTCCAGACGCGCCGCAGGGGGGCGTCCTCCAGGGTGTCGGAGGGAAGACGGCCATTGCGTTCCGGGTACTGGGCCAGCAGGGCCGCGTCCACCAGGCTGAGGAACCAGGCCCGATCCACCTGCATCGCCCGCAGCCGGTTGAGCAGTTGCTGGCGCTGATCCACCTCCGATGGGGGCAGACTTGCGGGGAGCTCGCTCAGATCGCCGGGAGCCGGCTGGGCCACCTTGTCGCGGCCCAGCCACCACCAGCCCAAGGCGGTGCCGACGATGGCCGACAGCACCAGGGCGATCAGCACCGGCCAGAAGCCCCCTTCCGCCGCTTCCTCCCGTTCCACGTAGCGCCGTCGCACGGCGTCGGGATCGGTCACCGGGGGGGGCGTCGGCGGTGGGGCTGAGGAGACTTCGCTCCCTCCGGCCGTGAGCGGAAGCTGCGGCTCAGCCCTCGCCGCTGGAGCCTCGGGGCTGGGGGCCTCGGTGATGGGGTCCCCATGGGAAGCCGGCTCACCGGAGCCGCGCCCGTCCACAGGGGAGCCGGTGGGCGACGCTGTCGGCACCAGCATCACGGTGCGATCCGCCCGGGGTACGGGTCCGGTGCTGTCCGGCATCGCCAGGGCCTGGAAGGCCACCAGCGCCTGGCCGGCCGATGCGAAGCGCTCCTCGGGATGGCGGCTCAGCAGACGCTGCAGCTGGCGGCGCAGATCCGGCTCGCTCTCCAGGGCCACCGGCCAGCGCCAGGCCATCGTGGCGGGATCGAGCAGACGGGCGGGCTCATCGCCACTCAGCAGCACCAGGCAGACCACCCCGAGGGCATGCAGATCCATCCAGGGCTGGGCGGGCTCTCCCCGTCCCATCTCCGGCGGGGCGTAGCCCGGGGTGGCGCCGAGCAGCCGCTCGCCGCCGGTCCCGGAGGTGGTCCCCCGCACCAGGCCGAAATCGAGGGGCACCGGCAGCCCGTCGCTGTCCCGGCGCAGCAGGTTGGCTGGGCTGAGGTCCCCGTGCAGCAGATCCTGGCTGTGCAGCACGGCGAGCACGGGCAGCAGCTGACGCAGCAGCAGCAGCACCTCTCCGGCCCCGAACACCAGCTGGCGCTCCGCCCGCAGCTCGAGCAGCTGCTGATAGGTGCGACCCGCCTGCCACTCGCGCACCAGCCAGAGCTGATCGTGCTCCTCGATCAGGGCGCCGATGCGGGGCACCTGGGGATGGAGCACCCCCTGGAGGCGCGCCCACAATTCCCGGGCCCGGGCCTGATCCTGGTCGGGGCCGATACGGCGCAGAGCCATGGGCGCGTCCGACGCCAGCTGATCGCTCGCCAGCCACAGCACACCCTGAGGCCCGGCCGTTTCCGGCCCGAGGGAGCGTTCAAGGCGGTATCGGCCGCCGATCACCTGGCCCTGGGCAGGGGCTGCCGACGTCATGGGATCAGGGCCGCACCGGAACGCAGGGGTTGCTGCAGGCCGCGGCCCGCCAGCCAGTCGTGGTCGTAGAGACGGGAGCGGTAGCGATCGCCGCTGTCGCAGAGCACGGTGACGATGCGATGGCCCGGTCCCAGGCGACGGGCCGTCTCCACGGCCGCAGCCACGTTGATGCCCACCGAGCCCCCCATGAACAGGCCCTCCTGCCAGAGCAGGCCGTAGACCGTGCGCAGCGCCGTGGGATCGTCGATGCGGACCGCATCGTCGATGGGTGCTCCCTCCAGGTTGGCGGTGACACGGCTGTTACCGATGCCTTCGGTGATCGAACCGCCTTCGCTCCTGAGGCTGCCCTCGGTGGCCCAGCTGTAGAGGGCGCTGCCGCAGGGATCAGCCAGCACGCACCGGACCGATGCATCCCGTTCCTTGAGGTAAAGAGCCACGCCGGCATAGGTGCCCCCCGTTCCGGTGGCGGCCACCCAGGCATCCACACGGCCGCCCGTCTGCTGCCAGATCTCCGGGCCGGTGCTGCCGTAGTGGGCCCGCCGGTTGGCCAGGTTGTCGAACTGGTTGGCCCAGAGGGCACCAGGGGTCTCGGCGGCGATGCGGCCGGAGAGGCGGACGTAGTTCTCCGGGTTGCTGTAGGGCACCGCCGGGACCGTGCGCACCTCCGCGCCGAGGCTGCGCAGCAGGCCGATCTTCTCCGCCGACTGGGTTTCGGGAATCACGATCAGGCAGCGATACCCGCGGGCGTTGCAGAGGTGGGTCAGACCGATGCCGGTGTTGCCGGCGGTGCCCTCCACCACCGTGCCTCCCGGCTGCAGGGCTCCGCTGGCCTCCGCCTCCTGAAGGATCCCCAGGGCGGCCCGATCCTTGACCGAGCCACCGGGATTCATGAACTCCGCCTTGCCGAGGATGTCGCAGCCCGTCAGGGCGCTGAGCGCCTGCAGGCGGATCAGCGGCGTGCGGCCGACCGCCCCGCTGAAGCCCTCGCTGATCCCTGTGGTCATGCCTTCGCTGTGGGCGCCCATGCGGCTGGCCTTCTCCATGGCTGCGTGGCCGGATCGTAGGGAACATCCCTAAGGTCGGCCCCAGAGAACGGCAGGTCCATGGGCTCCAGGGCGCACTCCCCGGTGGACATCACCCGGCTCATGCAGCGGTTGCTGGCGGTGCGACGACACAGCGAGGACCTGGTCGCGGAGCTCGAACAGGAAGACCTCTGCCTGCAGGGCATGGCCGATGCCAGCCCGCCCAAGTGGCACCTGGGCCACGCCACCTGGTTCTTCGAAACCTTCCTGCTGGAACCCCACCTGAGCGACCACGAGACACCGGATCGCCGCTGGGGCCACCTCTTCAACTCCTACTACGAAACTGTCGGCAGCCGCCACCCCCGCCCCGAGCGGGGTCTGCTCACCCGTCCGCCCATCGCCGAGGTGCTCGCCTGGCGCGGTCGCGTCGATGCCGGGCTCGAGACGTTGCTGAGCGACCTGGATCGCCGCCCCTCCGACGAGGCCGAACCGCTGCTGGCGCTCGTGGAGCTGGGTCTCCAGCACGAGCAACAGCACCAGGAGCTGCTGCTGATGGATCTGCTCGACGGATTCAGCCGCAACCCCCTGGAGCCCTCCTACGGCCAGGAGCCCGCCGGGGCCGGCGAGACGAAGGCCCCAGGAGGCTGGCGGTCCCACCCCGGCGGCCTGGTGGAGATCGGCCACGCCGGCCGCGGCTTCCACTTCGACAACGAGGCCCCCTGCCACCGGCAATGGCTCGAGCCTTTCTCCCTGGCCGAAACGCTGGTCACCAACGGGGACTACGCCGCCTTCATCGCCGATGACGGCTACCGGCGGCCGGAGTTCTGGATGAGCGAGGGCTGGTCCGTGGTTCAGGAGCGGGGTTGGAACGCGCCCCGCTACTGGCGCGGCGACTGGGAATTCACCCTGGCGGGCCGCAGGCCGCGGCACCCCGGGGCGCCGGTGCGGCACCTGAGCTGGTTCGAAGCCGATGCCTTCGCCCGCTGGAGCGGCGCCCGGCTGCCGGGGGAAGCCGAATGGGAGGTGGTGGTGACGGCGGCGAGCCAGCCCGGCGGCCGGCCGCTGCCCCAGGCCTTCGGCACCCTTTGGCAGTGGACCGCCAGCCCCTACCGCCCCTACCCGGGGTTCCGGGCCGCCCCCGGGGCCGTGGGGGAATACAACGGCAAGTTCATGACCTCCCAGTTCGTGCTCCGCGGCAGCAGCTTCCTCACCCCGGCGGGCCACGCCCGCTCCACCTACCGCAATTTCTTTGCGCCCCACAGCCGCTGGATGGCCGCCGGCCTGCGGCTGGCCCGCGACGGCGCGACGGACGCATGCTGATCGATCTCCATCCGGAACCCGCCGACACGTCTCGGCTGGTGATCGAGGGCATGGGCCGCAGCCCGAAGCAGCTCCCGGCCTGGCTCCTCTACGACGCCGAAGGTTCCCGCCTCTTCGACGCCATCTGCGAGCAACCGGAGTACGGCCTCACCCGCACCGAAACGGCCCTGCTGGAGGCGCGGGCCACCGAGATGGCCGACGCCCTCGGGCCCGGAGTCGTGGTGGAGTTCGGAGCCGGCAGCGCCCGCAAGGTCAGTCCCCTGCTGAGTGCCCTGAGGCCGGCCGCCTATGTGGCCCTCGACATCAGCGCCGACCACCTGGCCCCCGCCTGCCGCGCCCTGCAGGCGCGTCACCCCGAGCTGCCGGTGCTGGGCATCTGCTGCGACTACAGCCACCTGGAGCAGCTTCCCGCCCACTCCATGCTGGAGGGGCAGCGGCGGCTGGGCTTCTATCCGGGCGGTTCCCTCGGTAACTTCGATCCCCCCGGCGCCCTGGCGCTGCTGCGCCAGTTCCGGCGGCTGCTGGGATCCGACAGCTGCCTGTTGATCGGCATCGATCAGCCCAAGGCCGTGGAGCGGCTGGAGGCGGCCTACAACGATCGGGCCGGCTGGTCGGAGGCCTTCGCCTGCAACCTGCTCACCCGCCTCAACCGCGACCTGGACGGCAACTTCCGGATGGCCGATTTCCGTTACCGGGCCTGGTGGGACGCCGAACGCAGCCGCATCGCCATGGCCCTGGTGAGTCGGGGCGAACAGGAGGTGGCCCTGGCGGGTCGGCGCTGGCGCTTCGCGGCCGGGGAACCGCTGATCACCGAGTACAGCTACAAGTACGGCCCCGAAGCCTTCCTGAAGCTGGCGGCCGCGGCCGGCTGGCGGGGGACGGACCGCTGGAGCGACCCGGAAGGCGATCTCTCCCTCCATCTGCTGGAACAGGCAGACTCATGACACCAGCGGAACACGCCATGAGCAGGGAGGAGCAGCGGCAGGCCATGCGCGGGGTCCGCGAAGAGCTGATCGAGGAACTCGAAGCGCTCTACCGCCGCGCCTTTGACCGCATCGGCGACCAGGACCTGGGCGAAGGGGCCGTCGCCCGGCTCACCCAGCTGCTGCTGCGCTCCCGGGAGGCGGCCATCACCCCCCTGCAGGAGGAGATCGAAGCGCCGCTGATCACCCGCGCCCCCGGCGAGCCCAAGCCATGAGCAGCAGCTGGGTGGAGGAACTGGAGACACGGCTGGAGCAGCAGCTGGAGAGCTTTCTGCGCTCCAATCCCGAGCAGGAGGGGTTGCTGAGGGAACAGGAGGACAGGGACCGTCAGCAACGGCTGCTGCGGGAGAGGCAGAGGCTGCGTCAGCAGGCCGAGGACCAGCGCCGGCAACTCCTGAGACTGGCCGATGAGATCCGCCAGTGGCAGGGGCGGATCGGCCGTGCCCGGGCCGCCGGGGCCGACGAGCTGGCCAGTCGCGCCGAAGGACACGTGAAGGCCCTGATGGATCAGGGGCGCCACCGCTGGCAGGCCCTTGCCGACCTGGGCCAGCGCTTCAAGGGAGTGGAACAGGAGCTCTCCGAGCTGGTGCGCCAGCGCAGCGCCAGCGCCGCCTCCAGGCCGGATCTGGAAGCGGACTGGGCCCGGTTCGAAGCCCAGCAGGAACTGCAGGAACTCAAACGGCATCTGCAGCGCTGAACCCTTTCCGCACCCATGGGTTTTCTGCTCTCGAAACTGCTGCCCCTGGGCCTCTACCCCCTCGGCCTGGCCCTGCTGCTGCAGATCGCCGGTCTTCTGAACCGTCAGCGCCGCATCGGACCGGTCCTCTCCGGCGTGGGCATCGCCCTCCTCTGGCTCGCGGCCACGCCCATGCTCAGCCGCCAGCTGGTGTGGGGCCTGGAGGAGCGGGCCGCCCGGATGACCCCCGTCCCGATCCCCCGGGCGGATGCGGTGCTGGTGCTGGGGGGAGGCCTGCGGCCGGCCCTGCCGCCAAGGCAGGGGGTGGAAGTGAACGAGGCCGGGGACCGGCTGCTGCGCGCTGTGGGCCTGATACGGGAAGGTAAAGCCCCCTGGCTGCTGGTGACCGGCGGTCGGGTCACCTTCATGGCCAACGACCCTGCCGCCGGCGCGGCGCAGCTGGCCAAGGCCCTGGCCACCAGCCTGGGGGTGCCGGCCGACCGGATCGTGACGAGCGAGGAGGGACGCAACACGGCCGAAGAGACCAGGGCCCTGGTGGAGGTGGCCCGCCAGCGCGGCTGGACCTCCCTGCTGCTCGTCACCAGCGCCACCCACCTGCCCCGCTCCTTCGCCACCCTGCGCCGGGTCGCCGGCGACATCCGGATCATTCCGGTGGCCTGCGATTTCCAGCTGTCCGGCAGGGCGTCCTTCGGGACGCCCACCCTGGCCGGCAGCCTGTTCAGCCTGCTGCCGAGCGCCGAAGCCCTGGTGCTCACCACCACGGCCATGCGGGAGCACCTGGGGCTGGTGGCCTACCGGCTGCGGGGGTGGATCTGAAGCAGGTGGAGACCGCAGAGCCTGGGGGCTACTTCTTGGGGGCCGGCGGCACCAGGCTCACCCCCTCAGGCGGCGGGGTGGGATCGGGATCGGCGATGAGCATGTGCTGCAGCACGATCTCCGGACGTTCGCTGTCCCGCCAGCGGATGCGGTAGGCCGGCATCTTGGTGCCCCTGCTGGTGGTCTGCTCCACCGGCTCCATGACCCAGCCGCGGCGAGATCGCCCCTGGGGGTTGCGCTTCACCACCGCATCGGCGTGTTGGAAGCGAAAACCGACGCGCTCACCACTCATATGAGAGCCCCGAACTGGGGAGAATGCCTACTGGCGTCAATTATCCCACTGCGCCGGTTCCACCCTCTCCCTGGCCTCCGGGCGCATCAGGGGAAAGGCGATCACATCGCGGATCGAGGGGCTGTCGGTGAGCAGCATGGCCAGCCGGTCAATGCCGATGCCGAGGCCGCCGGTGGGGGGCATGCCCACCTCAAGGGCATGGAGGAAATCCTCGTCCACGGTCTGGGCCTCCGGGTCCCCCGCCTGGCGCCGCTGCTGCTGGAGTTCAAGCCGGGAGCGCTGATCCAGTGGATCGATCAGCTCACTGAAGGCGTTGGCCGTCTCGCGGCCGACGATGAACAGCTCAAAGCGCTCCACCAGGCCCGGCTTGCTGCGGTGGGCCCGGGCCAGGGGGGAATTCTCGACCGGGTAATCCAGCACGAAGGTGGGCTGCACAAGGCTCGCCTCCACGGCCTGCTCGAAGGCTTCCACCAGAAGCCGGCCGACGCTGTCGGCGGCCTCGGGCACCGCCAGGCCGGCGGCCTCCATGGCCGCAGCCGCCTGGGAGCGGTCGGCGAAGTTGTTGAAACCGAGCCCGGTGGCCTGCTCCACCAGCTCATGCATGGTCACCCGCCGCCAGGGGGGGGTGAGATCGATCGCGGTGCCCTGGTAGGTGATGCGGGTATCACCGCAGACCTCCCGGCAGGCCGCGGCCAGCAGCTGCTCGGTGAGGTCCATCATGTCGTGGTAGTCGGCGAAGGCCTGGTAGATCTCCACCGAGGTGAACTCGGGGTTATGGCGGGTGCTGACCCCTTCATTGCGGAAGATGCGCCCGAGCTCGTAGACCCGCTCGAACCCTCCCACCACCAGTCGCTTGAGGTGCAGCTCGGTGGCGATGCGCAGGGTCAGGGGCAGATCCAGGGCGTTGTGATGGGTGGCGAAGGGGCGGGCATCGGCGCCTCCGGCTTCGGTCTGCAGCACGGGGGTTTCGATCTCCAGGAAGTCGCGCTCATCGAGCCAGCGGCGCATGGCGCTCACCAGCCGGGCCCGGCGACGGAAGGTCTCGCGGGTGTGGGGGGAGACGATCAGATCCAGGTAGCGCTGGCGGTAGCGCTTCTCCACATCCGCCAGGCCGTGCCATTTGTCGGGAAGGGGCTGGAGAGCCTTGGAAAGCATCACCCAGTCGGTCACCTTCACCGACAGCTCCCCCCGGTCGGTGCGGCGCAGGCTGCCATGCACACCGATCCAGTCGCCGCTGTCCACCAGGGAGGTGATCTGGGCGAAGGCCTCGGGATCCTGTGGGTGGGCCGCCTGCAGGGTGGCCTTTTCAATGAACAGCTGGATCGGACCGGACTCGTCGGCGATGGTGAAGAAGGCCAGCTTGCCCATCACCCGGCGGGTCATCACCCGACCGGCAACCGCCACCGATACCGGCCGTTCCTCGCCGTTGGCAAGATCGGCATGGGCCTGCTGCAGATCGGCGGTGTGGTGGCTGGGGGCGAAGCCCAGGGCGTAGGGAGCCCGGCCAAGGGATTCCAGGGTCCGGGCTTTCTCCAGACGGGTCTCACGCAGATCCGACAAGGCAGGCAGGGCAATGGAGAAAGGTCGCTGCCCATCCTGCAGGACCGGCCGGCGGATCAGCCGGCGGCGGCCAGAGCCCCTTCGCCCATCCGCTGGGAGGCATAGCCGGTGCCCCGCACCGTGAGGATCAGTTCGGGGTTGCGAGGATCGGGCTCGAGCTTGCCCCGCAACCGGGCGACATAGACATCGACCACGCGCAGGTCGGCGGCCCGGCGGGGAGGGTAGCCCCAGAGCTGCTCGAGGATCTCGGCCCGGGGCACCACCCGGCCCGGCTCCCGGAACAGCAGCTCCAGCAGGCTGAATTCGGTGTAGGTGAGGGCGATGCGCTGGCCTTCTCGAGTCACCTGACGACGGTTGGTGTCGACCACCAGATCACTCACCCGCAGCACGCCGGAACCGGTGGGGAGCTCCCGCGGCTCGCTGGTGGCCGCTCCCCGGCCCATGCGCCGCAGGATGGTGGCGATACGGGCTTCAAGTTCCTTGGGACTGAAGGGTTTGGGCAGGTAGTCGTCGGCCCCCAGGTCCAGACCCGCCACCCGCTCGGCGATGGCATCGAGGGCCGAGAGGAAGATGATCGGCACACAGGACTCGGCCCGCAGGCGCCGGCAGACGGCGAAGCCGTCGAGCTTGGGCAGCATGACGTCGAGCACCACAAGGTCGGGTTGTTCCCGGTGGAACAGGGCCAGAGCCTCCTCGCCGTCCTCCGCGCAGAGCACTCGGTAACCGGCGAGCTGGAGACGCATCACCAGGACGCGGCGCACGGCGGCCTCGTCGTCGACCACGAGCAGGGTGGCGATGGGCTCGGCCGGTTGCCGGTCGTCGGACGGGGACGAAGGGGGCTGCTGCGAAGGAAAACCGCCACCTCCGGGAGTCTGAAAATCAGCGCCGTCCCTGGAAGAGGATGCAATCCTGGACATGCGCATCACTCCTGTCCGACCAGATGAAGAATCGTAACCATACCGCGCCGCCGAATCAGCCTGTGACCACGGAAACGCTGCCTGCGCCAGGGATCTGACCTGAATTCAACATTTCTTTGAAATCGCCTGGTTCGTGGTTCCCCGGTCAGGGCCAACGGGCCTCGGAGTAGCGGTTCCACTGCCGCTCGGCTTCGGCCAGGGCCGCCGCGCTGTCCAGCTGAGCCAGCATGGCCCGCTGCAACTGGGTATAGAGGATGGCCTGGAGGCGCTTCACCCCCGGCGAGGCCGGGACGAGCACCCTGGCCCGGGCCAGGGTCGCGACCGACAGCTGCCGGGCGCTGTGGACCAGGCGCTCCGGCCTGTCGGCGGGAACGGCCCCCCGCAGGCGACGCTCCAGCTGCTCGAGGGCTCCGGTGGAGGAGGGCAGCACCCGGGCCTCCTCGGCGAAGGCCAGCTGGTTGGCCGCATCGCTGAGGAAGAGGGCAAAGCTCACCGCTTCCGGGGCCATGGCGCTCTGGCGGGGCACCACCAGATTCATCACCGCCACGTTGGCCTCGCCGTTCCCACCGGTGAGGGGCGGGAAGGGGGCTGAGGTGGCGGCGATGCCGGGGGCATTGGTCTGCAGGTTGCGCAGGAAATCGGGGCCACTGGCCACCTGGGCCAGGTCCCCGGCCTGATAGAGCTCGATGGCCCGGCGGTAGCCCTGGCTCACCACCTCCCGCGGCAGGAGCCCACGGCGATACAGATCGCTCCAGAAGGCGAAGGCCCGGCGGCCGGCCGGACTGTTGAACGCCGCCCGCTGGCGATCGTCGAGCAGCCGCACCCCCATCTGAACCATCGCCTCCATCAGCTCGGCGGAGTCGTCGGGAACCACGGTCACGAACAGGGCATACCTGCCGGTGCGGCGTCTCACCGCTTCGGCATAGGCCGGCACCTCCTCCCAGCGGCGGGGCGGAGCGGTGAGGCCGGCCTGGTCCAGCAGCCGGCGGTTGGCGATGGTCACCCGGGCGGTGAGATACCAGGGAATGCCGAACAGCTCCCCTTGCTGCTTGCCCGAGGACCAGATTCTGGCCAGGTAGCGGTCGGCGGCGTCGGGGGGGAGCAGGGGGGTGAGGTCCCGCAGTCCACCCTTGCTGGCCAGGTTGGCGGCGAAATTGGGGTTGAGGTTGACCAGATCGGGGGCGGTGCGTGCAAAGACGGACGCCAGCAGCTTGCGTTCCACCGATCCCCAGGGCACGTCGGTCCAGCGCACCGTCACCCCCGGGTGGCCCTGCTCCCAGGCCGCGATCACCCGCCCCATGTAGGCGTTGAAGCGCGGTGCCAGGTCCAGAGTCCAGACATTGAGAACCTTCCCTTCGCCCGGCCGGGGCCGCCGTCCGCAGGCCGCGGCACCGAGGGCCAGGCCGAAAGGAGCCGCCAGCAGCCTCAGGGCCTGGCGGCGCGGCAGGGTGAGCCGGAGGGAAGACTTCGACATGATCTAGCGCCGCCCGCCGGAGCCCAGTTGCCGCCAGAGCAGCAGCTGCAGGGAACAGAGCATGGGGGCGATCAGGGCCGTGATCAGAGTCTGGGCGAAGAGGACCCGCAGGCCGGCCCCGGCCAGATCATCCCAGCGCCAGCCCGGCAGGGCCAGCAGGGCGGGATTCACCCCCTGATCGGTGAGGTTGGGCCTGGCCAGTGGGCCCGCCATCTGAACCGCCTCCCTGGCCCCGAACCAGTCGAGCAGACCCCACTGGAGCATCAGGGTGAGACCCAGCAGGGCGGTGCCGAGCAGGGCCAGCAGACCGAGGCTGAAGCTGCGCTGGATCGGGGGAGCACGGCGGCCCAGCCGCCCCCACCACCACCCCAGCAGCAGGAGAGCAGGAATCTGGGAGACGCCGCCGGGGTGGAGCCCATCCAGCAGCAGGCCCAGGCCCAGGCCGGCGCAGGCCCCGGAGAAGGGCCCATCGCTGAGGGCCCAGGGAAGCAGCCACAGCACAGCCCAGCAGGGGCCCACCCCATCCAGGCTGAGCCATCCGGGAGAAGCCAGGACAAGCAACGGCACCAGCAGGGCCGTGGCGGCGAACCGGGGATGTCGGGAGAGCAGATCCATCAGCGCACCTGCACCTGCACCCAGTCGAGGGCCGAGACGGGAGCGATCAGCTGCACCACCGCCTCCGGGGCCGGATCGGCACCGGAGTCGACCGTCTGAATCACGCCGACGGGCAGGTTCGGCGGCACCAGGGTGCTGGCGGGAGAGGTGACCACCACGTCGCCGGGACGGGCCTGGGGATCCTTCTCGAGGAAGCGAAGCAGTGGCCTGGCGGTGCCGATGCCGGACAGCAGTCCATGATGCTGGGTCCGGCCCACCCATACCCCGACTCGGCTGCGGGGATCGGTCAGCAGGGTGACGCTGGCGGTGGTGGGTGTGACGCTACCCACCAGACCGACGAGGCCGCCGGGGCCGAGCACCGCCTGACCGGGCCGGATGCCGTTGAGGGAGCCCTGGCCGAGCAGCAGCTGCTGCCACCAGCCGGCCCCCTCCCGCGAGATCACCGGGGCGGTGACCCGGTCGGGACTCTCCTTCTGGAGCTCCAGCAGGGTCCGCAGCCGCTGGTTGTCTTGCTCAAGCTGGGCCAGGCGTGCTCCATCCTCCACCCGGCGGGCCGAACGCAGCCATTCGGCCTGGGCCGTACCGGGCCAGAAGGGCCGGCTCAGGAGGGCATAGGCATCGGCGACAAGGGCTCCCTTGCTGAGACGTACCGCCCCCAGGGCAAGCAGCACGAGCAGCCAGGGACCGATCCGTCGCAGGGAAGAAGTGCCTTGGACGAAGCGAAGCCAGCCCCATGCCGGCATGAGGATCAGGCCGCCTGACGGGCGAAGTCAGGGGTGTCGAGCACGCGCTCCAGACGGCTGTAGTCCTCGAGAACCATGCCGCAGCCATTCACCACACAGAGCAGAGGGTCTTCGGCCACGTGGGTGAGGATCCCGGTCTCGTGACTGATCAGGTCACAGATGCCCCGCACCAGGGCACCGCCACCGGCGAGCATGATCCCCCGGTCGACGATGTCGGCGGCCAGCTCCGGGGGGGTGCGCTCGAGGGTGCGCTTGACGGCCTCCACGACCACGTTGAGGGGTTCGGCCATGGCCTCCCGGATGTCGCCGGCCCGGATGTTGATGGTGCGCGGCAGACCGGAGAGCAGGTGGAGCCCCCGCACATCCATGGAGGCCTCGTCATGTTCGTCGTCGGGGAAGGCGGAGCCGATGCGGATTTTGATGTCCTCGGCCGTGCGCTCTCCCACCACCAGGTTGTGCACCTTCTTGAGGTACACGCTGATGGCGTCGCTGAGCTCGTCGCCCGCCACCCGCACCGACTCGCTCAGCACGGTGCCGCCGAGGCTGAGCACGGCCACCTCCGTGGTGCCGCCACCGATGTCGACGATCATCGTGCCCACCGGATCGGTCACGGGCAGGCCGGCCCCGATGGCGGCCGCCACCGGCTCATCGATCAGATGCACCTGGCGAGCTCCGGCCAGACCGGCCTGATGCACGGCGCGGCGCTCCACGCCGGTGACGCCACTGGGGATGCCGATCACCAGCCGGGGGGCGATCACCCCCCGGCCTTCGTTGCCTTTCTGGATGAAGCTCTTGATCATCTGCTCGGCGGCATCGAAGTCGGCGATGACCCCATCCCGCAGGGGCCGGATCGCCCGGATGTTGCCGGGGGTGCGGCCCAGCATCAGCTTGGCCTCCTCACCCACCGCCAGGGGGGTGCCTCGCTCCAGATCGATGGCCACCACGGATGGTTCCTGCAGAACGATCCCTTTGCCGGAGACGTACATCAGGGTGTTGGCCGTCCCCAGATCGATGCCGATGTCACGGGAGAACTGGAAACGGCGAAGGAACACGGGCGAGGCCTCAGGCAGCGGTGAATCATAGGTGGGGCCCCTCCGGCAGAATCCGGGCGGCCCCCAGGGGGTGTGACAACCGGGACGACGGGTGGAACGAATAGAAAGAGGCCCCCGATCGGGGTGCCCCATCATTGATCCATTCGTTCCAGGAGCACGCCATGGGCGTCAATTCCATCACCCTCGTCGGCAGAGCCGGCCGCGACCCGGAGGTCCGCTACTTCGAGTCCGGCAGCATGGTCGCCAACCTCACCCTCGCCGTGAACCGTCGCAGCAGAGACGACGAGCCGGATTGGTTCAACCTTGAGATCTGGGGCAAGCAGGCCCAGGTGGCCGCCGACTATGTCCGCAAAGGAGGCCTGATCGGCATCATCGGCTCCTTCAAGCTCGACCGCTGGACCGACCGGACCAGCGGGGAGGAGCGCAGCAAGCCCGTGATCAGGGTCGACCGGCTGGAGCTTCTGGGCAGCAAGCGCGACGCCGACAGCGGCGGTGGGAGCTACGGCGGCGGGGGCTTCGGCGGGGGCGAACCCAGCGAGGAGGAAGTTCCCTTCTGAGGCTGCACACCCCGGGCTCGGCCTGCGGCGTTGCTGCCACAGGCACGGGCTTGTGCCGGTGAGCCAGCCGGGCTATCACGGGTTCGAAGCCAGAGGAGGCGCCCCCCGGGGCGCCTTTTTGCTGGCGATCCCTGTGACAGAGGCCTCAGGCACGGGCCTGTCTGCGCCGGCTCAGGGACGGCGGCGCCGCCGCCACACCCGCAGCCCCAGCCAGACGAGCGTCGCCAGGAGCAACAGCACCAGCAGCTGATACACCGCCGCCTCCAGCGGCTTGATGAAGCCGGCCACCCGGCTCCAGTTGCTGCCCAGGGCCCAGCCACCGGCGGTGAGGGCCAGGTTCCAGATCAGGCTGCCGGCGGTGGTCCAAAAGAGAAACGGACCGAAAGGCATCATTTCGATGCCCGCCGGCACCGAAATCAGGGTGCGGATGGCGGGCAGCAGCCGGCCCCAGAAGACCACGGCGGGCCCATGGCGCTTGAACCACTGGCGCGAGGTGGCGAGTTGTCCGCCGGACACCCCCAGCCAGCGCCCATGGAGGTTCAGCCAGGGCTCCAGCCGTTCTGCGTTCACCAAGCGGCCCGCGCCGTACCAGGGCAGGGCTCCCACCACCGTGCCCAGAAGGCCTGCGAGCACCACCAGCACGAAGTCGAGCTTTCCCTGGCCCACGTAGAAGCCGCCCAGGGGCATGATCAGCTCGGAGGGGATGGGCGGAAAAAGATTCTCCAGAAACATCGCCACGAAGAGCGCCCCGTAGCCCATCGCGGGATTGGCCTCGACCGCCCTGCCGATCCACTCGGGCAGCTGCTGGACAGATTCAAACCCCATGGGTCAATTCAGCGGTGCAAGATAGAATCCACGGCTCCGGCGCTAAACGTACATTCTGAATAGCGTTCAAGTTCAGATCAAGACAAAGAAGGCACCAACCGGTAGGTCAAGGAATTGAGAAGTACTGACAAAGACTTTTCAACGTTCGCGATGGCAAAGCGGGTGCTGCAGGACACCATGGCCCACCGAAACGGCGAGAGATCTCGCCAGCATCAGGATACAATCGAGAAGCACATGATATTGACTCCGCGTCGGACAAAGGATTTCCCTCATTCCTGACGGACAAACGGAGGCACTCCCTTTCTTCCTGTCGCGTTGAGAAGCGATCTTGAATACGGGGCCTCCAGGCCGCATTGGCCTTCAGGGCATTCAGCATGAAAACTGCCAAAGCAACGACAACAAAAAAAGCTGTAAGACGGGGCAAAAGTGAGTCCAGCCCTCGACCACGAAACACCTTTCGAACGAAGAGTTCACTTAGAATGTAGACAATAAAAGTGCAGGCTAGTGCGGAAAAGAGAAGTGATATCGAGTTGTAGCGATCACTGAGTGCATAGCGCGCACCTTGGGTGGTTCCACCACGCCCGATGGCACTGATGAAAGCCAAGCCGACAAGAAAACAGGCGTGGCCTGTGCCATGAATCACTGGCCATGGCAGCTCGCCTCGCATCACTCTCGACAAACGCGCCAAAAGGAAACCTATCAAGACAACTAGCAAAAATGCTGCCACAAGCTTGGCAGCATTAAACACATCCGCTGATTCATACTGATAAACATTGGCCAGAAAGTTAAGCACGTAATGGATATCGAGTGTAGATGCTCTCATGCCGGCGTGATGGGGAGGACTTTCGTAGCCCAGAAAATAAAAACCAACGGAGACAAGCAGGCAAGAAAGGACAATGAGATCGGGGGCGTTCACCAAAGCTTTCATGGATGAGCCAAAATTCCGCGATGGAGTCGCGAGCCACATCACGATGAAAGCGCAGGGAACAAGCAGCACATTGCCTGAGAAGGAGAAAATCGAGAAACATCCCAGCAGGCCGGCAAGCCAGGAGACTGCCAGCACAAGAGTGTTTCTATGGGCGGGATTAGAACGTCTCCAGCAAAGTGCAAAGGTGAGAGCAGAGAGGCAACCCAAAGCAAAGAAAAGACCTAGGAAGAAGCTGATCTGGATATACCAGAGACCATTGATCAGGTTCGCAGGCCCTACGGCATAGACGTGAATCGAAAAGGCCATCACGCTCAAGCGCAGCAGCCAGTCGAGTGGCGTCACGACAAGGCGCAACAGGAGGGGAAGGCACAGAAGTGTGACTGTGGCAAGCCTGATGAAGCAAGAAATATCAATTGTCAGATCAGAGTGAAATACGGCGAAACGTTCAATCGCCACCCCAAGAAGTTTCGTCGTCACCTTGCGGCTTTCATTGTGCTGCGAAAAAAGACTCCTCAAGAAGCCTGCGGAGCCTGTCTCAAGATCATGGAAGAAGCCAAGTGGTGTATCCCAGTCGTCCCAGTAAGGAAAATGGACAAAGCCAGATTGCTTCAGCAGGAATACTTCATGACGGAAGGAGTAAAAACCCATGAACCAAAGAAGCACAGTCGCAATAACGAGGGTGCGCCTTGTGAACAAGTTGACAGGATATGCAGAGTGCATAATCACTCTCAGGAAGCCAAAATCCTAGCACCACAGAATTCTTGGCTTGGGAGACATTGAGCCATGACCTTCCAATCCTCAGATAATATTACTGAGCGCAGAGAATCACTCCAGACTTCCAAGCGTCAAGCAACAATTGTCCCCATATGATGAATTTTCAGAGCCGCTTGGGACGGGTGCTCGAGGCGATGCGGCGGTGCATGAGCCAACCTGACTGACCAGATTCCATCACCATGACATGAAGAGCTGTGATGGAACCTTTTAAAGCTACCATGGCCGTGATGAGTCCCTTGATTTCTGAGCCTGTGAACATCAGGCATAATGCAAATCCGGACCCGCTGCTGATGACAGGAATGACAAGGAAGCAGCAACAGGCCTGAAGCCTGTTTATTGTCGGTGCAGAGGAGCGGTTTCATCCCTAAAGCGCTGAACACGCAATGTGCAAGATGACATCCATTGCCATCGTCACTCCCTCCTATGACGATTTGGCATGTATCGTTCAGCTTGCCAAAGAGATCCACGACCTTTCTAAAGTCAATACCAAAATACATATTGATTTGGTTGTCATTAACGACTCTCCCTGGATAGAGATTGCTGAATCACTGCACCGATTGCCCACCAAGGAGCGACCCGCCTTCATTCAGGTTCTGCAACTGAAAGCGAATCTAGGCCATCAAGCTGCAATCGCTATTGGGCTCGCATGGTTGCTGCCAAGACTTGATCACTATGATTATATCGTCACAATGGATGTAGATGGGGAGGACAATCCGGGTGATATCCCTGCAATGGTTCATGAGATTGAATCGTCTTGCGACCAACTCCTTGCCTGCGCAGCGAAGAGAGGCCTTCGAAGAGAGAAGTATGGCTTTAAGATAGGTTATAAGCTCTACAAGTTGATGACATATTTACTGCTTGGTAACAGCATTGATTTCGGCAATTACATCTGCTTTCGGCCGGCAGCAGTGAAAATCCTTACGAGATTACCTGAGGCAACTACTCACATTGCCGCCTCGACCTTACGTTCACGCATCCCAATGGGAAAGATTTTATCGGATCGACGCCGTAGATATTGCGGGGAGTCCAGGATGGGAGATTACACTTCTCTCATCCTGCATGCTTTCCGAGCGTATTCTGTATTTGGCGATAAGATTACCGTACGTCTTATCATCTATGTCTTGGTCGGACTTGCCGTGAGTATCGCAGGAGCAATGATGGCCAGTTTCATTCGCTTCAGCGGTGTTTGGAATGTCTTTCCCGGCTGGGCTTCGATCATATCTCTGATCCTCCTCGGGCTGGGGGCTGTGGTAGCTGTCAATCTTTTCGGGCTTGCAATGCTCTTGATCGCTACATCACGATCTTCTCTTCGAACAACTCCTCTAACCTTACTGGAGCAGTTTTTGGAGGAAGAGATTGTCGTCTGAAATTCTCTACAGCCTGAGCAGTGACTCATACTTTGCAAAGATCATTGGCGAAAGCGAGGATGAGAGCAGATCAACCAATAAGTGCAGAAATTGACTCCAGCCGCTATCAACGGCAGCATTGGCTTCATCCAGATCATCTGAAATGCGATATGTCCCCCCAGCGAATTAATGCCGGAGTTGACCAATAGAAACAGGAACAGAGCGTTGCCATTGAGCCTTTTCCCTTGAAGTCGATCGTTGAAGGTAAAACGTTGCTGGACTGTAAAAGAAAATCCGGTTGCGACTAGAAAGGCGCAGACATTAGCGATTGACAACGAAAGCAAGAACAAAGACAGGCCATATAGAAACACATAATGAATAAGTGTGGCCATCAAGCCAACGACACCGAATCGCAGCAGGCGAGAAACAGGATTCATCGGTCGCATCAGCGTGTTCCGGGACGGAGTAGTCCCGTTGATCGGCATGGCCTGGCACTCAGAAATGATGGACAGAAAGAAAGCCCCAGCAGCCTCCCTCGAAGGGAGCATGCTGGGGCATTGAGAGCTTGAATCGCAATCAGTAGCGGTAATGCTCGAGCTTGTAGGGGCCCTCGACCGGCACGGAAATGTAGGCCGCCTGCTCGGGGGTGAGTTCGGTGAGCCTGGCACCGATCTTCTCCAGGTGCAGACGGGCCACCATTTCATCGAGGTGCTTCGGCAGCACGTAGACCTCCTTGGCGTACTGTTCGCCCTTGGTGAACAGCTCGATCTGGGCCAGCACCTGGTTGGTGAAGGAGTTGCTCATCACGAAGCTGGGGTGGCCCGTGCCGCAGCCCAGGTTCACCAGCCGGCCTTCGGCCAGCAGGATGATCCGGTTGCCACTGGGCAGGATCACGTGATCCACCTGAGGCTTGATGTTGTCCCAGGTGTACTGCTTGAGGGAAGCCACATCGATCTCGTTGTCGAAATGACCGATGTTGCACACGATCGCCTGATCCTTCATGGCGAGCAGGTGCTCGTGGCGGATCACGTGGTAGTTGCCAGTAGCGGTGACGAAGATGTCCACGTCAGCGACGACGTCCTCGAGACGCACCACCCGGTAGCCCTCCATGGCCGCCTGCAGGGCGCAGATCGGGTCGATCTCGGCGATCATCACGGTGGCACCGAGACCCCGGAGGGACTGGGCCGAACCCTTGCCCACGTCGCCGTAGCCCAGCACCAGGGCCACCTTGCCGGCCACCATCACGTCGGTGGCCCGCTTGACGCTGTCGACCAGGGACTCGCGGCAACCGTAGAGGTTGTCGAACTTGCTCTTGGTGACCGAATCGTTGACGTTGATCGCCGGGAAGGGCAGCTCGCCGTTCTTCTGCATCTGATAGAGGCGGGCCACACCAGTGGTGGTCTCCTCGGTGACGCCCTGGATGTTGGCGTAGATACGGGAATAGAAGCCCGGCTGCACCGCCAGACGCTGGCGGATGGAGTTGAACAGGGCCACCTCCTCCTCGCTGGAGGGGTTGTCGAGCACCGAGAGATCCTTCTCGGCCTTGCTGCCGAGCACCACGAGGCCGGTGGCGTCACCGCCGTCGTCCAGGATCATGTTGGGGGTGCCGCCGTCCCCCCACTCGAGGATGCGATGGGTGAAGGCCCAGTACTCATCAAGGGTTTCGCCCTTGTAGGCGAACACGGGGATGCCGGCGGCGGCGATGGCGGCGGCGGCGTGGTCCTGGGTGGAGAAGATGTTGCAGGAGGCCCAGCGCACCTCGGCACCAAGGGCCACCAGGGTCTCGATCAGGACGCCGGTCTGGATGGTCATGTGGAGGCTGCCGGCGATCCGGGCCCCCTTGAGGGGCTGCTCGGCGCCGAACTTCCGGCGCAGGGCCATCAGGCCGGGCATCTCGGTTTCGGCGATCGCCAGTTCCTTGCGGCCCCAGTCGGCCAGGCCGAGATCGGCGATCACGTAGGAGCTGGTTGCCTGGACGCCGGCGAAGGCCGCCTCAGGGCTGGAGGGTGTTGCCACCATGAAGAAAAGCTCCCCTGCGGGAGGACGAGAAATGGGAAATATCTGCGGAGACGCCGAGGCTTCGGGCTCGCTGGAGGCAATCTACAGGGGTGAAAACAAATGACGCGATCGAGGTGTGCCATCTGGCCGATCCCTCGGCCACAGAAGCCCTCGGCAGGAAACTGGCCTCCCGTCTGCGTTGCTCCGGTCGTGGCGGACGGGCTTCCCTGCTGCTGTTGCAGGGGGAACTGGGTGCCGGCAAGACCTGCCTGGTCCAGGGACTGGCCGCGGGACTGGGCATCAGCGAACCGATCACCAGCCCCACCTTCGCCCTGGCCCAGCACTACGACACCGACGACGGCCCCGACGCAGGCGCCGCGGCCCTGGTCCACCTGGATCTCTACCGGCTGGAGCAGAGCGCCGCGGCAGACGAACTGTTCGCCCAGGAGGAGGAGGAGGCCAGCCAGCAGGGTGCGGTCCTGGCGGTGGAATGGCCCGAGCGGCTCAGCTTCCGTCCCGAAGGAGCCTGGGTCGTGGCGCTGACCCACGCGGGGGAAGGCCGGCTGGCCAGGATCACACCGCCGGGCCTCACCCCGCCCCGATCCGATCCTGCAGAGCAGCAATGATGCGGGCATTGGCGGCCGGGAACGGATAGGAGGCAAGATCCGCGGGTGCCACCCATCGCACCTGCTGGGAGGCCAGCGGCTGGGGCTCCCCCGAGCGCCAGCGGCAGAGATGCACCACGAACCGCAGCCGTTTGTGGCTGTAGGCGTGCTCCACGGTGATCAGCTCCTCCTCCACCTCCACCTCAATCGCCAGTTCCTCACGCAGCTCGCGCTGGATCGTGGCTGCGATCGCTTCGCCCGGTTCCTGTTTGCCGCCGGGGAATTCCCACATCCCCCCCAACAGGCCCTCGGGCAGCCGCTGATCGATGAGCACCCGCCCCTGGTCGTCACGCACCACCCCCACCCCGATCACCTGGAAAGGGACAGGACGCGGGGGTTCCTTCACGGGGAAGCGGGCGGGATCGCCGGCAGCGTAGGCAGCGCAGTGCTCCTGCCAGGGGCAGAGGGGACAGGCGGGGGAGCGGGGCGTGCAGATCGTGGCGCCCAGATCCATCAGCGCCTGGTTGAACGCCCGGGGCCGCTGCCGGTCGAGCAGGGATTCGCTGAGCCGCCAGAACCGGGCCGGCTCCCGTTTCGGTGGCACCGGATGGGCGATCAGCCGCGCCAGCACCCTCTCCACGTTGCCATCGAGGATCGGGGCGGGCAGGTCGAACGCCGAAGCCACGATGCTGCCGGCGGTGCTGCGACCGATGCCCGGCAGCGCCAGCCAGCCCTCCACGGTGCGAGGCCACAGGCCGGCCTCCCGCTCCGCCCTTCCCTCCAGCAGTTGCAAGGCCCCCTGGCGCAACCGCCGAGCCCGCGCGTAGTAGCCCAGGCCCTGCCAGAGCAGCAGCACGTCGTGCTCATCGGCGCTGGCCAGGGCCTCGAGGGCGGGCAGCTGCTCCATCCAGCGGTGCCAGTAGGGCAGCACCACCGCCAGCCGGGTCTGCTGCAGCATCACTTCGGCCACCAGCACGGCGTAGGGATCGAGCACCTCCCCAGGCGCCGGCCGGCCGCCGTTGGGAAGGCGCTTCCAGGGGATGTCGTGGCGGCCATGCCGCTCCCACCACTCCAGGAGCTGTCGGCGCAGCTCAGCGCCCCGGGCCTGCAGGGAGGCATGGTCCACGCTGGAGAGCTCGAGACGGACGCCCACGGTCGAAGGGAAGGAAGGCATGCCAGCCTGATCCTGCCCGGCTGGATGCTGCCGACAACGATCTGATGACCGTGGCGCTGGTGCTGCGCCAGAGTCTGGTGGAACGCCAGCGGCCCATGAAGCGGCGACCACCGCCGAGGCTCTACGGACTGCCGGCGAGCGAGGCCCCCGTGGTGGCGGTGCTGCGGCGGGGGCCCACCCAGTGGTCGCAGGTGGGGCGCTGGGATCTCACCACGGGCCACTACGAGCCGGGCGCCTGGTTCCATGGCCGCCTGTTCCCGCGCCGGTCGGATCTCTCGCCGGATGGCCGCTACCTGTGCTGCTTCGCCCACGATCCCAAAGCCCGCTGGGAGCACGGAGACAGCTACGTGGTGGTGTCGCGGCTGCCCTGGCTGTCGGCCCTGCACGCCTTCGGCACCTGCGGCACCTGGTCCCCTACGTGCTCCAGCCCATTCCCGTCGTTCAGTTCGCCAACGAACGCCGCCGCGGCTGGGTGGAGACCCACGACAGCCCGCCGCGGCTGGCGGAGGATGCCTGGGATCAGCACCGCAACGCCCGCATCGAGAAACCCCAGCCCGGCGGAAGGCTCCGGCTCCGCTGCGCCAGCGTGGGGCACGCCGGCGGAGCGTTCGGACTCGATCAGGCGGTGGATGGCCTGCGGGTGCGCTATGCGCTGGCCGACGCCGGGGAGGTCCGGCCTCTGGACGATCTGCAATGGGCCGAGTGGGATCCCCAGGGCCGACTGCTGGCCGCCACCCGCGACGGCCATCTGCAGCGGTGGGAGCCGGGGGGCTCGGACTGGACGCTGCTTTCCGACACGGATCTGACGGCCCATGTGCCGGATCCGATGCCCCCTCCCGCCTGGGCCCTGCGCTGGTGAGGGAACTGCAGCGAGATCACCGCTCAGGCCAGCGGCACGGCGCCGGCCCCCCACGTCGGTCTCGTCCATAGCCTGGAACGAGCGGTTCCTCTTGCTCCTCCATGGTTCCCCCCATCCCGGCCCTGATCAGCCTGCTGGCCCTGCTCACATACCAGGCCACCACCCTGGTCGTGGGGCGGGCCCGCATCTGGCATGGCGTCAAGCCACCTGCCACCACAGGGCCGGAACCCTTCGAGCGGGCGCTGCGAGTACAGCAGAACACCCTCGAGCAGCTGGTGTTCTTCCTGCCGGTGTTCTGGCTGGCCGTTCTGCTCGACAATCCCATCATCGCCAGCGTGCTGGGGCTGATCTGGGTGGGAGGACGGATCGCTTACACAGTGGGATATCTGCAGGCCCCCGAGAAGCGTGGGCCGGGGTTCGGCATCAGCTTCCTGAGCAGCGCCGTGCTGCTGGTGATGGCGGCGGTGGGGGCCCTGCGCACCGCCCTCTGAGGCAGTCCGATCAGAGGAATCCCCCTGGCCGGGGTCTGGCGCTGGAGAGGGAGACGTTGCCCTGCGCAGGCGGGGGCGGAGCAGGCCGTGGCGGCGGCTGGGGCACGGCCACCACGTTGAAGGCGATCGACCAGCGTTCACCCTCCCCTCGGAACGGCGGCACCGAATGGGGCTGCCAGGCGGGAAAGACATAGAAATCACCAGGCACGGGCAGCACGTAGTGGGCCATGCCCGTACGAAAACTCTGTATGTGCCATTCCTCCGGACCATGGAAGCAGAGCTGGCCGTCGAAGCGGTCGGCGCTGATCTGGGGCGGCACCTGCAGGAACAGCACCCCGGAGAAGCTGCCGCCATGGGTATGGGTGGGGTTGTAATCGCCGGCCCGCTGGGCATTCAGCCACAGATCGATCATCTGCAGCCCGTAGCGGCCCGGCGTCCAGGGGCCGCGGCCCTGGGGGGGCTGGCGATCGATCACGTGGCGGATCCAGCGCTCGCAGGCCGGGAGAATCACTGACCGGCAGAGCTCGGCGGCGGCGGGATGGTCAGGCCCCAGCTCGCGCTGCTGGCTGAGCTGGCCGGCCAGCTTCACCGAGGCGTCAGGGCTGCGTTCGGGATGGCCAAGCACCGTGCGGGCCATGACCTGGAGGTCGGCCAGCTGGGCGGGGGGCAGCTTGCCCTGGAGGAGATAGCGCGGAAAGAGGCTGATCACCTCCATGGCCGGCTGCTCCGAGGCTGCAGGGGGCATGCCGGCCATGGAAGGAAGAACTGCGCTCTTGCGCCAAGCCTCGCAAACGGTGAGCTCAGCTGGCCACGTAGGCCTCGACAGCGTCACTGAGACGGCGCAGGCCGGCCAGCCCGTCCCGTTCCAGGTTGCGCACGCGGTCGCGGCTGATGCCCAGGATGCGACCGATGCCGGTGAGGCTCATCGGCTCCTCCCCGTCGATGCCGTACCGCATCTTCATCACCCGACCCTGCAGGTCCGGCAGCTGCTCCAGCAGGGCCCGCAGGTCGCCCTTCAGGCATTCCCCGTCCACCAGCTCCCCAGGCAGCAGGTCATCCCCCGCCAGCAGATCCAGCAGCTCCGTATCCTCCCCATCCCCCACCTTCGTCTCCAGGCTCACAGGCTGCCGCGCCCGGCACAGCAGATCCTTCACCTCCTCCTCCGGCAGCTCCACCGCCACCGCCAGTTCGCTCAGCGTCGGCGTGCGGCCCAGCTCCTGGCTCAGCTCCCGCTGGCCCTTCTTCAATTTGTTCAGCGTCTCGGTGATATGGATCGGCAGCCGGATCGTCCGGCTCTTCTCCGCGATCGCCCGCGTGATCCCCTGGCGGATCCACCAGTACGCATAGGTCGAGAACTTGTAGCCCCGCGTCGGGTCGAATTTCTCCACGCCCCGCACCAGACCGATCGTTCCCTCCTGGATCAGGTCCAGCAGCTCCATGTTCCGCTTGGTGTACTTCTTCGCCACGCTCACCACCAGCCGCAGGTTCGCCGCCACCATCCGCTCCTTGGCCCGGCGTCCCGCGTGCAGCCGCCTGCGCAGCAGCTCGGGACGCAGACCCGCCGCCGCCGCCAGCTCCTGCTGGCTCGGCTCGCTGCCGCCGGAACGCAGCTTCAGCTCCTCCCGCAGCTCCTCCAGCGCCATCAGCTCCTGCACCTGGCGGCCCAGGGTGATCTCCTGCTCATGGCTCAGCAGCGGCACACGGCCGATGTCTCGCAGGTAGGAGCGGACAAGATCGCCATCCACCGGTGGCATGGAACGGCCGGCGGAGGGACGGACCACGGAACGGGCTCCGGCGGCGGTGGAAGACTGGGGAAGGGCAAGGGCGACGACCATGGCTCAGAGACATAACGGTCTGTAAAGCCTAACATAAACAAATGTAAACACCTCTCAGAAGCCGGTCTGCCGCGATGCCTTGCCGAGCTCCCGATTCAGCCGGGGCCCAGGCGCGGCAGCAGCAGCTGGGCGGTCTTGAGGTAGATGAAGACCCCGGCCACATCGGTGGCCGTGGTGATGAACGGTGCCGACATCAGGGCCGGATCCAGGCCGATGCGGGCGAACAGCAGAGGAAGAGCCGCCCCGGCGGTGGCGGCCAGGGTGGTGATGGCCACCAGGCTGATCCCTGCGGAAGCCGCCACCAGCGCGCTGCCCCCCATGGTCCAGGCCCAGGGCACCACCACCACCGCCAGCAGCCCCCCCAGCAGGGCCCCGGCGATCAACTCCCGAGCGATGGTCCGCCAGGGACCCAGGGACTGGAGACGCTGGGTGCTGAGGCCCCGGATCACCACGGTGGAGCTCTGGGCGCCCACGTTGCCGCCGGTGCCGATCAGCAGGGGGATGAAGGCCGCCAGCAGCACCACCTGCTTGAGCACCAGCTGTTCCGAGGCGATCACGGCCGAGGTGCCGGTGTTGGCCACCAGCAGCACCAGCAACCACACCACCCGCCGACGCGCCACGGTGAACAGATTGCTGCGGAAGTAGTCGTCCTCGTCGCCGGCCTGGACAGCCCCCGCCGCGTAGAGGTCCCGGGTCGCTTCCTGCTGAATGACATCGATCACGTCGTCCACCGTGACGATCCCCACCAGCCGCTGCTCCCGGTCGACCACCGGCACGGCCAGGAAGTCGTAGCGCTGGATCACCCGGGCCACCTCCTCCTGATCGGCGTCGGTGGCGACGCTCACCACCTCCCGCGTCATCACGTCCCCGAGCCGATCCTCCGGATCGGCGGTGACCAGATCCCGCAGGGACACGATGCCGCTGAGGTGGCGGGAGGCATCAGTCACGTAGAGGCTGTAGATCGTCTCGGTCTGGCGGGCCCGGCGGCGGACGATCTCAAGGGCCTGCTGAGCGCTGTGGAACTCCTTGAGGTCGATGAACTCGGTGGTCATCAGACGGCCGGCCGTCTCCGCCTCGTAGCCGAGCATCTGGGCGGTGACCCGGCGTTCGGCCGGACTCAGCTCCGAGAGCAGCCGACGCACCACCTTGGCCGGCAGCTCGTCGAACAGGCGCACCCGGTCGTCCGGGGACATCTCCTCCACCAGCTCCAGCACTTCACCGGAGCGCAGCCGCTCCAGGAGGCTCTGCTGCACGGAGCCGTCGAGGTACTCGTAGACCTCGATGGCCTCGTTCTTGGGCAACAGCCGGAAGGCCAGCGCCTGAAGGGTGCGCGGCAGCGTCCCGATCGCCTCCGCCGAATCCACCGGCTGTACCGGCTGCAGCAACAGTTTGGCGCCGTCGTAGTTGCCGGCCTGAAGCAGCCCCTCCAGCTGGCGGGCCACCACCTCGGCGACGGCGGAGGCCTCAGCCATCGGTCCTCGGATGCCGTTGGATACGAGTGTATGGGCTGGACCGCTAAGGTCCGCGGCGTTCTCCCCGACCCAGAAAACCATGGCCCCGAACGTGAGCGACGTGGTGGTGCGCACCGCCACCGGCCAGGAGCGCCGACTCGGCGACTGGGCCGGGAAAGTGCTGCTGATCGTCAACGTGGCCAGCCGTTGCGGCTTCACCCGCCAGTACAGCGGCCTCCAGGCCCTGCAGGACCGCTTCGGGCCCCGGGGCTTCGCCGTCCTGGGATTCCCCTGCAACGACTTCGGCGCCCAGGAGCCCGGCAGCCTCGAGGAGATCCAGCAGTTCTGCTCCACCACCTATGGCGTGGGCTTCGAGCTGTTCGACAAGGTGCACGCCACCGGCACCAAGACGGCCCCCTACGACACCCTCACCCAGAGCGAACCTGCCGGCGACGTGGCCTGGAACTTCGAGAAGTTCCTGATCGGCAAGGACGGCACCGTGCTGGCACGCTTCAAGAGCGCAGTGGAACCCGATGGGGCCGAACTGGTCGCCGCCATCGAAGGGGCCCTGGCGGCCTGACGCCAGCCCGGCCGCTTCCGCCCTCGAACCGGATCAGCCCGCCAGCCAGCCACGGCTGGCGCGACCGGCACCGTTGGACACCTCCACCTGAAGCCAGCGCCGGCCACCGGGCTCCAGCCATTCGCGCAGCACCCGCAACGGAGCACCGGCCTCCACCCGGGCCAGCACCGGAGCCTGACAACGGGGAGCGCACTGGAGCCCGGTGGCGCCGTCGCTGAGCAGGGGCTCCGTGTTGCGCTCACGGCGCCGGACTTCCGGCAAACGCCGCTCCCCTCCTCCAGCAGGCAGGGCCGCCGGGGCCAGCAGGGCGAATCCCAGCAGGGCAGCCCAGCGCCAGGCAGGTCCATTCAGCGGGTGGCGTGAAGACATTCAGATGTCGAGCTGGGCGAAGTCGAGCTCGGAGCTGTGGGTCTCGATGAACTCACGGCGGGGGGCCACCTTGTCGCCCATGAGGATCGTGAAGATGCGGTCGGCCTCGAGAGCATCCTCAATCTCGACGCGCTTCATCATGCGGGTCTCGGGATCCATGGTGGTTTCCCAGAGCTGTTTGGGCATCATTTCTCCGAGGCCCTTGAAACGCTGGATGTTGTAATTAGCCTTTTCTCCAAAGCCATCAAGCACCTTCTTGAGCTCGTTTTCGTTGTAACAGTAGTTGTGGTTCTTGCCGCGCTCCACCTTGTAAAGGGGCGGACAGGCGATGTAGATATACCCCCCTTCCACAAGGGCTTTCTGGTAGCGGTAGAAGAAGGTGAGCAGCAGGGTACGGATGTGGGCGCCGTCCACATCGGCATCCGTCATGATGACAATCCGGTGATAGCGAAGATTCTTCTCGTCAAACTCTTCTCCCTTGATGCCCAGCCCCAGGGCGGTGATCAGGGCCTGGATCTCTGTGTTCTTGTAGATCTTGGCGTCGTCGGTCTTCTCGATGTTGAGGATCTTGCCCCGCAAGGGCAGGATGGCCTGGAAGCGCCTGTCGCGGCCCTGCTTGGCGGATCCACCAGCCGAATCCCCCTCCACGATGTAGATCTCCGATTCGCTGGGATCCCTTGAGCTGCAGTCGGCCAGTTTGCCGGGCAGGGTGGAACTCTCCAGCACGGATTTGCGCCGCACCAGCTCCCGTGCCCGCCGGGCTGCCTCGGCGGCATTGAAGGCCTGGATCGCCTTCTCCAGGATCATATCGATCACCTGGGGATTGAATTCCAGGTATTCCCCCAGTGCTTCTCCCACCGTGGTATCAACGATGCCGCGCACCTCGGTGTTGCCCAGCTTGGTCTTGGTCTGACCCTCGAACTCAGGGTCGGGAACCTTCACCGACAGAACGGCCGTCAGACCCTCACGGATGTTCTCGCCGGCCAGATTGGCATCGGAATCCTTGCGCTTGCCACGCTTCTTGGCGAAGGTGTTGAGGGTGCGGGTGAGCACCGTCTTGAGGCCCTCGATGTGGGTGCCGCCATCCACGGTGCGGATGTTGTTGGCAAAACCCAGGATGCTGTCGGAGTAGGCATCCACGCACCACTGCAGGGCCGCCTCCACCTGGACGCCGTCCTTGGTGGCATTGACGTAGATGATCTCGGGGTGCAGAGGATCCTTCTCCGCATTCATGTAGGCGACATATTCCTTGATGCCGCCTTCGTAGTGGTAGATCTCCTCATGGGGCTCCCCTGCCGCATTGGCCGCAGCGGGGCGTTCATCTCGGAAGACGATGCGGACACCGCCGTTCAGATAGGCCAGCTCCCGCAGACGGGCCGAGAGGGTGTGGTAATCGAAGTCGATCCCGCCACTGAAGATCTCGATGTCGGGCTTGAAGCGCACCGAGGTGCCGGTACGGGCTTGGGAGGAGGCCTCGGAGGCCAGGGTGCCGATGGGCAGGCCCCGCTCGAAACGCTGCCGGTGCTCCTGACCCTGACGGTGCACGGTCACCTGCACCCACTCGCTCAGGGCATTGACCACGGAGATGCCGACGCCGTGGAGGCCACCGGAGACCTTGTAACCGCCGCTGCCGAACTTGCCGCCGGCGTGAAGGACGGTGAGCACCGTCTCCAGGGCGCTGCGGCCGGTGCGGGGATGGATGTCGGTGGGGATGCCGCGCCCGTTATCGGTGACGCTGGCAGATCCATCCCCGTGCAGGATGACCAGGATCTCGTCGCAGTGGCCGGCCAGGGCCTCGTCCACCGAGTTGTCCACCACCTCGTAAACCAGGTGATGCAGGCCCCGGGGCCCGGTGGTGCCGATGTACATCCCGGGCCGTTTGCGCACCGGCTCCAGGCCTTCCAGCACCTGAATCTGCTCGGCGCCGTAGGCCGCTTCGACTTTGATGGCGTCGCTCATTCAGAAAAGGGCTCCCCAGGGGGCTGACGAAGGACGGCGGGTCCCGGGGCAATTGGGGCGAAGCGGCCCCGGAGGACCCTCGACAGGGTTCGATATTACCATCGCCGCCCCATAGGGCCACAGAGACGCCTCTGAGAACCGATTTGCCCCGGGGGTGCAATGGGCTCCCGATGGCGCCTCCGGCAGGATGGCTCCATTCCTCGCCGCGTCCGGCCCGCGGCCGTCGCAACCGATCCCCCGTGGCGCCCTCACCTGGAGCCGAACCCGGCGCTGATCCATCCCTGGTGATCGCCCTGCTGGGCCCCACGGCCAGCGGCAAGACCGCCCTGGCGATCGAACTGGCCGAAGCCCTCGATCTGGCCGTGCTGTCGGTGGATTCCCGCCAGCTGTACCGCCACATGGACGTGGGCACGGCCAAGCCCAGCCTCGCCCAGCGGGCCCGGGTGCGCCACGAGCTGCTGGATCTGCGCGATCCCGACCAGCCGATCAATCTGCAGGAGTTCACGGCCCTGGCGAGCGCCGCGATCGCGGCGGAGCATCGCCGCCGGGGCGTGGCCCTGCTGGTGGGCGGCAGCGGTCTCTACCTCAAGGCCCTGCTGGCCGGGCTGCAACCGCCGGCGGTGCCACCCCAGCCCGCCCTGCGGGCCCAGTTCGCCGCCCTGGGCCAGGCCACCTGCCACCGTCTGCTCACCCAGGCGGATCCGCTGGCGTCCGGCCGCATCGCCGCGACCGACGCCGTGCGCACCAGCCGGGCCCTGGAGGTGCTCTACGCCACCGGTCAGCCCCTCTCAGCCCAGCAGGGCCACCAGCCGCCCCCGTGGCGGGTGATCGAACTGGGGCTGGACCCTGCCGACCTGCCCCAGCGCATCCAGCGGCGCACCGCCGCGCTCTTCGCCGGGGGCCTGGTGGAGGAAACGGCGGCGCTGATCGAACGCTTCGGCCCCGGCTGCCCGCTTCTGAAAACGATCGGCTACGGAGAAGCGGCCCGCCTGCTGCAGGGGGAGCTGGCCAGGCCGGAGGCCATCGCCCTGACGGAGCGGCGCACAAGGCAGTACGCCAAGCGTCAGCGCACCTGGTTCCGGCGCCAGCACCGCCCCTTGTGGCTCACGGACCGGACCAGCGCCGAGGTGCCGGAGGCGGATGTGCTTCAGCAGGCCCTGAGGGCGGCCACGGGCGGTTTAGGGTAAGGGTCTAACCGCCCCTGTGAATGCCTCCCCGTCCCCGTTTTGATCGCCGTGCTCCCGTGCGGGAGCTGCCCAACATCAACGACCGCATCAGCTACCCCAACCTTCGCGTGGTGGATGCAGACGGAAGTCAACTGGGAGTCATCACCCGAGAGGCGGCCCTCGATGTCGCCCGCGAACGGGAACTGGACCTGGTGCTGGTGAGCGAGAAGGCCGACCCCCCGGTCTGCCGGATCATGGATTACGGGAAATACAAGTTCGAGCAGGAGAAAAAGGCCAAGGAGGCCAAGAAGAAATCCCACCAGACCGAGGTGAAGGAGGTGAAGATGCGATACAAGATCGACTCCCACGACTATCAGGTTCGCATCGGTCAGGCGGTGCGCTTCCTCAAAGCGGGCGACAAGGTCAAGTGCACCGTCATCTTCCGAGGTCGCGAGATCCAGCACACGGCCCTGGCCGAACAGCTCCTCTATCGCATGGCCAAGGATCTCGAGGAGAGCGCCGAGATCCAGCAACCCCCCAAGCGGGAAGGCCGCAACATGATCATGTTTCTCAGCCCGCGGAAGCAGGCCGCCAGCAAGCCTGTCGTCGCTGGGGCGGGCTGAAGAACCCCGCCCTCAGGCCCTTCCAGCGGCAGGCGCATGACCATCGCCCAGTTCGCGCGCGAAGTGGTCCAGCAGCAGCTGCCACCCCGCCGCCGCGGCAGCCTGCCTGTGGTCAGCCCGCTCAGGGCACATGAATCCATGGCCCCCCTCGAGTACCACCAGTCGATGGGGGGTTGGCTCTGCTGAGCCCCCAGCCCGCCCGGCGTTGGTCGCCGCCAGGGCCGCGTCGATCGCCGCCACATCGGCCGGGGGGATCAGGGAATCTTCGCTGCCGCAGATGCACAGCAGGGAGCCGCCGATGGAGGGCACCAGCTCCAGGCTCGGGGGGCCGCCCCCGGGGCGCCCCGACGCCACGCCGGCTCCGTAGAAGTCGACGCTGGCCATCACCTGGGGCAGGCTGGCCGCCAGCAGGGCGACATGGCCGCCGAAACAGAAGCCCACACACCCCAGACCGGGGGGAGGGGACCCGGCGCCGGCAGTCACCAGTCGCCCCTGCAGCCAGTCAGCGGCCAGGGCCACATCGGTGAGCAGCTGATCGGTGCGGGTGCGCTCCTTGTGGCTGCGGCCCAGGGCCAGATCTTCCGGACCGTAGCCGAGCTCCAGATCGGGGGCTGTGCGGGCATAAAGGGGCACGGCCAGGGCCCCGTACCCTGCCTCGGCCAGCCGGGCCGCCACACTCCGGACCCAGCCGTTGATGCCGAACACCTCCGGCAGCACGAGCACCCCACCCCGGGGCGACCGGCCGGCGGGCCGGGCCCACCAGCAGCGCAGGGGCACCTGGTCCGGCCGATCGGGGTCCAGCCGCTGCCAGGTGGCCTCCACACCCTCCGGCCGCGCCGGGGCGATGGGGGCCTCAGGACCGGTGGGATCGGGGAGTGGCAAACCGGCACAGAGCAACCGGCACATGGTCGTATGCCAACGGGGGAATTGTCACGGGGCCCAAAGCTCCTTAGGGTGGCCGCCAGACCACCTGGCCCCTCCGGCGTGCGATTCCACATTCAGCAGGAGAGCGACATCCCGGCGTCGACCCAGCTGTACAACCAGATCTGCTTCGCCATCGCCGCCCGGCACTACCCGCCGGGCCACCGGCTGCCGAGCACCCGCCAGCTGGCCATGCAGACCGGCCTGCACCGCAACACGATCAGCAAGGTGTACCGCCAGCTGGAGACCGACGGGGTGGTGGAGGCCATGGCGGGCTCGGGCATCTACGTCCGCGATCAGCAGAACCCCCGCGAGATCAAGCCCCCACCTGGCCTGCGCAGCAAGGCCCTGCCCGACATCGACCGGGAGGTGCGCCAGAGCGTCGATGGCCTGCTCAACGCCGGCTGCACCCTGCAGCAGGCGCGGGAACTGCTCACCCGGGAGATCGACTGGCGGCTGCGCTGCGGGGCCCGGGTGCTGGTGAGCACCTCCCGGGAGGACATCGGCGCCTCGATCCTGATCGCCGAGGAACTCAGGCCCAATCTGGAGGTGCCGGTGGAGGTGGTGCCGATCGAGGAGCTGGAATCCGTTCTGGAGACCTCCAGCAAGGGCACGGTGGTCACCAGCCGCTACTTCCTGCAGGAGGTGGAGCAGATCGCCAAGGTCCACGGGGTGCGGGCGGTTCCGGTCGACCTCAACGACTTCGGCCAGGAGCTGGGCATGCTCAAGGAACTGCGGCCCGGCAGCTGCGTGGGCCTGGTGAGCATCAGTCCGGGGATCCTGCGGGCTGCGGAGGTGATCCTGCACAGCATGCGGGGGAATGAGCTGCTGGTGATGACCGCCAATCCGGACACCAGCAGCCGGCTGCTCGCCCTGCTGCGGGCCTCCAGCCACGTGATCTGCGACAAGCCCAGCCTGCCCCTGGTGGAGCAGACCCTGCGCCAGAACCGCGCCCAGCTGATGCGCCTGCCCATGGTGCACTGTGCCCAGAGCTACCTTGGCAGCGCCACCATCGATCAACTGCGCAAGGAGATCGGCCTCCTGGCCGCCTGACGACGGGACCCCATGCTCAAGGCACTCAGGGCCGACCTGGCCATCATCCGGCAGAGGGATCCGGCGGCCCGGGGCACGCTGGAGATCCTGCTCTGCTACCCCGGCTTCCACGCCCTGGAGCTGCACCGCCTCAGCCACCGGCTGTGGTGCCTGGGCATGCCGTTGGTGCCCCGGCTGCTGAGCCAGCTGGGCCGGCTGTTCACCGGCGTGGAGATCCACCCGGGCGCCCGCATCGGCCGCGGCGTGTTCATCGACCACGGCATGGGGGTGGTGATCGGCGAGACCAGCGTCATCGGCGACAACTGCCTGCTCTACCAGGGGGTGACCCTGGGGGGCACCGGCAAGGAGCACGGCAAGCGCCACCCCACCCTGATGAACAACGTGGTGGTGGGGGCCGGCGCCAAGGTGCTGGGGGCCATCACCGTGGGCCCCAACACCCGCATCGGCGCCGGTTCGGTGCTGCTGCGCAACGTGGAGGCCGACAGCACCGTGGTGGGCATTCCCGGCCGGGTGATTCACCAGGCGGGGGCCCGCATCGATCCCCTCGCCCACTCGGCCCTGCCGGATGCGGAAGCAGGGGTGATCCGCAACCTGATGGAGCGGATCGACAGCCTCGAGAACGACGTCAACCGACTGCAGGCCTGCCTGCAGGAAGTGGCGGCGGGAAGGCCCCTGAAGGAGCCCTGCGGTGGCAAGGCCCAGAATCTGCGCGACCGGGAGATCATGGAGTTCCTCGGTGAGACGCCGAACGAGGAGGAAACTCCCCTCAGGCCGTGACCGTCTGGGGCACCTGGGGCTGGAACATGAACATCGAATAGATCACGTTGCGCCGCATCTGGGTCATCATTTCGAGGAACATGTCGTAGCCCTCGTTCTTGTACTCGATCAGGGGATCCTTCTGGCCGTAGCCCCGCAGACCCACCGATTCCCGCAGGGCTTCCATCGCCTGGAGATGTTCCCGCCAGAGGGTGTCGATCTGCTGAAGGATGAAATACCTCTCGGCTTCCCGCATCAGGCCGGGGCGCATCTGATCGATCTGGCCCTCCTTGATGTCATAGGCATTGCGCATCTGTTCCTGCAAGAAGGCCTTGAGCTCCTCCATGGACAACCCCGCCACCTGCTCAGGCGTGAGGTCCTCCAGCAGATAGATGAACTCCTTGACCTTATCCACCAGGCGGGTGAGGTCCCACTCCTCGGGTGGCAGATCCGGATTGACGTAGGCCTCGACGATGTCGTCGATGGTGCGCTCGCCATAGCCGATCACCTGCTGCTTGAGCTCCCGTCCCTCCAGCACCCGACGCCGCTCGGTGTATACCGCCTTGCGCTGGTTGTTCATCACTTCGTCGTACTCGAACACCTGCTTGCGCTGGTCGTAGTAGTGGGTCTCCACCTTTTTCTGGGCCCCTTCCAGGGAGCGGGTGAGCATGCCCGATTCGATCGGCATGTCCTCTTCGACCCGGAAGGCGTTCATCAGGCCGGCCACCCGGTCGCCGCCGAAGATGCGCAGCAGATTGTCCTCCAGGGAGAGGAAGAAACGGGTGCTGCCCGGGTCGCCCTGGCGGCCGGCGCGGCCGCGGAGCTGGTTGTCGACCCGGCGCGACTCATGGCGCTCCGTGCCGATCACATGCAGACCACCGGCGGAGCGCACCTGGGCCTCCTCCTGCTTCACCACTTCGTCGTACTCGGCACGCACCCGGGCGATCAGTTCCCGCAGACCCTGGATCTGGGGATCGTCGGTGGGCGCCTTCTCCGCCGCCTGGGCGATGCGGTCCTCGAGTTCGAGCACGCTCAGGGCCCGGTCCCCCCAGGCAGCCACCAGCTCCCTCGAGAAGCTTGCCAGGGCCTTCTCCGTCTCCTCTGAAAGGTCGCAGGGGTAGAGGTTGCCGATGGCCCTGGCCTCGCTGGCCGGCCTGGAGCTCGGGGCCACGGCACCGCCGAAACCGGCCGGCGCCTCGTTGGAGCGCTGCAGCGGCACGGGAGGCCGGTGCCCCTCCTCGGGTCGCACCAGCCGGGGCAGCAGCACCTCCCGCAGCTTGAGCCGGGCCATGTAATCGCTGTTGCCGCCCAGGATGATGTCGGTGCCCCGACCGGCCATGTTGGTGGCGATGGTGACGGCGCCGGCACGCCCCGCCTGGGCGACGATCTCGGCCTCCCGCTCCACGTTCTCCGGCTTGGCGTTGAGCAGGTTGTGGGGGATGTCCTGCTGCTGCAGCAGGGTGGAGAGCAGTTCCGACTTCTCCACGCTGGTGGTGCCCACCAACACCGGCCGACCGGCCTGGTGAACCTGGGCGGTTTCGGCGGCCACGGCCTGCCACTTCGCCGGCTCCGTCTTGTAGACCTGGTCGGGCCAGTCGGCGCGGGAGCGGGGCCGGTTGGTGGGCACCACCGCCACCTCCAGCTTGTAGGTCTTCTCGAACTCCACTTCCTCGGTCTTGGCGGTACCGGTCATGCCGGCCAGGCGCGGATAGAGAAGGAAGAAGTTCTGGTAGGTGATGCTCGCCAGGGTCTGGGTCTCGGGCTGGATCGGCAGGGACTCCTTGGCCTCGATCGCCTGGTGCAGGCCATCGCTCCAGCGGCGGCCCGGCATCACCCGACCGGTGAACTCGTCGACGATCACCGCGTCGGAGCCCCGTACGATGTAGTTGACGTCCTTGACGAACATCTCCTTCGCCTTGAGGGCGTTGTTGATGAAATGGGCCCAGGGGTCCTGGGGGTTGAAGAGGTCCTGGACGCCCAGAAGCTGTTCGGCCTTCAGGTAGCCCTCGTCGGTGAGGGTGACGTTGCGCAGCTTCTCGTCGACCTCATAATCGCCTTCCGGATCGATGCCGTCCTTGCCCATCTCCGCAGCCCGCTCCAGCGAAGTGGCGATCAGGGCCGCCTGCATGTATTTCTCCTGGGGGCGCTCGATCTGACCTGAGATGATCAGGGGCGTGCGGGCTTCGTCGACGAGGATCGAATCCACCTCGTCGATGATGCAGTAATGGAAGTTGCGCTGCACCACCTCGGCGATGTCGCTCGCCATGTTGTCGCGCAGATAGTCGAAGCCCAGCTCGGAGTTGGTGGCGTAGGTGATGTCGCAGGCGTAGTTGCGGCGCCGCTCCGGCGGGCTCATGTCCTGCTGGATCAGGCCGACGCTCAGACCGAGGAACCGGTGGATCTGACCCATCCACTCGGCGTCGCGCCTGGCCAGGTAGTCGTTCACCGTGACCACGTGCACCCCTTCACCGGTGAGGGCGTTGAGATAGGCCGGCAGGGTGGCCACCAGGGTCTTGCCCTCGCCGGTCTTCATCTCGGCGATCTGGCCGTTGTGCAGCACCATGCCGCCGATCAGCTGCACGTCGAAGTGCCGCATGCCCAGCACCCGCTTGCCCGCCTCCCGCACCACCGCGAAGGCCTGGGGAAGCAGCTCGTCGAGCAGGTCCTTGCGTCGCGCCGCCGACTCCGGCTTCTCCAGCTTCTGGCGGAACTCGGCCGTCAGCCCCCGCAGCTCGTCGTCACTGAGGGGCTCGATCTCCTCCTCCAGCAGGTTGATGTCGGACACCAGGGGCTGGTAGCGCTTCAGCTTGCGGGCATTGGGATCACCCAGCAGCAGCTTGAGCATGGAAAAGGCCTGTCCGTATCTGATCACCATACCATCGCAAAATGGTCCACGCGAGCGAAGAAACGAGCTGCAGCAAGGGTTTTCGGTGCCCGAACCGCCGGGGATCCGCACCTCAGGGCCCGGTCGCGGAGCAGGATTCGCTGCTGACGCCCTCGACCCTGGCCCGTTGAGCACCGCCCCTCCCAGGCCCGAGGCCCCCGGCGCCGCCCCGATCCGCCTGATTCGCCACGGAGCCCTGTGCCTGCGCCTGCACTGGCACCTCGGCGCCCTCGCCGCCCTGCTCGATGGCCACAGCTTCTGGGCCAGCGGCCGCAGCAGGGCTCAGCTGAAGCGCATGCTCAGGGGCAGCCAGGTGGTGGTGAGCGCCTGGCGGGGCAAGGAGCTGATCGGCTTTGGCCGCGCCACCAGTGACGGGGTGTTCCGCGCCGTGCTGTGGGACGTGGTGGTGGCCGATGACCACCAGGGCCAGGGCCTGGGGAGGCGGATCGTCGAGGAGCTCCTGGCGAGCCCGGTGGTGGCGGCGTCGGAGCGCATCTACCTGATGACCACCTCGGGGGAGGGCTTCTACACGCGACTGGGCTTCAGCAGAGTCGACAGCCAGCGGCTGATGCTGAAACAGACAAGCGGATGAAGAGATTCGAACTCTCGACCCTCTCCTTGGCAAGGAGATGCTCTACCACTGAGCTACATCCGCAGGGACGCCCACCACCCCAGCCCCCCCCCAGAGCCCCCAAAGGGCATAAACCTTCCCCCAAATAAGCACCTCCGCCCAACCACCCCACCCTTCTCTTCACGCCGGCCCCTTGAGCTCGCTCCACTCATTCACAATCTCACAGGACGAAGAACCAACAAGCTCCTCAATCAGCGCGAGCTCGATATCTTCAACGATCTCAAGAGCGCCTAAACGTCGACCCTTTCCTGTTGATCAGCATCCACCTCCATCGCACGCTCTCCCAGCCCCCCCCCCCTCCTCTGACGGGGCTGATCTCTCCTGTTTCTCTGACCCTCGTCCCTGGTCCTCTCCTGCCCCCTTCCCCAGGTGTTTTGCTCGGTTGAAGGCGCCCTCCGGTGCGCCGGATGAACCTCCTTCTGCGACTCGGACTGGCCCGCTGGCATGGTGCACAGAGCCACATCTGGCTTGCCACCTGGCCTGAGGCTTCACCTGTCCCTGGCACGATCCCCCAGGGCCTTGCGATTCTTGCCGACCCATGGAAACCCACCAGCCTGCAACGCCAGCTGGCCCGCTGCAAACGCCCCCTGCTGGAGCGACGCCTGAATCGCTACGGGGCCGTTTCGATCGATGCCGATTCGGTCCTGCGGAGGCTGTTGAAGGTGGATGGCAGGACGAGTGGCCCGGCCATGCTCAGCCGCTTGCTGAGCCGGGCAGAAGATTCCATGGCGGGCCGCAGTGCGACGTCTGAATCGCCGCAGATCCGCCCAAGGCTGGCCTGGGTCACCCCCATGCCACCGGAGCACACGGGCATCGCCGACTATGCCGCCTTGCTGATCGACGATCTCAGCCGGGCGTACGACCTCACCATCATCACCGATGCCCCTTCTCCCAGGGGAAGAAGGAGGCCGTGGCGATCCACGGCCTGGTTACGAGAGAATGGCTGGCGGTTCGACCGGATCTGCTACCACCTCGGCAATTCGCCCTTTCACCGCAGGATTCGCCAATGCCTCGATCTCTGGCCAGGGGCGGTCGTCCTGCATGAGTTCTATCTGGGCGATCTTGAATACTCCTTCGAGTCAAGGATGGGAGAGCCCAACCAGCGTTGGTTGCGCGAGCTCTACACCACCCATGGCTATGAGGCTTTGATCGGGTCACAGGGTCCCGGCCAGCCCCACCGCCATCTGCGCACCTATGCCTGCAATGGCAGCGTTCTCCAACGGGCGTTCGGTGTGATCGTGCATTCCCGCCATGCCGCGCAGCTCCTGGCGGAACAGGTCGGCGAAGCCTCGTCGCTGGTGATCGAGAGGCTGCCAATGGCCAGGGAGGCGCGGGCGCTGCCCGACCGACGCAACGCACGACGGACCCTTGGGCTTGAGGATGAGGACGTGCTGATCTGCAGCTTCGGGATGCCCGGGGCCAGCAAACTGTCTGGGGAGATCTCCGAAGCCTGGCTCGATGGCGTCGAGCGGAAGGGATGCCGGTCCACATTGGCCTTCGTGGGTGGCTCTTCCGCTGATCCCTACGGTGCGGATCTGGAAGCGGTCCTGAAGGAGCCCCGCTTCGGTGGCCGAGCCACGATCACCGGTTGGGTGGCCCCGGCGCTCTATGAAACCTATCTGGCCGCCTGCGACATCGCCGTCCAACTGCGGACGCTCAGTCGGGGCGAGACATCGGCTGCTGTGCTGGATTGCCTCTGCGCCGGAATCCCCACGATCGTGAATCGTCTGGGAAGTCTGGCGGAACTTCCCGAAGACAGCGTGCTGATGCTGCCCGCAGCCCCGGATCGTCAGTCTCTGGCTTCGGCTCTGCGGGAGCTGGTTCTCGATGACCAGCGGCGCCGGGAGCTCGGCCAGCGGGCGGCATCGCTGCAGGCCGCTCACCTGCCCTCTCTCTGTGCCCAGTCCTACCGGAAGAGCCTGGAGCGGATCTACGCCGGCCAGCGGGCCGCCGAGTACCAGACCATCCATGGCATCGGGGCCGCCCTGCCGGCGCTGGGGATCGATCGGGTCAGACTGAGCCAGAGCCTGGCCCACAATTTCCCCCGTGCCAACGGCTCCCGCCAACTGTTCGTGGACGTTTCGGCCATCTCCCGGAGCGACTACAAGACCGGCATCCAGCGTGTGGTGCGGGCCCTGATTCTGGAATTCTTCCAGATGGGCATTGACGGGTATCGGGTCGAACCGGTATGGCTCTCGAGTGCCGGGGGTCGATGGCACTACCGCTATGCGCGCCGCTGGACCATGCGGCTCCTCGGTCTGGAGGCACCGGAACTGGAGGATCAGCCCATCGAGACCAGACACGGTGACGTCCTGTTCATCGCCGACCTGACCTGCGGTTATCTGCTGGAATCGGAGCGCTGCCACATCCTGCCTGGGCTGATCGAGCAGGGCATCAGGATTGAGGCGATCGTCTACGACATCCTGCCCCTGCAGCTGCCGCAGTACTTCCCGAAAGGAATCGACAGCAGCCATGGTGAGTGGCTTTCCCTGCTGGCCAGACGCGCCAGCACCCTGCTGTGCATCTCCCAGGCCGTCGCCACCGATGTCCGGGCCTGGCTCCAGGCCCATCAGCCCGAGAGCCTGGAGCACCTGGCCATCGAATGGTTCCACCTCGGCGCGGATCTGGAAAACTCCAGTCCCACCCTGGGAATGCCAGAGGATCTGGACAGGCTCAGGGAACGGCTCAACAGCCGATGCACCTTTCTGATGGTGGGAACCATCGAGCCTCGCAAGGGCTACGGCCAGGTGATCGAGGCCTTCGAGCAGCTGCTGGAGGAGGGGCAACCCTTCAACCTGGTGATCCTCGGCAAGGTGGGCTGGATGATGGAAGGACTGATCCACCAACTCAGCACCCACCCCAGTTTCGGCAACGGAATCTTCTGGTACGAATCCGCCAGTGACCAATTTCTGAGTTGGTTGTATCAGGAGTGCCAATGCCTCATCGCGGCGTCCGAAGGGGAGGGTTTCGGTCTGCCCCTCATCGAGGCGGCGCTGCACGGCATGCCCTTGCTGGTGAGGGACCTGCCCGTGTTCCGTGAAGTGGCGGGAGAGGGGGCGATGTACTTCTCCGGATCCACGCTCGAGGCCCTGAAGGCCTCCATCCTGGAGTGGCACCGCCGCTTTCGTGCAGGCGAGCATCCCGATCCCCGCAGCCTCACGTGGCAGACATGGAATCAGAGTGCGAGGCAGTTGCTGCAGAAGATGCGACTGGGGGAGGCGGCATGAGACGACGGCAGAGGTTCGAGCTGATCTGGGAGCTGACCCGTCGTGAAGTGACGGGACGCTACAAGGGGTCCCTACTGGGCATCGGCTGGAGTTTCGCCTATCCGCTGCTGATGCTGGCGATCTACACCTTCGTCTTTTCCAGCATCTTCCGGGCCCGCTGGCCCGGAGCCAGCAACGATTCCGGCCTCTTGTTCGCCACGAATCTGTTCGCCGGCCTGGTGGTCTTCAATCTGGTGTCCGAATGTGCGACCAAGGCACCGCCCCTGATCATCAGCCAGGCCAATTACGTCAAAAGGGTCGTCTTCCCCCTGGAAACCCTGGCGATGGTGACGGTGGCCGCTGCCGCCTTTCATGCCGCCATCGGGGTTGTTTTGCTGCTGCTGTTCAAATGGAGCGCCACAGGTCATCTCTCCTTCAGCCTGCTGAGCCTGCCGCTGCTCTGGATCCCCCTGCTCGCCGGTACTCTGGGACTGGTGTGGGTGGTTTCGGCGGCGAGCGTTTACATCAGAGATGTGGCCCTGCTGGTGAACGTGGGGTTGAGTGTGCTGCTCTTTCTCAGCCCCATCTTCTTTCCGGCCTCCCTCTATCCGGAGCGATGGCGCCCCCTGCTGGCCCTCAATCCGCTCGTGTGGATGATCGGGCAGATGCGGGCGGTGGTGATCGATGGCCAGTGGCCGAACATTCCCCAGCTCGCGGTCGCCACGCTGGTGGGGGCGCTGCTGGCGTGGCTGGGGTACCGGTTCTTCCAGAAGGCCCGCAGGGGGTTCGCCGATGTTCTCTGAAGCAGTGACCACGGCCAGCGCCCAAGACCAGCCGGGAACGCCGGTGATCCGGTTGCGGGGGGTGAGCAAGCGCTATCGCATCTTCGATCGGCCGCTGGATCGGCTCAAGCAGGCGTTGCGCCCCCAACGCTGCTACCACAAGGATTTCTGGGCCCTGCGGGACATCGACCTCGACATCACGGCGGGAACGTCCCTGGGGGTGCTCGGACGCAACGGATCCGGCAAGAGCACCCTGCTGCAACTGATCTGCGGAACGCTCACCCCCACCGCCGGCAGCATTGCGGTGCAGGGGCGGGTGGCCGCCCTGCTCGAACTGGGCAGCGGCTTCAACCCGGAGTACAGCGGGATCGAGAACATCTTCCTGAATGGCTCCCTGCACGGATTGTCCCGGCGCAGCATCCAGGAGCGGCTGGATTCGATCCTCGCCTTTGCCGATATCGGCGACTATGCCCAGCAGCCGATCAAGACCTATTCCAGCGGCATGGTCGTTCGGCTCGCCTTTTCGGTGATCGCCCACGTGGATGCCGACATCCTGGTGATCGACGAAGCCCTGGCGGTGGGGGATGTGTATTTCACCCAGAAATGCGCTCGCTTCCTGCAGCGGTTCCGGGAGCAGGGCACCCTGCTTTTCGTCAGCCACGACATGGAAGCGGTCAAGGCGCTGTGCGATCGCGCCGCCCTGATGGAAGGCGGCAGGTTGCGGCTGCTGGGGAGCACCAAGAGCGTGACCGAGACCTACTTCGCCGAAGCCATGGGCGGGCTGGCCGACAGCCGAGGGGCGGAGGAGGGTGACGGGCGGCTCGACCCCTGGATCGCTCCGTCAGCGGGCTCGAGAACCTGGTACGACTTCCGTCAGCAGGAGCTCGGCGAGGAACGGTTCGCCAGCCTGCAGCAGGTGAGCAGCTTCCAGGAGGCGATCAGCGAGGCGATCGGCTCTGGCCCGGAGCCACCCCTGGCGGCGGTGACGATCAGCGAAGTCGCCCTGATCGATCCACGCAGTGGTGCTGCGGTCCGGGAATTCCTCGGAGGTTTCACCTACCGGCTCCGGATCCGTTGCCGCTGCCATCACGACATGCAGCAACCGGACGTGGGGTTCTGCCTCAACGACCGCACCGGGCAGGTGCTCTTCGGCGACAACACCAACCTGCTGGCCGATCGGATGCCCTGGCAGGCGGGGCACGAGTACGTCGTGGGGTTCGTGTTCGATTTTCCCCTGCTGCGCGTGGGGGACTACACGATCACGGCGGCGGTGCAGGAGCATGGCGCTGAGCAGCCCTGCGTGATCACCTGGATCCACGACGCCCTGCTGCTTCACACCCGTCACAGTTCCACGGGGATGGGGCTCAGCGGAGTCCCGATGCGCAGCATCGAGGTGATCGACCCCCAGGCCGCCGCCCCGGGTTCCCCGCCGCTGGGCCCGCCGGAGCTGAGCGCCCACGAGGAGCTGAGCCGCCGGGATACTGCGTTCAGGATCGCCATGACCACCTCCTGCCGGGACAGCGATCCGATCGCCAAGGTGGAGCGGGCGGGCCAGCGCTGCACCGATCCGGACAGCGGCGACGCCCTTCAGGTGATGCACAACGGCCTGAAGGTGGTGGCCGGGGGCTACTACGGCGACTGGATGGCCCGGATCATCGAGGATCTGCGGGGCCACCACGAACCCCAGGAGGAAGTGGTATTCGAGCGGCTGCTGGAGCGGCTGGGGCCCGAAGCGACGATGGTGGAACTGGGAAGTTTCTGGAGCTATTACAGCCTCTGGTTCCTGCAGCAGGCGCCGCAGGGCCGGCGCGCCATCTGCCTGGAGGCCGATCCCGGGCACCTGGCGGTGGGGCGCCGCAACGCCGAGCTCAACGGCCTTTCCCCCACCTTCGTCAACGGCTTCGCCGCCCGCCGGCCCAGCGAAGGGCCGGTGCCGTTCCCCTGCGAACGATCCGGCACGATCCCGCTGCAGGCCTATTCGGTGCCGCAGCTGCTGGCCGAGCACGGTCTGGAGCGGCTCGATCTGCTGCATGCGGACACCCAGGGGGCCGAACTGGAGGTGCTCCTGGGCTGCGGCGATCTCCTGCGGCACGGGCGGATCCGCTTCCTGATGGTGTCGACCCACAGCTACGAAATCAGCGGTGATGCCCTGCTCCACCAGCGATGCCTGGCCCTGATCCGCCAGTTGGGCGGGCATGTGATCTGCGAGCACGACGTGCACGAGAGTTTCAGCGGCGATGGACTGATCGCCGCCAGCTTCGATCCGGCCGATGCCGATCTGACGGTGACGGTGAGCGTCAACCGCTACGGCAGCAGCCTGTTCCCCAACCCGGCCTTCTACGTCCCCCGCCGGCCACGGCTGTCGCTGCCGTCATGAGCTTCCATTCCCAGAACTTCGAGGACGTGCTGCTGGCCCGCTGTTTCGAAGGGGTCGGCAAAGGCTTCTACGTGGACGTGGGTGCGGAGGATCCGGACATCGGCTCGGTGACCCGCTATTTCTACGAGCGGGGCTGGCGCGGCCTGAACGTGGAGCCGGTGCCGGAGTTTCACCGGCGTCTGCAGCAAAGGCGTCCGCGGGATCTGAACGTGGCGGTGGCGGCCAGCGACCGGGACGGCCTTGAGCTGGAGTTCACCGTGGTCCCCGGCACGGGGCTCTCCAGCCTGGCACCTGGCGCGGGGAGCCGGCCGGAGCGGGAGCAGGGGGGCGTCGAGGCCACCCACCGGATCCGCGTGCGCACGGCCCGCCTGGACAGCCTGCTGGAGTGGGCTCGTCTGCCACGCATCGACTTTCTCAAGATCGACGTGGAAGGGCATGAGCGGGCGGTGCTGGAAGGCCTTGATCTGGCGGTGCACCGGCCCCGGCTGATCGTGATCGAAACCACCGATCCCCTGATCTACGACGGCGGCCGGGTGCCCCTGGCGGAGCGCCCCGGCCCTTCGGCTGACAGCGACCTCCTGCACCGGCATGTGCAGGCCCGCGGCTATGTCCATGTCCACTTCGATGGGCTCAACAGCTGGTGGATCGCCGCGGAAGCGCAGGAGCTGGCGCCGGCCTTCACCACCCCGCCGAACGTGTTCGATGGCACCGGCCCCATGGTGGAGCGGGCGCTGGAGCGGAGGCTGCAGGAGGCGCTCGACGGCCGGCAGGAGGCCCTCGAGGAGCTGCGGCTGGCCCGGCTGGAACTGGACGAAAGGGAGCGGCTGATCGAGCAGCTGAACGGAGCCCGCCAGTCGCTGGAGAACGAGCTCGCCCAGCTGCGTGGCTCGTTCAGCTGGAAACTCACCAGCCCCTACCGGCGGATCGCCGATCGGCTGCGGGGCTGAGGCGTGCGGATCCTGTTCGTTCATCAGAACTTTCCCGGTCAGTTCGGCACCCTGGCGGCCGAGCTGGCGGCTCGCGGGCACGAGGTGAAAGCCCTGCGGCATGCCACGAAGCAACCGCCGAAGGCCATCGCAGGGGTGGAACTGCACGGCTGGACATCGCAGCGCGGCACCACGGCCCAGGCCCACGCCTGGGTCCAGGACATGGAAACCAAGATCATCCGGGGTGAGGCGAGTGCCCGCACCGCCGAGCGGCTGCAGCAGACCGGCTGGCGGCCCGATCGGATCATCGGCCATCCGGGCTGGGGGGAGATGCTCTTCCTGCAGCACATCTGGCCGGACGTTCCCCAGCTGCACTACCTCGAGTTCCACTACGCCGAGGCCGGCCTGGATGTGGGCTTCGACCCGGAATTTCCGGCCGACGACTGGCCGGCGAAGGCACGGATCACGGCGAAGAAGGCCGCCAATCTGCTCAACCTGCAGAGCATGACCTCCGGATTGAGCCCGACGCACTTTCAGGCCAGCACCTATCCCGCCTGGGCCCGGGAGAAGATTCAGGTGATCCACGATGGCATCGACACCGAGGCGGTGAAACCCGATCCTGGCGCCCGGCTGCAACTGGGCTCCGCAGGACCCTCCCTCAGCGCCGGCGATCCGGTGATCACCTTCGTGAATCGGCATCTCGAGCCCTACCGGGGATTTCACCGCTTCCTGCGGGCCCTGCCGGAGATTCAGCGCCACTGCCCGGACGCCGTGACGGTGATCGTGGGCACCGAGGGGAGCGGCTATGGAGGCCCGGCTCCGCAGGGCAGGAGCTGGAAGCAGCTGCTCCTGGAGGAGGTGGGCGGTCAGCTGAACCTCGCCAAGGTGCACTTCACCGGATCGCTCCCCTATCCGGCCTACCTGCGGCTGCTGCAGGTGAGTGCCTGCCATGTCTATTTCACCTACCCCTTCGTGCTGGGCTGGAGCTGCCTGGAGGCCATGGCCGCGGGATGCCTGGTGGTGGGCAGCGCCACCGCGCCGGTGCAGGAGGTGATCCGCAACGGGGTGGAGGGCCTTCTGGTGCCGTTCTTCGAGCAGGCGGCGCTGGTGGAGGCCGTGGTGGGGGCCCTGCAACAGCCGGAGGAACAGCTTTCCCTGCGGGCGGCCGCCAGGGAACGGGTGATCACCCACTACGACCTTCGGAGCCAATGCCTGCCGAAACGGCTGGCCCTGGTGGAGCGGGAGTGGGCATGAAAAAAGCCCCTCAGAAGATGGTCCGAAAGCTGGTAGGGCAGGAACCGTTGATCAAGCGATGATGTCCCCAATGGCAAGGGAGCCATGGACGGTGGAGGTGAACAGAGTTGAGCCGTTGGCGGTGTTGTTACCGTCGGCATCGACAAACAGCAACACCTTTGCCTTCGAAGGTGGTGTTGGCACAGCGCACGGCACCATAGTGGCCACCCCCTCCTTAAGAGACGGTCCTCTGGGGGCATCATCTCAAGAGGCGAACGGCCCGATGGCACTGAAGCTGGTGGCCGAAGCCGCCTGTCCGGTCTGGAGCTGGTCCACGCTGGTCATGAAATCGGTGATGATGTTCCAGTAGACCTCAGTGATGCCAGTGTCGGCCGCCTGGTTGGCGAAGGCGGCCAATTGGGCGGTGGTCGAGATTCCGCCGTTGGCGCCAGGAGTCGGCACCCCGGACGCATCAATCACGGTGGCGCAGGCATCAGCAAAGTTCAAGATTGTGTCGCCTCCAGGGGTGGCGATGGCACTGGGAACCTCCAGTGACTTCAGGCTAGCCTGGGCACTGCCACCATATTGCCACCATTGCTGAAATTGAAGGCACCACCGCCATCGGTACCGTTGAGGAAGAGCTTGAAGTTCTCGAAGTTGGTGGTGTGCAGATCAGACTGATAACCACATCCCGGCGTGATGACGATATTGAGATTATTCGAGTCAGTCGTCGAGGGATCGACGTGCCGATCAATTCTTTCAACAGCGCCGATGATAGCCAAGACTGATTCGGAGGATAAGGTGAAGCGGAACGGCGGGATCTTCACCTTATCCCCTCCCGGCATGAAAAGACCAACCGCCGAAGTGGCCGAGAAGATGTCCAGGAAGGTGCTGAGACTGGCCGTGCTGCCTAACCCCACTGGTTGCTGGCTTCGCCGCTCCAGGCCACCACACCCTGACTGTTGGAGCCGACTGGGATGGTTCAGTTGCCCGCGGCCGTGTTGCTGATGTTCAGGCCCACCTGCTGGATGGTGGTGAGACCACCGGAGAGCAGATCCACCAAGTATGCGACGAGGCAGGTTCTCCGCCTTGCCGGCGACGATGGCCATGAATTCAGGCGCCGGAAAGAGACGAGGTACAGCGGCTGAACCTGGGCGCTAGCACCCATGGGGAAAGCTCAAAGAGCGGAGGGTTAGGCGTAGGCGCCGAAGCTGCGCCGCGGCAATCCGAACCCTGAAAACGCCCTACCGGCCTTTCACCATCGATGTGGAAGGGGCAACACGCTCCCCACCTGCCGGCACCAGCAGTGGTGCCATTCCTCACCCCGAGCCCACGGATGGAGCCAAGGAAGACAAAAAAAAGCCCCTCCGAGGAGGGGCCCAAGACAAACAAGAGATGTGGCCCTGATCAGGCAATGATGTCGCCGAAAGCAAGGAGAGGGTCACCAGTGAAGAGGATCGAGGCATCGGCGGTGTTGTCCTTGTCGGTGTCGACGAACAGAACACCGTTCCCACCGAAATCGGTGTAGACGTACTGAACAGCACCGTCAAAGCCGGCGGGGCCTTCAGCGGCGGCCTTGGCCAGGTCGTAGGTTGCAGCACCAGCAACATCTTTGAAGTTGGTGGCTGTACCCGCAAGACCCGTCTGGATCTTGTCTGTGAGGGAGACGAAGTCGGTGATGACGTCCGAGGTAAGCTCGGTTATACCGGTGTCCGCCACCAGCTGGGTGAGGCTGCCGTACAGGAAGGTGTCTGCCTCGAGACCACCGGTCATACTATCAACGCCGGTACCGCCAGTGATGCTGTCATCACCTGTACCACCATCAATGGTGTCGTTGCCGGAATCACCGAGGAGTGTGTCAGATCCGATGTCACCGACGATGGTGTCCGCGTCGGCACCACCGGAGATGGAATCGTTACCCGCATTACCAAAAATGATGTCCGCTGCGGTGCCACCGCTCATGGTGTCGTCCCCCTCATTGCCTACCAATAGATCGATACCGGCATTACCGGAAATCACATCATGAGCATTACCGCCGGAGAGGGTGTCGTTGCCAGCACCACCGCTCATGGTCACGGCAACATTAGTAACACCGAGAGCTTGGTGGGCATTGGCCAAAATGGCACCCTCGGCACCTGGTGTGGTCACCCCGGATGCATCCAGAACAGTGGCACCTGCATCAGCAAAATCTGCAATTTGATAACCAAAACCGGCTGCGTTAGTGCCCAAGGTGCCCGAGAGCACCACTTTCTTCACGTTGGTTTGGAGGTTCCCGCCATTGTTGAAGTCAAAAGTACCACCACGATCAGCGTTATCCAGGAAGAACGCGAAGTTCTCGATATTGGTGGTGGTCAGATCTGCCACCACTGTTCCAGGGGTGACCGTGATGTTGAAATTATCGGAATCGGCCGTCGAGGGGTCGATGAGTTGATCTTGGACTTGAATGCTGCCAATCGTGGCCGACACAGATTGGGATGTGGAGGTGAAGCGGAAAGGTAAGGTCTCCACCAAGTCTCCCCCCGGGTTGCTGAGGCGAACGGCCGTGGAGGGCGTGAAGATGTCTGTGAAGGAACTTAGATTGATCGTGGCTCCCACACCGCTGTTGCTGGTGATGAGATTGGTGACGGCCGCCGTGGTGGCAGCGGCATCAGGGATCGTGGCTTCGGTGAGAACCGGAGCCAGATAAGCAACCCCGGAGTCGATGCCCGCTTGACCGCTATAGGCCAAAACACCTTCCGTGGTGAGGCCGACTTCATCAGAGAAGCTGCCTGAGGCCGTGATCTTGGAGGTGAGAGCAATGTTGTCGGCGTTGGTGGCCGGCAGTGCCAGAGCAGCGTTGCTGATGTTCAGGCCCACCTGCTGAATAGTGGTGATGCCCTGTGCAATCAAATCAACCCAGTAATTCACACCAGCAGGCTCACCAGTTCGGCCAAAAAGATCAACGTAAAACTGGCTGACGATCTGGGTGAGAGTCTTGCCCTCAATGGTGGCGGTGAACTCGGGCGTTGTGGCGAAACCGTCGGCGATCGTCTCGAGCGGGGTGGTGGTGTCGGTCGTCCAGTAGCGCAGGCCTTCCGGATCAGCCGGCCTACCGAAGTAGGTGATGTACAGCTGCTGAACCTGAGCGGGGGTAGCCATGTGGGGAAAATTCGAGAATCGATGGGGGGGGTGGGGCGGAATCTCCGCAGGTGGGCTGCGGCTGCTGAAAAAGCCTAGAAGGCGAGGGAACTCTGTCAAGGCTCACGCCTTCTGGGCTGTTGCCGAGAGCGAGATGCCGAACCAGACGTTGGGGATATTACATGGTTGGAGGTTCAAATACTAGTTTCAGATCCCATGCTAATGGGGAGATCCTGACAGAATCTTCAACATTGCCGGTTTGCCATCTGGAACATCCTGGCTGACTCTGCAGCTTGATCCTGCGTGTGCCCTCCTAACGACTGAATGGCTTTTCTCAAGGAGATTTGGGCTGCGAAACACTCTTTCGTGGTACTCCGCTTGCTCTGATCGCACGCTGGATGAACAGTCGAAGCCTTTATTCTGGGTAAAACCCTAGCACTACCAAGGCCATTCACAACGTTGGTGCAGCTTTCCGGCGTAGCGGCGCCAGGCCGGCGCCTCGATCCCCAGCTCCCGGTTGATCGCCGCCAGCTCCTGTCTCCCCTGCCGGATCGCCCTCCAGCCCCAGCTGCGGCCCCCTTCGGCCATCGCCACCAGTGCCTTGCTTCGCACCATCACGAAGGGGGCCAGCCCGGGCCGCAGCAGGATCCTCTGCATCAGCCGGTAATCCGCCGCCAGGGGGAAACGAGGATCGAAACCCTCCTGCCGGTACAGGTCCGTGCAGGCCAGGAAGCCGGGATGGGGATAGTGCAGGCCCCGTCGCAACTGATCCTGCCACCGCCGGGGATCTTCAGGCAGGGGAGCCACCGGCCAGCGGCGGCGCAGGCGAAAGCCGGGCCGGCGGAAGTAAGCGATGGAGGCCAGGAGCACCAGCGCGCCCCTCTGCTCCATCTCCAGAAGCGTGCTGGCATAGAAGACTGGCTCGAGCAGATAGTCATCCGCGTTCAGCACGTGGCTGTACCGTCCCGCGGCCCGCTGCAGCCCGGCCATCATCCCGGCGTAGGGCCCGCCGCCCACCCCGCAGAGCCACTGGCAGTGCGGATGGCGGCGGCGATGGGCGTCCACCAGCTCCGCGGTGGCATCGCCGGATCCGCCATCGATGATCCAATGCTCCAGCTGGTGGCCATGCTCCGCGAGCACAGAATCCGCCGCCGCCACTGTGCGCAGGGTGTCGCCGATGGTGGCCTCCGCATTCAGGCAGGGCGTGATCACCGACAGGAGAGGCTTCACGGTCTGATCCGTGCCGACGGTCAAGATGGCCCTCCATCCTCTGTCACCCGGCAGCGCCGCCTTCCCCCATGGTCTCCCCCGCGGTCCCCCAACCCCGCCGAACGCTGAAGGTGGCCTTCGATCGTCAGATCTTCCGCCGTCAGGCCCGGGGGGGCATCACGCGCTACTTTCGTGAGCTTCGCGCTGGCCTGGGCGGCTGCCCTGATCTGGAGGTGCTGGAAATGGGGCGCGGTCGCTGGCGGCAGGCGACCGTGCTGCATGCCAGCTTCTACGAAGGGAGGCCCTACCGCTGCCGGCCGGAACAGGGGCTGGTGAGCAGCCTGTTCGATATGACCCCCGAGCGTCATCCGGAACATTTCTTTCTGCCGGGTCTGCGCTCCCCCCATGCCAACAAGGCGGCCTGGCTGGAGGCCTCGGACCTGATCCTCAGCATCAGTGCCGCCAGTGCCGACGACCTGACCTTCTTTCTGCCCCGCCTGGACACCCCGGTGCGGGTGATCCACCTGGCCACCGCCATTGATACGGTCCCCCCCGCTCCGGTGCCGGCCCTGGCGGGGCGCCGTTTCTGGCTGATGGTGGGCAAACGGCATGCCTACAAGAACGGCCTCACCCTCTTTCGGGCCGTGGCCAGGCTGGACCGGGGCGGAGCCGGCGGCCACGCCGAGCGGGAGCGTCCGCTGCTGGTGTGCGTGGGTGGGGGGACCTGGCGGCCAGAGGAGCGGCGCTGGATCGGCGGCATGGGGCTGGACGCGCAGCTGCTGCAGCTGGAGGCGAACGATCTGCAGCTCGCCTGGCTCTATCGCCAGGCGGAAGCGGTGCTGGTACCTTCGATTGCCGAAGGCTTCTCCCTGCCGCTGATCGAGGCTCTCGCCTGCGACACGCCGTTGATCGCCTCCGACCTCGAGGTACATCGGGAAATCGGTGGACCCTTCGCCACCCTGCTTCCGGCCCTGAATGCGGAGAGCTGGAGCGAGGCCCTCGCCAGTGCCAGCCTCTCCCCCCTGCCCGGACCCCGGCAGCAGTTGGGGGCCGACCGGTACGACAGCCTGCGCCGGCATTACGCACCCCAGCGGCTGCTGCTGGAGCATGAGCAGGCCTACCGGGGGCTCTGAGCGGACGGCGGCCTGCCCTTGAGCTGCAGGAATGGGCTCTCGATCGTGTGATAAGAGAGGCAGGCCAGCAGCAGCGCCAGAGCCGTTGCGGCCACGCCCGCCACCCCGTCCGGCCATGGCAGGAGGCCTCGCTCCACGAGCCTCTTGACGAAAAGGATCGCCAGCGGGTGCAGCAGATAGAGCGAATAGGACACCAGGGCGATCCAGCAGAGACAGCGATCCAGCCATCGCCAGGGCCGCATCCGCGCCTCCAGGCTGCAGAGGATCAGCGCCGAGAAGAGCACGCCCTCGATGCTGGGGATCAGAATCCAGACCCATTCATTCGCGGGACTGCCATAGGGGGCATGGGATTCCAGCCAGACCCCGTAGCCCAGCAGGCCTGCGATCACTCCCCCGAGAGCGAGGCGCCAACGCAGGACGCCACCCTTGAGGCGCCATTGGAAGGAGAGGATGGCAGCCCCCATCCCCAGCAGGAACTGATCCATCCGGCCGATCAGGGTGGAGTACATGACGAGCTTCCCGGATTCCGATAACCCGAAGGCCGCCAGTTTGAACACCAGGCCGAGCAGGATCAAACGGCCCAGATAGGCCAGTCCCCCCTCCAGGGCGAAACGGGCCAGGAAAGGGAAGATCACATAGAAGGCCAGTTCGAGGGAGATGGACCAGGCTGGCCCCGTCGCGAAACTCTCCGAAGTGGGCGGTTGACCGATGTTCGTGATCAGCAGATAGCCAAGATCGCCGGGTCGGAACGCATCCCGATGGATGGAGACGGCGAGCACGTAGACGACGATGAACAGCGGCGCCACCCGCAGCAGCCGCTTGCGAAAGAACCCCATCACATCTTCCGGCAGTCCCCGTTCGAGAGCCAGCCTCATGAACAGAAATCCCGACAGGGACAGGAACAGGGAGACCCCCACATAACCCTGACGCAGAAGGGCCAGTCCCCAGAAGGAGTTGAGCAGCGGAATCCCCGGGAACACCAGCGTCAGATGGAAGGCCAGTACCAGCAGAGCGGCAATGGCACGCACGTGATCCAGCACGGGGGCGTGCCACGTGGACAAGGATCGCTGCGGCGGCTGGGGCGGAGCCTCGCTCACGCGGCGGCCAACCCAAGGGCGACCAGGGCCTGGATCACCCCATCGACATCCCGCTGGGCACGCCACTGATGCTTCCGCCACATCGGCTCGGGATTCCCCACACTGAGGAGGATTTCCGAAGGTCGGCGCAGGCTGGCCACCAGGTCGACGTGATCCTGCCAATGCAGGTTCAATTCCGCGAACACCCGTTCGACGAAGTACTCCAGGGTTTCCGAACGTCCCGTGCAGATCACCTGATCCTCCAACAGGTCAGCCCTGAGGATGAGCTGCATCGCCTCGATGTATTCCTCCGCCCAGCCCCAGTCGCGGGCCACGGAAAGATCCCCCAACTGCAGACGGGAGCCGGGCTGCTTCAGACAGCGCAGCGCACCATCGACGATCTTGCGGGTCACGAACGTAGCCGAGCGATAGGGCGACTCGTGGTTGAACAGGATGCCCGTGACGCAATTCAACCCATAGGCCTGACGATAGACCTGAACGGTGTTGAAGCTGGCATCTTTGGCGATGGCATAAGGGCTCAGTGGCTGCCGGGGACTGTGCACATCAGCCGGCACGGGCGTGTTGCCGAAGATCTCACTGCTGCCGGCGAAGTAAAGCCGACCCTTGTAATCAGCAAAGCGGGCCACCTCCAGCAGGTTGATGGTGCCGTTAATGATGCTTTCAAAGGTATCAACCGGCTGCCGAAAGGATAGCCCGACCGATGACTGTGCCGCAAGATTATAGAGTTCATCCGGCTGATGGCTGCTGATCAGCTCCAGCATTTCCCTGAAATCGCAGAGGTCAGCCGTCGTGACCTCCACCTCACCATGGATCCCCAGCAACTGATGCGTCGTGAGGTTTGGATTGCTGGAACGGGATACACCGACCACCTCAATCCCCTGATGCAGCAACGAACGGCACAACAGAGATCCATCCTGGCCCGTGCAGCCGATCACCAGAGCCTTCACCATGCACCCCCGGACCCGGCCCAACATAAACGAGCCTTCTGGCCGAGACCCAGGCGGCAACGTTACCGGCCCCGGGCCTTGAGCACCGTCTTGATCGTCTTGAGGAGAATCAGCATGTCAAGGGCGGTGCCCCAGTGGCCCAGGTAGTAGAGGTCGTAGCTGAGCTTGAGTTCGGCTTCTTCCACGCTGGCCGCGTAGGGGGCACACACCTGGGCCCAGCCGCTCAGCCCAGGCGGCATCCAGTGGCGCTTGCGGTAGTGGGGAATGCGTGACTCAAGTTCATGTTCCAGCTCCGGACGCTCCGGGCGCGGCCCGATCAGGCTCATTTCCCCGCGCAACACATTCCACAGCTGTGGAAGCTCATCAAGCCGCACCCGGCGCAGAAACGCGCCCGCACGGGTGATGCGGGCGTCCCCGCGCACAGTCCAGGTGGCGGGAGTATCAGGAGCGGCCTGGGACATCGTGCGCAGCTTGTAGAGCAGGAAGCATCGACCCATGAGCCCGCTGCGCTTCTGCACGTAGAACACCGGCCCCCGGTCCTCAAGCCAGATCAACAACCCTGCCAGCACCAGTAACGGCAGGGTGATCAGCAGGAGCAACATGGCTAGGAGCACATCGGCGCTGCGCTTGAGCTGGCGCTGCACGCTGAGGGGGTTCGACCAGGGGAGCTCCTCAAGCCCGAGAGCCTGATCCGGCAGATGGGAGGGCAACAGCCTCTGCTGCTCTCTCTCGGCGTGCTCCAGCAGGCTGAGGCCATGCCGCTGGCGGGCTCTGGACAGCCGCCACAGCAGCAGCCGAACGGCCAGGGCCCAGAGGCTGAGACCGCTGAGCAGCACCAGCTGGACCCGCCTGTGGCCCAGTGTGAAGGTCTCCGGCAGATTCAGCAGCCAGTAGACGAGCACCACCACCAGGGCCGTGGCCAGGGTGGTGACCAGCAGGCGCAACAGCAGCTGATGCAGATCCAAGCGGGGCCAGCGCAGCAGGGTGTAGCTGCCGAACAGCCAGCTAAAGGCGACATAGACGAGCGCGTAGGCCACCAACCAGGCGGGCTGCCCCTGCAGGTCGGTGCCGGCGAACCGATCAACCAAGGCTGCCAGGCCCAGGACCCCCAGCAGATCGCAACCGGCACACAGCAGCAGAATCTGGCGGGGTCTCAGCCTGAACACACCCGTGCCGAGCTAACAGGTGACATCAGACGGAATCTGGAGACTCGACACCTCTTCACGACGGCAGACGCAGATGAATCCCGCCCATGGTGCACGAGCAGAACCATCAGGCCCCCAGGACAGCCCAAAGTCTCAGACCACAAGCAGGCTCATGCCCCAGTTCACCAGCACCAGGGCCACCCAGGCGGCGCCGCCGAGCAGGATCAGCCGGTTGGAGCGGCCGCTGTCCTCGCTGCTGGCGTAGAGCACGGGCACCGCCACGATCAGGGCGAAGGAGAGCACCACCAGGGCCAGAACGGTGAGGGTGTTGAGGATCTGCATGGGCAGGGCGGCTCGGGGCCGGATCAGGCAGCGTTGGGGATCCTGCCATGCAGAGCGTGAGATCAGCCCGCCGCCGGAGCCATCCTTCACACGCCGTCGGGGGATCAGGGGAAACAGATCCCCGGCCGCCGCGAGGGCCGCGAGGTCAGGAGCGGAGGCATCCTTGGGGGCCAGCAGGGGCTGGTGGGGCGCCGGCAGCTCCTGCAGGGGCCAGTCGATGGCGATGGCGGGGTCGTTCCAGACCAGGGAGCGTTCGCAGTCGCGATTCCAGTAGCCGGCGGTCTTGTACTGGACTTCGGCCACCTCGCTCAGGGTCAGAAAGCCGTGGGCAAAGCCCACCGGAACCCAGAGCTGGTTCCCATTCCCGGCACTGAGCCGCACCCCCACCCACTGGCCCAGGGTGGGGGAACCCTGGCGCAGGTCCACCGCCACATCGAACACCTCCCCCAGCGAGCAGCGCACGAGCTTGCCCTGGGGGTGAGGGTCCCGTTGGAAGTGGAGTCCCCGCAGCACCCCCTGCACCGACCGGGAGTGGTTGTCCTGGACGAACTCGGGGGCATCGGCTTCCTCCAGCCCCAGGGCCTCGGCGAAGCGGCGCCGGTTCCAGCTTTCGCTGAACCAGCCGCGGTCATCGGCGTACACCGCGGGCGTGAGCAGCAGGGGACCGGCGATGGGGAACGTCTCGACCTTCATGGGCGGGGCTCCAGGGCCCTGTGATCGCTGGCGGCCTCCTGCAGCAGCCGCAGCAGATAGCTCCCATAGCCGGACTTCTTCAGGGGCAGGGCCAGCCGCTCCAGCTGGGCGTCGTCGATCCAGCCCAGGCGCCAGGCCACCTCCTCGGGGCAGCCCACCTTGAGCCCCTGCCGTTTCTCCAGCGTCTGGATGTAGCTGGCGGCCTCGTGCAGGGAATCCGGGGTGCCGGTGTCGAGCCAGGCCATGCCGCGGCCCATCAGCTCCACCCGCAGCAGGCCGTCGTCCAGATAGAGCTGGTTGAGGTCGGTGATCTCCAGTTCGCCCCGGGGGGAGGGCCGCACCCGGCGGGCCCGCTCCACCACGGTGCCGTCATAGAAGTACAGCCCGGTGACGGCATAGCGGCTGCGGGGATCCGCCGGCTTCTCCTCGATGCTCAGCACCCGGCCGTCATCACTGAACTCCACCACCCCGTAGCGCTCGGGGTCGCGCACCGGATAGGCGAAGACCGTGGCACCGGGCCGATCCCCGTTGGCCCCCTGCAGCTGGGGGATCAGGTCGTGGCCATGGAACAGGTTGTCGCCCAGCACCAGAGCCGCCGGCGCTCCACCCAGGAAATCGGCGCCGATCAGAAACGCCTGGGCCAGCCCGTCGGGGCTGGGCTGCACCGCGTAGCGGATCTCCATTCCCCAGCCGGAGCCGTCCCCCAGCAGCCGCTCGAAGGACGGCCGGTCGCCGGGGGTGGTGATGACCAGCACCTCGCGGATGCCCGCCAGCATCAGGGTGCTGAGCGGATAGAGGATCATCGGCTTGTCGTAGACCGGCATCAGCTGCTTGCTGACAGCGGTGGTGAGGGGCGCCAGCCGGGTGCCGCTGCCGCCGGCCAGGATGATGCCGCGGCGGTTCATGGCTGCGACGGCAGCGAGGCCATCAGGCTGCCCATCTCCAGCGCCTGCAGGCCGTAGCTCCAGCCCAGGTTGCTCTTGATCCCGGCCCGCTCCAGGGCCTGTTGCAGGGTGTCGGTGGTGAGAACTCCGAAGATCACCGGGATGCCGGTGTCGCGGGCAACGGCGGCCACCCCCTTGCTCACCTCGGCGACCACCACATCGAAGTGGGGGGTGTCGCCCCGGATCACCGCCCCCAGGGTGACCACCACCTGGTAGCGGCCACTGGACGCGAGGCGCTGGGCCACCAGGGGGATCTCGAAACTCCCCGGCACCCAGGCCACGTCCAGCTGGGCACTCTCCGGGGTGACGTCGATGCCGTGGCGGGAGAGGGAATCCAGGCAGCCACTCAGCAGCTTGCCGGTCACCAGATCATTGAAGCGGGCCACCACCAAAGCGATGCGGAGACCCGCGACGTCGGTGAAGCGACCTTCGAAAACCGTCAAGGGGTCAGACCACGAAGAAGCTCATGCCCCAGTTGAGCAGCACCAGGGCCAGAACCGTCAGTGTGTTGAGGATCTGCATGGCAAGAAGCGCAGGCTGATACTGGGCCTGGGCCATTCTTCCACGGGGGATGGCAACGACGGCGCCGCCTTCGGCTCTTGATTCACAGGTTGTGGGGCCCCCTGGGAGGCCCCTTACGATCATCAGGCTCCAGACGACGGGCCCATGGCCAGGGATGTCCAGCAGCAGCTGACGCTCGCGGACGATCCGGGCCTGCAGGGCGACCTGTTTGGGACGGAGGCCTTCGGGCGTCCCGCCGAGACGGCACCGGCGAGCGGGGACGAGCTCGACGAGGAGGCCCTGCTGGCCGATGCCAGCGCCCGGCCCCGGCGCCGCCGCCGCCAGGCCGCTTCGGCCTCGCCCTCCGACGCCGGAAAGCCCCCTCCGCCGGCGGACCTGTCCCCGGAGCCGCCGGTCGAGCCTGGCCCGGATGGAGATCTGCCCCGCTGGCACCACCATTCCCTGGTGGACCCGGCCGCCCTCACCCCGGTGCTGCGCCACTACGTGGAACTCAAGGCGGCCCATCCCGACCGGGTGCTGCTCTACCGGCTGGGGGACTTCTACGAATTCTTCTTCGAGGACGCGATCCTGCTCTCGCGCCTGCTGGAGCTCACCCTCACCGGCAAGGACGCCGGCAAGGCCCTGGGCCGGGTGCCGATGGCGGGCATCCCCCACCACGCCGCCGAGCGCTACTGCGCCGACCTGGTGCGCCGCGGCCTGAGCGTGGCCCTCTGCGACCAGCTGGAGGCCACCCCCGCCAAGGGGGCCCTGCTGCGCCGGGGCATCACCCGGGTGCTGACGCCCGGCACGGTGCTGGAGGAGGGCATGCTGGCCGCCCGCCGCAACAACTGGCTCTGCGCCGTGGTGCTGGAAGGCGACGGCAGCCACGCGGGCCGCTGGGGCCTGGCCGTCGCCGATGTGAGCACCGGCGAGTTCCGGCTGACCGAACGCGGCGGCAGCGGCGCCCTGCACCAGGAACTGCTGCAGCTGGAGCCCGCCGAGGTGGTCTGGCCCGGCCAGGGGGACAGCCCCCCCTGGTGCCCCGAGGGCCTGCGCCTCACCCCCCTGGCCCGCACCCCCTTCGAGGCACCGGAGGCGGGCGCCCTGCTGCGCAACCGCTTCCGCCTGGCCAGCCTCGATGGCCTGGGGCTGGGGGAGGCCCCCCTGGCGCTGCGGGCCGCCGGCGGCCTGCTGGCCTACCTGGACACCACCCAGGCCGAAGCCACCGCGATCCCGCTGGAGATGCCCCGGCTCTGGCACGCCGGCGACCAGCTGGTGCTCGATGCCCAGACCCGCCGCAACCTGGAACTGACCCGCACCCAGCTGGGCGGGGCCCTGCAGGGGTCCCTGCTCTGGGCCCTCGACCGCACCGCCACCGCCATGGGCGGCCGCTGCCTGCGGCGCTGGATCGAGGCCCCCCTGGTGGACCGCGCGGCGATCCTGGAGCGGCAGGAGGCGGTGAGCGAACTGGTGGCCCAACGGTCCCTGAGGCTGGGCCTGCGCCGGCTGCTGCGGCCCATGGGCGATCTGGAACGGCTGGCGGGCCGGGCGGGAGCCGGCAGCGCCTCGGCCCGCGACCTGGTGGCTCTCGCCGATGGCCTCGAGCGGCTGCCGCGGCTGGCGGCCCTGGTGGCCCCCTGCCACAGCGCTCCGCTGGCGGCCCTGAAGGGCCCCTGGCCTGAGCTGGCCGCCCTGGCCGAGATGGTGCGCCACCAGCTGGTGGAGACACCACCCCTCTCCCTGAGTGAAGGCGGGCTGCTGCACGACGGGGTCGACCCGGTGCTCGACGGCCTGCGCAACCAGCTCGACGACCAGGAGCAGTGGCTGGCCCGGCAGGAGGCGATCGAGCGGCGGGCCAGCGGCAACCCCAACCTGCGCCTGCAGTACCACCGCACCTTCGGCTATTTCCTGGCGGTGAGCCGTGCCCGGGCCGCCGCGGTGCCTGACCACTGGATCCGCCGCCAGACCCTGGCCAACGAGGAACGCTTCGTCACCCCGGAGCTCAAGGGCCGCGAAGGCCGCATCCTGCAGCTTCGGACCCGGGCCTGCCAGCGGGAGTATGAACTGTTCTGCGACCTGCGCCGCACGGTGGGGGAAGCGGCCGGACCGATCCGGGCCGCCGCACGGCGGGTGGCCGAACTGGACGCCCTGGCCTCGCTGGCGGAGGTGGCCGCCACCGGCGGCTACTGCCGGCCCGAGCTCAGCGAGGGGCGGGAGCTGGTGATCGAGGCGGGGCGCCATCCTGTGGTGGAGCAGCTGCTGGTGGAGGCGAGCTTCACCGCCAACGACCTGCACCTGGCGGCCCCCGGCCCCGACGGGCTTCCGGCACCGGACCTGCTCGTGCTCACCGGACCGAACGCCAGCGGCAAGAGCTGCTATCTGCGCCAGAGCGGCCTGCTGCAGCTGATGGCCCAGATCGGCAGCTGGATTCCGGCCCGTGCGGCCCGTCTCGGCATCGCCGACCGCATCTTCACCCGGGTGGGGGCGGTGGACGACCTGGCCAGCGGCCAGTCCACCTTCATGGTGGAGATGGCCGAGACCGCCAACATCCTTCACCACGCCAGCCCCCGGTCCCTGGTGCTGCTCGACGAGATCGGCCGGGGCACGGCCACCTTCGATGGCCTCTCGATCGCCTGGGCCGTGGCGGAGCACCTGGCCGACGGCATCGGCGCCCGCACCATCTTCGCCACCCACTACCACGAGCTCAACGAACTGGCCGAGCTGCTGCCCAACGTGGGCAACGCCCAGGTGCTGGTGGAGGAGACCGGCGACGACCTGGTGTTCCTTCACCGGGTCTGCCGGGGCGGCGCCAGCCGCAGCTACGGCATCGAGGCGGCCCGGCTGGCGGGGGTGCCCGCCTCGGTGGTGCTGCGGGCCCGCCAGGTGCTGGGCCGGATCGAGGCCAACAGCCACGTGGCGGTGGGGCTTCAGGGGGGCTCCAGGGCCGCCTGATCCAGCCAGGCCCGGCGCAGCAGGGCGTTGGCCGCCGCGGCCACCAGGCCGGCGCCGCCCTTGCTCCCCTCCAGCCGGATCTGCATCAGGGGGCTGGCGGCCAGATGGCGCTTGCTCTCGGCCACCCCCACGAAGCCCACCGGCATGCCGATCACCAGCGCCGGCGGGGCGATGGCGCCGGCCGCAGTCAGCTCCAGCAGCCGCTCCAGGGCGGTGGGGGCGCTGCCCACCAGCACCACCGCCCCCGGGTGTTCCGCCAGGGCCCGGGCCATGCCTGCCGCCGCCCGGGTGCCGCCGGGGGGGGCGACGGACGGGGCCAGGCTGAGCACCGAATGGACCGGATTGGCGAAGGTGCGCCCGGCCATCGGGGCCACGGCGGCCGCCGCCATGGCGGTGTCGGTGAGGATCGGCGCCCCGGCCGCCAGGGCCGCCATGCCCGCGGCGCAGGCGCCCCGGCCCAGGCGCAGGTCAGCGGCGATGGCCAGATCGCCGCTGCTGTGCACCAGTCGCTCCAGCAGCTCCTGCTCCACCCCCACCAGACCTGTGGGCCCCAGCCAGCCGCGGATACGCCCCACGCTTTCGCGGAAAATCGGGTGGTCAAGGGAGGAATCGAAGCCGTCCATCGCCTGCGGCGCGTCCAGAGCTGGCCCTTCCCCGGCCCGGCCTGCGGGCTCGCTGAAGCGAACATGGAGGCTAGGCGATGGTCCGACAGGCCCTGCTGGGCTGGACGGATGGACTGGTCGGATGGACTGGGCTGAGTGGGCAAGGGGCGATGGGCGCTGGTGGGTGGCGTGAGGGTGGCTGGAAGCAGATGGCTGGTGGTTAGTGGCTGGTCGATCGTCGGCGGCAGCCCTCTGGCAGCTCTCTGGCAGCCAGAAACCGGATCTGTACATTGTGTACAGACTCCTATTCAGCGCCGCAAGCCATGGAAACCCTCGGCGTTCTCGAGGCGCGGCGGCGCTTCCCCGAACTGCTCGACCGGGCCCGCGGGGGCGAGGAAACCCTGATCTCCCGCCACGGCCACCCGGTGGCCGCCCTGGTGCCCCTCTCCCGGCGCCACCGCCCCCAGCGGCAGGCCCTGCTCTCCCTCAAAGGCTCAGGGCGAAGCTGCTGGCCAGAGGCGCCCGGGCAACGGGCCAGCAGGTCCACACCGATGCAGCCCCTCGGGAGCGGCGCCTCCCTGACCCTCGGTGCGGCCGTGGCGATCGACGCCACGGTGCTGATCGCTTACCTGCGCGGCAAAGCCTCCCGCCGCCACGAGGAACCCCTGATCGAGGCGATTGCGGCCGGCCAGTGGCGGGGCGTGCTGAGCATGCACACCCTGATGACGCTCGTGCAGGGGCCTCTCCGGCAGGGGGACGGGGCCCTGGCGGCCCGCTATGAGGCCGTGTTCAGCGATCCGGCGGCCTGGACCCTGGTGAGCCTTACGCCCCAGGTCGCCCTGGCGGCGGCACGCCTGCAACGGCCAGGCACGCAAGCGGAGATGGAGCCCGACGTCGCCCTGGAACTGGCCTCGGCCCTGCAGGGGGGCGCCACGGCGATGATCAGCCGGGACCCCCGACTGCTCGCTGCGCTGCCGTTGCCGCCCCCCCTGCCCTGATGCCCATCCACCTCTACTGGGGCGACGACGAAGCCGCCCGCAGCCGGGCCCTGACGACCCGGATCGATGCCCTGGTGGATCCGGCCTGGGCCTCGATCAACCTCAGCCGCCTGGATGGCGGCGACCCGGCCCAGGCGGTCCGGGCGCTGGAGGAGGCCCGCACGGCCCCCTTCGGCGCGGGAGCCCGGGTGGTGGTCCTGCAGCGCAGTCCCTTCTGCCAGGCCTGTCCGGCGGAGCTGGTCGCCCAGCTGGAGGCCTCCCTGGAGCTGATCCCCCCCGACGGCCACCTGTTCCTGGTCAGCGACGGCAAACCCGATGCCCGCCTGCGCAGCACCAAGCGTCTGCGGGCCGTGGCCGAGGAGCAGGGCTTCCCCCTGCCCGCGATCTGGGACGGGGCGGGCCAGCTCGAGCGGGTCCAGAGCGCCGCCCGGGAGCGGGGCCTGACCCTGGCACCGGCGGCGGCCGAGGCGCTGGCGGAGGCGATCGGCAGCGACGGCATGCGGCTGGCCAGCGAGCTGGAGAAACTGGCGCTCCATGCCGGCCCCGGCGGGGGTCCGATCACCGCCGAGGCGGTGGCGGCCCTGATCGGCGGCCAGGTCACCAGCAGCCTGGCGGTGGGGGAGGCCCTTCTGGCCCAGCGACCTGCCGAGGCCATTGCCCTGGTGGAGGCCCTGCTGGCCGCCAACGAACCCGCCCTGCGCATCGTGGCGGCCCTCGCCAGCCAGATCCGCGGCTGGCTCTGGGTGAGCCTGCTGGAGCGCAGCGGCGAGCATGACGTGGCCGTGATCGCCAGGGCAGCGGGAATCGGCAACCCCAAGCGGATCTTCATTCTGCGCAAACAGATCCGCGGCCGCTCCCCCGACCAGCTTCTGGCCCTGCTGCGCCGCCTGCTGGATGTGGAGGCCGCCCTCAAGCGGGGGGCCGACCCGGGCGATGCCTTTCGGGACGGGTTCCTCCTGGCTGCCCTGACCCGGAGCGGGAACCCCACCCGCCGATAATCGGGCCCGAAGCGCCGGCGACGAGGGAATGGCCCTGCTGATTCAGAAGTTCGGGGGCACGTCGGTGGCCGACACCGAGCGGATCCGAGCGGTGGCCCGCCGTATCGCCACCAGTCGTGAAGAGGGCCACGATCTGGTGATCGTGGTCTCGGCCATGGGGCACACCACCGATCAGCTCACGGCCATGGCCGCCGGTCTCTGCAGCAATCCCCCCCGCAGGGAGATGGATATGCTGCTGTCCACCGGCGAACAGGTGTCGATCGCCCTGCTGTCGATGGCCCTCCATGCCGAAGGGGTGCCCGCCGTGTCGATGACCGGTACCCAGGCAGCCATCATCACCGAATCGGCCTACGGCAGGGCCAGGATCCTGGAGGTGCGGACCGAACGGCTGCGCCGCCTGCTGGAGGACGGCCAGGTGGTGGTGGTGGCCGGTTTCCAGGGCACCAGCAGTGGCCAGGCCGGCACTCCGGAGATCACCACCCTGGGGCGGGGGGGCTCGGACACCTCCGCGGTGGCCCTTGCGGCAGCCCTTGGCGCCGACGGCTGCGAGATCTACACCGACGTGCCCGGGGTGCTGACCACCGATCCCCGCAAGGTGAGCGATGCCCAGCTGATGGAGAGCGTCAGCTGCGACGAGATGCTGGAGCTGGCGAGCCTCGGGGCTGCGGTGCTCCACCCCCGGGCCGTGGAGATCGCCCGCAACTACGGGGTGCCGCTCACGGTGCGCTCCAGCTGGAGCGAGGCCCCGGGCACCCGGCTCACCAGCGGCCCGCCCCGCCCGATCGGCAGCGAAGGACTGGAGCTGGGCCGGCCCGTGGACGGGGCCGAACTGGAGCAGGACCAGGCGGTGCTGGCCCTCTCCCATGTCCCCGACCGGCCGGGAGTGGCCGCCACCCTGTTCGAGGCCCTCGGAGCCGCCGGGCTGAACGTCGACCTGATCGTGCAGGCGATTCACGAGGGGGCCAGCAACGACATCGCCTTCACCCTGGCGGCCACGGAGATGGAGAGCGCCCGCCAGGTGTGCCAGCAGGTGCTCGCCTCCATGGGGGCGGACGGGGCCCAGCTCACGGCCGAAGCGGGCATGGCCAAGCTGAGCATCGCCGGGGCCGGGATCCTGGGCCGCCCCGGTGTGGCCGCCCGCCTGTTCGACACCATGGCCCGCCTGGGCATCAACCTGCGCCTGATCGCCACCAGCGAGGTGAAGGTGAGCTGCGTGGTGGACGGCCACCAGGGAGCCAGGGCCCTGCGGGCCGCCGGAGAGGCTTTCGAGCTCTCCGATCAGCAGCTTCGCCACGATCCGCCCCCCTGCCACGTGGGGGATCCGGCCGTGCGGGGGGTGGCCCTCGACCGGGACCAGGTGCAGGTGTCGGTGCGGCGGGTGCCTGATCGGCCCGGGGCCGCCGCGGCCATCTGCCGGGCCCTGGCGGACGCCGGGATCAGCCTCGACGCCATCGTGCAGTCGGAGCGCACCCACGGCGGGCCCGAGGATCGGCGCCGCGACATGAGCTTCACCCTGCGGCGCGACGACCGGCCCGGGGCCGAACGCGCCCTGGCCCCGATCCTGCGCCAATGGGACGGCGCCGGCTTCGAGGAGGGCCCGGCCATCGCCAGGGTCAGCGCCGTGGGGGCCGGGATGGCCTGCACCGCGGGCACGGCGGCCCGCATGTTCCGCGCTCTGGCCGATGCGGGGGTCAACATCGCCCTGATCGCCACCAGCGAGATCCGCACCAGCTGCGTGGTGGCGGAGGCCGACGGTGTGCCCGCCCTGCAGGCCGTGCACAGGGCCTTCGCTCTGGGCGGCGCGACCCGGCACGCGGCCCAGGGAACCGAAGCGCCGGTCTGAGCACTCCCCTGCTCCGGGGGCGGCGTGAAGGGTCGCTGCTCCCTAGGGTGAAACCGGCGCCGAAATCGGGGCATGTTGGTTCGGTTCTGGGGCACCCGGGGGTCCATCGCCAAACCCGGCCGGGACACCTTCCGCTACGGCGGCAACACCTCCTGTGTGGAGGTCCGCTCCGATGCCGGCACCCTTCTGGTCATCGACTGCGGCACCGGGGCCCACGGTCTGGGCCAGGCCCTGATGGGGGAGTCTCCGGGCGGCCTGGAGGGCTCGCTCCTGATCAGTCACACCCACTGGGACCACATCCAGGGATTCCCCTTCTTCGCCCCCTTCTTCGCCCCCGGCCACTCCTGGGACGTCTTCGGACCCAGCGGGCTGTCGGGGAGCATCCGCGGCGTGCTCTCCGGCCAGATGCAGCACACCTACTTCCCGGTCACCCTCGACCAGTTCGCGGCCACGATCCGCTACCACGATCTGGTGGAAGGCAGCTTCCGGATCGGCGAGGTGACGATCACCACCCACTACCTCAACCATCCGACCCTGACCCTGGCCTACCGCCTCCAGTCCGATGGAGCCACGATCGTCTACTGCTGCGATCACGAACCCCATGCGGCCGGGCTGGCCAGCGGCACCGGGCCGGTGGCCGGCCAGGACCGGCGCTACGCGGAGTTCATCGAGGGCGCCGACCTGGTCATCCACGACGCCCAGTACACGGCCAGGGACTTCCCGGCCAAGCTGGGCTGGGGCCACAGCTCGGTCGAATACGCCGTGCGCATCTGCGAAGAGGCGCGGGTCGCCCGGCTGGTGCTCACCCACCACGATCCGCTGCGCAACGATGCGGCCATCGACCTCCTCCTGGCCGGCCTGCACGCCGATCTGCGCCGCCGCGGCTCGACCCTGGAGGTGATGGCGGCTTCGGAAGGGCTGACCCTGCAGGTCGCGGGAGCCCCGGGCAACGAAGGGCAGACCGGCGAAGCCGAGGCCGGCTCAGCCACCCTGGCCCTGAGAAACGATCCCGCCGCCCTTCCGGTGCTGGTGCGTGTAGCGGACCGGGATCTGGAGGCAACCCTCATCAGGGCCCTGCGCCTGGAGGGGCTGCCCTGGCACCTGGCGGCCGGCAGCGAAGCGGAGCTCAGGGGCCTGCTTGAGCGGGAGGGCGCCTCGCTGCTGCTGCTGGAGCAGGCCCCACCCGGCTGCGATGGGTTGGGCCTGGCCCGCCGCCTGCGGGAGTCCGCCGGTGCCGCGGCGGCCGGCCTTCCCATCCTGATGCTGGCGGCGGAGGAGCGGATGGCCCGGCGGGAGGAACCGCTGGTCAGCGAATGGCTGGTGCTGCCCGCCTCCGAGAGCTACCTGCGCGCCCGGATCCGGACCTGGGCCCTGCGCAGCACCTGCCGATGGGAGAGGGCCCGGCCACCGGAGGATGAGCAGCAGCGGCTCGGCCGGCTGCGCCAGCTGGGGCTCCTGGACACCGGACGGGAGGAACGCTTCGACCGTCTGACCCGGATCGCTGCCGCCGCCTTCGATGTGCCGATCGCTCTGATCAGCCTGATCGATGCGGAACGGCAGTGGTTCAAGTCAGGCCATGGCCTGGCCACCCGCCAGACCTCCCGTGATCTGGCCTTCTGCGCCCATGCGGTGCGCCAGAAGTCCGACCTGGTGGTGGCGGACACCTGGCTCGACGACCGCTTCGCCGACCATCCCCTGGTGCTGGGTGAGCCGCGGATCAGGTTCTACGCCGGCGCCCCCCTGATCCTGGCCGACGGCACCTGCCTGGGCACCCTCTGCCTGATCGACACCCGCCCGCGACAGCTCAGTGCCGGCGAGCTCAACCTGCTGCACGACCTGCGCGACCTGGTGCTGCTGGAAATCACCCGGCGCCCGGCGGAGCCCCAGGCCCCGTCGGTGGCCGTGACGGTCTGAGTCCGGGATTCCCGCCATGCCCCTTTTCCTGATCCTGAGCTGGCTGGCCGCGGCCGCCCTCGTTCCGGCCCTGGGCGGCTGCCGGACCCCCTCCGCCTCCTCACCGGGGAGCACCCTGCCGGCCAGGGTGGACCCTTCGACCACAGCGATGACGGTGCGCGCCGTGCCGGTGGTGCGGGGCCTGGAGCACCCCTGGTCGGTGGCCTGGCTGCCGGGAGGTGATCTGCTGATCACCGAGCGTCCGGGCCGGCTCCGCCTGGTGCGCGGCGGGGTATTGGAGGAGGAACCGATCCAGGGGGTGCCGGAGGTGTTCGCCACGGGCCAGGGCGGCCTGCTGGATGTGTCCCTCCATCCCGACTTCCCCAGCAACGGATTCATCTACCTGACCTATTCGGCCGGCAGTGAGAAAACCAACCACACCCGTCTGGCCCGGGCCCGCTTCGACGGCAGGGCCCTGACGGAGCTGGAAGTGCTGTATGCGGTACCGCAGCGAAAAGCCGGCGCCCAGCACTTCGGCTCCCGGCTGCTCTGGCTTCCCGATGGCACCCTGCTGATGGCCATCGGCGACGGCGGTAATCCTCCGCTTCGGCTGGAGGGGGCCCTGATCCGCACCCAGGCCCAGAACCTGGGCAGCGCCCTGGGCAAGATCCTGCGCCTCAACGGCGACGGCACCCCCGCCGCCGGCAATCCCTTCGCCGGCAGGCCCGGGGCGCTGCCGGGGCTCTGGAGCCTCGGCCACCGCAACATCCAGGGACTGGCCTTCGATCGGCTGAACCGTCAGGTGTGGGCGAGCGAGCACGGTGCCCGGGGCGGCGATGAGCTCAACCGGATCGAGGCTGGAGAGAACTACGGCTGGCCAAAGGTGACCCACAGCCGTGAGTACTTCGGCCCCGCCATTTCAGAGGCCACCAGCGCCCCGGGCCTGCGGGACCCGGAGGTGGTGTGGACGCCCGCCATCGCCCCCTCCGGCCTGGTGGTCTATGACGGCAATCGCTATCCGGGATGGAAGGGGAATCTCTTCGCCGGCGGACTGGTGTCAAAGCAGGTGCATCGCCTGGTGCCCGGTCGCCAGGGGACGGTGGCGGAGCAACAGCAGATTCCCATCGGCGCCCGGGTGCGGGACGTGCGCCAGGGACCGGATGGTTGGCTCTACGTGCTCACCGATGGGGCCGGTGATGGCGAACTGCTCCGCATCGAGCCCATCCAGGAAGCGGCGAACCCATCGGATCAGTCCTCCTGAAGCGGATCCCGAGCAGCCCAGCCAGGCGCTTCCGCCACCAAGGGTGATGATTAGCATCCCGGGTTCACACCATCCCCAGACCTGATCGTGCAACGGCTCTTTCCATGATCGACATCTCGGACATCGGTCATGGACTGGCCCGGGGAGAGTTCTTTCTGGAATACCTGCCGATCATTTCGCTCAAGGATCAGCGCTGCATCGGTGCCGAAGCCCTGATCCGCTGGCGTCGCGCCACCGGGGTGATGATGCCCGGGGATTTCATCCCCGACGCTGAAAACACGCCGGCCTCCGGGGCGCTCACCTACTGGGTGATGGAGACGGCGGCGAAGGAGCTGAAGGAATGGCTGCGCCGTCATCCGGACTGTCACCTCAGCCTGAACATTCCTCCTGAGGTCGCCGGACGGGGGGGGCTGTTCTACACGGGACTGAAAGCCGGGCTCACGGGCCTGGCAGGCCAGCTGATTCTCGAGCTCACCGAACGGGGCCTCCCGGATGCCCTGGCCCTGGAGGGATTGCAGAGGGCCAGCCAGCTGGGCACCAAGGTCGCCCTCGACGACGTCACCCTGACGGGCGGCGCCAATCTGGCCGTGCTCAGCCGCAGCCACTTCGACATCATCAAGCTCGACCGGAGCCTGATCGCCCAGATCACCCCCGAGCAACCCATGCCGGAATGGCTTGCCGGAATCACCGCCATGATCCGTTCATCCCGACTGACCGTCATTGCCGAAGGGGTGGAGGCGGCGCACCAGGTCCAGGTGCTTCTGGATGCCGGGATCCAGGCGGCCCAGGGCTTCCACTTCTCCCTGCCCCTGCCCGCCGCCGAGTTGATCGCCTTTCATCGCCAGGCCAACGGTCTGATCGGCTCGGACGGGCCCCCGAGCAGCGACTGAGCCGGTGCCTGGGGAACCCGCCGGCCACCGTCAAGAACGGTCACCGGGGGCTGGCAGGGACGATGAAGTGATGGTTAAAAAAGAGTGGTATTTCATGAGCACCCAATGGCCCCAAGCGGAAAGTCGTCCTTCCTGAGCGACTTCAAGGATTTCGTCAACAAGGGCAACGTGGTCGATCTGGCGGTCGCCGTCGTCATTGGCGGTGCCTTCGGCAAGGTGGTCGATGCGATCGTCAGCCTGGTGATGACGGCGGTGCTGGAGCCTGCCCTGAAGGCGGCGAAAGTGGATTCGATCAATGCCTGGCCCGCCGGGGCGGTGATCGTGGCCCTGATCAACTTCCTGGTGATCGCCTTCGTGGTGTTCCTGATCGTGCGGGCGATCGAATCGATGAAGCGCCAGGAGGAGGCCAAGGCCGCCGATGCGGGGCCCGATCCCCAGGCGGAATTCGCTGCAGCCGCGAACCGGCTCGCCGAAGCCCTCGACCGGCGGGGCCTGTAGGGATCAGGGCCGACCCACCAGCTTGTGGCGCAGGGTCTTGATGCGATCGCGGAGGTTGGCGGCCTCCTCGAACTCGAGACCCTTGGCCGCTGCCTTCATCTTCTCCTCCAGCTGGGTGATCAGCTCGGGCAGCGCGTCGAGCGGCACCTGGTTCTGCTCGGCCTGCTCGGCCACCGTTTCCAGCTGGTCATCGCCAAGCCGGCGTGACACCTCAAGAAAGGAGAGGATCGCATTGCCTGCCCGCTTGCCGGCCGGGGTGGGCGTGATGCCGTGGCGTTCGTTGTAGGCCTGCTGGATCACCCGGCGCCGCTCCGTTTCGGAAATCGCCTTCGCCATCGAATCGGTGAGATTGTCGGCATAAAGGAGGGCCATCCCTTCGATGTGGCGAGCGGCCCGGCCGATGGTCTGGATCAGGGAACGTTCCGCCCGCAGGAAACCCTCCTTGTCGGCATCGAGGATGGCCACCAGGGACACCTCAGGCAGGTCCAGTCCCTCCCGCAACAGGTTCACGCCCACCAGAACGTCGTAGGCGCCGTTGCGCAGATCCTGGATGATCTCGATCCGTTCGATCGAATGGATCTCCGAGTGCAGGTAGCGCACCCGCACGCCGTTCTCCGCCAGGTAGTCGGTGAGGTCCTCCGCCATGCGCTTGGTGAGGGTGGTGACCAGCACCCGCTCCTGCCGGTCGGCCCGCAGGCGGATCTCCCCCAGCAGATCATCCACCTGGCCCTCGGAGGGGCGCACCTCCACGATCGGATCGAGCACGCCGGTGGGCCGGATCACCTGCTCCACCACCTGGTTCTGGCTCTGGGCCAGCTCCCAGGCGCCGGGCGTCGCCGAGACGAAGATGGTCTGACGCGCCTTGGCCCAGAATTCATCTCCCTTCAGGGGCCGGTTGTCGGCGGCGCTCGGCAGGCGGAAACCGTGCTCGATCAGCACCTGCTTGCGGCTCTGGTCACCGTTGTACATGGCCTGCAGCTGGGAGCAGGTGACGTGGCTCTCGTCCACCACCAGCAGCCAGTCCTCGGGGAAATAGTCGATCAGGCATTCGGGAGGGGTGCCGGCCTCCCGGCCCGCCAGGTGGCGGGCGTAGTTCTCGACGCCGTTGCAGTAGCCCACCTGCTCCAGCATCTCCAGGTCGTAGGTGGTGCGCTGCTCCAGGCGCTGGGCCTCCAGCAGCCGGCCCTGGCCGTTGAGCACATCGAGCCGCTCCCGCAGTTCGGCTCGGATCGCCTGGATCGCCCCCTGCAGCCGCTCCTTCGGCGTCACGAAGTGCTTGGCCGGGTAGATGTTGATCGTCTCCATGCTCTGGAGGATCTCGCCGGTGGTGGGATCCACGTAGCGGATCGCCTCCACCTCGTCGCCGAACAGTTCGATGCGCACCAGCCGGTCCTCGTAAGCCGGACCGATCTCCAGCACGTCCCCACGGACCCGGAAACGCCCCCGGCTGATCTCGATGTCGTTGCGCGAATACTGATTGTTGACCAGATCCCTCAGGGAGCCCCTCAGGTCGAGCTTTTCGCCCACCTCGAACTTGACAGCCGCCTTCAGATATTCCGAGGGGATGCCCAGGCCGTAGATGCAGCTGATCGAGGCCACCACGATCACGTCCCGGCGCTCGAACAGGGAGCGGGTGGCCGAGTGCCGCAGCATGTCGATCTCCTCGTTGATCGAGGCGGTCTTGGCGATGTACGTATCCGAGACCGGCACGTAGGCCTCGGGCTGGTAGTAGTCGTAGTAGGAGATGAAGTATTCGACGGCGTTGTGGGGGAAAAACTCCCGCAGCTCGTTGCAGAGCTGGGCCGCCAGGGTCTTGTTGTGGGCCAGCACCAGGGTGGGGCGACCCGTCTGGGCGATCACGTTGGCGATCGAGAAGGTCTTGCCGGTGCCGGTGGCCCCCAGCAGGGTCTGGAAGCGCTCGCCCCCCACAACGCCATTCACCATCGCTTCGATGGCGGTGGGTTGATCACCCTTGGGCTCGTAGGGGGCGTGAAGCTGGAAAGACATCAGCCCATTCTGGCGTCGAGAGGCGGTGAGCGTCCCGGCGGGGAAAACCGATCAGCCCAGGCCGCTGGCCGCCGCCATCGCCCGGGTGAGGGGCACCTCAAGGCCGAACCAGCGCAGCACGACGCTGCTCAGGATGCTGTAGGCAAGGCCGCCCAGGATGGCGCTGACGAATCCGTTCTGCAGCCGGAACCCGTCGATCAGCCAGGCCGCCAGCCCGAACAGCAGGATGGTGATCACCCAGTTGAACAGAAACGACACCGGGCTGATCAGCCCCCCCAGGGAGGTGACGAACCAGACGGGACCCAGGAGCAGCTTGAGCGGGAAGATCAGCAGGGTGCCGAGCAGCCCGATGACGACGGCCGACAGCAGGGCAACGGGGAAGCTGGCCATCTCGACCCCCAGGGGCAGCCGGGCCACCAGGAGCAGGATGAGGGCCCGGATGGGCCATTGCAGCAGCCAGGCGAAGGAACCCACGGGAAACGAAGCAGTGGCCAATGAAGCCTACCGAGGCCTCATGCCCTGAAACGCCGCCGCCGCCGGCATGGCCTCCCGCAGGGCCCGCACCACCGCCACCATGGCCAGCTCATCGTCGAGGCGGTTGACGGCGGAGCCCACGCCGACGCCCGCGGCCCCGGCGGCCAGGGCCAGGGGCACGGTGACGGCCGAGAGGCCGGAAGCGCACAGCACCGGCACCGCGACGGCACGGCTGATGGCATGGGCGGCGGCCAGGGTGGGAGCGGCCTTTTCGATCAGGCCCAGGGCACCGGCGCTGTGGGGCCGGGCGCTGGCCCCCCCTTCGGTCTGGATCAGATCGGCGCCGGCGGCCACCAGATCCACCGCCATCCGTTCCTGCTCATCAAGGGGAAGGATGTGGGGCACGGTGACCGAGAGCGGCGTTGCGCCCAGCAGCTCCCGGGTGCGGCGGGTGAGCTCCAGCACCTCGGCGGCTCCGAAGACCCGGCCCTGCGGATAGAAACTGTCGTAGTTGCCGATCTCCACCATGGCCGCCCCGGCCGCCACCGCGGGTGGGAACAGGGTCGGATCCACGGCCGAAACGCAGATGGGCAGGCCCGGCGCCTGGGCGGCGACCAGGCGCACCAGGGCCGGATCGCAGGCCAGATCGACCAGATCGGCCCCACCCGCCGCCGCAGCCTGCGCCACCCGTCGCACGCTGGCGGCATCGAAGTTGTCGAGACCGGCGATGACCTTCAGCAGGCGCCCCTGGTGGATGGCCTGCTGCAGGGCTGTGGGCAGGCTGGTGAGGCGGGACATCGACGGGAGGCAGAGTTCGTGGCGTGATTCTCCCATCCGGCCACGGAAACCAGCGACGCCCGTGGGGAGCCGATCAGGCGCGGCTGCACCGCCATCTGCTGCGACGGCCATCCCTGCTGCCCGGGGGAGGCTCCCTGCTGCTGGCGGTATCCGGGGGCCAGGATTCGATGGCCATGGCCACGCTTCTCCAGGATCTGCAGCCCCTGCATGGCTGGCGTCTGAAGATCTGGCACGGGGATCACGGCTGGCGGCCGGACGCGGCGCTCCAGGCTGCGGAACTGGCCGTCTGGACCCGGAGCCAGGGACTGCCCCTGGCGCTCGATCGGGCCGATCCGGTCCCCGGCAGCGAAGCCGCCGCCCGGCAGTGGCGTTACGACCGCCTGGCCAACGCGGCGATCCGGCTGCAGTGCAGCCATGTGATCACCGGCCACACGGCCAGCGACCGGGCTGAAACCGTGCTGCTCAACCTGGCCCGGGGCAGCCACCTGCGGGGCCTGGCCAGCCTCGGGGCCAGGCGACCCCTCCACCCCATGGACCGGGGGGAAGGGCCAGGAAAGACCCCTGGGCATGGGGCTCCCCTCTGGCTGGTCCGGCCCCTGCTGGTCTTCGACCGGGACGACACCGGCCGCATCTGCCGGGAGCGGGACCTGCCCATCTGGCCCGACAGCAGCAACGAAGATCGTCGCTTTGCCCGCAACCGCCTTCGGGCTGAAGTGATGCCGGTGCTGGAGGCCCTGCATCCCGGCGCCAGCCGGCGGATCAGTGCCCAGGCGGAGCGGCTGGAGCAGCAGTCGGAAGGGGAGACGGAGCTGCTGGAGCTGGCCCTGGAGGGATTGCGCCAGGAAGGGGCCCGGGACCGGCTGCAACGCCGGCGACTGGACAACCTCACGGTGGCCAGCCAGCGCCGGCTGGTGGAGCACTGGCTGCGGGGATGCCTGGCCAGGGATCCGGGGTCCCGCACGCTGGAAACCCTGGTGGACCGGCTGGCCGGGAGGACGGATCCGGGCCGTCTGGATCTGGCCGGAGGATGGCAACTGCACTGGGACCGCAGCACACTGTGGGTCCGATCCCCCGACGAGCTCCATGGCTGAGACCGACGTCAACGACGCCGCCCAGCGCTACGCGGTCATCGAACAGGCCTACTCGAAGGAGGACTGGGCCATGGTGCTGCGCGACGGTGGGGAACTGCTGCAGGAGATCAAGCAGTCCGGCAGCCCCCAGTTCCTGGGGCTTCGCATGCGTTTGCAGCTGCTCCTGGGTCACACCCATCTCTACGGCTTCGCCGACAAGAGAGCGGCCGCCGAGTTCTACGCAGCCGTGGCGTCGCAGAGCAAGGAAGCCTCCCTGGCGAAGATCGCCCAACAGGGGCTGAAGCAGTGCAACGTCAGCGCGCCCGCCGCTGCGGAGCCCCAACCCGAAACGCAGACGAGGCCCACCCGGATCCGGAAGCCACCCGGGGCCAGCCGGCGGCCGCGACTGCGACGTCGCCACTGACGACCAGTCCGAAGGCGGCCTCCCCGTTCACAGGCCCGGCTCCGGCAACGCCCGACACCCCGGCCGCGGCGAAGGCCGCCAGCCCGGCGGCTCCCTGGCTGACCGCCATGACGCCGGGATCGACCCCGACACCTGAAGCCACAACGACGGCCACCCCGGCGCCTTTCATGGGGGAGGCCGGGGCGACGCCGGCCTCCGAAACGCCGCTGGCGGAGGGCAAGGTGAAGGGTGGGGAGCCTGCCACCCCCTGGAGCGAGGAATCGCTGATTCCGGAGGTGGTCGAAGAGCCCGAACTGATCGAACTGCACCAGGCTGATCCGGCCCTGGCCGAAGAGCTGGAACTGACCTTGACCTTGCAGGAGCCGGACCCGGCCCAGACCAGCCCAGCCCCCGTGGACGCGAAGGAAGACGAGGAACTGCTCAGAGGCCTTCTGCTGGTCAGGGTCGGCTGAGGCCCCGTGGGGCCTCAGCTCGTCGCCGAAGGATCAGGCGGCGGCGGAGCGGCGGCGCCGGGTGCGACCGGTGGGTTCCGGCTCCTCGGGGGCCGGCTTCTGAGCGGCCATCACCGGAGCCGCCTGGGCGGCGGGGGCGGCCGGGGCCTGGGAGGCCGCCGTCACCAACTGGCGCTGGGGAACGGGGACGGGAGCCTGGCGGCCGGAGCCCTCGCGACGGCCACCACGGGGTGCCGGTCGGGTGTCGGGTTCGGCATCGGCCCGGCCCTTGTAGGCGGGCGTGCCGGCGGGAGCAGGCTGCACCAGGCAGATGATCAGCGGATCCACCTGCAGCTCCCGGCGCAGGCGACGCTGCAGGCCCACCTCCACCTCTCGTTGCACACCCACCCAGTCGACGTCCGGGGCCTTGCCGCCGGTGTTGCGGGAGAGCTGATTCCAGCGGTTCTCCAGCACCCAGCCGATCTCCCGCTCCGCCCAGACCGAGAGCTTGCGGGCATCGGCAGCGGTGACCACACCCCGCAGGTTCACCCGCGGGGGCGCCGCCATCACCCCGTCGGTGGTGATCACCGCCAGAAGGGTGATGACCCCGTCCTCGGCCAGCTGCTGACGCTCCTTGAGCACCCGGGCATCGACGATGCCGTTGCGGGAGGCATCGAGCAGTTCGATGCCGGATTTCACAGGTTCCCCCTTGTGGATGCTGTCGGGGGTGAGTTCCACCACATCGCCGTTGTCGATGATCAGGGTGTGATCGGCAGGCACGCCCATGGACTGGGCCGTCTTGGAATGGCATACGAGCATGCGGTGCTCACCGTGGACGGGCACGAAGAACTTCGGCCGGCAGAGGGCAAGCATCAGTTTGTGGTCTTCCTGGCAGCCGTGGCCGGAGACATGGATGCCCTCTCCCTTGCCGTAGACGACCTTGGCGCCCATCATCATCAGCCGGTCGATGGTGTTCACCACCGAAATGGTGTTCCCAGGGATGGGACTGGCCGAAAAGATGATGGTGTCGGTGGATTTGACCTGCACCTGGGGATGTTCTCCGCGGGAGATGCGGCTGAGAGCCGCCAGCGGTTCGCCCTGGCTGCCGGTCATGAGCAGCAGGGTTTCCCGGTCGGGCAGGTCACGGATCTGCTTGATCGGCACGAACAGATCGTCGGGGCAGCGCATGTAGCCGAGCTCCCGGGCCTTGGCGATCACATTGAGCATGGAGCGGCCCAGCAGGCCCACCTTGCGGCCATTCTTCATCGCCAGCTCGAGGATCATCGAGACGCGATGAACCGAGCTGGCGAAGGTGGTGAGGATGACGCGACCCTCGGCCTGGCTGATGTGGCGATCCAGGTTCGGGAAGACCGACCGCTCCGGCGGGGTGAAGCCGGGGATCTCGGCGTTGGTGGAATCGCTGAACAGGCACAGCACGCCCTGCTCGCCGTAGTGGGCGAGGCGCTGGATATCGAAGTATTCGCCATCCACCGGCGTGTGGTCGAACTTGAAGTCACCGGTGAAGACGATCACGCCCACCGGCGTGGTGATGGCCAGCGTGAAGCTGTCGGCCATCGAGTGGGTGTTGCGGATGAACTCCACCTTGAAGTGCTGGCCCACGTGCACCACATCCCTGGGGCCGACGGTCTGGATGGTGGTGCGGTCGGTGACACCGGCCTCCTCCATCTTTCCCTGAAGCATCGACATGGCCAGCCGCGGGCCGTAGATGATCGGGATGTTGAAGTTCTTGAGGTGGTGCGGAATGCCGCCGATGTGATCTTCGTGGCCGTGGGTGACCACCATGCCGCGGATGCGCTTCTGGTTCTCACGCAGGTAGCTGGTGTCGGGCATGACGACGTTGACGCCGTGCATGCCATCGCTGGGGAAGGCAAGGCCGGCATCCACGAGCATCAGCTCATCGCCGTATTCGAAGACGCAGGTGTTCTTGCCGATCTCGTGCAGGCCGCCCAGGGGGATGACCCGCAGGCCCTGATGCCGTGACTTGGCGCCCTGGCCGGCGCGGATGATGGGATTGGCGTTCTGACTTGTCATGAAGGAGGGAGGAGAGTTGGTTGGGAAAGGTCAGCTGAAACGGGTGTGGCGCGGAAAGCGCGGAACGGGGAGGTGACTCTGGACATCGGCCTTGGCGTCAGGTGGGACGCAGGGCGGCCAGGATCGAGGAGAGACGTTGTCGCACGGATGTGTCGGCGGAAAGAAGGGGAAGTCGGGGGGCACCCACCGGCCAGCCGCTGATCTCCAGAGCGGCTTTGACGGGGATGGGGTTGGTGGTGCAGAAGAGGGCCTTGCACAGGGGGAGGAGGCGTTGGTGCTCGTCGAGGGCGGCGGCGCTGTCGCCGGTGAGGAAGGCCAGGAGCATGGCCCGGATCCTGGGCCCCACCAGGTGGCTGGCCACGCTCACCACACCTGCGGCACCCACCGCCAGCATCGGCAGGGTGAGGGCATCGTCACCGCTGTAGATCGCCAGGCGATCACCGCAGAGGCCCCGCAGCTGGCTCACCTCCTCGGTGCTGCCGCTGGCGGCCTTGAACCCGACCACATTGGGCTGATCGAGCAGGCGGGCGGTGGTGTCCGGTGCAAGGCTGCAGCCGGTGCGCCCAGGAATGTTGTAGAGCATCAGCGGCAGCTCCGGCGCGGCCCTGGCCACGGCACGGAAATGGGCTTCCAGGCCCTCCTGGGGAGGCTTGTTGTAGTAGGGCACCACCACCAGGGCCCCGTCGGCACCGAGGGTGGCCGCCTCATGGGTGGCCTCCACCGCCTCGGCGGTGCAGTTGCTGCCGCTGCCGGCCACCAGACTGGCCCGGCCCCCCACCGCCCCTTTCACCGCGGCAAACAGCTCATGCTGCTCCTGCCAGGTGAGGGTGGGGGACTCCCCGGTGGTACCGCACAGCACCAACCCGTCGGAACCGTTGGCGACCAGATGGTCCGCCAGGCGGGCCGCCAGGTCCAGATCGATGGCCCCGTCAGGCCGGAAGGGGGTGACCATCGCAGTGAGCAGCCGCCCGAAAGGGGCTTCGGGAGACGGAGCCGTGCTCGGCGCCTGCAGGGTGGCCGCGCTCAAGCGTCACCTCCACCGGCGGGGGTGGTGAGCGCCTGCTCGCGCAGCAGCTCGGCGATCTGGATGGCGTTGAGGGCGGCACCCTTGCGGATCTGGTCACCGCAGAGCCAGAGCTCCAGGGCATGGGGATCGCTGAGGTCCTGGCGGATGCGCCCCACGGCGACCGCATCGCGCCCGGTGACGTCCGTGGGCATGGGGAAGCGGTTGGTCTCGAAGTTCTCGATCAGCTCCACGCCGGGGGCCGCCGCCAGCAGAGCGCGGGCCTCCGCCACGGGGAAAGCTTCCTCGAATTCGATGTTGACCGCTTCGGAATGGGCCCGCAGGACAGGCACCCTCACACAGGTGGCCGACAGGCGCAGATCCGGCAGCCCCATGATCTTGCGGGTTTCATGGAGCATCTTCAGCTCCTCCTCGCAGTAGCCGCTTGGCTGCAGGGGCGAGTTGTGCAGAAAGAGATTGAAGGCCAGGGAGTGGGGCAGCACTTCGCTCACCGGCGCGCCCCCATCCAGCACGGTGCGGCTCAGGTGGCGCAGTTCCTCCATGGCCCGGGCGCCGGCGCCGCTGGCCGACTGGTAGGTGCTGAGCACCACCCGGCGGATCGGCCGCCGGGCCGCCAGCGGCGCCAGGGCCACGGTCAGCAGGATGGTGGTGCAGTTGGGATTGGCGATGATCCCACCGTGCTCGCAGGCGGCCTGGGGGTTCACCTCCGGCACCACCAGGGGCACGGCCGGATCCATCCGGAAGGCGCTGGAGTTGTCGATCACCACCGCTCCGGCGGCCACCGCCACCGGAGCCCACTGCCGGGAGACGGAGCCACCGGCGGAGGCCAGCACCAGGTCAACGCCATCGAAGACCCCGGGCCCGACGGGCCGCACCGTGATCCGCTCACCCCGCCAGACCAGTTCCTGGCCGGCCGAGCGGGGGGAGGCCAGGAGCAGCAGCTCCGCCACGGGGAATGCCCGCTCCTCGAGCAGGCCGAGCAACTCCTGACCGACGGCACCGGTGGCGCCGAGGATGGCGATGCGGAGAGGGCGCCGCGGCAGGTGTCGCGGAGGGGAGGAGAGGGTCGCTGAGACGGTCAACGGGGGGAGAAGGGACGGTTGGCGGGAGGGAGGAGGCGGGGGCCGTGGGGTCGGGAGGGGAGCAATGAACCCTGAACCCTGCAGGGCAACCTGAAAACGGGTTCAGGCGAAGAGGGGAAAGCTGACTCCGGAGACGGGACTGCGGGTGTGGACGCTGAACGGAGAGAGAACTCTGAGACAAATCAGCCGGCCAGGGGGCCGGAAAGAATTGATTCGATTGGAAATATGGGCGCGCCGTTGCGTCAAATACACAATACGCGCTTGGAGCCCGGAACGGCCAGTTTCTAGGATGGGGTGCTGCCCCGAGCGAGTCCCGTTTCATGAGTCCTGCAGCCAGCACCGCCAGCGCCGATGCCAACCTCCGGGTGACCACCTCACCGCGCCCCGGAAGCCGCCTGGCGGTGGAGGTCGCCGTTCCCGCAGGACGCAGCCAGAAGAGCTACGACACCGCCCTGGAAAAACTCAGCCGCAGTGTGAAGCTGCCCGGCTTTCGCAAGGGCCGGGTCCCCCGGCCGGTGCTGCTCCAGCAGATCGGCCCTCTGCGGATCCGCGCCACCGCCCTGGAAGACCTGGTCGATGCCGTGGTGCGCGAGGCGATGCAGCAGGAGGCCATCGAAGCGATCGGCCGGCCCGAGCTGAGCGAGGCCTTCGAGCTGGTGCTGGAGCGTTACAACCCGGGCGAAGAGCTCACCATCACCCTGGAGATGGACGTGGAGCCCACCCCGATCCTGCGCAGCACCAGGGGGCTGACGGCGGAAGCGGAACCCGTGGCCTTCGACCCCGCCCGGGTCGACGAGCTGATCGAGCAGTCACGCCGCGAGCTGGCCACCCTGGTGCCCGTGGAGGACCGGGCTGCCGCCGAGGGCGACGTGGCCCAGATCGCCTTCCGCGGCACCTTCGTCGACTCCGGCGAGCCCATCGAGGGAGGCAGCAGCGAGGGAATGGAAGTGGAGCTGGAGGAAGGCCGCATGATCCCCGGCTTCGTGGCCGGCATCCTCGGCATGCGCGTGGATGAAACCCGCGAGGTGTCCTGCCGCTTCCCGGACTCCTATCCCCAGGAGGCGGCGGCAGGTCGGGATGCCCGCTTCACCATCACCCTGCTCGAGCTCAAGTCCCGGGAGCTGCCCGCCCTCGATGATGCCTTCGCCCAGCAGGCCAGTGACAAGGCGACCCTGGCGGAACTGCGCGCCGACCTGGAGGAGCGCCTGCGCGAGGAGGCCGAACGCCGCCATCGCGCCAACCGCCACGAAGCCCTGCTGACGGTGCTGGTGGAGCACCTGGATGTGGAACTGCCCGAAACCCTGATCCAGCAGGAGGTGCGCAATCTGATTGAACAGACCGCCGGCCAGATCGCCCAGCAGGGCATGGATGTCAAGAAGCTGTTCACCCCCGACCTGGTGCGCAGCCTGATGGACACCTCCCGGCCCGAAGCCGAACAGCGACTGCGACGCAGCCTGGCCCTCAAGGCCCTGGCCAGCGCCGAAAAGATCGAAGTGGCCGCCGCCGACCTGGAGGCGAAGCTGACCGAGATCCGCCGGGGCCTGAGCGACAGCTCCTCCGTCGACCAGGAGCGTCTGCGGCTGGCCGTGGCCGAGGACCTGTTGAAAGAGAAGCTGCTGGAGTGGCTCGAGGCCAACAGCACTCTCACCGAAAAAGCCCCGGAGGAGGAGGACAAGCCCGAGGCGAAGGCGAAGGGGAAAGGGAAGGCAAAGAAGGAGGGTGCGGTGGAGGCAGATGCCGAAACTCAGGAGGAAGCCCCCCAGCCATAGATTGAGTTCACTCCTCTGTCCCCCTGCGAGACCGCGTGATCGATGCCCGACCGCCCCTGACCCCCGCGGGGCTGCCCACTCCCACGGCCGGCCCCGAGGGATCACGGCCCCACCCCGTCAGCAACCTCTGGCAGGGACCCCTGCCCTGGAACGGTGCGTCGCCCCCTCTCCCTTCGGCCGCTCCTGGGGTGCTTCCCACGGTGGTGGAGCAGTCCGGCCGGGGGGACCGCGCTTTCGACATCTACTCGAGGCTGCTGCGGGAGCGGATCATCTTCCTGGGCACCGGGATCGACGATCAGGTGGCCGACTCCCTGGTGGCCCAGCTGCTGTTCCTCGAGGCCGAGGATCCCGAGAAAGACATCCAGATTTACATCAACTCACCGGGGGGATCGGTGACGTCCGGGCTGGCCATCTACGACACCATGCAACAGGTGGCCCCGGATGTGGTCACCATCTGCTACGGGCTGGCCGCCAGCATGGGGGCCTTCCTGCTCACCGCCGGCGCCCATGGCAAGCGTCTGGCGCTCCCCAACGCCCGGATCATGATCCACCAGCCCCTTGGGGGAGCCCAGGGCCAGGCGGTGGACATCGAGATTCAGGCCCGGGAAATCCTCTACCTCAAGGACACGCTCAACGGGCTGATGGCCGAGCACACCGGCCAGCCGCTCGAGAAGATCGCTGAAGATACCGACCGCGACTACTTCCTTTCCCCGATGGAGGCGGTTGAATACGGACTGATCGACCGGGTGGTCGATGACACCCCAGACCCCTCCATCCCCTAGGACGCCTTCCTTCGCCATCGGTCCGATCCCCCGGGAGGACTGACCAAACGGCGGGCGGGGTCGATCATGGGAGACGGACGCCCGTCCCGATCACGCCCCAAGACCCCCAACGCCGCTCCAGCCGCCTCCTCGCCGATGGCCAAGTTCGACGCCCACCTGAAGTGCTCCTTCTGCGGCAAGTCCCAGGAACAGGTGCGCAAGCTGATCGCCGGGCCGGGCGTCTACATCTGCGACGAGTGCATCGATCTCTGCAACGAGATTCTCGACGAGGAACTGGTCGAGCACCATGGCCATGGCCCCCAGAACCGCCCCATGGCCGATGGAAGCCGGAAGGCGGCTCCGAAGAAAGCGGCCAAACCCGCGCCCACCCTGGCCACCATTCCCAGGCCCCAGGAGATCAAGGACTTCCTCGATCAGCAGGTCGTGGGGCAGGAGGAAGCCAAGAAGGTGCTCGCGGTGGCGGTCTACAACCACTACAAGCGGCTGGCCTGGCAGGGCGACGGCAAGGGTGAGACGGATCAGACGGCCACGCGCCTGCACAAGTCGAACATCCTGCTGATCGGGCCGACGGGGTGCGGCAAGACGCTCCTGGCCCAGTCCCTGGCCGAGATGCTCGACGTCCCCTTCGCCGTGGCGGACGCCACCACACTCACCGAAGCCGGTTACGTGGGCGAGGACGTGGAGAACATCCTGCTGCGGCTGCTCCAGAAGGCCGATCTGGACGTGGACCAGGCCCAGCGAGGCATCATCTACATCGACGAGATCGACAAGATCGCCCGCAAGAGTGAAAACCCTTCCATCACCCGCGACGTCTCCGGTGAGGGGGTTCAGCAGGCCCTGCTCAAGATGCTGGAAGGAACGGTGGCCAACGTGCCGCCCCAGGGGGGCCGCAAGCATCCTTATCAGGACTGCATCCAGATCGACACCAGCCAGGTGCTGTTCATCTGCGGCGGCGCCTTCGTGGGGCTGGAGGACCTGGTGCAGAAGCGCATGGGGCGCAACGCGATCGGCTTCCTGCCCACCGATGGCCGCTCCAGGGTGCGTCCCGGCAAGGACCGACATTCCAGCGAGGTCATGCGCCACCTCGAACCGGAGGATCTGGTGCGCTACGGGCTCATCCCCGAGTTCATCGGCCGGCTGCCGGTGAGCGCGGTGCTCGACCCCCTCGACACCGCAGCCCTCGAAGCGATCCTCACCGAACCGCGGGACGCCCTGGTGAAGCAGTTCCAGACCCTGCTGAGCATGGACAACGTGCGACTCGACTTCGAACCCGGCGCCGTCGAGGCCATCGCCGCCGAAGCCCACCGCCGCAAGACCGGCGCGCGGGCTCTGCGGGGCATCGTCGAGGAGCTGATGCTGGACCTCATGTACGACCTCCCCTCCCGCCAGGACGTGCAGAGCTTCAGCGTCACCCGTGAGCTGGTGGAACAGCGGAGCAAGGCCAAGGTGCTGTCGATCAACGCAGCCGCCGAGCTGGACGGCCACTGCGGCGAACAGGCCACGGCCTGAAGCCTCCCTCCCGTCAACCCCGCGGAGCGGCCATCCGTACCAGAAGGCGACGGAGGCGACTCCCCCGCAGGCGCGAGGCTTGAGCGGTTCCGTCCCGTCCGCCTTGTCCGCCGCCGACCATCTGCAGGCCCCCCGACAGCACGGCCTGTTCCTGCACCATGGCATCGACCTGGGGGACGGGACCGTGGCCCACTACCTGGAGGGCCGGGAGATCCTGCGCAGCTCGCTGAATGACTTCAGCCGAGGGGAGGCGATCAGCACCGTCGCGTACCCGGAAGGGAGCTGCTCCCCGGTGGGGGTCACCCTGCGCCGGGCCATGGGACGCATCGGCGAGCAGCGCTACAACCTGCTGTTCAACAACTGCGAGCACTTCGCCCACTGGTGCAAGACCGGTCGCCACCGCAGCACCCAGGTGGAGGACTGGCTGCACACCGGCAGCCTCGGCGCCCTCGCCCTCGGTCAGTTCGTGCCGGCGGCGCTGCTGACGGGTGCAAGGGTGCTGCTGCGCCAGGGCCAGTCCCTGACCGAGGCCCTGGCCACGGGCCTCGACCCCGAGCAGCTGGCCCGGGGCCGGGAGCTGGCCCGGCTCTGCCTGGACCAGCTCGATGGCCTGAGGCTGCGGCTGCAGGAGAAGCTGGAGGAGGAACTGGCCCGGGCCGAACGGCGCTGGGGGGAAGGGGCTGGAGCGATCACGGTGGGCACCGATCCGCTCGAACAGCTGCGCCTGGCCGGCCAGAACCTGGCCGACCAGCTGGCGGCGGTGGAGGAGATGGAAGACCGGCTGCAGCGGCTGTTGGAGCCTGGAGAAGACCGGTAACGTGAAGGGCCGACGCCGCAGGACGACCGGCCGAGACGCCGAGCGGAAACGCCAAGCCGGAATGCACCCATGGCCCAGGCTTACCAGCCGCTGCACCACAAGTACCGGCCCCAGCGTTTCGACCAGCTGGTGGGCCAGCAGGCGGTCGCCGACACCCTCAGCCAGGCCCTGCTTCAGAACCGCATCGCCCCGGCCTACCTGTTCAGCGGCCCCCGAGGCACGGGCAAGACCTCCAGCGCCCGCATCCTGGCCCGCTCGCTCAACTGCATGGCCAGTCCAGGGCCGACCCCCACACCCTGTGGGATCTGCGACCTGTGCACGACCATCGCCGCGGGCAACGCCCTCGACGTGATCGAGATCGACGCCGCCTCCAACACCGGCGTCGACAACATCCGCGAACTGATCGAGCGGTCCCGGTTCGCTCCGGTCCAGGCCCGCTGGAAGGTCTATGTGGTGGATGAGTGCCACATGCTCTCCACCGCCGCCTTCAACGCCCTGCTCAAGACCCTGGAGGAACCACCGCCACGGGTGGTGTTCGTGCTGGCCACCACCGATCCCCAGCGGGTGCTGCCCACGATCCTGAGCCGCTGCCAGCGCTTCGATTTCCGGCGCATCCCCCTCGAAGCCCTGGAGAGGCATCTGCAGTGGATCGCCGCCGAAGAGTCCATCGGCATCACCCCCGAGGCCCTGCACCTGGTGGCCCAGCGGTCCCAGGGGGGCCTGCGGGACGCCGAAAGCCTGCTCGATCAGCTCAGCCTGCTGCCGGCGCCGATCGCCGCCGACGCTGTGTGGGACCTATTGGGGGCGGTGCCCGAACAGGAGCTGCTGCAGCTGGCGGAGGGCATGGCTTCTGGCGATCCCCTTCAGGTCGTGGAAGGTTGCCGCGAACTCCTGGACCGGGGCCGGGAACCCTCCGCCGTACTCCAGGGGCTGGCGTCCCTGCTGCGGGATCTGCTGCTGGCGGGGGTGGCGCCGGACCGCCTCGAGCTCACCAGCGTGTCCCCGGAGCTGCGGCCCCGATTGCCGGAAGTGGCCCGCCGCATCGGCAAGGCCCGGCTGCTCCACTGGCAGGCCCAGCTCAAGGGCAGCGAACAGCAGCTGCGCCACAGCGTGCAGCCACGGCTCTGGCTGGAGGTGCTGGTGCTGGGGCTCCTGGCAGAGCCGACCGGAGGGGGCCCAGCAGCTTCTGGCCCTGGTCAGAGTGGGGCCGAGGTCAGAGAGGCCACCAGAAAGGCTCAGCCGGCGGCAGCGACCCCACCGGAGGCCTCTCCCCCATCTCCCCCGGCGGCGCCCCAGCAGGCCCCCAGGCCCCCTGCCACGGAGGCCGAAGTCTCGGCCCCAACGTCCCCGGCGATCCAGGGGGCCGCCCCGGCAGCCGAGAACCTGGCGGAGCTTTGGCAGCAGATCCTGGCCGGGCTGGAACTCCCTTCCACCCGCATGCTTCTCTCCCAGCAGGCCCAGCTGGTGCGCCTCGACGAGCGGCGGGCGCTGGTACGGGTGGCCGGCACCTGGATGGCCATGGTGCAGAGCCGGCTGCCCCTGCTGGAGAAAGCGGTGGCCAGTGCGCTGGGAAGTCCACGACAGCTGTCCCTGGAGGCCGGGGGGGACAGTCCGGCTCAGCGAACGCCTCCCCCGGCCATGGCCGTGCAGGAGCCGGCCCGGCCCAGCGCCCCGCCAGCACCGGCATCAGCGCCACTGTCAGCGCCAGCGCCAACCCTGCCGCCCCCCGGACCCACGACCGCTTCGCCGGGTAGGCCCCCAGCCACGCAGGCGGTGGGGGCTGATGCGGCGGCCACCGAACCTCCCGACCTGTCCCCAGGCCCCGTCAGCCGCATCGATGAGCAATCCAGACGCCTGGCCGAATTCTTCAATGGAGAGGTGATTGCCGATTTCGTGGGTGAAGACCGGCAGGAAGCGGACCCGGCGTCCCTCTCGGGCCTGGCCGTCCCAGGCCTCCTGCGCCCTTCATCGACGTCCCAGGCCGGAGGGCAGGGCGGAACGCAGGCTGCGGATCAGTCCTGAAGTCCAGGGATCGGGGGCCGGCAGCTGGTGGTCTGGGTAGAACCGCCTGTAATCCTCCGCATAGATCTCCGCCACCCTCTTTCTGAGCTTCCTTTCCTTTCGGGACGAAGGCTTCCTCAACTGGGAGGCCGGCCCGTTGACTCTGGGCAGATTCAAAACCCTGCCCAGTTGCTCGGAAAGGGCCAGCGTGAGTTGGGAAAGATGCTCGAAATAGAAGACATTCACTGTCGCAGAGCCTTCCAGGAAGGTCGATTGGGCTCTGAGATGCAGCAAATCATGGGATGCGGCAAGCTCCACATACTGTTCAAGCGTGAGGGCGTGGAGATCGATACCGTGGTACCACCTTGCAAAATCAGCCATGGCACGATCCTTTCTTCGGTAGGAAGACAGGAATCGCGTCCAGGGATCCCGGACCACGGTGAATACCCAGCTGTCCCGGATGAAATCCGGATGCAGGCGTTCCATTTCTTCGAGCCGAAGATGCTGGAGAAAACCTGAGCTCAGGCCAGAATTCTTCAGCTCTCCAGAAGTGACTTTTCCGAAGCAGGCGTCAAGGTTTTCAACGGCAGGGCTGAGATCGAGCCCAAGGGCCGACTCGATGGATGTCCCTGCCGTCTTGGGGATGTGGATGAACGTCAGGCCCATCTCTCGAAACAAGGGCATGACTGTTGCCGCAGACGAACCGATGTACCCAGGAACTTATCATAAGCCAATCGTCCGGGTCCATCGGTCAGAAGGCCTGAGATCGACGACAACATGATTCGAGCCAAGGTAGTCGAGTTTCAGCGATACGGCCTACAAAGATATTTTTGAGTCTTCCTGGCCTTGGCTGGCGCGAGACCATCTCATCTCGAGTTCCACGGCAACGAGAAAAACATTGCCGTGGATTCACAAACGACCGGTTTCCGCGACGAACTCAGCCCCCCCGTCCGATTGTCCTTCCTGGTCGTCCACATCATGACCAGCAGAGTCTTCGCCCAGGTGAAGGGTCTTGACCCACACCAGCCTCTTGGGCAGCAGGGCCATCTTCAGGGTGACCCAGGGAATCACCAGGAACCAGTGGACCAGATAGACGATGCCCAGTCCGACCGTGAAGGGGTTCATCTCCGGCAGGGGTGGTCCCTCCGAAGACCGGCGGCAACCCGTGGCGATCGCCATCCCCGAAAGAGCCAGGGCCACGATCGAGAACGGCCACATGGTGGGGGGCGTGCGGGTGAGCACGGTTCCGAGCAGATCGGCACTGGCCACCACCGGCAGCACATACTGCAGCAGGAAGAAGGCGATGAGATCCAGCTTCTGACTGAAGCGCAGCCGATCCGAGAGCAGGCCGGGGGTGTAATCGAAGAAGCGCTGCAGCCCCCCCTCCGCCCAGCGCTGGCGCTGGCGCCACAGTGCGGGAAGCGTCAGGACCGCTTCCTCCTGGACCGGGGGATCCCAGAGCACACCGATGGGCAGGCCCTCCAGCAGGAAGCGGAAGCTCAGATCGAGATCGTCGGTGACGGTGTCCTCGTTGAATCCGCCAGCGGTCAGGAGAGCATCGCGGCGCAGCAGCTGGCCATTGCCCCGCAGCTCGGCCACGCCGCCGTTGGCCAGTCGCCCCTCCTGGATCACCGCATCGAAGGCCATCTCCATCGCCTGAGCGGTGGTGAGCAGGTTGGCCTGGGCATTGACCACCGCCTTGCGCAGCTGAACCGCCGCCCAGCCCCCGCTCTCGGCCCAGGGAACAAGACGCTCAAGAACGTCGGGCTGCAGATCGGCATCCGCATCCAGCACCAGCATCCAGCGGCCCGTGAGTTGCTGCAGCACCAGATTGAGCGCCCCGGACTTGCCGCCGCCCGCATCCCTGGAGCGGCGCAGCACCCGCAGGAAGGAATGGCGGCCCTGGAGGTCGGCCAGCAGGTCGGGGGTGCGGTCGTCGCTGCCGTCGTCGATCACCCAGAGGGTGAGCAGGCCTGCGGGCCAGCGCAGGCCGGCGATGCGCTCCACCAGACGCCCGATCACCGCCTGCTCGTCGCGGGCGGCGACGACCACATCGACGGCCGGGCAGGCTTCGGTCAGGGGGAGCGGCGTCGGGGACACATCGCCCCTGCTGCGGCGGAAGGCCTGCAGCAGAACCGTCCTCAGGCTGTAGCCCCCGAGCAGGGTCGCCAGGGTGAGTGCCGGCACAAGGCTGCGACCGGGAGGCAGCCAGTGGGGCGCGATCCCGGCCAGGCCACAGCAGGCAAGGAACAGGGCCGCCTGGCACGGCGGCGATCGCTGTCACTGCCGCCGGCAGCCATGAAAATCCTCACACTCCCTACAACTCTAAGGCGAATCCCCGGAGGCACCGAGGGGCCTGAGTTCGGTGCCGGGGTAGTAGTGCGCCAGGATCCGACGGCTGTCCCAGCCGCGACGGGCCAGATCGATGGCCCCCGCCTGGGACAGGCCGGCTCCATGGCCGAAGCCGCCCCCCTCCAGCTGCCAGACCCCGACACCGGCCGGCCGCAGCACGAAGAGGGTGCTGGGCAGGGTCCGCAGGGTGCGGCGGATGGCATCCAGACGCAGCACGGTGCTTCCCTCGGTTCCCTGCACCTCGAGGGCCAGCACCCGGCCGCTGGGGCCTCGGGAGAGCACCTTCAAAGCTGTGGGACGGCCCACCGCCCGCTCCCTCCCCAGGGCGGAGGAGATCTGGGCCGCGCTCAGACGCCGCTGCCAGCGGAAAACGGGGTGGTCGGCCCCCCAGGCCGTGCGGCCGTCCCGCAGCAGGTCCGGCAGGGCGGCCGCTGCCAGGGGGACGGGGTATCGGGCCTGGAAGGGAGCGGGTCCGTCGGCGAAGGGGCGAAGGTAGGGAACGGGCGCGCCGCTCCAGGCTTCCTCGTAAGAAGCGCTGAGGCCCCCGTTGCTGGCGTGGTACACGGCGTGGATGGCCCGACCCTCGGCCATCAGCACACCCAGACGGGTGGCAGCGATGGCCTGGCGCACGGCACTGCCCGCCTGGCGGGGATCGCTGTACACCTGGCACTGGGTATCGGCGCAGAGGTGATAGCCGTCCACCACGAAGCGGTGCTGGTTACGGACGGCCCAGGTGCGGGCCAGCACGGCCTGGGCCTCGAGCGCCGCCGCCCCCACGCCGGCCCCGATTTCATGGGGCACCACCCCCTCCAGGTAGCGCTCGAGGGGAACCTGCTCCACCAGGCTCCAGCCGCCGTGGGCGTCGGCCAGCAACAGGAAAGGCCCGGCGTAGGCGCCCTGCTTCCAGCGCAGGCCACCCGGAGCCTCGATCCGGATCGGGGAGGGCAGGGCCACCACGCCCTCGGCGCGACGCAGCTCCAGACCCACGCGCTCGCTTGCGGTCCGCTCGAAGCTCTCCAACCGCACGCCGTCGGGGAGGGGGACGGGATCGGGGGCATCGGCCGGGGCCCACACCTCCCAGTCCCGGGGCCTGGCGATCTCCGCCGCGACGCCCATGGCGCGCCAGAGGCCCGCGGCCTGCTCGGCGCTCTCGAAGCTGGCGAACGGACCCATCACCCGTCGCCGCAGGGTGATGGGCTGGGGCAGGGCCACGCGGCGCCAGTGCAGCACCAGCTCCGGGGCCTGGAAACGCTGGCCGGAGGCATCCACCAGGGTGAGCAGGCCCCCCTGGCTGCGCAGCCGCAGCGGCGGGGCGGCACCGGCCACAGCGGGCGCCGGACCCAGCCGGGCCGCCAGGGCCACCCACAGCACAGGGTTTGCCGCCGTCAGAGGAGCAGGCCTCGCCACCGGCCAGTGCAGGAGGGCCAGGGGTTCAGGGGCCGTCGGCGGGGTCGGGGAGGCCGATGGGGACGCCAACGGCTGGGCCGGTGGCCCCGGATCAGCCCGGCAGCCGGCCGGGAACAGCAGGGCCACGGCCAACAGCAGCCGTGGCAGGAGGAGGGAACGCAGCAGCATGAACAGGGCAGGGTTGGAGGAGGGTGCACCCGCGTCGTAGTGTGCTTGTTTGTGCCCGCGCCCACCGAGATGCCGAAGCTCAAGACCCGCAAAGCGGCCGCCAAGCGGTTCAAGGCCACCGGCACCGGCAAGTTCATGCGCCGGCGTGCCTTCCTCAACCACCTGCTCGACCACAAGAGCCCGAAGCGCAAGCGCTATCTGGGCACCATGGCGGTGGTGGATGAGCGCGACCACGACAACGTGGCCAGAATGCTCCCTTACGCCGGCTGAGCCCGGCCGGGTGCCCTGAGGCACTCTCAGCTTCTCCCGTTTTTCCCACCCAGAGATCACCTCCCATGGCCCGCGTCAAGAGGGGCAACGTCGCCCGCAAACGCCGCAACAAGATCCTTCGCCTCGCCCGCGGCTTCCAGGGGAGCAACGGCAGTCTGTTTCGCACCGCCAACCAGCGGGTGATGAAGGCCCTCTGCAATGCCTACCGCGACCGTCGCCGCCGCAAGCGTGATTTCCGTCGCCTCTGGATCGCCCGGATCAACGCCGCCGCCAGGATCAACGGCCTCAGCTACAGCAAGCTGATCGGAGGTCTCAAGCAGGCCGACGTGCGCCTGAACCGCAAGATGCTGGCCCAGCTGGCCGTGGCCGATCCGGCCAGCTTCTCCGCCGTGGTCAGCGCGGCAAGCCGCTGACAGCCCCGTACGTGCACCGACCATCCGGCCGGCCCCGATGAACGACCTGCTGCCCCAGGCCTACCTGCTCGGCCTGATCGCCCTGCTGGGTGTGGCCGCTGTCGTCGTCGCCAGACAGATTCTGAGGGTGCGCCGCGACGAGCTCGCCCTGGCCCGTCTGGGGGGGAATGGCGCAACGGCCGCCAGCCCCAGGAATGCCTCCACTCTCTACGAGCTGGCCTCGGTCCAGTTGCGCAAGCGTCTGTACGGCCAGGCCCAGGGCAACCTCAAGCAGGCCCTCAAGCTGGCCGACGCCGAGAACGTCCCGGCCGAGGCCAGGGCCCTGATGGAGAACGCCCTGGGGTTCACCCTGGCGGCCCAGAACAATTACAGCTCCGCCATCCGCCATTACCGGGCCGCCCTTCGCGCCAAGGCCGACTATCCGGTGGCCCTCAACAACCTGGCGTTCGCCCTGGAGAAGCAGTCGAAGCCCGACGAGGCCAGGGCTCTTTATGAGCAGGTTCTCCAACTGGAGGACCGCAACAGAACCGCCCGCAAACGGCTCTCGATCCTGGAGCGCCGCAGCGGTGTCGACACCAACGGCAAGCAGGACGGCAACCGCAAGGGGCTCTGAGGGCCTTCCGCCTCCTTCAGCTTGCCTTGAATTTCTTCACCAGAGGCCGCGCACCGGCGAACCGCCGGGGGACATCGCTGCGGGGGGGGCCTGATCGGGAATCAACTGCAGACGGCCGCCTGGCGTGGTCAGCCGTGGGGCGCTCCAGCCGCTCAGGGACAGGCCCTGAACACTCTGAAAGGCGCCCCCGGGCTCCAGCGCGCCGCCCAGGGGATCCCCCAGCAACAGCAGGTCAAGCTGGTCGGACTTGGCGTTGAGGTTGCCCTGCACAGGGGTTTCAACCCCGCCGATGGCCATCGAACCGCGCAGATCCACCATCTGACCGGTCGGGGTGGCCCCATCGATCCGCAGGGCCACGGGGACCACCGGGCCGCCGCTGAATGACTGATAGCGGCCGATCCAGCGCCGGGGCATCTGCTCGGCAATCAGCCGGGCCCGGGCGATCGGGTCGAAGGTCTCCACCTCACCGTTGGACCCCCCGTCCTGCTGGATGATCGACTGCATCTCCGGTGGGGTGAAGGGCACGAACCCCTCGCCCGGATCTGGGCTGGCGGCAAGCATCGGGCTGGCGGCTAGCAGCAGGGGCACGGCGGCCAGAGGCACCGGCATGGCGTGGGTCTCGGAGGCAGGGGGCAGACTAATCGGGATGCGCTCGCCCGCAGCAGGACTTCGCCCTTGAACCCCATCGCCCCCTCCACCTCCCACGACGATCTGGTGATCGGAGGCCGGCACTTCCGCAGCCGGCTGATGACCGGCACCGGGAAGTACCCCACTCTGGAAGCCATGCAGGCGAGCCTCGGGGCCAGCGGCTGCGAGATCGTGACGGTGGCGGTGCGGCGGGTGCAGAGTGCCGCCCCAGGCCACGGCGGCCTGATGGAAGCCATCGACTGGAGCCGGATCTGGATGCTGCCCAACACCGCCGGTTGCGCCACCGCCGAGGAGGCGGTGCGGGTGGCCCGGCTGGGACGCGAACTGGCCCGCCTGGCGGGCCAGGAGGACAACAACTTCGTGAAACTGGAGGTGATCCCCGATTCCCGCCACCTGCTCCCCGATCCCTTCGGTACCCTCGAGGCCGCCGAGCAGCTGGTGAGGGAGGGCTTCACGGTGCTCCCCTACATCAATGCCGATCCCCTGCTGGCCCGACGGCTGGAGGAGGTCGGGCTGCGCCACGGTGATGCCACTGGGATCGCCGATCGGATCGGGCCAGGGCATCCGCAACGCGGCCAACATCGCCCTGATCATCGAGAACGCCCGCATCCCGGTGGTGGTGGATGCGGGAATCGGGGTGCCGAGCGAGGCCGCCCAGGCGATGGAGATGGGCGCCGACGCCCTGCTGATCAACAGCGCCATCGCCCTGGCAGCGGATCCACCGGCCATGGCGAGGGCCATGGCGCAGGCCACCGAGGCCGGCCGGGCCGCCCTGCTCGCGGGCCGGCTGCCGCCGCGGGCCGAGGCCCGCCCCAGTTCTCCGGTGGAAGGTCGTGTGACGAACCGTTGACGATCGGGCCGATCCCGCCCCTGCTCCATAAGGTTTGCCGAAATCGAGGATCCCCCTTCCATGCAGGTCACCGAAGAAGACGGCGGCAAGCTGAACGCCTTTGCCAAGGAGCCCCGCATGGTGCTGCAGGAGGACGGAGAAACCAGCGGCGCCAACCGGATGCTGCTGATCGGCGGTCTGGTGCTGGTGGCCGCCCTGGTGGCGGTGGCGGCCGGGATCAGCTGAGCCGGGAGGGGCTTCTGAGGCCTGTAGTAGCTTGCCCCTCTGAGCAACTGCTCGTTCAGGAGTCTGGGGTGAAGGTACTCGTTCTCGGCGGCGACGGCTTCTGTGGTTGGCCCTGTGCCACGAACCTCGCTGAAGCCGGCCACGACGTGGTCATCGTCGACAACCTGAGTCGTCGCAAGATCGACATCGACCTGGGCGTGGAATCACTGACGCCCATCGCCACCATCCAGGACCGCCTGCGGGCCTGGGATCAGGTGGGGGGCCGGACGATGCGCTTTGTCCATCTGGACATCGCCGCGGGAGTACGACCGCCTGCTGGATCTGCTGCGCAGCGAGCGACCGACCGCCATTGTCCACTTCGCCGAGCAGCGGGCCGCCCCCTACTCGATGAAGAGCAGCGCCACCAAGCGCTACACCGTCGACAACAACGTCAACGGCACCCACAACCTGCTGGCCGCCATCGTCGAGAGTGGCCTCGACGTCCACATCGTCCACCTCGGCACCATGGGGGTGTACGGCTACGGATCCCACCGTGGCGCCACCATTCCGGAGGGCTACCTCACCGTGGAGGTGCCCCAGCCGGATGGCACCTGCTTCACCGAGAAGATCCTGCATCCCACCGACCCGGGCAGCGTCTATCACATGACGAAGACGCTGGATCAGTTGCTGTTCTTCTACTACAACAAGAACGACGGGATCCGGGTCACCGACCTGCACCAGGGCATCGTCTGGGGAACCAACACCGACCTCACCCAGCGGGATCCGCGACTCACCAACCGGTTCGACTACGACGGGGATTACGGGACGGTTCTGAACCGCTTCCTGATGCAGGCGGCCATCGGCTACCCCCTCACCGTCCATGGCACCGGCGGCCAGACCCGGGCCTTCATCCACATCCGTGACTCCGTGCGCTGCGTCCAGCTGGCCCTGGAACACCCCCCTGAACCAGGTGAGAAGGTCAAGATCTTCAATCAGATGACGGAGAGCCACCAGGTGGGCGAACTGGCCCGCAAGGTGGCAGCCCTCACCGGTGCCGAGATCAATTACATGCCCAACCCCCGCAAGGAGGCGATCGAAAACGATCTCATCGTCGACAACCGCTGCTTCATCGAGCTGGGCCTCAAGCCCACCACCCTCGATGACGGCCTCCTGGCTGAAGTGGTGGACGTGGCCCGCCGCTGGGCCGACCGCTGCGACCGCTCCAAGATCCCCTGCCTCTCCGCCTGGACCCAGCGTCAGGCAGAGGCGATCAAGGCCCTCGCCTGATCTCCCGTCCTGTGAAAATCGCCTTTTTCACCGAAACCTTCCTGCCGAAGGTCGACGGCATCGTCACGCGCCTCACCAAGACGGTGCAGCACCTGGTGGCGGCAGGCGATGAAGTGCTGATCTTCTGCCCCGAAGGCGCGCCGGACGCCTACATGGGCGCACAGGTGGTGGGGGTGCCGGCGATGCCGCTGCCTCTCTATCCCGAACTCAAGCTGGCCCTGCCCCGGCCGGCGGTCTCCGAGGCCCTCGATCGCTTCGGGCCCGACCTGGTCCACGTGGTGAACCCGGCCGTGCTGGGTCTGGGGGGGATCTGGCTGGCCCGCAGCCGCGGCCTGCCCCTGGTGGCCAGCTACCACACCCATCTGCCCAAATACCTGGAGCACTACGGCATGGGCATGCTGGAGCCCCTGCTCTGGGAACTGCTCAAGGCGGCCCACAACCAGGCCCAGCTGAATCTCTGCACCTCCACCGCCATGGTGGAGGAGCTGGCGGCCAAGGGCATCCAGCACACGGCCCTCTGGCAGCGTGGCGTCGACACCGAGCTGTTCCGGCCGGAGCTGGCCTCAACCGCCATGCGCCAGCGGCTTCACGGCGGGCACGACGATACGGGCCACCTGCTCCTCTACATCGGCCGGCTCTCGGCGGAGAAGCAGATCGACCGGATCAAGCCGGTGCTCGAGGCGATGCCCCAGACCCGCCTGGCCCTGGTGGGGGACGGCCCCCACCGCCAGCAGCTCGAGCGGCATTTCGAAGGCACCGCCACCACCTTCGTGGGCTACCTGGCCGGCGAGGAGCTGGCTTCGGCCTATGCCAGCGGCGATGCCTTCCTGTTCCCCTCCAGCACCGAAACCCTCGGCCTGGTGCTGCTGGAAGCCATGGCCGCCGGCTGCCCGGTGGTGGGGGCCGACCGGGGCGGCATCCCCGACATCGTCTGCGATGGCGTCAACGGCTGCCTCTACGACCCCGACCAGCCCACCAGCCTGACCACGGCGGTGACGCGGCTGCTGGGGGATCGGGCAGCCCATCGCCAGCTGCGCCAGGCTGCCCGGCAGGAGGCCGAACGCTGGGGCTGGCCCAGTGCCACCGCCCAGCTGCAGCGCTATTACCGCCAGGTGCTGGACCGGACCCTGCTGCCCCAGGCGGCCTGAGCCAGCCCCACCCCCTTGAGGCCGGGCGAAATCGGGTTGCTCAGCCCGGCCTGGCGGGGGTGGGCGCTGGCTTTTCGCCCCGGAACCAGGTGGTCATCAGGGCCTTCACCATCGGTGCGGCCACGGTGCCCCCGTAACCACCGGAGTTTTCGCCGAAGGCCACGATCACCAGGGTGGGCTTGCCGGTGGCGGGGGCATAGCCCCCGAACCAGGCGTGGTCGGGGCGGGGCGGATCCTCACCGGTGCCCGTCTTGCCGGCCACGGGCGGCAGGCTGGGGTCGTTGAGGATGGTGGCCGTGCCGTTGGTGACCGCCTGGCGCAGGCCGAGATGGAGCACCTTCAGGGTGGCGGGCTTGAGGCCCAGCCATTCGCGGGGATAGTCCCGCTCCACCAGATGGGGCGTCACCAGCCAGCCGCCGTTCGCGACGGCCGCGTAGAGCCGAGCCATCTGGAGCGGGGTGACAGTCACCGCCCCCTGGCCGATTGAAGAGGTGATCGTGTCGACCGGGGTCCACGGTTCGCCGAGCACCTCCTTCTTCCAGGCGGGATCGCCCAGCAGGCCGGAGGATTCCTCGGCGGCCAGCTCACTGCCCGTGCGCCTGCCGTAACCGAGGCGACGCGCCGCCTTGAACAGTTCCTCCGGGCCGACTATCAACCCCACCTTGTAGTAGAAGCTGTTGCTGCTCACCGCCAGGGCGAGAGGGAACCCGATGCGGCCGTAGGAGCCGTGGTCGGCATAGCACTGGCCGTAGTAACAGAAGGAGTTCACCGTCGGCACGGTGGACGTTTCGCTGAGCTTGCCGGACTCGATGCCGGCGATCGTGGTCACGATCTTGAAGGTGCTGGCCGGCGGGAAGCCCTGGAAGGCCCGGTTCAGCATGGGTGCCTCCGGCCGGTTGAGGCTGTTCCACTGGGCCGTGGTGGGCCCGGCGGAGAAGATGTTGGGATCGAAGTTGGGCCGGCTCGCCATCGCCAGCACCGCGCCGGTCTGGGGGTCCATGGCCACGATCGCTCCCTTGCGCACCCCGCCGAGGGCCTTCTCCGCCGCCCGCTGCAGGTCCAGATCGAGGGTCAGACGCAGATCCTTGCCGGCCTTGGCGGGCTTCTCGCCCAGCACCCTCTGCACCTGGCCCGCGGCATTGACCTCAACCTGCTGTCCGCCCCACTGGCCGCGCAGGTGGCTTTCGAAGACCTTCTCCAGCCCGATGCGGCCGATGCGATCGCTGATCCGGTAGCCACGATCCCTCAGGGCGTCGTATTCCTCCTCAGTGATGCTGCTGGTGTAGCCCATCACGTGGGCCGCCAGGCTGCCGTTGGGATAAGAGCGCAGCACGTCCTCGGACACCTCCGCCCCCCGCAGGGATCCGGCCTGCTCCCTGAAGCGAAGCACCTGCACCGGCGTCAGCGAGGTGGCCAGGGGGATACGGAAGCCCTGGCCATCGGAGCCGCGCTTGCGCTGGGCCTCGAGCTTGTCGACCGGAATGCCCAGCACGGAAGCCAGCCGGTCCCGCAGGTCCGGCCAGCGACGCTCATCGACGAGCAACGGCTGGAGATACAGGTTGTAGGTGAGGCGATTGGTGGCCAGCACCCGTCCCTTGCGATCCAGCAGTCGCCCGCGCACCGGGTTCCGGGGCAGCAGCCGGATCCGATTCTCGTCGGCCATGGCCTTGTTTTCGGCCCCGTGCAGCAGCTGCAACCAGGCGAGACGGCCGATGATGGCCGACAGCAACAGCAGAATGAAGGTGAGCAGCAGGGCAGCCTGGTGACCCACTCCCGAGTGGCGGGTGGACGAGGGGACCATCCCGAGTCCGGACGTGCGCACCATCAGGGGAGACGAGCCTCCAGCAGCGCCAACCGATCCTCGATGCGGGCCAGGGCAGCGATCAATTCGGCGGGATCAGCTGGATCTGGGCTCGAAGGCGGAGCAGCGGCCGCTTCTGGCTCGGGAGCGTCCTCAGGGGCCATATCTCGCACCTCCACCTTCAACACCGGGTTACCGAGGCCGGGCTGGAAGCGATCCAGGTTCTCGCGCACCTGGCTGGCCGCAGGCTCTCCTTCCTGGCGGAGCTGGCCGAGGGGATCGATGCTGCTGCCGTCGAAGGCGGCGAACACCTCGGCCGGACCTCCCTTGCGGACCCGCTCCACCATCGCCAGTCCCACCGGCAGGACGTCCTGCATCAGGGCGAGGCGGAAGGAATCGAGAGGATCGGCAGCCATGGTGAAGCGACCTGGGACTGGGGCTTCCAGTCTGACCTGTGGATCGACCCTGACGACGACGGAGACCGGGGGGCGACTCAGAGCGCCGGGCGCTGCACCCCTGGATCGACGATCACCTGGCCGCAGAACCGGGTGCTGCCCAGCCACCAGCCAGCGCCGACAGCCAGCACCAGCAGAAAGCTGAAGGGCAGCAAGGCCTGGCGGGTGACGTCGAGGGAGAGCCATTCCAGCCAGCCCCGCAGCATGCGGTCCCGGTCGAAGCGACGCCGTTCCCGCTGACTTTCCTTCTCGCGTCGCTCCAGCGCCCGGGACACCCAGCGCTCGAAGGCCTTCTTCTTGGTGACGGCCATCTTGCGCTCCACCTCCAGCAGGTGGCCGGCGCTGAGATCGGGATTGAAGGTGCTGATGAGCTCGAGGCTCTTGAGGAACATTTCCACCGACCCTTCCTTGACCGCCAGGTCGGCCGGCTCAAGGGCCTCCCAGTCGAGTTCGGGATAGAAACGCAGGCGGTTGCTGCGGATCTGCTCCTCCGGAAGCTGGCCAGGCTCCCGGAGCCAGCGGTCGGTGTTGGCATCGAAACGACGCCAGTAGAGGAAGGGGTTGAGGAAGACGGTCTTGCCCGCCAGCAGGATGCTGTCCTGCTGCAGACGACGGTTCAGTTGCAGGTCGTGCTCAGCCCCGGCAGGGCTGCCAGCGAAGACGGGGGAGGCGGGAGGCACGCGGCATCAGGCTGGGAGCCGACCTTATCGAAGGCCACCCTCGGAGGCCAGCCCGGGGGGCCCGCCTATTCCCACTCGATCGTGCCCGGGGGTTTGCTGGTGATGTCGAGCACCACCCGGTTCACCCCCCTCACTTCGTTCACGATGCGGTTGGAGATGAGCTCCAGCAGGTCGTAGGGCAGGCGCGACCAATCGGCGGTCATGCCGTCCTCCGAGGACACGCAACGCAGCACGATCGGATAGGCGTAGGTGCGCTTGTCGCCCATGACCCCGACGCTGCGCACCGGCAGCAGCACGGCGAAGGCCTGCCAGATCTCGTTGTAGAGGCCAGCGTCACGCACCTCCTCGCGCACGATCAGGTCGGCGTCCCGGAGGATGTCCAGCTTGTCGTCGGTGACCTCCCCCAGGATGCGGATCGCCAGCCCGGGCCCGGGGAAGGGGTGGCGACCCACGATCTCCTGGGGCAGGCCCAGGCTGCGGCCCACCTTGCGCACCTCGTCCTTGAACAGGCGTCGAAGGGGCTCCACCAGCTTGAACTGCAGATCCTTCGGCAGACCTCCCACGTTGTGGTGGCTCTTGATCTTCACCGCCACCCTCTCGCCGGTCTTGGGGTCCACGTTGGTGCCGGCCGATTCGATCACGTCCGGGTAGAGGGTGCCCTGGGCCAGATAGTCGAAGGGACCGAGGCGGCGGCTCTCCTCCTCGAACACCCGGATGAATTCAGTGCCGATGATCTTGCGCTTCTGCTCCGGATCGGTGATGCCAGAGAGCTTGGAGATGAAGCGCTCGCGGGCATTGATGTATTCCACGTTGATGTGGAACTGACGATCGAAGAAATCCATCAGGAATTCCGGCTCGCCTTTGCGCATGAAGCCCTGGTCGATGAACATGCAGGTGAGCCGATCACCGATCGCCTGGTGCAGCAGGAAAGCCAGGGTGGAGGAATCGACCCCGCCCGAAAGGGCAAGGAGCACCCGCTTTTCGCCCACCTGGTCCCTCACCTCCCCCACGGCCTCGTCGATGAAGGCGGCTGTCGTCCAGTCAGGCTGACAACCACAGATGTGGTAGACGAAATTTCGCACCATCACCATGCCGCAGGTGGAGTGCACCACCTCCGGATGGAACTGCACCCCGTAGAGCCGGCGGGCGTGGTCGGCCACCGCGGCCTCGGGAGTGTTCTCGGTGTGGGCCAGCCGCACGAATCCAGGGGGCAGGGCCTGCACCGAATCACCGTGGCTCATCCACATCGTCGAGCCCTGCTCCACGTTGGTGAGCAGGTCGACCGGGTCGTCGACGAAGAGCGGCGCCTTGCCGTATTCCGCCAGGCCCGCCGCCACCACCGATCCCCCCAGCTGCTGCACCATCAGCTGCATGCCGTAACAGACCCCGAGCACCGGGATGCCCAGCTCCCAGAGGCCAGGGTCACAGGAGGGCGCCCCGTCCTCGTAGACGGAGTTCGGTCCGCCGCTGAGGATGATCCCCTTCGGGGCCAGCGCCTGGAGTTCGGCCGCGGTGGTGGTGTAACTCAGCACCAGGGAGAACACCTCCGTCTCCCGCACGCGTCGGGCGATCAGCTCGGAGTACTGGGAGCCGAAATCCAGGATGACAATGGCCGGATGGCGGCGGGAGCCGCTGGCCTGGTCCCGTTCCGAACCCGGTGGTGCGGTCTGCGGCATTTGGGACATCGGCTCGAAGGCGGCCAGGGCCAGGGCCCGGTATCGGTGCCAGCACCCTAGGTCGCGCCCCCGAATCGCTCCATCAGAGAGGTCCCGACGGGTCCGCACGCGCGCAGCCGCCGGCGGCGGTCGAAAAGGGCCGCCCCCACGGCGATCAGGGGGGCGCCATGGCTGGCCAGGTAGCCCTGGCACCGGGATTCGATGGTCGCGGCGATCCGCCCCCGCAGACGCCCGGCCAGGGCCCCATCGGTCTGCTCCAGTTCATTCAGACCGGCCTCCACCGTGGCGGCGCCATGCAGGGCAGCGAGGGTGGCGCCGCCGATCCCCTCCAGGGCCGCCAGGGCGGTGAGCACCTCGGCACGACCGTCGGCCAGGTGATGGTGGGTATGGAAGATACCGCCGGCCAGCTTGATCAGCTTCCCCTGGTAGCCGAACAGCAACAGCCGCTGCACCCCCGCTTCGGCGGCCGCCACCAGAACCGGTCCGAGCCAGTTCCCCGCCTTGAGGAGCAGCTCCGGCGGCAGCCCCAGCCGCGGCGCCAGGTCAAGGCCGTTCTCTCCGATCACCAGCACCAGATCACCGCCGAAGCCGGGCGCGGCGACCCGGTCAACCAGGGCCGCAAGGGTGCGGGCGAGCTGATCCGGATCGGCGCCGGCCTGCACCTCCGCCTGGGTGCCGATCAGGGCCAGTCCCTCCACCACGCCGAAGGCCGCGTTGCTGGTGCGCTCCGCCAGGCGGCGGCCGTCGGGCAGGGCCAGCGTGAGCCCGAGCCGCCGGCCGGGGGGCACCAGGGGGCGCAGGTTCGCCTCCAGAAGGCGGCGGGCATAGGCGGACAGGCAGGCCTCGCCCGTGGCCTCGTGCACCCCCACCCCCTCACCGGCCTCAAGCTGCAGCCACTCATCGCCGCTGGATCCGGGGTCGGCACCGGGCTCCCGGGGCGAAAGCCAGCGGGCGGTCACCCACACCAGCAGGCCCCGGGTGAGATCGAGCCCGTCGCCCGGGTCGCAGCAGCTTTCCCCCAGGGCCAGCCCGTCCCCCAGCCGCGCCGCGGCCCGCACCGGAATCGGCACCACCCCGGCGGGCTGCAGCAGTTCCAGGGCCACCGTGGCGCTGAAGGGTTCCCCCCGCAGGGCGTCGAGGGCCGCGCGGGCCGCGGCCGCCAGCCACACCGGCAGGGTGAAGCCCCGCTGGGGCGCGGAGGGGGGGCGCAGGGCGTCGATGGTCATGGGGAACGCTGTTTTTTATGGTGGTCGATCGCCTTGCCTTCCCCTGGCACGCGCTCCTTCCCTCCCCACAGCTCATGCAGGACAAGCTCACATTGATGATCCCCGGCCCCACCCCGGTGCCGGAGACCGTCCTGCAGGCCATGGCCCGCCACCCCATCGGCCACCGCAGCGGTGACTTCCAGAAGATCGTGCGGCGCACCACCGAGCAGCTGCAGTGGCTGCATCAGACCAGGGGCCACGTGCTGGTGCTCACCGGCAGCGGCACCGCCGCCATGGAGGCTGCCATCGTCAACACCCTCAGCCGCGGCGACAGGGTGCTCTGCGGTGACAACGGCAAGTTCGGCGAACGCTGGGTGAAGGTGGCGAAGGCCTACGGGCTGACCGTGGAGGTGATCAGGGCCGAGTGGGGCCAGCCCCTCGATCCTGAGGCCTTCCGGGCCGCCCTGGAGGCCGACACCGGCAAGGAGATCCGGGCCGTGATCCTCACCCACTCGGAAACCTCCACCGGGGTGATCAACGACCTGCAGGCCATCGCCGGCCACGTGAAGGCCCATGGCACGGCCCTCACCATCGCCGACTGTGTCACCAGCCTGGGCGCCTGTGACGTGCCCATGGACGCCTGGGGCGTTGACGTGGTGGGCTCGGGCTCCCAGAAGGGCTACATGATGCCGCCAGGGCTCAGCTTCGTGGCCATGGGCGAGCGCGCCTGGAAGGCGTACGAGCGTTCCGATCTGCCCAAGTTCTATCTCGATCTTGGCAAGTACCGCAAAGCGGCCGACGACGACAGCAACCCCTTCACCCCGGCGATCAACCTCTACTTCGCCCTGGAGGCCGCCCTGGACATGATGCAGAAGGAGGGGCTGGAGGCGATCTTCGCCCGCCACGACCGTCACCGCCGCGCCACCCAGGCGGCGATGAAGGCCATCGGCCTGCCGCTCTACGCGGCCGAGGGCCACGGCAGCCCGGCGATCACGGCCGTGGCCCCCGAGGGAATCGACGCCGAGATCCTGCGCAAGCAGGTCAAGGAGCGCTTCGACATTCTTCTGGCCGGCGGCCAGGACCACCTGAAAGGCAAGGTGTTCCGCATCGGCCACCTGGGCTTCGTCTGCGACCGCGACGTGCTGACCGCCGTGGCGGCCCTTGAGGCGACCCTTCAGGACCTGGGCCTGGCCAAGGGGCCCACCGGGGCGGGGGTGTCGGCGGCGGCGGCGGAGCTGGCCCGCTGAGCCTGTCGTCTGTGAAGGAAGGACCGCTGCGGGAAAGCCCTTCGACAGGTCGTTTTAGGTTCATCCGGAACGCTTTTGCCCCTATGAGATCCCTTCCCCTCGCCGTCGCTCTTTGCCTGGGCCTGACGGCCGCAGGCTGCCAGGGCGGCGACCTGGCCCAGCGCGAAGAGACGACCGAAGCGACGATCTGCAACGAGCTGGTGGCTGTGGAATCGGCCCTGGAGCAGGTGGGAGCCCTGAAGCCCACCTCCACGGTGGCGGAGGCCCAGGATGCCGAAAAGGCCCTGGGCCAGTCCCTCGAGGCCCTGCAGAGCTCCGAGAACCAGCTTGAGAAGCTCAGGGTCGAGGCTTTCCAGGAGCAGCTGCGGAGCTTGAAGGCCGAGGTGGCCAAGGTGACCGCCGACAAGGACCTGACCCTCGAACAGGCCGCAGACGAGCTCAAGGGCAAGGCCGCCCCGGTGATCGCTGCCCGCGAGGCGCTCTCCGCGGCTGTGGAGTGCAAGGACACCACCCCATGACCTCGCCCGAGGCTGCCCCCTGCCCCTGAAACGCCCTGAGCTGGCCACGGAGCCTTGCTACAATGATCAGATGCGGGTGTAATTCAGTGGTAGAATGTCAGCTTCCCAAGCTGAACGTCGCCGGTTCGAGTCCGGTCACCCGCTTGAATTCAGGGAGATAAAGAGTAGCTCCCTAGTGCAGATCTACCCTGACTGACTGACGCTCTGCAGATCCTTGCGTCTAGTTCCTTTCGGCCGGATTCTGGATTCTGTACAGGCCTTTTCCATTTCGTGGGGGAATCGCCCTGCCGGCCCTTCCGGTCGAGAACGCTGGGCAGAGGTCTTCCGGCTTGGCGCCGGCCCTAGGCCGTGGTCAGAAGTGATGCCGCCAGCCTCTGGCGCCAGGGGCCGGGCAACTGCCAGTGTTCGGCCCCCCTCAGGATTCTGCCGGCGTAATCGGCCGTGGCCAGCAGGCCCTCGGCCCGGGCCCGGGGCACCGGCACGTAGGTGATCACCGCGAAGCGTTCGCCGAAGTCAGTGGTGACAGCCACGGTTTCGCGCTCGTAATGGCACCCCGTCCCCGCCCCCTCCCGCTCGTCGATGACCGCCAGGTCATCGGGGCCAAGGTGATGCACGACCCCCCAGCAGTGACTACCCGCCTCGGGAAGAATCCCCGCGCAGCCCCCTCGGGTCCTGGAGCGCTTGTTGATCCCCCAGCGCCAGCCCTCCAGGCGGACCACGAGCCCGTGGCCGTCCCAGCCGGGGCAACGCTGCCGGAGCTGCACCGGATCCATGTTCGAGCCGTAGCTGAACACCGGCGTGGCCCCCCAGTCGCCGAAGGGCTCCGGCTCCCGGCCGGCCACCTGCTCCGCGCCTCCGTGATACACCCAGGCCACGCGGCCATCGCTCAGCCGCAGCATCCGGCGGTCGCAGGAGTGCCGGTAGCCCTCCAGGGCATCAAGGGCCGCCAGGCCGGCGTCATCCACCCGGTACACCTCGCCGTGGAGGCAGGCCTCCGCCTCGGGATCGAGCCAGGCGCCGGCCAGACGGGCACGACCCTCGAACGAAGCACCACGCAGGCACCCGTGATTGTCGTGACCGAGCTTGAGGGAGCCGTACACGAAGACCCGGTTCATACAAGCGACGACATCGTGGCCAACGTATTTTTATCAGCTCCCCGATCTCGTTGGAGCCCCCCTTTCCCTGTCCTTCGCCGCAAAGTCAGGGGGCGTTCACCAGCTGCAGCCCTGCACCGAGATTCGATAGCTGTAGCCCAGGGCGCCGGGGTCACTGCTGGCGCCCACCTTGAAGTTCATCTGCGTGGCCACCTTGCCGGGGATGGCAGGGTAGGGACCGAACATGCGGCCGGTACCGAGCGAAGGGCTCAGGGTTTCGTTGAACAGCCTCAGGTTGCTGCCGTCGCTGAATTTCATGTAGCCCTCCACCGGATAGCTGGCGTTGGCGTCCGAGGAGTTGGCCGTAAAGAAGAACTTGTAGCTGCTGTAAGGACGGTTGACCAGGAAATCGGTGTTCCAGTTGGTCCTGCCGATCAGCTTCCCGCGACCCACCGATTTGGCCACCACCGGTGTCTCGCCATTACCGCCGATCGGCGTCAGGAAGGTGCAGCGGGACTGGGCCAGGGCGCCCGGTAGAGAGGGCGACGTCAGGGTGATCAGGCTCAGACTGCAGGCCAGGGACAGGAAGACAGAGAACCGAACGGCCATCGATATCAGGCAATCAACTGGAGCGGAGCATGCCACGGGGGAAAATCGTGGGGCAAGGGGGCCATTCCGCAGACAGAGGCGTTCAGCGGATGCCGAACAACAACAGCAGCAGCGTCACGCTCCCGATCGTGATGACGGCGGTAGCGATGGCGATGCCCACGCGATGCCCATGGAGCCCTGGCTCACCCCAAGGCCATCGCCTGGGCCCGGTTGCGCTCCCTGGCCAGTTCGTTGGTGAGATTCACGGTCAGACCCGATCACCGGGTGCGGATTCAACCGACCCCAGGAAGGGCCGCGGCCTCAGGCACGGGGCTTGATCAATTGCAGCACCTGGGGGCCAAGGCCGCCGGCCCGCCGTTCGCAGTTGAGCGCTTCGAGAATGGCCCGGGCCGAGGCCTTCATATCGCCCTCGCGGGCTGCCGCCCGCGCCTGTTCTTCAAGGGCCGCCGCCTGCAGCAGAAGACGTGTGCGGGCATCGGAATCGGGCATGGACGGAAGCGTGGATCTGTGGTGATCCGTACGCGCCGGCTTCCATGAAACGGGAGCAGATAAACTGGAGGCAATCATGTCCGGCGAGGAATTCGCACCAACGAAAAAAATGTTCAGCTTCGGGCTGGGCGTTCATCAAGCCCCTCCGCTCATTTCATATTAACGCACAACACATCGGCCGGGCCGATTTTCTCGGGATCGGCGAGGGGAAACTGCATCAAAGAAACATCTCCAGGCCGGCCTGGCTGCCTGTGGCTCCCTGCTGGAGTCAGGTGCCGGGTTCTTCCTGATTGCCGCCCAGGGCAGCGATCTGAGAGCGGAGCTGGGACGATCTTTGAAGATCGCCCCTGGTCAGGGCGACAGCCAGGGCGAACTCAAGCTTCTCGAGCTGGTGGTCTCCCTCTTCCTGGGAGTGATGGCGCAGCTGGCAGTGGGGTGCCGGGCCGGAGGAGCGAGAGCCCCCGTTCTGGGGGTGGAGGGAGCCGGGGAGAGACTGGTAAGGGGAAGTGGGAAAGGCCATGACCCGCTTTCTTTTCATTTTGCCACCCCTGACCAGGGGGGTGCGTCCTCAGGCCGCGGAGGGATAGCCGCCATGGTCGATGGGCTCGACCGAGACCGGCGTTGCGGTGGCCTCCTCGATCTCCAGCAGATGGCGGCAGTCCTGCAGCAGCCGCTCGACGTTGTCGAGCCGAGCCAGCTCTTCAGGCTCCGGCTGGGTCTGGGACGACGCCTGCAGCTCCACCGCCGACAGGCGCTGCTCGAGCGTCACCAGGCGCTGGGAGAGGGCGTGAATGGTTTCGGCGAGATCTTCGGCATTGCGGCTGATCCGGAACGACACCGAGGCGGGAGCCATGGCAGTGAAAGCGGCTGTGCTGTGTCGCATGACAACACACCCTGGCAGCCGCCTCAAGCACCGGCGCCAGGGATCTTCCAGACTGGACTCTCTGTGGGGACCCCGGCGGATGAACCATCCCTGGCATCTGTTGATGTACGTGATGGCGGGACTCGCCGGTGGCCTGCTGGCCCTGCGCACCGGCATACCGGCGGCCCCTCTGGCCGGCGCCCTGCTGGGAGCCGCCCTGGTGAGCGTCACCGGCCGGCTCGACGTGGCCCAGTGGCCCCTCGGCTCCCGCACCGTGCTGGAAATCGGCATCGGCACCGTGATCGGTACCGGCCTCACCGGCACGGCGCTGCTCGAACTCCGCCAGCTGTGGCGCCCGGCGCTGCTGATCACCCTCACCCTGGTGCTCACCGGCCTGGTGGTCGGCCTCGGCTGCAGCCGACTGATGGGTGTCAATCCCGTGGTGGCCCTGCTGGGGGCCGCCCCGGGGGGCATCAGCGGCATGAGCCTGGTCGGAGCGGAGTTCGGCGTGGGGGCCGCTGTCGCCACCCTGCACGCCGTGCGACTGATCACCGTCCTGGTGATCCTGCCGCTCGTGGTCAAGCTGGTGCTGCCCACGATCCCGGTCCCGCCGGGGAGCTGAGCCGCCCTGGACAGGACGGCTGGGGTCGATACGTTGGGCCACCCCGTCCTTCCGCTCTGGTCCGATGGCCGCACGCCACTTTCCCCACCGCCGACTGGGCCATCTCGCCCTGCTGGCCGCCGCCGCCGGGCTGCTGGGCACGGTCGGCAGCGCCCGGAGCGCCTTGGCGGGCAATGGCATCGATGGTCCCGGCGGCAAGGGAGCCCAGGTGTATTGCTTCATGCGCAACAACGGCAACGTCCACGAAGTGAGCTGGACGGCCGCCTACGCCCTGGTCAAGCGCCAGAGCGCCGGCCTGTTCAAAACCTCCCCCGAGCATGCCGCGGTGATGATCACCGAGGCCGTGGTGCAGAACCCCGGCACCTATCCCGACTGCGGCCGATTCCTGGGCGACCTCTTCGCCCCGCCCACCACCGGCAGCACCGCCACCAGCCCCGAGTCGGGCCCCTCGTCCATCTCCGTCGTCGGCGATGGTAGTGCTGGTGGCCACGGCATGACCCGGAGTGAGCGTTACAACTGATCAGGTCCCTCGACATCTGCCCACCCCCTCCCTGCACCGGCGGGGGCGGGCCCTGCCGCTGCTGGTCGCCCTCCTGCTCGGCGGCTGTGTCGAGGAACCCCTGCCCCAGCGGCCGATCTCCCGTGAGGATTGCCTGCAGACCGTGGAGCTGGAGAACCTGCCGGAGGCCCTGGAGCGCTGCAACAAGGTCGTGAATGCTTTCCCGAAGGACCCGGGGCCCCTGAACGAGCGTTTTCTCCTCCACACCCTGGCAGGTGACACCACCGCCGCCTGCCGCGACATCGCCCAGGCATCCGCCCTGGCGGCCAAGCTGCCCAAAGGGAAGTTGGATCCGATCCTGCTCCAGGAACTGGAGGTACGGCAGAAGAGTTGCCGCGAGGGTGAGCCCGGGCCGGAAACCACCCCCGCTCCCGCCACGCCCGCCAGCCCCAGCCCCCCACAGCCTCAACAGCCCCCAGAGCCGGCGCCGTGAGGCCGAACCAGCACCTCCGGGCCTACCAGCGCTCGAGCCACTGCCGCACCAGGCCGGGCAAGGCCCTGCGGCGGCGCAGGTCGTCGCGGCTGTGCAGCAGAAGCGAGATCCGCTCGGCCTTGCTGGCGATCAGGTCGTCCACCAGGCGGTCGGCAACCCCCAGCTGCATCCAGTGGCTGGTCAGGGCGGCCCCCATGCCGATGCGGTGGCATCGATCCTCCGCCTGCTCGGCATCGCCGGGGGTCCAGGGCCTCTCGATCAGCACCACATGCCGGGCCCGGTGCAGGGTGAAACCAAGGCCCCCGGTGCCGTAGGTGGCGATCAGGAGGGGGCTGCGGCCCGACTGAAAGGCGTCGACCAGCCGCTGGCGGCGGGCCGGGGGCACGGATCCGATCAGGGGGCCCCCATCTTCCTGGCGTCCCAGCTGTCGATGCAGGGCCTGCGCCGTGGCCACGAAGGCGGTGAACACCACCACCGCTTCACCGCGGCCCAGCAGGTCGGCCACCAGATCGGCACTGGCGGCGAGCTTGTGGTGGGACCCGATCTGCCGAAGGGCCGTGAACACGGCCAGGGCCTCGGCGTCGCGGCGCACCAGGCCGGCCAGGGCGCGGCGTCTGTAGTCGTCGATGCGCGCCTCCAGGGCCCCCTGGAAGGCGGCCGCGGCGGCCGCATCGAGCCGCACGGGCTGTTCCAGCCGTTGTTTCGGCGGCAGATCCAGGCACTGGCCCTTGCGGCGATGGAGCACCAGGGGCCGCACCAGCCGCTGAAGCTCCCCCAGTTCAGCGGCACCGTTGGCCTGCCAGATCCGCCGCCCCCCCTGCTCCCGCCAGTGCCCCTGGCAGTAGCGCTCCTCGAAACCCCTCTGGTCCCCCCCCAGGGGATGTCCGATGGCCGCCAGCAGGGGAAAGAGCTGAACCGGCCGGCCGTTCTTCATTGGCGTCCCGGTGAGCAGCCAGATCGCCCGCAGGCGCGGATGGCGGGCCAGCCGCAGAAAGGCCTGGGTGCGGGCCGCTCTGATCGACTGGGCGAAGTGGGCCTCATCGGCGATCAGCACCGTGCCGGCCTCAGGTAGTTCGTCGGGAAGCCGGGCCCAGCTGTGCAGCTCCAGCCGCAGTCCCAGGGCTACCGCCTCCTGGCGCCAGTGGTGATGGAGCCCTGCCGGAGCCACCACCACCAGGCGACAGTCGGCCAGTCGCACCAGGGCCCGGCCGGCGACCAGGGCGCTGAGGGTCTTGCCGAGGCCCATCGCGTCTGCCAGCACGGCCCCGCGGCGGGCCAGCAGCCAGCGCACCGCCAGGCGCTGGTGACGAAACAGCCGACGACCATCGGGGAGTGCCATGTCGGCGGCGGCGGCCGCCACCAGGGACCGGTGGGGGGGCAGGGGGGGCAGGGGTTGCTGCAGCCAGGCGAACCATCGGGCCAGCTCCGGCGTGAGCGGAAAACGGCCGGCGCACTGCTGCTGCAGAGCCGCCGCCGCCTCCAGGGGAAATTGCCAGCAGCCGCGGCGACTCAGCCACTGTCCCCGGGGACGGATGGCCCTCAGGTGCGCCTGGGTCACGGCGTCGAACGGACTGACCACTTCAATCAGACCCGATGGGCCCAGGCGCATCTGCACCAGGGGGGCAGCCAATGCGGCAAAAAGCAATCAAGAACACATTGCCACCCCGGACGCCGAGGCCAGACTTCTGCCAACCGAGGCGCGCTGATGCAGGCCAGGGATGGAGTCTTTCTCGAAGACCTCTGCCCAAAACTGCGAGCGCGACGATGGCGACAGTCCCTGCACCGGATGACCGATCGGCGGTGCCTTTACTGCGGTGAGGCCTCCGAATCGATCGATCACGTGCATCCGCTCAGCCGCGGCGGGCTGAGCGTGACCGAGAACTGCGTACCGGCCTGCCTGGGCTGCAACGGCCGCAAGGGCGACAGCGATGCCTTTCTCTGGTATCGGAGCCAATCCTTCTACGATCCCCGCCGCGCGATGGCCCTGCGGGCCTGGACCGATGGCGACCTGCGCCTGGCCCTGCGGCTGCTCCAGTGGGTCACCCCCGCCGGACCGGAAACGGCCCCAGAGCCCGAGGCCGTGGAAAGTCACCAGACCCGGCAGGCGGCCACCCCGTTGTGGCGATGGCAGATGGCCTCCTGATCGCGGGGCTGCTCGGGCGCCAGCAGCACGGCTCCCAGCACCAGCCCCACGGCGATCATCAGGTGGGTGGCGGGCTTGGCCTGGGAAGGAGGGTTGGCCTGGGAAGGACCCCGCCCCTGGCGGCTCCGCCCCGAGGCGGGAACAGGCCGCGGTAGAGGAAGCGCCGTGGAGAGGCCCACCGGGGGACAGGCTGGGTTACCGGAGGCAGGATGGGCGCCGAACGACGAAGCGGTCACGAGAGGATGGTCAGACAGTGATACAGATGTACTGATGGAGAACCCATCTGTCAACCCGCTGCCGGATCCCGCCCCTGTCGTTCATCCGGCGCTGCCTGCCGCCAGCGCCGCCATCGGCAGGATGCTCGTGCTGGGCGGGGGCTACACCGGCCGCCGCATGGCCCGGACCCTGGAGGCGGCCGGGGTGCCCGTGATCGTCACCCATCGGCAGCCCGCCCCCGGTGGCCACGACCCGGGCTGGCTGCGCTTCGATCCCGACCAGGGTGCGCTGCCCTCCCCAGAGGATCTGGACGGCATCACCCACGTCCTGGTGACGATCCCCCCCGACCCCCGTGGCAGGGATCCGGTGCTGGAGGGCCTCGCCCCCCTGCTGCGCCAGCTGGCTCCGGCCTGGGTGGGCTATCTCTCCACCACAGGGGTCTACGGCGATACCGGCGGCGCCTGGGTGGACGAGACGAGCCCCACCCGGCCACTGCTGGAGCGCAGCCGGGCCCGACTGGCCTGCGAGGAGGCCTGGCGCCGCAGCGGCCTGCCCGTGCAGCTGCTGCGGCTGCCGGCCATCTACGGCCCAGGCCGCAACCCGATGGTGAGCCTGCGCAAGGGCACGGCACGGCTGATCCACAAGCCAGGCCAGGTGTTCTCCCGGGTGCACGTCGACGACATCGTCGGTGCCGTGCTGCACGCCATCGCCCTGCCGTCGGGACACAGGCCCGACACCCTGATCCTGGCGGACAGCTGCCCCTGCCCCTCCAGCGAGATCCTGGGACTGGCCGCCCACCTGCTGGGCTGCTCCCTGCCCGAGGTGCAGCGCTACGAGGACATCGCCCCGACCATGGGAACCATGGCCCGCAGCTTCTGGAGCGAGAATCGAAGAGTCTCCAGCCGACGGTTGCGGGAGAGCCTTGGCTACCGCCTGCTCTATCCCACCTACCGGGAAGGGCTGTCGACCTGCGGGGGGGACTTCTTCCTGGAGCGGAAAATCGGATGATCGAACACGGAGGGCACTCCCAGATCGTCACCCGCCTTCTTCCAGTTCACCACGATCCATTCGTTCTTGAAGGCAAGGCCGCCTCCCAGCAGCAGAGCCGCCAGCAGCAGTAACCGGACCATGCACCATCCCCCTGAACCCCTGGTGCCATGAAAACCCCATCAGGCCGTCTTGTCATCGCCCTGGGGGATCCGGCCGGCATCGGCGCGGAGGTGACCCTCAAGGCCCTGGCGGAGCCAGGCTCCGCCGACGGGGAGGTGGTGCTGGTGGGCTGCGGGAGGTGGCTTCGGGAGAGCTACCTGCGCCTGCGGGAGCGCAGCGACGTTCCCGTGGCCGACCCGGCCGACTTCGGCCTGGTGGACGTGCCCCTGGAACAGCCGATCGTGCCCGGGAAGAGCGGGCCCGCCGCCGGAGCCGCCAGCTTTGCCTGGCTGACCCGGGCCGTCGCGCTGCTGAGGGCCGGAGAGGGCGACGCCCTGGTGACGGCACCGATCGCCAAGGCCAGCTGGAAGGCGGCCGGCCACGCCTACCCCGGCCAGACCGAACGGCTGGCGGAACTGACGGGCAGCGACGACGCCGCCATGTTGTTCACCGCCGTGGCCCCCGCCGGCGGCTGGCGGCTCAACACCCTGCTGGCCACCACCCACATCCCCCTGGCCGACGTGAGTCTGCGGCTCGGGCCTGCCCTGGTGAGCCGGCGGCTGGAGGCCCTGCTGGCGTTCTGCCATCGCTTCACCCCCCGGCCCCGGCTTGTGGTGGCGGGCCTCAATCCCCACGCGGGCGAGGAAGGCCATCTGGGCCGGGAGGAACGGGACTGGCTGATTCCCACCCTTCAGCGCTGGCGAGCACTTCATCCCGATGTGCGCCTGGAGGGGCCCGTCCCGCCTGACACCTGCTGGCTGGAGGCGGCGGACGCCTGGCGGGGTCAGACACAGGGGCCGGACGGCTACCTGGCGCTTTACCACGACCAGGGTCTGATCCCAGTGAAGCTCCTGGCGTTCGACGCCGCCGTGAACACCACCCTGGGCCTCCCCTTCCTGCGCACCTCCCCCGATCACGGCACCGCTTTCGGGATCGCCGGAAGGGGGGTGGCCAGGGCCGAAAGCATGGCGGCCGCGATCCGCACCGCCTGGGAGCTGGGCTAGGCGGGCTTGATGCGCATCAGCACCTGGCCGAACTCCACTGGGGTGCCGTTCTCCACCAGGATCTCCACCACCTCGCCGCTGAACTCGGATTCCAGTTCGTTCATCAGCTTCATCGCCTCGAGGATGCAGACCGGCTGGCCGGCGGTGATGCGGCTGCCCACCTCCACGAAGGGAGCCTCCCCCGGAGCGGAGGAGCGGTAGAACGTGCCCACCATGGGCGCCGTCAGCGCCTGGAGGTCGCTGCGCACCGAGGCCGCGGGAGGCGGCGGGGGCGATGGCGCCGGCGGGGCCCCTGTCACCGCGGGGGGGGCCGGGGGCGGCGGGGCGGCCGTGGGGGCCTGGAGCACGGTGACGGGCGCCGCCGAGGGCAGATTGCGGCGCACTTCCAGACGGAAGTCATCACCCTCGAGCCGGAGCTCCTGGATGTCGCTTTCCCCGAGGAGGGCCAGCAACTGACGCAGTTGGTCGTGGTCGAGCTGCATGGCGATCAGGTCTCCCGGCCCAGATAGCTGTCGGTGCGGGTGTCGACCTTGATCTTCTCGCCGATGGTGATGAACAAAGGAACCATCACCTGGGCCCCGGTCTCGAGAATGGCAGGCTTGGTGCCACCGGTGGCGGTGTCACCCTTGACGCCCGGGTCGGTCTGGGTGACTTCGAGCACCACCGAATTGGGCAGCTCCACCTCCAGGGGCTTGTCGTTCCAGGAGACCACGCTCACCTCCATGCCTTCCTTGAGGTACTTGCGGCCCTCTCCGATCTGCTTGGCCGTGAGGCGGGTCTCCTCGTAGGAGGCCATGTCCATGAAGACGTAGTCCTCGCCCTCCATATAAGTGTGCTGCAGAGTCGCCTTCTCAAGCTGGGCCTGGGGCATGGTCTCCCCGGCACGGAACGTCTTCTCCACCACGTTGCCGCTCTGGACCCCCTTCAGCTTGGTGCGCACGAACGCCGAACCCTTGCCGGGCTTGACGTGAAGGAATTCGACGACACGCCAGACCTGGCCATCCAGCTCGATCGTGGTGCCGGTACGAAAGTCGTTGCTGGAGATCATTCCGGCGGATCGGATCGGGGGATTGTACGTCTGGCTACCGGCTCTCCCCGGGACACCGGCGTGTGAAGGGGAGGGTCTCTTGTGCCAAAGTCCAGGCAGTCACAGGGGAAGCATGGATCGGCGACGCAGCTGCATCGGGTTCACCACCACACTGGCCGCCCCGCTGCGGGCCGCCTTCGCCCTGGCGCTCACCCTGCTGCTGTCGGTCCCTGCCGCCTGGGCCTACCTTCCCCAGGGCAACGCGGTCAGCGATCCCAGCGCCCTGCTGCGCAACGCCCTGCCGATCGAACAGCAGGATCTGCAGAAGCTGCAGCACCGCCTCGAGGACACCAGCGACGACCTGCGCGCCAAGCGCTGGAACAGCCTGAGCGGCGCCGTGAGCCGGACCCAGTCCCAGCTGGGCAGCAGCCGGGAGCGGATCCTGGCCAGCTTCGATGCCGCCGACCGCCCCACCGCCGAAGCCCTGCTGGCCGACACCGAGGTGCATCTGAAGGATCTGGCGGCCGCGGCCGCAGCCCAGGAGAGGGATCCGTTCCTGGCGGCCCGCCGGGAGGCCCTGGCCGACATCGGCCGGGCGGAAGCCCTGCTGGTGGGTCCCTTCCCCTTCACGATCCCGGCCGAATTCGATGCCCTGCCCAGGCTTCTGGGGCGGGCCACGGTCCGGCTGAACACCAACAAAGGCGACCTGATCGCCGTGGTGGACGGCTACAACGCCCCCCTGACCGCCGGCGCCTTCGTGGATCTGGTGCAGCGGGGCTTCTACGACGGCCTGTCCTTCGATCGCGCCGAGGACTTCTACGTGCTGCAGACCGGCGATCCCAAAGGCCCGGAGGCGGGCTACGTCGATCCGGTCACCAGGAAGGAGCGGCAGGTTCCTCTGGAGATCATGGTTCCCGGCGAGGAGGCCCCCTTCTACAACCAGACCTTCGAGGACCTGGGCCTGTTCAAGGCCGAGCCCGTCCTGCCCTTCGCCAGCAAGGGCACCCTGGGCTGGGCCCATTCCGACCGGTCTCTGGGCGACGGGTCGTCCCAGTTCTTCCTCTTCCTGTTCGAGCCGGAGCTCACCCCCGCCGGCCTCAACCTGATCGACGGCCGCTACGCCGCCTTCGGCTACGTGGTCGACGGTCTCGACGTGCTGGAGGAGCTCACGGCCGATGACGGCATCGTCACCGCCACCGTGCTCGAGGGGGCCGACAACCTGCGCCCCCATGCCTGAGGGGCCCACCCTGGCGGAGCTGGGGGAAACCGAGCTGATCCGGCGCCTCGGCGCCTTCGCCCCGGCGGGCCAGTTCGGCGATGACGCCGCCCTGCTGGCACTCGCCAGGGAGGGGCGGGCCGGGCCGGGCGATCTCCAGCTGGTGGTCAACACCGACGTGCTGGTGGAGGACGTGCATTTCAGCGACGCCACCACCAGCGCCGCCGACGTGGGCTGGCGGGCCGCCGCTGCCAACCTCTCCGATCTGGCGGCCATGGGCTGCCCCGGGGCCCTGGGCATCACCGTGGGGCTGGTGGCCCCGGGCCACACCCCGTGGGACTGGGTGGAGGGAGCCTACGGGGCCATGGTCGAACTGCTGGGCAGCCACGGAGGGGTCCTGCTGGGGGGTGACTGCAGCGGCGGTCGCCAGCGCCTGCTGGCGATCACGGCCCTCGGCCGGCTCGAAAACCGCTCGAGCGGGCCTGTCCGCCGCGGGGACGGGCGCCCCGGAGATCACCTGGTCTGTACCGGAGCCCACGGCCTCAGCCGTCTGGGTCTCGCCCTGCTGAGAGGTGAGGCCGTGCCGGACCTGGCCCCAGGCGCCCATGGGCGAGCCCTCGCCGCCCACCGGCGGCCGCAGCCACGCTTCGATGCGGTGGCGACTCTGGCCGCCAGCCGCCCGGAAGGCCTTCCCTGGCGGGTGGCCGGTTGCGACAGCAGCGATGGCCTGGCCGCTGCGGCGGAGTGTCTGGCCGTTGCCAGCGGCTGCACGGCGCTCCTGGAGCACGACAGGCTGCCGGTGGCCGTGGACATGGACGGGATGGCCGAAGCGGAGGCCTGGTGCCTGTGGGGCGGCGAGGACTTCGAGCTGGTGCTGGCCCTGGAGCCGGCCTGGGCGGAGGCCCTGGTGGAGCAGCTGGAGGGAGCCCGCCCGATCGGACGCCTGACGGCTCCGCAGCCGCAAGGCCCCCTGCTGTGGGCAGGGGATCGGGGGGCCATTCAGCCCCCAGGCGGAACCTTCCGCCATTTCGGCTGAATCGGTTGAGCCCGCCGGGCTCAGGAGCCCGGGCTCACTTCCAGTTACGGGCCACCACCTCGGCCAGATCGACGACCCGCTGGCTGTAACCCCACTCGTTGTCGTACCAGGAGATCACCTTGACCATGTTGTCGCCCATCACCAGGGTGAGATCGGAGTCAACGATCGCCGACTCGTCGGTGCCGGCGTGGTCGGTGGAGACCAGGGGCAGATCGCAGTACTTGATGATCCCCTTCATGCCGTTCTCGGAGGCAGCCTTGAGGGTGGCGTTGACCTCCTCCTTGGTGGTGCTGCGGCTCACCTCGAGCACCAGATCCACCACCGACACGTTGGGGGTGGGCACCCGCAGGGCGATGCCGTTGAGCTTGCCCTGCATGGGCGGATACACCAGAGCCACGGCCTTGGCGGCGCCGGTGGAGGTGGGCACGATGTTGACGGCTGCGGCGCGGGCGCGGCGCAGGTCGCGGTGGCTGGCGTCGAGGATCCGCTGGTCCCCGGTGTAGCTGTGGGTGGTGGTCATGGTGCCCTTGACGATGCCGAAGGCCTGGTCGAGCACCTTCACCACCGGAGCCATGCAGTTGGTGGTGCAGCTGGCGTTGCTGATGATGGCGTAGTCATCGTGGCGGTACTGATCCGCGTTGACGCCCACCACGAACGTGCCGACACCCTCGCCCTTGCCGGGGGCCGTGATCAGAACCTTGCTGGCACCGGCTTCGATGTGCTTGCCGGCTCCCTTCTCGTCAATGAAAACGCCGGTGGCCTCGATCACCAGATCCACGCCCCACTCCTTCCAGGGAAGGTTGAGGGGATTGCGATCGGAAAAGCACTTGATTCCCTTGCCATTCACCACGATCGTGTCGTCGGTGTAGCCCACTTCCGCATTGCGGATGTGACCCAGCATCGTGTCGTACTGAAGGAGGTGGGCGTTGGTCTTCGGATCGGAGGTGTCGTTCAGGCCGACCACTTCGATACCGGTGTTCTCGCCGCGGCTGAGCCAGCAACGCATGAAATTCCGACCGATTCGGCCAAATCCGTTGATCGCAACGCGCAAGGTCATGGCAGAAAGCGGTGAAACCCGCTAGCAAGGGGGGATTTTGGCTGCCGATCATACAGAAATGGGGTTCTGGCCCTCTCCCGCGGCCACAGGGCCCGGATCGGACGGTCGGCAAAGCGCAGTATCTCGTAAAGGGGGGAGGGGGGATCTGCCGTTATTTTCAGCGAGGCCTGGAGTCCCCCTTGATCCCGAAGCTCGATCGCCGTCAGCCGCTCCACTTCGTCGGGGCCGGGGGTATCGGCATGTCTGCCCTGGCAGCGATCCTGGCCCAGAGGGGCTTCGTGGTGAGCGGCTCCGATCCCCGTCCCGGCCCGGGGCTGGAACGGCTCCACGCCAACGGCGTGCGGATCTTCCAGGAGCAGACCGCTGCCACCATCACCAGCCTGCTGGAAGACGGCGTCGGGGGGACAGCCGGAGCTGACCTGCCGCCTCTGTTGGTCATCAGCACCGCGGTGCCCGCCACCAACCCAGAGCTGACCGAAGCCCGACGGCGTGGGCTGTCGATCGTGCATCGCTCCGATGTGCTGGCGGCCCTGATCAACGCCCAGCCCTCGATCGCCGTGGCCGGCAGCCACGGCAAGACCACCACCAGCAGCCTGATCGCCACACTGCTGGAGACCGTGGGTGAGGACCCCACCGCCGTGATCGGCGGCATCGTGCCGGCCTTCGGCAGCAACGGCCGCCACGGCGGCGGGCGGCTGCTGGTGGCGGAAGCGGACGAATCGGACGGCTCGCTCGTGAAGTTCCGGCCCCAGCTGGGCCTGCTGACCAACATCGAGCTCGACCACACCGACCACTACCCCGATCTGGCCTCCCTGGTGGCCACCCTGAAGAGCTTCGCCGGGAGCTGCACCGCCCTGCTGGCCAACCGGGACTGCCCTGTGCTGCGGGAGCACTTCCAGGCCACCAGCTGGTGGTCCACCCGCAGCCCGGAGGGAGCGGACTTCGCCGCCATCCCCGTGGAGGAGCGGGGTGATGGCACCCTGGCCACCTACTTCGAGAAGGGCGAGCCGCTCGGCACGATCGAGGTGCCCCTGCCCGGCCACCACAACCTCAGCAATGTCCTGGCAGCCGTGGCGGCCTGCCGGCTGGAAGGGGTGCCTTTCGAGGCCCTGCGGAAGGCCGTGGCGGGCCTGCGCCCGCCCGGACGGCGCTTCGACTGCCGCGGCCTCTGGCAGGAGCGGGCCATCGTCGACGACTATGCCCACCATCCCAGCGAAGTGGCTGCCACCCTGGCCATGGCCCGGTTGATGGTGGAAAGCGGCCGCAGCCCGCTGCCGCTGGTGCCCCGCCGCCTGGTGGCGGTGTTCCAGCCCCATCGCTTCACCCGTACCGCCCAGTTCCTGGAGGCCTTCGCCGTCGCCCTGAGCCAGGCCGACGCGGTGGTGCTGGCCCCCCTGTACGCCGCCGGCGAAGCCCCCATGGCGGGGATCTCCAGCTCAGCCCTCGCCACGGCCTTACGGCCCCTCGCCCCCGATCTCCCGGTGGAGGTGGCGGCCACCATGGAGGCGCTGGCAGAGCTGGTGGCCCGCTCCACCGGCCCCGGTGATCTGGTGCTGGCCATGGGGGCCGGGGACGTGAACAGCCTCTGGGACCGGCTGGGGGCCCTCGACGACCAGACACGTCCCACGGCACTGGTGGCCTGAGGGGGATGGTCGCGGCCCCCTGCAGCGAACGCCGCCGATCGGTCCTCCTGCGGGAGTTCACCACCTGGAAGGTGGGCGGGCCTGCGGAATGGTTCGCCGAACCCGCCGGCCAGGAGGAGCTGATCGCCCACGCCGTCTGGGCCGCGGCCTCCGGTGTGCCCTACCGCTGCATCGGGGCGGGGTCCAACCTGCTGATCGCCGATGCCGGGCTCGCCGGCCTCACCCTGTGCAACCGCCGCCTGCAGGGCAGCCGGCTGGATCCGGACGAGGGCTGGGTGGAGGCGGAGGCAGGCGAACCGATCCCCACCCTGGCCCGCAAGGCCGCCCGCGCCGGCCTGCACGGACTGGAGTGGGCGGTGGGCATCCCCGGCACAGTGGGTGGGGCGGTGGTGATGAACGCCGGCGCCCAGGGGGGCTGCACCGCCGAGTGGCTGCATTCGGTGCGGGTGCTCGATCCCTCCCGACCCGAGGCCCCCTTCGACCTGGCAGCGGCCGACCTGGCCTTTGCCTACCGCCACAGCCGTCTCCAGGAGGAGCCCCTCCTGGTGCTCTCGGCCCGGTTCCGGCTGGAGGCGGGCCATGACCCCGCGGCCACCACCGCCCGCACCAGCGCCAACCTGCACAGCCGCACCAGCACCCAGCCCTATCAGCAACCCAGCTGCGGCAGCGTGTTCCGCAATCCCGAACCCCTCAAGGCAGGCCAGCTGATCGAATCCCTCGGCCTCAAGGGCCTGGCCATCGGCCAGGCCCAGGTGTCGCCGATCCACGCCAACTTCATCGTCAACACCGGAGCCGCCACAGCCGCCGAGATCGACGCCCTGATCCGGCTGGTGCAGCAACGGGTGCAGGAGGCGCGCGGTGTGCTGCTGCACCCGGAAGTCAAGCGGCTGGGGTTCTAACCTGCGCCCATTCGCTCACTCCCTGGCATGGCCGGCTTCGGACTCCCCAACTTCGGACAGCTGACCGAGGCCTTCCGCAAGGCCCAGCAGATCCAGCAGGACGCTCAGAAGCTCCAGGAGGAGCTGGACGGGATGGAGCTGCAGGGCAGCGATCCCGAGGGCCGGGCCAGCATCTGGCTCTCGGGCAACCAGCAGCCCCTGCGGGTCGAGCTGAGCCCCGAACTGCTCAAAGAACCGGCCGAAACGGTGGAGGAAGCCGTTCTGGCGGCCCTGTGCAAGGCCTACGAGGTCTCCACCACCACCATGAAGGAGCGGATGGAGTCCCTCACCGGGGGGCTGGACCTCAACCTTCCCGGCATGGGGAACTGAGGTCCTGAGCCTCCACGGGCAGATCCTGGGCCTCCTCCTGGCGCCGGCGGCGGCGGGAGGAGCGCCGCAGCTGCGGATCCAGCAGTGGCTCAAGCCGGTCACCGCGCTGACGCAGGCCGCGGCTGCCCTGACGCAGCCGGCCTCCGCGCCCCTCAGCACCGGCCAGGGTCTCCACCTCCTCCAGGCAGCGTCCGTAGATCCCATGGCGGTCCCAGCCGTCCCCCATCGCACAGCCGGGATCGCCCTGGTGGCGGCAGTTGGCGAAGCGACACGGTGTGGTGGTGCGCCGGGCGTGCAACTCCGGGAAGGCCGCCGACAGGGCCTGGGGGTCGGAGGGCAGGGCAGGGGTGTTGAACCCGGGTGAATCGGCCACCAGGGCCCCTGGAGCCAGGGGGAACAGTTCGACATGCCGCGTGGTGTGACGCCCCCGGCGCAGCCGTCCTGAGACAGCGGCGACCCGCAGGTCCAGATCCGGAGCGAGGGCGTTGAGCAGGCTGCTCTTGCCCACACCGGAGGGGCCGCAGAGCACGGCGATGCCGGGCTCACGCAACCGGCTCCGCAGAGCCTCCAGACCCTCGCCGGTTCGGGTGGACATCGCCGCGACGGCATAACCCCAACCCTCCAGCCGCCGGCACCAGGCCTGCACCTCGGCCGGAGGCAGCAGGTCGGCCTTGCTCAGCACGATATGCACCGGCTGACCGGTGGCTTCGGCGGTGATGAGGAAGCGGGTCAGCTGCAGAGGATCCAGGCTCGGTTCCTCCAGGGCGGCCACCACCACCACCCGGCTCACGTTGGCCACCGCCGGCCGCTGCAGCAGGTTGCGGCGGGGCTCGAGCCCCACCACCGTCCCGCGTCGGGCCCGCCAGTCGATGGCTCCCACCGCCACCCGATCCCCCACGCACACCTGCTGGCCGCTCTTGTCCAGACGACTGCGTCGGGTGCAGAGCAGGCGCCCGTCCGCGGCGAGGGGGGAATCGCCGTCGAGGCTCACCAGGCAGAAATTGGCCTGCAGGGCCACCACCCGACCCGGCAGCGGCTCAGGCCCCATCCCGTAGCACCAGAAGTCGAACCCCATCGCCGGCGGCGAACGGCGAGGGCAGCACCTGCTGCACGGCATGACCTTCGCCGCGCAGGCCTTCGCCCACCATCTGCACCGGTTCGCCCGGGTCCAGATCGATCTGCAGCCGGCCACCTGGGGGCAGCTTTTCGAGCGCCAGGCGGGCCCGGATGAAGTTGAGCGGGCAGGGGGTCCCCCGCAGGTCGAGCTCCGTGATCACCGTCAACCGAACAGACCGCCGAACAGACCGCTCTTGTGATGGTGGCGCTGACCCTTGCGGGTGTGGTGGCCGGCGAGCTGCTCCAGCAGGTCCCGCTCCTCACCGTTGAGCTTGGTGGGCAGTTGCACCTTGATGGTGAACTGTTGGTTGCCCCGGGCCACCGGATTGCCCAGTCGGGGCACACCCTTGCCCTGGAGGGTGATGACGGCCCCGGGCTGGGTGCCGGCGGGAATCTCCAGCGGCTCGTGACCGTCGACGGTCTCCACTTCGATGGTGTCGCCGAGGATCGCCTGGAGATAGTTGAGGGAGACTTCGGAATGGATCGTGACCCCGTCGCGGCGCAGATGGGGATGGGACTGGACGGTGAGGAAGACGTAAAGATCACCTGCCGGCCCACCCCTCTGGCCGGCATTGCCCTCCTGACCGACCCGCAGCCGGGTGCCCGAATCGACACCGGCGGGAATGTTGATCCGCAGTTTCTTGCGCACCTGCTGCAGCCCCTGGCCCCCACAGGCGGAACAGGGATCGGCGATCACCTGACCTGTCCCCTCGCAGGTGGGACAGGGAGCCACCTGGGTGAAGCTGCCGAAGGGCGTGCGGGTGGCCCGCCTCACCTGGCCGGCGCCGCCGCAGGTGCCGCAGCCGGTGGGGCCGCTGCCGGCCTTGGCGCCCGAACCGTTGCAGGTGGTGCAGGTCTCGAGGTGACGGATCTGGACGTCCTTTTCGGTACCGAAGACGGCCTCGTTGAAGCTGATGGTGAGATCCAGGCGCAGGTCGTCGCCCTGGCGGGGCCCCCGGCGCCGCGCTCCCCCGGGTGCGCCGCCTCCCGCACCGCCGAAGCCGCTGAAAAAAGTCTCGAACAGGTCGGCGAAGCCACCCATGTCGCCCATGTCGGGCATGCCGCCACCACCGCCCAGGCCGGCCTCACCGAACTGGTCGTAGCGGGCCCGGGCCTGGGGGTCGCCCAGCACCTCGTAGGCCCGGCCGATCTCCTTGAAGCGTTCCTCGGCCGCAGGATCCTTGTTGACGTCAGGGTGGTACTGACGGGCCAGCCGCCGGTACGCCTTCTTCAGGCTGTCGGCGTCCACATCCCGGGCGACGCCCAGCAAGTCGTAGTAATCAGCCATCAGACAGCCTGCCCCCCGGCGGCAGGAGCCGAGGAATCGGCGCCACGGGTCCCATCGCCCGGGCCCGGCCCCATGGACACCTTCACCAGGGCGTGGCGCAGCACACGGCCGTCGAGGTGGTACCCCCGCTGGAGCTCCTCGATCACCACGTCCTCGGGATGCGCGTCACTGGGTTCGCGCAGCACGGCTTCGTGGAGATTGGGATCGAAGGGTTCGCCTTCCACCCGCATCGGTGAGACCCCCAGCTGCTTGAACACATCGACGAGTTGCTTGTAGAGGTTCTGATAGCTGCGGTGCAGGCTCTGGGCCTCCTCGCTCTGGGGATTGAGCTGCTGGCGCGCCCGGTCGAAATTGTCGACCACCGGCAGGATCTCGGTGAGGGTGGTGCAGGTGATGTGCAGACGCTGGTCGTCCTGGTCCCGGCTCTGGCGCTTTCGAAAGTTGTCGAAATCAGCCGCGATGCGCATGTACTGGCTCTTCAGCGACTCGTTTTCGCTGCGCACAGACGCCAGCTCGGATTCGAGCTGGGCGACACGATCGCCCGGTACGCCTGAGGGGTCGGTCGGTCCGTCCGCCGGTGACACGCCGGACGGGTCTGCAGGTCCGGCATCCTGGCCGGACGCCATCGGGTCCGCCTCACCGCCGGGGGTGGCCTGCTGATCCTCGAGGATCGCTTCCACCGGGGCCGCTTCGGCCGCGCCCTCCTGGGGATCGATCCGGACCTCGTGGGCGGGGGGGTTGTCGCCGGTCATGCGTTCTGGCAGCGATGTCAGATGCCGTTATGTTGAATGCCCAGGAGGCCTCTCCACAAGCGGCGGAAGCCCGCACCTCCTCCGCCGGCTTCGCTCCCGACATTTTCCTGCGATGCAATCCGAAAGCCTCACCCAGCGCCCTCAGGTCACCGGAGCACAGCACACCTCGCTCTTCAAGGACCTCGATCTGGGTCAGGCTTCCACCGTCCAGGCCCAGAAGACCCCCGAGACGGAGGACCTGGAGGCCAGCAGCAAAGGTGAGGGTGTCTCGCCGGTGATGAGCCTGGTGGATCGCATCCTGATCGAGTCCCTCACCACAGGCGCCAGCGACGTTCACGTGGAGCCCCAGGAAGATGGCCTGCTGGTCCGCTTCCGCCAGGATGGCGTGCTGCGCAGCATCGACAAGCTGCCCCGCACCCTGATTCCGGCGGTCACTTCACGCTTCAAGATCATGGCCGATCTGGACATCGCCGAACGGCGCATGCCCCAGGACGGCAGGATCAGGCGCAATTTCCGTGGTCGCACCATGGATTTCCGGGTGAGCACCCTGCCCGGTCGCTACGGCGAGAAGGTGGTGCTCCGGCTGCTCGACAGCGGCGCCACCCAGCTCGGGCTGGACAGCCTGATCACCGACATCGATGCCCGGGCGACCCTGCGGGACATCGGCTCCAAGCCCTTCGGCATGATCCTGGTGACCGGACCCACCGGTTCCGGCAAGTCCACCACGCTTTACGCCCTGCTCTCGGAGCGCAACGACCCGGGGATCAACATCTCCACTGTTGAGGATCCGATCGAGTACACCCTCCAGGGGATCACCCAGACCCAGGTGAACCGGGAAAAGGGGTACGACTTCAGCTCCGCCCTGCGGGCCTTCATGCGCCAGGACCCGGACGTGCTGCTGGTGGGAGAGACCAGGGACCTGGAAACGGCCCGCACGGCCATCGAGGCGGCCCTCACCGGGCACCTGGTGCTCACCACCCTTCACTGCAACGATGCCGCCAGCGCCTTCGCCCGGCTCGACGAGATGGGCATGGAGCCCTTCCTGGTCAGCGCCTCGCTCCTGGGGGTGATCTCCCAGCGCCTGCTGCGACGCCTCTGCAGCGAGTGCCGGGTCGCCTACCACCCGAACCCCGCTGACCTCGCCCGGTTCGGCCTGGTGGCCAGCGATGAGAGTGACATCACTTTCTATCACGCCAACACGCTCCAGCCCGGGTCGGAAGGCTGCTGCAGCGCCTGCCAGGGTCGGGGGTACGCCGGGCGGGTTGGGGTGTACGAGATCCTGAGGATGAACGAGAACCTCTCCGCCGCAGTGGCCAAGCGGGCTACCACCGAGGAGCTCCGGCGCCTGGCCCTGGAGTCCGGCATGAAAACGCTTCTGGGATACGGGCTTGACCTGGTGCGGCAGGGGCTCACCACCCTGGAGGAGGTGGAGCGCATGCTGCTCACCGACACGGGCCTGGAGTCGGAACGGCGGGCCCGGGCCCTGAGCACCCTCACATGCCGCAGCTGCGGAGCCGGCCTTGAGGACGAATGGCTCGAATGTCCCTACTGTCTGTGCGTTAGGGACTGAGCGGAATGGACCTTCTCATCGAAGACCTGATGCAGGAGCTGGTCAAGGAGGGAGGAAGCGATCTACATCTGGCCGCGGGTGACCCTCCCTACGGACGCTTCAGTGGCCAGCTGCGGCCGATGATCGAGGACGCCAGGCTCACCGAGGAGAGCTGCAACAAACTGATCTTTTCGCTGCTCAACAATGCGCAGCGCAAGAATCTGGAGCAGAACTGGGAACTCGACTGCTCCTACGGCCTCAAGGGTGTCGCCCGCTTCCGGATCAACGTCTACCGCCAGCGCGGCACCTACGCGGCCTGTCTTCGGGCCCTGGGCAACAGCATTCCGAACCTCGACAAACTGGGAATGCCGCCCATCGTCGAGGAAATCAGCAACAAGCCCAAAGGTCTGGTGCTGGTGACAGGGCCCACGGGTTCGGGCAAGACCACAACGCTGGCCGCCCTGATTCAGCACATCAACGCCACCCGCTCGGAGCACATCCTCACCATCGAGGACCCGATCGAATTCACCTACAAGAACGTCAAATCGATCATTCACCAGCGGGAGCTCAACGAAGACACCCGCAGCTTCTCCAACGCCCTCAAGGCGGCCCTGCGGGAAGATCCTGACGTGATCCTGGTGGGGGAGCTGCGTGACCTGGAAACGATCCAGCTGGCGATCACGGCGGCGGAAACCGGTCACCTCGTGTTCGGCACCCTCCACACCAGTTCGGCCTCCCAGACCGTCGACCGCATGGTGGACGTCTTTCCTGCGGCGCAGCAGACCCAGATCCGGGTGCAGCTCAGCGGCAGTCTGCTGGCGGTCTTCTCCCAGACCCTCTGCAAGAACATGCAGCCCGCCAACGGGGCCTTCGGCCGGGTGATGGCCCAGGAAATCATGATCAACACCCCCGCCACAGCCAACCTGATCCGGGAAGGCAAGACCTCCCAGCTCTACTCCCAGATCCAGACCGGCGCCAACCAGGGCATGCAGACCCTCGAGCGGGCGCTCGCCAATCTGGTGGAGGATGGCCGGGTCGCCCGGGAAGAGGCCCTGCAGAAAACCACCAAACCCGATGAGCTGATCCGGCTGCTGGATCGATAATGGTGAGCGACTGCCTTCCGCCTGAGCCCCACCTCCGTTCCCGCAGTTCCCAGCGATGACCGCCTTCGTCGTCACCTACAGCACCAGATCCGGCCAGCGCCGGGAAATGACCCTGAACGCCGCCAGCCCATCAGAGGCGCGGCGGGAGCTGCGCCGACGGGGCATCCTGGCGAACACCGTGGTGCGCCAGGATGCTCCCTCCAAACCCCAGGGGACACCGAAGAAATCCAGTTCCTCCTTCGCCGGGCTGGCCGAAATGCTCGACGGCCCGGTCACGATCAAGGACAAGGCCCTTTTCGCCAACAAGCTCTCCGCCCTGGTGGATGCGGGGGTGCCCATCCTGCGCAGTCTCGATCTGATGCGGATGCAGCAGCGCTCGAAGAAGTTGCGCAATGCGCTGGCCGGCATGACCCAGGACGTCAACCAGGGGGACAGCCTGGGCAATTCGATGCGCCGCTGGCCGAACGTGTTCGACAACCTCAGCATCGCCATGGTGGAAGCGGGCGAAGCCGGTGGTGTTCTCGACGAGACCCTCAAGCGCCTCGCCAAGCTGCTGGAAGACAACGCCAAGCTCCAGAACCAGATCAAGGGGGCCATGAGCTACCCGGTCACCGTGCTGTTGATCGCGATCGCGGTGTTTCTCGGCATGACCATGTTCCTGATCCCAACCTTTTCAAGCGTCTTCGACCAATTGGGTGCGGAATTACCACTGTTCACCCAGATCATGCTTTCCATCAGTGAATTCCTTCGCTCCTGGAAGGCCCTGATCCTGGTCGGGGTTCTCGTTTCCATTGTCGCCTGGGTGGTGTCCACCTACAACACGCCCATCGGCCGCCGTCAGATCGACGGCATGCTGCTCAAGCTTCCCCTCTTCGGCGAATTGCTTGAGAAAACAGCCAGCGCCCAGTTCTGCCGAACCCTGAGCTCCCTCTCCAGAGCAGGAGTTCCCATCCTCCTTTCCCTTGAGATCGTCAAGGAAACCACCTCCAATACGGTGATCGGAGATGCCATCATCGCTTCCAAGAACGAAGTCAGCGAAGGCATGCCTCTCAGTGCGGCCCTTCGCATGAAGAACGTCTTTCCGGAGATGTGCGTGAACATGCTCGCGATCGGGGAGGAGACCGGCGAGATGGATGCCATGCTCTCCAAGGTGGCCGATTTCTACGAAGATGAAGTCACCACCATGGTGAAGGCCCTGACCTCGATGCTCGAGCCGGCCATGATCGTCCTGGTCGGCATCATCGTGGGCTCCGTGCTGATGGCGATGTATCTGCCGATGTTCTCCATCTACGAGCACGTTCGCTGAGTGGCCAGGGCCTGGCCCGCCAGCCAGCCCGAACTCCAGCAGTGCTGGAAGTTGAACCCTCCGGTCACCCCGTCCACATCGAGCAGCTCGCCGACCAGGTACAGCCCTCGCTGGCGCCGGCTCTCCATCGTGGCCAGATTGACTTCCGCCAGGGGGACACCCCCTGCGGTGACGAACTCCTCCCCGAACGGTCCCCGGCCCGCGATCCTGTAGCGACTGTCCCGAAGAGCGGTGATCAGGGCCGACTCGCTGCGGCGGGGGAGATCGGCCCAGCGAAGCGAGGCGTCCACGTCATGCAGAGCGAGCAGATGCAGCCAGAGGCGCCGGCTGAGGTCAGGCCAGGGGCGCCAGTTGGCCAGCTGACGGCGGGCCTGCCCGCGGCGGGCCGCTGAGAACCACCCCTCCACCTCAGCCGGCCGTCGGCCGCCGGTCCAGTCGACCCGAAGGTCGGCGCGGTAGTGGCGCAGGCGGAGGGCCCGGGCGGCAAAGGCCGTGAGCCGCAGGGTGGCTGGACCGCTCAGCCCCCAGTGGGTGATCAGCACGGCCCCCCGTTGCGGCTGGAGCGTCTCCCGGACGGCGGCGGCCGCACCCTCCAGGGGAGCCAGGACGAGCTCCAGCTGCACCGGATCCATCGCCACCCCGGCCAGGGCCGCCAGGGGATGATCTGCCAGGGAGAGGGTGAACAGGGAGGGAACCGGGGACACAAGGCCATGGCCCAGGGAGACGGCGATCCGGTGGCCGCTGGGGTGGCTCCCCGTCGCCAGCACGAGGCGTTCCGCCAGGAGCTCGGCCCCCGAGCGCAGCCGCAGCCGGAAGCCCCCCCCGGGCAGGGCTTCGGCGGCCTGGCCCGCCTGGGCCGTGAGAACCTTCACGCCGGCGGCCACCGCCGCCCGGCGCAGGGTGTCCACCACCGATGTGGAGCGGTTGGAGCGGGGAAACATCCGGCCATCGCGCTCTTCCACCAGCTGGAGCCCGTGGGCTTCGAACCACGCCACCGTGTCACCGCTGGCGAAACGCGAGAAGGGTCCGCGCAGAGCCTTGCCACCCCGCGGATAGTGCTCCGCCAGCTCCCGGGGGTCCCAGCAGGCATGGGTGACATTGCAGCGGCCACCACCGCTGATCAGCACCTTGTGCAACGGTTCGGGGGTGGACTCCAGCAGCAGGACCCCCTCTCCTGACGGGTCGCCGCCGGTCGCCTCCGCCGCCGAGACGGCGGCCATGAAGCCGGCCGGACCCCCTCCCACCACCACCACGGAGGCACGGCTGGGCAGCATGGGGCGATGGAGCACAACTACCGATTCAGTGTGGCGCCCATGATGGACTGCACCGATCGGCACTTCCGGGTGCTGATGCGGCAGATCAGCCGGCACTGCCTGCTCTATTCCGAGATGGTGGTGGCCCGGGCCCTGCACCACATCGCACGGGACGGCTCCATCTCCCGGATGGGGGAACGGCAGCAGCGGCTCGCGCGGCTGCTCGGCTTCGATGCTGTGGAGCGGCCTCTGGCCCTGCAGCTGGGGGGTGACGACCCGGAGTTGCTGGCGGAGGCCGCCCGGATGGGGGCCGACTGGGGCTACGACGAGATCAACCTCAACGTGGGCTGTCCCAGCGAGAAGGTGCAGCAGGGCCGGTTCGGCGCCTGCCTGATGGCGGAGCCGGACCGGGTGGCCCGCTGCGTGGCGGCGATGGCGGCGGCCACATCGCTGACCGTGACCGTGAAGCACAGGATCGGCATCGACGAGCGGGACTCCTACGGGGAGCTTCTGGCCTTCGTGGACACGGTGGCGTCAGCGGGCGCCGGCCGGTTCGCCGTCCATGCCCGCAAGGCCTGGCTGAACGGTCTGGATCCGAAGCAGAACCGCACGGTGCCCCCCCTGCGCTGGGATCTGGTGAAGCGGCTCAAGCAGGATCGGCCCCAGCTGAAAATTGAACTCAACGGCGGGCTGGAGGAACTGGACCCCTGCCGGGAGCAGCTCACCTGGGCGGACGGGGTGATGGTGGGTCGGGCCGCCTATGCCCACCCGCTGCGCTGGAAGGGGGTGGACGGGGAGATCTTCGACGACCCCGGCGAGGGGGCAGCGCGGGCCTCGACGGTGGTGCGGGGGCTGGTGCCCCACGCGGAGCGGTGGTGCGGATCGGGAGGGCGGCTGTGGCCCATCGCCCGGCACCTGGTGCAGGTGGTGGAGGGGGTCAGTGGAGCCCGCCACTGGCGTGGCTGGCTGACCCGCGAGGCCGGCCAGGCCCATGCGGGAGCGGAGGTACTGGAAGAGGCGGCCCGCCAGCTGGAGGAACGGGGGCTCTGAGAAGGCTCAGCCTCCGGTGTCCCCCGAGCCCTCGCCGAGTCCACCGCCGCTGCGGCGACGGCGGACTCGGCCCGCCTCGAAGGGGTCGGGAGCCGCACCGCCGCCACCGCCATAGCTGCGATCCTCCCAGCCCTTGGCACCGGAGCCGCGATCGGCGCCGTACCCTCCGCCGTAGCCTCCTCCTCCACCCCCATAACCGCCACCTCCGCGACGGGGAGCGCCGCCGCCGCCGCCGCTGCGGGGTTCGGCCTTGTTGATCCTCAGGGGGCGGCCCATCAACTCAGCGCCCTGGAGACCGTCGATGGCCCGGGTCTCCATCTCGGCATCGGCCATCTCGATGAAGGCGAAGCCCCGCTTACGCCCGGTGTCCCGCTCCAGGGGCAGGGAGCAGTTGACCACTTCTCCGTAAGGCGCGAACAATTCAGCCACGTCTTCCTGCTCGGCGCGGAAGGGAAGATTGCCGACGAAAATACTCACTGACTGATGGGGGGGACCGAGGGGCCGCTCAGGCGCCTACAACTTCCCAAGGTTAGACCGAGACGACCGCTTCACTCACGGACCCATTCAGGGGTCGGAGGACTCTGAGTCGCCGCCGAGGCGGCCCCGTGCCCGCCGCAACTGCTCCGCCACCCGGCTGAATCCAGTGCCTCCCTCGCTGCGCCGGGCGGCCACCACCTGCCGAGGCGCGATCGCCGCATGGATATCCGCCTCGAAGGAGGGATGGAGCTCCCGCCATCGCTCCAGCGGCAGCTCCGCCAGCAGCAGCTCCTCCTGGAGGCAGGTCTTCACCAGCCCGCCCACCAGCTGGTAGGCCTCCCGGAACGGCACGCCTCTGGCCACCAGATAGTCGGCCACATCGGTGGCATTGGAATAATCAGCGGCCACAGCCGCTTCCAGCCGGGCCGGCCGGAAGACGAGTCCCTCCTCGAACAGGATGGCCATCGCCTCAAGGCAATCCAGACAGGTGCTCACCCCGTCGAACAGGGCCTCCTTGTCCTCCTGGAAGTCCTTGTTGTAGGCGAGGGGCAGGCCCTTGATCATGGTCAGCAGTCCCATCAGGTGGCCGAACACCCTGCCGCTCTTGCCGCGCACCAGCTCGGGAACATCGGGATTCTTCTTCTGGGGCATCAGGCTGCTGCCGGTCGCGCAGCGATCGGTGAGTCCCACGAACCCGAACTCCTCGCTGGCCCAGAGGATCACCTCCTCCGCCAGGCGGCTGAGATGCACCATCACCAGCGAGAGGGCCGCCATGGTCTCGACGGTGAAATCCCGGTCGCTCACCGCATCGAGGCTGTTGGCATAGATCGTCTCGAAACCCAGCTCCTCGGCGGTCTGGCGCCGGTCGATGGGCACGGGCGTCCCCGCCAGGGCCGCCGCCCCGAGGGGGCAGACGTTGACCCGGCGCCGCACGTCGGCCAGGCGCTGCCGGTCCCGTTCCGCCATCTCCACGTAGGCGAGCAGATGGTGGGCCAGGCAGACCGGCTGGGCCCGCTGCAGGTGGGTGTAGCCGGGGATGAGGGTGTCCGCGTGGGCCTCGGCCTGGCTCAGCAGGGCCTGCTCGAACCGCACCAGCGCCCCATCGATGGCATCGATGCGCCGTCGCAGCCAGAGGCGCAGGTCGGTCCCCACCTGGTCGTTGCGGCTGCGGCCGGTGTGCAGCTTCTTGCCGAGGGGGCCGAGCAGCTCGATCAGCCGCCGCTCCACGGCGAAGTGGACGTCCTCCGCTTCGATGCCGGGCCGGAAACGGCCGTCGGCGGCCTCGGCGCGGATGGCCTCCAGTCCCTCGATCAGCCGGTCGGCCTCCGCGCCGGTGATCACCCCGCAGCGGCCCAGCATGCGGGCGTGGGCGATGGAGCCATCGAGATCCTCCTGGAGCAGGGTGATGTCGAAGCCGATCGAAGCGTTGAAGCGCTCGATCGCCGGATGGAGACCCTGCTCGAAGCGATCGCTCCAGGTGGAGGTGGAGGGGTCAGCGGCCATCACGGGGTTCCGGGCAGCCCCTCAGCTTGCCATTCGTCTCAGGCGGGGGGCACCGTCCCTGGCAGCGATGCGCCGGGCAGGCTGGGCAGCATCACACCGTCCCTCACCTTCAGCACCACCATCGAGGCATCGTCCTCCAGACGACGATCGCTGCCGACGAAACGATCCAGGCGGGCGAACAGCCGATCCAGGATGGCCTGCGCATCGAGGGCCGCTTTGCAGGCACCGTGAAACGCACGCAGCAGCCGGTCCTCGTCGAAGCGCTCGCCGCTGAAACCGCTGGCTTCGGTCACCCCGTCGGTGTAGTAGAGGATCACATCGCCCGGTTCCAGCTGCATTTCGCCGCAGCCATAGTCCGCCTGGCTCTGCAGACCGATGAGCAGGCCGGGGGTGTCGAGATGCTCCACCCGGCCGCTCTGACGCCGCCAGAGCAGGGGGGGATTGTGGGCCGCGTTGGCATAGCGCAGCAACCGGGTGCGGGGGTCGTAATCGGAATAGAAGAGGGTGACGAAGCGGTGGGAATGGGCCAGATCCTCCTGGGCCAGCTGGTTGAGGTCGTGGAGGATGCGGTCCGGAGGCAGGCCGCTGAGCACCTCGGCCCGCAACATCCCCCGCAGCAGGGTCATCAGCAGCCCGGCCGGCACCCCCTTGCCCATCACATCCCCCATCACCAGCGCCCAGGGGGCCTGCTCGCGGCGGTGGCCGGTCAGCTGGGGCCGGGTGGGGATGAAGTCGTAGTAGTCGCCGCCCACCTGAAAGGCGGGACGGCAGAGGGCCGCCAGCTCCACCCCCTCGATCACGGGGCAGTGGTCCGGCAGCAGCTGGGACTGGACCTCGGCGCCGATGCTGAGTTGCCGGTCGAGCCGTTCGTGGCGGCGCCTGTCCTGCTGGAGCAGCTCGTTCTCCAGTGCCACGCCGGTGAGGTCGGCCACCAGCTGGAGGTGGCGGCGACGCACATCGCTCCAGCTGTACCCCCGCTGGCCGCTGAACAGGTACAGACGGCCCCGCTGGCGGCTGCGGGCCACCACGGAGGTGGCGAAGATCTGGTTGGCCCCCAGCAGGCGCTGGACCAGGGGATCCAGCAGCGCCGCGACGGCCTCGTCGCCGGCCTGGTTGCGGAGATGGTCGTCGGGGAGGGCGGCCAGCTGCCGCAGCACCTCGGCGCTGCGCTCTCCGGAAGTGGCCTGCAGCTGCTCGCGCCAGAGGCGGCCGTCGGGGTGGAAGACCACCAGCACACTTCCCTCGCCCTCCACCAGGCGGCACGCCACCAGGGGCACCAGTTCAAGGAAGCGCTTGAGGTTGGTGTAGCTCCGCAGGGCGAAGGCAAGGGACGCGAGCAGCTCCTGGTTGCGGCGCTGTTCCCGGCCCAGGCTGTCGAGCAACTGGCGCAGCGATGCCGTGACCGAAAAGGCCTGGCCGGGAAGGGACCCGGTGGAGGTGGGAAGGGGCTGCGGAGGCGGCTGGCTGCTCACCGAGCGGCCGCAAAGGATCCGCAAGGTAGCAATGTCTGAGGATGTTGACGGTTCACCGGCGGAGCGCCCAGCGACGCCGGATCCGACTCAGGTGGCCAGCAGGGCTTCCACGAACTCGTAGCTGTTGAAGGGACGCAGATCGCGGATTCCTTCCCCGGCCCCGATGAAGCGGATCGGCAGGCCGGCCTCCGAGGCCACCGCCAGGGCGACACCGCCCCTGGCGCTGCCGTCGAGTTTGGTGAGCACCACCCCGGTGAGGCCCGCGGCACTGGCGAAGGCCATCGCCTGGCGCAGCCCGTTCTGGCCCTGGCTGGCATCGAGCACCAGCAGGGATTCCACCGCGGCCTCCGGCGCCAGCTTGTCGATGGTGCGTCGCACCTTGCCCAGTTCCTCCATGAGGTTGTGCTTGGTCTGCAGCCGGCCGGCGGTGTCCACCAGCACCAGTTCGGTGCCCTTGGCGCGTGCGGCACCGACGGCGTCGTACACCACGGCTGCCGGGTCGGCGTTGGCGCTGGGATTGGCAACCACCGGCACGCCGCTGCGTTCACCCCAGACGCTCACCTGCTGGACCGCGGCCGCCCGGAAGGTGTCGGCGGCGGCGATCAGACAGCTGTAGCCGCTGCGCACCGCCAGGTTGGCGAGCTTGCCCAGGGTGGTGGTCTTGCCGACCCCGTTCACCCCCACCAGTAACCAGACGTTGAGCCGGTCCCGCTGGGGCGCCAGCAGAGCCGTGCCGCCGGAGCGGATCGGCTCCTCCAGCAGGCCGCGCAGCTGCTCCTTGAGGAACCGGAGGCCTTCGGCCGGGTCCACCACCTCCTCGTTCAGCCGGCGCCGCAAGGCATCGAGTACCTGGTCGGTGGCCTTCACCCCCACGTCGGCGCGCAGCAGGGTGGATTCCAGATCATCCAGAACCGCCGGCGTGAGGGGATCGTCGCCCAGGTTCTCCAGCAGCTGCGTGACGAAGCCCCTGCGGGTCTTCTCGAGGCCGCGCCGCAGTCTCCCCAGCCAGTCGATCTCCTCGAGGGAGACCTCCTCCACCCGGCGCCCCTGGGCGGCCAGCACCTCAGCCGACCAGGTGAAGGTGGCATCGAAAGCCCCCAGGCTGGGATCGGCCCCGTCGGTCTCGCCGGCCTCGCCGGCTGCTTCCGGGGCAGCGACGGGCACCGGTGCTGGTTCGGAGGGGGCGGTGATCTCCTGGAGGCGCTGCAGGCGCTGGGCCGCCGCCTGCTCCAGCAGGGACAAACCCGCCGGGGCTGGGGAGGCGCCTGGGGTGGGGGGGGAGTCGGCGCGACTGGGGCGGCGGAAGGGAGAGGGCCGTCAGGCGCGCTCCCGGGCTCGCTCGGCGGGGTTTCGGGCTCGGGGACCTTCCGGGTCGCGTCCTGCTGGGCCTTGAGCCGGGCGTAGGCCTCCCGTGCCCAGGCCAGGGCGTCCTCATCCACGCCCGATCCAGCCCCGACCTCTGGGGTCGCCGTCGGGGACGGCTCGGCCGGAGGAGCGACGACCGGCGGCTCCGACGACGGTTCCGGGGTCTCGTTCCGCGGCTCGGGCGATTCCGGCCCGGCCGTCTTCCGTTTGAACCAGTCGAAGACCATGGGGTTCCTGCTCAGACCCGGGCGGCGGTGAAGCGCCGCAACACACCGTTGATCATGCGCCTCCCCTGATCATCGCTGTAGCGGTTGGCGAGCTCCACCGCCTCGTTGCAGGCCACGGCCGGCGGGGTGGCGAAATCCTCGAGATCCACCACCGCCAGCCGCAGGATGTCCCGGTCCACCCGCGGCAGTCGGGTGAGGCGCCAGCCCTCCATCACCGCGTCGATGCGGGCGTCGAGCCCCTCCCGGTCGCGCAGCACCGCCCGGGTGCGGGCGATGGCATCGAGGCGGACGGCGTCCTGATCGGCCAGCAGCAGCAGGCGGGGCAGCTCGAGGCCGGCGGACAGGCGGTTCAGGGCCTGCTCGGCATGGGCGAGGCCCTCCTGCAGGTGGCGCCGCACCCGGGGCAGTTGTTTCTCCCCCTGGTCCTGCAGCTCACTGTCGAGGAGTTGCTGCTGGGCCTGCTGCAGATCCTCGGCGGAGCGGTCGAGGGCGTCACGCACATGCTGACTCAGGCTCGTGGCCGCCTGCTGGAGGAGCAGGTCGAAGGAGCCGCCGGGGGATTCTGTGGCGGGGGAGGTGCCGCGATCGCTGACCTGACCGAGCATCAGCAGGGCCAGTTCACGGGCAAGGGTGCGACTCTGCATCAGGAGGGCTGGGGAGCGCGCAGCTGGGCCATGAGGCTGGCGAAACTGCGGTTGGAGGTGGATTCCCGTTCGTCGGGACTGACGATCCCGGCGGAAATGATCGTGCGAAAGGCATCCTCCACGCTCAGGTCGAGATCCTTGACCAGGCGCTCGGGCACCACGGCGTACCAACCGGTGGTGGGGTTGGGAGCCGTGGGGATGAACACGCTGATCATGGTCTCGCTGAAATCGGCCTGGATGGCCGTGCCGATCACCCCGGTGACGAATCCCACGGCGTACAACCCTTCGCGCGGGTATTCCACCAGCACCACCCGGCGGAAACGGGAGGAACTGCCCTGAAGGAAGGTCTCCAGCAACTGCTTGAGGGTCTTGTAGACGGACCCCGCCAGGGGGATGCGCAGAAGGGTGCCCTCCCCGAACTCCAGAAGCCAGCGGCCAACGATGTTACGGGCCATCAGACCGATCAGCAGGATGCCCAGCAGAGGCACCATCAGCCCCACACCCAGGTTGATCAGATCCTGAAGCAGGGGATTGAGGTTGTTGAACGGGTTGAACTGCTTGGGGATCGAGGTGAGGAACGCGAGCACGAAACGGCTCACCGTCGTGGCGAGCCAGATCGTGGTCGCCAGGGGGATGACCACCAGCAACCCGGCGATCAGATCGTTCTTGAGATCCTGCTGGAGACGGTTACCCAGCGGCTGATCGGAACTGGAACTGGATGGGACCAATGGACGGGGTCCGTGAGGGCGAGGCCTTAACGGTAACGATCCGCAGGCGCCTTACAGCACGCTGCCGAGACAAAGAATGGTGAAAGCGATGATCAACACGACAGCGCCGAGGGATCCTCCGTAGCGGCGCTGGTTGAGGGTCACCTTGCTGGTCTGCTCGGTCTGCTTGTACTGGGTTTCGAGCTGCTCCAGCTGACGGTCGACGAAGGCCCTGGCGGACTGGGTCTTCTGGGCTTCGGTGGCGCCGGGGGGCACCTGTCCGGAGGCCTCGGCCTGCTGGATGAGCTGCTCCAGCAGGGCGGGATCCTTGCTCTGCTGGCGAGCCATCTCCAGTTGCCCCCGTTTGGCGGCGAGCTGCTGGTCGGTCTGCTGCTGGATCGCCTGATCTCCGCCGAAGGAGATCGGCAGAGAGGCGGTGAGCAGCACCGCCATCAGACCACTGATGATGCAGACCGTCCAGAGCACGGGCGTGCGCGCCTCGGCCGGGTCATCCAGACGGGAGGAGAGGTACATGAGCAGCAGACCGATCAGCGCCATGGGCGACTGGCTGATCAGCCGCTCCACGACCAGCTGGCGGAAGGGCTCTTCCTGCCAGTCCCACAACGTGAGGACTCCGACCAGCTGCAGAACCAGAAGCACCACCAGCGTGATGCCCATCCAGCGCAGGAGCGGGCTGAATCGTGTGGAGGAAACGGCAGTCACGCAAAGGCGCACGGAGTGGCTGGACTCTACCGGCTGCTCTTGAGACCATCCCTTCCCCTCACCGATCTGGCGGAGGCCCTGCGGGCCCGGGCCGAAGGGCTCGGCTTCGCGCCGGTGGGCATCGCCGCGGTGCCCGGCGGCCCCAGGCTGCCGCTGCGCACGGCCGCCCTGGAGCGCTGGCTGGCGGCAGGCCACCAGGGGGGCATGGGCTGGATGAACGATCCGCGCCGCACCCGCATCGAGGCGCTCCTGCCGCAGGTTCGCAGTGTGCTGGCCGTGGGATGGAATTACCACGTGGCCACCCAGGCGCGGCCCGGCAGCCTGCGGGTGGCCCGCTACGGCTGGGGCCGCGATTACCACCGGGTGATCGACGGTCGGCTGCGGCAGCTCGGGCGCTGGCTGGAGCGGGAGGCACCCGGCACCCGCTGGCGGGCCTGCGTCGACAGCGCCCCCCTGCTCGACAAGGCCTGGGCGGAGGAAGCGGGGCTCGGCTGGATCGGCAAGAACGGCAACCTCATCCACCGCCAGCGGGGTTCGTGGATGCTGCTGGGCCATCTGCTCACGAGCCTGCCTCTGCCGCCGGACCGCCCGGCAGAGCCGTTGTGCGGCTCCTGCACGGCATGCATCGAAGCCTGCCCCACCGGCGCCATCGACGAGCCCTTCGTGGTGGATGCCCGCCGCTGCATCGCCTATCACACCATTGAGAACCGCGATGGGGACCTGCCCGCCCCGATCCGTGACCATCTCCAGGGCTGGGTGGCCGGCTGCGACATCTGTCAGGAGGTCTGTCCCTGGAACCGGCCCCCCCTGACGCCCTCTTCCGATCCGGACGTGCAGCCCCGTCCCTGGCTGCTGGATCTGCGCGGCGAGGAGGCCCTGGCCTGGAGCGATGCGGAATGGGACGAGCGGCTGCGGGCTTCGGCCCTGCGGCGCCTCCGCCCCTGGATGTGGCGGCGCAATCTCCGGGCCGCCATGGGACGGGAATGGGGGTAATGGGGGCACGGCTCCCTAGGCTGGAGCCATTCGGGATGATTCTGTGGGCCGGCGGCTGTGGCAACTGCTTTCCTCCCTCTGCCTGACCCTGCCGCTGACGGCGTCACCGCTGGTGGTCTACGCCCTGCCGGCCCGGGCCCTGGTTCCCTTCGTCTATCTGCCCCAGGAGAAGGAACTGGAGGGGGCGGGGCTGGGCATCGCCCAGGCGGCCGCCCGGCTGCTGCGTCTCGGCCAGGCGGAAGACGCGGCGCGGCTGGCGGAGCTGACCGTGCAGTTGCTGCCGGAGGACCCCCGCGGCTGGGTGCTGCTGGCGGAGGCGGAACTGCGCAGCAACCAGACCGACAAGGCCGTGGTGGCCCTGAGCCGGGCCAAGGAGCTGGATCCGGACAACGCCGGCATCTGGTTCGCCGAGGGCTCCCTGGCCCTGCGGAACGGCAAACCCGAGGACGCCGTCGGCCTGCTGCGCAAGGGCCTGGAGCTGGACAGCAAGAACGCGGGGGCCTACTTCGATCTCGGTAATGCCCAGATCCTCCTGGGGAACAACGCCGCCGCCCTGGGTTCCTTCGAGAAGGCCTCCGGTCTGCGCAAGGACTTCTGGGAGGCGATCAACAACCAGGGGCTGGTTCTGTTCGAAAGTGGCCGCACCAACGACGCCATCGGTCGCTGGCAGCGGGTGCTGAAGATCAAGCCGGACATCGCCGAAACTTCCCTGGCCATCGCCGCGGCCCTGTTCGATCGCAACCCGGCGGATCGGGCCGAAGCTCTGCGCCTGGCCGAATCCGCCCTGGCGGAGGAACCCAACTACGTGAAGGAGAGCTTCCAGAAGGAGCAGCTCTGGGGTCCCCGTCTGCGGGAGGTCACCGGCCGGCTGCTGGCCCTGCCGGAACTGAAGCCGGCGGTGGAGCGGGCCCTGGCCAACGCCACCGCGGACGACGGCGGCGAGTCGCCCTGAGCCGGTCTCACCGGGCGCCATCTGTAGGCTGAGCCCCCTGAGCCGCACGACCGCAGGTACGGATGGCCGAGGAGCGCGTCCAACCCATCGCCCTGCATCAGGAGATGCAGCGCTCCTACCTCGAGTACGCGATGAGCGTGATCGTGGGAAGGGCCCTGCCGGACGTGCGCGACGGCCTCAAGCCCGTGCAGCGGCGCATCCTCTACGCGATGCACGAGCTGGGGCTGACCCCCGACCGGCCTTATCGCAAATGCGCCCGTGTGGTGGGCGACGTGCTCGGCAAGTACCACCCGCACGGCGACCAGGCCGTCTACGACGCCCTGGTACGGCTGGTGCAGACCTTCGCCAGCCGCCATCCCCTGCTGGACGGCCATGGCAACTTCGGCTCGGTGGACGACGATCCCCCTGCCGCCATGCGGTACACGGAGACCCGCCTGGCTCCCATCGCCAACGAGGCGATGCTCGATGAAATCGGCAACGACACCGTCGATTTCGCCCCCAACTTCGACGGTTCCCAGCAGGAGCCGACGGTGCTGCCGGCCCAGTTGCCCTTCCTGCTGCTCAACGGCTGCACCGGCATCGCCGTGGGCATGGCCACCAGCATCCCCCCCCACAACCTGGGCGAGGTGGTCGACGCCCTGGTCGCCCTGATCCGCAAGCCCGATCTGGCGGAGGAGAAACTGCTGGCCATGGTTCCAGGCCCCGATTTCCCGACGGGTGGGGAGGTGCTTCTGGGCAGCGGCGTGCGGGACACCTATCTGAGCGGCCGGGGCAGCATTCCCATGCGAGGGGTGGCCCACATCGAGGAAGTGCAACCCGGCAAGGGCCGCCATCGCCGCGGCGCCGTGGTGGTCACCGAACTCCCCTATCAGCTGAGCAAGGCGGGCTGGATCGAGAAACTGGCCGAACAGGTGAACGACGGCAAGATCGGCGGCATCGCCGACATCCGCGACGAGAGCGATCGCGAGGGCATGCGCGTGGTGGTGGAACTGCGGCGGGACGCCGAACCGGAGAAGGTGCTGCAGGAACTGCAGCGGCGCACGGCCCTGCAGAGCAATTTCGGCGCCATCCTGCTGACCCTGGTGAACGGCCAGCCCCAGCAGCTCAACCTGCGCCAGATGCTGCAGCAGTTCCTCGAATACCGGGAACTCACCATCATCCGGCGCACCAGGCACGCCCTGAAGCGCTGCGAAGACCGCCTGGAGGTGGTGCTGGGCCTGATCCGGGCCCTGGACGATCTGAAACGGGTGATCGAGATGATCACCGCCGCCCCGGATGCCGCCACCGCCCGGGCCAGCCTCCAGGTGCACCTGGATCTGAGCGAACGCCAGGCCGATGCGGTGCTGGCCATGCCCCTGCGCCGTCTCACGGGCCTGGAGCAGGAGGGGCTGCGCAAGGAAGCGGAGGATCTGCAAGAGGAGAGAAAGCGGCTGCGGCACCTGCTGGACGACCGCCAGACCCTGCTGGACACGATGGTCAGCGAACTGAAGGGGCTGAAGAAGCGCTATGCCACCCCCCGCCGCACCCGGCTGGTGGAGGGTGGCGATGCCCTGGTGGCCCAGCGGGCCGCCGCCGTACGACCCAGCACCGAACTGCAGCGGCAGCAGGCCTTCGAGGCCCTGGCCGGGGATGGGCGGCTGCTGATCCAGGCCGATGGCGCCGTCCGGGTGGTGACGCCCCAGATGCTGGGACGGCTCCATCTCGACGAGGCGGCCGAGCTGGGTGACCTGCCGCCACCGGCACGGCTGATCCTGCCTGTGGCCGACCAGCCTGCCCTGCTCGCCTTCAGTGCCGGCGGCCGGGTGGCCCTGCTGCGCTGGGAATTCGCAGGCCAGCACCCCGGCAAGCTGGAGCGCTTCCTTCCGGACAGCCTGCACGGGGAACGGGTGGTGCAGGTGCTGCCCCTGCCCCAGCCTCCTTCGGGAAGCATCGGCCTGCTGAGCACCGACGGCCGCTTCAAGCGCCTGCCGATCGAAGATTTCCGCGAGCTGTCCGGCCGGCCCGCCACCGTGCTCAAGCTCAAGGAGGGTGTGCAGCTGCAGAAGGTGGTGCCCTGCCTGGAAGGGGAGGATCTGGTGGTGGCCACCAGCACCGGCCGGGTGCTGCGCCTGGCGGTCAATGACACCAACCTGCCGGTGCTGGGCCGCACCGCCCAGGGCCCCATGCTGCTGCGCCTCCTGCCGGGGGAACGGGTGGTGGGAGCGGCCCGGGCGACGGCGGGCGGCCATGTGCTGCTGGCCAGTCGGCGCGGCCAGGTCAAGCGGCTGCGACTGGACAGCCTGCGGCCCTGCCAGAGGGGGGCGATGGGTCAGATCGGCCTGAGGTTCCTGGAGCGGGACGACGCCCTGGTGGATCTCCAGCCCAGCGACACCAGGGTGATCGGGGTGATGCTGGCGGGAGGCGAGGGCCGCAGCCTGCGGCTGACGGTGACCTCACTGACACCCGAGGACTGCAGTGGATCGGGAGAGTCGCTGTCGCTGAAGGCTGGCGATGCGGTGGTGGAACTGGTGCCACTGATCGCGGAGCTCTGAGGCGTGGCGCATCTCTGGGCCAGGACATACTGGTTGTACCGGTTGCCATCGATCCGACAACCCAGGATCAGCAGAATCTCTGGTAACGGCTGTCTTGCAACTCACTTCGCCCCAGCCAGGATCCAGTTCCGAACCTCCTGGCTTAGGATTCATCTCTGATTTCCTCGGAAATGACGCCAAAGACCAGGCAGGATTCAAGAGATGCTATCGAGCACGGCTGGTGATCCCTTTCCCGCCATCCGCCGATAACTCCAACAGCCTGCCTCCAATGAGAAGCTCATGCTGAGATATTAACTTTTCGGTCAACTTATCACTTTTCATTTTTATATTTTTAGACACAAAAGTCTCCAGGATGTGATCACGGCTAACGCCAATGAAATCAAGTATTTTCGACGTGATTTCAACAGGATAATCAAGGAATTCATCATAACTTAATTCTATAAATTTAGATTCTGGAAGGCCACTCAAAAAACGTACTGCCGCCTCTGTACTGAGCCTCCACTCCAGCAATCCCTTGTCATAAGAAGATCTCACAGAGTTGCGACAAACTACTGGTTTCGTCATGACCTTTTGAGTACTCAACAAGCATATTCCATTTATAAGAATTATCTCCGTACCACTTTCCTCCCTTTTCACATATTTTTCCAATTGACCTGGCAACTTCCAACCCGTTTCTATAAATGTGAATGAAGCGTGCATCAGGAAAAGCAGCCTGAATAAAACTCAATCGAAAGTTATTTATTGGCAGCTTTTCAACCACAACCGGTCGCCCTCCTGCAATTGCCGCAAACCGAAATAAACGGCTCAACTTCTTACCCTTCTTGACTTAATAGTCAGTCTCCGTAAGAAACAGCCTTCCATTTCGAACACTAGCCTTGGATGTCCAGATGTCTGTTTCTGGAAAGGCCGAGAACCATAAATATCGTTGCTCATTCAGATACGTAATCTTCCTATGTTTAGAGAGAGATTGCCCGAGTATTGTTGTACCTGAACGGCCACAGCCAATGATGAATACGGGGGCGCTGATTCCTGGCAGGGGAAAATTTGAATAAATATTCCCAGAGATGCCCGTTAGAGTTTTTGTTGAGCTTCTCAATAGTTTCTTTAATGTTCTCTGCATGTCCGAGGATGAAACATTTTTCAGCTCCATTCTATGCACCATCAGGCCAGAAGTTCAGCCACATAACAGCCATCGAACCGAGAGATACTGGATACAACCTCATTCTGTATCTGCAAGGTGGTGGAACTTGCTCCCCATCCGAAGCCCCATTCAAAGGATGATGGCCTGCTCCGTGAACCAGACAATTGTTCTCTCATAACACCCAGGGTGCTGTTGACCACCATGGCCCGATAGAACCGATAAGGGCTCGGGCAATTCAGCGGGAATCCTGGGCTGAACAATGAAGCCACCCGCCTCCACCGATCCGCCAGGGCCCGTGTGCTCAGCTTCTGCTTGCTTGGCGCCTTCCGCTTGACTCCGTGGCATGGAAGGGCCATCTAATCTTCTGCTTCAGGAGACCCCCCACGGGCTGGCGGCAACGGTCATGGCGCGCTCGACACCCCTGATCCCCAGCCTCGTGCTGCTCTCCCTCGCCCTGGCGGCGCCGCTTTCGGCGTTGGCTCAGCCGGCCGTCTCCATTCCCCTGCCGGCACCTCAGGGCCAGCGGCTGCTGATGCAGAGCAGGGAGCGGGCCGACTACGGCCCCCTGGCCCAGGAGTTCGTCACCCAGGCGAATCTGGCCTACTGCGGCGTGGCCAGCGCCGTGATGGTGCTGAACAGTCTGGAGATTCCCGCTCCGGCGGCGGCCGGATACGGCCCCTACCGCTTCTGGACGCAGGAGAACGTCTTCGAGGCCGCCGCCCCCCGACAGGTGGTGGGCCCCGAGGTGGTGCGGCGCCAGGGGATGACCCTGGCGGAACTGGCGGGTCTGCTGGCCAGCCATGGGGTGACGGTGGAGCGGATCCACGGCGACCGGCTGAGCCTGGACGCCTTCCGCCGGCTGCTGCGCCGCAACCTGGCCGAGGGGGGCGACCGGCTGCTGGTCAACTATGACCGCCGCTCCCTGGGCCAGACGGGAGGCGGTCACATCTCGCCGCTGGCGTCTTACCACGCCCCCAGCGACCGGGTGTTGATCCTGGATGTGGCCCGCTACCGCTACCCCTCGGTATGGGTACCGGCGGCGGCGCTCTGGCGGGCCATGCGCACCCTGGACACCACCTCGGGCCGCAGCCGCGGCCTGGTCACGATCCGGAAACCTCCGACCCCTGCACCGCTTCAAGAAAGCGTTCCGCCACCCGGTCCCAGCTGAACAGCTTGACGTGCTCCCGGCCGAAGGCCCGGCAGCGGGCCTGCAGGGCCGGGTCGCTGAGCAGGCTGAGCAGGGCCTCCGCCAGCGCTTCCGGATCCCGGGGCGGCACCAGCAGCCCGGCCTGGCCATGGGGCACCACCTCTGGGATGGCCGTGGCGGTGGTGCTGACCACGGGCAGCCCGCTGGCCATGGCCTCCAGGAACACGATGCCGAAGCCCTCCTGGATCGACGGCAGACAGAAGATCGCGCAGCGGCGGTACCAGGCCCGCACCTCGCCGTCATCGGCCAGAGCCCCCAGGAGCTGCACCGCGGAGCCCAGTTCCAGCCGCTGCACCAGGGCCTGGAGTGTTCCGTGCTCCGGACCGTCGCCGATCACCACCAGCCGGGCGCTGGGCAGGCGGTCGTGGACGCGGCGGAAAGCGGTGATCAGATCGGCCACCCGCTTGCGGGGGTACTGGCGGGCCACACAGAGCACGGTGTGGGGATCCCGGGCGGCATCGACAGCGGCCACGCCCGCGCCATCGCTGCCGGGGATCGACCAGAGGCCGGTGTCGATGCCCTCCGGCACCAGCCGCAGCCGAGCGGCGGGCACCCCATAGAGGGCCTCGATCCGCTCGCAGCAGTAGCGGCTGGTGGAGAGCACCCGCGGCGCCCGGCGGGCGTTGAGCCGCTCCAGCCGGGACAGGCCCCAGAGCATCAGCCGCGGCCAGCCGCTCTCGCAGCGGGACTCCTCGGCCAGCACCCCCTTGATGCAGCAGACGTAGGGCACCGGCGAACGGTGCGCCACCCGGAAGCCGTCGATGTCGAAGCCGACCACAAGGTCGTAGCGGCCCGCCTGGCCGGCCAGACGCCTGGGGAGGGTGAGGTTGAACCAGAGGCGGCGCAGCAGCAGCTGGCGGGGCCAGAGCCCCTGGGGAACCAGCCGTTCCACCTGGTGGCCCCGGGCCGCCAGGGCCGCCGCCAGCCCACCGATGGCCGCCGCCGTGCCGCTGCCGGTCGCCACGTCCTGCAGCCAGGAATCCAGAAAGGCGATGCGCATGGCGAGGCCGCCGGGCCTACACCCGGGCGGCCAGGCCGGTGGGCTCGAGCATCAGCTTGCTGGAGCGCACCTCCTCATCCATCTCGATCGGGTAGTCGCCGTCGAAGCAGGCGGTGCAGAAATGGCTGGATTGGGCATGGGCCGCCTCCACCATGCCCGCTTTGCTGAGGTAGGCGAGGGAGTCGACACCCAGGTGCCGTTCGATCTCCTCCAGGGTGAGGCGGGCCGCGATCAGGTGGTCCTGGGTGTCGGTGTCGATGCCGTAGAAGCAGGGATGGGTCACCGGCGGCGAGCTGATGCGCATGTGCACCTCGGTGGCACCCGCATCGCGCAGGGCTGCCACCAGCTTGCGGCTGGTGGTGCCGCGGACGATCGAATCGTCGATCACCACCACCCGCTTGCCGGCGAGCACATCGGGCAGAGGGTTGAGCTTCACCCGGATGCCCGCCTCCCGCATCGCCTGGGTGGGCTGGATGAAGGTGCGGCCCACGTAGCGGTTCTTGATCAGGCCGTCGGCGAAGGGGATGCCGCTGGTGTGGGAGTAGCCGATCGCCGCCGGGATGCCCGAGTCGGGCACGCCGATGACGATGTCGGCCTCCACGGGGGTTTCCCGGGCCAGCACCTCCCCGATGCGCACCCGGTAGCTGTAGAGCGATTCGCCGAAGAAACGGCTGTCGGGACGGGCGAAATAGATCATCTCGAAGACGCACAGCTTCGGGGGCTGGTCGCACCAGCGCTGGCGATCGGGGATCGGATCGGCCTGGCGGAAGTGGATCAGTTCGCCGGGCTGCACGTCGTCGACGAAGCTGGCTCCGATGATGTCGAGGCCGCAGGTCTCGCTGCTGGCCACCCACTGGCCCTGCTCCGGTTCCCCCAGCAGTCCGAACACCAGGGGACGGATGCCATGGCCGTCGCGCAGGGCGAAAAGGCCGTCGGGGGTGCCGATCACCAGGCTGAAGGCCCCGCGGCAGCGGGAAGCGGCGGCGCGGATCGCCGCGTTCCAGCCCAGGCCGGAGCCCACCTCCTCCTGCAGGGCGAAAGCGATCAGTTCGGAATCGGTGGTGGAGGTGAATTCACCGGCCAGGTGATCCAGGGACGCACGCAGCTCCGAGGCATTGACCAGATTGCCGTTGTGGGCCAGGGCGAAAGGGCCCAGGCGGGTCATCAGCAGCACGGGCTGGGCATTGCAGACCTTGCTGCTGCCGGTGGTGGAATAGCGGTTGTGGCCGATGGCCAGCTGGCCCGGCATGCGCTCCAGCACTTCCTGGTCGAACACCTGGCTCACCAGGCCCATGTCCTTGTGCAGGCGCACCCTGGCCTCGTCGAAGACGGCGATTCCCGCCGATTCCTGGCCCCTGTGCTGCAGGGCGTAGAGGCCGAAGTAGGCAAGGTTCGCCACCGCCTGGCCTGGAGCCAGCACGGCGAAGACACCGCAGGCCTCCTCGGGCTTGTCAGGGCGGTTGAGGACGGCGGATCCGACGGCAGGGGGAAGGGTGATGCTGGCGGGGTTCAGGGCGCCGGCCTCATCGCAGCGTTCGGCGAAGGGCACGGGGCATCACACCATGGGTTGAATCTCATCTTCGCCCATCACCTGTCGGGTGGGGGCCCGGCTTTCCGCAAGCGGCCGGGGATCGCCTGCTCGTAGGTCTCCCGAAGCTGCTCCACCGCCAGCTCCAGCAGGGGCTCACCGGCCCCGCTCACGGTGAGCCGGGAATCCGCCACCACGCGGCCCAGGTGCTGCGCCGGCACCGGTTGGCCGGCTTCCGCGGCCGCGGCCAGGGCCCGGGCCCAGGCGTCCGCCTGCTCGGGCGCCACGCTCACCAGCAGGCGCGCCCCCCCTCGGCGAACAGCAGCCGATCGAGGCGCTCGCCAGAGGCGGGGAGCTCAACCCAGGCCCCCAGGCCGGAGGCGATGCAGGCTTCGGCCAGCGCCACCGCCAGGCCCCCATCGGAAAGATCGTGAGCCGTGCTCACCAGCCCAGCGCCGATGGCCTGGCGCAGGAAGCCCTGCACCCGCGCCTCCAGGGCCAGATCCACCAGGGGAGGCCGGCCCGTCAGCCGGCCGTGGATCACCTCCAGATAGCTGCTGGCCCCCAGCCCCAGGCGCTCGTCGCCGCTCTCCTCCAGGGGCACCCCCAGCAGCCAGACCGCATCACCGGCCTGCCGCCAGGCCAGCCCCGTGACATGGGCCAGGTCGTGGACCAGCCCCACCATGCCCACCACCGGGGTGGGGTGGATCGGCTGCATGCGGCCGTCGGGCAGGCGGGTCTCGTTGTAGAGGGAGACATTGCCGCCGGTGACCGGCGTGCCCAGGGCGCTGCAGGCCTGCGACAGGCCGCGGCAGGCCATGGCCAGCTGCCAGTAGCCGGTGGCGGTGTCGGGGGAGGGGAAATTGAGGTTGTCGGTGACCGCCAGCGGTTCGGCGCCGGTGCAGGAGAGGTTGCGGGCCGCTTCGGCCACCGCCGCCATGCCGCCGCGCTCCGGATCAAGAGCCACCCAGCGGTTGGGGCAGTCCACCACCGCCGCCACACCCCGGCTCGCCGGCGCCATGGCCCCCTGCCCCTGCTGGGGCCGCAGCCGGATCACCGCCGCGTCGGCACCACCGGGCAGCACCACCGTGTTGGCCTGCACCTGGTGGTCGTACTGGCGGTACACCCAGCGCTTGCTGGCGATGGTGGGGTCATCGAGCAGGCGCAGCAGTACGTCGCCCCAGCCCAGCAGACCCTCCGCCAGGGCGAGGCCCGCCCCGTCGGCGGGCGGCAGCTGAGCCTCGCTCCAGCTCCAGTGCGCGCGGAGCTCGGCCGGAGGTTCGGCCAGCAGGACGTGGTGGTTCACCGGCGTGTCATCCGCCAGGGCATTGGCGGGAACCTCGGCCGCCACCTGACCGTGCTGCAGCACCCGCACCACGTTCTCCTCCAGCACCCGGCCCACCACCGCCGCCTGCAGCCCCCAGCGGCGGAAGCGGGCCATCAGGGGCTCCTCCCGGCCGGCCGCCACCACGAACAGCATCCGTTCCTGGGATTCCGACAGCAGAAACTCGTAAGCGCTCATCCCCGACTCCCGGGCGGGCACCCGGTCGAGGTCGAGTTCGACCCCCACACCGCCCTTGGCGGCCATCTCCGAACAGCTGCAGGTGAGGCCCGCGGCGCCCATGTCCTGGGCCGCCACCACGTCACCGCTCTGGAAGGCCTCCAGACAGGCCTCGATCAGACCCTTCTCCAGAAAGGGATCCCCCACCTGCACAGCGGGCCGGTCGTCGAGGGAGGCCTCGGTGAGTTCGGCACTGGCGAAGCTGGCCCCGCCCATGCCGTCGCGGCCGGTGGTGCTGCCCACGTAGACCACCGGATTGCCGATGCCCGCCGCCCCGGAGCAGACGATGGCGTCGGTCTCCATCAGGCCCAGGGCCATGGCGTTGACCAGGGGATTGCCGGCGTAGCTGGGATCGAAGGCCACCTCGCCGCCCACGGTGGGCACCCCCACGCAGTTGCCGTAATGGGCGATGCCGGCCACCACCCCCTCCATCAGGCCGACGTTGCGCTCATCCTCGAGGGGACCGAAGCGCAGGGCATTGAGCAGGGCGATGGGGCGGGCCCCCATGGTGAAGATGTCCCGCAGGATGCCCCCCACCCCGGTGGCGGCGCCCTGGAAGGGCTCCACGGCCGAAGGGTGGTTGTGGCTTTCGATCTTGAAGGCCAGCTGCTGCCCTTCGCCCAGATCCACCACCCCGGCGTTCTCCCCAGGCCCCACCAGGATCCTGGGCCCGGTGGTGGGGAAATCGCGCAGCAGGGGCCTGGAGTTGCGGTAACAGCAGTGCTCCGACCACATCACCCCGAACATGCCCAGTTCAGCCCGGTTGGGAGCCCGGCCGAGCCGCCGCACGATCTCGTCGTAATCGCTCTGGCTCAGCCCTTCCTTGCGCAGGGCCTCCGGTACCGAGAAGGACGCAGTCGAGGCGGGAACCACCGGCGGATGCGGCAACGGCTCCCCAGTATCAGATCCAGGGGTCCTCATGGTCGTGGGGCTCCCGACCCCGGTAGCGGTCGCGGCGGGGCGGCGGCTCCTCCCGGGGGCGCTCCCCGATCTCCTCCTCGGGCCAGTCCTCGAGCGGATCGGGGCCCGCCCCATCCGGCTCGGCACGCTCGGGCCAGGGGGGCTCCTCACGGAAGGCGTCCGGCCAGGGGGGCTCCTCCAGCCAGCCCTCCAGCCGCTCCTCAACGCGGCCACCCACCTGCTGCACCTGCTCCTTCCAGCGGCGGGAACGGCGCAGCAGCTGCTGGCGGACGCTGGCCCGGGCCACGGGCAGATCATCGAGGCCCCGCAGGGCGGTGAACACCCGACCAGGCTGCTGATCAACGATCCGATCGGGGCTGAGCCGCCAGCGGCTGGTGCCAGGCAGGCGCGGATCCGTGCGGGCCACCAGGTAGTGGAGGATGCGGCCGCTGCGGAGTTCCACGGCGGCGTCAGCCACCAGCCCCAGGGGCACATCGTCGGCTCCGGTGAGGGCCGCGTCGATCAGGGTGGGCAGGCGTTCGAGGGTGGCCGCGTCGGTCTCGGCGGGTTCGCCCTTGACGAACACCTCCTGCTCCCCCAGCCCCCGCAGCTGATCGAGCCGCCAGACGAGTCGCTGCTGGGTGAAGGCCGAGGGGCGGCTGGCCCAGCCCAGCAGGCGATGGACCGGCGGATGCATCCAGGCCAGAACCCCTGCGCCTCGCTCGAGGCCCTGATCGCAGCGCACCTGCCGCCGCAGCAGATCGCTCAGCAGCAACTGCTCGGGAAGGCTCACGACCTCAACTGGGGCGGATCTGGACGGGCATCACCAGATAGGTGAACGGGTCGTCGGCCCCCACCGGGGCGAGCACCGCCGGGGTGGTGGCGGCGTTGCACTGCAGCACCACCTGGTCGGAGGCCATGGCCTTGAGGCCATCGAGCAGGTAGCGGACGTTGAAGGCGATCTCGATCGCCTCCCCCTCGATGGTGGCCGCCAGGGATTCCGAACCGCTGCCCACGTCCTGGGCATCAGCCCGGATCGTCACCGTACCGGCGACGGGATCGGCGCTGATCTTGACCACGTTGTTGTGCTGATCGGCCAGCACCGCCACCCGCTCGAGGGCGGCGATGAAGGCCCGTCGGTCGAGCAACAGACGCCGGTTGAACGAAGGGGGGATCAGCTGCCGGTAATTCGGGTAGGTGCCGTCAAGGCTGCGGCTGGTGAGCACCTGGTCGGCGGAGAGAACCACCACCTGGCCCCGCTCGCAGAAGAGGCTCAGAGGCTCCTGGGAGCCACGGGCGGAGAGGATCCGCTCCAGCTCCCGCAGGGAACGGGCCGGCACGGTGACGGAGAAGCCTTCCCCATCCGCTTCCAGGCCCCCCTGATCGGGGTTGACGGTGGCTTCCAGCGCATGGGACAGGCGCTGAACCGCCAGGCGATGGCCATCGGTGGCGGCGCACTCCAGGCCCTCGCCATCGAGGCGCAGATGAACGCCGGTCAGGAGTTGCTTGTTCTCGTCCGGGCTGCTGGCGAAGAGCGTGGACCGCAGGCCCTTGACCAGGGCATCGGCATGGAAGCGGATCGGTGTGCCGCTCTGAGCCAGAGGCAGATCGGGGAAGTCGTCGGCGGGCATGCCGCGCATCCGGTAGCTGCCCGAGAGGTTGGTCAGCTCCACCTGCTCCTCTCCCTCCGGGCAGCTGAGGCTGATGGGGCTGTCGGTGGCAAGGCGGGCCACGATCTCGCCGAACATCTTCGCCGGCAGGGTGATCGCGCCGCTGCTTTCCACGGCGGCCGGCACGCTCGTCTGGATGCCGAGGCTGAGGTCGAACCCGGTGAGGCTGAGACGGCCGGTTCCCGCATCGGCGGTGAGCAGCACGTTGGCCAGCACCGGATGGGTGGGCCTGCTGGCCACTGCGCGGCTGACCAGCTGGAGGCTGGCGCTGAGTTCAGCCTGGGAGCAGACCAGCTTCATGGCGGGTGGCGGGGATGCCTGGGGAACGATCAGGAGGCCCCACGGTTTCACAGGGCGGGGCAAAGCGCAACGGGCGGGTCTCCCGACTGTTCAGAAGATCAATAAGGATCGGTTGAAGAAGAAAACAGCCCGTCGTCGTAGGGGCGGGGGAAAACGGGTAAAGGGATGCAATTCCCTTGTCACCACAGGTCTCTTGGAAGCGATCGGTTGGGGAAACGCTGGCGGAACCAAGCCGGTTCGGATGGTTTTCCCCTGAATCCCACCCCTGGGGAAATGGCCTGCTCGATGGGGGGCAGTCCGCTCCCCGTTCTTTCCAGGCCGGAGGCAAGGAATGCCCCAGGATTTCCCCAGACGCTTCGGCGACCGTCAGAAGCCCATCACCTTCGCCACCGTGTCCGTTTCCGGGGCGATGCCGGTGTGGAAGTGGGCGTCGTTGTTCTCGATTGCCGTGGTGGGGTCCTTGAGGCCGTTGCCGGTGAGCACGCACACCACCGTGGCGCCGGCCGGCACCTCCTGGCGCCGCTTGATCAGCCCCGCCACCGAGGCCGCACTGGCCGGTTCGCAGAACACTCCTTCCCCCTGGCCGAGGAGCTTGTAGGCCTCGATGATCTCGGCGTCGGTGACGGCCATGAAGTCGCCGTTGCTCTCCTGGCGGGCCTTCAGGGCGTTGTCCTTGTTCACCGGGTTACCGATGCGGATCGCCGTGGCGATGGTGTCGGGCTGCTCCACCGTGTGGCCCAGCACCAGCGGGGCGGCACCGGCGGCCTGGAAGCCCATCATCCGGGGCAGGACCGTGCTGTGACCCGCCTGGTGGTACTCCTTGAAGCCCATCCAGTAGGCGCTGATGTTGCCGGCGTTGCCCACCGGGATGCACAGCCAGTCGGGGGCCTCGCCCAGGCTGTCCACCACTTCGAAGGCGGCCGTCTTCTGGCCCTGGAGCCGGTAGGGGTTGAGGGAATTGACCAGGGTGACGGGGTAACGCTCGGCCACGTCGCGCACGATGGCCAGGGCCCGGTCGAAGTTGCCCTGGACCGCCAGCACCTCGGCGCCGTAGAGCAGGGCCTGGGCCAGCTTCCCCTGAGCCACGTAGCCGTCGGGAATCAGCACGAAGGCCCGCATGCCCCCCCGGCGGGCATAGGCGGCCGCGGCGGCGGAGGTGTTGCCGGTGCTGGCGCAGATCACGGCTTCGGAGCCCTCTTCCTTCGCCTTGCTGAGGGCCATGGTCATGCCCCGGTCCTTGAAGGAGCCGGTGGGGTTGAGACCGTCGTACTTGAGGAACACCTTCACGCCCCGGCCCACCCGCTCGGCGATCACCGGTGCCGGGATCAGGGGGGTGGCCCCCTCCCGCAGGGTGACCACAGGGGTGGCGTCGCTGACGGGCAGCCAGGAGCGGTAGGCCTCGATCAGCCCCGGCCAGTCCTGCATGGTGGGCTGCCGGCCCAGACGCCGCAGGGCTCGTAGCAGGGGCACAGGGGACAGCGGCGTGGCTGAGGTCAATGTAGGTCTCCGGTCTGAGGCGTCAGGGGGCGGCATCCGCCGGTGCCGGTTCGGGAGGCGCCTTGGCTTCGTCGCCCCGCAGGCCGTCAAGGGGGGATTCGGAGAAGAAGCGCACCAGATCGCCGATCGATGTGGCCTTGGAGAGCAGCCCCGTCAGGGCCGGAATGCTCACCTCCAGATCCTGGCTGGGGTAGGCCTTGAGGAAGGTGATGGCGGAAAGGGACCCCTTGCCCTGGTGGGTGCCCAGCACCAGGGCCGAACGCAGGGCCGGCATCCCCACTTCCGGCGCCTTCAGGGGGAACAGGATCCGGGCCAGGCGGGCCAGAATCGCCTCGCCGATGCGGGTGTTCAGCAGCCGGCTCATCAGCACGATCGGCAGCCGCACCGATTCATTCAGCAGCCGGCTCACATCCTTCGGGTTCTGGCTGCTGAAACGGAGCACGTCGCTGAGCAGACCCCTGGCCTCACCGGTGGTGGCCAGATGTTCCAGATCGGCGACCGGAATCGAGCGACGGAAGGCGCCGCTGGTGAAGACCACGTTCTGGGTGGCGAAGGCCGCCGGCGACGACCAGAAGATTCCCAGGCCCAGGGCCGCGGCCACGAGCCTTCGCCGCTTGTTCACGGTTGTCTCCCTTGCATGATCCGACTCTAGGGATCTCAGGTGACGGACACCCCGGCGGCAAGGCGCACCTCGGGGGCCACCAGCACGTCGCGGAGCAGGTGGACCACCCCCCGCTCGGCCAGGCCCCTGGCCACCTGCAGCCCCATGCGGCGCAGATCCGGCTCCCCCAGCACCCTGGGCAGGCGCTTGAGCAGCAGGGAGGGCTCGAAGCCCGGAAGGTCGCGCAGGATCGCCACCAGCTGCTGAATGGGTTCCAGATCCAGGAGGGGTGCCGCCTCCTGGCCGGTGGGCACGCCCCGCAGTCCGGGCGGCAGGAAGCGGGCCGGCAGCCGCCGGCCGATCCGCAGGGTGGTGTTCCAGGCCAGGGCATCCATCTGGAGCACGACGGCGTCCACCAGCTGCTGGCGCAGCAGGCCGCCGTTGGGGGAGAAGAGGAAATCGAGCACCTGATCCAGCAGGCCGTCCAGATCCAGCTGGTCCTGCAGGGAGGCGCTGGCCACCAGGCTCTCCAGCCGCTGCCAACGGAAATCCTCTCCGTCGAAGAGCATCTCCCGCAGGCTGCGGCGCAGCTCGGGATCGGGGTCCTCCATCAGCCGGCGGGCGAAATAGGGGTAGGCGGCGCCGAGGATCTTGAAGTCGGGGTCGACGCTCAGGGCGATGCCCTCCAGGGTCACCAGGGAGCGGATGATCAGGGCGTAGTAGGGGGGAACCTGGAAGGGGAAGCGATACATCACCCCGGAAAGGTCGTCGGTGACGGCCTTGAAATCCATCTTGCTCACTCCCATCTCCAGGGCCTGGCCGAAGACCTTCTCGAAGGCCGGCACGATCGGCTCCAGGTTCACCTCTTCGCCGAGGAAACCGAGCTGAACGAAGTCCTTCGAGAGGGAGCCGAAGTTGCGGTTCACCAGGTGCACCACGGCCTGGATCAGCCCGGTGCGCGCCTCCCGCGTCACCTCGCTCATCATGCCGAAATCGAGATAGGCCAGGCGGCCGTCGCTCAGGGCCAGCAGGTTGCCGGGGTGGGGATCGGCATGGAAGAAACCGTGCTCCAGCAGCTGCTGCAGGCTGCAGTTCACCCCCACCTCCACCATGTCGTCCGGGTCGATGCCGAGGGCGCGCACGGCATCGAGGTTGGTGAGCTTGACTCCATCGATCCACTCCATCGTCAGCACCCGGCGGCTGGTGGCCTGGCGATGGATGGCGGGAACGGCGATGCGCGGGTTGTGGCTGTGGAGACGGGCGAAGGTTTCGGCGTTGCTGGCCTCGTTGATGTAATCCATCTCCTCGAACACCCGCTTGCCGAGCTCATCGATGAGCCCCACCAGATCGCTCTTGATCACGCCCACGTTGCTGTTGAGCCAGCCGGCGATGTTGCGGACGATGTAGAGATCCAGGGTGATCTGCTCGCGCAGGCCGGGCCGCTGCACCTTCACCGCCACCCGCTCCCCCGTCTTGAGAACGCCGCGGTGCACCTGGCCGAGGGAGGCGGCGGAGATGGGGTCCTTCTCCAGCGAAGCGAAGATTTCGTTCACCGGGGCTCCCAGGTCCTCCTCGATGCAGGCCATCGCCAGGGCGCTGTCGAAGCCGGGCAGCTGGTCCTGCAGCTGGGCCAGTTCCTCCAGCAGCAGGGGCGGGATGATGTCGGGCCGGGTGGAGAGGGCCTGGCCCGCCTTGATGAAGGCGGGACCGAGGGCCACCAGCAGTTCGGCGCACTCCCGGGCCCGTTCGCGGGCCCGGGCCGGGGTGGCCAGCTGGCCGGTGAACCAGTCGAAGCCGACGCCCAGCAGATACAGGCCGATCGGCACCAGGGTCTGCCACACCCGCCGGGCCAGGCGCGTGGGATGGCCGGCGTAGATGCGGGTGATGGCGGCCGGGTCGTAGCTGAGCAGGCCCGCCGCCTCGAGGAAGTCGCCCGTCTCGACGCCGGGATCGATGCGTTCGGGCGTCGACGCAGGGGCTGGGGGGGAGGAGACCATGGCTGGGGAGCACCGCCGCGGCGCCGGCAGGCGAAACCCCCTTCTAAACGAAAGTCCCAGCCGCTACGGTCGGCCCACGTACCGATCGCTCGCCGGAGGCCTGGGTGCTCACGGGTCTGCGCCTCGAGAATATTGCTCTGATCGAGCGCCTGGAGTTGGCCTTCTCGGCCGGATTCACCGTGCTCACCGGCGAGACCGGCGCCGGCAAGTCGATCCTGCTGGATGCCCTCGATGCCCTGCTCGGCGGTGCCCAGGGCAGCCAGGCGGCCCGGCTGCTGCGGCGCGGGGCCGAGCGGGGACGGATCGAGGCCAGTTTCAGCCTGGTGCCGCCCCTGATCGACTGGCTGGAGCGCCAGGAGCTGGAGGTCGAGGAAGGGGAACTGCTGCTCAGTCGCGACTGGCGCCTGCAGGAGGGACGGCTCATCAGCCGCCACCGGCTCAACGGGGTGGTGGTGAGCCGGGCCCAGGTGCTGGAGCTGCGGCCCCTGCTGCTGGATCTCACCGTGCAGGGCCAGACCCAGCAGCTGGGCCGGCCCGGCCAGCAGCGCCGCTGGCTGGATCGCTTCGCCGGCGAGGCCACGGCTGGGGCCCTCGAGGCCGCCCGTTCCGCCTGGCGCCGCTGGAAAGGGGAGGCGGAGGTCCTGGGGCGGGCCCTGGCTGACCGGGAGCGCTTCGCCCAGGAGAGGGTCCGCCAGGAGGAGCTGCTGGCGGATCTGGAGGCCGCCGGCCTCGAGGATCCCCGGGAACGGCAGCGCCTGCAGGCCGAGCAGGACCGGCTGGCCCACGGCGTGCGGCTGCAGGAGGGGGTGATGGCCCTGATCGGCCGGCTGGTGGAGGGCGCCGAGGGGGCCCCCTCGGTGCTGGATCACCTGGCGGCCTGCGATCAGGAGCTGCAGCAGATGGCGGGCCTGGATGGCAGCGTCGCGGCGCTGCACGGGGCCTGCGCCGAATCCATGACCCTTCTGCAGGACCTGGCCCGGGATCTCGACCGCTACGGCTCCCTGCTGGAAAGCGACCCGGAAAGCCTGGCGGCCCTGCAGGAACGGATGGCCCAGCTCAAGGCCCTGGAGCGTCGCCACGGCCACGACCTCCCCGAACTGATCGCCCTGCGTGACCGGCTGCGGCAGCAGCTGACAGAGGCGGGATCCGGCGCGGCCCTGGCCGCCCTGGAGGCGGCCGAAGCCTCCGCCAGAGCGGCCCGCGATCGGGCCAATGGGGCGCTCACCCGGGCCCGCAGCGCCGCCGCCCGGCAGCTGGAGGAGCAACTGATGGCGGCCCTGCGGCCGATGGGGCTGGCCAATGTGCATTTCGCCGTGGCGCTCACAGCGGCCGAGCCCGGCGAGGAGGGGGCCGATGCGGTGCAGTTCCTGTTCTCGGCCAACCCGGGCCAGCCCCCGGCGCCCCTGGCGGAGGTGGCCTCGGGCGGGGAGATGAGCCGCTTCCTGCTGGCGCTGAAAACCTGCCTGGCGGCGGCCGATCCCCACGTCACCCTGCTGTTCGACGAGATCGACGCCGGCGTGAGCGGCCGGGTCAGCGGGGCGATGGCCCAGCTGCTGCGGCGCCTGGCCCAGCGGCGCCAGGTGTTCTGCGTCACCCACCAGCCCCTGGTGGCGGCGGCGGCCGAGCACCACTTCCGCGTCAGCAAGAGCGTGGAGGCCGGCCACACCCACACGCGAGTGTCCCAGCTGCGGGACACTCGCGAGCGGCAAGCGGAGCTGGCGGAACTGGCCGGTGGGGAGTCCGGCGAGGCCCACAGCTATGCCGCGAGCCTGCTGGGCTCAGGGGCTCCGATCGATCCCGACATGGTCGAGCGGGTGGCCTGAGGGCCCCACGGCTGAACAGCGGAGACGCGCTGCCAGATCGGGAAACCGGCGCTGATGGGCGGTGATCCGGATCGATCGGGCTCACCCCAGGGGCGTCGCCGTCAAGAAGCTGGACTCAGACCCATCAACGAGCGGCCATGGCCTTCAACAGCACCGACCCTCTCGTTGAGGCCTCCACCCGCGCCGCTGGCGATCTCCCAGCTGCCGACGGTTGCCTGGGTCGCACCTGCCTGAAGTGGGCCCCGGACGGAAAACTCACAGCCTTCGATCTGCAGTTGGTGATGCGGAAGTTGCGCCTGGTCGATCACCAACTTGTCGACCAGGAGGAGGCCCATGATGCATCCGCCACCCTCAAGAACAGCTGAACCCGAAGTCCGGAACTTGTTGGTTCAGGAAGGTTGACCACGACCCCTGAGGTGGTCGAGACAAGAGAATGGGTCCAAAAGATTTTGAATTGACGGCATTTCCTCCCTACGCTGGAGGTTGGATTCCGATCGGTTTGACGCGTGCCCGGCTCCTGCTTTTATCAGATCGGTAACAACGGCCCCTTGAAGCGCGTTGGGACTGCGGAGGCGGCTGTGGCAGCTGCAGAAGTGAGTGGCTACGCCTGGTTGCACTACAGCGAGGCAACCAAGGAGGAGCTCACAGGACTGGTGGGATTGCTCGGTCTTAACCCCCTTTCGATCGAGGATTGCCTTGATGAGAATCAGATTCCCAAGATCGAAGACTTTCCAGGAAATACTTTCATTCTCTTTAATGCTTTTGAATATGATCATGGTGTCTTGGAAGTGGGTGAAGTTAACTTGTTCATCGGTGAGAACTTTTTGGTCAGTATCAGTCACATTAATTCACGGAAGCGACCCTATCTTGAGGGAATTCAGCAAATTGTCGAGAAGAATCTAGAAGCGGCAAGACAAGGGCCCTCCCAGGTCATGTACTTGATTCTGGATTTCGTAGTTGATCAGAAGTTTGTTGCTATTGAGGCACTCGAAGATGAGTTGGATGATGTGGAAGGAGCCTTGATCTCGGACCCGGCCAGCTTCAAGCCTGCCGAATTGATTCGGTTTCGACGTTTTTTATTAGGACTGCGAAAGAGCTTGTTTCACGAACGTGAAATTCTCAGCAAGATATGTCGAAGGGATTGTCCGTTCATATCAGAAAAGTCGATCTATCATTATCGTGACATCTACGATCACCTGGTCAGATTCTTTGAGCTGACGGAGTCGTATAGAGACATCGTTACCAGTTTAATGGAAATGTATCTTTCAATGCTGAATAATGAGATGGCAAGAGCAGCTAATGAAACCAATATCACCGTTAGACGCTTGACGCTGATTACCACGATCTTTATGCCCTTGACCCTGCTCGCCGGTATTGGGGGGATGTCCGAATGGTCGATGATCACTGGCCCCAAGAACTGGCGGTTGTCCTATCCAGCTTTCATGCTCGGCATGATCTTTGTGGGTTTTGCCAGTTATGTGTTCCTGAGCCGGCTGGATCGCAAGCGAACCGGCTCGAGGCGCCACAGGCCTCTTTGACATGAGCACCTCCCTCTCCCCCCTCAAGGTTCAGGTGAGTTGGCGGTTGAGCAAACCGGCCAGCAGCAGAGCCACCGCCGTGGTGAACATCAGGATGAAGATCTGGGCCGGCTGCAGGGGGGCCAGGGCCAGCACCTGCTGCAACCCTGGAAGGGCCATCAGCAGCAGCCACAGTCCCAGGCCGATGCCGGCACCGGCAGCGGTGATGCGGCTGTGGGGATCACCGTTCAACCACACCAGCCCACCGCCGCTGAGCAACAGCAGCGAAAACACCAGGCTGCGGCGTGAGGCGGCGTCCGTGTCGGGCCAGAAGGCCAGCACCAGGGCGGCCACCATCACCACCGCTCCCTGGGTGAGGGAATGGCGCCAGGTGTCGGGACCGAACAGGGGAGCTTCCGGTGGGCGGGGCGGCTGCCGCATCAGGCCCGGCGAGGCCGGCAGCGCCTCGAACACCACCGTGCAGGCCGGATCGATCACCAGGTGGAGCAGGGCAATGTGCACCGGCAGCAGGATCAGGGCCTGGCCAGGCAGCAGCAGCGGCACCAGCCCGAGCGCCGCGATCGGCAGGTGGATCGCCAGCGTGTAGCCCAGCGCCCGGTGCAGGTTGGCATCGACGCGGCGGCCCAGTTCCAGGGCCTGCACCAGATCGCTGAAGGTGTCCTGGAGCAGCACCAGATCGGCCGATTCCCGGGCCACGGCGGTGCCGCGCTTGCCCATCGCCACGCCGATGTCGGCGGCCTTGAGGGCCGGGGCGTCATTGACGCCATCGCCGGTCATCGCCACCACCTCGCCGGCGGCCTGCAGGGCGCGCACCAGTTGCAGCTTCTGCTGGGGCATCACCCGGGCGAACACCGACACCTCAGCGATGGAGGCCGCCAGCGCCTGCGGTTCGAAGGCTTCCAGCTCGGCGCCGGAGAGCACCGGACCGGTCGGCAGACCGGCCTGATCGGCGATCGATCGCGCCGTCACCGGGCTGTCTCCGGTGATCATCACCACGCGAACCCCTGCCGCTCGTGCTGTGGCGATCGCCGCCGGCACATCCGCCCGCAGCGGGTCTGCCAGGGCCACGAAGCCCACGGGTTCGAACGGATAGTCGTGCACGCCGGCGGGTGGCTCACCACCGGCCGGCAGCGGCTGCCCTTCGTGCCGCGGCGCGCCGTCGAGCCCGCGCGCCACCGCCAGCACCCGCAGCCCCCTGGCGGCGAGGCCATCGGCGGCGGCCAGCAGGGCGGCGCTCTGATCCGCCTCCAGGTGGCACAGATCGGCGATCGCCTCCGGGGCCCCCTTGGCCGCCAGTTGCAGACCGCCGCCCGTCTCCCGCCAGAGGCGGGAGAACACCAGCAGGTCGCTCTGCAGGGGGTACTCGCGCTCCAGGGGCCAGTCGGGATGGAGGTGCTCGGTGCCCCCCAGCTGGTCGGCCGCCAGGCGCTGGATCGCCAGCTCCATGGCATCCACTGGATCGCCGCGGCTGGCCAGCACCGCCATCTCGACCACCGGATGAAAGGGTTCTTCGAGGGTCTCCCCTGCCTGCCAGCCCTCCAGCTCCGGCCAGGTGAGCAGTTGCTGCACCGCCATGCGGTTCTCCGTGAGGGTGCCGGTCTTGTCGACGGCGAGCACGGTGGCGCTGCCCAGGCTCTCCACCGCCGCCGGCCAGCGGGCCAGCACGCCGATCCGGGCCAGGCGCAGGGCGCCGAGGGCCAGGAACAGGGCCAGCACCACGGGGATCTCGTTGGGCAGCACCGCCAGGGCCAGGGCCAGAGCGGCCAGCAGGGCCTGGGGCCAGTTGCCGCTCATGCCGCCCTGGATCACGGCCAGCGCCCCGCACAGCCCCAGCGCCATCACGGTGAGGCGGGAGGTGAGGCGACGGGTCTGGCGCTGCAGCCGGGTCGGCGGCGGTTTCACGGTGGCGAGGCTCTTGCCGAGCTGGCCCAGTTCGGTGGCTTCGGCGACGGCCACCACCTCGGCCCAGCCGCGGCCACTGGCCACCAGCGAGCCCGCCAGGATCCGCTCCCCAGGTGTGGAACGCTCGACCGGCAGGGATTCACCGGTGAGCAGGGACTCATCCAGCCACAACCCCACCGCCTCGCTGAGCGCGGCATCGGCCGCCACCCGATCGCCTTCCTCGAGGCGCAGCAGATCGCCCAGGCGCACCTGATCGGCCGGCAGTTCCAGCTCCTGGCCATCGCGGCGTACATGGGCGCGGGGCGCTGAGAGGCGGGCCAGCTCGGCCAGGGCGCGGTTGCTGCGCTGCTGCTGGACGGCATCGAGCAGGCTGATGCCCACCACGAACACCAGCAGGATCCCGCCATCGACCCACTCGCCGATCAGGCCGTAGATCACGGCGCAGGCCAGCAGCAGCAGGTTGGTGGGCTCCAGAAGGCTCAAGCGGGTTCCGCTGCTGCTTCCACTGTGGCGGCCACCGGGAATTTCAGGCGAGGCAACCCACGATCTGGATCGCCTTCGTTCGTGGTGGTTCACCCGTGGGGATCAGCGCCGTTCAGAGCCAAAGAGCCAGAGCCAGCTGAAAGGTGCTGTGTGAGGCAGCCAGGGTTGTGGTGCAACTCAAGGGCTCAAGACCTCTCACCCGCGTATTTGTTCAGAAGGACGGAAATAAGCGGCCAAGAAAATCACCAGCGCCCTTATTCTTATCATCGTATTCCGGCCACTCTTCGTTTTCGTAGGATACATAACGAACAACGCCATTCTTTTGTCGGTTGTAAAAGTAAAATCCTGCTCTGGATTTCTCAGAAGGAGTAAGGACGCGAACAAAAGGGAGAAGCGCTAATGCCTGGCGCGAAGTAGAATTATACAAATGGAGTCGATTTGCCTCCAGAGGTTCGCGGGTGACCACTTTCCCCTTCGGAAACGTATTACTCCGTCCAGTCAATCGTGAACAGCTATAAGTATGTTCACCACTGCTGTAGGTACTGCTTGCTGGTTGAATGAGCTCATAACTAAGCCAACGTCTCCCAAAAATGGACCTTGTTTCAAGAATATAGGTGAATAGCTCAGAATGGAGACGATCTGCTTCCTGAGGGCCAATGGCACCACCATGGCCAAGATGGTTATTTCGGATTTGATTCGCTCTCTGTAGGATTTGTAGTAGTTTCGAGGCTCCCAACGACTCAATTATTGCGTACTCGGCCACGCTGTAAGTACTTTTGATGACATCACTACCATCAGTGTCCTTCAACCACTTCTTGTTGGCGGCAGAGAAATGCTCAGCAATCCGTATCCAATCACCAAAATGTGTCTGATGCAAAAAAGGTTCTGGAAGTCGCGTTTTCTCGACCATCTTTCTTGCTTCATATGCCCACATTGTCCGCCGTGAGTATGCACTTAGGTGCACAGTGGCAACAAAGGCTGCTAATGCCTCGAAGAAGTGACTTAATGTCCTTAGCTTATCCACCTCTGAACCATCAACAACGATATCTTGATGTCTTGAAAGAATAGATGCAAGAGGATATGGCAGTGTATCAACCCAATCCAGGTAGGTGTCGTCTATTTTTATTGCTTCAATTCTATCAACATAGCCTTGAATATCATTATTCCCAGCCGAGATCAGATTGGAAGACAGATCTTGCAGGTCACTTCTGATCTTTTCCAGCTTCTCATGACTGCCTAGCAGTGCCTCTTGTTTGTCTTTGGAAGGCAGATAGAGCTGAATATGGTTCACTAAATACTTGACATCTACTGCTTTCCCTTTTGTGTCAGCGCGCTGGGCAGAGTCCAAGGTCGCTGTCCCCAGATCGGTGGTGTTAAACCAATCAACCACGAATTGTAAATTAACTACCTCGGGATCAACCGCAAGAATCCAGTCAGTTCGAGAGGAATAGAAAGGGCCAAAACGAAATTTACGTGATATTGGATTGAAGCACACCAGTGTATCTTGATAATCTTTGTAATCTATTTCTTGGTTCCAATTCCAAGGCGGAGGAAAGGCACGGATGAATACTTTATTAGCAGGATATATTTTAAATCCAGATTTAGATCCCAGTCTCTTGAGATTATCTTGTGAAACCAACCGCTCAAAAGACTGAAACTCCGAAAGTTCACACAACCTACCTAGCGAGGGATTCTTGGCCCCCCGGAATTTTATGAAATTTTCTATCAAGTCGGAATTCTGATAACTTGCACCCCCTACGAACAACTTTTTCTGGCTTCCATTCTCTATGACAACCAGGCAACCGTCTGCCTTGTTACCTAGTAGTTTTTCGAAGTAGAAAGCGGCCTTGATCCGGCAACCATTACTGACAATGTGCCGGTGGACGATATCAGAGTTTTTGTCCCAAAAGAATGATGGGTCTACACAGATCATTGCCGTTCCATCAGCAGTGAGATGTTCGCTCGCCCATACCGCAAGTGCATGCGTGGACTTCCAGCGTGGGTATCTCCTATAGCTGGAAAATTTTCCTTGCTTGCTGAGGCTCCATCGTGTCGGCGGTGGATCAGATACAATCAAGTCGTATCGTTCTGAGTCAACTCTTCCCTTGCTATCGCTATCCAGTATTTCCAGATGATTTCTGTCGTGGAGAACGGCGGAAGCAATTTTGCTTAAACGAGGATCTCCGGAAATTCCTATTGCAGAGGAATAAGGAATCTCGTTTAAAACCGCATGTAAAAGAAGGCCGCAACCACAGGCAGGATCAAGGATCGTGCCCGGCTCTTTTAAGCTTGAGAGGCTTGCGATCAAGCCACTCTTCTCGTCTGTTGTCACTGCATCTCCAAGTTCCCATCTTTCTGGACTTCTGCCTGGCTCCCAAGGCCATTTCCGGAAGAGATCGCCTAGAATGACTTCAGCTGTTGTAGATCTATCAGCTTTCAATGTGTACTCTTGCAGGCGCGATGCTGCGAGGACATACTCTTTACTGAGGAAGCCAGACCTGCTGATGCATTGATCCAGCCATTCCAATGCGAAGTCATATCGACTCAAGGCGATTCCACCTGCCTCGCATCGTTGAATGTAATCATCATCCAGTTCTTCAAATATTCTGTTTACGTTTGCCCACTGTCCCGTGTCCAATTCAGTCATGGCAAGTGACCAGCTGATCCTAATCTATATACCAACTGAGGCGTTTTGCCTTTTTCGGTTTCTTCCAATTCACTGACGTTAAAGCCGTAAACAATGACTGCGAGAGTTCAGTCTGAACATGCGTATTTCTAGAACGGGCGCCCTGCTGCTGGGCTTTCGGCAGCCCCCGCGGCGAGGTTCCGGCGGCCACAGGGTTCATCCGGGCACCAGGTGAATCGCGCACTGCGGGCCTGCGGCCCCTGCCAGTCTTCGATCCGCGCTCAGCAGGGGGCAGCCGAGCGCCTCCGCCAGAGCCACGTAGGTGGCGTCGTAGGCGGTGAGATTTTCTCTCAGACCCCAGATTCGAAACAGCAGACCCGTACTTTCGTGCCGCCGGATCCCGAGATGGGCCAGCGTTTCGATCATGGCCTCGGCCCGGTGCTGATCCAGCCGGCCTGCCAGGTTCAGGCGCCGCAACACCGAAAGCACTTCCCCATCCACCAGATGGGGTGCATGGACCGGCTGCGAGGACAGGCTCTGCCGCGCCGGCCCATCGTTGAGGAGGGCGGCCACCACGGCGGAGGCATCGGCCACGATCACCGGGCGTCCCTCTCCGCGTGGAGGGCGGCCACGATGTCGCCGGAGGGCACGCCCAGGTGGGGAAGGGCGGCCAGAAGCTCGGCCGCATTCGCCCGCCTGGAGGCCTCGGTGAGTTCCCTCACGGCGAAGGAGCTGAGGGGCAGGCCCGCCTCGGCCGCCAGCCGCTCAAGCCGCTCGACTACGTCATCCGGAACGTTGCGAAGGTAGAGCGTTCGCATTTTGATGGCTGTGTGCTTGCAGGCTGCCAACAACGTAGCCACTCAGGATGGTTCAGCCTGGATTCGCCCCTTCGACTCAGGATTCCGTGGGGAACGACAGCGCCGGACCAGGGAGCCTGATCGGCTTCGGCAGTGAGATCACCGGCGATCCCCGGCTGGCCGGCGAGCGCGAGTGGCTGGTCACCAATGGCCTGGGCGGCTACGGCATGGGCACGGTCTCGGGGGCGCCCAGCCGCAGCTATCACGGCCTGCTGATCGCGGCCCTGAGCCCTCCGGTGGAGCGCACCCTGCTGGTGAGCCGGCTGGAGGTCTCGGTGGCGGCGCCCGACGGCAGCCTCACCTCCCTCGGGCACCGCCAGATCGAGGCCTTCGCCCTGGAGGGCACCGTGCCCCGCTGGCGCTTCGCCGTGGCCGACGCCCTGGTGGAGAAACGGGTATGGATGGCCCGGGGGGCCAACACCACCGATGTGAGCTTCCGTCTGGTGCGCGGCGCCGGACCCCTCGAGCTCATGCTGACGGCCTTTGTGCAGCACCGCTCCCACCACGGGGGGGGCTGCCCCTGGCGGCGGAAGGCGGCGTCGGGGGCGGGCGGTGCTCACCTCTTCCGACCCGATCGAAACCTCCAGTGCGCTCGAGAGCGGCGACGACCTCTCGATGTCCACCCGTTTCCTGGTGGAGGGCATCCGCACCGGGGCGGCGGATCGGCAGCAGCGGGGTTTCGTGGATGCGGAAGACCTGCACACCTACGTGAGCCGCCGGGTGGTGGAGGGGGCTCCGGCGATGACGCCCCAGTGCATTCCCACCCGGGAGTCCATCGGATCGTGGTGTGCAAGGTGAGGCGCGACCCCACGGTGGCGTACCGGCAGGAGGTGGAGAAGCGCGCTGGGGAGAGGGGCGGTGTGATCTCGCCGGCCGGGCGGGCCCTGCTTGACGACCCGAAGCGGGAACTGGCCCTGCCGCAGCCCGCCGCGGAGGCGATCGAAGCCGAGGTGCTCCAACCCTTCCGCGACTACGCCGAGAAGCTCAGCCGCTATCAACAGGCCCTCGAGGCCCTGGCGGCCGTCCTGCCGGCACCCGGCGCGCCCCTGTCCCCCGTGGATCAAGAGGAACTCGCCCTGCGCGAGAAACGCTTCAAGCTGCGGCGCTCGGATAAGGAGGCGCTGCATCGGCGGCTGGGGATTTCCTTCGGTGAGCCGGAAGCCGCACTCTCCACCAGAGATGCGGATCCGCCGGCTGCATCGCCGACCCTCCCGCCACAGGAGGGGCCCTCCGCTGCCGAAGGTGGAGCCCATGACCCGGAGGCCAGGACTCCAGCGCTGACCGAAGGAGCCGATCGCAGCCATTTCGGCCCACTGGAAACGGCCACCCTTCGGCGTGCCGGTTCCTCCTGGGAGATCCAGCGCCGGCTGATCGACATCTGGGGCTTTCGGGAACGGCTGGCGGAGGGCGTGGGACTGGAGCTGGTGGCGATCCCGGCGGGATCCTTCCTGATGGGATCCCCCGCCGATGAGCCGGAGCGCGCCGGCAAGGAGGGACCCACCATGAGGTGCAGCTGGAGGGGTTCTTTTCGGGGCAGACCCCGATCACCCAGGCCCAGTGGCAGGTGGTGGCGGGCTGGAAGAAGGTGGAGCGGGATCTGAACACCGACCCCGCCAAGGTTCAAGGGCTCGAATCGGCCCGTGGAGCAGGTGAACTGGCACGAGGCGGTGGAGTTCTGCCGCCGCCTGAGCCAGCACAGCGGGCAGACGCTATGGACTGCCGAGCGAGGCGCAGTGGGAGTACGCCTGCCGTGCGGGCACCACCACCCCGTTCCACTTCGGGGAAACGCTCACCGCCGAACTGGCCAACTATCGGGCCACTTGCACTTATGGCAACGGCCCGGAGGGCGAATTCCGGGAGCAGACCACGCCGGTGGGCAGCTTCCCGGCCAACGCCTGGGGCCTGAAGGACATGCACGGCAACGTGTGGGAATGGTGCGAGGATTATTGGCATCAGAATTATCAGGGTGCTCCAAGGGATGGCAGCCCCTGGAGTGAACCTCAGGCCAATGCCTGGCTGAGAAAGGATTGGCGTCGGCTGCGCGGCGGCTCCTGGCACAGCGACCCCTGGTTCTGCCGCGCGGCCTTCCGGCATGGCTTCCTCCCGGTCCTCCGCGACGACGACCTCGGTTTCCGCGTCTGCTGTCTCCCCCCAGGATCGTCTTCTTGATCCCTTGGCCCTTTCGGTTGTTTCCGGGGAGCAGACAGGACAGGTATCCCATCAACATCTGGATATCATCGGCATGATTCTCTCCGGCGCCGTCAGGCGCCGAAAATCTACTGCCGCCGATCATTTTCCACAGACGCACCGACGACGCAGTCCCTCATCGGCTGTCCTCCCTCATCCACAGCACCTGCTTCCAAAGCCTGGGTGGCCCCACGCGGCTTCGCTCGCTCGTAGGGAGTTCTGGTTGTCAGCAATGAAGTGGTCCGGCCCATGACGGGGGCCGGCGGTCATGCGACCTGACGCGAGGTAGCTGTCAGCTTGGCTGTCAGCTCGGCAGGAGCACACCTCAACCCTGCGGCTCCTCGGAGCGTTGATCCTCCTCGATCCATGGATAGCACGCCCCTGGCCTGTAATGGTCTGCCCCCGGCAGGCGCCCGCCCGGCACTTCCCTGAGCTCCAGTTCCTTCGGGTGGGGTTTGAGGCCCTGCACCACCCCGAAGATTTCCGGGTTGAATCCAAGCCCTTGCTTGTCTTGCTCCGAGACACGCTCCATCACCTCCGGCTCCAGCAGAAAGTCCAGATCCCAGAAAAAATCCCTGACGAAATCAACGTCGATCAGCAGCAGCTGCACATCGCCACAGGCGACGGGTTGGCCTGTCTCGAAGACCCGGTCGTTGTGGCACTCGATCTCATGATTCAGCACCTCGTGAAGGAGGAGGAAGTGAACGTCGCTGGGCATGAAAAGCTTCGGCGATCGATGGGCCAGCAGCAGTTTCCGCAGCTCCGCCAGCAGCTCTTCGCCATCGAAGAGTGCCGTCACCTGCTCTGAGAACAGCCCCGAGGGCTCCGTGGCACCATGGCCCTCAGGATTTCCCTCGCCATGGCTCTGCGCCATCGCCGCGCACAGCAGATCGATGGCTCCGACCAGGGCGCTGTCGACGATGGCGTTGAACGCCGCATCGGGTTGGAACTGCCAGTTCAGCATGGGATTCGGTTCTGGGCGCGGGTGGGATCGGCGATCACCATCAAGCCTCCCAGGGCTGTCACTCCCCGCAGCGCTTCAGCACGGTGTGAATCACGGCAGGAGCGATGCGGAAGTCACTGGCATGCAACGCGGAAAACACCGCTCGGGCCGAGGGGATCAGACCCTTCTGGCGTGCCAGGCCGATCACCGCAGCGGTGCCGGCCACCGCCAGGCCATGCTCCCGGGCCACGGCTCGCCCGGCTCGCTCATCGATCAGCAGCAGGGCCGGAGCCTCCGCGGCCAGGGCCAGGCGAATGCTGGCGGCCTCCCCCTCATCGAGATCCGGCAGCTCGGGCCCCGCCGGGATGGAAGCGACGACGCGAAGCCACCCGGCCTCGATGGCCGCCCGCATCAGGGCCTCCTCGGCAGGGAAGCCTCCGGTGAGCACCTCATCGGCCACGACGGTCTGCACCAGCACGTCATGGAACAGCGCGTGCAGCCAGCTGAGGCCGTCGACACGGGCCAGGCCGATCAGGGGGCTGGCGTCGCTGATGACGATTGCAGCCACTGCTCCAGGGTGTCGAGGTCGGCGCTGGTTTCGGCTTCCGTGAGTCGGATCACCGGGATCCCCAGGCGAGAGAGGTGGGAGATGAAGGCCGCCGTGCCCATCTGGGCCACGCGGGCGGCGCGGGCCAGGGAGAGTTCGCCATCACGGAACAGGGCGGTGGCCAGCGCTGGCCGCACACCCGGCGCTTGCAGCAGGCCGTCTTTGTCCAGGCCGATCAGCACGGCATCGGGGTGATCCCGGTTGAGCACCACCACCGTGTCCTGTCTGGCATGGCGCAGGGCTTCGGCGGGATTGTTCTTCAGCCCACTGATGCTCACGGCATGCATGGCCATCGCTCCAGGGATGATCGGATGGGAAGATCCTAAGGGTGACTGATCAGGGGCATCTGTCCTGGCAGCTCCAAAGGGGAGGCGCCGGGGGCAGGCAAGACCCATCAGCGCCAGCATGAAGGAACCCGGCCGCCCAGAACCCATCACCATGACCCACGCCCCGAACGGGTTCCAGGTGCTGGAGGAAGGCAGCGCCCCGCCAGCTGCCGCCAGCTGCCGCCCCGCCGGCCGCACTGGTGGGACACCTTCGCCTGCATGGCGGATCCGGACCGCTTCTGCCGCGACAACCTGAAGACCAGGGGGCCGATCTTCCGCACGGGCGTCTTCGGCGACAACCACTCCACGGAGGTGAGCCTGTCCCCCACCACGAACGCGATGTTCGGGGAGAACAGCCTCTGCTGCTGGGGGTGCCGATCGATGCGGGGGATGCAGGCGCGGCGGCGGCTCATGGAATTCATGGCGGCCGTGATCGAGCGGCGTCGCGGCCCGCCGTTTCCTCAGGTGCCGCAGGATTTCCTCGGCCTGATGCTGCACGGCCAGCGGGCCGATCCCGAGGGCCTGTTCACCGATGCGTTGATCGCCAACCAGTGCCTGCTTCAGCTTTGGGGCGCCCACTACGAAATCACCGGCCTGCTGGCCTCCTGGATGGGGCAGATCGCCCGCCATCCCGAGGTGCGGCGGCGGCTGGATCAGGAGCTGGCCGCTTCCCTGTCCGTCCCCGTCGAGGCGCTCACCCTGGAGGAACTGCGCCGCCTGCCGCCGTCCTCCACCGCCACACGCCGGCTGACCCGCCCGGTGGAGATCCACGGCATGCTGCTGAAGAAGGGCTGGGGCCTGATCGCCGAGCCGCGCCTGGTGCACGGCTGGGAGCGCCTCTACCCCGACCCCGGCCGCTTCGATCCGGAACGGTTCCTGGGCGGGGCCGCGGAGGATCGCCGCTACACCTTCATTCCCTTCGGCGGTGGCGTGCACGCCTGCCTGGGGGCCCAGCTGGCCATGACCGTCACCCGTGTCTTCGCCCTCCACGTGTTGCGGGCCCTCCGGTGGGAGGGGCAGGGGGAGCCCCGCTTCGATCAGTTCCCGCTGCGGAAGATGAAGCCCGGCGACCGCCTGCGGCTGCAGGTGTTGGAGGGGGCTCCGGCGGCCCAATTCTGCGGCCTAGATTGAGGTCTGAATGTCGCAGGGCACCATGCTCACCCTGCCCCGCACGCTTCAGCTCACCCCGGCGCAGTTCGCCGCAGTGTGCGCTGCGAACCCGGAGGCAGTGCTCGAGCTCGAGGCCGATGGCACCCTCCTCGAAAGCACCCCCACCGGCGGCCGTACGGGAGCCCGCAACACCGCTTTGGTCTTCCAGCTGCACGCCTGGGCCCGTTCATCGGGCGAATGGCTGGTGTTCGACAGCTCCACCGGCTTCCTGCTGCCCGACGGCTCCGTGCGCAGCCCCGATGCCAGCGTGGTGCGGCTGGAGCGCTGGCAGGCCCTGAGCGAGGCCGAGCGGGAGGGGTTTCCGCCGATGTGTCCGGATCTGGTGGTGGAGCTGGCCAGCACCAGTGGTGCCAGCCCGTCGGATGCGCCGGAGGCGTTGCGGCGGAAGCTGGCCTCCTACATCGCCAACGGCGCCCGGCTGGGCTGGGTGCTGCTGCCCCAGGCCCGCTCGGTGGAGGTGTGGGAGGCCGGTTCGAGCGGGGCACAGGTGCTCAACGATCCCGAGCGCCTGGAGGCGGGCCCGGAATTCTCCGGGCTGACGATCGACCTGCAGCGGATCTGGCAGGTCTGAACCACCGGCTGACGACCTCGAGGGGTGGGCAGCGGGACCCGCCGAGGAGGGCACTGGGCTGCGGTCTGAAGCGGTCTACCCTCAGGGCCCGTGTCGGCAGCATCCGGTGAGCGGTGAGCAGGCCCACCCTCCGCAGGCGTCCGGGCCGAAACCGGAGAGGCGGCAGCTGTTCATCAGCTACAGCCATCGCGATGGCGAGTGGGTGGAGCGGCTGCGGCGGATGCTCCGGCCCCTGGAGCAGCGCTACGGCCTGGAGCGCTGGGACGACAGCCGCATCCAGGCCGGTATGCGGTGGCGCGACGAGATCAGGACGGCCCTGGCAAGCGCCCAGGTGGCCCTGCTGATGGTGAGCGCGGATTTCCTCGCGTCCGACTTCGTGACGCGCGAAGAGTTGCCGCCCCTGTTCACCGCTGCGGAGGAGGAAGGGCTGCGCATCCTCTGGGTGCCCCTGCGCCCCTGCCTCTGGAAACATCATCCGGAGATCGAGCGGTATCAGGCGGTGATTCCCCCCGGCCGGACTGTGGCGGAGATGGGGGAAGTGGAGCAGGAACGGGCCTTCGTGGAGATCGCCGAACGGATTCTGGGCACGTTCCAGGAGGAGGCCGAGCGCCAGGCCCGCCGGAGGCGGGAAGAGCAGGAGCGCCTCGCCCGCGAGCGGCAGGAGGAGGAGCAGCGACAGGCCGGCGAGGAGCGAAAACGCCGGGCCCTCGCTGAGGCGGAGCGGTGGAAGGCCGAGGAGCAATGGGTGGAGCTCGATGGGCCGGAACCATCGAAGGCGGATGGATCGCCCGCTTCCCCCCGGAAGGAGGAGGCGGCGCCGATTTCGCTTCGCCTGCAGGTACTGGCCGGGTCTCTGGTCTCCGATGGAACAGGTTTCTTCGGAGGGCGGAAGTGGCGTGTGGAGACCCGGGCGGTGGAGGTGGAGGGCTACCGGGAGGAGCTGGGCGACGGGGTGGCGCTCACGATGCTGCGGATCCCGGCCGGTGGCTTCGTGATGGGGTCGCCGAGCGGGGAGAAGGAGCGCTCGTCTGATGAGGGACCCCAGCACTCCGTGCGACTGCAGGAATTCTTCCTGGGCCAGACGCCGATCACCCAGGCCCAGTGGAAGCTGGTGGCGGGCTGGGAGAAGGTGGGTCTGGATCTGAACAGCGACCCCGCCCGCTTCAAGGGTTCGAATCGGCCGGTGGAGCAGGTGAACTGGCATGACGCGATGGAGTTCTGCCGCCGGTTGAGTGCCCGCACGGGCCGCACCTACACGCTGCCGAGTGAGGCTCAGTGGGAGTACGCCTGCCGCTCTGGCACCACCACGCCGTTTGCGTTCGGCGAAACGATCACGACCGACCTGGCCAACTACGACGGCAACGTCACTTACGCTGACGGTCCGAAGGGTGATTACCGGCAGAAGACCACCCCGGTGGGGAGCTTCCCGGCCAATGCCTGGGGTTTGCAGGACATGCACGGCAATGTGTGGGAGTGGTGCCTGGACCACAAACACAACAGCTATGAGGGGGTACCCACCGACGGGAGCGCCTGGCTGGATTGGGAGGCTGGCGAGGACTCCAACAGGCTGCTGCGCGGCGGCTCCTGGAACTACCTCCCCAGACACTGCCGCGCGGCCTACCGGCTCAGCGATCCCCCGGTCGACCGCAACGGCGCCTTCGGTTTCCGCGTCTGCTGTCTCCCCCAGGATTTTCTTCTTAGGCCCTCAGTCCCTCAATCCCTTGGCCCTTTTGGATTTTTAGGATAAGCACAGAGAGACCATCCCTTCAATTTGGGAGCCCCCTTCTCACACTTGGGCATGGCGCCGCGAGACGCCCAAAAGTTGTTTCCAATTGTCCACGTTTTCCACTGGTGGTGGAATGGAGCCCATCGAATCCCTGGAGCCCATCCGATGCCCACTCCCAGCCGCGGCGAATGGCCGATCCTTCAGGCCAGCATCGATCTGATCCGCTGGTTCGTGCCCCTGCGCAACGGCCTGCCCCGCGCCCACAACTTCGCCCTGGACGATTGCATCACCGCAAATCTCTACGACCTGCTCGAAGGTTTGCTGCAGGCCCGTTATTCCCGCCAGAAGCTCACCATCCTCGAACCCCTCACCGCCCGCCTCGATCTGATGCGCGTCCAGACCCGGCTCCTGCATGACTTCCAGCAGATCGACATGCGCTGCTTTGCGCCGCCAGCGTGCCACCTCTGAGGCAACGCTGCCGACCGGCGGGATTTCGGCAACCACCTGGCCCACATCCACACGATGCGCCTGCGGCGACGCCTGTTCCGGAATCCGCCTTTTGCCGAAGGATTGCCTGGTCAGCCGGCAAGATCGAGTCGGACCACGGCTATTAGGATTCTTGCTGCGCATCCTGCCGGGGCATGGCCAACCGCTCCATCAGCATCTCCCTGGATGAAGCCCTGCTGGCCGAGCTCGACGCCCAGGGCGCCAATCGCTCGGCCTTGGTGAACGAGCCCTCGGCCCCCCCGTCTGCGCCTCGGCCTTGCCGATCTGGCCGTTCTGGAGGGGTGTCTCGCCGCCCCGGCGATGCCCCGCCCATGGCTCTGGCGCCGTCGAGCGCCTCGCCCCGCAACCGCGTTCGGCGACCCCCCCCCCGTCCTGGTGATCGCACCGGAGCCGCCACCAGCCGCAGCCAGCGTGGGTGGTGCTCCCCCCCTGTTCCGTGCTCGAAGGCCACGGCCGCCGCCAGCCCGCTCGCCAGGCGGCCGCAGATCTCCAGCAGGTCTGGCGGAACTCGCCGCCCGGCGCATCCTCCCCTCCCATCCTCCCATGGCCACCGCCATCAGCGTCTCCGAGACCTGATCGCCCAGCAGCAACGCTCGGCCGACCCCCCCCCACCCCCACAAACCTCGCCCGTCCTGGTGATCGCACGGACGCCAGCCGCAGCCAGCGTTGGGGCTGAGCACCGATCCACGCCTGGAAGGAAATCCGCTGGCTTCCCGGTGGACCCCTCCCCCACCAATGGGCTGCGGCAGAGGAGCTACGTCATGACCTGGCTTCCCACCACCGTTGTTGCCGATCAGCTCGAAGGCCCACTGGGCCGCCTCGCCAGCTCCCAGCTCGCCATGGTGCTGCTGAGTTTGGCGGAAGCCCTGGATCTCCAGCAGCTGGAGCCCTGGCAGGAGGATCCCTGAAGGCGCCCGGCAGCTTCCCGGGCCGGGTCGGTTCCCCTGGCGTTATCGCGGGCGGGTCGCCCAGCTGCTGCGCGGCGGCTCCTGGAACAACAACCCCAGGAACTGCCGCTGGGCCAGCCGGAACAGCAACCACACGGACAACCGCAACAACAACAGCGGTTTCAGCCCACCGACACAGGAGTCGGAGGCCTCTCTCTGGCGACCACCCGCTCCACCAGCTGGTGGAGAACCCCATGGGTGAAGCCCCGGGAGTCGTGCAACAGGAGCTCGAAGGCTTCCGTGCTGAGCCAGAACAGCTGCAGGCCCTCCCTGCCGGCGATCACATCCGCGGAGCGTGGGTCTCCTGTGATCACACCCATCTCCCCGAGGAGCTTGCCTTGGCCGATGGGAATCGGCTCACGATCCGACACCAGCACCAGGGCCTCACCGCGGACCACAACACCCAGCCCGTCGCTGAGATCTCCCGCCTTCAACACCATCGATCCCTGCGGCCATTCCCGCACGTCCCCCTTTGCCGCCACGTCCAGCAGACCGGCCGGTGGCAGATCCTCGAACAGGGAGCAGCTGGCCAGCACGGACAGTTCCGCAATGTCATCGCTGGTTTCATTCCTGCGCATCGCCTCCAGAAACGCTGAGCTGGCCAGGCCGATGCGGGGATGGCTGAGCCGACGAGGCCCATGGGCGGGAAACCGCGTCCGCTCCACCATCAGCACCCACCCGGCCGTATCGGGATCCGGATCCCTCCAGAGCAGGTCAAGGGCTTCCTCCAGGTTTGCCGGGGCCCGGGTGGTGTCTTCCGGTGACTCCATCGCCACCGTGTGCAGGCGGGGTTCCAGATCCTCCGCCAGGCACTGATGGCGAATCTTCAGGGCACGGGCGAGGGGACGCAACAGCGGGTCGGTCAGGGCCAGGCGTTCCAGCAGGCTCTGCAGTTCGCGCGCCCGGTTCAGCTGCTGCCATCGCTGCCGCAGCCGCTCCTGGAGCTGGGGAGATTCAGGACCCAGACCCTTCAGCACGCGGTCCCATTCCGCTGGATTCACCCCGCTGCTCAACCGAATCTGTTCCAGGCGTTCGCGCTGGGGGTCAGAGAGGGTGTCCGGATCCAGCAGCTCCATCCCCGCCACCTGCATGAGCTCCTGGAGGGATTCCCGAGCCACCTCCTCCCGCAGGTCCTGCCGCTGGCGTTGCAGGCCATCGATCTGCAGCAGTCGTGGTTCCCGTTCCGACAGCTGACGCACCACCGCATGGTGATCCTGATCCTCCAGTTTGAGGCTCTGCCGCAGTTCCTGCAGCTGCAGCGAGGATTCCGCACGGGAGATGCGCCCTTTGCGCAGCAGATCTTCCATCACCCCCCGATAGATGTCCCTGGCCTGGTGCAGACCAAGGGTGGGGATCGCCTTGGCAAGGGTGAAGATCTCCAGGGCGGAGAGATCGTCGAGCCGGCGGTGGTCCAGCACCTGGCTGAGGTTGGGCAGCTTGGCCAGCTGACGACGCAGGCTCTCGCTGGTGCTCTCGCGACGGTAGGTGTCCTCCTGTCGCCACCAGCCTCGCCACAGCCAGGCGGCGGTGATGGTGGCCACGGTGAACGCCACGAGGCGCTCGCCCACCATCCCGGCGAACCCGAACACGTTGCTTTTGAAGAAGAAGAACAGATTGACGGCCAGGACGGTGGCCAGCAGCCGGGTCCGGTGGCTGGCGATGGCACGCTGATGCATCGGATCGCCCTCCCCGAGGCGACGTTCGAGCCAGCGGCCCACACCTCCCAGCAGCCAGCTTGAGAGGCCGGCCGCCGCCGCCAGGGCCAGGGGGATTCCGATCAGTCGCGGGATGGCGAACGGCCCGATCTCGACGAAGGGTTGGAGCGCCAGGGCAGGCAGACGGGTGTCGAACGAAAAAGCGCCACTGTGCAGATAGCCGTAGGCGTCCTCCGGATCAGGGCTGGTGGCCAGGATCAGCAGGTAGAACCCGAGCACCACACCGGGGTAGGAGGTCCAGGCCCATTGCAGGCCGCGCTTGCCGGAGAGGCTCTTCCAGTAGGCGCGTTCCGCGTCGATGTCGATGCAGGGGGTGCTGCAGGCCACACAGGCGCTGACTTCGGCCCCTTCCGGTGAGAGGGTGCGGCACATGGACTGGGTGGTGCGCGTGCTGGCGCCGATGTGGGCGGGAGAGCCCAGCAGGCCCCTGGGGCCGGTGATCACCGCCTGCACCGGGCCCAGCGGACAGAAGTACTGACACCAGGATTTCCCCGCATAGGCCCAGCCCACCACCAGCGCGCCCAGCAGGGCGACAAGACAGAGGATGGCCAGCGCCGGACCGTTGCTGTTGGCCACCAGCAAGCGCACGCTCAGGCCGGCCAGCAAGAGGCACCATTGCAGCTGAATATGGTGCCTGCCCAGCCAGGAATTGGGATCAACGCTCACCAGGCGCCGCTTGCCCCCTGGTCCTTTCCGCGTGCGTTGAAGTCCAAGGGCGCCGGAGAGCTGGGAGACGAACGACAGCGGACAGATCCTTCGCCAGAGCTCGTGGCTGATCACGATGCTGAGCAGCACCAGGGGCAACACCAGATTCCAGAAGAGGTTGTTTCCCGGCCCACCGCCGCAGAAGTCGGCCCCTTCACAGGGACGCCCTCCAGGCAGGGGATCCAGGCCGGGAAGCAGCAGTGAGGTGATCAGCAGCAGCCACCCGGTAATCAGGAACCAGCGAGCCAGCCGCGTCTGACGTTCAGGCCAGAGATGGAAGTTCAACATGCTGAATCTCCCCCAGTGGATCGATTGTGGGCCGGGTGTTCTTTCACGCCTGACTTCCCCTGACAGCGCCGCGGCAGATGGATGACAGTTGGCAGGGACAGCGCTGACAACCCCATCAACCCTCAGCCGGGCCCGGGGGGAAGATGGTGCACCGAAGCCCCTCAGCGGCTCAGTGATGGTGGTTCACTTCGGCAGTGAGATCTGCGGCGACCTGCGGGTGGCTGAACAGCGGGAGTGGCTGGTCACCAATGGCCTGGGCGGCTACGCCATGGGCACGGTGTCGGGGGCACCCAGCCGCAGCTACCACGGGCTGCTGATCGCGGCGCTGAGCCCACCGGTGGAGCGCACCCTGCTGGTCAGCCAGTTGGAGGCGTCGGTGTCGGCGCCCGACGGGAGCACCACCGCCCTCGGGCACCGCCAGATCGAATCGTTCGCCCTGGAGGGCACCGTGCCCCGCTGGCGCTACGCCGTGGCCGACGCCCTGCTGGAGAAACGGGTGTGGATGGCCCAGGGGGCCAACACCACCTATGTGAGTTACCGGCTGGTGCGCGGCGGCCCCCTGGAACTCACGCTGGCGGCCTGGGTGCAGCACCGCGCCCACCACGGCGGCGAGCGGCCGGAGCTGGGTCTGGAGCCGCTGGAGCGGGGCCTGCGGGTGCGACCCCGGAAGGGGGCGCCGTTTGTCCTGGTCAGTGATCGGGGCCGCTGGAGCCTGGAGGATCCACCGCTCTGGGAGCAGGCGGGGCCGCTGGCGGCCGAGGCCGAGCGGGGGTTGGCGAGCACGGCCGAGCACCTGCGGGCGGCCACGCTCACGGTCACCCTGAGCGAGAAAGGCCCCGGGGTCACCGTCGTGGCCAGCACCTCGGTAGTCCCGCCCCTGGATGGGGAACGGGCCCTGGCGGAACGCCAGGCCCATGAAGCCCGGCTGCTGCAGTGCTGGGAGTCGGCCCAACCGGAGCTCTCCCGATCAGCCCCCGCCTGGATCCGCCAGCTGGTGCTGGCCGCCGATGCCTTCCTGGTGGACCGGGCGCCTGCGGGGGCCTCCCTGATCGCCGGCTATCCCTGGTTCAACGACTGGGGCCGGGACACGATGATCAGCCTGGCCGGCCTCACCCTGGTGACAGGTCGGGTCGAGCTGGCCGAGCGGATCCTGCGCACCTACGCCGCCTGGGTGAGCCACGGGCTGGTGCCCAACCGCTTCCCCGATCGGGCCGATGGGCCCCTGGATCAGGGCTTCTACAACACGGTCGACGCCACCCTGTGGTTCTTCCAGGCCCTGGAGGAGCACCGGGCCGCCAGCGGCAGCGGGGCCCTGATCCGGGAGCTGTTTCCCCTGCTGGAGGAGATCCTCGGGTTCCACGTGGGCGGCACCTGGTTCGGGATCCGCATGGACCCGGCCGATGGGCTGCTGGCTGCCGGAGAGGGGGAAACCCAGCTCACCTGGATGGATGCCAAGCCGGCGGATCGGGCCATCACCCCCCGCCACGGCAAGGCGGTGGAGGTGAACGCCCTGTGGGTGAATGCCCTGCGGACGATGGCGGGCTTCGCCCGGCTGGCGGGGGCCGATCCGGGCCGCTGGCAGGGGCTGGCGGACCGGGCCGCGGCGGGCTTCCAGCGCTTCTGGAACCCGCGGCTGGGCTTCTGTTTCGATGTCATCGACGGGCCCACAGGAACCCCCGATGCCAGCCTGCGGCCCAACCAGCTGCTGGCCCTGTCGCTGCCGGAACCGCTGCTGGGCGAGGACCAGGCCGCGTCCGTGCTGAGGATCTGCGGCCAGCGCCTGCTCACCCGCCACGGGTTGCGCACCCTGGATCCGGCCGATCCGCTCTACGTGGGCGATTACGGCGGCGACGTGCAGCGGCGGGACCTGGCCTACCACCAGGGCACGGTCTGGCCCTGGTGGCTGGGGCCCTTCGCCCGGGCCCATGTCCGGCTGCATGGGGATCGTGCTGAGGCCCTCTCGTTCCTGGAGCCCATGGCCCATCACCTGGCCGCGGCGGGGTTGGGCAGCATCAGCGAGATCTTCGATGGCGATGCCCCCCACACGCCCCGGGGCTGCATCGCCCAGGCCTGGTCGGTGGCCCAGGTGCTTCAGGCCTGGACTGTGATCCAGGAGGGAGCGATCAGTGGTGAAACCCCGAGGCCTCCTCGCCGCTGAGCACGGCGATTTCGGCCTGGGCACCTTCGCCGGTCTCGATGGGGAGATGGTGGTCCTCGACGGCATCACCTACCAGGTGGGCCGTGATGGGCCCGTGCTGGCCCCGCCCGATGCCAAGGTGCCGTTCGCGGTGGTGACCCATTTCCATCCCCAGCAGCGCCAGGGCCTGGACGCCGTGGCCAGCCTGGCCGACCTGCAACGGCAGCTCGACCTGCAGCGGGGCAGTGACAACGAATTCTTCGCGGTGCGCATCGACGGCTGTTTCGAGAGGGTGCGCACCCGAACCGTCAGCCCCTGGCCGATTTCCGCATGGCGATCCCGGAAACCCCTGCCTTCCTCGCGGCCGACCTCAACGCCGACATCGGGTGGGGGTGCGGTTCATGATGGAGCTGGCTACCGCCCGCCCAGGATCAGGCCATGAGAATTTTCACCGTCCTGGCGCTGCTGATCGCTCTGGCGGCGATGGTGTTCGCGCTGCAGAACGCGACGGTGGTGGCGGTGCGGTTCTTCTCCTGGGAGGCCAGTGAGTCGATGGCACTGGTGCTGCTGCTCAGCTTCTTCCTGGGGGTGCTGGTGGGGCTGCTGGTGTCGCTGCCGCCGATGATCCGGCGCATGGGCCGCCTCGCCCAGACCCGCCGCACCGTGGCCCAGCAGGCCGGGGAGCTTGAGCATCTGCAGCGGCAGCTGGCGGAGGGAGCACCCGGCGTGGAGGGTGGCGCCACGCCGCTGCCGCCGGATGGGACGCCCCTCTGAGCAGGCTCCGGGAAGGCCGACGGGGATGGCTTTGATGTCATGGTCTTCGTCGGGTCAAGCCAGAAGTGGGTGCCTATCGAGGTGGTCGCCAGCGCAAGGACGCTTGGCCATCGCGTCCAATGGCATCGCGTAGACGGGAATGGAAGCAACGCTCTCGATTTTCACATTGCTTGTCAGCTCGGACGAGTTCTTGAAAAGACGCCCTGTATCCACTGCATCGTCCTGTCCAAGGACAAGGGTTTTGATCCGCTGCTTCGTCATCAGAACAGGAGTGGCCTCAAGTGCGGGCGAATGAATAGTCTGTTGGAACTCGACCCCAAAGGTGCATTGACGGAGGAGCCGAACGACAAGCGGGTGCTTGAGCTGCTCAGAAAGACGGAGAAGAAGTCGTGTTCGCGAAAAGGAGATCACGGAGCTTGGGGTGGATCGCATCATCGAAATCCTCTTCGCGAAAAAGGTGATTTCGGAAAGCAAGAAAATAATCACGTCTGACTTCTAGATTCGGACGGGCAAAGTCTTTTGCCGCAGTTTGTTTTCGTGTCGAAAAAAGTCATCGCGTACAAATCAATAGAGAGGGTGGCGCGAGGACTGGACTCATGTCGGATGCATCTCCAATCCAGCCATCCTCTCGAGCGAGAGCCCGAGAAAGACCCAGTATTTTCATGGTTCGATCTTCAAAGCGAAAATCTTCAGGGAGAAACCATCATGGAGCTTCCACCAGCCATCAGGCGATCCATGAACTCCGTCACATGAGGGCACTTGTTCTTGCCATCGTCATGGTCATGGTCCTTGGCGGTGGCCTCGGTCAAGCCAATCGGCTGCAGAAGCTCCTGCCTGACGACAATGAGGGTAGCCGTCACCAACGGTTCATTCTGAGATTTCCCTCGGGCCAGACGCTCCTGGTATCTCACAACCTTGATCTTGCGCCTCGCATCAACGCGATCAGGACAGGCGACGTGGTCGCGTTTCTTGGTATGTACGAGTGGAACCCCCAGGGCGGCCTCATTCATTGGACGCACCGGGATCCGGATGGCTACTGGTAGATGATTCGCCCGTTGGCCTCTCACCCATCACTCGAGCGACCTGTATCGCCATGCCCACCACCACGGAAGCCCTCGAACGGTTCGATGCCCTTGATCCCGTCGAGATTCCCTTCCTCCTCGGTGCCTGGAAGGGCGAGAGCTTTCCCACCGGCCACCTGCTCGACGGCGCCCTGGAAGCCTTCCACTGGCACGGCAAGCGCTTCCACAGTGCCGAGGAGGTTGATCCCCTGGTGTTCGACACCCTGAATGGCGGTGAGGCCTGCATCGACCCGAAGGCGATGGGGCCAGGCCTCGGCCTGATCGGCCGTGTTCCCATACCGACATCGGCGTTCTCCGGCCGCCTGTTCCAGCTGCTGATGCCCCTGTTCAGCACGTCCCGCTCCCGCGCCCGGCTGCGGATGACCTCGTACCGCGGCGTGGTGAGCGCCACGATGCTCTACGACCACCTCCCCATCCACGATGTGTTCCGGAGGGTGGATGACGACACCGTCCTGGGGCTCATGGATATGAAAGGCATGGAGAGGCCTTTTTTCTTCCTGCTGCGCCGGGAAGGTCCGGCTTCGTCACATTCCGTTACGATCTAATCAGGGAGGTCCGTCCAGACGACGGATTTGTCCGCAACGCTTTTCACCCTTCTTGCCCGCCATGCGCTGGACCGCCGACGCCATTCCCGACCAGTCCGGCCGGATCGCCCTGGTCACCGGTGCCAACAGCGGCCTGGGCCTGGAGACCACCCGGGCCCTGGCCGCCAGAGGGGCCACCGTGGTACTGGCCTGCCGCTCTCTGGCCAAGGCCCAGAAGGCACGCGAGGAGCTGCTCACCTCCGCTGCCTCCATCGGCGCCCTCGATGTGCTCCCCCTCGATCTGGCCGACCTGGCCAGCGTGGCGGCGGCGGCCAGGACTGTCTCCGAGCGTTACGGACGACTCGATCTGCTGATCAACAACGCCGGGGTGATGGCGCCGCCCCGGACCCTCACCCGCGATGGCTTCGAACTCCAGTTCGGCACCAATCACCTGGGCCACTTCGCCCTCACCCTCGCCCTGCTGCCCCTGCTGCGTGATCAGCCAGGGGCCCGGGTGGTCACCGTCACCTCCGGCGCCCAGTACTTCGGCCGGATCGCCTTCGACGATCTCCAGGGCGAGCGGCGCTACGACCGCTGGCAGGCCTACGGCCAGAGCAAGCTGGCCAACGTGATGTTCTCCCTCGAGCTGCAGAGGCGCCTGACGGCCCAGGGCAGCGGCGCCCTCTCCCTGGCCGCCCATCCCGGTTTTGCCCGCACCAACCTCCAGCCGGCCTCCATCGCCGCCAGCGGTTCCTGGCTCGAACCCCTCGCCTACCGGCTGATGGACCCCCTGTTCCAGAGCGCCGCCATGGGGGCCCTGCCCCAGCTGTTCGCCGCCACTGCCCCCGACGCCAGGCCCGGTGGCCACTACGGCCCGGATCAATGGGGCGGCCTGCGGGGCTGGCCCACCGAGGTGCGCATTGCCCCTGCCGCCCTCGACATGGACCAGTGCCGGCGCCTCTGGGAGGTGAGCGAGTCCCTCTGTGCCGAGGCCGCTCCCCTGCCCGCCCTGGCCTGAGCCTCTCCCAGGTCCATCCCCCGTAGACTCATCGGCTGCCGACCGATCCCCATGCCCCGTGCCCGCTCCGGATCCACCACCAAGAGCGCGGCCCCGGCCAACGGCACCTCCACGAAGCCGGAGGAGGCTGCCACCCCGGCAACGCCGGCCGCGCAGACGGCCCTGCGCACCCTGACCGGCGGCAGCCTCGAGGATGTGATCCGGGTGCGGGGCGCCCGCCAGCACAACCTGCGCAATGTGGATCTCACCATCCCGCGCAACCGGATGGTGGTGTTCACCGGCGTGAGCGGCAGCGGCAAGAGCTCCCTCGCCTTCGACACGATCTTCGCCGAGGGTCAGCGGCGCTACGTGGAGAGCCTTTCGGCCTACGCCCGCCAGTTCCTCGGCCAGGTCGACAAGCCCGATGTCGATGCCATCGAGGGCCTCTCGCCGGCCATCTCGATCGACCAGAAGTCGACCAGCCACAACCCCCGCTCCACCGTCGGCACGGTCACCGAGATCCAGGACTATCTCCGCCTGCTGTTCGGCCGGGCCGGTGAACCCCACTGCCCCCAGTGCAGCCGCTCGATCCGGCCCCAGTCCATCGACGAGATGGTGGACCAGATCCTCACCCTCCCCGACGGCACCCGCTACCAGCTGCTGGCTCCGGTGGTGCGGGGCAAGAAGGGCACCCACGTGAAGCTGCTGGCCGGCCTCGTGGCCGAAGGCTTCGCCCGGGTGCGGATCAACGGCGAGGTGCGCGAGCTGGCCGACAACATCGAGCTCGACAAGAACCACGCCCACCACATCGAGGTGGTGGTCGACCGGCTGGTGGCTCGCGAGGGCATCAACGAACGCCTCACCGACTCCCTGCGCACCGCCCTGAAGCGCGGCGAGGGCCTGGCCCTGGTGGAGGTGGTTCCCAAGACCGGCGAGGAGCTGCCGGAAGGGGTGGAGCGGGAACGGCTCTACTCCGAAAACTTCGCCTGCCCCGTGCACGGCGCCGTGATGGAGGAGCTCTCTCCCCGCCTCTTCTCCTTCAACAGCCCCTACGGTGCCTGCTCCGACTGCCACGGCATCGGCCACCTGCGCAAGTTCACCGTGGAGCGGGTGGTGCCCGACCCCTCCCTGCCGGTGTATGCCGCCATCGCCCCCTGGAGCGACAAGGAGAACAGCTACTACTTCTCGCTGCTGTTCAGCGTGGGGGAGGCCTACGGGTTCGAACTCAAGACCCCCTGGAACCAGCTCAGCGACGACCAGCGGCGGGTGCTGCTGCAGGGCAGCCAGGAGCCGATCGCCATCAAGGCCGACAGCCGTTACCGCAAGAGCGAGGGCTACGTGCGGCCCTTCGAGGGGATCCTGCCGATCCTGGAGCGCCAGCTGCGCGATGCCAGCGGCGAATCCGTGCGCCAGAAGCTGGAGAAATACCTGGAGCTGGTGCCCTGCGAAAGCTGCCATGGCCTGCGGCTGCGGCCCGAGGCCCTGGCGGTGCGGGTGGGCCCCTATGCCATCCACGAGCTCACCTCCGTGAGCGTGGCCGACACCCTCGAGCGCATCGAGGCCCTGATGGGGGTGGGGGCCAGCGAAGGGGCCGAGCCCCTGCTCAGCAGCCGCCAGATCCAGATCGGTGACCTGGTGCTGCGCGAGATCCGCATGCGCCTGCGCTTCCTGCTCGACGTGGGGCTCGACTACCTGAGCCTCGACCGGCCCGCCATGACCCTCTCGGGCGGCGAGGCCCAGCGGATCCGCCTGGCCACCCAGATCGGTGCCGGCCTCACCGGCGTGCTCTACGTGCTCGACGAGCCCAGCATCGGCCTGCACCAGCGCGACAACGACCGCCTCCTGGCCACCCTCACCAAACTGCGCGACCTGGGCAACACCCTGATCGTGGTGGAGCACGACGAGGACACGATCAGGGCCGCCGACCACCTGGTGGACATCGGCCCCGGCGCCGGGATGCACGGCGGCCACATCGTCGCCGAGGGTTCCCTCGAGAACCTGCTCAACGCCGAGGACTCCCTCACCGGTGCCTACCTCAGCGGCCGCCGCTCCATTCCCACCCCCGCCGAACGCCGCGATGCCGGCAGCCGCCGGCTCACCCTGGTCAACTGCACCCGCAACAACCTCCAGGGCATCGACGTGGAGATCCCCCTGGGCCGGCTGGTGTGCGTCACCGGCGTCAGCGGCAGCGGCAAGAGCACCCTGGTCAACGAGCTGCTGCATCCGGCCCTCGAGAACCGTCTCGGCATGAAGGTGCCCTTCCCCGCCGGGCTCGATGAGCTGCGGGGCATCAAGGCGATCGACAAGGTGATCGTCATCGACCAGTCACCGATCGGCCGCACCCCCCGCTCCAACCCCGCCACCTACACCGGCGCCTTCGATCCCATCCGCCAGGTGTTCGCCGCCACGGTGGAGGCCAAGGCCCGCGGCTACCAGGTGGGCCAGTTCAGCTTCAACGTCAAGGGCGGGCGCTGCGAGGCCTGCAGCGGCCAGGGGGTGAACGTGATCGAGATGAACTTCCTCCCCGACGTCTACGTCCAGTGCGACGTCTGCAAGGGGGCCCGCTACAACCGCGAGACCCTGCAGGTCACCTTCCGGGGCCACACCATCGCCGATGTGCTGGAGATGACGGTGGAGCAGGCCGCCGAGGTGTTCTCCGCCATCCCCCAGGCCGGCGACCGGCTCAGCACCCTGGTGGATGTGGGGCTCGGCTACATCAAGCTGGGCCAGCCCGCCCCCACCCTTTCCGGCGGTGAGGCCCAGCGGGTGAAGCTGGCCACCGAGCTCTCCCGCCGCGCCACCGGCAAGACGCTCTATCTGATCGACGAACCCACCACGGGCCTGAGCTTCTATGACGTTCACAAGCTCATGGATGTGATGCAGCGCCTGGTGGACAAGGGCAACTCGATCCTGGTGATCGAGCACAACCTCGACGTGATCCGCTGCGCCGACTGGCTGGTCGACCTGGGTCCGGAAGGGGGCGACAAGGGGGGGCAGATCGTCGCCATCGGCACTCCCGAGACCGTCGCCGAGAACGCCGCCAGCCACACCGGCCGCTACCTGAGCCACGTGCTGGAGCAGCATCCCCCCATCCCCCTCGCGGCCTGACCCATGGCTGACCCCACCCCATCCGCGGCCCTGTCCCCCGGACAGGTCACCCTGTTGCGCATCGTCTGCACCGTGGCCTGGGCCGACGGCGAATGTTCCCCCGCTGAGCGGGAGCTGCTCGCCGAACTGGTGGCCCGCCATCAGCTCGGCGCCGGCCCCATGCCCCTCGGCGAGGCCGGGCTGGAGGCCTTCCTGGCGGAACGGCTGCCCGTCACCGCCCTGGCCGATCTGGTGGGCCAGCTCAGCTCCAGCGAAGATCGGGAGCTGGCCCTCAAGCTCAGCTACATGATGGTGCGGGTCGGCCGACGCTCGCCCGGAGAGCCCAGCATCAATGCCCAGGAGCGGGTGGCCTATCGCTCCCTGGTGGAGCTGCTGGGGCTCGGGGAGGAGAGGATCCGGGAGATCGAGTGGGCGGCCGAGGCCGACCTGCCCCGGAAGCACGGTCTTGCCCAGCTGATCGAGGAACTCACCGCCGGCTGGAGAGAGGGCAACGACGGCCACGCGCCCGCCTGAACCATCAGCTCAAGCCAGGAGGCCTCAGGGAAAGGGAACGTCCTCGATTTGACTGGCGTGGGCCTGGTTGCTGTCGGGCATCCAGTAGCTGAGGTCGTTGTACCAGTAGAGCCGGCCCTCCACCCGCTGGGTGCTCAGACTGGTCTTGCCGAGTGCTGACATCAGCTGGGTCATCTCGATCGGGGAGAGATCGGTGACCATGTCGTTGCCGGCGATCTCCAGCAGAGCCGGCAGCCTGGCGATCGTGCCCGGCTGGGCCAGCTTGCGGAACGCCTCGGCCATCACCAGTTTCTGCCGCTCCATCCGGCCCAGGTCACCCTGTTCGTCGTGACGGAAGCGCAGGAAACCCTCCAGATCCCTGCCCTGCAGAAGCTGCCTGCCGGGATAGAGATTGATGTAGAGGCCCTGGGCGTTGTCGACGTAGTACATCCGCTTGGGCACGTCCACCTCCACGCCGCCGAGGGCTTCGGCCAGCTTGGCCACCCCGTCGAGGTTGACCTTCAGGTAGCGGTCGATCGGGGTGGCCAGCAGCCTGCCCACTTCCTCCTTGGTGGTCTCGATGCCCCCGAGGGCGAACAGGGCATTGGCCTTCACCACCCCCAGTTGCTCCGACTCGATGAAGGTGTCCCGGGGCACCTGGGTGATGTGGGTGATGTCGCCGTCCACCTGGACGGTGAACATGACGTCGGTGTTTTCGCCGATGGCATCGCGCCCCAGCACCAGGATCCGGCGGTTTTCGATCGAGAGTGGGTTGAGCACCGCCCCGATGCTGCGGGGGGCGGGGATCAGACGGGCGATGAACGGGGCGATACCTGATGTCAGGGGCCCGGCGACGGCCGCCCCCACGGTCAGTCCGAGGGCGAAGGTGAGCAGGGCCAGGCGTCGGCCTTTGTTCGGGGCTGGAGTCCGGAGCATGGGATCGGGCCGTCGGGAGGTGTCTTCTGCCCGCACCACCTCTCCCCTTGGTTTCCTCCCCCGGGCGTCTGGAGACGGAGACTCCCGTGATGAGGATTGGGCCTGAATCATGGTGCTACCCGCAGGCGCGCACCATAGGTCTCGAAACACTAAAAAACCAGTGCTGGCGACGGTTTATCGGCTGGTCTGCACCTGGATGAGCGCGGCGGCCCCATCAGCCCTGCTTCTGGCCTGGGTCTCGTCGTCTCCCCGGGCCAGTGCCACCCCCATGCGCCGCCAGGGTCTGACGTCGGGCTTGCCGAACAGCAGCACCTGGGTATCGGGCACCGCCAGCGCCTGCTGGAGCCCCAGAAAAGTGGGTGCTCCGCTGCCACCCTGGGCCCTGGCGGCCGGCGCCGCAACGGCCTCGGGCCCGGCCAGGATCACCCGGGAGGCGGCCGGGCCCAGGCTGCGGATCTCCGGGATCGGCAGGCCCAGCACCGCCCGCAGGTGCAGCTCGAATTCGCTCAGGTTCTGGCCCACCAGGGTGACCAGGCCGGTGTCGTGGGGCCGTGGGGAGAGCTCGGAGAACACCACCTCCTCAGCCCCGGCTTCGCCGCAGAGGAAGAACTCCACCCCGAACAGCCCCGCGCCGCCCAGGTCGTCGGTGACGGCCTTCGCCATTTCCTGGGCCGCCGCCAGCTGGTCCGCCCCGAGACGGGCCGGCTGCCAGCTGCACTGGTAGTCGCCCCGCTCCTGGATGTGGCCGATGGGCGGGCAGAACAGGGTGGGGCCCTGCCACTGGCGCACCGTCAGCAGGGTGATCTCCAGGGAGAACCGCAGGAATTCCTCCACGATCACCCGTTCCCCCGCCCCCCGGGCCCCTGCCATGGCCGCCGCCCAGGCGGCATCGATCTCCTCTGGGCCCCGCACCACGCTCTGGCCCTTGCCCGAGGAGCTCATCACCGGCTTCACCACCACGGGCCAGCCCAGGGGCATCGCCGCTTCGGCCAGTCCGGCGGCACTCTCGGCGTAGGCGAAGCGGGCGGTGCGCAGCCCCAGCCGGGTGGCGGCCAGGTCGCGGATCCGGTCCCGGTTCATGGTCACGGCTGTCGCCCGGGCCGTTGGAATCACTGTGATGCCTTCGGCTTCCAGCCCAGCCAGGGCATCCACCGCCAGGGCCTCGATCTCCGGAATCACCACGTCCGGTCGGTGGCGGCGCACCACCTCCCCCAGGGCGTCGGCGTCGGTCATGGCGATCACCTCGCTGGCCTGGGCCACCGCCATGGCCGGGGCGCCGGCGTAGCGGTCGACCGCGATCACCCGGCAGCCGAGCCGCTGGGCCGCGATCGCCACCTCCTTGCCCAGCTCGCCGCTGCCCAGGAGCATCACGGTCCGGGGGAACGGGGCGGGTCCGGCGGCCATGGCGGTCGATAGCAGGTAAGGGGATCCTGACGCGCCATGGACCCCTTCCCCTAACGTGCCGCGATGCTTCCGGTTCTCCCCTTCCTTCCTCCGGCTTCCGTTGCCCTGCCTCCGGCACCACTGGCGTTCACCACCGTGGGGGACGGGGCCGAAGGCCTGCTCCCCTTCGGCTGGGACGTGGCCGGCTTCCAGAAGTGGACCCTGATCTATCTGGGGGTGTCGTCGCTGGCCTTCGTGCTGGTGTGGCTGGTGGGCTATCTGCGCCGCTGATCGGCAGACCCCGGAGGGATAGGGCCACGCTCAGGCCCCGGTTTCGGCTTCAGGCGCCTGGTTCTTCGAGGAGGGTGAGCTGGCTTCCCGCCGATTCCTCGCTCACGAACCCGTAGGCCTCGAATACCGCCGGGTCGGGGTGGGTGATGCGCTGCCCCTCGGGATGCCGCTCCACCCGGAAGCCCTCCCCGGCCATGCGGCGCATCAGGGCCGCGGCCTCCTCGAAGCGGGCCGCCATCGCCTCGAGGCTGGCACAGTCGGCCGTCAGACCCGTTTCCTTCCAGGTGAAATACGCCATGGCCCGGGATGCGGAGGAGCGTTGGGTGGGGCAGGGACTCAGGGAAGCAGCATCAGACCCACCAGCACCAGTATCACGCTCACGCTCCAGAAGCTGAGCACCACGCGCTGCTCGGGGAGTCCCCCCAGTTCGAAGTGGTGGTGCAGCGGCGCCATGCGGAACAGCCGCCTCCCCTGGCCATCGGCACCCTTGGTGGCCTTGAACACCCCCACCTGCAGAATCACCGAGAGGGACTCGGCCAGGAACACCCCGCCCATCAGCAGCAGGGGCCAGAGGCTGTCGGTGAGCAGTGCCACGGACGACAGGGCCGCCCCCATGGCCAGGGAGCCGGTGTCGCCCATGAACACCCGGGCAGGATGACGGTTCTGGCTGAGGAACCCCAGCCAGCAGCCCGCCATGGCGGTGCAGAAGGACGCCAGCACCGGATCGCCCCCGTGGCCCCGCAGGATCAGCTGCAGCCCCATGCCGGTGAACACCACGGCCCCACAGCCGGCGGCCAGGCCGTCGAGCCCATCGGTGAGGTTGGTGGCGTTGCTCTCCGCCAGGAACACGAACAGGGCCAGGGGCCAGATCAACAGGCCGAGGACCAGCACACGCCCGAAGGGCAGGCCCAGATCTCCCGGCACGCCGCCCCCCAGCCAGCCGCCCTGATGGGCCCAGATCAGGAAGAGGATGGCCGCCAGGGCCTGCAGCAGGAGCTTGCCGCGAGGGCTCAGGCCCGTGTTGGTGCGCCGGGTGAGGCTGCGCCAGTCGTCGACGGCGCCGATGGCCATGTAGGCCAGGGTGACTGCCGCCACCGCCAGGGGCCGCGGATCCTCCGGGCTGATCAGGCCGCCCACCAGGACCCCCACCGGCACCACCAGCAGGCCACCCATGGTGGGAGTGCCGGCCTTGCTGTGGTGGGCCTGGGGGCCTTCCTCGCGGATCACCTGGCCCAGCTTGAGGGCCCGCAGCCGCGGCACCCCCACGGCAGCCACCACGGCGCTGAGCAGGGCCGCCAGCACCAGGGGCGGTGTGAGCTGGGAATTGGCCACCAGGACGTCACTGGCCACGCAGGCAGCCAGCAGGATCAGGGCGAGCAGGGCCGCCGGGGTCCGGCCGTCGCGGGAAGCCATCAGGGGAGCCGAAGAAGAGTGGTGCCGGGGCGAAGCCGTCAGTCTTCCCAGGCCTCCTCGGACTGCTCGTCGGCCGGGTTGTAATCCTCCTTCTCGCCCATCAGCGCCGAGAGCTCCTCCTCTTCCACCGTGCTCACATCGGTGGAGGCGGTCTCCTCATCGGCCACCAGTCGCCCGCTGGCCTCCAGCAGGCTCAGCAGGTCGGGTTCATCCCGCAGCGGCAGCACCGGCGCCGGCTCGCTGCGCTGGTACCGGGTGAGGGAGGGGTTGATGGTGTCGAGAATGCTCATGCCGTCAGGCTGGGTCTTCAAGGACCGATCCATGACTGTACCGCGCGGTCCCCATGCCTTCTTCCCCCATGTCCCCATTCAAGATCCAGGAGGTGGGCCGTCTCTGGTCCCTGGCCCTGGCCCTCAGTGCCCTGCTGGCGGCGGCCGGGGTGCGCTGGCCCCTTCCCCTGCCGGTCGTGCCGGCCGTGGTGGTCGCCCTGGTGCTGGGACCGCCCCTGCTGGTGGCCCTGGTGGTTCTCGCCCGCTGGCGCCTGCCTGCGGCCGACCAGGGGGGAGAATCCCCCCAGGCGACAGAATCGGTCGCAACAGCGCAGGAGCGGCACCGATGACGGAGATGGGGCAGCAGGGGGCGGGCGGAGCACCGCGCGCCGAGCGTGTGGTGCTCGCCTATTCCGGTGGTGTCGACACCAGCGTCTGCATTCCCTACCTGCTGCGGGAATGGGGGGTGAAGGAGGTGATCACCTTCGCCGCCGATCTCGGTCAGGGTGACGAGCTGGAGCCGATCCGGCGCAAGGCACTGGCCGCCGGCGCCAGCCGCTCCCTGGTGGACGATCTGATCGATCCGTTCATCCGCGAGTTCGCCTTTCCCGGCATCAGGGCCAATGCCCTCTATGAGGGCCGCTACCCCCTCTCCACCGCCCTGGCCCGTCCCCTGATCGCCCGCCGCCTGGTGGAGGTGGCCCGGGAGGTGGGCGCCGATGCGGTGGCCCATGGCTGCACCGGCAAGGGCAACGACCAGGTGCGCTTCGACGTGGCCATCGGCGCCCTGGCGCCCGATCTCAGGGTGCTCGCCCCGGCCCGGGAGTGGGGCATGAGCCGGGAGGAGACCATCGCCTACGGGGAACGCTGCGGCATCCCGGCCCCGGTGAGCAAGACGTCCCCCTATTCGATCGATCTCAATCTGCTGGGCCGCAGCGTCGAGGCCGGCCCCCTGGAGGATCCGCTGCAGGCGCCGCCGGAGGAGGTCTTCGCCATGACCCGCTCGGTGGCCGACGCACCTGCCGAGGGTCAGGTGGTGGAGATCGCCTTCGAGCGGGGCAACCCGGTGGCCATCGACGGCGAGCGCCTCGATCCGGTGGCCCTGATCCGGCGGGCCAACGCCCTGGCCGGCGCCCACGGTTTCGGCCGTCTCGACATCATCGAGAACCGGGTGGTGGGCATCAAGAGCCGGGAGATCTACGAAACCCCGGGCCTGCTGCTGCTCATCCGCGCCCACCAGGAGCTGGAGAGTCTCACCCTCACCGCCGACGTGCTGCGCTACAAGCGCCAGATCGAGATGAGCTGGGCGGACCTGGTGTACCAGGGCCTCTGGTTCGGACCCCTCAAGGAGGCCCTCGACGGTTTCCTCGACCGCACCCAGACCACGGTGAACGGCCTGGTGAGGATCCGGCTGCAGAAGGGCAGCGCCATGGTGGTGGGGCGCTCCAGCGCCACGGACAGTCTCTACGTGCCGGACATGGCCACTTACGGCGCCGAGGATCTTTTCGATCATGGGGCCGCCGAGGGCTTCATCTATGTCTGGGGGATGCCTACGCGGTTATGGGCCGCCCGTCGTCGTGGCGATTGATCTTCTGAGGACCCCCCAGCCGCAGGGCCCGTTTCAGGGCCCCAACCCAGCTCTGCTTGGGTGCGACCGTGGGCAGCAGCAGCGGCTGACTGCGGCCTGATCCGGGGCCGTCCGTCTCGCCGGGACTGAGGTTGTAAAGGCGCTCCCGCAGGGCCTGATTGTCGGCCTGCAGATGTTTCTGGTGCTCCATCACCGTGGCGAGGCGCTGCTGGAATTTGCGCTCGAAGATCTCCGGCAGGTCTTCGAGCATTTCGTGCAGCGCCTTGAGCTCATCGTGGGCCGCAGCCAGCTCCAGCTCCAGCTGCTGCGGATCCGGTGCGTTGGAGCTGATCGCCAGGCTGGAGGACGCCGGCGGTGGGGATGGTGCTGCCGCAGGGGCTTCCGGTGGCGACGGCTCGGTGAACCTGGCCGCAGGGGCGGCGGACGGTGCAACGGAGGCCGCCGTCTCCGCTTCCGTCGGTGCCGGGGCCGGCCCGGGCCCTCCGAAGCTGAAGCTGGCGGGCGAAGAGTTCGGCTGGGACGCCATCGAGGGGCCGGGAGCCAGAACACTTGGGGACTGGGGGAGGTTCGATGGCCAGGCGGATGGCGTGAAGGCAGGCTGTGCCGGAACGGCACAAGAAAGCTCTTCCCCTGCAGGAAACGCCTCTTCCTTTCCCGGCTCAGTCATCCCGTATCACCTGTTGAGCCGACTCTAGGCCCAGGAATCGGGAAGCTTCAACCGTGCTCAGCTGGACGCCGCGGTCGTGGCCACCTCGACCGCGGCACCCGGGGCGCTGCGGGGCGGGGGCATGGGGCCGTCCTGGATCACGGTGAGGTAGCGGATCACATCTTCGGAGAGGCGCATGGCTTTCTCCAGCACGGCCACCTGCTGGCCGTCGCCGTTGTGGTTGAGCTGCACGTAGATGCCTTCCCGATGCTTCGCGATCGAATAGGCCAGTCGGCGCTTTCCGCGCATCTGGGTGTCGAGCACCTCGGCTCCGGCCTCGGTGACGATGTCGCGGTACTTGGCGACATGGGTTTCGACCTCCTCTTCCGGGATGTCCGGCCGGAGGATGTACATGGTCTCGTAATAAGGCTGCGTCATGGTCGCCTGTGGAGGGGCTGAGGGGCACCGGGCCCGCCAGCGACGGATCCAGAAACCTATCGCAGCGTGGACGCCCGGTCAGTAGAGCTGCATCCGCACCGCTTCCGACACGGTGGGGATATCGGGTTCCTTGCCGCGCAGGGTCTGGGCCACGGAGAACAGCACCAGCAGCAGGCTGCCGAGGAAGACCGTGTTGGACAGGGTGCGCAGGGCGAAACCGCCGGTCAGGGGGGCCAGCACCGTGTCGAAGGCCAGGGTGAGCAGCACCAGCACGATGTCGATCAGGATCGCCTGAAGCACGTTGAAGCGGATGGCATAGGGCACCCGCGGATTGCGCACCACCAGAAGGAACAGGAGCAGGAAGAGCACCAGGCCTCCGAAGGGGATCGCCCGCTCCAGCACCACCAGGGGCAGGGCCGGGAGGGCGAGCCACTGAAGGAGCGGAAACATGGCGAACAGGCTCTGGCCGAAGCGCAGGGAATCGCTCAGGGGGAGCAGATAGGCCAGGGCACCCAGCAGACGCTGCCAGATCGGGGGACCTTCCATGGGGGCTCGGACAATCCCGCAGGCTAAGAGCCTCCCAGCCGGGCCAGCGCCGCCGCCCGCATGGCAGCCACCGGAACCTCCTGGCGCCCGCTCCAGAGACGCAGGGAGGCGGCGCCCTGCTGCACCAGCATCTCCAGTCCGTCGATGGCTCTGCAGCCCCGCTCCACGGCCCGGCGCAGCAGGGCCGTGGGCCTCGGCGTGTAGATGAGGTCGTACACCGTGGCGCCCGGCCGCAGGTCCTCCAGCTGGTCGGGCCGCAGGGGCGAACGGGCCGCGGCCCCGGGGTCGGCGCTGGAGGCCATGCCCAGCGGCGTGGTGTTCACCACCAGGTCGGCGCTGGCCAGCGCCGTCGCCACCGGACCCCGCTGTCCGGCCGGCTCCTGCCCCCAGACCAGGGGTTCCAGACCCGGCGCCCAGGCGGCACAGACGGCCACCAGACGGTCCAGGGTCGCCCTGTCCCGGCCCGCCACCCGGATCCTGCCCAGTCCCAGCTCCACCAGCCCCGCCACCACCGCACGGGCACTGCCGCCGCAGCCCAGCACCAGGGCTTCACTGGCGCTCCAGGGCCGATCCATTCGGCCGGCCGCGTCCTCGGCCCGCAGCGGCGCCAGAAAGCCCTCCACGTCGGTGTTGGTGCCCAGCCAGCCGCCCCCCTGGCGCCGCACCAGGGTGTTCACTGCCCCCAGCTGCAGGGCCAGGGGCGTCAGTTCCGCCGCCAGGGCGGCCGCCGCCTGCTTGTGGGGCAGGGTGACGTTGAGGCCGCGGCAGTCGAGGGCCTCGAGGGCCGGCAGCACCAGCGCCAGGTCCGCCGCCGCCACCGGCAGGGCCAGGTAGGTCCAGTCGAGGCCCAGGGCGGTGATGGCGGCGTTGTGCATCGCCGGTGACAGGGAGTGGCGCACCGGATCTCCGAGCACCCCCGCCAGGGCGGTGCCGCCACCGATCGGCGGCGCTGTGGGGGGGATCACCATGGGCTCGCCCAGGCAGCGGCCGCCCGACCGTAGACCCGGCGGATCCCTGGCTCCGACTGGCCTCCGATGGCTGGCCGGTACGGCACCGGTTCGGGAACCACACCTCGCCTCAGTGAGTCCTGGATGCGGAAGATGTTGGCAGTCAGAAATTCATCCACACCAGGAGGTGGTCATCCATGGGCAAGGTCGTCGGTATTGACCTCGGCACCACGAACAGCTGCGTCGCCGTGATGGAGGGCGGCAAGCCCACGGTGATCGCCAACGCCGAGGGCTTCCGCACGACGCCGTCGGTGGTCGCCTACACGAAAAACCAGGACAAGCTGGTGGGCCAGATCGCCAAGCGCCAGGCGGTCATGAACCCCGAAAACACCTTCTATTCCGTCAAGCGCTTCATCGGCCGCAGGGTGGATGAGGTCAACGAGGAATCGAAGGAAGTGAGCTACGGCGTCGAGAAGGCCGGCTCCAACGTGAAACTGAAGTGTCCGGTTCTCAGCAAGCAGTTCGCCCCCGAGGAGATCTCGGCCGAGGTGCTGCGCAAGCTGGCCGAAGATGCCGGCAAATACCTCGGTGAAACCGTCACCCAGGCGGTGATCACGGTTCCCGCCTACTTCAACGATTCCCAGCGCCAGGCCACCAAGGACGCCGGCAAGATCGCCGGTCTCGAGGTGCTCCGCATCATCAACGAGCCCACCGCTGCGGCCCTGGCCTATGGCCTGGACCGCAAGAGCAACGAGCGCATCCTCGTCTTCGACCTCGGGGGCGGCACCTTCGACGTCTCCGTGCTGGAGGTGGGCGACGGCGTCTTCGAGGTGCTCTCCACCAGCGGCGATACCCACCTGGGCGGCGACGATTTCGACAAAGTGATCGTCGACCACCTGGCCGACAGCTTCAAGGCCAACGAGGGCATCGACCTGCGTCAGGACAAGCAGGCCCTGCAGCGCCTCACCGAAGCGGCCGAGAAGGCCAAGATCGAACTCTCCAGCGCCACCCAGGCCGAGATCAATCTCCCCTTCATCACCGCCACCCCCGAAGGCCCGAAGCACCTCGACCTCACCCTCACCCGGGCCAAGTTCGAGGAACTGGCCTCCAAACTGATTGACCGTTGCCGCGTGCCGGTGGAGCAGGCCCTCAAGGACGCCAAGCTCTCCACCAGCGAGCTCGACGAGATCGTCATGGTGGGCGGCTCCACCCGCATCCCCGCGGTGCTGGAACTGGTCAAGCGGATCACCGGCAAATCCCCCAATCAGACCGTCAACCCCGACGAGGTGGTGGCCGTGGGTGCCGCCATCCAGGGTGGTGTGCTCGCCGGTGAGGTGAAGGACATCCTGCTGCTGGACGTCACCCCGCTCTCCCTGGGCGTGGAGACCCTCGGTGGCGTGATGACCAAGATGATCACCCGCAACACCACCATCCCCACCAAGAAGGCGGAGGTCTACTCCACCGCCGTCGACGGTCAGACCAACGTGGAGATCCACGTGCTCCAGGGCGAACGGGAGATGGCCTCCGACAACAAGTCGCTGGGGACCTTCCGCCTCGACGGCATTCCCCCGGCCCCCCGGGGTGTGCCCCAGATCGAGGTCACCTTCGACATCGACGCCAACGGCATCCTCAGCGTCACCGCCAAGGACAAGGGCAGTGGCAAGGAGCAGAGCATCTCCATCACCGGGGCCTCCACCCTCAGCGACAACGAAGTGGAGAAGATGGTCAAGGACGCCGAGGCCAACGCCGTCTCCGACAAGGAGAAGCGCGAGAAGATCGACCTGAAGAATCAGGCCGAGACTCTCACCTACCAGGCCGAGAAACAGCTCGGCGAACTGGGCGACAAGGTGAGTGCCGAGGACAAGGCCAAGGTGGAGGGCTTCACCAAGGACCTCAAGGAGGCCGTCGAGAAGGACGACGCTCCTGCCATCAAGGCCACTCTCGAGCAGCTCCAGCAGGCTCTCTACGCTGCCGGTGCCTCCGTCTACCAGCAGGGCGGAGCCGAGGGTGCTCCCGCCGGCGCCGCCCCCGGCGGCAACGGCAACGGAACTTCCGCGGCCGCCGATGACGTGATCGACGCCGAATTCACCGAGAGCAAGTGAATACCTCGGGGCCGGCCGTCAACCGGCCCCGGCGCCTGCCCAGGTCTTTCAACGAATGAAAGCCCCCCGGAAGGGGGGCTTTTTCATGGGCCCGGCCCATGGACCGCGGGGCCGCCATCCTGCGACGACCGCGGCGTCCAGGGCAGGGATCATTCCTCCAGGCTGGCCAGTCTCTCCCGTCCCTTCGCCATCACCGAGGGGGGCAGGGGGACGTAGCCCAGCTCCGGGGCCATGGCCTGGGCCTCGTCGGAGAGGGTGTACTCGAACACCTTCCTGAGGCCGTCGAGCTTCTCGCCGTTTCCGGTCTTGTACAGCAGGATCCAGGTGAAGGTGACGATCGGGTAGCCCTTGTCCGGGTTCGGGTTGCTGCCGGTCAGCTCCGGCTCCCAGATCGATGGCCGCCAGGGCGGTGGTCTCGCTTTCGGTGCTGGGCTTCACCATCTCTCCGGAGCCGTTGGTGAGCGCCGCGGACTGCAGATCGCCCTTCACGTAGGCCACCTCCACGTAGCCGATGCCGCCGTCCACCTGGCCCAGCTGGGCGGCCACCCCCTCGTTGCCCTTGGCGCCGATCCCCGTGGGCCAGCTCACCGTCTTGCCGACGCCGGGGCCCTCTTGCCACGCGGGGCTGACGGCGGCGAGGTGGGCGGTGAAGTTGGCGGTGGTGCCGGAGCCGTCGGAGCGGTAGACCACCTTCATCGGCTTGTCGGGGCAGCCCACCTCACTGAAGTTCCTGATCTTGCCCAGGAAGATGTCGCTCAGCTGGGCCTGGTTCAGCTTCAGTTCGCAACCGGGATTGTTGTAGGCCACGGCGATGGCGCCGGCGGTCATGGGGATCTGCACCACCCCGCGGCTCACCTGGGCCTTCTCGTCCTCCTTCATCGGCACGTCGCTGGCACCGAAATCCACCGTCCCGGCGATGAACTGGCGCACGCCGGCCCCCGATCCCACCGACTGGTAATTGACCCGCGCGCCCTCGGAGGCCAGCTCCTGGAACCAGCGCTGGTAGATGGCGGCGGGGAAGGAGGCTCCGGCGCCGTTGAGGGTGACGCTGCCGCCACCCCCGCAGCCGGCCAGCAGCGCTCCGGTGGCGCCGGCGGCCATCGCCGCGGCCATGGAACGGCGGAGCAGGGAGGTCTGGGTCTTCATCGCTACAAAAAAGAGGGCAGCAGCCACGGGAACGTAACCCCCTACCCCCAAGGCCCGGTTAAGGCCGGCTCAGCAGGTCCGGCCGGGCGGCGGCGCCCGGGGGGTGAGCCTCGATCCTCTTGGCCACCCAGTCCGCACTGGCCGGTGCCAGCAGCACGCCGTTTCGATAGTGGCCGCCCGCCAGCAGGATGCCGGGTGCCGCCTCGTCCAGCAGGGGGGCCGGCCGCCCGACCGGGCGGGGCCGCAGGCCCTGCCACCGTTGCACCACCCGGGCCCGCGTCAGCCAGTCAGGCGCGGCTCCATCCAGGTGACGCAGCTCCTCGAGCCGGGCCGGATCGGCCCTCCGGCCCGGCTCAAGGCTCGCCCCAAGCCAGAGGCGGCGTCCCCCTTCCAGGTCCGGGCGGGGTACCAGGTTGAGGCCCCGCCACACCACCGTCCCTGGCCAGGAGCCTGGCAGAGGCGCCTCCAGTTCCAGTTCCAGGGCCTGGCCCAGCACGGGCTCCAGCGGCCAGCCGGTGGTTCCGGCCCCCGGCAGTCTCCCGGGGAGTCTCTTCAGCAGGTCGCCACAGTCGACTCCCGCTGCCAGCACCACCCAGGCCGCGTCCTCATGGGCACCGCCGGCCAGGGCCACCCGCCACCCACCCCGATGGGCCTCCAGGGCCGCGGCGGCCTGCGACCGGATCGCCAGGCCCCGTGCCTGTCCATCCGCCGCCAGGGCGGCCATGGCGGCAGATGGATCGAGCTGGCCGTCGCGGGGGGAGTGGAGCCCCGCCAGGCACGGCCGGGGCAGGGTGGGCAGCAAGGGCTTGAGCCGCTGCCGGTCCCAGAGGGTCAGGGGCAGGCCCAGGCCCCTCTTGGCCGCTGCCAGCCGCTCCAGGCGTTCGACCTCGTCGGGCTCTGCGGCCAGCACCAGCACTCCGGGGCGGTGGGGAACGGGATGGCCCCGCCGTCCCAGCTCGGTACACCAGAAGTGCCAGAGCCGCAGACTGCGCTGCCGGAGCTCCCAGGCCCGGCCACGGTCCCGGTGGAACAGGTCGGCCATCAGCACGCCGAGGGCCGCCCGGCTGCCGCTTCGGTCGACCGCCGCTGGGTCAGGCTCCCCGACCGGGGCCGGATCCAGCAACAGCACCTGATGGCCCCGGCATTGGAGCCACCAGGCGCAGGCCAGGCCGACAATGCCAGCCCCCACCACGATCACCGACGCTCCGCTGGCCGGTGCTGGCGGAGTGTTCACCTGGAATGTCGCCGGAAGGCGATCGTCCTGGTTCAGGTCGCCGGGGATTCGGTGCCTTCGCTCGCGGTCGCCTGGGGCTGGGGCGCCGGGGTGCTGACGGAGGGGGCGGGCGGCACGCTGTTGGTCACCCTCGCTTCGGCGGTGAAGGCCTCGGCCATGGCGATGGCTTCGGCGGGAATCACCTCGGTGTAGGCACTGAAGCCGGTGGCCACCTTGATGTAGCCCTTGCGCAGATTATCCCCGTCCTGCAGGCGGGCGGCTTCGTCGAGTTCGGCCAGGGCGGTTTTCAGCCGGGTGGCCCGCTTGGCGGCCTCGGCCCGGTCGGCCGGCAGCAGCCGCTGGTTGATGTAGAGCATCTCGCGGCCCAGATCCTGCATCGGACCGTGGATCAGGTTGCGGGTGAACACCCAGTCGCGCTCGTTGACCAGATCGGCCAGTTCCGGCAGCCGATCCTTGGCCGCCAGCACGCCTTCCGCCTGGCGGGCGATCAGGGTCATGTCCGCGGGGCTGATGGTGGGGGGCTTGCGGCTCTGGTCGCCGGAGCAGGCCACCAGGGAGATGCTCAGCAACAGCGCCACGGCGAGCAGGCCCAGCCGGCGCAGGCCACCCATCAGGGAGATGGGTGCAGGGATCGACGCGACGGCCATGGGAAGGGCTCTGACAAAGCTGGCGCAGTGACTTTACCGGGCCCCCTGCGCGACCATGGCCGTCCCGTCCGCCCCGCTCGGGGACCGTTGATGCGTTCTCCCACCGCGATCCTGCAGCTGATCTGCCCCGATCGGCCCGGACTGGTGAGTGAGCTGTCGGGCTGGGTGGCGGCCAACGGCGGCAACATTCTCCATGCCGATCACCACACCGATGCCGGGGCCGGCCTGTTCCTGAGCCGGATCGAATGGGCCCTGGCCGGCTTCGGTCTGCCCCGGGAGGCGATTGTTCCGGCCGTGGCCGCTCTGGCGGGGCGCCTCAGCGGCGACGGCCAGGTGCATTTTTCCGATGCGGTGCCCCGGGTGGCGATCTTCGTCAGCCGTCAGGACCACTGCCTGGTGGATCTGCTCTGGCGCACCCGCTCAGGGGAATTGCCGATGCAGGTCCCCCTGGTGGTGTCCAACCACCCCGACCTGGCCTCGATGGCGGTGGATTTCGGGGCCCGCTTCGTGCATCTGCCGATTTCGGCCGCCACCCGAGCGGAGGCGGAGGAGGCCCAGCTGGCGCTGCTGGAGGAGGAGGCGATCGAACTGGTGGTGCTCGCCAAGTACATGCAGGTGCTGAGTTCCGGCTTCCTGGAGCGCTTCTCCAGCGTGATCAACATCCACCACTCCTTCCTGCCCGCCTTCCAGGGGGCCCAGCCCTACCACCGGGCCTGGGAGCGGGGGGTCAAGCTCATCGGTGCCACGGCCCATTTCGTCACCGAGGAGCTCGACGGCGGCCCGATCATCGAGCAGGCCACGGTGCATGTGGGTCACCGCGATGAGGTGGAGGATCTGATCCGCAAGGGTCGCGACACCGAACGGCTGGCGCTGGCCCGGGCCGTGAGGCTGTTTCTGCGCCGGCAGGTGATGGTCTACCGCGGTCGTACCGCCGTGTTTGATTGAGCCTTCGAACGGGACCTCCCTCCGGTCCCCCGCTGCTGCCGCCGTCCCGGTGATCCGTCTTTCCACCCTCGACGACCGCCTGCGTGCGCATCGCCCGGTTGAAGCCTCCCCCCTCGGCTGGCGATCCTTCCAGCTGGGCATGGTCCTGCTGGCCAGCAGCGCCTTCCTGGCTGGTCTGGCGCTGCTGCTGGCGCTGATCCTGGGCAGCCGTGGCCGCCGCCCACCCCTGGCGGACCGGGCCAATGGGGTGCTCCTGGGCGCGGCAGGGCTGATGGTGCTGGGCTGCTTCGGGGCCACCAGCGGTGGCCTGGCCTGGCTGGGGCTGGCCAACTGGCTGCCCTTCTTCTGGGGATTCTGGGGTTTCCAGCCTTACCTGAGCACTCCCGCCGCCCGTCGGCGGGTGGCCCTGGCCCTGGTGGCGGGCACGGTGCCGGTGATCCTCACCGGACTGGGCCAGCTGTGGTGGGGTTGGAGCGGGCCCTTCCAACTGCTGGGTGGGCTGATCATCTGGCACATCAAGGCCGGCGGCAATCCCTCGGGGCGGCTGGCGGGCCTGTTCGATTACGCCAACATCGCCGGGGCCTGGCTGGCCCTGGCCTGGCCCCTCACCCTGGCGGCCCTGCTGGAGGCCGGCCGGGGCCGGGGTCGCCGGGGGGTGGTGCTGGTGATCGCCGCCAGCCTGGTGGCGGCTGTGTTTCTCACCGATTCCCGCAATGCCTGGGGGGCCCTGCTGCTGGCGGTGCCCCTGGTGGCCGGGCCCGCCAGCTGGGTGTGGCTGTTGCCGCTGCTGCTGGTGGTGGTGGCGGTGATCGGCCTGGCCACCCTGCCCTGGGTGCCCGCCGCTCTTCAGGAGCCGGCCCGCGTCCTGGTGCCCCATGCGATCTGGGCCCGGCTGATCGACCTCGACTACGGCAACCAGCGCCCCCTGGCCATCACCCGCCTGGCCCAGTGGCAGGTGGCCCTGGGCCTGATCGCCGAGCGGCCCTGGCTGGGCTGGGGGGCGGCCGCGTTCAGCGTCATCTATCCGCTCCGCACCGGCCACTGGCATGGTCACCCCCACAACCTGCCCATCGACCTGGCGGTGAGTCACGGGGTCCCCGCTGCCGTGCTGGTGGTGGGCCTGGTGCTCTGGCTGCTGATCCGGGCCGCCCGGCTGGGCATGGCGGGCGGCAGCCTGTTCGATCGGGCCTGGTGGGCGGCGGCCCTGGTGCTGGTGGCCCTGCATGCCACCGACATCCCCTTCTACGACAGTCGCATCAACGTGGCGGGCTGGGTGCTGCTGGCGGGTCTGCGCTGCTATCGACCGCCAGCGCTTCCTGCCGATGCCTGAGCAGAGTGGCCTCTGGCAGGGGGCCTTCCAGGTGGGCCCAGGGAAGTACCCGCCGATCGTCCCAGGTGGCGTGGACGACCTCCTCCCACGGGGGTGGTGAGGGCAGGGCGTAGGGCAGGTCGGTCGGGGCTTGCTCCTCCCCCGCCCGCACTGCCCGGTAGGCCTTCTTCCAGCCTCCCTGGCTGTCGTGGCTGCCACGGGCCGCGGCGATCACCGGGGCCAGCCGCCGGTCGCTGCGGGAGAGCAGGGCCTGGATGACGCTCCAGCCGTAGCTTTCCGGGCGCAGCTCGATGCCCTTCGGTTTGAGCCGGCGGGCGAGCCGCTGCAGGCGTTTCTCCGCCTCCGGCCTCACCCCCTGCCACTGGAAGGGGGTGTGGGCCTTGGGCACGAAGGTGCTCACCCCCAGGCTGAGCCGCAGCCCGGGGGTGGCCTTCTTCAGGGCTTCCAGCAGGTCGGCGGTGGCTTCGATGTCGGCGTCCTCCTCGCTGGGCAGTCCGGCCATGCCGTAGAGCTTCAGAGCGCTGAGGCCCCCTTCCCTGGCGTAGCGGGCCGCCGCGAAGATCTCCTCACCGGAGAGCTTCTTGTTCACCACACGGCGCATCCGCTCACTGCCGCTCTCGATGGCGATGGTGAGCGATCGGCTGCCGCGCCTGGCCAGGATCCGCCCCAGCTGAGCCGTCACCGTGGCAGCCCGCACCGAACTGACGCTCACCCGCGTGCCTTCGAAGCGATCCTGGTCGAGCCAGCTCAGCAGGTCGGCGAACTGGGGGTGCTGGGTCACCGACGCCCCCAGCAGGCCCAGCCGCCGGGTGACCGCCAGCCCCGTCTCCACCGCCGGGATCAGTCCGTCGTCGAGGGAGGCGGTGCGGAAGGGCAGGGTGAGGTAGCTGGCCAGGCAGAAGCGGCACAGCTCCGGGCAGCTGCGGGCCACCTCCACCATGTGGATGGAGGGCCAGGCCGCCTCCGGGGTGATCACCGTGGAATGGCTCAGGGTGTTCCCGCGCCAGGTCTGCTTGGCGATGGTTGCTGGCAGTTCCGTCTCCACGGGCTCGATCGCCTGCAGCTGGCCGCCTGTGTCGTAGCGGGGGGCGTAGAGCCCGGGCACATAGACCCCGGCAACCCTGGCCAGACGTCGCAGGCGTTCACGGCGGGGCAGGGTGCGGGCCGACTGGAGGGCATCGACGAAGGCGGGCAGCAGCAGCTCGCCGTCGCCGAGCAGCACCACGTCGAAGAAGGGCGCGAGCGGTTCGGGATTGGCGGTGAGCACCGGGCCGCCGCCGAACACGATCGGATCGTCCTCCCCCCGCTGGTGGCTCCACAGGGGGATCCCCTGCCGCTCCAGCAGGTCCAGCAGCACCGGGCCATCCAGTTCCCAGCTCAGCGACAGCCCGAACAGTTCGCAGGGGCGGTGGGGGGGGTCCCCCTGATCGGTGAACAACCGGCGCACGTCCAGGTCGGCGCGGCGGGCCAGGCTGGCCCAGACCACCTGATACCCCAGACTGGTGATGCCCACCCCATAGCTGCTGGGAAAGGCCAGCACGGTGCGCAGGGCATCGGGGGTCGGGAAGGCCGGCTCGAACAGCAGGGTTTCCTGGTTCAGGGGAAGATCGGAGAGGGAAGCTCCAGCGTGTCACCTTGTTGAAGCTGCCGGCTGGCCCTCCGTCCTCTGGGAAGGTGGCTTCGGGAGGGCTTCCTAGAGTCGCCCGCGATCCGACGGCTCTCCATGCCCCCGCTGCCCAGTTACGTCGAGATCGTGATCGGCATCCTGCTGCTCTTCGGGGGCGGGGAACTGTTCGTGGGCGGGGCCGTCGCCCTCTCCCTGCTGCTGGGCATTCCCCAGCTGGTGATCGGCCTGACCGTCGTTTCCCTCGGCACCAGCGCCCCCGAACTGTTCGTGAGCCTGGTCTCCACCCTTCAGGACGTTTCCGATCTCGCCGTCAGCAACGTGGTGGGCAGCAACATCTTCAACATCCTGGTGGTGCTGGGCGCCAGCGCCGCCATCGTTCCCCTGCGGGTCAAGAGCCGCCTGGTGCGCCGGGATGTGCCGTTGCTGATCGGCATTTCCATGGCCGTCTGGGGGATGGCCTCCGCCGGTCGACTCACCTGGCAGGCGGGGCTGGCCCTGCTGTTCGCGATGGTCGCCAACGTCGTCTGGGAGACCCGCACCGCTTCGGAGGAGATCGGAGAGGAAGTGGAGGAGCACGCCACCCCGCTGGTGGCGGGGCTCAAGCTGGCCGCCGGTCTCCTTCTGCTGGTGCTGGGCTCCCAGCTGCTGGTGAAGGGGGCGACGACGACCGCCGTGGCCCTGGGCGTCAGCCAGACGGTGATCGGTCTGACGATCGTGGCCGCAGGCACCTCCATGCCCGAGCTGGTCACCTCCCTGGTGGCGGCCTACCGGGGCAAGGCCGATCTGGCCATCGGCAACGTGGTGGGCAGCAACCTGCTCAATCAGGTGCTGATCCTGGGCCTGTGCGGCGTGGTGTCGGGCGGCCGTGGCCTGGCTGTGGATCCGGTGATGATCAGCCGCGATCTGCCGATCATGGTGGCCACCACCCTGGCCTGTCTGCCGATCTTCTGGACTGACGGGGTGATCAGCCGACTGGAGGGCTGGCTGTTGCTGGGCCTCTACGGTCTCTATCTGGTGGAGCAGGTGCTGGCCGCCACCAGTGGCGGGGCCCTGGTGGATACCTTCCGGTTCGTGGTGCTGGTGGCGGTGCTGCCCGTCCTGCTGGTGTTTCTGGTCTGGCAGGTGCTCCGCTGGAGGCAGCAGCGCAGCCGCTCGGCGGCGATCAGGGACTGACGGGTCTGGGGCCCTTCCAATTGCCCTTCCCGGCGGTGTCAAACCTGCGCAGCAGCTCGATCTGGCGTTCGTAGATCGATTTCCCGTGCAGGGCCTGGGCCACAAGGAAGCTGGCCAGGCAGGCCACCAGGATCGGCTTGAGGATCAGCAGGTCCTTGGTGAGGGCGAAGGCGAGGAACACGGCCGTGATCGGCGTGCGGGAGCAACCCGCGACGAAGGCCCCCATGCCGGCGAACACGAAGGTGGTGGGCACATGGCCGGTGAGGTGCTCGGCCAGGCCTCCGCAGGCCAGGCCGATGGTGCCTCCCAGGGTGAGCATCGGCGCAAAGAGACCCCCGGGCGCTCCGGAGGCGGCGGCCAGGCCCGTGCTGAAGAAAAGCACGGCGAAGATCCCCAGCGCCGTGCCGATCTCCACATGGCCGTTGCCGACGGCGTGCTGCAGGCCGGCGCTGTTGCGGAATTCCTGCGGCAGCCAGGCATACACCAGACCCAGGGCCACCCCGGCGATCACCATGCGGCTCACCAGATGCGGCGCGAGCCAGCGGTGGCTCAGCACCTGCATGCGGATCACGTAGCGGCAGTAGAGCTCCGCCAGCAGGCCCACCACCACCCCGAGCAGGATCAGGTAGACAAGATCCACCGGCAGGAACCGGACCAGAGGGGTGAATTCCCTCTCCAGCTGGAAGCCGGTGAAGTTCAGACCATCGGTCAGACCGCTGGACTGACGGCCCAGTCCCGCCAGACCCATCACATCGGCCCAGGTGTCGGCCAGGAAGGTGGTGACCAGGACCAGCAGCAGCACCACCGGCCGGGCACCGCGCAGCAGTTCCTCCACGGCGTAGAAGAAGCCGCCGATCGGGGCGTTGAACACTGCGGCGATGCCTGCACCGCCGCCGGCGGCCACGATCACCCGCAGGAAGGCCGAGGGGGCCCGCAGCACCTTCGCCAGCCGCCAGGCCACCGACCCCCCCATCTGCACCGACGGCCCCTCGGGGCCGAGCGGAAAGCCCGAGCCGATGGCCAGGATGCCCGCCACCAGTTTCACCATCGCCACCCGGAAGCCCATGGGCATGGGCGTGCCCTTGAGGAAGACCATCACCTGGGTGATGCCCGATCCCGCTGCCGTGGGGGCCAGCTCCCGGACCAGCAGGGCCGACACCAGCCCCCCCAGTCCGCCCATCAGGGGAAGCACCAGGGCGGCGGGAGCGACCTCCAGCAGCCGCAGCCGCCAGGAGCCCAGCCAGCCCACACCGGTCTTGAACAGCAGGCCGGCGGCGGCGGCACTGAAGCCGGTGAGCAGCAAGGCCAGGGCCACGGCCCACCAGCGCTCCTCCAGCAGCCGGCGGATGCTGCGGGTCGACTGCCAGCGGTCGCGTTCGACGCGGAAGGCCTCCAGCCGCAGGGACCGCAGGGCCTCGATGGGTGGTCTCAAACCTCCGCCAGCACCATGGCCTCCTCGGCGCTGCTCACCACCCGGCCCTGGTCCTCGAAGCCCTCGATCTGGTCGAAGTTGAGGTAGCGGTAGAGCTCGCCGGCCAGGGGGTTGATGCGGGCTGCGGCGATCGCCAGGTACTCCTCCGTGGTGGGGATGCGTCCCAGCTGGGCACACACCGCGGCCAGTTCGGCGCTGCCCAGATACACCTGGGCACCGTTGCCGAGGCGGTTGTTGAAATTGCGCGTGCTGGTGGAGAACACGGTGGTGTTGTCCTCCACCCGGGCCTGGTTGCCCATGCAGAGGGAGCAGCCGGGCATCTCCATGCGGCTGCCCGCCGCCTCGAAGATGGCGTAGTAGCCCTCCTTGCGAGCATCTCCTCGTCCATGCGGGTGGGCGGGCAGACCCACAGCTTGGCGGTGTTGGGGCCCTGGCCCTCCAGCACCTTGGCGGCGGCCCGGTAGTGGCCGATGTTGGTCATGCAGGAGCCGATGAACACCTCGTCGATCCGCTCGCCCGCCACCGCGCTCAGCGGCTTGACGTTGTCGGGGTCGTTGGGACAGGCGAGGATCGGCTCGGTCAGTTCGTTCAGATCGATCTCGATCACCGCGGCATATTCGGCATCGGGATCGGCCTCCATCAGCTTCGGATCGGCCAGCCAGGCCTCCATCGCCCGGATGCGGCGCGCCATGGTGCGGGCGTCGCTGTAGCCGCGGGCGATCATGTTCTTCAGCAGGGCAACGTTGCTGCGCAGGTATTCGCTCACCGTTTCCACGCTCAGCTTGATCGTGCTGCCGGCGCAGGAGCGCTCGGCGGTGGCGTCGGTGAGCTCGAAGGCCTGCTCCAGCTTCAGATCCGGCAGCCCTTCCATCTCCATGATCCGGCCGCTGAAGATGTTCTTCTTGCCGGCCTTCTCGACCGTCAGCAGGCCCTGCTGGATCGCCACCCAGGGAATGGCGTTGACCACATCCCGCAGGGTGACGCCGGGCTGGAGGGAGCCGGAGAAGCGCACCAGCACCGACTCGGGCATGTCGAGCGGCATGGCGCCGATGGCGGCGGCGAAGGCCACCAGCCCGGACCCGGCCGGGAAGGAGATGCCCAGGGGGAAGCGGGTGTGGCTGTCCCCGCCGGTGCCCACCGTGTCAGGCAGCAGCATGCGGTTGAGCCAGCTGTGGATGATGCCGTCGCCGGGGCGCAGGGCGACGCCGCCCCGGGAGCTGATGAAGTCCGGCAGTTCGGCATGGGTCTTGAGGTCGACCGGCTTGGGGTAGGCGGCGGTGTGGCAGAAGCTCTGCATCACCAGATCGGCGGAGAACCCCAGGCAGGCGAGCTCCTTCATCTCGTCACGGGTCATGGGCCCGGTGGTGTCCTGACTGCCGACGCTGGTCATCAGCGGTTCGCAGCTGGTGCCGGGCCGCACCCCCGCCAGGCCGCAGGCCTTGCCCACCATCTTCTGGGCCAGGGTGAAGCCCCTGCCCGTGTCGGTGGGGGCGACCGGACGGATGAACACATCGGAGGGGGGCAGCCCCAGCTGGGCGCGCACCTTGTCGGTGAGGGAGCGGCCGATCAGCAGGGGGATGCGGCCGCCGGCGCGCACCTCATCGGCGATGGTGCTGGGCTTGAGCGTCGAAGCGGGCGACGATCTCTCCGGCGCCGGGCTCACCCTCGGCCCGCTCGATCGTGCCGGCGAAGGGCCGGATGGTGATCACGTCGCCGCTGCTGAGGGCGGCCACGTCGCATTCGATCGGCAGGGCGCCGGAATCCTCGGCGGTGTTGAAGAAGATCGGCGCGATCTTGCCCCCCAGCACCACCCCGCCGCTGCGCTTGTTGGGCACGTGGGGGATGTCGGTGCCGATGTGCCAGAGCACCGAGTTGATGGCCGATTTGCGGGAGCTGCCCGTGCCGACCACATCGCCCACGTAGGCCAGGGGGTGGCCTTTCTCCTTGAGCTCAGCGATCAGGGCCAGGCCTTCGGGCATCCGCGTCTCCAGCATCGCCATGGCGTGCAGGGGGATGTCCGGGCGGGTGGTGGCGTGGGTGGCCGGTGAGAGGTCGTCGGTGTTGGTCTCCCCCTCCACCTTGAACACGGTCACGGTGATCGCTTCGCTCAGGGGATCCCTGGCGGTGAACCACTCCGCCGCCGCCCAGCTGTCCACCACCTGCCGGGCCAGGGGGTTGCTCTCGGCCAGCTCCATCACATCGTGGTAGGCGTCGTAGACCAGCAGGGTGCGGCTCAGGCCGCGGGTGGCCTCGGCGGCGACCGCGGGATCGGGGCTGGCGAGCAACTCGATCAGGGCGCCCACGTTGTAGCCGCCGATCATGGTGGCCAGCAGTCGGGTGGCCTCCAGGGGGCTCACCAGGGGGCTGGAGGCCGTGCCCTTGGCCACGCCACTGAGCCAGCCCGCCTTGACGTAGGCGGCTTCATCCACACCAGGCGGAATGCGTTCGCTCAGCAGGTGGAGCAGAAAGGCCTCTTCCCCGGCGGGGGGCTGCTCCAGCAACCGGGTGAGGGCCTGCGCCTGGGGGGCGGTCAGCGGCAAGGGCGGCACGCCGAGGGCTTCCCGGGCCGTGGCGGCCTCCCGGTAGGTGGGCAGCAGCTCGGCGGATGACAGGGGCGCGGGGCTCGGGGAGGCGGACATATGGATGCGGCACCGGGACGAATCCCCGGGAGTTGAGTACAGACGTCCATTGTTCTTCCCCGCCGGTCCGTTGCTTGGTGACGACCGCTGCAGAAGCCGGCGATCCAGTCGTTGGCCTCCGGGGCCGGCAACGGTCGGGCCAGTTCGTAGGCTGGTGGGTCTGAACCATCCCCGCCGGCGGCCGCATGATTCCCACCTCCGACCTCCACGTGGTGGAAACCCGGCCCCTGGTGCCGCCGGCGGTGCTGCACCGGGAGCTGCCCCTCTCCGACCAGGCTGCCCGCACCGTGCAACAGGCCCGCGAGCGGATCAAGGCGATCCTGCACGCCGGCAACCAGCGGCTGCTGGTGATCGTCGGCCCCTGTTCGGTCCACGACGTCGCCGCCGCCAGGGAGTATGCCGAGGGCATCGCCCAGGCCCAGCGGCGTCACCGGGGCGAACTGGAGATCGTGATGCGGGTGTACTTCGAGAAGCCCCGCACCACCGTGGGCTGGAAGGGGATGATCAACGATCCCCACCTTGACGGCAGCTACGACATCAACACCGGCCTGCGACGGGCCCGGGCCCTGCTGCTGCACCTGGCGGAGATGGGCCTGCCGGCGGCCACCGAGGTGCTGGATCCGGTGGTGCCCCAGTACCTGGCGGATCTGATCAGCTGGACCGCCATCGGTGCCCGCACCACCGAGAGCCAGACCCACCGGGAGATGGCCTCGGGCCTGTCGATGCCGATCGGATTCAAGAACGGCACCGACGGCAGTGCGGCCACCGCCATCAACGCCATGGAGGCCGCCGCCCGACCCCACCATTTTCTGGGCATCGACAAGGAGGGCCAGGCCGCCATCGTCTCCACCACCGGCAACCCGGACGGCCATCTGGTGCTGCGGGGGGGCAAGAGCGGCACCAACTACCACGCCGAGGCGGTGGAGGCCGCCGCGGCCCTGCTGGCCCGGGATGGCCTCCCGGCCCGTCTGATGGTGGATTGCAGCCATGGCAATTCCAACAAGGACTTCCGACGCCAGGGGGAGGTGCTTCGCCAGGTGGCCGAGCAGGTGAAGGGGGGCTCCGTCCACGTGATGGGGGTGATGCTGGAGAGCCATCTGGTGGAAGGAAATCAGAAGATTTCCGCTGATCTTTCTTCGCTCACCTACGGCCAGAGCATCACCGATGCCTGCATCGACCTGGCCACGACGCTGGATCTGCTGGTCGAACTGGCCGAGGCCGTGCAACAGGCCCAGGCCCGAACCCTTGCGCTGGCCTGAGTTCCGGGCAGTCTTCCCCTGCTCAGACGGGGAGGATTGGCACCATCCCACAGCCCTCCAGGGGGAGGATTGGCACTCCTGCAATGAGAGTGCTGATCCCATTTTTCGCAACGAACTGTTCTGGATGAACAGCCACCAGGCTGGCTCTGGTTACGTTTGATCCCAGCAAATCGTGGAGGTCCGCTGATGACCTATCTCCTGCAGTTCTGCGGGTTGTCGGATCCCTTGCAGTTGTTCTATCTCGAACAGAAATCCGGCGTTTCCCCCACCCGTTCCGCCCCTTCCACCGCCGAGGGCGCCCTGGCTCCCGGCCCGATCTACGCCGGTTTTCGCCCCTTCCAGCTGGACGATCTGCTGGGCTGGGCCCTCGACACAGCCCGCGGGCGCTGCTGGGATGGCGAGGCCATCCAACGCCTGGTGCTGGATGTCTGGATGGAACGGGCCGATGTGATCCGCCAGTGGCAGTTACGGCTGCGGGAGGAGCCCGCCGACAGGATGCTGGTTGCTGGAATCGGCACGCAACGGGACTGGGAGCTCCGCTGCGAACAGTCGCTGAGGGCCTGATCGCCGCCGGCGCTTCTCTTCCGGGGAAGCCCATCAGGCCAGCAGCTGCCACAGACCGGCCACGGTCAGGGGAACGGTGAAGTTGTCGATGCCCAGCAGGGCCCACTGCTCCAGCCCCGTGGCCAGCACGGCGATCAGGGCGATCCCGGCTGCTGGTGGTGCCGCACCCCCGCCCAGCAGGGCCAGGGCCAGCAGCACGCTCAGGCTGGCCATTCCCATGGCGGCAGTGCCCACGAGGGAACGCCGTTCCCCCATCACGGACCAGCTGGGGGAGGGGATCAGCGGGCCCAGCAGGCCCGCCAGGCCGTCCCCGAAAGCCATCACCAGCACTCCGGCCGCCACGGTGGCCGGGTGGGCGGGCCACCAGATCCACAGCAGCAGGGTGATCGAGGCGCCGTAGGCGATGGTGCCGTAGCTGCGCCGCTCCACGTCCTCGATGGCCGGCAGCACCCGCACCCGGTGGTTGAGGGCCGCCAGCAGGGTGATGGTTCCCGCGGCGGGCACGGCGATCAGTCGCTCCACTCCGCAGGCCCAGGCGATCAGCACTACCGGGCCGGCACCGATGTGCACCAGCTTGCGGCTCCATTCCCGTTGCTCCGGCCAGCGGTGGCGGAGCGCCAGGGCCGCGCCGCTCAGCAGGGCCAGCCAGACAGCCACCGCCAGCACACCGCTGAGCTGGGTGAAGCCTTCCTTCCAAGGCGGGGCGACCAACGCCAGCATGGAAGGCTCGCTCAGGCGGCCTGGTGCAGATTGCTCATCAGGCGAAGCTTCATGATCGCCTTGGCCTCCAGCTGCCGCACCCGTTCGCGGGAGACGTTGATCTGACGGCCGATCTCGGCGAGGGTGAGGGGCTCGGAGCCTTCCAGGCCGAAACGCAGCTGCAGGATCTTCTGTTCCCGTTCGTTGAGCTGGGAGAGCCAGGTGCCGAGGTGTTCCTTCAGCAGATGGCGGTCCATCGAGTCGAAGTGCTCGTTGCTGGCCGGATCGGCGATCAGTTCGCCCAGGGTGCTGCGATCCTCCTCACCGCGGGCATGGGCGTCGAGGGAGGCGCAGGGGGCGCTCTGGGTCATGAGTTCCTCCAGCTCCTCGGGCCGCATGCCCATGGCGTGGGCCAGCTCGAGCCGGTTGGGCTGGCGCCCCAGCCGATGGGAGAGCTCCCGGGTGATGCGACGCATCTTGGAGAGCTTCTCGCTGATGTGGATCGGCAGCCGGATCGTGCGGGCGCTGTTGTCGATGGCACGCGTCATGCCCTGGCGGATCCACCAGTAGGCATAGGTGGAGAATTTGTAGCCCATGGCGGGGTCGAACTTATCGACGGCCCGCTCCAGACCGATGGCCCCTTCCTGGACGAGGTCGAGCAATTCGAGGCCCTGATTCTGATACTTCTTGGCCACACTCACCACCAGCCTGAGGTTGGCGGCCATCATGCGGTCACGAGCGCGCTGGCCCATCCGCACCTGGCGCTTCTGGCGGGGATTGAGCTCTCCATCGCCCAGGGCATGAAGCTTCTTGCCTGCCTGGACATGGTGAGCCAGTTCAATCTCTTCAGCCGGCGTGAGAAGTGGCACACGACCGATGGTGCTCAGGTACCAGCCGATCGAGTCGGCACTCAGCCGCCCTCCCTGGCGTGATGCCGCTTTACTGCTGACAGAACCGCCGGCGGATTTCGTCCTGCGAGAAGACGATCCTCCCCCACTGCTTTTCAGCAGCGAGAGGGCGGAATGCAGAGGTGTCCCCATCACCCCAGGCTCCCGAATGAATTTGGCCGAAATGTAGCACCGCTCGATGGCAGTAGCCAGTGTCAACCTGAAGGTTGACAGATTGTGGCCTGTAAACGAAGGCTTGTGTTGTGACGGCTACGCATTTGGCCCGACCGGCAAGCCCCCGCGCCATTGCTCCATCAGGGTGCGCTGAGTCAGTTGTGCCTCGCCGCTTTGCTGCCGCTGGGTGAACTGTCCATCGCTCTGCATGTGCCAGGCGCCTGTATCGACCAGGTAAAGCTCCAGCAAAGCCTCGATCTGCTTCTGCAGCCGCTGGTCCTCGATGGGCGCCACCGCTTCGACGCGGCGGTCGAGGTTGCGGGGCATCCAGTCGGCACTGCCGAAGAACATTTCCGGCTGACCGCCGTTGCCGAACCAGAAGATGCGGGAATGCTCCAGATAGCGGCCGATCACGCTCACCACCGTGATGCCTTCACTCACGCCTTCAATGCCAGGCCGCAGGCAGCACATGCCGCGGATGATCAGTTCGATCCGCACTCCGGCCTGGGAGGCTTCGTACAGCAGGGCAATGATCGCCGGATCCACCAGCGCATTCATCTTGGCCTTGATGTAGCCGTCCCGACCCTGCCTGGCGTGCTCGATCTCCCGGCGGATCAGCCCTTCCATTCCCTTGCGCAGGGTGACGGGAGCCACCAGCAACTTGCGGAAGGTCTGCTGTTTGGAGAAGCCCGTCAGGTAATTGAACAGCTCCACCAGGTCCTGGCCGAAATCCTCGCGGGCCGTCAGCAAGCCGATGTCGGTGTAGAGCGAGGAGGTCTTGGAGTTGTAGTTGCCGGTGCCGATGTGCACGTAGCTGCGCAGGGCTCCCTTCTCGCGCCGCACCACCAGCAACACCTTGGTATGGGTCTTGAGACCCAGCACCCCATAGACCACATGGACCCCGGAGCGTTCCAGCTGCCGGGCCCACTGGATGTTGTTGTCCTCGTCGAAGCGTGCCTTGAGCTCCACCAGCGCCATCACCTGCTTGCCGTTCTCGGCAGCACGGATCAGGGACGACACCACGGGCGTGTCCTTCGAGGTCCGGTAGAGAGTCATCTTGATGGCCAGCACCGAGGCGTCGCTGGCGGCCTGGCTGAGGAACTCCTCCACGGAGGTGGAGAAGAGGTCGTAGGGGTGATGGAGCAGCACATCGCCCCGACGCAGCACCGAGAAGATGCTCTCGAACTCCTCCTGCTTGATCGAGCCGTCCTCCAGCTGGCTGCGCTGGGCCGGGACCAGGGCCGGCACGGTGCGGCCCTTGTGGGGTTTGTCCCGCAGCTGGCTCAGGGGGATCGCCATCAGGCTCATCAGGTCGTCGAGGCCGAGGGGGCCGTTGATCCGGTAAACGTCCTCCGGCTCCACGTCGGTGCCCTCCATCAGCAGATGCACCACCTCCTCCGGCATTTCGTCGGCCACTTCCACCCGCACCACCTCGCCGCCGACCCGCCGCTTGCGCAGGCCCTCCTGCAGGGCCTCCATCAGGTCATCGGCCTCCAGATCGCGCAGCTCCAGGTCCGCGTCACGGGTGATCCGAAAGAAGTAGTGCCCCTCGATGGTCATCCCCGGGAACAGCCAGCGCAGGTTGAAGGCCACCAGTTGCTCCAGGGGCACGGCGGTGAAGACCGGGGACGGCTCGATGCCGCTCAGGTCGGTGGGGATCTGCACGAACCGGGGCAGGATCTTCTGGGGCACCTTCACCCGGGCGAACTGCTGCCGGCCGGAGTCGGGGTCCCGGATCAGGGCCGCCACGTTGAGGCTGAGGTTGCTGAGGAACGGGAACGGGTGGGCCGGATCCACCGCCAGCGGCGTCAGCACCGGGAAGATCGCCTTGCGGAAGTATTCGTCGGCCCAGGATTTCTGCTCCTCATTGAGGCGCAGGTAGTCGAGCAGCTGAACGCCGTATTCGGCCAGGTGGGTTTTCAGGGAGTGGCGGTAGTGCTGCTGCTGCATCTCCAGCAGGGGGCGCAACTTGGCCTGGATCGCCCCCAGCTGTTCCTGAGGGGTCAGGCCGTCGTCGCTGCGGGTGGTGACCCCGGCCTCGACCTGGGACTTCAGCGAAGCCACCCGCACCATGAAGAATTCGTCGAGGTTGTTGCTGAAGATGGCGCTGAATTTGGCCTGCTCCAGCAGAGGCGTGTGTTCGTCGAGGGCCTGGGCCAGCACCCGGTGGTTGAAGTCGATCCAGCTCAGCTCCCGGTTGATGTAGAGCTCAGGAGCGACGACCGGCTGCGAAGACATGGGCTGGGCTCCACGGCCAGGGAAGGGGGCAACGTAGCAATGGCGCCGGCAGCATCACGGTGCTGGCGCCGCTTGACGGGGGGCCTTCCCGGCCACCAGCCCCACCACCACCGCCATCAGCACGATCCCCAGCCAGAAGGGACTCCGGCGGCCGATGGTCTCGTAGGCGAGTCCCGCCATGGGCGGTCCGAGGAAGCTGGCCAGGCTCTGCAGCCCCTGCAGGCTGCCCAGGGCGGCGCCCTGGCCGGCGTCGGCCAGCCGCCGCGACACCAGGCTGCGCAGGCTCGGGGTCACCAGGCCCGTCCCCAGGGCCAGGAGGGACACCGCGGTGAACACCACCGGCACCGCGTTCTGCCGTTCCGCCAGGGGCACCAGCAGGAAGCCCGCCATGACGAAGCCCAGGCCGATCTGGGTGAGTCGCCATTCCCCCAGCCGCTGCACCAGCGGACCGATCAGCCCTCCCTGCACCACCGTGGCCACCACGCCCACCACCAGGAAAGTGCCGGCCGACAGGCCAGGCCCCCAGCCGAACACCTGTTTGAAATAGAGCACCAGCAGGGCGGTGAAGCCGCTGAAGCCAAGAAAGAAGAGAAAGAAGGCGGCGCAGAGCCGGCGCACCCGGGGATTGGCGAACACCCGCTGCAACTGGCCGAAGGGCTGCAGCTCCCAGTGCCTGGGCAGGGGCAGGCGCGACTCCGGGGGGTGGGTTTCCTGCAGCAGGGTGATCACCACCACCAGGTTGAGCACGGCGAAGCCCACCGCGAGCAGGAGTGGCAGGGTCACATCGATGCGGCCCAGCAGCCCACCGAGGGCCGGCCCGAGGATGAAGCCGAGCCCGAAGGCCACGCCGATCAGGCCGAAGGCCTTGGCCCGTTGTTCCGGCGTCGAGATGTCGGCCAGCACGGCGGCGGCCGTGGCCGCGGTGCCGCCGCTCACCCCGTCGATCAGTCGGGAGGCGAACAGCAGAGCCAGGGGCAGGCCGCTGGCGGCAGCCCCCGGCCAGAGGCGACTCCAGGGCAGGCTGATGGTGAGGGCGAACAGACCCAGGCCCAGCACCGACCCGGCCACGCAGGCCGTGATCACGGGCTTGCGGCCGTAGCGGTCGCTCAGGGCCCCGATCAGGGGGGTGAAGGCGAACTGGGCGATGGCGTAGCTGCCGGCCAGCAGGCCGAGGGTGCGGCCGTCGGCGGTGAAGCCCGCCAGCAGGAACGGCAGCAGGGGAAACACGATGCTTTCCCCCAGCCGGTCGTTGAGCAGCGTCAGGAAGGCGCAGAGGAGGGTGGAGGGGCGCGAGAGGCGCACGGCAGGGTCCGGGGATCCGGGCACCTTCCCATGGCGTGGACCGAGGCGGCGACGGCGGAGTGGGCGAATCAGGGTAGGTTCGATGAAACGACGGTTCCGAGCGCTCCGGGCTGCGGGGCTGACGGTTCCCTGCCGTTGCCTCCCCACCCCCGATCAAGAGGCCTGATCAAGCTGATGCGCCCTGTCACCGTGTCTCCGGGGGAGTCCACCAGCATCTGATGATCAACGGACTCTGGATCGCCCTTTCCGGCCTGGCGCTCGTGGTGTTTCTGGTCGCCCACCTGGGCGGCGTGGCCCTGGCCCTGGTGGATTCGGCCGCCTTCGAGCGTTATGCGGCCGCCCTGCACCGGCAGGCCTGGCTCCCCTGGATGGAGATCCTTCTGGCGGCTGCGGTTCTGAGCCATCCCCTGCTTGCCCTGAGGCAAGTCCTCGCCAACCGCCACGCCAGGGGCCCGGTCGCCGGGCCGGTGCGCAGTCGCCGCCAGGGTCCATGGGCGCCTCTCTCGGCCCTGGCCGCCAGGGCCATCCCCTGGAGCGGAGCGTTGCTGGTGGTCTTCCTGATCGTGCACATCGGCCAGCTGCGCTGGGATCGGCCGCCGGCCGGCGAGGAACTGGCTGCGGTGCGCGCCGCCCTGGGCGCTCCCTGGAGCCTGGCCCTCTACGTCGCCGCCGGGGGCTCGCTGGGGTTGCACCTGCTGCACGGCGGCGAGAGCGCCGCCCGTCGGCTGGGGCTCCTCGCACCGGCCACCGCCCCGTCCCTGCGTCTGACCGGCCGGGGGCTGGCCATGCTGCTGGGCGTGGGCTTCACCTTGATTCCCCTTGCCGTGGTGTTGCGGACCGCGGGCCCCCTGGGGGTGGGCGGATGAGCGGTTCTCCCCGGCGGCTGGATCCGCGTCTTCCCGATGGTCCGATCGAAACGGCCTGGCAGCGCTGCCGCGAGACCCTCCCGCTGATCAGTCCGAGCCGCAAGCAGCGGCTGCGGATCCTGGTGGTGGGCAGCGGTCTGGCGGGGGCCTCAGCCGCCGCCAGCCTGGCCGAGCAGGGCTACCGGGTTCAGGTGGTGACTTACCACGACAGTCCCCGCCGGGCCCACTCGGTGGCAGCCCAGGGGGGGATCAATGCCGCCCGCAACTATGCCAACGATGGCGACAGTGTGAAGCGGCTGTTCCGCGACACGGTGAAGGGCGGGGATTTCCGCGCCCGGGAGGCCGGCTGCCACCGGCTGGCCGAGATCAGCGGCGCGATCATCGACCAGTGCGTGGCCCAGGGGGTGCCCTTCGCCCGCGAGTACGGCGGCACACTGGCCAATCGCAGCTTCGGCGGCGCCCTGGTGAGCCGCACCTTCTACGCCCGTGGCCAGACGGGTCAGCAACTGCTCTACGGCGCCTATCAGGCCATGCTCCGTCAGGTGGCCGCCGGGCGGGTGGAGCTGCTCTGCCGCCGCGACATGCTCGACCTGATCGTCCACGACGGCGTGGCCCGCGGCGTGGTCTGCCGTCACCAGGCCACCGGTGCCCTGGAGGTGCACACCGCCGATGCGGTGCTGCTGGCCACCGGCGGCTACTCCAACGTCTTCTACCTCTCGACCAATGCGCTGAAGTCGAACGCCACGGCGACCTGGCAGGCCCATCGCCGGGGTGCCTGTTTCGCCAACCCCTGCTTCACCCAGATCCATCCCACCTGCATTCCCAGCGGTGACGCCCACCAGAGCAAGCTCACCCTGATGAGCGAGAGCCTGCGCAACGATGGCCGGATCTGGCTGCCGCTGCGGCCCGGTGACGGCCGGCCGCCGGCCGCGATTCCGGAAGAGGAGCGGGATTACTTCCTGGAGCGCCGGTATCCCAGCTACGGCAATCTGGTGCCCCGGGATCTGGCTTCGCGCCGGGCGCGGGAGCTCTGCCAGGAGGGCCGGGGGGTCGGGCCCGGGGGGCGATCGGTCTACCTCGATCTGGCCGAGGCGATCGCCAGGGACGGCGAGGCGGCGATCGAGGCCCGCTACGGCAACCTGCTGGAGATGTATGAGCGGATCAGCGGCGACGATCCCCGCATCACCCCGATGCGGATCTATCCCGCTCCCCACTACACGATGGGCGGGCTGTGGGTCGACTACCACCTGATGAGCTCGGTGCCGGGACTGTTCGTGCTGGGGGAGGCCAACTTCTCCGAGCACGGTGCCAACCGGCTGGGGGCCAGTGCCCTGATGCAGGGGCTGGCCGATGGCTACTTCATCGCCCCGGCCACGGTGACCGCCTGGCTGGCGGGACGGCCAGCCGAGGCCCTCTCCTCCGAGCATCCCGCCTGCCGCGAGGCGCTGGCGGCGGTCCAGGGGAGGATCACGGCGCTGCGCAGCACCGGCGGATCCCAGCCCGTGGACGTCTTCCACAGGGCGCTGGGCCATCTGATGATCGAGGCCTGCGGCATCAGCCGCCGGGGTGAGACCCTCACGGCGGCCCTCGGCGACGTGGAGGCCCTGCGGGGAAGCTTTCTGCGCGAGGTGCGCGTCCCCGACCAGGGCAGCGTCCTCGAGGGCGAACTGGAGAAGGCTCTGCGGCTGGAGGATTTCTTCGGTCTGGCGGATCTGATGCTCCGGGATGCTCTGGCGCGGGAGGAATCCTGCGGGGCCCACTTCCGGGAGGAGCATCAGACGCCGGAAGGGGAGGCCCTGCGGGACGACGACCGCTTCGCCCACATCGCCGCCTGGGAACACCGGCCTGGACACCCCCCTGTGCGCCACGCCGAGCCGCTCACCTTTCACTCCGTTCAGCCGTCTCAGCGCAGCTACCGATGACCGGTTCGGGCCGGCCGAAGAGAAAACCCTGGCCCTGATGGCAGCCGAGGGCGAGCAGGCCCGCGTGCTGGGCCGAGGTCTCGATGCCTTCAGCGATCAGACCCAGGCCCAGGTCGTTGGAGAGGCGGATCATCGCCTCCAGCACCACGGCCTTGCGAGGGTTGTCCAGAAAGTCGGCGACGAAACTCCGGTCCACCTTGATGGCGTCGATCGGCAGGCGCGCCAGCCAGGACATGCTGGAGTACCCCGTGCCGAAGTCATCCAGGTGCACCTTGACGCCGGCCTCCCGCAACCGGTGCAGCTCGGACGCGGCCAGGTCGGGATGTTCGATCAGGATGCTCTCGGTCACTTCGATCGCAGTCCAGCAGGGGTCCACACCGGCGTGTTCCAACTGGGTGAGGAAGAAGTCGCAGAGGCCGCTTTCCTTGAGCTGCAGGGGGCTCACGTTGATGGCCATGGTGACGGGTGAACCCTCGGCCCGGAGGGCATGGAGCTGCTGGAGGGCTTTGGTGATCACCCAGCGGCCGATCGGCAGGATCAGGGCCGTGCGCTCGGCGATCGGAATGAATTCCGATGGGGCGGCGCTCGGTGAGCTGGTGCCTCCCAGCCGCAGCAGGGCCTCCATGCCCACCGTCCTGCGATCACGCAGATCCACGATCGGCTGATAGACCAGAAACATCGCTTCGTGCAGGAGCGCGTTCTCAAGCTGATGGCGCATCTGAATATTCTTTCTGACCTTCCTGTCAAAGGAGGGCTTGTAGAAGGAGATGGGTTGATGGCTGTTGCTCTTCGCTTCATACATGGCCAGATCGGCACGACGGATCAATTCGTCAACCGAGATGTCCGGATCGTCCGAGATGGTGATGCCGATGCTCATCGAGGGACGGATCGTATGGTCATTCACCGACCAGGGCTGGCCCACGCTGTCCATGAGTCGCATGGCCAGCTGGAGTGCATCGCCCTGGTCGAAGACCCCCATCGTGAGAATCACGAATTCGTCGCCGCCGAGCCGTGACAGGACGTCTCCGAACCGCAGCGACCGCTGCAGCCTCCGGCCGATCTCGATCAGCAGGTCGTCGCCGGTCTGATGGCCGTGGAGGTCGTTGATCTCCTTGAAGCCGTTGAGATCGCAGAACAGGATGGTGAGCCGGCCCCCGCTGCTTTGCTGGGTCTTGAGGGCGGCACCGATGCTGACGTGGAGCCCGCGGCGGTTCGGCAGACCGGTGACGGGACACTCCATCACCTGGGTGGCCAGGGCAAGGCGCTCGCGCTCCAGGGCCCGGTTGAGATTCTCCGTCTGCTCACGACGGCGTTCGATCCTCTCGGCTTCCACCCGCAGCTGCTCGTAGGAGAGCAGGGCGCTGACGTCACGGAAGCAGAAGATGAGGGGCCGAAGCCGCTCGTTGCTGACGGGCTTCCACTCGATCTCCAGGGCGCGCAGCTTGTGGCGTTGCAGCACCTTGGTGAGGTGCCCCCCCCTGTCACCGCCGGCAAGAACCTGCTCCCGGTTCAGCAGGGGGGCGCTGTCGCAGTCGCGGGGCAGCTGGTCGTAGATCGATTCACCGAGAACCCCCGCTGCCGTCCGCCCCACCAGCCGGGCGTAGGTGGCGTTGCACCAGAGCACCCGTCCCTCACTGCTGGTGATCACCAGAGCGTCGCTGATGGTGCCGAGGGCCGCCTCCAGTCGCCCCATCGAGCGCCGAAGCTCCACGACCAGTCTGTGGTGCTCGTTCACGCTTCTTGACGTACCCCTTCGGGCTTCGCAGGGATACTTGTCTGAAAATTCTATGAGCATGCCGCCTCCCCTTGGCCGGTGGGGGCTGGGGCCGCAGGGATGAGGCGGAACAACGGCATGGCGAATCCGTCTGCGATCTCTCCACCCCCGCGTCCGCCCGCGGGGCCATCCCCGCTTGCCAGACTTCCCGCCAGCACCCGGCGCTTCCTCAGGCCCGCCCATGCCCACCCTTGCCCTCACCCTGAGGATCTGGCGCCAGGCCGGACCCAACGACCCCGGCGCCTTCGAGACCCATGTCCTGGAAGGGGTGTCGACCGACATCTCCCTGCTGGAGGCCCTCGATCTGCTCAACGAACGGCTGATCACCGCGGGGGAACGGCCGGTGGGCTTCGAGCACGACTGCCGTGAGGGGATCTGCGGTTCCTGCGGCTTTCTCGTCAACGGCCAGGCCCAGGGTCCCCAGCGGGCCACCAGCGTCTGCCAGCTCTACCTGCGCCAGTTCCAGGACGGTGACGTGCTGACGCTCGAGCCCTTCCGCGCCCGGGCCTTTCCCGTGCTGGAGGATCTCGCCGTCGACCGTTCCGCCTTCGATCGGATCATCGCCGCCGGTGGCTACTGCTCGGTGAACACCGGCAGCGCCCCGGAGGCCAACGCCCTGCTGATCGGACGCGACCAGGCGTCCATCGCCTTCGACGCCGCGGCCTGTATCGGTTGCGGGGCCTGCGTCGCCAGTTGCCGCAATGCCTCCGCCAGTCTGTTCGTGGCCGCCAAGCTGGCGCACCTGGGCCAGCTGCCCCAGGGCCAGCCGGAGCGGCGCCACCGGAGCCAGGCGATGCAGGCCCAGATGACTCAGGAGGGTTTCGGCAGCTGCAGCAGCAACCTGGAATGCGAGGCCGTCTGCCCCAAGCAGATCTCCGCTGACTGGATCAGCTGGATGCACAGCGAATCCTGGCGGCGCGCCTGATGCCGCACCCCATCCCCGTCGCGGTCTACGACACCAAGCCCCACGACCGAAAACGTCGACACCTCGCAGCCGCCTGCGATCAATGATGTGATCGCCCTGAACGATCGAGCGCATCAGTCCGGCCGTCTCGGTGGCGTGGCCCTCCGGTTCCTCGGCCGCCGGAAGGTGGAGCGCCAGCCTCTGATCCTGTCTACGTACCGGAGCAGCCGCGATCTGCCGAGGAAGCACGAGTTCGTCTGCAGCATGTCTACCAAGGAATGCCTCCGGGACAACGCGAGGTGGAGGAGAGCTTCTTTTCCACCCTCCCGCTGGAGCGGGCCCTGGAGGGCGACGGAGAGGTGCTGAGCTCACCTCGACAACCGCGAGCGTTGGCATTCCATGGTCGTTTACTGCTGCACGACGTTGAGCGAGCAGCAGTTCATCGCGGTCCTCGCGCTCACCCCACTCCCTCTCTGATCGGTGTCCATGAAATGGGTCAGCCGCAGATCCTCAGCTGGCTGGCTGAGAACGGAAGTACTGTTCTCCTTTCATGAACAGAGCACTCCTGGCTGGGTATGGTCAATCAAGAGTCGCGCTCTATGCAGTTCGCGGTCGGAATCAACCTGATCATGGCCCTGACGGGAGCGATCGCATCCTGGATCTGCAATGCCCAGGCACTGGCGCTTGATGGTCTGGTGTCAGGCTTGAATGCGCTGATGATTCTCGTGGGAGCACGACTGAGCAGCCAGTTGTTGCGACCTCCTGACCGCCGCTATCCTTTCGGCTACTGGGCCCTGGAAACCCTCTACACCGGGAGTCGATCACTTCTGCTCCTGGGGATTCTGGTGTTCGCTTCGATCACCTCCATCGACCGGATTCTCGGCCAATTCCATGGCGCGAAAGTCGCTGCACCATGGATAGGGGGAATCGTGATCTACGCCCTCGTGATGGTTGCTCTCGGTCTGTTGATCGCTTGGAATCATCACCGGCACTGGCGACGCGGCGGCCGGCAGAGCCAGCTTCTGGCCATGGAACGGCGAGCGACTCTGGTGGGGGCAGCCCTCAGTGCCGGGCTTGGAACTGCCTTTGCGATCACCCCTCTCCTGCTTGGAACGCCATTGGCAGGGATGGTGCCGGTGAGTGATGCCTGGATCGTTCTGCTGTTGTGTGGGGTGCTGGTGGTGAGCCCGCTGCGGAGCCTCAGGGATGCGGTGCGCGAGCTGGGTGGCGTTGCCGCCCGATCCACGGTCCGCCAGGCACTTCACACCATGGCCAGGCAGGAACTGGAATCGCAGGACATCCGGCTGGTCGATGACGCCGTGTTCACCTCAGGTCGCGCCGTTTTGGCAGTGCTGTACATCGATCCCCGCACGGCCCTGTCGGCCCTGGATGTGGATCTGTTGCGGGATCGGATGGTGCGGACGTGTCGTCAAGGCTTTGAGAATGTTGCCCTGGAGCTGGTGCTGACCTGTCGTGATCCCCTTTGAGGAGAGCCATTCCGGCGTTTCCAGCCTGGTTCTGGCCCCTGGGGGCCCTTGCCTGGCGCCCGACCCAGGATTCCGTAGACCCAGAGAATCCCCAGTGCGAAGAAATCTCCGACGTAGTGCCAGGAAAATCCAAAGGAATACCCGATATCTCCAGAATTCTCTCGCCCTCCGCCGGGCCAATCCATGAAGATCGATTTTATTTTCGGCAGAGCTGCCAGGAAAGGCGGCTTCTCTCGGCGAGATTTTACTACGATGGAAGATTGAGGGAGTCCTGATGATGCCGCTTACCGCAAGCCGATTCTTTGCGCTGCTGCTTACAGGGGCATCCTTATCCTTTCCGGTTTCTCCTGGCACGGCCCAAAGCATCCCGCCAGACCAGCAACCCCTGTACGAGCTTGATACCGACTGCTCCATCCTTCAGGGTCCCGTTCAGAAATGCCAGGTTGATGTCTACAATCAGGGCACGATCACCTACTACCGGCACCGCATCGGCAAGCAGGTTGAGCTGATCAGAATCTCCGATGATCCCGAAAATCGGATCGAGCGTTTCAATCCCAAGGCGAAGACGTGGACCTCCGTCGCCTCGGCCTCGGCGCAGTTCTCGACGAATACGGTCTGCTTCAATGGGCGTGATCTCTGTGTTGTCAATCCCAATTTTCTGAGCAGCCTCTATGAGCAGCGTCCCGGTAAATACCGGGAGCGTGATCTGGTCAAGGTCCTGTTCGACGCCAACGGCCGAGTGAAATCCTCCTGTTTTGATGACGGCTGTGGCCAGGCCATCGGAGCGGGCCTATGACACGGGCACGTCCCTCCAGCCTTGCTGTGGCGGCCACGTCGCTGCTGCTGAGCGTGGTGGTTGGAACGCCTTGCGGTGCGGAGGAGATTCACCCTCCGCCGTCGCACTTGAGTCAGACCGTTGCTGTCGGCGTCGACTCCTTGCCAGAGCCCGATGGGGAGGGCGACATCGCCAGACGAGGAGGGGGAAGGGGCGGGAGTCGCCGGGGTGGCAGGAGGATGTCGCCCCGTGGCTTCGGGAGAACGGGCTTCGGCAGACAGGGGTTGCCTCGTGGCAGCTTCAGGCCCAGCGGCGGCTGGAGCCGCAGCACACGGGGCATCCGACGGATCATCAGGAGCAGCCCCAGGACTGGGTGGCGTGGCGGACGCTCGTCCAATCTCTGGCGGCGGGCGGTTCCTCCCAGCCGGCTTCAGCGGCGCGCACCCGGTTGGGCGCGGCGGGGCTGGCGCCGCGCCCGGCCCTGGGGCTGGGGATGGTATGGGCGGTCGCGGAGACCTGCCTGGGGATGGTGGGATTCCAGGGCAGTGGGCTGGGGTCTCGGTGCCCTGGCGGCAACTTCGGTGATCAACAACCTGGTGGACGCGGCTGCCGAGTCCGGCAACCCCACGGTCATGGTTCCCGAAACGGATCTCGGCCTGCGCTACGAGAGCGTTGAGCCGGTTGGGGCCTCATCCACAAAATTCTGGGCGGAGCGAGAGGGCACGATCTATCAGCTCACGGCGGACTGCGCACAGGGCCTGCTGGATGGGGAGCCGCCCGGAACCCCCGAAGAAGCCCAGCTGCTCAATGCCTCCTGTCAGGTGGCGTTTGGGGAGTGAACCCCGCCACAACTCGAGCGGATGACGCCACTCGCAGCCGGCGGCATCAAGGTGGGGGTTGAGTGATCGTGGTGTTCGCTTCATTCAGCGTTCGCCACATCGTGACATTCGCCTTTTCACTGTTCAATCGTGGAGCCCCTATTCAGCTCACCCTGACAGGCACGGATCGCATGCCTGGTTCCAGCTCCTGCGTCTCCCCCGAAATCCCCAGTCAAGCGGAATGCACTTCCAGAACGAAAGCATCCAATCACCGTGAACCAATAGCCACCTTTGCCTTCACGGATATCCCTCCGTCTGTGAATGAGTTCGGGCCTGAGCGGAAAGTTGGCTAGATTGCCCAGAGACCTGGAACGCCAGTGCAGGAGAACACCATGAGAACGGCTGCCTGTTCCGCGGCAATCTTTGACACAAAGCCCTACGATCGCATTCACCTTCCTGATGCAGCGGGTTCAGACATTCACCTGCGTTTTCTGACCTTTCGTCTCGATGCCGAGACCGCTGCCGCCGCCAATGGTGACCGTGCCGTCTGCGTGTTCGTCAACGACGTTGTGGACAGGGACTGCCTGAAGCAGCTTGCCGCCCAGGGCATTGAACTGGTTGCCTTGCGCTGCACCGGGTTCAACAATGTGGATCTCTCCGCAGCCCGGGATCTTGGGATCACTGTCACCCGGGTGCCTGTCTATTCTCCTTACGCCGTAGCCGAACATGCTGTGGCGTTGCTGCTTGCACTCAATCGCAACGTCCACCGCGCCTTCAATCGTGTCAGGGAGTTGAATTTCACTCTGCAGGGGTTGGTCGGTGTGGATCTGAACGAAAAAACTGCTGGAATTGTAGGAACCGGCAAGATCGGCCGCATCGTTGCTCGAATTCTGCGCGGGTTCGGCATGGTGGTTGTGGCCTACGATCCCTACCCTGATACGGCATGGGCAGCCCGGGAAGGCATCACCTACGTGGATCCGATCACCCTGGCAAGCCTCAGCGATGTGATTTCTCTCCACATTCCGCTGACTCCGGAAACCCACCACATCATCCGCCGCGAAACCATCGACTGCATGAAACCGGGTGTGATCCTGGTGAATGTGAGCCGAGGGGCCCTCATCGATACTGCGGCCCTGATCGAAGCGCTGAAATCCGGCCGTCTCGGTGGCGTGGCACTTGATGTCTACGAAGAGGAGGAAGGGGTGTTCTTCGAGGATCTTTCCGGAACCGTGCTGCAGGACGATCTTCTGGCACGAATGCTGACCTTCCCGAATGTGCTGATCACGTCCCATCAGGCCTTTCTCACCCATGAAGCTCTCATGGACATCGCCCGCACCACGGGGGCAAACCTTCGGGCCCTTATGGCAGGAGATCCCTTCGTGGAAGGTTCCGTGCTCACCTGATCCCTGCAGACCGATTCCATGGATGAGTTCACCCAAGGGCGCAGCCACCCGATCGGCGCCACGCTGGAGCATGGTGGCGCCAACTTCTGCCTGTTTTCCAGAACCGCATCGGCTGTGGAACTTCTGCTGTTCGACGGGGTGAACGATACCCACCCATCACGGGTGGTCACGCTGGATCCCCTGGAACATCGTACCTACCACTACTGGCACGTTTTTCTGACGGGCGTGGAAGCCGGTCAGCTGTATGGATACCGGGTCCACGGCCCGTGGGATCCTTCGCGCGGGCTGGTTTTCGATCCTGCGAGGGTCCTGCTCGATCCCTATGGACGGGCTGTGGCCCTGGCGGAAGGCGCTGGGCCGATGAAAAGTGTCGTCGTCGATCCCGGAGCCTACGACTGGGAGGGTGACCAGCCACTGCGCCATCCCTGTGCCCGTACGATCATCTACGAGATGCATGTCCGTGGATTCACGGCCCATCCAAGTTCCGGGATCTCCCAGGAGCTGCGCGGAACCTATGCCGGTCTGATCGAGAAGATTCCCTACCTCCAGGACCTCGGCATCACAGCGGTGGAGCTGTTGCCGGTGTTCGCCTTCGATCGGCAGGCCGCCCCACCCGGCCATGTGAACTACTGGGGCTACCAACCGGTGGGATTCTTCGCACCCCACCCGGGCTACAGCTCCGGAGAAGACCCCCTGGCAGCGGTCAACGAATTCCGGGACATGGTGAAGGCCCTGCATCGTGCCGGGATCGAGGTGATCCTCGATGTGGTGTTCAATCACACGGCAGAGGGTGGATGGAACGGGCCCACCTTCTGCTTCCGGGGTATCGACAATCCCAATTACTATCTCCTCAAGGACGGTGGGAGTGGATATGCCGATTATTCAGGCTGTGGTAACACCTTGAATGCCAACCACCCTGTCGTGCGACGGATGATTGTCGACAGCCTCCGTTACTGGGTTGGCGAGATGCATGTGGATGGGTTTCGTTTTGATCTTGCCTCCATTCTCGCGCGCGATTCAGAAGGCAATGTCCTTCCCAATCCCCCCGTTCTCTGGGACATTGAGTCGGATCCGCTGCTGGCGGGAACCAAGCTGATCGCGGAGGCCTGGGATGCGGCAGGGCTCTATCAGGTGGGCAGTTTCGTCGGCGACAGCTGGCGCGAATGGAATGGCCGCTTTCGCGACGATGCCCGTGACTTCTTTCGCAGTACCCCGGGTTCCCTGGGCAGGTTCGCGGATCGCCTCATCGGCAGCCCCCAGATCTATGGACATAAAGAGCGTGAAGCGGAGCAGAGCATCAACTTTGTGACTTGTCACGATGGATTCACCCTCAACGATCTGGTTTCCTACAACGACAAGCACAACGAAGCCAACGGGGAGAACAATCGCGACGGGTCCGATGACAACCGGAGCTGGAACTGCGGGGCGGAAGGGCCCAGTGACGACCCAGCCGTCGAAGGCCTGCGCCAGCGGCAGATCCGGAACTTCTTCACCGTCACCCTGCTCTCCCTGGGAGTCCCCATGCTGCTGATGGGTGATGAGGTCCGGCGTACCCAGCAGGGAAACAACAACGCCTATGGCCTCGACGACTCCAGCAACTGGTTCGATTGGACCCTTCTTGAGCGCCATGGCGACCTGCACCGCTTCGTCAGGCTTCTGATTGCTCGCCGCCTGTTGCGGGATCTTCGTTCGGAACGGGAGCGGACCAGCCTGAACACGCTCATCCGTGAGGCCTCCAAGGCCTGGCATGGCACCCGGCTGGACCATCCCGACTGGGGGGAGCAATCCCGCAGCATCGCCCTGACCGTGAAGCTGCTGCGGGACCAGACCTGGCTCCACCTGATCCTCAATGCCTACTGGCACCCCCTCGATTTCGCCCTGCCTACGATCGCGGCGGATGGGGCCAGCCGCTGGCACCGCTGGATCGACACCTCCCGGCCCTCCCCCAGCGACATCGTGCCGTGGGAGGAAGCGCCTGCCTGCCCCGCGGGCCCCTACCGTGCGGCGGAGCACTCGGTCGCCGTGCTCATCGCCGGGGAGGGAGTCGGACACGGGCAGGGCGGAGCAACTGATCAGGGGTTGGCAGAGCCTTCCGCGCCGGCATGAAAAAGCTTCGCCAGCGTGAGCAGCAGCTGACGCCGTTGTTTGTTCTGGAGGTCGCTGTCCGGCCCGCCGGCCGCCATCGTCCACGCGGGGCTCTGGTGTGCCAGCGCCTCCTCCAGCTGCCACCGATGGCGGAACGAACGTCCCTGAAGGGCAGCGATCGCAGCCCATTGGTCGGGGCTCAGGATGGCGGGGTCGAGGTCCTTCAGCCTGCTGCGATCGACCGTCGTGGGATAGATCTCGGCAGACCCGATGATCATCCGTTCCTCCGCCGGACTCCATCGGGCCTGCCCCTGGAGTTCCTTTCGGAAGCGGACCGCCTGGCCGATCGGCTTGGCCTGAACGTGCAGGTCTGATGTGGGAATCCCCCTGGAGGCCAGCCGCTGCAGAACGGGTGGTGTGATCTGAAAATAGACTTCCTTGTACACCTGCGCTCCGAAGACGTTCTGCACCACGAACAGCATGCAGAGTCCAACCACCGCAGCGATCAGCGGGGTGATGACCCAGCCGGAGGCAATTCTGGCCAGGACGCCCCAGCGCACCTGACGCAGACCCCTCATTCCCTGCAGGCAGCCGATGCCGATCACGGCTCCGATCACGGCCTGGGAACTGGAGACGGGAATCAGGGGGATGGGCGGGAATCCAACTTTCACCAACTGGTTGGAGAGCGCGCTGGAGGAGAAGATGAACAGCACAAGCGAATTCGACACCACCACTACCAGGGCCCCCATGGGGGAGAGGGTCATCAGGCTGCCTCCCACCGTCATCATCACCCGTTTGGAAAAGGTGTAGACCCCAACGGCGATCGCGATGGCGCCGAGCAGGAACAGTTGCTGGACTCCAGAAATTTCCAAGCCATTTCCAAACTTGATGTCTCCGAAGGGTGAAGAATCCACGAACACACCCATCACATTGCCGATGTTGTTCGCCCCCAGGCTGTAGGAGCCGAAGATGCCTCCCAGGATGAGGCCGAAGCGCACATTGGCATCCAGGCGCAGGAGGTGGGGCTTCACCCGTCCGATCCATCGAACGGCGAGGAAGTACAACAATGCGGAGAACAGCCCGGCGAGGATGGGGCAGAAGACCCATGTGCCGACGATCTTGGCCAGTTGCCCCGGATCGGTGATCGACCCGCTGAACCAGTTCCAGCCCACAATGGCTCCGACCACGGCCTGGGTGGTGGAGACCGGCAGCCCCAGCCGGGTCATCCAGTAGACCGTGACCGCCGCCGCCAGCGCTGTGGTGAACGAACCGGCCAGGGCATTCACGGCGCCCAGGGCCTCGAGGCCGCCGGAGGCGCCGGCGCCCGCCGAAACGGCCCCGATGATCACGAAGACGCTGCAGAGAAAGGCCGCGGTTGAAAATCGCAGCATGCGGCTGCCTACCGCAGAGCCGAAGACATTGGAGGCATCATTGGCCCCCAGCGACCAGCCGAGGAAGAGCCCACTGGAGAGGAAAAAGAGGCTGGCAATCAACTCCATGATTGCTCCCGCGAGATGGATTCCACTGTCGATGCCTCTGGTTGACGGAACGGGGTGAGGGAAAGCGGAGGATGCAGGGAATCAGAGGATCCGCTTGATCGCATAAATCGAAAGCTCGTCACTGATCTCTTCAGCCATGTCGGAAATGGCGGCGATGATGTCAATCGAATCACGGGCATGCAGCATCCTTTCCAAGGGCATGGTGGAGCTGAAAATCCTCTTCTTGAGCCGGAGCGCCACCTTGCCGGCTTCGGTGGCATACACTCTGATCTCGTAGATGTGATCGCGCACTGCCGGCGGATTCCTGAAGAACGCGCGAGAAGCAATGATCGTGGACTGAATGCTTTTTACAACAAAGCTGATCAGGGCCTCAATTTCTGCTTTTTCCTCGGCGGAAATGGAAGTGATGGCATGCTCGATCATGAACTCCTGAAACGACTTGGTGAGCACCCTCAGCAATCCATAAAGATGGCTCAGCAGGCTCAGGACATTGCCGCGGAAGTCCGGGATGAGCATTTCTGTGTACAGCGTGTTCACCACGGAACGGCGCAGCTCATTGCAGCGCTCCTGCAGGCTCAGCATCTGCTGCAGTTTCTCTTCACAGGCCGCTGTGATGCCCTGATCGATCAGGACCAGCAGCCCGTTTTCGAAATAGATCGATCCTTCCGCAACCTTGTCGAGGAATTCATCAATCTGCGCTTCCAGAAACCTGGTTTTCCCGAACAGTGGAGGGGTTTCCTGCGACATCCGAAGCCAGCGGGGATGGAACGTGGTTCCCATCCTGCATCCCGCCGCCCGGTAGCGCCGCAGCTGCGGGCGATCACCCCCTCCTCGTCGGCGGGCACCCGCAGCAGCTCGAACGGCGCGAGCCAGCGGAGGCTCTCCTCCAGCTCCTCCCTCAGCGCCCCGTCGTTTTCGCCGATGCCACCGCTGAGGGCCACCACGTCCACGCCTCCCAGGGAGGCGGCCATCGCCCCGATCCCCTGCAGCAGCTGGTGGCGAAAGACATCGATGGCGAGCTGGGCTCCCCGGTGGCCCTCTGCGGCGGCCCGGCGCAGCTCCCGCATGTCGCCGCTGAGCTCCGACAGGCCCAGAAGGCCGCTCCGCTGGTTGAGGTCGTGGTCGAGGTCGTCGACCGTGAGACCCCAGCGGAGCAGGTGCAGCAGCAGCCCGGGATCGAGCGAGCCGCTGCGGGTGGCCATCACCAGCCCTTCCATCGGGGTGTAGCCCATGGTGGTGGCGATGCTGCGGCCCCCCCGGATGGCGCACAGGGAGCAGCCGGCCCCGAGGTGGCAGCTGATCAGCCGCAGCGAGGCGAGGCTTTCCGGATCGTTTCGGCGCCGGGCCACGGTTTCGGCCACGTGCTGATGGTTGAGGCCGTGGAAGCCGAAGCGGCGCAGACCTCGGGCGCGCCACGGGGCCGGGATCGCATAGGTGTGGGCGGCGGAGGGCAGGGTGCTGTGGAAGGCGGTGTCGAAGCAGGCCCACTGCTCCAGGTCCGGCAGGCAGCGCCCCAGCCAGCGCATCACGCGCAGCGCCGGACCGTTGTGCAGCGGTGCCAGCGGCACCAGTCCCTCCAGCACCTCCAGCACTTCGGCATCCAGGCGGACGGGCGCCGTGAAGCGCTCGCCCCCATGGACGACCCGATGGCCGGCCAGGGTCAGTCCATCGCGCCAGGGGGCGAGGGCTTCGGGCAGCCAGCCCTCCAGGGTCGTTTCGAGCGATCCCTCCTGGCCCCCCGCTCCCGGATCCGCCAGGCTCCAGGAGCGCTGGTCGGACCAGAGGCGTTCCCCGGAGGGGGTGATCACGCACGCCTTGAGACTGGAACTGCCCGCGTTCAGCACCAGCACGCCACCGTGCTCCGCCGGCATCAGTCGCCGCTGACCGGCAGCGTCCAGCGCCAGTCGGTGACCTCCGGCGAATCGGTGCCGTGGGTGTGGGCATAGGCGCGGTGGCTGAGAATCGCCTCCTTCATCCGCTCCTTGACATGGGCGGCCCGCGAGCGCAGGAAGGGCACCCGATCGATCACATCGATCACCAGATTGAAGCGGTCGATCTGGTTGTTCATCGCCAGCTCCAGGGGGGTGTTGATGTTGCCCTTCTCCTTGTAGCCGCGCACGTGGATGTTGGCGTGGTTGGTGCGGCGGTAGGTGAGCCGGTGGATCAGCCAGGGATAGCCGTGGAAATTGAAGATCACCGGCTTGTCGGTGGTGAACAGGGTGTCGAAGTCGCGGTCGGAGAGGCCGTGGGGATGCTCGCTCGGCTCGGTCAAGGCGAACAGCTTCACCACATTCAGCACCCGGATCCGCAGCGTGGGGATCTCGCGCCGCAGGATCTCCACGGCGGCGAGGGTCTCCTTGCTGGGGATGTCGCCGGCGCAGGCCATCACCACGTCGGGTTCGTCGGGGGCATCGCCCTGGTCGTCGTTGCTGGCCCAGCTCACGATGCTGATTCCCTTCGCCACATGCGCCCTGGCCTGCTCCAGGGTCATGTACTGCAGGTGTTTCTGCTTGTCGGAGACGATGATGTTGCAGACGTTGTTCTCCTGCAGGGCCTCCTCGGCCACCGCCAGCAGGCAGTTGGCGTCGGGCGGCAGATAGACGCGCACCACCTCGCCGCTCTTGTTGCCGGCCAGGTCGATGAAGCCGGGATCCTGGTGGGTGAAGCCGTTGTGGTCCTGCCGCCACACCGTGGAGGAGATCAGGCAGTTCCAGGGCCCGATCGGTGCCCGCCAGGGCGCATGCAGGTTGCAGGATTCCAGCCACTTGGCGTGCTGGTTGAACATCGAGGCGATCACATGGGCGAAGGCCTCGTAGGTGTGGAAGAAGCCGTAGCGGCCGGTGAGCAGATAGCCCTCCATCATTCCCACCAGGGTGTGCTCGCTCAGCATCTCCACCACCCGGCCGCTGCGGGCCAGCTCGCTGCCGCCCGCGTCCTCGGGCAGCAGCTCCTCCATCCACACTTTCTTGCTCACCTCATAGATGGCCTGCAGCCGGTTGGAGGCGGTCTCATCGGGGCCGAACACCCTCATCGAATCGGGGTTCGTGCCGATGATGTCGCGCAGCAGGGCCCCAAGGGGGGCGGTGTTCTCGTGCTCCGATTGCCCTGGACGCTCCACCGGCACGGCGTAGCTCTCGATCGGCGGCAGCCGCAGCTTGCGGCGCAGCAGGCCGCCGTTGGCGTGGGGGTTGGAGCCCATCCGCCGCGGGCCCTGAGGCGAGAGAGCCTGCAGTTCGGGCCGGAGGGTGCCGTTCTCATCGAACAGTTCCCAGGGTCGGTAGCTCTTCAGCCAGTCCTCGAGCAGGCGTAACTGCTCCGGATCGGTGTTGGGCGCCGCGAGGGGCACCTGGTGGGAGCGCCAGAAGCCCTCGAGCTTCTTGCCATGCAGTTCGGCAGGGCCGGTCCAGCCCTTGGGGGAGCGCAGCACGATCATCGGCCAGGCGGGACGCACCGCCTCACCGCTGCGGCGGGCCTCGGCGCGGATCTCCAGGATGCGGCCCACCGCTTCATCCATGGCCGCCGCCATGGCCCGGTGCATGGCCATGGGCTCATCGCCTTCCACGAACAGCGGTTCCCAGCCGTAGCCCCGCATCAGGCTGGCCAGTTCCTCCCGCGGAATCCGCGCCAGCAGGGTGGGGTTGGCGATCTTGTAGCCGTTGAGGTGCAGCACCGGCAGCACCGCCCCGTCGCCGATCGGGTTGAGGAACTTGTTGATGTGCCAGGAGGTGGCCAGGGGGCCGGTCTCGGCCTCGCCGTCGCCCACGCAGGCCAGGGCGATCAGGTCGGGGTTGTCGAACACCGCCCCGCAGGCATGGGAGAGCACGTAGCCCAGCTCACCGCCCTCATGGATCGAGCCGGGGGTTTCCGGGGTGCAGTGGCTGCCGATGTGGCCCGGGAAGGAGAACTGCTTGAAGAAGCGCTGCATCCCTTCGGCATCCCGGCTCTTGTCGGGATACACCTCGCTGTAGCTGCCATCGAGGTAGGTGGGACCCAGCACGCCGGGAGCTCCGTGGCCCGGCCCCGACAGGTAGATCATGTCGAGGTCGTGGCGGCGGATCACCCGGTTGGCATGGGCCCACAGGAACGCCTGGCCCGGCGATGACCCCCAGTGGCCCAGCAAGCGGGCCTTGATGTGCCCATGCTGCAGGGGTTCGGCCAGCAGGGGGTTGTCGCGCAGGTAGATCATCCCCACCGCCAGATAGCAGGCGGCACGCCACCAGGCATCCAGGAGCGTGAGCTCCTGTTCGGGATCGGGGGGGGTGGCCGCGGGTCCGGCGGGAAGGGAGGTGGAGACCATGCCCGTGCTGTACGTGGAACGGTTTTGAACCCTAGAACGATCGCCTCAAGGGCTCGTTAAGTGCGTTGAGGTGAAGACGCCCACTGGCCCGCTCAGCCCAGCAGGGCCCGCACGTGGCTGAGGATGCCCTCGCTGTCGATGCCCTGGTGGGGGGCCTGCTCCCAGAGGCCACCGCAGCCCTCCCGCCAGGTGCCGAGATAGGCGTACCGGGGGTGATGGCCCCGCTCCAGCAGCCAGGTGCCGAAGCGGCTGCCCAGGCCGGTGCGGCGATTGAAGGCTTCCACCACCAGAACGAAGGGGGAGCGGCCGATCGTTTCCATCATCGTCTCGTCGACCACGTTGAGGCTGGCTTTGTTGATCAGGCGGACGGCGGTGCCCTCCAGCCGCAGCTTCTCCACCGCATCGAGGGCCCGGTGGAGGCCGTCGCCGAAGCTGATGATCGTGCCGGCATCCCCCTCGCGCACCACTTCGTCGCGGCCGGGTTCGAACACGTAGCCCTCGCCGTGGAGTTCCTGCCCCTCCGCATCCAGGAGGTCGGGCACCTTGGAGCGGGTGGAGAAGATGAAGCGCAGGCCGGGATCGTGGAACACGGCCTCCACGCAGGCCTTCATCTGGCCGCCGTCGGCGGGGAAGTAGAGCCGGGTGGGGTGATGGTCATCTTCGAGGCCGTTGTCGGCGAAGAAGTTGTTGAGCCCGAAATGGCAGGTGTTGTCGGCCATGTCATCCACCGCCGGCGTGGGAGAAATGGCAGAGCACGTGGGCGCCGTTCAGGCGGGCCATGGTGATTTCGGAGATGCACATCTCCAGGAAGGCGCTGAAGGTGGCGAAGATCCCCTGGCGGCCCTTCTGCATGCCGAAGCCGGCGGCCGCCGAGAAATTGGCCCGCTCCATGATCCCGCCGCTGATGAAGATCTCCGGATAGGCCTTGCGGATCTGACTCAGCCCGCAGGAGCCCTCCAGGTCACTGTCCACGCAGAGCACGGTGGCCTTGCGCTCCGCGGCCTCCAGCCGGCCAAGCACCGACACGACTGTGTCGCCGAAGATGTTGCGGTTGGCGGCGGTGTGGGTGCTGGACCCCAGATAGGTGTAGGGATTGACCGGTTTTTCGATGCCCTTGAGATAGGCGGCGGCGGCGGCCTGGCCGCGCTGCTCCAGGTAGGCGATCGCCAGGTCGACGGGAATCACGTCGTGGCCGTGGGTGGAGCCCTCCAGCCCTTCGATGCCCACGGCCATCGGCCGCTTGTTGATCACCGCCACGGGCCCGTCGGTGGCCACCGCCTGGCAGAGCCGGCCGTAGAGGTCGTCCAGGTCCTCGCCGTCGCCCGTCAGGGTGGCCAGGCCCTGGCCGGCCAGGGTGCGGGCCACGTCGTAGCCCTTCTGGTACTCGGAGGGATGGCCGGCGATGGTGACGTCGTTGTCATCGATCACCAGCTTCACGGGCAGGCCGTGGGCCACGGCGAACCGGGCCGCTTCGGCGTCGTCCCCCTCCTGCTGGGCGCCGTCGGATCCCAGGCAGAACAGGGTGCGGCCGGGATGGGCCAGGGCGACGCCGTTGACGAAGGGCCAGAGGTGGCCCAGCCGGCCGGAGCTGAATTCCACCCCCGGGGTGAGGCCGAGTTCGGGGTGGCCGGGCAGGCGGGAATGGGCGGCCCGGTAGCGCAGCAGATCGGCGGCCGGCAGCTGGCCCCGCAGCACCGCCATCAGGTACTGGGTCGCCACCCGGTGGCCCGCCTCGTCGAAGAACACCGGCAGGAAGCGGTCGGGGGCCCCGCGGAAGAGGCCATCGAGGATCATCACCTCCGGCACGGTGTCATAGGGGCCGCCGGTGTGGCCCCCCACCCCCCGGGCGGCGCCGGTGGCCGTGAAGAAGACGATCGCGTCGCGGCAGAGGCGGATGTTGGCCTCCAGCCCCTCCCGCTGGTCCGCACTCAACCGTGGCTGGGCCGGGTCGAGGGCCAGGGGGCGCCAGGCCTCCAGATCGATCGGGAACGGGAGGCTGGCGGTGGGGTCATGCATGGCTGACGGGCGAAGGACACCGGCTGGAACGCGCGGGTCTGTCCTGCTGGTAGCAGCGCAGCGGCATCAGTGCCCATCCCCGGTGGCCCCCAGCGCCACCGGGGATGGGCTCAGGTCGTCAGGGCCTGCCCAGGGTTTCCCAGAGCGCGGCCTGATGGGCCACCACCTGAGCGGGTCGGGCCGAGGCGGTGCCGGCGGCCGGCTGGGCCCCGCGAATCAACTGGACGGCGAGCGAGGCCACGACGAAGGCTCCGAGGAAACCCGCCGCGACGCCGAGGGGAGTGGCACCCGCGCGGATGGAGGTCCTGGTATGGGTCATGGAGGGGCTGGGCAGCACCTCTTCAGTATGGGAACGGCGTGGGGGCGGGTCGGAAGGACTGGAGCCAGTTCCCGGGGGTGGGGTGGCTGGACTGGTGCCGCTGCTCGGAGGCCAGCCAGCCGTGCCCGACACCCAGAAGCAGACCCAGAGAAATCGCCAGACGCACTGCAGGAACTCATCAGAGGGCGCATCCTGCAGGGTCGGGGGGGCAGGGATCCGCAGCCGATGACACCGAATCCCGCCCCGGCGGCAGCGCCTTCCCGACCATCATGATTTTCTGTAGTTCTTGATACTTCTCAATCGACTGGCTCGCCCTGGGCGTTCCTGCGGAGGGGATGCTCCCGGGGCCGCTGCCTGGCTGCGGCGGGGGCCACGCAGACCGCGGTGGCCTTGAGTTCCGGTTGGCCGGAGATGGGACAGGCCTGCTCGTGCATCAGGGCATTGGCCTCACAGGCCAGCTCCTGGCCGAAACCCCAGTGCATGGGCAGGAACACCGAGCCCAGCCGGATCCGATCGGTCACCTGCACCTTGGCGGTGAGGCTGCCGCGGCGGGAGGAGATGGAGGCCAGGCCGCCATCGTCGATGCCGAAGCGCTTCGCATCCTGGGGATGGATCTCCAGCAGCGGTTCCGGATGCATGGCCTGAAGGCGCTCCACCTTGGCGGTGCGGGTCATGGTGTGCCACTGGCCCAGGTAGCGCCCCACGGTGAGCACGAGGGGGTAGCTCCCGCAGGCCGGCTCCGCCAGGCCCAGGGGCTGCTCGGCCACGAAACGGGCCCGGCCCGTCGGGGTGGGGAAGTGATGGTCGGTGTAGAGACGCCTGGAGCCGGGGCCGGGCTCCGTGCCGGTGGGGAAGGGCCATTGCTGGGGCCCCTCGCGGTCCAGCAGCTCATGGCTCAGGCCGGACACATCACACACCCGACCGGCGCTGAGGGCCGCGAACTCGGCATACACCTCCGCCGCGGAGCCATAGCGGAACTGCTCCTCGAAGCCGAGGCGCCGGCCCACTTCAGCGAACACCTCCCAGTCGGGCCGGCTCTGGCCATGGCGGGGGCGAAAGGCCGGGCAGTAGGTGACCCGCCGCTCCGAGTTGGTCATGGCGCCGGCCTTCTCGCTCCACTGGGCGGCAGGCAGCAGGAGATGGGCGTAGTGGGCGGTCTCCGTGTCGGCGTAGGCCTCACTCAGCACCACCAGCGGACAGCGGGCCATCGCCGCCTTCACCCGTTCCAGGTTCGGCAGGCTGACCAGCGGGTTGGTGGCCGCCACCCACCAGAGATCCAGGGCACCGGCCTCCATGGCCTCCACCTGCTGCCAGGCGGTGAGCCCGGGCTCGGGGGCGATCGATCCGGGTGCAAAGCCCCAGGCCCGCTCCACCGCAGCCCGGTGCTCGCCATGGGCCACCAGGCGATAGCCCGGCAGCAGGTGGGCCAGCCCGCCGGCTTCGCGGCCGCCCATGGCATTGGGTTGGCCGGTGAGGGAGAAGGGCCCGGCACCGGGCCGGCCGATCTCGCCGGTGAGCAGGTGGAGGTTGATCAGACCTCCCACCACGGCGGTGCCCTCGCGCCGCTGGTTCACCCCCATCGACCAGAGGCTGAGGATGCCCTTCCGCCGACCCCACAGGCGTGCCAGGTCCCGCAGCTGCTGCTCGGGGATCCCGCAGACGCCTGCCACCCGTGCGGGCGTCCACTCCGCCACCAGCTCGGCATAGGCCGCGAAATCGTCGGTGGCCTCTTCGATGAAATCGCTGTCGAAGCCCCCCTCCCGCAACACCAGATGGGCCATGCCGTGCAGCAGGGCCAGATCGGTTCCGGGGGCGATGGCGAGGTGAAGATCAGCGGCCCGGCTGGTGTCGGTGGTCCGGGGATCCACCACCACGATCGTGACGCTTCTGGGCTGACGTTTCTTCCGCTTGAGCAGCCGCTGGAAAAGCACCGGATGGCACTCGGCGGTGTTGGTGCCGATCAGGAACGCCACGCTGCAGTGGTCGAGGTCCTCGTAACAGCAGGGGGGGCCATCGGAGCCGAGGCTGCGGGTGTACCCCGCCACGGCCGAGCTCATGCACAGGCGTGAGTTGGCATCGAAGTTGTTGGTGCCCAGGGCGCCCTTGAGCAGCTTCTGGGCGACGTAGTAGTCCTCGGTGTGGAACTGGCCCGAGCCGTACATGGCGATGGCCCCGGGCCCCCTGGTGTCCAGGGTGCTGCGGATGCGGGTGACCAGGAGTTCGAGGGCGGCCTCCCAGGGGATGGGCTGGAATGGGTCCGTCAGGCTGGAGCGATAGAGGGGTTCGCTCAGACGGCCGCGCGAGAGGGTTTCGCCCACCGTGGCGCCTTTGATGCACACCTGCCCGAGGCTGGAGGGGTGGGTCCGGCTTCCCCGGGCCGTCCACATCGGCGTGCCTTCCGCGTCGCGGCGCACGCTCTGCCCGGCGATGCCAGGGGGCAGCATCTCAAGACCGCAACCCACGCCGCAGTAGGGGCACTGGGAGCGCGAACCGGTGGGTGTGGATGTCTCAGCCATCGCGGCAGGGGAGCTTCAACGGGGAATTCCGATGCGGGACAGCGGAGCCGCCTTCGGACCGGGGGGAGGTCGGGAGACGGGACCGACCTCCGCGGATGACAACGGCCCTTGAGAAAACGGCCCTTGAGGGCATGGAAGGGGCCGATGGACGGATGGATGCCTCAGACCTGGGCCAGGACCGCTTCCCCTTCGTGCTCGTCGGCGAAGGATCCCCTGGGTTCCTTCAGGAAGAAGTAGCAGAGGAAACCGACGATCAGGCCGGCGATCCCCAGCACCTGGAAGAAGGCGCTGTTGGAGGCCGCCACGACCGCTGGCGAGGGTTCCTGGGCTTCTCCGCCCATCCACAGGGGCAGAAGGCTGTAGATGGTGAGGTAGGCCACGGCGCCCACATTCCCGTAGGCCCCCACCATGCCGGCGATCTGGCCGGTGACCCGGCGCTTGACCAGCGGCACCATGGCGAAGGTGGCTCCTTCTCCGGCCTGGACGAAGAAGGAACAGGCCATGGTGAGCACCAGGGCGATGGCAATGCCGGCAGCACCGGTGAAGGTGCCGGGCTTGATCAGGCTCATCACCAGGTAGCCGATGCCCAGACCCATGGTGAGGAAGCCCATGGTCTTCTTGCGGCTGCCGAGGCGATCGGACAGCAGACCGCCGCCGGGACGGGCCACAAGATTCACGAAGGCGAAGGCGGAGGCCAGGATGCCGGCTGTGGCCTTGGGCAGGGCGAAGGTGGTTTCGAAGAAGGTGGGCAGCATGGACACCACGGCCAGCTCGGAGCCGAAGTTGACGATGTAGGTGAGCTCCAGAATGGCCACCTGCTTGAAGTCGTAGCGATCCTCCTTGGGATAGCTCTTGGCCCCGGTGATCAGCTCCCAGTTGGTGCGGATGATTCCCCAGGTCTGGAAGACGAACCAGATCAGTACCAGCAGCAGGGCGATGGTGTAGCCGCTGGCATTGAGAAATTGCACCTTCTGCAGCCGCCAGGCCAGAATCGCCAGGATCACGGCGAAGGGCACATTCATGCCCAGCAGGCCCCAGAAGTCCTTCATGGAGGTGACCTCCAGGCCGGCCGTCTTGGCCGGTTTCTGGTAAGTCTTGCCCGGGGGGGTGTCCTCGACGCTGAAAAAGTAAATGATTCCGTAGACGGCGGCGATGATGCCGGTGAGGGCAATGGCGCCCCGCCAGTTGAGCACCACCCCACCGATGTCGGCGCCGCCGGAGAAGGAGAGCCAGCCGGCCACGATCACCATGGTGAGGGCCGAGAAGGCGGAGCCGAAGTTGCCCCAGCCCCCATAGATGCCCTCAGCCAGACCGATCTCCTTGGGCGGGAACCACTCGGCCACCATGCGGATGCCGATCACGAAGCCTGCGCCCACGATCGAGAGCAGCAGGCGGGCGATCACCAGCTGGCTGAAGTCCTGCGCGGCGGCGAACATCAGGCAGGGAATGGCGGCATACACGAGCAGGGTGGAGAAGGTGATGCGCGGCCCGAATTTGTCGAGCAGCATCCCGATCAGGATGCGTGCTGGAACCGTGAGGGCCACGTTGCAGATGGCCAGCGTGCGGATCTGGGGAACGGAAAGGCCGAAATCGGCCTTCACCGTGGTGGCCAGAGGGGCCAGATTGAACCAGACAACAAACGTGAGAAAAAATGCAAACCAGGTGAGGTGAAGGGTTCGGTACCTCCCCTGGAGCGACCAGATTTCGCCGAGCATGAGTCAGAATGCGGATGTCAGCCCTGGCTTCAAGTAAGGAAAGGGCAGGGTTTTTATGCGGCGCAAATGCTGACCACCTGTGCATTTCACCATTCGCCTCCGCGCCTGGGCTGTGGCGATGGTTACGGGAGTTGGGGACTCAGGACCTGGTGGCGCCGTCGACCTGATCAGCCGGAATCCGAACCGGTGAGTTCACGCCGCAGGCGCTCGCCGCTGCGGGCGTTGAGCAGGGCCGTCGCCCGGGCCAGGGCGTCCTCGAGATGCTCGAAGCGGCCGGCGAACCAGAGATAGGACGCCACGTTCCAGCGCAGCGCCGGCATCAGCGCCCCTTCCCCGCCAAGGGAGGCCAGGGCCTGATCTCGCCAGCGGTCCAGGCCTTGCCAGGGCACCTCGGCGGAGGTGATGCCGTGGTCGCGGGGGTGGAGCAGGATCCGCTGCGGCACGCCCTGGCGAACCCGGGCGGTGATGCCGGCGCGGGAGGTGGGCAGATCGGTGGAGCCTTCCAGCCCCTTCACCGTCAGCACGTCGTCTTCGCCACAGGCCTGAAGGGCCTGCCAGGCGCGGGTCTCGGTCGGGGGATGGACGAAGCCGCTCACCAGCAGGTGGTCCCCCCGGTGCGGCGTCCACAGCAGTTCCAGGCTCGCCACCGGTGGGCGTTTGCCGATCGCATCCCGGGCCGGAACCAGCCGGTCGGCCATCGGGAAATGGTCGGGCTGGTGAGTGAGGGCCACCCCATGCCGGTCGAGGCGCCGCTGCACCTCGCTCAGGGGCAGGCCGGTCCAGGAGATGCCGATCGCCTCGAAGAGTTCGGCCAGGGTGATGCCGAATTTCACCGGCATGGCGTCACCGCCGTGCATCACCACCGGCAGGCCGTCGCTGGCCAGCACCAGGGCCACCAGCGGCAGCAGAGGCGCCGTCCGGCTGCGGCCGTCGTACGGCACTCCGAAGGACAGGGGCCGTCGTCCCGGTGTCTCCAGCACGGGCCCGAGCCGGCGGTAGCTGTCGACCATGCCGGCAAGCTCCTCGGGGTGAGGGCGACGGATGCGATGGGCGATCAGGAAGGCGCCCATCTGGGCCTCATCGACCAGACCCCGGAGCATCAGGTCCATCGCCTCGGAGGCTTCCAGGCGATTCAGGCCGGTGCTGGTGTGTTCGCCGCTGCCCACCTTGCCGATCAGTTCGCGGAAGCGAGCACGATCAGGGCCGAGGGCCTGCAGCCGAGCCTGACGCCGCTGCATCGGGTCCTGGGAAGCCTCAACGGAAGCGGCGGACTCCGGGCTGGCCGGTTTCGGTAACAGGGACGACACGGCAGAACGACTCCATGCCGGAAGCTAGTACGTCTTCCTCCGGTCAGTCTTGGCGGCCTTTCTGGCGCTTTCCGACAGCCGATTGTTCTCGACGACGCAGCTCTCATCGGCGTCCCGGGATCAGACCATCGCCCTTCCGCTTCGGGTCGGCGGCTGATGAGTTCTGCCGATGTCCTCCTGCCTGGCAGGAATTTCACGCATGGCTCGCCATGCGGTTCTCCGTTTCCGTATGACAACCTCCGACACCACCAACGCGCCGCTGCCCAAGCTCAGCAAGGTGGAGCAGGCGAAGGCCGATCTCTGCGGCCTGGACCTGGCCCCCCGGCTGGCTGACCTGGCGGCCCAGGGATGGGAATCCCTCGACGAGGCCACCCTCACCATCCGGCTGAAGTGGCTGGGGATCTTCTTCCGCCCGGTCACCCCCGGCCGGTTCATGCTGCGTCTGCGGATGCCGAACGGGGTGATCCGCGCCGACCAGCTCGAGGTGCTGGCCGACGCGGTCGACCGCTGCGGCGAGCACGGCAGTGCCGACATCACCACCCGCCAGAACCTGCAGCTGCGTGGCCTGCTGCTGGAGGACATGCCCCCCCTGATGGAGGCGATGGAGCGGGTCGGGCTCACCAGCCGCCAGTCAGGGCACGACAACCCTCGCAACATCACCGGCAACCCCCTGGCCGGCATCGATCCGGAGGAACTGCTCGACACCCGCCCGGTGGTGGCGGCGATCCAGGCCCGGCTGCTGGCCGACGACGGCCCCCGCAATCTGCCCCGCAAGTTCAACGTGGCGGTGGGCGGTGCCCCCGACAGCTTCCTGCTGCACAACGATCTGGCCTTCCTGCCGGCGCCCCATCCGCAGGACCCCACGGCGCCACTGGGATTCACCGTGATGGTGGGTGGGTTCTTCTCGGCCCAGCGCAATGAGCTGGCCATCCCCCTGGGCCTGTGGCTGCGGGCCGATCAGCTGCCCGAGTTCACCCTCGCGGTGCTGCTCCACTACGAGGCCCACGGCAACCGGGACCAGCGCAACAAGAGCCGGTTGATGTACCTGATCGATGCGATGGGGCTGGACACCTATCGCGCCGCCGTGCAGGAGGCCTACGGAACCCTGGCCGGGGTGCCGCCCTCGGCGATGTTGCCCCACGATGGTCGGCATCTGGTGGACCGGGCACCCCGGGATGGGCTGGGAGTGCAGGCCCAGAAGCAGGAGGGGCTCTTCTGGGCTGGGCTGCACGTGCCGATGGGTCGCCTCGAGGCCGCGTCCATGTTCGAACTGGCCCGTCTGGCCCGCGAGTACGGCAGCGGCGAGCTGCGCTTCACCGAGGCCCAGAACGCGCTGATCGTCGATGTGCCGGCGGATCGGCTGGAGGCCCTGCGCGCCGAGCCCCTGCTGGGGCGTTTCCGCCTCGAGCCCGGTGCCCTGCAGGCCGAAGCGGTGAGCTGTACGGGCAATCGCTTCTGCAGCTTCGCCCTGATCCCCACCAAGAGCACGGCCCAGGCCGTGGTGGAGGAACTGGAACGGCGGCTGGAGCTTCCCCACGCGGTGCGCAGCCACTGGACCGGTTGCCCCAACGCCTGCGGCCAGCCCTACATGGGCCAGATCGGCCTGATGGGGGCCAAGGCCCGCCAGGACGGCGAGATGGTGGAGGCGGCCAAGATCTTCCTGGGGGGCTCGATGGATGGAGATCCGAAGCTGGCCGAACTGCACGACAAGGGCGTGCCCCTCGATCAACTCAGTGACGTGCTGGAGCGCCTGCTGGTGGAGCGCTTCGGCGCCCGGCGCCGGGCCACGATCTCCTGAGAAGGGGCCGTCCCCAGCGGAAGCCGCCGGACCGGGCTCCGGCCTCCGACCAGCTCCGGTCCATGGCGGCGAGGCCATTGCGGTCGTTCACGTCGTGACCGCCGTAAAGCAGCCGGGTGATGCGCTCAGGGTCGATCTCCAGGGCGGCCACTTCCTGCCAGAGCCTTTCGGTCCTGGTCTTGTCGGCCCGGGCGAACTGGGCCTCCGCCAGCTGGGCCACCAGGGTCAGCACCAGCTGATTCAGCTTGCGCTCATTGGGGCTGGCCGCCCGGTCGGGGATCCGGGTGGAGCGGTTGTCACGGGTGGGGCTTGCGACCATGGGACACCTGCCTTGGGAAAGGGCGGAGAGAAGCTTTTCCCGTTGTACCCCGGCCGGATGGGCAAATCATGACAATCGGATGAAACGTAGCAATGGCGACAGTCTCCCCGAGTCGGATCCGGCTCCTGGAGGCCTGGCGGGCGTTGCTGCCGTCTGGGGGCCGGACCAGCTGCCCCCTGACGGCAGCCCCGAGCGCTGGCCCTGGCTGCAGGGCCTGCGGCGCGCGGATGGCGTTGATCTGGAGCCCTGGCTGCAGGCGGTCGAGGGCGGTGGGCTGGTGCCTGCCCCCGATCTGCTGGCCGTGCTGGCGGAGCGGCTGGACGGTCCTGCCGCGGCCCGGCTGCTGGCCTGGTGGCTGGCCCAACCCGATGCCGATCCCACCCTGCTGGCGGTGATCGGTCGCCTGCGGCACCCCCGTTGCCGCAGGCTTCTGCTGGAGGCCCTCGATCCTGCCGCCGCTGCTCCTGGCGGCATGGAAGAGCGCCGGGGGGTGCTGTTGCCCCTGCTGGGCCATCAGCGCCACCCCGATGATTTCCCCCTGCTGCTGGAGCAGGCCCTGGCCCCCCTGCCCCTGCGGCAGCGCCGGGGCGCCCTGGAGGGCCTGGCGGTGGGGCTCGCTGCCTGGCCGTTGGAGCCCCTGCGGCAGGGGCTGCGCACCCTGGTGGCGGATCTCGACCCGGCCCTGGCGGCCACGGCGGTGGATCTGCTGGCCCGCCTGCCGGGGGGGCGGGAGGACCTGGCAGCCCTCGAGCGGGAGCCTCTGGCCGCCGAGCTGTTGCAGCGTGTGAGGCGGCGCCGTGCCGGGCCGGGTGCCGGCGCGCCGGACGGGCCATCATGAGCCCCATCCCGATTCCCCTGCGGCGAGGCCGATGTTCCGTCACCTGCTGGTGCCCACCGACGGCTCGGATCTCTCCGACGGCACGATCCGGCAGGCGGTGAGCTTCGCCCGCGATGCCGGGGCGACCATCACCTTCTTCCATGCGCTCGCCAACCTGGCGATGCCACCCCACGCCTCCATCTACGGCGATCCGGTGCTGCTCGATCCGGCCGTGGTGGAGCAGTTCAGCCAGGCGGAGCACGCCTACGCCGCCTCCCTGCTCGACCAGGCACGGGCCATCGCCGAGGAGGCCGGCGTCACCTGCGACACGGCCATGGGGGAGCATCCGGTCGTCTACGAGGGGATCATCGAGGCCGCCACCCGCCACGGCTGCGATCTGATCTTCATGGCCTCCCACGGCCGCCGGGGACTGACCGGGCTGCTGCTGGGCAGCGAGACCCAGAGGGTGCTGACCCACACCTCCCTGCCGGTGCTGGTCTTTCGCCGGCCCGAAGCCCCGGCCGAGGGCAGCGATGCGGACGCTCAGTCCGATCCGGCCGCTCCCGACTCCTGAAGCCGCCAGCCGCGCACCACCTCGGCGACGCTGCGGCCGTCCAGGTCGACCTGGGCATTGAGTCGCTGCATGGTCGCGGCCGGGATCCGGCCGGCCAGGGCCGCGATCACGGGCCCCAGTTCCGGGTGGCGGCGCAGGCTGGCGGCGTTGAACACGGGCACGGCGTCGTAGGGGGGGAAGTAGTGGCGGTCGTCCCGCAGCTGCTGCAGGTCGAGGGCGGGAACCAGGCCGTTGGTGGTGTCCCCGGCGATCAGGTCGACCCGCCCCTCGGCCAGGGCCCGGTAGGTGAGGCCCAGATCCATGGCCTCGGGGGGCCGGGCGAAGCGCAGGCCGTAGCGGCGGGCCAGGCCGGGGAAGCCGTCCGGGCGGTTCAGGAATTCGTAGCCGAAGCCCGCCCGCCAGCCGGGCGTGTGGGGGGCCGCGGCACTGATGGTGGCGATCCCCAGCCGCTCGGCCTCGGCCCGGCGCACCAGGATCGCGTAGCTGTTCTCGAATCCCAGGGAGGGGAACACGCTGAGCCCGAAGCGTTCGGCGTAGAGCCGCCGGGTGTCTTTGAAGACCTGCCGGGCCGGATCGGGTGTGTCCGGTGGCGGGGGGGGCTGGTCCAGCAAGACAGTCCAGGCGGTGCCGGTGTACTCCACGTAGCCGTCGATGCGGCCGCTGCGCACGGCCTCATGGATCAGGCCGGTGCCCCCCAGGCTGAAATCCCTCCGCACCTGCAGAGGGGTGGCGGCTTCGATCTCCTGGGCCAGCAGTTCGCCCAGAATCAGCTGTTCGGTGAAGCTCTTGCTGCCGATCCGCACCGTGCCCCCGCCGGCGGCCGGCAGCAGTCGCAGCCCGAGCACGGCCACCAGGGCGAGGACCGCCAGGCCAAGGGCGAGCTGCAGGGCTCTGGGGCGGCCGGCGCGTCCCCGCTTCGGTCGCCGCCGGACCAGCCGTTGCTCCAGCAGTCCCAGGCCCCCATCGGCGGCCAGGGCGATGGCGGCCGCCGGCAGGGCTCCCGCCAGGATCAGGGTGTTGTTCACCGTGGCGATGCCCCGGAAGATGAACACCCCCAGGCCGCCGGCGCCGATGGCGGCGGCGATCGTGGCCACCCCCACGCCGATCACCGTGGCGACGCGGATCCCGGCCATCAGGGTGGGCAGGGCCAGGGGCAGTTCCAGGTGAAGCAGCACCTGGCGCCCACTCAGCCCCAGGGCCCGCCCGGCCTCCTTCAGGCCCGGGGGCACCTGGGCCAGCCCCGTGCCGAGGCCCCGCAGCAGGGGCAGCAGGGCGTAGAGGGTGAGGGCCACGATCGCCGGTGTGGTGCCGATGCCCCCCACCAGGGGCACGGTGAGCAGCAGGCCGAAGATCGCCAGGCTCGGGATGGTCTGCACCGTGCTGGCCAGCGCCAGCACGGGCCCGGCCCAGCGGGGCCGGCGGCTGATCCAGAGGCCGAGGGGCAGGCAGATCGCCAGGGCCAGGCCGATGGCGGTGCCCACCAGCAGCAGGTGCTCGCCGCTGCGCTGCAGGATCTCCCGCGCCAGGGCGCCGTCCCACCAGGGCGGCGGCCACGTCCCGCTCATGGCGCCTCCGCCGGCGCCAGGGCGCGGGTGGCCTGGAACACCGGCACGCTGATGGCGATCAGCAGCAGGGCCCAGCCGCTGTTGGTGGTGTCGTTGACCAGGGCCCCGACCAGGAAGGTGAGCGAGCCCCCCAGCACGATCGCGGCGCTCCAGGGGTAACCCCAGGCCCGGAAGGGCCGCGGCCGCTCCGGCTCGCGCAGGCGCAGCACGAACAGGCAGACGATCCCCATCAGGTAGAGGCTGACGTAGAGGAAGGCCGCCAGCCCGAGCAGGATGGTGAAGTCGCCGCAGAGCACCAGCAGGGCTGCCGCCAGGCTGGTGAGCACCAGGGCCACGGTGGGGGTGCCGCCGCGGTTCACCCGGTCGACCAGGGGGCTGAACAGCCGGTCGCGGCTGAGGCCGTAGAGGATCCGGGGGGCGCCCATGATCGAGGCGTTGATCAGCCCCACCAGGGACAGCAGCGCCAGCACGGTGATCGCCTGGCCGCCGAAGGCGCCGAACAGCAGGGCGGCCGCATCGGCCACCGGCAGGCTGGAGACGGCGATCACCGGCAGGGGCAGCACCCGCAGCAACGCCAGGTTGAACAGGGTGTAGATGGTGATCACCGCCAGCACGCCGCCGATCAGGGAGCGGGGCAGGTCGTCCTCCGGCTCGCTGAACTCCTCGGAGAAGTAGATCGGGCTGTGCCAGCCGTCGTAGGTGGTGACGATCGCCTGCAGGGAGAACACCAGGGCCACCACCATCCCGCTCCAGCCGGCCGGAGTTGCCAGCCCTGCCGGATCGGTGGGAATGGCGGCGCTGGCGGCGGCGCGGGTGTCGGGCCCGCCCAGCAGGAAGCAGGCCGCCACCACCGCCAGGAAGGCCGCCGCCTTGGCCAGGCTCAGCAGCTTCTGGCTGCCGCTGCCGGCCTCCACCCCCAGCAGCTGGATGAGGGTGAACAGCAGCAGCACCGCCAGCCCCACCGGCTTCCCGTAGGGCTCCAGGCCCGGCACCAGGAAGGCCGCGTACTCCCCCACGGTGACCGCCACCCAGGCGATGCCGGTGCAGTGGCCGATCCAGTCGATCCAGCCCACGCTGAAGCCGGCGGCATCCCCGAAGCAGCGGCGGGCGTAGACGTACCAGCCGCCCGCCAGGGGCAGGCTGGCCCCCAGTTCCGCCGCGGCGATGGCGCCGAGCAGGGCGTAGAGGCCCCCGGCCAGCCAGGCCGCCATCACCCAGGGGCCGCTGCCCATCTGGGCCGCCACCAGGCCGGGGGTGCGCAGGATGCCGGCGCCGATGGTGCCGCCCACCGCCCCGGCGATGCCGAAGGTGACGCCCAGCACATTCAGAAGCCGGCCCGGGGCCGCCGTCGCTGATTCCAGGTCGGAGGACACCGGATCGTCGGGAGCGGTGGGAGTCAGGGGGCGATCACCCGCTCCAGCAGCCCGTGGAGCTCCTCCAGTTCGTGGCGGCTCAGCAGCCAGTCGCCCTCCAGATCCTTGGTGACCCGCGCCTCGATGATCCAGCCGTCCTCCGTGCGCGCGATGGCGAAATGGGGCGACTGGAACGGGGCGGTCATGGGCGGGCGGGGCGGTGCTGTGTTCCCTGCTTAGCCAGGGCCGGCGGCCCGGGCAGCCCCCTTCAGGCTCAGGGGTCTTCGGCGGGGGGATCCTCGAGGGCCGGCAGCAGGGGGGGAGGGCCCAGCTGCTCGAGGCGGAAGCTGGCGCCGTAGCTCGGGGTGGGGCGCTGGGAGTAGAAGCGGGCTTCGCCGGGCCGGCCCAGGGCCCGGCGGCCGGTGGTCACCAGGGCGGCGGCCCGGCTGCGGGCCCGCAGCCCCCGCAGCACCAGCCCCTGCAGCCAGCCCGGCGCAGCACTCCAGCCCAGGGCTTCGCTGGTCTGGCGGTCCAGCAGGCCGAGCAGCACCTGACGCAGGGCGGGCCGCAGGGGGGGTGGCCAGTCGGCCAGCAGCATGGCCAGGGTGGCCTCGGCGATGCGCCGGTTGGTGGCCGCCGGGGCGAAGGCCTGGCGTTCCACCCGCTCGTTGAGGGCCAGCAGCGTCTCCAGGCGGTCCGGCAGGGCTTCGATTCCCATCCGTTCGCCCACCCCACGCCAGAACAGGAACAGGTGCTCCTGTTCCCGGGGCGTCAGCGGCCGCCAGCCGTAGCGGGCCAGCCAGCGGATCGGCTCGGCCACGAAGGTGGAGAGCACGTAGAGGAAATCGTCGTTGCTGATCGCGTAGTGGCCGTGGATGCGGTTCATGCGCTCGATCACCGCAGCCCCGGCGGGGCTATCGAGGCCATGGCGCAGCAGCTCGGCCACCATCAGGCCCGTGTCGTCGTAGCGCTTGCGGGGCCGGTGTTCGAATTCGCCGGTGCGGGCCAGCAGGCCGGAGATGGAGGGCACGCAGAAGGTCTTGAGCAGGGCCAGTTCCAGGGCCCGGGTGAGGTCCCAGGGGAACAGCTCGCCGGCCAGGCGATGGGCCGTGGCTTCGGCGGCCCTGAGCTCCGCGACGCAAGGGGAGGGGTCGGTCATCGACGTCAGAAGCGGGAGCCGGGCTGCTGCAGGAAGGCCCGTTCCTCGGCGCTGCTGGTGCGCCCCAGGGCCCGGTTGCGATGGGGGAAGCGGCCGAAGCGGGCGATCACCGCGTGGTGACGGCGCGCGAAATCGGCGGTGCGGGCGTCGCAGTGGCGCTCGAACAGGGGCAGGCCCCGATCCTGCAGGGCCAGATCCTCGCTGTGCATCAGGGGCATGAGCCAGAACGGCCGCCGTTCCGGGGCCGGCTCCGCCGCGACCCAGCCGGACTCCAGGGCCTTCAGGGTGAGGGACAGGGCCCGGGCATCGCCCGCGAAGGCCCGGGCCTGATCGCGCCAGATCTGGCGGGGGAACTGGTCGAGCACCAGGATCAGGGCCAGGGCGCCGTCGGCGGTGTCGGCCCAGGGGTCCAGGGTGCCCTCCAGGGCCCGTTCACTGAGCCGCCCGAACCGCTCCCGCACGGTCCGGTCGTACTCGGGCCCGCCCCCGAACCAGGCGGAGGGAGGCAGCTCCTCGAACCAGAAGCGCAGCACGGTCGCCGGGGTTTCCGTCGCCGGGGTTTGCGTGGTTTCCATCGCCGGGTTGTCCATGGTTCAGCGCAGGGGACGGCTCTGGCCGCAGGAAAGCACCTTCAGCCCCGGGCCCGCCCCAGCCCCAGCGAGTGCGGTGCATGGATCCTGGTCCGAAGGGGCGGAGGCCTCCATGCTGGAGCTGACTTCCGCTTTCCGCACGGCCATGACCCAGCTGGTGGTGCTCCAGCACCTGGAGCGGGAGGGACCGGGGCGCTTCGCCGAGGAAATCCGACGCCGCGGCTGGGGGCTGACGGTCTGCCGGCCGGATCTGGGGGAGCCGATGCCTCGTCTGGGGCCCGGCCAGGCGCTGCTGGTGCTGGGGGGCCCCATGGGGGTGGGCGACATCGGATCGCCGGCGTTTCCCTGGCTGGCGGCGGAGGTGGCGCTGCTGAGGGAGTGTCTGGACTGCGAACGTCCGGTGATCGGCCTTTGTCTCGGGGCCCAGCTGCTGGCCTTCGCCGCCGGGGGCCGGGTGGAGCCCCTGAGGGTGGGGGATCCCCCGGTGAGGGCCTACGAAGTGGGCTGGGGCCCGGTGGAATGGACCTTGCCCGAGGCCCGGGAGCCGGTGCTCGCCGGGCTCGGCGACGGCGCACCGGTGCTCCACTGGCATGGAGACCGGATCCGGCTGCCGCCCGGGGCCACCCTGCTGGGGTCCACGCCGCTCTGCAGCGAGCAGATGTTCCGGATCGGCCACCACGCCCACGGGCTGCAGTTCCATGTGGAGATCACGGCTGCCGGCCTGGAACGCTGGCTGGAGGAGGACGGCGACTACGTCCGCCTGGCCCTGGGGCCCGACGGGGTCGAGCGGGTGCGCCAGGGGCAGACCCGCTGGGGCGAGGCCGGCGAGCGCCAGGGGCGCCGGCTGATCAACAACCTGCTGGATCGGTTGGATGTCCTGCTGGGCGCCTGCCCCCAGCCATGAGGGGCATGGACCGGAGCAGCGCAAGCCCCCTGCTGCTGGTGGCCCATGGCCGTGCCGGTGGCGTGATCCCCGCGGAGCTGCACGACCTGGCCCGGCAGCTGGAAGCCGCCCGCGGTGCGCCGGTGCGCCTGGAGGCCCTCACGGCCGGCGAACCTCCCGACCTGCCCACCGGCAGCACCGAAGCTCCGCTGCTGCTGGTGCCCCTGTTCCTGCTGCCGGGCACCCATGTGCGCCAGGACGTGCCCCGGATCGCCGAGCGTTGCCGCCGCCACGGGCCCCTGCGGCGTCTGCCGTTTCTGGGCGCCTGGCCCGCCTGGCAGCGGGCCCTGGCGCAGGAGCTGGGGGAACTGGCGGCGCCGGGGGCCGGGGGGGCTCCGTCACCGTCAGGGCCGTGGCTGCTGCATCACCCGCTGGAGGGCCGGCTGGGGGCCGCCTATCTCGCCCATCTGGCGGCGGTGACCGGTGCGCAATGCCGCCCCACTCCATACAGTGCGACGGATCATGAGGATCCGACCCTGGCCCTGCCTGGTCCCGCCCTGCCCCTGGCCCTGGCGGCCAACCGGCTCACCGACGCCCTGCCCCCGCCGCTGAACCGGCCCCTGCTGCAGCGCCCCCGCTTCCGGGCCGTGCTGCTGGAGCAGCTGATCGCCCTGCCATGACCGCCGAGCCCCTGCCCCCCGTGGCCACCGACGGTCCTGGCACCGTGTACCTGGTGGGCGCCGGCCCTGGGGATCCGGACCTGCTCACCCTGCGGGCCCACCGGCTGCTGCAGCGGTGCGATGCGCTCGTCTACGACGCCCTGGTGCCCACCGCCCTGCTGGATCTGGTGCCGGCCGACTGCGAACGGCATTTCGTCGGCAAGCGCCGCGGTCACCATTCGGTGCCCCAGCCCAGCACCAATGAGGTGCTGCGCGAGCTGGCCGGTCGGCGGCGGCTGATCGTGCGGCTCAAGGGGGGCGATCCGTTCCTGTTCGGCCGCGGCGGCGAGGAGGCCGCCCACCTGGCGGACCACGGCATCCCGGTGCAGGTGGTTCCCGGGGTGACCGCCGGCATCGCCGCCCCGGCCTACGCGGGCATTCCGGTGACCCACCGGCGGGCGGGCTCGAGCGTCACCTTCGTGACGGGCCACGAGGAGGTGGACAAGCACCGGCCGGGCGTCGACTGGCGCGGCCTGGCCCGCAGCAGCGACGGGCTGGTGATCTACATGGGCCTGCACAACCTGCGCCGCATCGTCGAGGAACTGATCGAAGGTGGCCTGGCCCCCGCCACTCCCGCCGCCGTGATCCAGCAGGGCACCGTGCGGGGCCAGCGGCAGCTGGTGGCCACCCTGGCGGAGCTGGCCGACCGGGTGGAGGCCGAGGGCTTCGCCTCCCCCTCGATCGTGGTGGTCGGCGCGGTGGTGGGGGAGCGGGTGCCGTCCTGTGCGCCCTCCCCCGCCGACGTGTCCATGCCGATTCCCTTCTGAGGCCGCCGATGGCCCTGCTTTGGTCCGGTCGTGGTGTCCGCCCGGCGGTGCTGGCCGGCTCGCTGCTGGTGGGGGCCCTTGGTTGTCGTCGTGGCCGGCTGCCGGGGCGGCGGGGGGGAGGGGGCCAGGGCCGATCCCCTGCTGGTGAGCGCGGCGGCGAGTCTCTCCGGGCCCCTGCAGACCCTGGCCGCCCCCTTTGTCCGTGACCGGGGATCGGCCGAGCCCCGCTTCAACCTGGGGGCGTCCGGCCTGCTGCAGCAGCAGATCCAACAGGGGGCCCCGGCCGATGTGTTCCTTTCCGCCGGCGTCCGGCCCATGGAGGCCCTGGAGCAGGCCGGTCTGCTGCTTCCCGGCAGCCGCCGCGACCTGCTGGGCAACCGCCTGGTGCTGGTGGTGCCGGCCCGCGCGCCGCGGCGGCCCCTCAGCTTCGCGGGGCTGGCGGGCCCGGGGGTGGGGCGCATCGCCATCGGCGATGGCACCGTGCCGGCCGGCGACTATGCCCGCCAGGTGCTGGCCCACGACGGCCTCAGCGGCGCCATCGCGCCCAAGCTGGTGCCCCTGGGGTCGGTGCGGGCGGTGGCCCGGGCGGTGGTGGCCGGCCATGTGGATGCCGGTCTGGTGTATCGCAGCGATGCGGTGCAGCTGGACGGGCTGCGGGTGGTGGCCATGGCCCCGGCCGCCAGCCACACCCCGATCCGCTACAGCGGTGCGGTGCTGCGCACCAGCCGGCAGCCCCGGCAGGCCCTCGCCTACCTGCGCTCGCTCACCACGCCGGCGGCCCTGGCGCTGTTCCGCCGCGAGGGTTTCGAGCCCCTGCCCGATCGGGCCCCCTGATGGCGGCCGCCGCAGGCCTGACGCCCCTGTGGCTGTCGCTGCGCAGCGCCGGCCTGGCGGTGCTGCTCGTGCTGCCCCTGGGGTTCTTCGCCGCCGAGCGGGTGCGGCACTGGCGGGGGGCGCGCCGCACCGCCGCCGACCTGCTGCTGCTCTCCCCCCTGGTGCTGCCGCCCACGGTGCTGGGCTTCGTGCTGCTGCAGCTGCTGGGCCGCTATGGCCCCCTGGGGGAGCCGCTGGCGCGGATGGGGCTGGAGCTGGTGTTCAGCTGGCCCGCCACCGTGCTGAGCGCGGCGGTGGTGGCCTTCCCGCTGATGTACCGCACCGTGCTGGCCTCCCTGGAGCAGCTCGATCCGGGCCTGGAGGGGGTGGCCCGCAGCCTGGGGGCCGGCCCCGGGCGGGTGCTGCGGCGCATCACCCTGCCCCTGGTGCTGCCGGGGCTGGGGGCGGGCCTCAGCCTCAGCTATGCCCGGGCCCTGGGGGAGTTCGGCACCACCTTGATGCTGGCGGGCAACATCCCCGGCCGCACCCAGACCCTGCCCCTGGCGATCTACGCGGCGGTGGATGCCGGCGACCTGCCCCAGGCCTGGCGGTGGACCGGCCAGGTGCTGCTGCTCAACGGGCTCTGTCTGGGGCTGGTGCAGCTGGTCCTGAGCCGCCGCCGCCGGCCGCTCCGCCGTGGGCCCAGCGCGCCGGAGCCCCCGGGCCCTGCCGGCCCCGCCGCTCCTCTGGCGCGCCCCTCCCTGCGCCCCCCCGGCCCCTTCGCCCTCGCCTTCGAACTGCAGCAGCGCCACGGGGATTTCCAGCTCGATCTGGCCCTGGCCACCGACTGCCGCCGGCTGGCGATCCTCGGGGCCTCCGGGGCGGGCAAGAGCCTGCTGCTGCGCACCCTGGCGGGGCTGGAGCGGCCCCGGGCCGGGCGGATCGAACTGAATGGCCGGGTGCTCTACGACGGGGAGCGCGGCATCGACCTGCCGCCGGAGCGGCGCCGCATCGCCGTGATGCTCCAGCACGACGCCCTGTTCCCCCACCTCACCGTGGCCGCCAACGTGGGCTTCGGCCTGGCCCACCTGGCGCCGGCCGAGCGCGCCGCCCGGGTGGCGGAGCAGCTGGCGGCGGTGGGGCTGCTGGAGCTGGCCCGGCACTATCCCGCCCAGCTCTCGGGGGGCCAGCAGCAGCGCACCGCCCTGGCCCGGGCCCTGGTGGTCGAGCCCGACCTGCTGCTGCTGGACGAACCCTTCTCCTCCCAGGACGCCCACCGGCGCCGGCGCCTGCAGCAGCTGATGGAGGAGCTGCTGGCGCGCTCCGGGGTGCCCACCCTGCTGGTGACCCACGACATGGACGAGGCCTACCGGCTGGGCGAGGAGCTGCTGGTGATCGACCGGGGCGCCCTGCAGCGCCACGGACCCCGGCGGGAGGTGTTCGAGCGGCCCGGGGCGGTGGGGGTGGCCCGTCTCACCGGCTGCAAGAACGTGGCGGCGGTGGAGCGGCTCGGGCCCACCCGGCTGCGGGCCCCGGCCTGGGGCCTGGAGTTCCACACCCCGGAGCCCCTGGAGGCCGCCGTGACCCACCTGGGGATGCGGGCCAACCACCTGGAGCTGGGCCTCTCCCCCGCCCCCGATGCGGCCCACCACTGGCCCTGCCGGGTGGTGCGGGTGAGCGAGGGGCCGCTGCATGTGACGGTGTTCGTGGTGCCGGCCGTCCCCCCTGCCGCCCCTGCCGCGGAACCGGTGGAGCCGATCCTGGTGGAGCTGCGCCAGCGCACCTGGGCCGCTCTGGCTCCGGCCACGGCTGGCGGGCCCCTGGTGCTTTCCCTGCCCCGGGGCTGTCTGCTGGCGCTGCACTGAGCGCCATGCTGGAGGCCCCGCCCACCACCGCGCCCATCCCCATGAGCGAGCCCGGCCTCTCCCACCTCAACGCCGCCGGCCAGGTGCACATGGTGGAGGTGGGCGACCGGCCGGCCACGGATCGGCGCGCCGTGGCCGAGGGCTTCATCGCCATGGCCCCGGAGGTGCTGGCCCTGGTGCTGGAGGGCCGGGCGGCCAAGGGCGACGTGCTGGCGGTGGCGCGGGTGGCGGCGATCCAGGGGGCCAAGCGCACCTGGGAGCTGATTCCCCTGTGCCACCCGATCGCCCTCACCGGCCTGGAGGTGGAGATCGAGCCGGCGGCCGATGGCAGCGGGCTGCGGCTTGTGGCCAGCGCCCGCACCAACGGCGCCACCGGGGTGGAGATGGAGGCGCTCACGGCGGTGCAGGTGGGCCTGCTCACCCTCTACGACATGGTCAAGTCGGCCGATCCGGCCATGACCATCGGGCCGGTGCGGCTGCTGCGCAAGGAGGGGGGCCGCAAGGGCCCCTGGGAGCACCCCGACGCAGCGGCCCGGGCGGATCAGGCCGTGGCGGAGGAACCGGCCGATGGCTGAACCCTTTCCCCGCGAGGGCCTGCCCCTGGAGGAGGCCCGGCGGCAGGTGCTGGCGGCGCTCCAGCCCCTGGAGGGGCATGAGCGGCTGCCCCTGGCGAGCTGTCTGGGCCGGGTGAGTGCCGAACCGGTACGGGCCGCCGAGGCCGTGCCGGGCTTCCGGGCCTCGATCATGGACGGCTACGCCATCGCCGAGGCCGACGCCCCGGCGCAGGGTCGCCGCTGGCGGCTGGTGGGCCGCTCGGCGCCCGGGGCCCCCTACGGACCGGCCCTGGGGGAGGGGGAGGCGGTCCGCATCCTCACCGGGGCGCCCCTGCCCGAGGGGGCCCGGCGGGTGCTGCCCCAGGAGCTGGTGAGCCCCGAGGCCCCCGAAGCCGGTGGGGCCGCGACGATCCGGCTGGCGGGGGAGGCCGGCCCCAACCCCTGGATCCGCTCCCCCGAGGAGGAGACCGCCGCCGGTGCCGAGCTGCTGGCGGCCGGCGTGCGCCTGGGCCCGGCCGCCCTGGGCCGGCTGGCCAGCTGCGGGGTGGCCGAGCTGGTGGTGAGCGCCCAGCCGCGGGTGGGGCTGCTGATCAGCGGCGATGAGCTGGTGGCGACCGGAGAGCCGCGGGGGCCGGGGCAGATCTGGGAGAGCAACGGCACCCTGCTGCGGGCCCTGCTGGAGCGGCTGGGCTACGGGGTGGGCGAGCAGAAGGTGGTGGCCGACGATCCGGCCGCCCTGCGCCGGGCCCTGCTCGGAGCTGGCGCAGGGGTGCGATGTGGTGGTGAGCACCGGCGGGGTGTCCGCCGGCGACAGCGACTGGATCCGGCCCCTGCTGGCGGAGCTGGGGGAGGTGGCCTTCTGGAAGCTGTTCCTCAAGCCGGGCCGACCCTTCGCCTTCGGCCGGCTGGAGGGGCGCCCCTTCTTCGGCCTGCCGGGCAACCCGGTGGCCGCGGCGATCACGGCCCTGCAGCTGCTCTGGCCGGCGCTGCAGACGCTGGAGGGGGGCGAGGTGAGCCTGCTGCCGCGGCTCAAGGTGCGCCTGGCGGCGCCGCTGAAGCGCGGGGCGGGCCGGCCGGAACTGGCCCGGGCCCGGCTGCAGGTGGCGGCCGATGGCACCCTGCTGGCGGAGGTGGAGGGCAGCCAGGCCTCCTCCCGCATCGGTTCGCTGCAGGGGGCCGATCTGCTGCTGGAGATCCCCGCCGAGCTGGGCGCCCTGGAGGAGGGCTGCGAGCTGTGGGCCCAGCTGCTGCGGCTGCCGCTGTTCTGAACCGCCGCCGCTGCTCTGCGTCAGGCCTGGGGCTGGGGGCCTTCTGCCGTTCTGCTGCTTTCGGTGGGGGCGGTTGCGGGGATCGGGGCGGGCAGGCCGTCGATGCTGCGGCGGTTCTTGCGGTGCCAGTAGCGGGCGATCCCGTCGGGCCCCTGGCGGCGGGCCCAGGCGTCGAGCTCGGTGCGATCGCCCCCGTAGGAGAAATGGGGCACCGCCATGCCGCAGGAGGTCTGCACCCGCTCGATGGCCAGATCGAAGATCTGCCGGGCGCCGGCCAGGGGCTCGAAATGGGCGAAGAGCGCCTCCCAGTCGGGTTCGCCCCGCTGGATGGTGCGGGCGGTGCCGTAGAGCCGCAGGATCAGGGGCCTGCCCTCGAAGGCGCAGAACATCAATGTCATGCGCGGATTCACCTGCACATGGGCGGCGGTTTCGTTGCCGCTGCCGGTGAGGTTCAGCCAGATCAGGCGGCTCGCGTCGAGCACCCGCAGGGAATCCATCCCCTTGGGCGACACGTTCACCCGGCTGTCGGCGGTGGCGGTGCCCACGAAGAACAGCTTCTGGGCCTCGAGGAAGGCGATGTGGTCGGCGGTGAGGGCGCCGCAGGACTGGCCCATGGGGCTGGGGGAGTGGTGAGGGGGCTTGGTCATTGAGATCCTCCTGCCGCTCCACCACGCAGCGCAAGGCGGAGCCCTCGGAGCCGGCGGCGGTGATCAGAGCCGCAACAGAAGGGTCCAACCGATCGTTTCGCCCGTCCGGCGGTCGTTCGGGCAGCGCAGGAAGCGGGTGTTGGTCACGATCACCGCTGGGACCCGTTGCGGGTGGCCCGTTGAGAGCCCTTGGCCAGCGCCTGCCAGCTTTCCAGCAACGCCTGCTTGCGCCGGCCCTCCGGCAGCCGGGCGAGGCCGTGCAGGATCTCGGCTTGTTGAAGTTGCGCTCCACGAAGGGAGCCATCCGGAGCAGCACCACCATCTTGGCCCGCTCATCGAGGGCGGTGGGCTCCAGGCCGATCGAGCGGATCAGGAAATCGCGCCATTCATCCGTTGTGAAGGCTGCGCGGCTGCGTTCCTGGGCGATCACGAGGTCGTCGTCGAAGGCCTTGGCGCCGAGCTGGTCGAGAGGGTCCATCTCGCTGGTGGCCGCTGGTGCGCTGGTCATGCCAAGACCTCCAGCTGCAGCAGAGATGCCGCTTGCTTGAGGCGGCGGTCGAAACAGGCAAAGGTCAGTGGTTGATCCGTGCTCTGGTCGAGTTCATGGGCCGCTGCCAGCTGCACGCTGTCGTAGCCACGCAGGGCAAAGGCATCAGCAAAACGTCCGGCCGACTGAACAAGCTGCTGGCTGACCTCCACAATCGTGCAGAGCGCCCAGCTCCGGGCCAACTGCTGCCCGGCCTGCTCAAGTACATCGGCGTCATTGGGCTTTTCCCGCTGCCGGCGGGCCATTCCCGCCATGGCCTCAGCCCAGGTGATGCGGCAAACTGCAATAGCAGCGGCCTGAGAGCTGGTCTGCTGCATCTGATCGGAGCCTTGCTCAAGGATCAGCAGCTTGATCAACGCACTGGTATCGCAGAACAGGATCACCAGCTCAGCCCCGATCTTCCAGCACCATCTCACTCACGCTTTTGCCACCCTCGGAGAGACGCACTGGCGGGGGGAAGACGGGCTTCTGGCCGTTCCAACTGACGATGCCGGCATCAATGGCCTTCTGCAGCGGATTGGCCGGGGTGGAATCGGGTTTCTTCACTGCGGTGATGCGGGCGATCGGCTTGCGGTGGGAAGTGACTTCCACCACCTCGCCGGCCTGAGCGCGGGCCAGCCACTCGGAGAGATGGGTCTTGAGATCCCGCACCGACACCTGACTTGCGACCACATCTGCCATGGCTGGCTCCGCCGATGCGACCACACTAGGTCTGATTTCAGCGGCTCATGCCTCGCCTCCCACCCGGGTGCTGCGCTGGGCGATCACGTGGCCGTCTGGGCTCAATGGTGGCTACCATTGATCACTACCCGATCAAGGACATCCGATGGACACCGCCCGTCTGTTTCAGTCGGGCCGCAGCCAGGCGGTGCGGCTGCCGAAGGACTACCGCTTCAGCGGCAAGGAGGTGATGGTGAAGCATTTCGGCAATGGGGTGCTGCTGCTCCCCATCGACGATCCGTGGCAAACCCTGGAGGCGGGGCTGGCAGCTTTTGAGCCGGGATTTGTGCTCACTCGCGAGCAACCCAAGGAGCAGATCCGGGAGGCGATCAGTCCATGATTCTGCTTGATACCAACATCTGTATCTACATCATCAATGCCAAGCCAGCAGCTGTATTGGAGCGGTTCAAGCGTTACCGGCTTGGAGAGATTGGCATCTGCAGTGTGGTAGCCGCCGAGCTGGCCTTCGGGGTGGCCAAGAGTGGTTCGGCCCGTAATCGCAAGGCCCTGGAGATGTTTCTGGCCCCACTCACACTGCTGCCCTTCGACGAGCGCGCCGCCTGGGCCTATGGCGATCTGCGTTCGGATCTGGAACGCCGGGGTACACCGATCGGCTCCCTCGACACGATGATCGCCGCCCACGCCCTGAGCCAGCAGGCCACGCTGATCACCAACAACACCCGTGAGTTTGCCCAGGTGCCCGGCCTGCACGTTGAAAACTGGGTGGCTGCGGCCTAGGCAGAGGCAGCCGGTTCTTGATCAGGTGGAGTGGGATGTTGGCGGCGATCAGGGCCTGGGTGCCGCTGAACAGATCGAAGTCGACAAAGCGGCGGTTAGCGGGATCGAGCGCATAGGCGCGCCGCAGCTTCTGGACCAGCCCATCGGTGAAGCGGCTTTGCTGGCTGGTGATCTCGATCGGACCGGGGCGTTCCTGGCGAGCCACCTACCAGCGGAAGAGGCCATCCAACTGGGCCTTCACCGGAGCCGGGAACGGGGCGAGCGCCCCGGCCACCAACAGCGGCAGCAGCTGGGGCAAGGGCATTTCGGCGCGATGGTTCTGCTGGGAATCCTGGCAGCGGGGACGCGTCAACCCGGGATGGACTGCTTGTGTATCCGAACAGGTCCGATGCGGGCGGTCACCAAGCTGTTTCTGAGCAACCGCAGCCAGGCGGTGCGCATCCCCGCCCATCTGCGGCTTCCCGACTCCGTCACGGAGGTGGAGGTGCGTGCCTGCGGCCAGGAGCGGATCATCGCGCCGCTTGGCCGCAGCTGGGACAGCTTTTTCCATGGTGGCCCCACCGTGCCCGACGACTTCCTGGAGGAGCGGGCTTCCCAGGGGCAAGGCGAACGCGAGTCCTTCTGATTCGCCGATTCTGCGTTATCTGCTGGATACCAACATCTGCATCTACATGATCAAGCGGCGGCCGGAGTCGTTGCTGGAGCGGTTCAACCGTAACGCCGCTCATCTGGGGATGTCGGCGATCACGCTGGCCGAGCTGATGCACGGCGCCGAGAAGAGTTCCGATCCGCCGCGCTCCCTGGCTGTGGTCGAAAACTTCTGCAGTCGTCTGGAGGTGCAGGCCTACGGTGCCGCGGCGGCGAGATTGCGGGCGTCCTTCTGGGCCTGCTGGGTGAAGCGAACGCTCCAGCTCACCAGCCCGGCTGATCACTGAGATCCTCTACAGGCGTCGTCAGACCTTCCAGGATCGACTCACGCATCCCCGGGATCGAGACCAGATGGAGCGTCTCCTGGATCGCGTTCCAGTCGGCCTCCGAGAGCAGCACGGCATTGCCTCGCTTGCCGTTGATCTGCACCGGCTCGTGGGACTTGCCGACCTCGTCGATCAGGGAATACAGCCGCCTGCGGGCTTCGGTGGCGGAAATGCTGGCCATCGAAGAAACGCCGTAGGGCATCGCCGGGCCTCACTCGATCAGCTGCCCATGCTCCGGGCGCGCACCCTCCGCTAGGTGGCAACCAATTGCTTTGGCCTGGTTCTTGCAGGGGTGTATTTTTGAGGATCCACAGCGTCGGCGCTCGGCCAACTCTTTCGGGATCGTCATGATGTCAAACCTGCCTCTGCACGCAATCTCTCGATCTCTAGAAATGCCGGCCTCTCATTTTTGGCCCAGAGTGCAATGTCGTCCCAGTCGATAGGGTTGTTCTTGCACACCAAGATGGCCTGATCCCAGCTCTGGGGGTCGCTCCAGTGGTGATAGGCCAACAGCCTGTCGATCACGCAAAGGGTAGGAGTGATCACCCGTAAAGCACCGTGCTCGGTTTGCAGCAAGCCAATGGATCGATGATCCACGGTCCGTTCTCCAAAGCCAAGGGGCCCGGCAGGAAACTCAACTAGCCACTGCGTACGGGGATGTTCGTAGAGCCGCTTACGAGCACCTTGGGTGAATCCCAGTGGAGCGATCGCCTTGAGCAGGCTCTTGTGATCCGCTGATGTCACAAAATCGAGGTCATGACTCATGTACTGGTTCTTGCTGTAAATCGATACCGCCCCACCTCCCGACAACGTGGCGGTGATCCCTGCCGCCTCCAACGCCTCACTGATGATCACCGCAAGCTCCTCGATGCTGGTGGCTTCTGTGATTTCAACCATGGCTGACCAACACTTTGCCCGCCTTGCGCGGCCGTTGCCGCTGCCGGAAATACTGCTGTACCTGCTCATCAGGTAGCAGCTTGAGCTCTTCCTCAAGTAGCCGCCTGAGATTACGCACCGTTGGATTCCGATCATTGAAGGCGAAGAGGCGGATGTTGCCCACCAATCGGCTCACCAGCACACCCTCTTCTTCCAAGCGCTTCAACTGACGCTGGGTCATGTTCAACCCAAAGCCGAACGTCTTGGCGATGCGCAGGGCATGGCCTTCGCCGTAGCACTGCAGAAACAACAGCACCCATGCCGCCGTGCGGTTGCCGAAGATCGCTTCAAGCACTGGGTTCATGGCTGGATCAAAAGCACACCGCTTCTGGGTTGCTCGACTCCAATACTGAGTCATGCTACCCCAGATGGGGGTGAATATGGCCTCGGCGCAGGCCTACCCATGGTTTCTGGCGGTGCTGGTGGGCAATGACCGCGAGCAGATGCGCCAGTGGTTTCACGCCGCCAACCGCCACACCGGCGCCATGCGCGCCCGAATTAGACGGCGATGGATCTGCTCGCCAGCGTGCAGGCCGCAGCAGGGCATCGATCCGTCGCCGGCAGAGCCTGTTCTCGGTGTCGCTTCAAACCAGCCGGGGCCTGCAGCTTCAGGCTGTGGCTGCCGCCGCCGCTCAGGCCGTCCTGCGGGACCCACAGCACTGGTCTCCACGCCGTTTGATCAGGTGGAGATCACCGGCGAGGTCAACGGCGATCACGCGTCCTTCCTGAGCCATGACGACGGGACGGTGCATCGCTTCCCCCGGGATCTGTTCCTGGTGGAGGGAGGGCTGCCGCAGGCCGCAGAGTGAGGGCCCATGCAGAGTCCGGGCATCACTGCTGCCGCTCAGCGGTGCTCGAACGGGTTGAACAGCGCAACGCCGAACTCCTGGAAATCGGCCCCATTGCGGGTCACCACCGTGAGGTTGTGGACCCTGGCGATGGCCGCAATCATCGCGTCCTCGTAGAGGGTGTCGGATCGGCGATGCATCAGCTGGGCCCAGCAGCGAAAGGCCGCACCATCCATCGGCAGCAGGTTGAAGCTGCCGCTCAGCTGATCCAGCCACCGCTCGATCTCCTCGGCCTTGAGGGGGTCCTGGTCGCGGGTGATCTCGATGCCCGCCTGGATCTCGCCGAGGGTCACGCTGGCCAGATGGAGGTCGGCGTCATTGGTGCTCTGCAACCAGGCGAGCACGGCACCATGGGGCCTTGGCTTGCGCAGCTCCGAAACCACGTTGGTGTCGAGCAGGAACGCCATCGACCTAGAGCGCCAGCACGGATCGCCGGCGGGCCTGGCCCCGCGGCGGCACCAACGCCTCGGTGCGGGCTTCTGCGGCCAACAGCAGCTCCTTCAGGCTGGGCCGCGCCGGCCTGGAGGCGCCGCCATTGCACCACACGGCTGTTTCCGTGCCGCGCCGCGACACCACCTGGGGCCCCTCCCGCTGGCAGGCGTCGAGCAGCTCACTGAAGCGCGCCTTGGCGTGCTGCACCGGCCATACCGTCATCACGACCACCCTCTCTGACTAGTCATCTGACCAGGCTAGTGCTCCTGGTTGGAATGGTCACCCTGCGCAGCTGGGCCAGCTACCGGCCGGTGGCCGTGTTGAATGCCGCCGATCTCGAGGGCCCGGCCCACACTGGGCACCAACGGCCCATCGGTGTAGGCCGTGTCTGCCGTGCGGCCTTCCAGGAAGGGGTAAGTCTCCGGATCGAACAGATCGCCAGCCGAGCCGGGAGATAGGCCTCGCTGGAGCCGCCGCCGTCGTAGACGAGGCGGAACAGGCTCATCAGTGTGGCCCAGGCACCCCGGGCCTTCCATGGCGTTCTGGTGATCAGCCCGGTCTTGCCGCAAGCACTGCGCCAGGCCGCCCACGCTGTAGTGCTGGTCGTAGCGCGTATCGGTGGGCATCAGTTCTTCGTCTTTGGCGTAGAGGAGGAACACCAGCCGCAGCAGCACGGTGATCAGGCCGCCGTAGATGTGCTGGGGTTCCGCCGGCGGGGCACCCGCCGCATCGAAGTCCTTCACCAGGATCCACAGGGCCTCCAGCACCTGCTCAGCCAGGCGAGTGCTCACCTCGTTCTGCTCCCTGCGGCTCGCCGCCAGCAGCGGCTTCAGCCGGGTGGCGCTGGAGCCGCCCTCGAACAGCCGATCCGGCCCCAGCAGCATCTGCAACGCTGCCAGCATCGGCCGCCCGTCGACCGTGGTCATCGGCTCCAGCGGGAAAGTGAGATGGCCGCTGGATTCGCCGCGTGGTGCGACCACCAGCCGAAGCGCCACTCCATGCTGCCAGTCGGCCAGCACGGTGGTGGCACTCTCCGGGAAGATCCCCAGCCGGTTGAGCACCACCGGCTCCACCACCAGGCCCACCGGTTGGGCCATGCCCTTCCACTCCTCGTGGGTGTGAACACCAGGGGCGCGCGGAGCCATCAGCGAACGGCCTCCATTGGCGTGCAACCGAAATGGATCCATAATGGTTGCAACAATGCTGCCTGCGCTGCCGTGGCCAAGACCCTCACCCTCAAGAACCTGCCGGATGAGCTCCATTCCCGGCTCAGCGCCGCCGCCAGGCGGCACCGCCGCAGCCTCAACAATGAGGCGATCGTGTGCCTGGAGGCAGGTCTTGGGGCCGACATTCCCTCTGTTGAGGAGGAGCTGGCGGAGATCAGAGCGTTGCGCGAAAGCCTCGGGCCCCACAGCTTTGATCCCGATGCGATTGATCGTGCCAAGCGTGAGGGCCGGCCTTGATCGTTGTCGACACCAATGTGCTGGCCTATCTGCTGCTGCCCGGCCCCAGGACAGAGTTGGCAGAGGCGCTGCGCATGCGGCATCGCCAGTGGGCAGCACCCCCACTTTGGCGCAGCGAGTTCCGCAGCGTGCTCACCACACACCTCAGGCAGGAGCTGCTGAAACTTTCGGATGCCCTCGCTTTGATGCAGAAAGCGGAGCGGATTTTTTCCGCCCATGAAGCAGCGGTGGCTTCTGACCATGTCCTGCAGTTGGTGAACACCAGTCGCTGCAGTTCCTACGACTGTGAGTTCGTCGCCGCCGCCCAGCAGTTGGGCGTGTCGCTGATCACAGAAGATCGCGCCATCCTGACGGCTTTTCCCGATGTGGCGCAATCGCTGCATCAGGCCACCTCCCGAGGAGCGGCTTCCTGGGAGTGAGATTCCAGGCTGTCGAACCAATGGCGCAGACAATCGCGCAGGGGGCCGGCCTCGGCGATGGCCCAGGTCATGTCCTGGCTGGGTTCGGGGTGGCCCTCGCCTGGATCGAGATAGGCCAGTGCTGCCTGGGTGAGGGTGTTCAGCGTTTCGGGATCGGGCTGCCAGCCGGGGATTGGGTCGCGCAATCGGCCGCTCAGCGTCAGCAGATCGCGGCACTTGCGTGAGGGCACACCCTGGGCAATCAGGACGGCGCGCGCGATCCATTCATCCACCACCGGATTGCGCATTGGCGTGGGAGGCTCGGGCCGTTCGAGCGTGCTGCGGTCCAGCTCGCCATGCAGCAGCTCGCCATGATCCATGGCCTCGCGGAGATAGGGGTCGCCCCAGCGGTAGCGGGGGGCGATCTCTTCAGGCTGCCGCAGGTGCAGATCAAGCGGAAAGTCGGCGGCGCCGGCTGCGAGCAAGGCCTCCACCGTGTCCCGCGGCTTGCCCTCGAATGGCATCACCACCAGGATGTCAGCATCGGAATCCCAGCGGACATCGCCACGCGCCTGGGATCCAAACAGGACGATGTTCTGCGGATCAAAGTGCTCCACCAGCCGCTCGGCAAACGCTTTCAGGGCCTCACGGGTGACGAGGGGAGGCAACGCGGCGGTCATGGGGGTCATCATCGCGCCGCCTGCAGCGGCCAGAGCACAATTGCGCCGGCGGGCTCAATCCGCGGGGCTGTGGCCACCTCAAAGGTGCGCCGGATGGCAGCCGGCTCCAGCTCCTCCTCCCACACCCCCGCCAGTGGGTCCGGTCGAGTCCGCTGGCGGGGCTGGTTCGCCCGCGGCTGGATCTGATTCCTCTCAATCCGGCGGGCACTGCGTACCGAGATGCCCGCCGCCGCAGCCGCCGCCTCCTGGCTGCTGCCGGCTCGTCGTTTGGCCATGAACAGATTGCGTTGGTGACTTGTCAGCGGTGCCGGCATCCCCTGGGCCCTGCGCATCGGCGCCAGGGTCTCCAGCACTCACCCAACCGGCCAACGAGCTTGTCGCCGATCGGCGGCCAACTTCATTGTCGGCGAACAGGAGCCAGAGGCCCTGCACGTGGGGCTGGATCAGCAGGTAGTCGAGCTGCTTGTAGTTGGTGAGCAGGATGTCGGGTGGAGCCTTGTGCAGCGCTTCCTTGTCGGTGATGACGCTGGTGGCGGTCATCGCGGCCGTGGCGTCATCGCCGGAGGCGCCGATGTAGAGGCCGGCGCGCAGGCCCGCCAGGGCAGGGATGGTGTGGATCAGATCGGCGATGCGGCGCGCCTGGTCGGTGGCCAGGGCGTTCATCGGGTCGATGAGGATCGCCTTGATGCCTCGCTGGCCCCGGGCGTGCTGCAGGCGGCAGTGCTCGAGGAGCGGCAACAGAAAGCACTCGGTTTTGCCCGACCCGGTGCCCGTGGCCACGAGGGTGTTGCGGGGCGTGCCGGGGAGCAGCCGCTTGCGATCGGCCAGAAAGCGATCGATCAGCCCGGCGAAGCCCGGGGTGGTGGGGTGGAAGGCTCGCTGGCGACGACGGAGTGATCGGGCCGCGGGATGGGGCTTCAGGCGAGGTCATGGGCCACCTGCAGGTCGGCGGCCACCAGCCGCAGGCGCCGATCCCGGGTCCAGAGCCGGGCGTGGGCGAGCAGCACCGAAGCCAGCAGGTGGGTGTCGAGGTAGCCGATGCCGCGGCCCATCAGCTGGTGCCGCTCGATGAACAGCAGCACCTCCGGATCGGAGGCCAGGGGAAGGGCGGGCAGGGCCTGGAGCAGGCCGAGAACCTCGCTGCGCTGCCGCAGATGGCCGCAGGCCAGTTCGCCGATCACCCAGGGATGGATGGCCACCTGGGCGGCCGTCAGGAGGTTCACCAGCTGGGCCTCACCGGCGCGCAGGTGGTCGACCCAGACGGAGGTGTCCACCAGGATCACGGTGTGGAGCGGCGGCGGGGGATGGGCTGCAGCTGGGGTTCGCTGCCACCGAGGGCCGCCAGCCGGCGGGCACTCTGCCGCTCCACCAGGGCCAGCAGGGCTTCCCGAAGCAGCACGCCCCGCTCCTCGATGCCGGACAGGGCCTGGGCGCGGGCCAGAAGTTCGTCGTCGAGGGTCACGGTGGTGCGCATGCCCGCCCCCGGAAAACATCAGTTTACGCATCATCTGGTGCGGATGCACGCATGGCTGGCGTGGCGTTCAGGCCGGATGGATGTCTGCCGCAGGTTGCGCGTGCTTTCCACCAGCTGACGCACCGCTTCCAGGCGCTCGACGCTGCCCGCTTCGCTCAACAGCTCCGGCAGTGCGTGTTCGCATGAAAATCTCGCTGCAGCTCCCGCCATGGAGGACCTGCAAGCTTTTCCCCATGCGCCATGCATCGATGGGATCGCCGCCGCAGCGACGGCCCTGAAGCGATGGCCTGCGCGCCATTCGGATCGGTGACCTGCGCGATCAGGCCCCGATGCAGGTGCTCTCCGGCGCCATCGGCCGTGAGCGCCTGCATTTCGAAGCGCCGCCCCGGGACCAGCTCGAGAGGCAGCTGGAGGCCTTCCTGCACTGGATCGCCTCCCCGCCAGCGCAGCTGGACGGGCTGTTACGCGCCGGCCTGGTCCACCTCTGGTTTCTCACCCTCCACCCCTATGCGGACGGCAACGGCCGCCTGGCCCGTGCCATCACCGACCGGCTCCTCGCCCAGGACTGCAGGGCCCAGGCCCAACAGGAACTGGCTGTTCGCGCCCTGGGCATCTCCGCCCAGATCCTGCGCGAGCGGGAGGGGTACACCACGGCGCTGGAGCGCTGCCAGCGGGGAGATCTGGATGTCACGGGCTGGCTGCGCTGGTTCCTCGAGCAGCTCACGGCAGCGGCGGCCGCCCATGGCGCCGTGATCGATGCGGTGCAGCGCAAGGCGGCCTTCTGGTGGAGCCACCGGCACAGCGGCTTCAACAGCCGCCAGCAGAAACTGCTCAACAGGTTGCTGGATGCCGAACCGGAGGGTTTCACAGGCGGCATGACCCTGCGCAAGGCCATCCGCCTCACCAAGGTGAGCCGTGCCACGGCCTGGCGCGATCTGGCCGAACTGGTGGCGCACCAGGCGATCGAGCCGATCGGCGAGGGTCGCAGCCGCGCCTATCGCATCCACTGGCCAGGCGGGCCCTCACCAGGGACTGGAGCGTGAGCGAGGACCGCCTGGCGCGAGCTGGCAGGCAGATGCCCTGCTGCAGCGCATCGCCGCCCACCTGGGGCTGGAATGACGAGCCATCGGAGGCTGGCGGCCTCATTCGAGGCATGTGGTTTCTATTTGCCGCAGCTGAGGCTTGATGGGACGACGAAGGAGGAGGGAAGTGGCCGTTCAGACCAGGCCCAGCGAGGCCACCAGCGGCGTCCATGAGAACGTCCTGCTGCGCAAGGCGCTGCAGCGTGCCGTCGAAGAGCTGGGCCTGACCGCCCAGGAAACTGCGCAGGCGATCGGCAAGAGCCGCACGTTCTTCGAACAAGGCCGGGCTCAGGGGCGCATCGATCCCCACACCCGGCAGATGATGGCCTTGGTGCTGCGTCTGCATCGCAGCCTGTCGGCCCTGGTGGGTGATGACCCGGCCCTGATGCGGCACTGGCTGGATACCGCCAACCGTCACACCGGCGGGATCCCCCGGCAGCAACTGCAAGATCCGGCGCAGCTGGTGAAACTGGTGCAGTATCTCGATGCGATCAGCTGCTGCGTGTTTCAGAGCACCCTTTGATCAGGTGGATGTGCAGGTGGAAAGCCATGCCGAGGACGTGGCCTTCCGATGCCTGGATGACAACAGCGTGTGGCACTTCCAGCGGAGGCAGTTTGAGGTGAATGGGGTCTTTCCGGAGCCTTCTACATGAAGGCATGGCTATGGTCAGCCCGATCGTCGACGAGCAGCAGATGATCACTGCCTATATGACTTGCAACATAAGTCCAAGACAGTGTTCACGATGTCGGGACGATTTCATCGCTAAGCAGACTTCAGGATTAGTTATTCAGTCATCAGAAGGCGGCTCAATAGCCTTAATTTTGTTCTCAACCATGCCCTTGTACGCATCGGAATCAATTCGCTTACGTGCATAGACTTGGGAATTGGCGATGACGTCGTCAAGTTGCTGCTTAAGGGCGGCATTGTCTTTTTTCAATTCCTCTGCAATCTCTTTCCATGCCTGAGCTTCCGCGTAGGCCTTAAGCCGTTCGTCATTGGTTGTGGCATTCTGGGCTCGCTTCTCTGCGGACGTAGCGCGATCGCTGGCCCGCCGCTCTTGATCGGCCGCGCTGGAATCCACCTTTTCGGAAACCGCTTTCTTGATCCATGCCGCAAGATCTTGGGCAAAATTTACCATTAGTTCTTGAACAATTGGCCAGAGGAGTGGCCAGATTTTTTCAACAAAAATAGTCCAGAGTTGTTTCAGCATGATGAGATCAATAGATGCCGATACTTAGAGGTCGCCGCGCATGAGGCGGCGGAACGACCGCATCACAACGGCCTTGGCATCAAGCTGCTTCCCTTCACTCTCCTTACCTTGCAGAAAGGCCAAATCGGCATCAGTTTCCAGATCGGCTTGCAGGCCGAGTGCCGCCTTGCAGATGTCAAGTCTCTGGTCGCCATAAATGTTGAATACCGTGGAAGCCGCAGACAGTTTGCCGCAATTGATCAGTAGTTCTTCCTTGCTTGTTTCTCGCAGTTTCTGTCGGTATTGGGTAGAGCCTGATCCATAGCCAAAAATGGCACCTCCTGCCATTACAGCGATGTAACCGCCCGTCATGCCAAGGCCGCCAGCAGCCAAAGAGCCACCTCCAAGAAAAGCCAGGCCTGCCGAAGTCGCTGCAGCCCCGCTGAGACCCATGGCACCCCCGATGGCTGCTGCCATGTAGGGAGCCAGGATGACCAGCAGAGCCGCTCCAAGGCCTGTCCAGACCCAAGTGAGGTTTGGTCCGGAATTTGCCCTCACGATCTTCTCGATCGCCTCATTGAACACCTGCCAGGTCCGTTGCAGAGTCGCTGGTGCTTCCCCCATGATGTGGCCAGAGAAGGCGAGATAGTGCTTTCGATCCTCATCATCAAAGGAAAGGCCTGCCCACTCCTTGGAATCCTCGGCCAATTCGAAGTAGGGAGTGAACGTCGCCAGCTCAACACTCAGGGCATTTCTTCTGGCTTCATTCAGATTAAGAGCTTTGAGCTTCTCACCCAGCTGGGTCTCCGGGATGATCGCCTCGATACCGAGGAGCTTGAGCGTGATCTCTTTCCATTTGTCTGTCCAGGCGTGCTTCTTCTCGACATACAGATGCTGTTCACGGGCCTTCGCTTCCTCGCCCATGAAGTGCTTCCGCAGGCGACTGAACGATGTGCTGCTCTGCGCTTCTGCTCGGATACCCCAGTACTTAATGGAAACCAGCAGCTGGATGGCCTCGTTGTCGAAGCTGAAGTCTTGGACAGTGATTTGGGAGTTGCTCATGTTCAGTACAACCCCGGCTTCTCAACCTTCAACGCCGCCGAGTTCTCCAGAACGATCCTCGCCGTTGCCTCATCGATCCCCCCAGGCGCCCGCACCTGAACCTCCAGGGTCATCTCGATGTCCACCCCTGGCAACGCCTGCAGATGTGACATCACCTCATCGAGGAACTTGCCTACCTGCGGCCCGGCCGTGACCGAGTTGAGCTTCACGGAAGCTGTGTAGGTGGTGGGCAACGTGGGCGCGACGGGCAACGGTGGTGGTGGTGGGGGCGGGGGAACAGACCCTGGCCCCACCGGATCGCCAGGCTTGAGGATCCCCATGCCAGGACCACTGGATCCACCCGTATCGAGGCCCGTTGACTTGGTCCTGCGTTCCTCCCCCGCCAGCCGATCCGCCTCGATCTGTATGGCCGCCACCTCGTCCTTCACCACCAGGCTCGTCAATGAGGCCGGACTTGTGCTGGAAGCCTGCTGAGGCCTCAGTTCGCTGTAGCGACCAGACGCTTCATCGAAGCCATCGGCCAGGTGGAAGGTGGCTTCACCGGTGAGGGCAGCCTGCTGATTCACCAGGGCATTGAGGATCACCTGGTCGGTGGCCACACGGGGCAGGTAGAGGTATTTGCGGCTCCAGTCCACAAGGTCGCGGACTGCCACATGGGGCTTGTCGGTCCAGAGGAAGCGATTCAGGTCGTCGCGGAGGCGGCGGGCACCGAGCTGCTGGAAGAGCATGTCTTCCTGCACGCAGCGCTCACTGGCCCGCTCGGCCAGGCTGCCTTTGCCGCTGGTCAGCTTCTTCTCGTCCCAGAGCGCCCCACCGGGGCCCGGCTGGCTCTGGTAGGGGATCAGCAGGTGGCACCAGGTTTCTGGGATGCGGCTGGCCACGGCCTGGGTGGCTTCGGCGATCTTGCCGATCGCCTGGTTCTTCTGGGCCACCGTGAGGTTCAGCTCCAGCTCGTTGTCGATGATGTGCTGCCAGGCGCGGCGATCGGCCAGGGCGTGGAACAGGTTGTCGAGGCTGCCTTCATCGGGGGCCAGGAAGATCAGGGTGTTGGCGAACTGCCGAGGGCTGTTGCCCCGGCTCTGCAGGCAGGCGGCGGCCCACTGCCTCGCCGCGCTGATCTCCACGCCCCGGCGATGGGTGAACTGCGCCGCCAGGAGCACGAGCCGGGTGGCGGCCTCATCGGGCACGGCACTGTTCTCCAGGGGTGCCGCATGGAGTCCGGCGAAGTCGCCCCGCTTGGTGGCCTCCTGGGCCAGGCGGGTGTTGAGTTCGGCGAGCAGCTCCTCGCGCTGGCGCAGGTAGCTCTCGCGGTGCTCCTCGGCGGTGCGGTTGAGGTTGGGGCGGGTGTCGATCCAGTAGCGGTCGCCGTCCTGCTGGATGAAGCGGCCTCGATCGCCCAGGCGGCGCAGGGCATCACCGAACACGCCGATCGGCTCGCCCGGCATCACGCAGGCCAGCTTCACCCGCTGATCGCCGATCCCCTTGCGCAGGGCATCCGCATCCGGGGCGGTGCCGATGTAGAGGGAGCGGGCCACCCGCTTGCAGGCGCTGACGCGGCCGAAGTTGGGGTTCTCGGTATCGAGGCGGGTGGGGGTCGACTGGGGGCCATCCACGTCCTGGGAAATGATCGGCTCCCACTGGTTGTCCAGGAAGCGGACCAGCTCGTTCTTGACGTCGTTGTCGTCCAGCGGGATCGAGCTGGGCATGATCAGCAGGTCCTTGCTGTTGCCGTTCCAGAGGCCTTCGATCGTGAGCGCCAGCAGGCGCAGCACGCCCCGAGTCCGCTGGAAGCGATCGAGGGTGCTCCAGTCGTCGTAGAGGCGCTTGAACAGCTCCGGGTGGATCGGATAGGCGCTGATCAGCAGGTCGCGATAGCCGGTTTCCCGGGCTTCGGCGGGGAACTCGGACGGGTTCTGGGAATAGAGGTCGGTGAAGCTGCGGACCACCGCATCGCGGGCGGCGCCGGCCTCCTTGGTGGTGATCGGCTCGAACAGCCGCCGCCGCACGATCTCGAAGCCCTCGTTGCCGGTGGCAGGCCGCCACTGGTAGGCGATGCGGGTGACCACGTTCTTGAGGGCCGAGACGGCCTTCTCGCCATCGCTGCCGCCGATCTCGTTGACGCTCTGGGGCACGGAGATCAGCAGCAGGGCATTGGGCACCTGCTTCACGGCCTCGGTGAGCGCCTGCGCGAAGGACACCTGCGAATCGAAGGTGCCCGCCGGCAGGGTGGCGTTGCTCACCAGGTTGCGGGCGTAGGCCACCCACTCGTCCACCAGGATCAGGCAGGGGGCATGGGCGGTGAACAGGGCGGCCAGGTCCTGGGCGCCGGGGGCCACCCGCTGCTGGTCGCTGCTGGCGATCAGGGCATAGCCCTGAGGCCCGCCGAGCTGGTAGGCGAGTTCACCCCAGAGGGTGTTCACGACGGTGCCATCGGGATAGGTGGTGGCCTTCGAGGGGCTGAAGGCGGTGCCCACCAGCACGGCACGGGAGGCCCTGGGAACGGAGGAGATGCCCACCTCGCTGCAGACCTCATCGAGGCCCGGCAGGCTGGCGAGGGTCTGGCCGGAGCAGAGGTGGTAGAGGGCCAGCATCGAGTGGGTCTTACCGCCACCGAAGTTGGTCTGCAGCTCGATCACCGGTTCACCGCCCTGGCCGTTGAGCCGTTCGAGGGCGATGCGCAGCAGGGCACGCATGCCGGAGGTGATGAAGGTGCGGCGGTAGAACTCGCTGGGATCGGTGTACTCCTTGCTGCCGATGCCACGGCGCACCTGGTCGAGGTCGGCGGCGAACTCGGCCTGCTGGTACTTGCCGGTGATCACATCGGGGTGGGGGGTGATCACATCGCGCCAGGGCACCAGGCCGGCCTGCACCTGGTTCTCGATCGAGGCCTGGTAGCGGGTGCGGTTGCGGGCCCGATCGCTGAACACCTGCTGCTGCAGTTCCTCGCGCAGGAGACGGATCGCCTCGGCGGGCTCGGGCGCGGCGATGTTGCGGCAGAGGCGGGCGGCGGTGTCGAGGGCGCGGTCGGTGTCGTCGGAGGAGAACGGTTCCTGGTGGGCCCAGCGGTTGCGGGCATCGAGCAGTTCGCTCACATAGGAGCGATCAGCCTGGCTGAGCAGGCGCTTGAAGACGCCCTGCCAGTGCTCCATGAACAGCTTGAGCAGCACGGACACGTCCTGCAGGCTGGTGTTGGGCGCCAGGCTCTCCTGCCAGTTGCTGCCGATCCCCTGGTAGAGCTCACGGCTGATGTAGGGCAGCAGACCATCGCGGAGCTGATCGAGAGCCTTGCCGACACGGTCGCGGTTGGAGATGGCCATGGGGAAGGGATCAGATCAGGGTGGTCTGAAGGGGGGCTGTTGAATTGCTGGAGGACGATGCAGCCGCGCTTCTCCAGCTCGGGCCAGGCGATCACCAGGCCGTTGTAGGCGCGGGCTTCTTCTGCCTGCTTGGTTTTCTCGCAGTGGTTGTAGAGGCGGTAGGCCAGGGCGCGGCAGTTGGCGGCCAGATCACCATGGCCGGCGATGCTCTTGAGCTGGAGGAGTAGTTCGGCTGCCTTGTCTTCCCCGTCGGCTTCCAGCCGCTTGATCAGTTGCTGGGTGGCCTCCCAGACGCAGAGGCGCTTGTCGCTGGCGGGATCCCACTCCTCGGGGAGTTCCGCGCGCGGCAGCAGGCGCACCTTGCCGGCCACGGAGCGCAAGATGCCTGCTTCAGCAACCCCGGCCACCGAGAGGTTGCGGGCCTTGGCCAGACCCTCCGCATCGCCGAAGTCGCGCTCCTTGTAGCCGAAGCTCTCGAAGAAGGTGAGGGCAAAGCGGCTGTCGGCATCGAGTTCGCCTTCGTCCTGGGAGAGGTACTCGTCAAGGGCAGAGTTGATCTCGATCAGGGCCTCGCGCACACTCATCGGGCTGTCGTCGGGGTTGAGCACGGCCTTGGCACTGCTGTAGATCGCCATGCCGGGACCGATCGATGCCTGGGCCACATCCACCGGGGCAATGTTGGCGCGCTCCAGCTCTTTCAACGCATGGGGCAGTTCCTGGCGCAGTTGGCGACGGAAGTCAGTACGGGACAGAGTGATAGCTGACTCCAGTCGTCGTTCGGCAGACGAGCACAACGCTGGAGGCAAGGGCATTGGTGCCAGAGCCGATCATGCGGTTCGCCAGCTCCGTACGGATCGGCCAGGTGCCATACAGCGCAAAGCCAGCGCTTGATCACTGCCGCCAGGAACGTTTCCCATCCGGTGCTGGCCGTGCCCGTCGTAGTCTTTGTCTCCGACTGCTTGAACGCGTAGTAGATCGTGACGGGGAAGGCTGGGTGTGACTGAATGGCGATTCGCTCCATCGCCAATGTCATGCCATCGAGAAAGAAGGCTTCAGCGTTCTCCTTGCCACCATGGCGATAGGGCGTGGCCACCAGCTCCTCTGCCTTGGGAACAGCCAAGGTTGCAAATAGCTCAGGGAAGACGGCTCTCAGGGAGCGACGCAGCCAGACATAGAAAAAGTCGGAGAGGTCGGCATAGCCAATGTTGTCGTAGTAAGGAGGATCTGTGGAAACGACTCTCTGATCTATACCTGATCGCCTCCGGCTGCGGCATCGAGCTGTGCAGCCGATCCACTGACCCCATATTGCCAGAGAAAAGCTTCTCAAGGGCCTTCGCAACGTGATTCCATTGCCAAGAATAAACTCCGCTTCCAGCTGACCAAGAAAAGGGATTTGTCTCCGCGAAATCCCATGTCATCGGTATGGCTTGCCGAGCAAATGTGGCCTACATGCGATCCGTGCAGGCTCTGCCATGCACAAGAGCAAGATTGTTGTCCGTCGATCTTTTGCTACTCCAAATCCCAGAATACACCCCACCGCATCCGCATAAGCCTTCAGCCCCCAGTCCCCCATCCTTGATAGTGGCACTCCATCATCCCCTTCGCCCTGCAGCCAGAGCATCCGCCTTCACCCGCTCCCGTGCTTCCTGCACCAAGTCCGAGAAGGTGGTGAGCGCCACGAGCTGGCGGGGGGTGAACAGGTCGCCGTAGGTGGTCAGGCCATATTTTGGTGTCCTAAAATTTCGGGGATCGTCCGGAAGTGGCGATGTCTCTCCGGCTTCCAGGTGGCTTGGCCTCAAGAGCGCAATCGCTTCCATCTCAGTGGGGGGCGCAAGATAGACCCGCCCGCGGTGCCTTCGCCACGATCGCCATCAACCGCTTGCCCATGCGCCCGCTCTATGCCCTCTGCCTCTGATGTAGTCGTATCCGATCGGCGTGGCCGACATCAAGCATCGGAAGTTGCGCTCTTTCCGCGCGACAACTTGGTGCCGCTTTTTGCTGCCTCCACATCCTTCGGCTTGCCCACCTTCACCGTGAACTGGTATCCACCGTCCTTCGATCACAGGCTCCACGTAGGCCTCCTTGCCCGCCTTGGTGGAGAGCATGAAGGTCGAGGCGAGCGGCACGTCCACCTTGGCGAAGGCCGGGTTCGGGCTCTTCACCGTGCGGGCCCACAGCCAGGCGATCACGGTGAGCTTCTTGCCCACGTAGGGATTCAGGTCTGGGCGGTCCTTCGCCATCTCGGCCGTCACTTCCACCTTCGGGTAGAGGTGGCCGATGCGCTTCTCGGCTTCATCGCGCATCCACTGGCCGTAATAGCGCACGTCCTCCGCCAGCCCCTGGGCGCCCTTCCAGGAGCTGATGTCTTGTTTCCGCCGGCTCTCCGGATTCACCGGTGGCAGCCCGACGAACTTTGGCGGGATCTCGATCATCGCCTTGTTGATCAGCACCGCCACCGGGTTCAGATCACTGGCGTAGGCCTCCAGCCCCAGCCGCTGCGCCTCCAGCGGCAGGGCTCCACCGCCGGCGAAGGGATCGTGGAAGCCGGGCAACTTTTCGGGATCGAACAGCTCCGCCGCCTCGGGGTGATCGGCGTTGTCGGCGCAGGCCCGGCGCCAGCTACGCCGGATCTCAGCCCGCGCGCGGTTCAGCACCTGTTCGTTGGTGGTGTTCTCCCACTTCACCAGTTCGCTGATCAGGGCGAACAGCCGCAGCCGCTCGTGCTCCTGGGCTTCTTCGGTGGGGAACTCCTCCGGCACCGCCGAGGGGTCGTCCACCATCTGGCAGAAGATCACCGCCCGCGCCGCCGCCAGCGGCCGCCGGGCCCACCACAGGTGCAGGGTGCTGGGGTGGCCATGGCGGATGCTCTTCTCCCGCGCCGATGCCGCATTGATCGCCTCCAGCGGGATGGCGACCTCGATCAGCTTCTTGCGGCGGTGGACGGGGTGGGGGGTCATGGCAGGGGGATTGAGCAGCGGCCAGCCAGAGCAGATGCAAGGGCTCGGAACTCCTTCCGGCAGGCCTGGGCTGCCTGGAAATGGCCCCCCAGGGCTCCATCAGCTGGCGTGAGCAAGAACATCGGCTTGCGCGCTTCCTGGGCCAGCGGCATCAAGCTTCGGTAGTGCTTGAGCTGGGCAAGGCAGTTTGGATCGTTGTCCGGGGTGGCTTCGATCGATCCCTTGCTGGGTGGTTCCGCCAGCACGAAGCGCCGGTAGACGGAGGGAACCCGATAAAGCCAGCGCTGGTAGGCCTTCACCGGCCGGTCCAACCGCACCGCATGCTGCAGAACCACATAGCCCACGGGGGTCATTTTGCCTTCAGGCATCGACAGCGTCGGGACGGGGTTCCTCTCCAGCCTTTCTCCCCATTCCTCGCGCCAGGCTTTCAAGGTGGGGCCAAGGTTCTTAAGCCCCTGGATCGAATACAAATCGGGTACGAGCGGGATCACTACATGCGAGGCAGAGATCAATGCCGTCCGATTCAGCGCTCCCAGGCTCGGGGCCACATCGATCAACACGATATCAGCCTGTTGTTGGGAAGCGCCCATCTCCAGCATCCGCCAGAACGCCGTGATCACTCGAAAGGCACGGGCCTTGCGATCGAGGCAGTCGGGCCATTGGTCCGACAACTCATCTTCCACTGATGAGAGGCTCAGATCGCCAACGATCAAACCGATCTGAGGAGTAATCGGGGCGATATAGGGCTTGGCGATATCGCCGGTTCCCTCCATCAGCGGCGCGAGGCATCCCGTCACGGTTCGAGAGGAACCGTCTTCCTCCCAGATATCTTCCAGTTCGTCCTCGCTGAGAAACATGCTGGTGAGGTTGGCTTGGGGGTCAAGATCGGCCGCCAGCACCGACAGCCCCAGCTCGGCGAACATCCAAGCCAGGTGATATACAAGGGTGGTCTTACCCACTCCGCCTTTGTTGTTGAAGAAGGCCAGCGTTTTCATAGCGCTTTCTCCTCGGTGGTCGCCGGCCGGAGGGTGACGCGGATGAAGGCGTCTTGCACGTCGAACTCCGGCGGTGGATTGCCATTGCGCTCACATTCACGCCGGGCCGTGGCAATGCCTGCCCCGAACCGCTGGGCAAATCCCATTTCACGCAGGAAGCCCGCCAGATTCGGATTCCTGTAGTCGGTGAATCCCGGAGTGCCGAAGTTCTCGCGCGTTACCATTCCAACAGGACCACCGGGACTGATGATCTCGATCCGATCCTCGTACCAGGTGATCCGGATCGGGGTATTGGTTTGTTCATAGGTGCGGTGCATCACCGCATTGCGGAACAACTGCTGAAGCGCCACTAACGGATAGAGCTGAGTGCGCTTTTCGGTGCTGCCGCTTCTGAAATCGACGGCAGTGCGGTTGTGGGAATCCAGCTTTTCTTCCACACGGCGGATCACATCCGCCAGCCGCCCCTCGAACACCGCCTCGTCCACAGGCGCATCAGCCAGGTCGGGTCCATCTACCCTCAGAAACTGCACATAAGCCCCTGGTAGGAAATCGGTGGGCTGGATAGTGAGGGTCAGCACTCCTAGATGGGTGGGCGTGGGCTCGGTGGGGCTCAGGATCATGCGTGTGCTTGTTAAGCGCTCCTCCATGGTGCGTTCATTGGCCTCCAGCACTTCTGGCGCCACGGCCGCCGGCAAGTAGTTCTCGGAATACCAGGACAGATCCAGATCGCCCGGTTCTGCACTGCTACAAGGCCTGGCATCGAACGGCTGATCACGGAAGCGGCGCTTCTCGTTGAGAATCCGCTCGTCCTGAGCAGTGGCATAGCCGCGCCGGGGACCTGAGCGTACGCAGATCCGTCCGTCGAACCGCACGGGCGGCGAATCGGCGGGCCACACCGTTACCACGGCCACGTCGACACCAAGCAAGGTGCGACAGGCAACCTGAAGGGTGGGGGGTGGCACGATCCGGCCATCGCTCTTGATGTCCGTGAGGGTCTGGAGTAGCCGATCGGTGATCGGCATGGCGATTGGCGTTCCATTGTCAGCAACCCCGACGAAAAGAACGCCTGGCTTACCGTGATTTACGAGGTCATTTGCGAAGGAGCAAATCGCCTCACGGCCCTTGGCGGGCGCCGAGCCGTTCCAAGTCTCCTTCCTCTCCACAAGGTCGCTCTCAACAGCGGCCATCAGATCTTCCAGCTCGCTGTCGTTGTAAAGCTGCAAGGTCATGGGCTTTCCTCCGCTTGCTGACGCTCGTGCGCCTGATCGGCCTCATAGGTCTCCATTCCCACGCCCGACTCACCGCTGAGGAAGGGCTGGGCGAGTTCAGTGCGGTTTGCACCTGCGTCGGAGGCCTTTCGATCCGGTAGATCCAGCTCCACCCCACCAAGGTCGGTGAAGTGCGCTCTGATCCGGCTGCCCAGTTCTTGGGGTTCAGGAGAGCTCAATGGGGTGCCCTCCCAGCCGCCAGCAGCTGCTGCAGGTTCTTGGTGATCTGGGTATCCCCGAAGCCCGGCGTGCCCCAATCGATCCCGCTCACGTACACAGGCGCTGCAGCCTGATCGCCCGCCACGGTCACAAGGGCCAACCGGAATCGGTGGGGCGAGTTGCGGCCGATGTTCACCTCGTTGATCGTGAGCGTCACCGAGTCGGCCCCGTCCACACGGCCCTTCACCTCGATGAAGAACAGATCGCCCTGGTCATCCATCGATTCGATGTCGTAGCCGATGCCCCGCTGGGCGCTCACATCCCGGGGCATCCGCCCCATCGCCTTTTCGGCCTCGAAGACCGCGTTCATCGCCAGCAGCTCCACCCGCTTGCGGGTGGCCGCATCAGCTCCGGCTTCTTCACATTCGCCACCTGCCGCCAGCAACAAGCCAATGGGTATCACCAGGGTTCCGCCCTTGAGGATCGGCACCTTGGCGCTGATCTGGGCCTCCAGCGCCAGCTGGGCCTTGCGTTTTTCAAGCCGAGCCACCAGAAGCTCGTAGCGCTCCCTGGCCACCTGGGCTGGCAGCCGCACCTGCTTGCCGGCCGACTCCTGCAGCTTGAGTTCCTCGTAGCGGCGGTACCAGTGGTTGATCTCCCGCTGCATCCGCGCTTGGATCTCCAGCCCCGCCTTGGCGATCCGCTCCAGCCGTTCGCCCTTCACTTCCTCCAGGTGCTCGGGCACCAGGGTGTTGAGGGCCTGGGTGATCACCAACTGGTCCCAGTCCTGAGCCAGCCAGCTCTCATTCAGCACCCCTTCGATCTGCTGCCGCTCCCCCTCCTTCAAGGGCCGGTAGTCGAGATAGGGCGCGGAACCGGCAATGGCCACCTCACCCTGGCGGTTGATCTCCAGGAACTGCAGCCGATTCGAGATCAGTTGCTGCTGCCCATGACGGTTCCTGCGGCCGTCCTGCAGCCCATGCTCCAGGCAGAACAGCATCCTCGGCTCGGTGCCGAGATCCCGTTCATCCACCAGCACCGCCCCCTGGCCGAGCACGGCGCCATCACGCTCCAGCACCAGGGAGAGACAAGCCTCCAGCAGCGGATGGCCCGGACTCACCAACTCCGCCCGTGGACTCTCGCCCACCTGTTCCTTCTCGAAGCAGATCCGCTCGTAGCGCGCTTGCACGGGTACCCCGAAGCCGATCTGCTGGTTGCGGTCGAGCAGCAGCGGCGGGACGTAGGTGATCTCGTAGCGGCCCTTCTCGCGCTCGAACACCTTGCCGCCGAGCCGCCGGAACGCCTCGATGAAGAAGTCGTGAACGTAGTGGGGATGGATGCGCCGGGCCATCGCCCGCTCCATCTGCTGCCGCAGCAGCTCCACCTTGTGCACGTCCATGCCCTGCTGCACCAGGGCCCGCTCGTTGAGCAACTGCTGTAGGTGCTGCTGGTTCACAGCCCCCTCGATCTCCAGCTCCATCTGGAGCTGCCGCTCGGGCTGCTGGTTGTAGCGCACGGCATCCATCAGCAGATCCCGCAGCGACCGACCTGAGAAAAGTTGCCCCAGCACGTCGAACACCTTGTCGCCCAAAGCTTCTCGGGCGATCTCCAGCTTGTGGAGCAACTGGATGTAGACATCCCCCTCGCGGGTGTCCTTGGCCAGCAGGTTCCACAGATGGCACACCTCCTTCTGGCCGATCCGGTGGATGCGCCCGAAGCGCTGCTCCAGCCGGTTGGGGTTCCAGGGGAGGTCGTAGTTGACCATCAGGTGGGCCCGCTGCAGGTTCACCCCTTCCCCGGCGGCGTCGTTGGCCAGGAGCACCACCACCTGCGGGTCGTTCATGAAGGCATGCACGATCTGGCGGCGCTTGTCGCGCGGCACCCCGCCATGGATCTCCACCACCGCCTCTGGCCTGCCGAGCCGATCGCGGATCTTGATCGCCAGATCCGTGAGGGTGTCCTTGAACTCGGTGAACAGCACCAGCTTGCGGCGACCGCCGTTGGGCTCGCGCATCAGCGGTTCATCGAGGATCCGGTCCAGCTCGCTCCACTTGGCGTCACTGCGCTGCTCCACCACCTTCTTGCTCAGCTTCTCCAGGCCCTTGAGGGTTTCGATCTCCAGCTCCAGCTCGGCCAGGGTCTGGGCGGTGGTGGCGTTGTCGGTGAAGGCCTCCTCCGTGGCCTCCACTTCGGTGGAGGTGTCCTCTTCGTAGAGCTCGGCGATGTCGTCGTCGCTGATGGCGTTCGGTTGGTACTTGGCGTCTAGGACCAGCTTGGTGCCGGCCTCACGGCCCTCCAGCAGCAGCCGTTCTTCCTTCAGCCGGCTCTCCAGCCGCTCCCGCCGCCGTTCCAGCGAGCGATGGATCGCGAATGGGGAACTGGCCAGGCGCCGCTGCAGGGTCATCAGCGCGAAGCCCACGTTCACCCTCTTCTTGCCGCCGCCCTCGGCCTGGGCGTTGCGGTCGGCGCGGTTCATCTCCTCGCGCACATATTCGGTCACCTTCTCGTAGAGCACCTTCTCGGGCTCCGAGAGTTCGTATTCGGCGGTGTAGCTGCGGCGCTCGGGGAACAGCTTCGTGCCCGCGAACGTGTAAAGGTCTTCCTTCACCAGCCGGCGCATCAGGTCGGTGGGGTCGCTGCGGTGCACGGCGTCCTTCTGCTGCCCCGCGAAGCGGTCCTCATCCAGCAGGGCCATGAAGAGCTGGAAGTCCTCGTCCTTGCCGTTGTGCGGCGTCGCCGTCATCAGCAGCAGGTTGCGGGCGTGGTTGCCCACCCGCTTGCCCATGTCGTAGCGCTTGGTGCGCTTCACCTCACTGCCGAAGTAGTGGGCGCTCATGCGGTGGGATTCGTCGAACACCACCAGGTCCCACTCGGGCGCCTGCTCCAGCCGGGTCTGCAGCTCCTCATCCCTGGAGAGCTGATCCATGCGGGCGATCAGTAAGGGCCGCTCCGCGAAGGGGTTGCCCAGGCCGGTGGCGTTGATCAGGTCGCGGGTCAGCAGCTCGAACTGCAGCTCGAACTTCTCCTTGAGCTCGTCCTGCCACTGCTCCGTGAGCGAGCCCGGCGCCACGATCAGGCAGCGCTCCAGCTCGCCCCGAATCAGTAGCTCCTTGATCAGCAGACCAGCCATGATCGTCTTGCCGGCGCCGGGATCATCCGCCAGCAGGAAACGCATCGGCTGCCTGGGGAGCATGTGCTCGTAGACCGCGCTGATCTGGTGGGGCAGCGGGTCGATGGCGCTGCTGCTCACCGCCACGTAGGGATCGAACAGGTAGGCCAGCCGAATCCGTTCTGCCTCCGACACCAGCCGGAACAGCTCGCCGTCCCCTTCGAAGCTCCACTTGCGGCCACCGGAGACCAGCTCCAGATCGGCTTCGTTGCTGCGGAACACGATCGTGTCGCCGGTGGACCCGTCCTGGCCCCGGTAGAAGACCTGACAGGCCATATCCCCCATCCGCTGGACGCTGATCAGACGCACGACTTCCTTGCCGACCAGGCCCTTGACCAGGGCGTCGGGTTTGAGGTCGTCGAGACGGATCATCGGGTCAGCAAGGCCTGCCAGGCACTGTGGCGTTGTTGCGCCGACAGGAGGGTGGCTTTCATGCGAAGGACCAGGCGCCCAGCAGGGGGCATGCGTACGCGAACAGTCATCAGGGCAGTTTGGCGACGCCACCCTCAAATTGGTGGTATCCCAGAAACTCCCATGCCCTTCCGCTTCCGCCGCAGCGCCCGCCTCGGACCCCTGCGCTTCAACTTCTCCAGCAGCGGCCTCAGCTCCATCTCGGTGGGTGGCCGCGGGGCGTCGTTCAACATTCCGGTGGCCCGCTCCGGAGGCGCCCGCACCACCGTGGGGATGCCGGGCACCGGCCTGAGCTGGAGCGTGGAGCACAACATCGCCGCAGGCCTGCCCAACAGCCGCCGCCTGCGGCCCGGCCAGCTGGAGGCCCTCAAGGCCAGCAGCCTGAACCTGCTGCAGCAGAAGCTGTTCCGCCCCGGCGCCACCGGTGCGCGCACCTCAGGCCTGTTGGTGTTGATCGAAACCCCGGAGGCGATGGCGGCCTACCTGCTGCGGGCCCAGGGTCAGGACGATCTCAAGCGGCGCGCCAGGCGCTGCATCGAGGCGGCCGAGGAAGCGCGCCGGCTGGCGCAGGCCCTGGGCTGGCTGCCATAGGTTTGAAGGTCTGAGGCGCATTACGGTGTCGTGCAGTAAGAGTCGTTCCCTCACCATCCGCCTGGAGGAGAGTCTCGAGTCGGAGCTCGCCATGGCGTCTGCGGAAACCGGCCGCAGCCGCGGTGAGATCGTGCGGGACGCCCTGTGCCGTCAGGCTCTGCCCTATGGCGAGGCGGCCGGCTGGCTCACCGATGACGACGTTTTCGCCGCCATCTCCTGAGCGGCGTGCTCGTTTCTTTGTAACCAACCCATTGGGCCCAGGCCGTTGGAGCCTCTGAGCCTCGCTCTGGTCAATCACGATGACGAATGGGTGATTGCCAGTTCTGTTCTGATCGAATCCGATCTGTTCGTGACCGGGGATCAGGGTGTCCTGGCTTGCCAGACACCCCCTTTGCCGCTTCTGAGTCCCCGGGACTGCTGGGAGCGGCTGCGTCAACCGGGTTGATCAGCCCTCACCACCGCCGTCCCCCAGTTCTCCGCTTCGCTGAGGCTGAACGGCGGGTGGGCTTGAAGCTGTGGTCGCCGCTGGGGAGCCAGCCCAGCTGCACCGCCGGCGAGAGGCTGTAGGTCTGCACCTCCTCCCGCCGCCCGAAGCTGTCGCGCTCCCCCTGCAGGATCAGGGTGGGGGTGCGCAGGGCGGCCAGTTCCTCCACCAGCAGGCTGGCCACCCGCCCGCCCATCGACTTGCCGCCGATGAACAGCGGCCGTGCCGGGCTGCCGCCCGTCTCGCGCATCCGGGCCATGTAGGCAAACTCGAAGCGCACCACCCGCCAGCCCCGGCCCCATGGGCCAGCAGCACGGTGGCCGGGGCGGTGGCGGGGCCGTCGATCAAGCGGGGGGCGGAGGTTCCCTCAGCCGTCATGGGGCGATCCTTATGGCGCTGTCGTCTGCCGATTCTCCCTGCTGCGTCTCCAATCGCTCCAGGTGAGCGGCCGCCGCTCACCTTGGGTGGCAAGGGCCACAGGGGCCCCGTGAGCCAGTCAGAACCGGTCACGCCAGCGACGGTGGAGACGGAGGTCCATGGGCCAGATCACTGACAGCCTGCGGGCCACGTTGCGGGAGCTGGCCCAGTCCGATGCCCGCCTCTACCGCGGCCTGCAGGAGGAGCTGGGCGACACGCCCTTGGCCACCAGCCATCCCGCTGGTCCCCCCTTGCGCAGCGCCCTCCCCGTCAAAGCGGCCAAGGGCGGCAAAGCCAGCAGCAAGTTGGCAGCCAGCGGCAGGAGTGACGGCAAGGCCAGCGTCCTGAGCTGCAGCACCTGGAGCAACGCCTCGATCGGCTGCTGCCGACTGCCCCACACTCCCCCTGAGGCGGCAGCGCGGCCAAACCGGCTTCAGCGTTCTATATTCGCTATTCGCGAACAGCGAATTTCGCCTCCGACGTTGGCCCGCTCCCCCTCCAACCCCCAGCCCGTCTTGCGCCCGCAGGACCTGGTGGTATTGCTGCGCCTGGCTCTCGATCAAGGCCCGGCACCCACCTATGCGGCCCTCGGCGCCGAGCTGGGCATGACGGCCTCTGAGGCCCATGCGGCGGTGGAGCGTGCCGTGGGCGCCAAGCTGGCGATCAAGGGTGGCGATGGCAAGCCGTCGGTGGTGCGTGCCGCACTGAAATCCTTTGTGCAGCACGGCGCCCGCTACTGCTTCCCGGCCAGCCAGGGCGGTCTCTCCCGCGGCGTTCCCACCGGCTATGCCGCCTCTCCCCTCAAGGAGCAGATCCGTCAGGGCAACGACCCACCACCGGTCTGGCCGTGGAAGAAGGGCACGGCCCGTGGCATCGCCTTCTATCCGCTGTACCCGAGTGTGCCAGAAGCGGCGGCGCGCAACCCGGCGCTGGGGGAGTTGCTGGCTCTGTTCGATGCGGTGCGTGGCGGCAGCGCCCGCGAACAGGCCCTGGCCGTGGCCCTGCTGGAGAAGCGACTGCAGCCATGAACCCCAACGATCCCAACGTCAGCCTGCTCGAACGGGCGGCTGAGCATCTGGGCGATGCCCTGCTCGAGCAACTGGTGTTTGTCGGCGGGGCGGTGGCCGGCGTGCTGATCACAGATCCCGCCATGCCGGACATCCGGCCCACAAAGGATGTGGATGTGATCTGCAGCGTGATCACCAGGGCCGACTACTACCAGCTGGGGATGCAGCGGGGCTTCCAGGAAGACACACGGCCCGGCGCACCCCTCTGTCGCTGGTGCATCGAGGAGATCATCCTCGACCTGATGCCAACCCAGGGCGAGATTCTGGACTTCTCCAATCGCTGGTATCCCCTGGCCGTGGAGTCCGCCCAGCTTCAGGTGTTGCCGAGCGGCCGCTTGATTCAGATGGTGAGGGCACCGGTGTTCCTGGCCACCAAGCTGGAGGCGTTCCACGGCCGCGGCCAGGGAGATTTTCTTTTCAGCCATGATCTGGAGGACCTGATGGCGGTGGTCGACGGTCGCCAGTCGCTGCTGGAGGAGTGTCGGCTGAGCCCGCCCGAGCTGCGGAATGAGCTCGCTGCACAGTTCAACGAGCTGTTGGCGACGCCCGCTTTCATCGAGGCACTTCCTGCGTTCCTCCCACCTGATCAGGCGAGCCAGCAACGTCTGCCGGATTTGCTGGAGACGCTTCGTACGATCGCAGCTCTGGCTGAGCCATGACCATCTGATCCCTCAACCACATCTGCAAGGCACCCTGATTGCTGACCTGCGTCATCAGCCGCTGATCGCCATGGGTTTTCGCTTCCGCCGCTCCGCCCGCCTGGGCCCCTTGCGTTTCAACTTTGGCAAGAGCGGCCTTGGTTCGATTTCCCTGGGCGGTGGCGGTGCGTCGTTCAACATCCCAATGAGTCGCTCAGGTGCCCCCCGGACCACCGTGGGGCTACCTGGCACGGGGCTGAGCTGGAGCGTCGAACACAGCCCCGCAGAGGGCCTGCCCAACAGCCGCCGCTTCCGCCCCGGCCAGCTCGACGCCTTCAAACAAGGGTGCCTGGGCTTACTTCAGGAGCAGCTGTTCGAGACAGGCTCCCACGGCCGGCAACTCTGGGACCTCAATCTGATCACCCGCCTGCTGGCGGATCCCTCGATCGGCAGTCGAACGCAGGGCCTGCTGGCCGTGATCGAAACACCTGAGGCGATGGAGGGTTACCTACTGCGGGCGCAGAGCCAGGACGATGCCAAACGCCGGGCGCACCGTTGTGTGGAGGCGGCCCAGGAAGCGGCCCGGTTGGTGAACGCCCGGGGTTGGCTCAAGGTGTAGGCAGCCAGGAGTGCTCAGCTGCTGAGCACCTCTCGCAAGAACGGATCACCCCACACCACCGCCGTGGCCCAGGTCTCCGCCTCGCTCAGCCCCGCACTCCAGGTGGGCTTGAAGCTGTGGTCGCCGCTGGGGAGCCAGCCCAGCTGCACCGCCGGCGAGAGGGTGTAGGTCTCCACCTCCTCGCGGCGGCCGAAGCTGTCGCGCTCCCCCTGCAGGATCAGGGTGGCCGGGGCGCTGCCAGGGGCCGTCGATCAACCGGGCCGCTCCAGACGCTGCAGCCGCAGCTCGCAGACCGAGGCGATGGCCTCGAAGTCGGCATCGAAGCTCACCAGCACGGCGTCGTGGTGCAGGGCCAGGCCTGGCCCAGGCCGATCGCCCGGTGCCACAGGTCCGTGGGGGTGGAGAGCGTGGGCAGGGTGGCGAACTGCGCCTCCAGCAGGCGGGCCTCCTCGGGCCGGGCGGAGCGGAGCAGCTCGAAGAGCACCGGCTCCGCCAGATGGGCCTGGGGGTCCAGGACGAAGGGTGCGATGAACTGCTTCAGCGCGGCCGGGCTGCGGGCCCGGGTGAAGTCGATCCAGAGGCTGGTGTCGAGCAGCAGGGTCATGAGGCGAACGTCTGAGCCCGCCGGCGCTCGCGCTCCTGGTCGGCCTCAAAGGTTTCCAGCTCCACGCCCCACTCGCCGCTGAGGAAGCGCTGAGCCACCTGGGCCCGGCGCCGCTGCTGCAGGGCCTCCTCCATCAGGCGGCGAATGGCGGGCCCCTTCTTGCGCTCACCCGTGATATCCAGGATTTCGGCCATCTCCGTTTCGGACAACTCGACGGTCACTTTCATGGTTTCAGTATCCAGGAGTCCGAGTCTCAGGTCAGCATGGCAGCCCTCGTAGCTTCTTGCCTCCGCTGCATCGAGCTGGCAAGCCTCACCCCCCCAGCACCCCCCGCAAAAAACCATCGCTCCACGCCACCGCCGTGGCCCAGTTCTCCGCCTCGCTCAGCCCCGAACTCCGGGTGGGCTTGAAGCTGTGGTCGCGCTCCCCCTGCAGGATCAGGGTGGGGGTGCGCAGGGCGGCCAGCTCCTCCACCAGCAGGCTGGCCACCCGCCCGCCCATCGACTTGCCGCCGATGAACAGGGGCCGCTCCGGGCTGGCGCTTTTCTCCAGCCGCACCTGCTCACGGAACGCCTCCTGCAGCACCGGCATCCGGTCGGGCCCCTGCCGGCGGCCAGACCGGCGGCGATGGCCGCCAGGAAGGGGCTGTCCATCGGTGCCCCGGCCCCATGGGCCAGCAGCACGGTGGCCGGTGCGGTGTCGGGGCCGTCGATCACGCGGGGGGCGGAGGTTGGGGTCTCAGCCGTCATGGCCCGATCCTGGCGAAGCCGCCGGCGGTCGATCCGACCCGGTGCGCCTCCGGCCGGTCCAGGTACCCTGCCGCCCACTCCGCCGGGGCCCGGCCAGCGGCAACCAGGCGCCGGTTGGCGTCGCTGGCGAGGATCTCGCTCACCGCTTCCTCGCCGAAGGCGGTGGGGGCCGTGAAGAACTCCTCAGGGCTGAGCTGTTCTTCTTCGATCAGGGAATTGGGCCCGAAGCGGCTGGCGAAGATCTGGCCGGCGTAGCTCAGCATCTCGGCCTTCGATTCAGCCCCCGGGCAGCCGAGGCGATCGCGAAGGCGTCGGATCAGGCAGGCCAGATCCGTGCCCTTGGCCCCATCGAAGCTGTGGAACTCATCCACCACCAGGTAGCGGAGCACACCGGCGGTGTTGTGGGCCCAGTTGGTGAGCAGGATGTCCGGGGGGGCCTTCTGGAGGACGCTCTTGTCGGTGATCACCCCCTCTGCCGACATGGCGATGGTGGGGTCATTGTCCTCGGCGCCCACGTAGAGGCCGGCTCGAAGGCCTGAAAGCGCCGGTGAGTCGTGAACCAGCTGGCCGATCGCCAGCTGCTGGCGGCAGTGCTCCAGCACGGGCAGCAGGAAGCACTCGGTTTTCCCGGAGTCCGTGCCGGTGGCCACCAGCGAGTTCTGGGGCGAGCCAGGCTGCAGCCGCTCGTAGGCCTTCTCCTGGTGGCGGTAGGGAGGAAAGGGCAGCGGGATGGCCGGGAACCAGTCCTGACGGTGCCCCTTCACCAGCCGCTGCCGATCGGCCAGGAAACGATCGATCAGCCCCTTGAATCCAGGCGTGGTGGGGTGCAAGGCGGTCTGCAGGGCATCGCGGGCGACCTGCTCCAGCTCTGAAGCGACGACAGAGGGGAGCAAGTCGCTGGCCCCAGCTGCACCACTGGCGCTAGGAGCTGCCGAAGGGCTGGACGAACCAGCCGGCTGCTCCCATAATGGGAGGACCCTGCTTTGCGACGTGCGCATCATCGCCAAGCGGACGCTTGTGCAGTTCTGGGAATCAGGCCATGTTCTCGACGGCCAGCTTCCTCTCCAACAATCGTGTGGTGTTCAACGTCAATTGACGCTTCAACGATATGACAACCGCACTCCGCCCCATCAGACCCATTCGCACCGAGGCCGACTATGAGCATGCCCTTCATGAAATTGACCTCTACCTGGATGCAGACGAGGGAAGTCCTGAGTTTGAGAGGTTGGAGCTTCTTTCGATCCTGATTGACGACTACGAAGCAAAGCACCACGACATCGGACCGCCCGACCCGATTGCCGCGATTCAATTCGCCCTTGAACAACGAGGATTGAGCCGTAAAGCCCTGGAAGACGTCATCGGCAGCAGCGGCCGCATTTCCGAGGTGATGAGCAGGCGGCGGCCGCTCACGTTGCCAATGATCCGCAAGCTCATCGCCAAGTTCAACATTCCTGCCGAAGTCCTCATCCGCAATTCCGACGATTCACCTGCAAAGAAAAGAGGCTTGGCTGCGACTTCCAAAGGACGCAGATATACGAAGATTCGAGTCACTCGGTCCAAGGCTCGAGTTGCAGCAAGCTGATCTCACGGGGTTTGTCCAGCAGCTGTCGAACCGTGGCGTCGTAGGCGGCGTTCATGGCGTGGCCACCAGATCCAGCCGGGCCGCCAGGCGCGCCACCTTGATGCGGTTCAGATGGCCCAGCAGCTCATCCAGCACGGGCTCCCGCAGGTTGCGGGGGCTTTCCACCAGGTGCCGTACCTCTTCGAGGCCTTCAAAACTGCCCGTTTCACTGAGTAGCTCCAGCAGGGCCCGCACCGGGGTGGACACCAGCAGATCAGGCCGGCCAGCGGAAAGGGGGGCCAGCCCAAGCCCTGCGGGCATGGCGGGATCAAAGATGTGGGCAACGCGATAGCGCGCTGAGAAGAGTTCGCTGAACCAGGCCGGCAGGCGGGCCGGCTGATCGCCCCACAGCACCACGGTTTCCCGGAAGGCCAGGTTGTGGCGAACCCCACGCCAGGCCAGGGCCGTCTTGGCCGCCACATGCAGACCCGGCAGCTGCTGTGCCAGGAAGGCCAGACAGGCGTTGAGGTTCAGTTCGTCTCCGGGGAGGCTGTAGGCCCTGCGCCCCAGGCGCTGCAACCAGCCCGAGCGCAAAAGAGCCGAGGCGTGCTTGGCGGTGATGCCGTGGGCTGCCAGCAGCTCCAGCCCTAAGGGCCCACCGCGGGGGAGCTGCGCCAGGGCCTCCTTGAATGAAAAACGCGCCACACTTCGCTTCAAGGCAGAACTGGTGCATGATTTTCATGCAAGCTGCGTGGTTGGGGCCTGGCCGCCGCTGAGGTGGGTGGGCGATGAATCAAGGCCCCGGCCACCGGCCCTCCACCAGAAACCGCTCCCTGGGAAACTCTCCCGTCAGCCCCCCGCCAAAGGACACGGCCGTCACCCCTTCGGCGGTGATCTCCAGGCTCCAGTCCTGGAAGTCGAACGGTGTGCTGGTGAAGGCATAGGGAGTGAGCACCCCCACAACCGGCGGGGTCTGGGGTGAGCGGGCCGACGGCACCTCGAACGCCTGGACGCTCCGCTGCCGCATGGCATCGCCGCAGCGCTGACTGGCGGCGTAGCTGCAGGGATCGGTCGTCGCCGCAAGGGCTTTGGGGCTCAGCTGCTTCTGCAAGGCCAGGCCACGCTGAACCGAGATTTCCACGGCAAAGGCGGTCTGCTGCCGTTGGATTCGGGCCCCCGCTGGCAGCGGTGAGCCTTCCAACAGGCGCAGCGCATGGAAGGCCCGCTCCGCCAAGGCCGTTTCCAGCGCCCGGGCGCCATAGAAGAGATGGCGCTGATGGAGCCGTCCAAAGCGCGATCCGCTGGCAAGGGGCGGGTAGCGAAAGGGGGTGAGCAGCAGCAGGTGGGTGGGAAGCGGGCGCCCTTCTTCGGCTTCGGGCCAATCGCTCGGGATCGGCGGCTTGACGCCTTCGATCAGTTGCTCCAACCGCGCCTGCTCCAGCAGACCATCCACCAGATCGGCCGTTCCGGTTTCGCCCTGGTGATCCACGATGCGCAGCACCGCACCAGAGAGAGCAACGAAGGGGGCCTCGCTGCAGTCAGCCGCGGAGGGCATCGAGGTAGTTGGCAACGCGGGTGAGCCCTTCGATCCGCGGCAGCAGCAGACGGGGCGGCTGCTCGCCGAGGTGGTGATTGGGCTGCTCGATCCAGTGGCGCATCAGGGCCTGATCACCTCCGCACAGGGCATGGAGGCTGCGGTAGACCCGCAGAAACAGCAGGGCCAGCTCGCCTTCCTTGGTGGCGGGATCCAGTCCGGTGCGGTCGATGCTGGTGCGGTGCTTTCCCACCACGGCAGTCATCTCGTCACGGCTGAGCCCGAGAGCTTGGGCGGCGCGGCCGCAGGCCTCGGCGACCAGCTGGGCATCGGGTTTGGTGAGCGGCTCCAGGGGGAGCGGCGAGAGGGCAGGGGGCATGGCGCGGTCGGACGCCTCAGGGCGTGCTTATGCTCACATCATTGCGCGAAACGAGCACATGCACAACATGGCCTGGTCCGGAAGCGGATCACCACCTTCTCGATGAGCCCAAGCCTGATTCGGCACCATGAAAATCCAATACTTCCCCGATACCGACACCCTCCACATCGCCCTATCGGAACGGGACAGCGACAGCTCGGAAGCCCTGAGCGAAAATCTGGTGGTGGATTTCGATGGGGAGGGCAGGCCGGTGGCCCTCACCTTGGAGCACTACTGCCAGATCTGCGACACCACGGCCATCGAAACCTTGCTGCCCCTGGTAAGAACCGCACAACCGGCTTGAGTCTGCGGCCAACTGGGCCGGATCTGCCAGAAGGCTGGCCACGGCAGCAGGCAGCCGCTTCGGTTCGATCGCCCACCAGAGCAGCAGCTGGGTGTCGAGGAGCAGGGCCTGGGGTTCGGTGGGGGTCACTCCTGCGGGATCAGCCGAACAGGCTGTCGATCTCGCTGGCGAAGTCGGCCTTGAGATCGGCACGGACCACGGCAGCACCCTGGAGGAACCCGCCGCGGCGAACCTCTGAGGGGTCTTGCACCGGCACCAGCCGCACCAGCGGCCGGCCGGCCTTGGCGATCACCACCTCCTCCCCCTCAAGGGCCTGGGCCACGTAGCGAGAGAGGTGGGTCTTGGCGTCGTGGAGGTTCACCTGCATGGCCAGGCATGGCCAGGGCCGGCAATGGGATCAGCTTAGTCCGTGCTCGGCTAAGTCAAGTCAATCGGGAAAGCAGCCAAGTGAGCTGGAAAGGAAGAAGATGATCGCGGAACTTGCCCCGCCGCCGTGGCCAACGCGAACCCAGCTGCAGATGGTGGCGGCTACCACCCGGAAGCGATCCAGGCTGGGATCCTGGCTGAAGTTTCCGACCTGATAGGCCCCGCAGGAGGAGTACAGGAGTCAGCTTGCGGTGCTGTTGGAGCAACGGAAGCAATGAAGTAAGAACCGATCACTCCACGCCACCGCCGTCGCCCAGTCCTCCGCCTCGCTCAGCCCTGAACTCGGGTGGGCTTGAAGCTGTGGTCGCCGCTGGGGATCCAGCCCAGCCGCACCTGGCGCCGTCCCGTTTCGCGCATCCGGCCCATGTAGCCAAACTCGAAGCGCACCACCCGCCAGCCCCGGCCCCATGGGCCAGCAGCCAGGGTGGCTGGGGCGGTGTCGGGGCCGTCGAGCAGGCAGGAATCAGGAGTTCTCTGTAGGTTCCGCCCATCGGGGCGGCAATAGCGGCCTGGATGGCATCCGTAGCCCGGCGAATCCTGGGCCACTTCTTCCTCTCCGCCGCCGGTCCTCCCTCCGCCGCCCGCTCGTAGGCCGTGGCCACGACGAGGCCATTCAGAGACCGGCGCAGGGGAACGGGTGTCCCCGTCCGGATTGTCGAACAGAGCCGCCACGGGAATTCGGGAACCCCGAAACACCCAGGCGCCGCTGGCGCGCTGAGGGTCTTGCTCCACGGCGGGGCAATTCGCCCAGTGCAGATCCGATCCAGGGGTCATGGGTCAGCCGGCTCCACGCGCCGCTGAGAAAGCACTGGACGATCCGGGCGCGGCGCCGCTGCTGCAGGGCGTCGCGTCCCCGGACCTCGTGATCAGCATGGCGCCATTCACCCCGAAGCCATCCGCGACTTCGACGCTGGCCGCA